>CAVROO010000016.1:0-366673 GCA_963722765.1 uncultured Acidobacteriota bacterium
AGACCTTGCCGATATTCTTGGCAAGCGTCTCGATGAACTGGAGGGACGACTGACCGGTGCCGAGGGCGAACACGCACTCGTCAAGCGAGCATGGGCCACGGCGCTGGCGCTCATCTGGCTGAAAGTGGAAGCCAACCGTTTGGTGGATGAGTGGGTCCTTTTGGAAAAGAAAGCTCGGAAGTGGCTGAGAGACTGCCCTGCACGACTGGAGGACGGACAGGAATGGTTGGAAGCGGCGTCGGAGGTTTTTTCCTGAGGAGCTCCCGCGCTACACTCCATCTGCAGGCCAGGGTGTCCGCCTTCGCTTCGGCTCAACCACCAATGGGCGAAGTCTCCGCGAGACCCGCCGTAGCCGTTGAAAATGCGTAATTGCCAACGGCGTAGGCGGGCGCCTGGCGAAAGCTGCGGCTGTAGCTTTCCCATTATCTATATATCTGGAGGACTGAAAATTGGCTAACGGTTCGCGAACCGTCTCCACGACCTGCGTCATGGACTGCCCCGATACCTGTGCTCTCGATGTCACCGTTACCGACGGCGCCATTGCAAGCATTCGGGCCGGCCAGGTCCACCCGACCGCGAAGGGATTCATCTGCTCTAAGGTGGCGCATTTTTCCAAGCGTTTTTACCATGAGTCGAGATTGCTGCACCCCATGAAGCGCCGAGGCCCCAAAGGGTCCGGCGATTTCGAGCGCGTCTCCTGGGACGAAGCGATTCGCGAGGTGAGCGATCGGTTTGCCGAGATTCGCAGATCGGTGGGGCGGGGAAGCCATCTTGCCGTACCACTACGGGGGCTCGAACGGATACTTTTCCTACGGCTTCGTCGACGATCTCTATTTCGCTCGGCTGGGTGCGTCGCGACTCGGTATCACCCTATGCGCTGCCCCCACGACCGAAGCGGCGCAAGGCATGTACGGCCGAATGCCGGGAGTCGCTTTCGAGGACTATCCCGAAGCGAAATTCATTCTCGTCTGGGGAGGGAATCCCCGAGCGTCTAATATCCATCTCGTGCCTTACCTCAAAGAAGCGAAGAAGAAAGGGGCTTTCATCGCTCTCGTCGATCCGATCCGGACGTTGCCGACGATCTGATCGATCTTCATCTTCCCGTTTATCCTGGAACCGACCTACCGGTGGCCTTGGCCATGATCAAGTGGTGGAAGGATAAGGATCGGCTGGCGACGGGTTTTCTCGAAGAGCACGCCGTCGGGCTCAACACGATCTTGGAAAAAGCCAACGAGTGGACGCTCGAGCGCGCTGCCGAGGAAGCTAGCGTGAAGACGGAGCACATTCGCAATTTGGCCGAAGCTTATGCCGATGCCTCACCCGCGGTCCTGCGCTGCGGCTGGGGTCTCGAGCGGAATCGCAACGGAGGTCAAGCGGCGGCGGCCATCATTGCCATGCCGTCCCTTCTCGGTAAGTTCGGGGTTCGAGGGGGCGGTTACACCTTGAGCAACGGCGGCGCCGTTTCCCTGACGAAGTCCAAGTTGTGGGAAGAGCCGTCTCCGCAAACCCGTATCATTAATATGACGCAACTCGGAAAGGCTTTGACGAACGGGCTCGAGCCACCGATCCGAGGTCTTTTCGTTTACAACTGCAATCCCGGTCGCGACCGTACCGGATCAGAACGCGATCCTCGAAGGCATGAAGCGGGACGATCTGTTTACGGTGGTCTTCGACCAAATCATGACCGACTCGGCGCGCTACGCCGACATCCTTTTGCCCGCCACCACATTTCTCGAGCATCGGGACATTCGACGAGGCTACGGCAGCTACGTGGTTGGGGGAATCCAGCCGGTGATCGATCGACAGGGAGAAGCCCGTCCCAACTTCGAGGTCTTTGCCGAGCTCGGCCGTACCATGGGATTCAAGGACGAGGCGTTTTCTTGGAGCTCCGACGAAGCTTTCGACAGGTTGATCGGGGCCGTGAAACTGTGGGGGAAGCCGGCCGACGCGACTATCATCAAGGAAGGAAAGATTCAGCGTTTCGATTTTCCAGGACCGTCACCGATTCAACTCGACACGGTCCACCCTCAAACGCCGGATAGGAAAATCAATCTAGCTCCTCCGGCTCTCGGACACGAACCCTACCGCTATCAACCGCTTGTTTCCGAGACTTATCCGCTGGCTTTTCTCACACCGGCCAGCACCAAAACCACTAACAGTACTTTCGGCGAGTGGAGCTTTCGCGAGCTCGTTCTCACGATGCATCCGCGAGGACGCCGAAGCCGGAATATCGTAAGTGGTGATCGAGAGTCCGCGCGTTCAACTCGTTGGGCGAGGTTTTCTGCAAGGTTCAGGTTGACGATCGCGTCCGTGAGGGTGTGGTTCTCATGCCCAAGGGCGCCTGGATGAAGACCTCCGAGAATGGCCAGACGGCGAATGCCTTGTGCCCTGACGATGTCTCGGAGGTCGGCGGCGGCGCTTGTTTCAACGATGCGCGGATTGAAGTTGAGAAAGCGTAGCAGGGAAGAGACAACGCAAAGGCGCCAGGACGCCAAGACGCGGAGCGCAGGTAAATCCGCAAAGAAAAAAGAACGCGGAGGGGCGGAGACGCAGAGACCGAGTTAGATGCTACCAACCGATCCGGCGATTTCGCTTTCTGCCGGTGGCTCGACCTTGAGCTGACCGATGCGCGCCAGGTTACTGAGTTGAGAGTTTGGCATTTTCTTTGTCCATCAGTACCAAATGTTTGTCGCCTAGAACGCGAGTCAGAAATGTATTACCGGAGCTTCGACGCTTTATGTATTCCCTTGCAGTGTATTAGCGTCGGATTGATCTTGCGGTCAAGCGAGGTTTCAACGTCTGCAAGAACTGCGAAGAGCTCTTCGAGGGATAGTTCGTCGGCGACGACCAGGAGATCGATGTCGCTGCCGGCTGTGTCGGTGCCTTTGGGCACCGATCCGTATAATAGTGCGAGATCGATTTTCTCTGCCAGCGGTGCGAGGGCATGGCGTATCGGATCGGCGAGGCCAATGGTCTTGATGACAAGACTGCGAAGCTCTTTGAATACCGGAGAAGACGGATTCGCCTGAAAGTGTTTCTGATTGCCGACGCGCGTGACCGTCACGAGGCCGCTCGCGGCCAGACGGTGCAGTTCTCTTTGCACCGCACCCGAGCCGGATCCCGTGAGTGCAATCAATTCCGTAGCAAAGAAGCTACGTTGCGGTTGTCCGAAAAGGAGCCCAAGCACTCTCTGCTGAGTCGTGGTGAAAAGTGCATTTGCGAGGCTGACAGGACCGGACCTATCGTGAAGATTGCTCCTTACTTGCATGCCCATTTTGGGTATTGTAATGCCCAATTTGGGTATAAGCAATACTATGTTGAACTTGGGGCGGGCTAATCCGACTTAATCGCAATCAACGGATCGACCCGAGCGGCGCGCCGGGCGGGCGACAAGCTGGCGGCGAGCACCACGCCGACCACCAACACGGCCGAGACGGCAAAGGACAAGGGATCGGTAGGGCTTACGCCGTAGACCAATCCACGAAAAATACTTTCCGCGAAGAAGGTCGCCACTGTCCCTAAAACGATTCCGGCGACCGAGAGAACCACGGCGCGCTTGAGAACGAGACCGTGAAGATCCAGGCTTCGTGCACCTAACGCCTTGCGGATTCCAATCTCATGGGTGTGGGCGGCCACGGTGAACGACAACACGCTATAAAGTCCAACAGCAGCCAGCGCTAGAGCGACGGCACTGAACAGGTTCACGAGTGTTGAGAGTAGGCGCTCGGTATTCATGGAGCGGGAGACACGCTGCGACATCGATTCGATATCGTACACGGGCACATCGGGATCGAGTTTCTGGATCGTTTCGACGACGTTTGGCACGAAGGACATTGGATGGCCGGTGGTGCGCATGGCGAAGAAAAGCGTGGCGGTGGCGATAGACCGATGTGAGCAAAAAACCGTCTGGTGCGGATCATCCGCAAGACCATAGTGCTTCACACTCTCGACCACACCGATGATGGTGGAGCGAATCTCACCCGGAAAGTACACGATGTTCTTTCCGATGGCTTCGTTCACGGACCAGTAGCGCTCGGCGAATGTCCGATCCACGATGGCGGCCATGGGTTCGACTGGATCCGTTTCGTCGAAGATTCGTCCGGCCAACAATGGAATGCCCATGGCCTCGAAGTATCGGGGTGTGACGATCTGGGCATCCGCGACCACGCGGTGTCGTTCGTCTTCCGGTTCATAGTCTTCGATAACGAAGTCGGTCCAGGAATATAAACGTGTCAGGGGGAGCAGCGTGCTGCCTCCCACCGCTTCGACGCCCGTAAGGTTCTCGAGCTCACGAATGAGCTCGCCGTAGAACTGGATGCGCGATTGCTGGTCGCCATACTTCTGCCGCGTAAGAGAGACACGAAACGACAAGACTCGATCGGCTTGGAAACCGGGATTCACGGCTTGGAGCTCGCGAACCGAACGCACGAGCAAGCCGGCGCCCGTAACCAACATCATGGAAAGCGCCACCTGAAGGATGACCAGATAGCGAGAGAGGCCGCGGCGCCAAAGAGACCGTGCACCGAGTGCCGTACCCGCTCCGCACAAAACGTCGCTCGAAGCGATGCTGCCGATGCGGAACGCCGGGATGGTGCCGATCAGAAAGCTCGCGCCCACGCAAAGTCCTGCCACGAAAAGATATACCGTTGCATCGACACCGACGTTTTGCAGCCGCGGTAGGACCTGCGTGGAGAATCCGCGCAAGGTTCGTACCGCGATGAATGCGATACCGAGCCCCCCCAATCCACCGATGATGGACAGGAACAAACTTTGAAGCATCGACTGTCGAATCAAACGCCCCCGGCCGGCCCCCAACGCGGCGCGGATGCTGAGTTGGCGATGCCGAGTTGCGGCTCGAGTGAGAAGCAAATTGGCGACACTCACGCAAGCGATTGCCAGCAAGAGCCCGGCGCTTCCCAGGAGTACGAGGAGCGGAAGTCGAATCCTTCCAACGACCTGCTCGAGTAGCGGCACCGCGGCGATCCGATATCCGACCCCCGGTTCGAGCCCCGCAGCGAGACTGCCGGGATCGTGTGAAAAGTGTTCAGCGGCGGCTTCGAGCTCCATCTCGAGTTGTGACGAAGTCACCTCCGGAGTCAGCTTGGCCAAGATGTTGAAATTCTCTGTGCCATGGGTGGTACGTTCAGGATCCTCTATGGGCAGAGAAACCACTAGATCGAAAACGGGTATGGGGAACAGTGTCGGTATGACGTCGCGGTCGAGCACCATCGGAGGTAGTACACCGATGATCTCGTGCGGGAGGCCGTTGACGATAAGGTCGGTGCCGATGACGGATGAGTTGCCACCGAAACGCTGTGAAAAGATCCGTTGGCCCAGTAAGACCTTCGGCTTTTCAGACGCCTTGTCATCCCTCTGTGTTAGCCGCCTTCCCTCTGCCGGCGATAGTCCGAGTACGTCAAAGAATGACGAGGAGACCTTGAGCGAGCCCATACGCTCGGGCTTCGTTTCTTTTCCGGTGAGAGTCACGTTCTCGCCCCAGATCAGTGCCAGATCTTCGAAGCTCGAAACTTGCTCGCGGAGATCGAAATACTGAGCCGGCGAGAACCAATCTTCCTCGACACCGACTCCCGGCGCCGTCTGCCAGAGCATCCGAAGTCGCTCTTGGTCCGGGAAGGGGAGCGGCCGGAGCAGGACGCCGTTGACGGCGCTGAAGATCGTTGCCGTGGCACCGATTCCTAATGCCAGGGTCATAACGATTGCCAAAGAATAACCGGGAGCCCTGATGAGGTTCCGTAAGGTATGCGTCACGTCGTGCAGCATGGCTCCACCCGAATACCAAGATTGTGAAGAATTTGCGGCCAACAAGCAACCCTCGTATCGGGTGTGGAAGTTGAAGCTTGCCAACAATCACGTAATCTAGAAGATGTGATCCCCCGCTTCTTCCAGTCGAAGCTCGTCCCTTCGGCGGCTGTTGCCCTCGGAGTAGTGCTGACCCTTCCGTCTCTCGGTGGAGGATTCGCCGTGGACGATCATTTTCACCGTATTGGTGTCCTCGGTCATCCCGAGATCCCGGGGTCACCCACATCACCGTTCATGCTCTTCAGTTTTGCCGCCGGGGATTTCGATCAAAACCTTGGAATCGTCGATCGTATCGTCGGTGTTTGGGGTATGACCGAGGACTACCACATCTCGTTCATGCGTCCCCTGAGCTCCGTCCTGCACTGGATCGATTATCGCCTGTGGCCCGACCAGCCTTGGATCATGCATCTCCAGAACGTTTTGTGGTACGGCGCTTTGATTTTGCTTCTCTATCATTTCTACCGCCGAGTCATGGAGCCGGTGTGGATCGCCGGTTTGGCAACCCTTCTCTACGCGGCCGATGACGCGCACGGAATGCTCGTGGGTTGGATTGCCAATCGGAACGGGCTCATCACCGCAGTTCTGGGCGTACTTACACTGATACTCTTCATTCGTTGGCGCCGGGACGGTTGGCGACCGGGAGCCTGGTTGGCTCCACTTGTTTTCGCGGTTGCCTTGCTCGCCGGTGAATCGGCCATCGCGGTCGGCGGCTATCTTTTAGCCTATGTGATCGTCCTTGAAAAAGGCTCTTGGCTGAGGCGCTTCATGACGCTTTTGCCTTTTGGGCTGGTGGTCATCATTTGGAGGATCGTTTATCGGGCTTACGGTTTCAGTGTCAACGGAACCGGTCTCTACATCGACCCCGCAACGGAACCGGCGCGATTCATGAGTGCGGTTGTGGAGCGTCTTCCCGTGGTCCTCAATGCTCAGCTCGCGTCTCCACCGGCCGACTTTTGGTTGGTCCTGACCCGAGATGGGCGGTTCATGATGACCTTGTGGGCGACCTTTGTCGTCCTGGTGATCCTGATCATCCTCCGGCCCATGCTGAAGCGAAGCGCCGAAGCGAGGTTCTTTGCCTTCGGTGCCGCTCTTGCCGCGATTCCTATCTGTGCCACCTATCCTTTCGACCGACTTCTCGCCTTCATCGGAATCGGCGCCATGGGACTGGTCGCGCAGTTTCTTTCCTCCTGGAAGGATAAGTCGGGTTCGGCACGAGCTCTTTTCGCCGTCTGGGTACTAATCCACGTCGTCTTCGCGCCGCTTTTCCTTCCCCTGCGCGTCAACGATACGGCTCGCATGGACGCGGCCATGGCCCGTGCGAGCTCGAGTCTTCCCAGCGACGAAGCGATAACGACTCAATACCTCGTTGTCTTGAATGCACCCGAGGTCGGCTCCAGTTTCTACGCCATCATCCGGCGTGCTTCGCTCGGTGAACCCCTTCCCGGCCACGCTCGGTTCTTGTCGTTGAGTATCGATGAAACCCGAGTCGAGAGACCGGACGAGCATACTCTTGTCATAAGCTGGCCGAAGGGTCTTTACCCGCGGCCTCTGGATCGTTTCTTCTGGAGCCCAAGTCATCCTCTCCATGTAGGCGATACCTTTGCAATGACCGGGTTCGATGTCGAAGTTTTGCAAGTGACCGAAGACGGCCGACCCAAAGCGGCCCGATACCGGTTTGCCGCCCCGCTCGAAGACGAGAGGTATCGTTGGATGAGTTGGCGAGAGGGTGGCTATGTGCCTATCAATCCGCCGGGCGTTGGGGAGACGATGGTGTTGCCTCCGCTCAACCTCTTCAAGATCTATTGGCGCTCGGATTGAATCTTGGGCGTGGCTTGCCGCCCTCCAGCAACCTCTGCTATTCTTCTTTACCTTGACGATGGCCAGTGAGTCTCATCTTCTTTCCGCCAGGAGGTGATCCATGGTGAAAACGTTTCAGTTTCGACTCAATGGCCGGCCTACCGAGATTTCCGTCGATCCCGACCGAACGCTGCTTTGGGTTTTGAGGACGGACCTCGATTTGACCGGCGCCAAGTATGGTTGCGGCGACGGACACTGCGGCGCGTGCACCGTTCTCGTGGACAACGTTGCCGTGCGTTCGTGTTTGGTGCCGGTGGGTGACGTCGAAGGAACGGAAGTTCTCACCATCGAAGGATTGGCGCGAAACGGCGAGCTTCATCCCCTGCAGCAAGCCTTCGTCGAACATGATGCCCTGCAATGCGGCTATTGCACCCCAGGCATGATTTTGGGGGCGTACAGCTTTCTCTTGAAGAATCCCACCCCTTCGCGTGAGGAGATCGTTGCGCACATGGACGACCACCTGTGTCGCTGCGGAAGCCACGTGCGGATACTCGAGGCTATCGAGACGGCGTCTCGCTCGATGAAGGGAGGTCGGTAATGAGTACGCTCGATCGGCGGGATTTTCTCCGCCTCGTCGGTGGCGGGATTACGGTTGCCTTCACGGTGGGAGATCCTCTCGCTCTTGCGCAGAGAGGCCGCGGCTATCCCGAAGATTTCAATGCCTACCTTCGCATAGGAGAAGATGGCCGCGTTTCTTGTTTGAGCGGCAAGATCGAAATGGGTCAAGGCATCATTACTTCATTTGCACAGATGCTGGCGGAAGAGCTCGATGTTTCCATGGAGTCGGTCGACATGGTCATGGCGGATACGGACCTCTGTCCGTGGGACGCGGGTACCTTCGGTTCGCGGAGCACGAAGTATTTCGGCCCGCCGTTGAGGAAAGCAGGAGCTGAAGCGAGAGCAGTGCTCCTTCAATTGGCTTCCGAGCATCTCGTGACGGCCACAGATCAATTGACGGTCGAAAACGGTAAGGTCATGGTCTCGAGCAATCCCCAAAAGGCTGTGACCTACGCCGAGCTCGTCAAGGGAAAGAAGATCGTTCGCCGTTTGGAAGGGGACGTTTCCATCAAACCTGTGTCTGAACATCGGGTTTCCGGGAAACCGACGCCGCGAGCCGATGCGCGGCAGAAGGTGACGGGAGAGGCCAAGTTCGCCGGTGATATCCGTCCGCCCGAAATGCACTATGCCAAGATTCTGCGGCCACCGGTACACGGGGCGACGCTCACGAGTGTCGATACGACCGACGCCGAAAAGATCGAGGGCGTACGTGTCATCAAAGACGGTGATCTCGTGGCGGTTTTGCATTCCCTTCCCGATGTAGCAGAAACGGCACTCGAAAAGGTGCGGGCTCAGTTCGATGTTCCGGAATCGCCACTCGACAACGAGTCGATCTTCGACCATCTCGTCAAGGTGGCTCCCGCCGGAGAGGTGGTGACGGAGCAGGGACTGCTTGAAGAAGGAAAGCGTCTCGCCGAGAAGAGCTTTGAGCACGATTATCTCAATCAATATGTGGCCCACGCGCCCATCGAGCCGCACACTGCCGCCGTTCAGATCGAAGGGGGAAGGGCGACCGTTTGGGCCTCCACGCAGACTCCCTTTCGGGCTCAGGAAGCGGTAGCCGAGACCTTGGGATTTCCACCCGAGAATGTCAGGGTCATACCGCCCTTTGTAGGAGGAGGTTTCGGAGGCAAGACCAACACCCAACAGATCGTCGAAGCGGCTCGGCTCGCCAAGGCGGCGGGATCTCCCATACAGGTCGCATGGACCCGAAAAGAAGAGTTCTTTTACGACACTTTCCGGCCTGCTGCGGTCATCAAGATCCGATCGGGCCTGGATGCGCAGGATAGAATCGCTTACTGGGACTATGACAACTACTACGCGGGAACGCGAAGCTCTCAACCTTTCTATGACATTCCCCATCATCGTGTGCTGACGAGAGGGGGACGGCGTGACGGCGCCCATCCCTTCGGCGTTGGAGCTTGGCGAGGGCCGGGCAGCAACACCAATGTCTTCGCCATCGAGTCCCACATCGATGTGATGGCCGAAGCGGCCGGTATGGATCCGCTGGCGTTCCGACTGCACAACCTGGCGAATGATCGGATGAAACGGGTCCTCGAGGCTGCCGCTGACAAGTTCGGGCGCAAGCCCGCGAAGGCGCCCTCCGGTCGTGGCTATGGATTGGCTTGCACCGACTACCTGGGTACCTATGTCGCCACGATGGCGGAAGTCGAAGTGGACCAGAGCACCGGAAAGGTGCTAGTCAAGCGGGTCGTGTTGGCGCAGGACATGGGTGAGATCATCAACCCGCAGGGAGCCCAATTGCAGCTTGAAAGCTGCATCACTATGGGACTCGGCTCCGCCTTGACGGAGGAGATACGTTTCAAGGGCGGAAACGTGCTCGACGAGAACTTCGACACCTATGAGCTCCCGCGTTTCTCGTGGCTACCCGAAATCGAGACGGTGCTCGTTGACAACCCCGGCATGGCTCCGCAAGGATGTGGGGAGCCGGCGATTACAACCATGGGCGCCGTGCTTGCCAATGCGGTCTATGACGCGATTGGCGTCCGGATGTTCGAGCTTCCCATGACGCTCGAGCGGGTGAAGAAGGGGCTGTAGGATTTGATGACGTCAATGACGACCGGGTCATTCAATTGGTGAGCCAGTTTTCGATCCGCAGGTTAGGTACTCGGTCGTAGTGACGAACGTTGCCGGTCACAAGAATCAGATCGCGTGAAAGGGCAATCGATGCGATCCGCAGATTGGGCTCATCCATGGGAAGGCCTCTAGATTCCAAGTCGGCGCGTAAAGGGCCATAAGTTTCCGCCGCGATTTCATCAAACGGAAGAATTGTCTGCGCGCGGTGAACGATATCTCGAACCCGCTCCCACAAGCGGGGGCTCCCTTTCTTCGCTGCACCGAAGAGTAGCTCTGCGAGAGTGATGGATGTCGTGAACTGCTCCTCCGGCGATATCTGTGCTAGACGACGAATCAACGAAAGAGGCGGATTGCGTTTCATGACCGTGCTTAGAACATCGGTGTCAAAACAGTACACTGTCTATTCCAGATCGGGCACGGAACGATCTTTGGCTTCTTTTCGGGCGGCGTAAATCTCTTCTACGACTTCCTCTAGATCGTCCCAGTCGCTTAGCGCGCCGGCGACCGCCGCTAAGCCGATAGGAGGTGACTGTGGCCGCTTGAGAACCTCGTTGGGAGATACCAGCGCCACGGCGGGCTTGCCCCTGCGGTGAACCACGAATCGTTCGCCTCTGCGCACGCGATCGATGAGCTCGGAGAACCGTCTTTTCGCTTCGGCCACTCCAAGATTATTAAATGTCATAAAGACATAATGACAGATGGTGATGTCTAGGTCAACTTTGGTTCGTTTTTTCAGTATCGCCTTCGGCGAAATCCGGCCCGTCGAGAATCGGGATTCCTATGGTTCGGAAGTAGTCGAGCTCCACGGCTTAGTCCATCGAGGGAATGCGGCCTTTAGAGCCAAGGAGCTGCCACTCGTGATGTTACATACGAAAACGGAGGATCGCGATGTTCAACGGCGCCGGCCGTAGTACCCGGCGCCGCCGTAGACGTACTGCAATCGACTAATGAGATGTCCCACGCGACTCAAACCCCGGTAGATCTGCCGGGGAGCGTACGCATATCGGGTGGTCTCCTGGGTTCGGTAATACTGTCTCACCAGCTTGTCGAAATCCTTCCGGCTGCGACGGTCTTCCCAATAGCGGCGCTCAACGGTTCGTCGAAAGTTGCGGGCCCGCTTTTCCAGACGATTCAGCTCTTTAATCAGCTTCTTATCTTGCCGATCTCGATGGGAGTAGGAGTATTGAGCTTCGCGCTCGAGGGACCACGTTGTCCTTTCGATCTCGTAAGCCAAGCTCGTCACGCTCGTCGTTCCTCGGTGGACCGGTCGATGTGACGCGTGGGTGGAGCACGATAGCCCGATGACGATCGCGGGCAGGAGTAGGGCGCGTTTCATGATGCTTCTCCTCGGCCAAGGGGGGCTTACTCTAGTTGATTGGCAAGTTTGATGCCAGATGGAGAGGTCCTGTTTTCAGTGAGTTACAGAGCCGAGCTCACGGATCATGTACCCGTTAGAGGACAGTTTATTTGAAGCGAACTTTCTGCTCTGTCTCACGTCAAAGTAGGTATAGGCTCTGCCACCTGCGGAGATGTGTGAATGACGACTCTCATCCAAGACCTTCGTTTCGGATTACGAATGCTCGGGAAGAATCCCGGCTTGACGGCGGCAGCGGTCGTTACTTTGGCGCTGGGTATTGGCGCGAACAGCGCGATCTTCACGGTGGTCGATTCCGTTTTGCTACGGCCCCTTCCTTACGAAGATCCAGATCGACTCGTCATGGTTTGGGAAACCAACCTGTCCCGCGGCCGGGATCGCAATGTGGTTTCCGTGCCCAATTTTTATGATTGGCGAAGCGCGAGCCGCAGTTTCGAGGAATTGGGCGCTTTTTCGACTTACGGCAGTACCTACAACAGCGGGGACGAGCCGGTGCGTGTCCCGACGGGGTCGGCTTCCGAGGGCTTTTTCACGACCCTGCGTGCCAAAGCGTTTCTAGGAAGACTGTTTCAGGCCGACGATTACGCAAAGGGGATCCGTGACATCGCTGTTGTATCTCATCCGTTTTGGCAAAATCGTTTGGGATCGGATCCTGACATCATCGGAAGGCGACTCGTCTTCGAAAGCTCTCCAGTGACAGTGGTTGGTGTCTTACCTCCAGAGTTCCGCTTCTCCTTTCGGCGCACCGATGTTTGGCGGCCTTGGATTTTCGAAGAGGAGGCTCGGCAGGATCGTAAGCCGCACTACATGAGAGTGGTGGGACGTTTGAGCTCCGGTTCGAGCATCGACCAAGCGCAGGCCGAGATGGCCGGCATTGCCGTTCGACTTGCCGAGGAGTACCCGGAGTGGATGACCGGTTGGGGCGTTCGGGTCGTCTCCCTGCACCACGAGATCGTGAATGAGTTCCGTCCCGCTCTCCTCGTCCTGCTCGGAACGGTAGGATTGGTTCTCCTGATTGCTTGCGCCAACGTGGCCAACCTTCTTCTTTCGAAGGCCACGGCCCGGGAGAGAGAAATCGCGGTGCGCCTGTCGCTGGGTGCGGGCAGAGCCCGCCTGGTCCGTCAACTCTTGACCGAAAACCTGCTTCTTTTCCTACTGGGCGGTACGGTCGGGGTGGCGGCGGCCTACTGGAGCGTAGGGTCTCTTCTTACTCTGACGCCTTTTCGGATTCCGCGTGCCCACGAGATCGTTTTTGACTCCAGGATCTTTCTCTTTGCTCTAGCTGTATCATTCTTGACGGGATTTGTCTTTGGACTCGTGCCGGCGCTTCGCGCCGTGGGTGCCGATCTGGGGCAGTCGTTGAAAGAAGGCGGATCTCGATCGGGCTCGTACCGAGATAAGTTGAGGGGTGCGTTGGTGGTGGCTGAGATCGCCCTTTCGTTGATGCTTCTGATTGGAGCGGGACTTCTCATTCGGAGCTTCTCGCAGGTACTTCGGGTGGACCCCGGCTTCAATTCCGAACGAGCACTCGCCGTGACGATCTCGCTGCCGTCCTTCAAATATCCGGAGACCCACCATTACGTGGCCTTTCATAAGGAGCTTATCGAACGTTACGAAGGCTTGCCGGGTGTTCGGTCGGTGGCGGGAGTGAACGACCTTCCCTTGGGCGTCTTGGGAGCGACGAGGAGCTTCATCATCGCGGGTCGCCCGCTGCCGGGGCCGGGTGAAAAGGTCCCTCTTCCTTACATATTCGTTACCCCGGGCTACTTTCGAACCATGGGGATCCCATTGCTGACGGGACGCACGATCACCGAGCGGGATGATGCCGATGCACCGCCTGTTCTCGTCGTCAATCAAAGCATGGCCAAACGTTTTTGGCCTGACGAAGACCCGGTGGGTCAACGCCTCAGCTTCGCGGGACCGGAAGGACCGTGGTCTGAGATCGTCGGCGTTGTGGGTGACACGAGACAGGAGGGACTCGACGAACCGATGCAGGGGACCATGTTCGTGCCCTACACGCAAAACACATGGAAGTGGATGCGCTGGATGACTCTCGTTCTCCGAATGGAGACGGAACCGATGAACCTCGCCGCAGCGGTGCGGCAGGAAATCCGGGACATGGATCCTGAACTTCCCGTTCTCCAGGTTCGCACGCTCGAGGAACAGGTAGCCGATTCGGTGGCGGACCGGAGATTTAGTCTTTTGCTGCTCGGCTCGTTCGCGGTCATCGCCCTCGTCCTGGCGGCGGTCGGTATCTACGGGGTGATGGCCTATGCCGTTTCTCAGAGAACGCACGAGATCGGTCTTCGTATGGCTCTCGGAGCCCGAATGAGTGAAGTTGTGTCGCTCGTCTTGAGACAAGGAATGCGTTTGGTCGTCGGGGGAGTTGCGCTCGGGATCGCCGGCGCGTTCGTACTTACCCGCCTGATGGAAAGCTTGTTGTTCGATGTGAGTGCGACCGATCCTTTGACGTTTGTCGGCGTGCCGCTGGTCCTGGCGGCGGTGGCGTTCCTCGCTAATCTGATACCGGCGCTTCGGGCGAGCTGCGTCGACCCGATCACGGCGCTTCGGTACGAATGATCAGTCCTGTAGGGTCGAGATCATCATCGTATAAACTTCTGTTGCGGTGACGATCTCGTTGAGGGAGATGCTCTCATTGGCGGCGTGGGCACGAAGGACGTCACCGGGCCCATAGAGCACGGCGGGCATGTTGCCGTGGCGGGTGAACAGACGCAAATCGTTTCCGTAGGGCACACCTCGTGAGCGAAGCGGTGCTCCCGTCATGGCCTGATGGCAACGCGCAAGCTCCTTCAACAATGGCGTGTCGGGATCGGTCTCGCCCGACTCGAATTGACCTTCGAACCAATCGATCCGAACCGGATGGTTTCGGAACCAATCGTCTTTCTTGGCGGCGTCGCGTAGTGTGGTTTCGAATTGAGCTCGTGCAGCGACTATATCTTCTCCGGGAAAAACGCCGTAACGTCCTTCCGCGATCGCCTCGTCCGGAACGGACGAGGGCCAATCCCCGGCCCGGAGTCTACCGATGCTGAGAGGTGCAGCAAGTGGATTCTCCGCAAAGGCCGGGTGGTGAAAATTAGCGTGTCGCTCGATCTCCAGATCACGTAGCACTTGGCTCACCGTGTGAAACTTGTCGATGGCGCTGACGCCCGTTTCAGGAAGGGCTCCGTGTGCGGAGCGACCGGGCACGCGAAGTCGAAAGGAAAGTGCGCCCGAGGCGACGGGACACAGGGTCAAGCTCGTCGGCTCACCGAGAATCGCGAGATCCGCGCGATAGCCACGCAAGAGTGCAGCAAGTGTTCCCAATCCACCCGTCTCCTCTCCGATGACACTTTGGAGAAGCACGGGCCGTTTTGGAGTGATTCCCAGCTCTTGTGCCGCCCGAACGGCGAAGCTCATAGCAGCCAAGCTGGATTTCATGTCGCACGATCCACGGCCGTAGAGAACTTGTTCGTGAATGACTCCCGCGTAAGGATCGTCGTCCCACCGGGAGAGGTCGCCGACCGGAACCACATCCATGTGACCGTTCAAGATGAGGCCGGCATGTTTCGGGTCGCCTTCCCCCCACTGCGCCACCACATTGGCCCGCTCGATGGGAAGTCCGTCGTCACAAAATGCGGGGTGACCGACCACCTCGGTTCGTTCGGGAATCCACAGATCGACCGCGAGACCCCAGTCGTTCCATCGGCCGGCGATGTATTGCTGCGCCTCGGTCTCCTCGCCCGTCACGCTCGGAAACTGAACCAAGTCTCGAGCCATCTCGAAAAGATCGCTCTTCAACGACTGAACGCAAGCTCTAACCTCCGCCGGTTTCATGCATGAGATGTTACCACGGGGTCAAGCTTTGATATCTGGCATTCTATTTCTCACGCATGCTGCCCCAAGCCCTTTGAAAACAGCCGTTTGCGGAAAAATGGGCTTGGGGTCAGGCTTTGATATCTGCGTTTCTCAGCGGACCGCGCCCGATCCTGTACAAGAAACCAAGATATCAAAGTCTGACCCCAGAGAGGGAACGATGTAACATTAGAAGAATCAGTAGGTTACGTGAACTGGTAGCGCTCGAGGAATTCAAGAATTCAATGTCTGACCCCCAGGTTGCCAGAAGGTGGAGATGCGGGTGGCGAGGAAGCTGCGGGCGTCGAGCATCAGGCTGAACATGGCCGGGACGAGGAACAGAGTGAAGATGGTGGAGACGACGAGGCCGCCGACCACCACGCTGCCCAGGCCGCGGTAGAGCTCTGAGCCGGCGCCGGGCCACACGATGAGCGGCAGCATGCCGAAAACCGATGTGCTGACACTCATGAAGATGGGGCGGATGCGATTCTGTACGGCTTCGCGAATGGCCTCGCGCGGTTCCATGCCGTCGGCGCGCATGTGGTTGAGCGATTGGTGGACGATGAGAATGGCGTTATTGACCACCGTGCCCACCAGGATGATGAATCCGAGCATGGTCAGGACGTCGAGCGGCTGGTAGGTGAAGAGGTTCATGGTGGCCAAACCGAGGACACCGCCCAGCGCCGCAAGGGGCACACTGAACATGATGACGAAGGGGTAAACGAAGCTCTCGAAGAGCGCCGCCATTAAAAGATAGGTGATGACGATGGCGAGCAGAAAGGTCCACTGGAGCGTGTCGACGGTCTGGGTGAGCTTGTCGGCGGTCCCGCTCAGCGACGCGCGGTAAAGACCACCTAGGCGGCCCTGCTCCTCCATGGGTCCGAGGATCTCGCTTTGAACGAGGTTCATGGCCGTCTCGAGCGGCATGTCCTCGGCCGGCGTAATTCTCAAGGTGATGGCGCGTTCACGCTCGCGATGGTTGATCTGTACGGGTCCGTTGACTTGTTCGATCGCGGCCACCGATCCGAGTGTAACCAGACGACCGTCCGGAGTACCGATAGGGAACTGTTCGATCAGGCGCTCGCTGTGCGGCTCGCTATGTTCCGCCATGACCCGGAGGTCGAGCTCCCGCCCTTCGTGCTGATAATCGCTCGCCTTGGCCCCGTCGATCAGTGCGCTGACGGCAAAACCGAGCTCGCGATTCGACAGGCCCAACTCGGCCGCACGCCGGCGGTGTGTGACCACTTGAATCTCGGGATTGTCGAGGTCGAGACCGGGTATGGGCCGGCCCCGCGATCCGGGCAACGCCTCCTGAACCTTTCCGAAAATCTCACCACCCAACGCGATGATCTGCTCCAGGTCGGGGCCGGTCACATCGATATCGATGTTGCGTCCCTCGTCGAAGCCGCGCTGGAAGATACTCGATTGGTTGATGATGCTGATGACGCCGGGAAGGTCGGCACTCCCTTTGTAAAACTCGGGAATCAACTCGCGCACCCGCTGCGGGTCCTGCGAGCGCGCCCCCATGAACGCCTGCCCGTTCAAAGCGACGTAAAAGAAGCCGCCGATCCCGCCGCCGGGCTGCTCCTTCGCCTCGGGCGATTCCGGATCGAGCTCGTAGAGAGGACGAAGAACTTTCTCGAAAGCCAACCGCATATCGGAAACCTCGTCCAGACTGTAGCCCGGCGGAGGTAGAAGAATCCCGAACAGGAAGTTTTGATTCCCGACCGGTAGATACTCGGTGGGCGGCATGAGCAGGACGCTCAACCCGACAGAAACGATGGTAAAAACGGCGACCACGGCGAGACGCTTTGCCGTGGATCCGGTCATGCGATAAACGGTGTTACCGACCCATCGGGCGAAACCCTGAGCCTTGTCCAGAAATCCCCACAGGTTGTGAAAACCTCGTCCTTCGCCGCTATCAGCCGTTCGAAGAATGCGGGCGGAGAGACTCGGAATAACCGTGATGGAGACGATCAAACTGAGCGCCACCGCACTCGACAGGGCCAGAGCGATGTCTCCGAAAAGCTGGCCCGCCTCTTCCTTCATGAACACGATCGGAACGAATACGGCAATGGTCGTCAATGTGCTGGCCAGCACGGCGCCCCAGACTTCGCTCGTCCCCTCATAGGCGGCCTGGAAACGGGTCTTTCCCATTTGGTGGTGGCGGTAGATGTTCTCCAGCACGACGATGGAGTTGTCCACCACCATACCCACGGCGAAGGCCATCCCGGCCAGGCTGACCACATTCAACGAGCGCCCGAATAGATAAAGCATCGTGAATGTGCCGATGATGCTGATGGGGATCGCCACGGCGATAACTAAGGTGCTGGTTCGGCTGCGAAGATAGAGAAGAAGAATAATGGTGGCGAGCACGCCTCCAATGGCGATGCTCTGCTTGACCAACCAGATGGCGCTCTTGATGTATTGCGTCACATCATAGGTCAGCACCATGTGAAGCCCGCGTGGTGCGAGAAGATCGGCGTTCAGGCGCGCCGCCGTATCCTTGATGCCTTCCATCACGTCGAGCACGTTGGAGCCTGGCTCGCGAATGGCGTTGATGGCGATGACGGGTTGCCCGAAAGCGAAAACACGGCCGCCCGGTTTTCGGTAGCCGAGCTCGGCCCGGCCCACGTCTCGTAGATAAATGGGAATACCGTCACGCACCGCGATGACGATGTCCTCGATATCTTGCGGCGATTGATACTCGCCGACGGTGCGAACGATGAAACGGCGCTTGCCTTCGTCGTAATCGCCGCCGCTGTAATTTCGGTTCTCCCGTTCGAGGGCCGCCGAAAGCTCGTTGAAGGTCACGCGGCGCGACGCCAGCTTGGCCGGATCGACAATGACCTGGAGCTCGTGCTCGCGGCCACCGAAGAAGTTGGACAGACCCACACCCGGGACGCGCTCGATCTCGGGCTTGACGTAGTCGTTGACGAAATCGTACAGCGTGCTGATGTCACCCTCGAAACCTTCGTCGTCCGTCGGCATCAGGATGAACCAGCCGATGGCGTTCTCGTTGATGTCCACCGAGCTGATGACGGGCTTACGGGCTTCGTCCGGATATTCCGGCACCTGTTCCAATCGATTCGACACCTTGAGCAGGGCGCTGTCGATGTCGGTTCCCACCGGAAAGGTCAAGGCAATGTTACCGCTGCTGTCCGAGCTCGAGCTTTCCATCTCGAGGAGACCTTCGAGGGATTTGAGCTGCTCCTCCTGTTCGTCGATGATCTCCCGTTCGATTTCCTGCGGGCTGGCCCCCGGCCAAAGGGTCGTGACGGTGATCGTCGGTTCGTCTACGGTGGGAGTGAGCTGAACCGGCACCTGCTGGAGGGCGATCAGTCCGAAGAGGATCAATAGAATGACGCCGACGGCGGTCGTCACCGGATAGCGAACGGCACCTTCGATGATCTTCACGGTAGAGCGTACTCCTGAGGTTGCCCGGCCACCTTTTGTCCCGGGCGCAGGCGTTCGTTGCCGCGCGTCACCACCTTGGTGCCCGGCTGAACCGGTCCTTGGACCTCGATCCAGTTTCCGACTCCGGTGCCCGTCTCTACCGGAACCAGGTCCACCGTGCTTTCGCCGTTCAAGACGTAGACGAAACGGCGTTCACCCCGAACGATGAGTGCATCTTTGGGAACGACCGTGGCCTGATAGGACTCGCCCACGGCAAAAGAAACCCTAGACAACATGCCTGCGCCGATTCGCCCCTCCGAGTTCAGGATACGGACCTTGACCGGGAAAGTCCGGGACTGCGGATTGGCGCGGGGTACTACACTCCGAACCCGGCCCTCGATTTCGTAGCCGGGGAGGGCCTCGAAGGACACCGAGGTCGCCATGTTCTTTCTGATGTCGCTGTAATATCGTTCCGGAACATCGACCACGACATCGAGATCGACGAGCTCCATCATCTCCACGACCGGATCGCCCTTGCCCACCCACTCGCCGAGGTCGATGCGCTCGGAGATGACGACACCGCTGAAAGGAGCTCGGACGGTGGAGCGCTCGAGGTCGAGTCGCGTGCGTGCAATGGTCGAGGTGAGCTGGTCGATTCTGCCCTGCCAGGCATCGGATTCGTAGCGCGAGTCATCGAGCTGTTCACGGGACAGCACCTCGGACTCAAAGAGCTCTTGGGCCCGCTCCAAGTTCCGATTGGCCTGTTTCAACCGGGCGTCGGCTTCGCGCAGCTCGGCCTCGGCAGCCTCGATCTGGAGCTCGAGGTGGTCTTTTCTGAGCTCGACTATCGACTGGCCTTTCTTGACCTGGTCACCTTCGTGGGCGACCAGTGCTACCACCAGTCCTTCAACCTCGCTGGCCACCAGACTCGAGGTCCTCGCCTCAACCGAGCCGGGAAGGTGTAGTTGGCGGCGAACCGGACGTTCTTCAGCTTCCGTATAGCGTACCGGGCTCGGGGGACGGCCCTGGGCGACTGCCTCGGAAGACGGAGTTAAACTCAGCAAAATGGCGTACAATCCGTATCTAATGAACTTCATAGTTTTTTAACTCTTTGGAATCGTCTAGCTGGCCCTAGAGCATCCATCCTAGCTTGAAGACGAGTTGTAGGCCAATAAATCTATTAAGTTCTTTTTTTTAAGTAGATAGAGGTCGCTAGGGCATTTGCTCTATGCGGGGCGGCTAGACGATCTTTGCCTGGGCGTCGGCGACCCGGTCGCGGTCGAAGTCGCCCTCTTTCCAGTAGCCGAGGAAGCGGCGGTAGTACTCCCGGGCCTTTTCCATCTCGCCGCGGTCCTCATGGATTCGACCCAAGAGATAGAGACTCCGCACATAAGGAATGGGAGCGGAGAAGCGCTCGGTCCGGCTTTCGGTGAGTCGTACGAACCATTCTTTGGCCCGTTCTTGATCGCCTACCTCCTGGTGAGCCTGGGCCAAGGCGAACCAGATTTCGGCGTGTTCGTCTCCCCAGCTTCGAGGCGGCAACATGGAAGCTGCTTTGTTGAGGTCCTCGACGGCTTTCACCGGATTGCCGCGAGCCCGCGCGAGCTCGCCACGAAGGTAGTAGTAAATTCTCATTCCTTTTTCGCTGGGCGCGTTTTCAACTTGCGCGCGATATTCCTCAATCAGCTTTTCAGCATCGTCGAGTCGCCCGAGTCCAATTCTGGCCAAAGCCGCGCGTCCTAGACCTTCTCGTTTCACGGGAGGCTCGTAGTCCTCGTTTCGGGCTTTCTCTGCCGTTTCGAGAGCAAGTTCTAATTCACCTCGTTCGAGGTGAACATAGGAAAGGAAGTTATAGATGCCCCCAGAATAAGGGACGTTCTGGAGCGCCGGCATACCTTCGGCGATATTGTCGAGCACTTGCTGAGAGCGGCCTCGGTAAAGTTGGAGGATTGAGAGAACGCGTCCCCCCTGCAATTGGATCATCGGATTGGGTGACTCGAATAATGCGAGCGCTAAGGCCTCTGCTTCGTCCCACTGCTCCTGCGAAAAGCGAACCAACAGTTCGACGCTCTCGGTTCTGAAATCGGGAGCTCCGAGTTGTTTCGCTTTCTCGAGGGATGCCATCGCTTCGTCGAATCGGCCGAAGAAAGTGCTGGCCTCGGCCAGGGACAAATGAGTAGGCCAGCTTGCAGGATTTCTTTCCAGGTACTCCTCGAGGACCTCGCGAGCCTTGGATTCGTTCCCCATCATGGTGTAGACCTTGGCCAGGGATCCGTAACTCTCGGGAAAGACCATGCGGCGCCGTCGAAGCTCTTCGTAATGACTCAGGGCTTCTTCGTAGCGCTCGAGCTCCATGTAGATGCCGGCCAGGTTGTGTCGGGCGGAACCGTGGTCCGGGAAGAGGCTCACCGCTTTCTCATAAGCTTCGATAGCTTGGGGAATCGTTTCGTTCTTACGTGAGTGGTGCCAACCTTCGACGTAGTACCGTTCCCGCGGCGTGAGTCGGTCGATATGCTCGAGGGCGCGGCGAGAGTATTCGTCGGCCTCGCGTTGACGGCCGAGGTTGTTCGACACCACGCCCAGCTTGGCGAGGGCCATGGCGAACTCCGGATCCAGCTCGACCGCTTTTTCGAAATGAGGGATCGCCTCTTCTTCTTGGTATCGCTCGTGGAGCCTAATGCCTTCGGCATAGTGACGGTAAGCCTCCACGGACGAGGTTGTAATGTCCTTCAAGTCCTGATCGAGCTCGGCCGACTCCAGAGGGGCGATCTCGAAGTTGTCTTTGATACGCCGGGTCAAGTCGTCCACCATGGGAAAGATGGCCGACTCACCGACGCCTTCGACTCGCTCCGTGGTCAGAATCCGACCGTCCGATGCGTCCTGAAGACGAGCGCTGATCCGGATGGTGTCTCCCGCTTTGACGAAGCTTCCCAGCAAAACGGTGGTCACCCTGGCCTCTTCCGCCACTTCCTGAACGACCTCGAACGAAGTGATGCGATCGTCAAGCCGATTCATCTCCTCGAGAATCAGGTAGAGTCGGTCGGTTCCGAGCACCTCGAGGTCCGGGCTTTGAGAAAGATCGGTCACCAGCATGTCGGTGAGGGCGGTGCGAAGCCAATCGAGCGACGGATCGCCGGTGTTGTTCTCGAAGTAAAGGACGGCTATCGATGGTTTCTCTATTGAGGTCGGTTCCGATTCCTCGCCGGACCTGAGAATCAGAGCGAGGATGGCGACCAATAGGATTCCCGCCGCCGCCGCTGCTTTGAAGATCCACGGTTTTCGCGGAGCGGAACCAGGTAAAGGGGCGATGGTGGACGACTCCAAACGAATCCGGGCCGTGCGGAGATCACCCGCGACGTCCTTCATGTTTTGATATCGGGCCTCGGGATTCTTTTCCGTGCAACGGTTGACGATGTCCTGAAGCGCCTGTGTTGCCACCGTTGGCACTTCGGAGCCTTGAACGGGTAGGTCGGGGGTCGGTTCCTTGAGAATCTCGTGGAGCGTGTCGAGGCCGCTCGGACCTTTGAAGGGCGGCTTGCCGGCAATCATGTGAAAGAGGAGAACACCGAAACTGAAGACATCGCTGCGGTGGTCCACGGGATGCGCACGCGCCTGCTCGGGAGACATATAGGCCACGGTACCCATGATTATTCCGGCCTTGGTCTCGCTTCGAAGCGCGGTTTCCTCCTCGTGCGAATCACTACCGAAGGGTTGGTCCTCTCGGGACTCCTCGAGCAGCTTGGCCAGACCGAAGTCGATGATCTTGGTGTGACCCTCGTCGGTGATCATGATATTTGCCGGTTTGAGATCGCGGTGGACGATGTTCTTGTCGTGCGCGTGGGCCAAACCTCCGGCCAGCTCGCCGGCGAGCTCCAGTGTTTCCGATAGAGGAAGCCTTTGCGTTGCCATGCGCTCGGCGAGGCTCTCACCGCGGAGAAGCTCCATGGCGATAAAGGTGACGCCGTCCACCTCGTCGATCTCGTGGATTACCGCGATATGGGGGTGCTCGAGGGATGCTGTTGCTTTGGCTTCCTGGATGAATCGTGCACGCAAACTATCATCGGTCACGAGCCTGGAGTGAGGACCTTGAGTGCCACTTCCCGGTTCAGCTTGAGGTCCAAGGCGCGGTAGACGATCCCCATCCCGCCCCGGCTCAACTCGTCGAGTACTTTGTAGTGCGAAATCGTTTTTCCAACCATAGTGAGTCTCTTCGGCTCTCCTAGTGTACTGTGACCTACACCCGAGCCAAGTTCCAGGCGTGAAAAAGGCGTCGAATCCTTCGTTACTCTATGATTACGAAACGAGGTAGGCTCCGGTTCCCACTGCAATGAGGCGCTCTTCGTCGCCTGTGAGCTCCATGCGGGTCACGGCGACGCGGTTCCCCATGCGAAGGATGTAGCCGGTGGCGAGGAAACGCTTGCCCAAACCGGGCCGCAGGTAGTTGACTCGCAGGTCGATGGTGCCCATTCTCGAGAAACGCTGGACGGTCTCGTCCATGGACTTCGCCTCGCATGGCCTGAACGACGCCGAGAAAAGCGACGAGTCCACCCGGTCACGTCGAGCACGGATGAGATGACTCCGCCGTGGAGACTGCCCTTGTAGAAGTTGCCCACGAGCTCGTCGCGCATCTCGAGCTTCGAGAGAGGGGCGATCGTGATCGAGCGTGGCGACTTTCAATCCGAGCACCTTGTTGAAGGGTATCTTCTCGTCGAAGATGGTGCGGACCGCCTCGAGGATCTCCCGGTCGTCGTGTTCATTCGTCATGGCGGTGGTGATTTTATCAGTCTTAACGGGCTTAGCCGGAGCCAGGACCGACACTTCGCCCTTGACGTTGACCTTGAAAATCGCCTTGGCGTGAGGGTCGGCCACCAACAGGTTTCCTTCTCCATCGACCGACAAGCCTTGCGGACTCTCGAGCGGTTCCCCTTGCGCGAGCGCGCTCACTTTTCCTTGTGGATCGATTTGCCAAAGGGCTTTCGCGTAGCCGTCCGATACGTAAAGGTTGCCGTTCGGGTGCAAGACGGCGTCGTGCGGGAACTCGAAGGGCGGGTCCTTCAGAATGGCCTCCGCATTTCCGGAGTTCACACGCATCAGGTTGCGGTCGGTTAAGACCAAGATGGCCCCTTCTTTGTCGAAGAGGACCGATTGGGGCGCTTGGACTGTGGCGACATCGGTGACTTTGCCGTCGGCCGCCACGCGGCGGAGGCGATGGGTGACGCGATCGACGGCCAGGATGTCGCCCGTGGGCTCGACGGCCACGCCCAAGGCGTGACGAAACCGTCGTCGTCGGGCACGACAACGGTCGTTCCTTCGGCATCGATTCGGTACAGCTTCATCGTAGCCGGATCGCTGGCGATCCACCGACCCTCGTTATCGAGGGCGATGCTTCTGATTCCAAAAAGAGGCGTCCTCGGCGCGCCTTCGCCCTTTGCGACGACCTGGAAAGCTCCTGCTTCCAGTTTGAGTAGTGCGTGCGCCTGATGATCGGCGACGAAGACCACACCCTCGGCGTTGACGCCCTACGTCCACCGGATAGTCGAGGTTTTGAGCAGGGGCGATGGTGGCTGCAAGCAACCCGGCCGTCAGAAACGCTCCATATCTCACCAAATCAACCCTCCGCCGCCATTCTTAGCTCTTTTCCGCCGCCAGTTCAAAAAAGTACCCGGGGGAACCGAAATGAGATACGGTGAATCTAAAGAAGTGGAGATACCCGATGCTGACGAATATAGGCTGCTGTGGCGGGGGGACGCGCCAGATTTGCTCCACGAGAACCCGCAAAAAGAAGAAGAGAAAGTCATCGATATCCATGGAAAAAATCTTCGCCTCCCAAAAGTGGCCCAGACCTACAAAAGTCCCGAAACAAGGAGCACGAGAGCGCCGATTCCGTTAACGGATCTTCTTGAAATAGTTGACGAGCCCGTTGGTCGAGCTGTCGTGTGACCGAATTTCCTCGTCGCTTTCGAGCTCCGGATAGACCGCCTTTGCGAGCTGCTTGCCGAGCTCGACTCCCATCTGATCGAAGGAGTTGATGTTCCAGATGACGCCTTGCGTGAAGATCTTGTGCTCGTAGAGTGCGATGAGTGACCCGAGCGTCTCGGGAGTGAGTTTTTCGAACAGGAACGAGTTGGTGGGCTTGTTCCCCGCAAAGGTCTTGGCCCGCGCCAGAGATTCGAGCGCGTCGCCGGATAGGCCGTTCGATTCGAGCTCTGCCCTTGCCTCCTCTTCGGTTCGTCCCTTCATGAGCGCTTCAGTCTGGGCGAAGAAATTCGAAATGAGCAAGGCGTGGTGCTCGCCCATAGGATTTTGCGATTGGGCGGGGGCCAGAAAATCGCTCGGGATGAGCTTGGTGCCCTGGTGAATGAGCTGGTAGAAGGCATGCTGGCCGTTGGTCCCGGGCTCACCCCAGATGACGGGGCCGGTAGAGGTGTCCACCCAGTCGCCGTCCTTGGTGACGCTCTTTCCGTTGCTCTCCATATCCCCTTGCTGGAAGTAGGCCGGGAACCGAGACATGTATTGATCGTAGGGGAGGATCGCGTGTGTGTCGGCGCCGAAGAAGTTGTTGTACCAGATTCCGAGCAACCCCATGGTGACGGGGATGTTCTTTTCGAGCGGCATGTTTCGGAAGTGTTCGTCCACCCGGTGGGCTCCACCCAATAGCTCCTCGAAACGATCCATCCCGATCCCGAGCGCGATGGATAGACCGATGGACGACCACAACGAGTATCGCCCACCGACCCAGTCCCAAAACTTGAACATGTTCTCAGTGTCGATGCCAAAGGCGGCCACCGCCTCGTCATTTGTAGAAAGTGCTACGAAGTTTTTCGCCACTGCCGACTCATCCCCGGCGGAGGTAAGGAACCACTCCTTCGCCGAGGCGGCGTTGGTCATGGTCTCCTGAGTGGTAAAAGTCTTGGACGCAATAATGAAAAGCGTCGTCTCGGGGTTCAGCCTCTTGAGGGTTTCCGCAATATGCGTGCCGTCCACGTTCGAGACGAAGTGGCAGTGGAGCGTTTCGAGCGCGTAGGAGGCGAGGGCGGCCGTCACCATTTGCGGGCCCAGGTCGGAACCGCCGATGCCGATGTTCACCACATCTCTAATAGGTAGTCCCGAGTAGCCTTTCCAGTCGCCCGAGCGCACCGAGTCGGTGAACCGGCGCATCTTGGCGAGCACTTCGTTGACCTCGGGCATGACGTCGCTGCCGTTGACCTCAATGGGACGGTTGGAGCGGTTACGGAGAGCGATGTGGAGCACGGCACGGCCTTCGGTGTTGTTGATCGTTTCGCCGGTGAACATGGCTTCGATGGCCTCCGCCAGGCGAGCTTCGCGCGCGAGATCGATGAGCTTGGGCATCGTCTCGTCCGTGATGCGGTTCTTGGAGTAGTCGAACAGGATGTCACCGAGCTTCAAAGTAAACTTGTCGAATCGCTCGGGATCGCTGGCGAAGAGATCCCGCATGTGAAGCGCGGACACTTCGCCGTAGTGATCCTTCAACGCTTTCCATGCAGGTGAATCGGTGAGCTTGGACACGTCTTCCTCCTTCTGCATTTTGGGAGCTCCAAACGGACGCGGAGCGGGTGGTGATCCGACAATCGACGTCCGAGCTCCCGAGAATGTTCGAGACGGATGATCGACGGCAGGCCGTCGAGCGAGAGTCCCTTGCCGACGATCCAATCCAGTCTTGCCTCATAGCAGTTGAAACCTACAATCCCGCGGCGGTGAAGGCGCCGGCGACAATAGCCTTGGCTTCGTTTTGGATTTGCGCGAGGTGCTCGGGGCCTTTGAAACTTTCCGCGTACAGCTTGTAGATCTCCTCGGTGCCCGAAGGCCGGGCGGCGAACCAGCCGTTTTCGGTAACCACTTTGAGGCCACCGATCTCGGCGTCGTTGCCGGGTGCACGGGTGAGTTTCGAGACGATGGGCTCGCCGGCGAGCTCGTCGGCAGTGACCATTTCCGGCGACAGCTTCTTGAGCACCGCCTTTTGCTCCGTCGTGGCCGGCGCGTCGATACGCTCGTAAACGGGGCTGCCGAATTTGTCTTCGAGCTCTTTGTAGATCTCGCCGGGATCACGGCCGGTCTTGGCGGTGATTTCGCAAGCGAGAAGATCCAAGATGATCCCGTCTTTGTCGGTGGTCCAGACGCTTCCGTCTTTCCTCAAAAAGGATGCTCCGGCGCTTTCTTCACCTCCGAATCCATAGGAGCCGTCGAGGAGACCGTCCACGAACCACTTGAAGCCCACGGGGACCTCGGAAAGTTTTTTGTCGAGATGCCTTGCCACCCGGTCGATCATGGAGCTCGAGACGAGCGTTTTACCCACCGCGGCTTCACTTCGCCATCCGGGCCGGTTTTGAAAGAGATACCAGATGGCGACGGAAAGGTAATGATTGGGGTTCAGCAGGCCCGCCCCCCGGGTGACGATGCCGTGTCGATCGGAATCGGCATCATTGCCGAAGGCCACGTCGAATTTGTCTTTCAATTGGATCAAGCTCGCCATGGCATAGGGCGATGAACAGTCCATCCGAATCTTGCCGTCTTTGTCGAGCGTCATGAAACCGAACGTCGGGTCGACGACCGGATTGACGACCTCGATGCCCAGTCCGTACTTTTCAGCGATGGGAACCCAGAAGTCGACCGAAGAGCCGCCCAGAGGGTCGGCTCCGATTTTGAGACCCGCGGCTGCGATAGCTTCCATGTCGATGACGTTTGCGAGATCGTTGACGTAGGGTGTGATGTAGTCGTACTCGTGCGTCGTCTCCGCCCTGAGGGCTTTCGCATAGGGGATTCTCTGGACGCCTTTGAGGTCGGTGCCGAGAAGCTCGTTGGCTCGATCGGCGATGGCCTGCGTGGTCGTCGTGTCGGCAGGCCCGCCTTCAGGCGGATTGTACTTGAAGCCGCCGTCCTCCGGTGGGTTGTGAGACGGGGTGATGACGACGCCGTCGGCCAGGCCGTCTTTTCTGCCCTGGTTATACGTCAGGATGGCATGCGAGATAACCGGAGTTGGCGTGTAGCGTAGGCCCCGTTGGATATAAGTCCCGATGCCGGCCGCGGCGAAGACTTCGAGCGCGGTGGCTAGTGCAGGCTCAGAAAGAGCGTGGGTGTCGATGCCCACGAAAAGGGGGCCGGTGATATTCTTCGACCGCCGCTGCTCCGCGATAGCCTGACTGATCGCCGCAATGTGATCCTCGTTGAAACTCGTCTTAAAAGACGAGCCTCGGTGCCCGGAGGTGCCGAACGACACCTGTTGAGCCCGTTCGGAGACATCCGGCTTGCCGGTGTAGTACGCGGATACCAGCCGGGGAATGTTTGCGAAAATCGACCGTGGAGCGGGTTTGCCCGCCAGTTCGTGAAGTGCCATGTCCGTCCTCCGGGAAAATCTAGAGCGTAGGATTATAGGCTATCTAATTTGAATTTGTCGTGAGGTCTCACACCTTCGACAAGGAGAGGACGACCCGAAGGCCCGGTCGGTTGTCTTCCAACCGGAGCGCAGCATCGTGGAGCTCCGCCACGGCCGCAACGAGTGTGAGACCGAGGCCGGCGCCGGATGTGCTTCGGCTTGCATCGAGACGAAAAAAACGTTGGAGGACGTTGTCTCGCTCTTCGGGAGGAATTCCGGGCCCGTTGTCCGACACTCTCAGCTCGGCTCGACCGTCTCCCTTGAATAAAGACACGGCGACACGGCCTTCGCTTGGCGTGTACTTGAGAGCATTGTTGACCAAGTTGGCCATCGCTTGAAAAAGCAGATCCCGATCTCCGTTAACCAGAACCCCGGTGTCGCGCTCGACGGTCAACGTTTTGCCCGCCTCCTCGATGAGCGGTTGGTAGAGCTCCACCACATCATCCACCAAAGTAGAGAGATCGACGGGCTCGAAAGCGGATCGACGTTGCCGGGATTCGATACGGGCGATTCGAAGAAGAGCCGTGAAGGTCGAAAGGAGTCCGTCCGCCTCGGAAATGGCCTGGTCGGCGATGCGACGACGCGCGTCGTCTTCGCCCGAACCTTGACGAAGTACCTCGAGGTGATGGCGAAGACGCGACAGGGGAGTACGAAGATCGTGAGCGATGTTGTCCGAGACGCGACGCACACCCTCCACCAGTTTCTCGAGCTCGTCGAGCATCCGATTGAGCTTTTCAACCAGCTCCTCGATATCATCACCGCTCTTTTCGGTCGGGATACGGCGGGTGAGGTCGCCGGACATCACTTTACCGATGGCCTGGTGGATGACACCGATTCTCCGAATCCGACTCCGACTCACCAAAATGCCGCCGAGTAGCGCAAGAACGGCCGTTAGGGCCAGACCCCAGCCCATCGTTCTCCGAAGCAATGCACGCATGGCATCGAGCTCTTGCATGTCGCGGCCGACCAAGAGGTAGAAACCGCCGCGGAGCTGAAATGGCTTGGCCCGCGCTCGGGTGCTCGGAGTGCCGAGCTCGAAGTTGAGCCACCCGTCTTCATCGGCGTCGACCTGCGGCCAGCCGTTCAGGTTGCCCACCAGGGGAATGAACTGGGGATCGGTCAGCAGGTAGATCGTGGAGCCCGAGGGCCGGCGTTCCACGCGCTCCTGAATGAGAGCCGTCAGTCCAGCGAGTCCTGTGAGTTGGTAGCGTTCCGAGAGACCGTTGATCTCGGCCTCGATGGTTTCATCCGCTTGGCGGAGCATGTAGCCGGCGGTGGACCAGAAGATGAAGCCGAGCAACAAGAGCACCGACACTCCCACGAGCGCTATGTAGAGCAGCGCCAGTCGGAAGGCGGAGCTATGAAGTAGCTTCTTCGGATGCACGAAGGACATAGCCGGTTCCGCGAACGGTGTGAATCAACGGATACTCGAAGTCCTTGTCGATTTTACGACGTAGGCGGCTGACGTGGACGTCGATAACGTTGGTTTGCGGGTCGAAGTGATAGTCCCAAACTTTTTCGAGCAGCATCGTCCGGGTAACCACTTGACCGCTGTGGCGCATGAAATACTCGAGCAGGCGGAACTCTCTGGGTTGGAGCTCGATCGTGCGTCCCGATCGCTTGACGGTTCGACTGAGCAGGTCCATCTCGAGATTGCCGACTTGGAGACGGGTCTCGACCGCTTCCGCATCGCCTCGCCGGACGAGCGCTTCGAGTCGCGCCAGAAGCTCGGAAAAAGCAAAGGGCTTGACAAGATAGTCGTCACCGCCCTTGCGTAAACCCTCGACCCGATCGTCGACCTCGCCGAGCGCGCTGAGAATGAGAATGGGAGTACGGTTGCCGGCCGAGCGAAGCGTTTGAATGATGGAGAGTCCGTCGATTCCGGGCAGCATGCGATCCACGACCATGACGTCGTAGGATTCTTCGAGCGCCAGGAAGAGACCCTCTTTGCCGTCCTCGGTCCGGTCTGCGGTATGGCCGGCCTCCTCCAGGCCGCGACCAATGTAGCTCAGGGTCTCAGAGTCGTCTTCGATCACCAGAATACGCATGTCGTAGCGGTCGGCGACGGATCCGTCTTGCCCGTCGCCGACCGCCATGAGCTTATCTCGTCCATTAAGCAAAGGGAACCGCGACGAACTGCTTGTTGCCGCCGCGGGCGATCTGGAGCAATACGCGTCCCCGTTCTTGGGTTCGAGCTTCGTCCATCTTCTGTGCTGCTTCGTTCGGTCCCTTCACCGGAGATTGTCCGACCATGGTGACGACGTCGCCCGGCGCGAGGCCTCGATCCGCCGCGGGACCTCCCGGCTCGACACCGACGATGATCGCTCCGTCAACATCGTCTGGAATCCGGTACCTTTGCCGTGCCTCGGGTGTAAGCTCGGCCAGGGCAAGGCCCAAGCTTCCGGGTGATTTCACATCGCCATTTGGATCTCGACCTGCCACAGCCGTTTGTTCGGGGCTCGAGCCCAGCACGACATCCAAGGTCTTTCGATTGCCGGAGCGCCAGACTTCCATCTGGATTTCGGATTGTGGTTCACGCTCGGCGACCCTACGGGTGAGATCCTTCAACCGCAAGACCTCCTCACCCTCGAATCCGACAATGATGTCACCGGAACGAAGGCCGGCTTTTTCCGCCGGGCTACCCGGCTCGACACTCGCGACCAGGGCGCCGTGTTCATTGTCGAGGCCCAAGCCTTCGGCGATATCCTCGGTCACGGCTTGGATTTGGACGCCCAGCCAACCGCGATCCACGCGACCCGTGGCGCGAAGTTGTTCGATGACGGGCTCGGCCTGGTTCGCGGGAATAGCGAATCCGATCCCCACGTTACCGCCGTTGGGAGAAAAGATGGCGGTGTTGATGCCGACCACTTGGCCCGATAAGTCGAAGAGTGGCCCACCGGAGTTGCCCCGATTGATGGGCGCGTCAATCTGCAAGAAATCGTCGAAAGGCCCGGACTGGATGTCGCGCCCTCGGGCTGAAACGATGCCGGTGGTCGCCGTGCCGCCGAGGCCGAAGGGATTGCCGATAGCGATGACCCAGTCGCCCACCCGAGTCACATCGGACTCGCCGAAGCGTGCGTAAGGTAACGGACCCTCGGCTTCTATCTTGAGTAAGGCCAGGTCGGTTTTGGGATCCGTGCCTACGAGCTCAGCTTCATGTTTGGTGCCGTCGTCTAGAGTGACGGCGATCTCATCGGCCCCTTCGACGACGTGGTTATTCGTGACCACGTAGCCATCGGGTGCGACGATGAATCCGGATCCCATACCCTGCACTGACGGGCGCCCGGCCTTGCGTGCCGCGATACGATTGCTGCTCGAAAAATCGACGCAGGAAATCTTCGAAAGGACTGCCGGGGGAAAAAGGCATGTTCGGTGCCGCATGGTCGAACGGCTGAGCCATTTTCATCGAAGTCGATATATTGACGACCGCCGGTTTCACGGCTGCGATGACATCGGCGAAGCTTGCCGGGGAACCGTGTGGCGAGACGATGGTTTGATCGACCGCGGCGCTTGCCCGTGCCTCTGAAGCCGGAATCAGCTGCCAAAGGCCCAAGGCTCCGACTAGAGCTAGGGTAGCGGCTGCCCAGCGCAATCTCTTGATACGGTTGTTATTTAAATGGTGCATTTGGCTGCCTCCTTTTTAATGTCGGGCGCGCCACGAGCGGCGCGCCCTTGACCGCCTTGGGGGTGAATCATCGAGTTGTGCGGCCTGAGTACATGGTAGAGTGCGCACCCTTACCCTGCTCTTTCCACAAGATGAACTTTTGGTCATCTTGCGGGCGGGGCTATTATTTCTTTTCTTGGTTCAATGAGGTGTCGATTGCGTGTATACTTCCGCCTCGGAGACACAATTTAATAAGATACTGATTCAATATTTTGGAGCACTAATCCTAATGGACGTGGAGCGTAGCAAGCGGGCGAGTTTAATTGCGGCTAAATTGCTGGCTCTGAGAACCAGACTGCCAGAGGCCCACGTGGTGAGCGGATCCTATGTGACCCTCTACCATAGCGTTCTCGACGAGCTTGAAATCGGAGGCGCAGAAACGGATCGTTTCCGTGTTCCCAAGAACTGGTTCATACCGAACGATATTGTCGCGGGAATGATTTCAGGAAGCGTCCACGATCCGTGGATCGCGAAAGCGCTTTTTGTCAGGAGAATCGACGAGGCCCTCTGTCATTTCTACATCAAGAGCGGACCTAGAGGTAGAAAGGTGCGCGCGTCTCAAGTCAGCAGCGTCGCCGTATAGAATCCTTTCTGCCTTTATCTGGTTTCGTTACTGGACCAGTCCCAACTCCTTCATTCTTCGGATGACGAGCCTCACCACATCGTCAATGACTTTTTGCGAGGATTTCGGATCCGTACTTTCGGTCATCGTCGTCCAGATCAGCTCCGCGGTCTTGACGTCATAGACCAAAGACTCAATCCGGATGACTTCCTCCGACATCATGTAGCCTGGTGAGAAGACCACCGGGGCCGCCCAACTGTAGTAACCCCAGAAGCTCGCATAATAGCCGCCAGGTTGGTTGGCGTAGATCTGGGTGTTGGCATCGACGAGACGAAAGACCACGACGCCGTCGGCATCGGCTTCTCGGAGCCTCGCCTTGACCTTCTCCACGTCGTCCCGCTCGGCGTCCGGAATGACGGAATAGCTTGCCAATCCTTCCGTGGTTTTGGCGTGCTTGGGCAAGGTGTTGACGAATTCGTTCTCAGCGATGCGGCGCATGATGTTGTCACGGCTCATGGCGATCGCAATGACTTTTTCGAAAGGCTCCGGTTTTTGAGGAGCTTCCCAATCCGTGGCCAGCTTGGTGGTTGGAGCGCAAGCCGTCAAGGTCAGGAGCGTTACGCCGGTAAGGGCGGAAATCAGACTCGGTTTCATAGTGCTCCTTCTGTCATTTGATTGGACAAGGTTTAGCTCCCCAAATTTCCGAAGCGTATTCCCGAATGGTTCGGTCGCTCGAGAATTTCCCCGAGCCGGCTACGTTGAGAACGGCCCTTCGTGCCCAGGCATTCTGATCTCGGTAGAGCTCGCCGATTGCGTGTTGCGCTTCACCGTAGGACTCGAGATCGGCAAGGTTCATGTAAAAGTCCCCGTTCGTGAGCAAGACCTCGCGAATGGGATTGAAGATTCCGGGCTCGTCCGGATTGAAGTGCCCGGAGAAGATGAGATCGAGGGCATCCCGGACTTCGGACTCGTTCTCGTAATGCCAGTAGGGGTTGTACCAGTTCCGCGAGCTTGCGACCTCCTCGGCGCTCAGTCCAAAGAGGAAGAAATTCTCTTCTCCTGCTTCTTCCGCCATTTCGATCGTGGCTCCGTCGCGAGTACCCACCGTCAGGGCACCGTTCATCATGAACTTCATGTTGCCGGTACCGCTCGCTTCGTAGCCTGCAGTGGAGATCTGCTCGGAGACTTCCGTCGCGGGAATCAATCGCTCGGCCAGGGTCACGCGATAATCCGGAAGGAAAACCACCTTCAGTCGGCCACGGACCACCGGGTTGGCCTCGATTCCCGCGGCGATGTCGTTCGCCAGTTTGATGATGAGCTTGGCGAGGTCATAGGCGGGCGCCGCCTTGCCGGCAAAGAAAAACGTTCGCGGTGGAATGTCGAGATTCGGGTCTTCTCGTAGCCGATTATAGAGCACCACGATGTGCAGCAAGTTCAGGAGTTGTCGTTTGTATTCATGGATACGTTTGATCTGGCTGTCGAAGATCGTGTCCGGACTCACGGTCTGCCCGGTCGTTGCCTTCAGCCAATCGGCGAAGCGCAACTTGGCGTCCCGTTTTGCTTTGAGGAAGCCTTGCTTGAAGGAGGCATCTTCGGCCAAGGGTTCGAGACGCCGGAGCTGGTCGAGGTCGGTGATCCAATTCTCACCGATAGCATCGGTGACGAGACGAGCCAGGTCGGGGTTGGCGAGCAAGAGCCAGCGCCTCGGAGTGACACCGTTGGTCTTGTTGTCGAAGCGGTCCGGGTACATCTCGGCGAAATCGGATAGCAGGTTTTCCCGAACCAGTCGCGAGTGAATCTCGGCTACGCCGTTGGTGCGGTGCGAACCGACAACGGCGAGGTGCGCCATTCGGATCTTTTTCTCAGGGCCTTCCTCGATGAGACTCATCCGGTTCACGCGCCCGCCGTCGCCCGGGAAGCGCTCCCTCACATCACTCAAGAAGCGCCGGTTGATCTCGTGGATGATTTGAAGGTGGCGAGGAAGTGATATTTCGAACATGCGGGCCGGCCATCTCTCGAGAGCCTCCGGCAGCAGCGTGTGATTGGTGTAGGCGAGAGTACGTTGCGTCAGGTCCCAGGCTTCGTCCCAGGGAAGCGCGGCCTGGTCGAGAAGGATGCGCATGAGCTCGGCAACCGCCATCGCCGGGTGGGTATCGTTGAGCTGAATGGCCACTTTGTCGGGTAGCGTGGTCCAATCGTCATTGGACCGCCGGAATCTCTTGATGATGTCCGAAAGTGAGCAGGCCACCAGGAAATACTCCTGCATGAAACGAAGCGCCTGGTTGGTGGCGGTGGAGTCGTCGGGGTAGAGCACGCGGGTCAAGGCTTCGGCAATGACCTGATCGTGAACGGCGCCGAACCAGTCTCCGCTGCTGAACTCTTCGAAGTCGAAATCCTCGGGGGCGGCGGCGCTCCAGAGCCGAAGCGTGTTGACGGTTTTCCCCCCGTAACCAATGACCGGCCGGTCGTATGGGATTCCGACCAGATGGGTGGGCTGACCGGGTGTTCCCATGAGCTCTCCACCCTGCATGCTAATCGCGCATTCGAATCGTACCTGAGTGGCCTCGTTGGAACGTTCTACTTCCCAAGGGTCCGGGCGACGGAGCCAGTTGTCGGGGTGCTCCATTTGTTGACCGTTCGCGATGCTCTGCCGGAAAATGCCGTGCTCGTACCTGAGGCCGTACCCGATGGCCGGGATCTGAAGCGTTGCCATGGACTCGATGAAGCAGGCGGCGAGCCGTCCCAAGCCGCCGTTGCCGAGTCCCGCGTCCGGCTCTTGCTCCGCCGCTTCCAACCAATCGATTCCTTTGGCCGCCATGGCCTCGGTGACCACCGGCTCCACCATCATGTTGGTGATGTTGTTGCTGAGCGAGCGCCCGATGAGAAACTCCATGGACAGGTAGTACACCCGCTTCGGATTCTTACGGTCGTAGGTCTTTCGTGTCTTGATCCAGCGTTGCGCCAGGATATCCCTCAACGAGTTGGCTATCGCCTCGAACTGGTCACGAGGTTCGGCCTCTCGGGGCTCGATCACGTGATCGAAGACCAGATGCTCTTCGAAAAGAGCATCGTCTTCCCCGGAGAAGCGAACCGGCCCGCATTCGTACCGCTCGATGAGCTCCTGGGTGAGTTGCGCTAGTCGCGTCGCCGGCTTGCTCCGTCTGGAGAGTTTTCGTGAAGACTTCTTGGATGTAGCCTTCTTTTTCCCGCCTCCGCTCTTCGAGCCATGTCGAGGCTTGGCCGTAGCTTTGGCGGAGACTGGTGCCCGTCGGGTCTTCTTTTTAGTTGTCGCCGGCTTTCGTGGCGTTTTCTTTGCAGATTTCTTTTTTGCCATGGCCCCCACTCTTGTTCTGTTTTTCGTTCCGCCTTCTTATTGTGGCTGAATCGACTTGATGTATTCGTTCGTCACCTTGACGACGTCATCGATTTTGTCGAAAAGTACGTCGGAGTGCTGATTGAGCTTGGACGCGTCTTCCTTGAGGCTTGCGACGGCCGAAGGGTTGAGATCGTAGCCCAAATAAACGATCTGGTCGTGAAGCTCGTCAATGAAGGTGTCGAACTCGGCTCCAGCGCTACGGCCCGCACGAAGGATCTCGCCGTAGTTTAGCCGAGTTTCATTGAGTCGATCTTGACTACGCTTGCGCAGGTCCTCGCTTCCGATGCCCTCCAAGCTCGCGGTCCACTCGGCAAAGAAGTTGTGGGCTTCTTGCTCCATGGTCTCCGTTCGCTTTCGAGTGTCTTCCGCTTGCTTCTGACAGTTTTCCACCGCTTTGGATAGATTGTTGTAGGCCTTTTTCGCCTCTTCTGCGGAGCCGTCAATGATGGAGTTGTAAATCATGATGGTTTTCTGGAGTTGCTGCCGCGTCTCCTCTACCTTTTTAATGGTGTCCTGGGCTCTTTTGACGAGCTTCTCGGTCTGCTTGTGGCCTTCGCCTTGCGCGAAGACAACGCTCGAGGTAAAGGCGGTCGAGACCACCGCGATGAGTAGACTCCTGATCCATGGATCGTACCGTTTCATTCGTTCTCGTCCTTTCAGGCGCGCAATGTGTCGAAATACCGAGAGCCATCGTAGGCCAGGCTGCGCCCGGCATCAAGTAGTAAAGAGAAAACCTGGAAATCCAGTAGTTTTGTAGTAAGATCGCTTGTTTCTAATGCAGACCGGCCAATTTTCTCTTAGCGCGGCGAAGGCTGCGGGCATTTGGTGTGTAGCCCGATAAGGCCGAAAAACCAAGGAGTTTCAGGAAATGATGTACGAGACCATGACGAGAATTGCCGATATCACGGCACGGGAGATTCTCGACAGTCGTGGCAATCCCACGGTCGAAGTCGAGGCTACTCTCGAAAGCGGTGCCACGGGGCAGGCTGCGGTCCCATCGGGCGCCTCGACCGGCGACAAGGAGGCCGTGGAGCTTCGTGACGGCGACAAAGAGCGCTATCTGGGCAAAGGTGTTGAGAAAGCGGTCGGGCATGTGAATGGCGAAATCGCCGACACGCTGACCGGTATGGAGGCGACTCCCCAGGCGGCGGTCGATCGCCTGCTCATCGAGCTCGACGGAACCGATAACAAATCTCGGCTCGGTGCCAACGCGATCCTGGGTGCTTCTCTGGCGATCGCCAAAGCGGCGGCGGCGCACCACGATTTGCCGCTTTTTGCTTATATCGGCGGGTCCAACGCCAAAGAACTGCCGGTGCCCCAGATGAACGTTCTCAACGGTGGCCAGCACGCTGACAACAACGTCGATGTTCAGGAGTTCATGATCCTTCCGGCGGGTGCCGGGAGCTTCCGCGAAGCGCTTCGGATGGGTGCCGAAGTTTTCCACCACCTGAAGAAGGAGCTTGGCAAGCGCGGATATCATACCGCGGTCGGTGACGAGGGCGGATTTGCTCCCGACCTGAAATCGAACGAGGAGGCGCTCGAGGTGATGCTCGAAGCCATCGGCAGCGCCGGCTACCGTGCCGGTGAGGATGTGTACCTCGGGCTCGACGTGGCGGCGAGCGAGTTCTATAAAGACGGGAAGTACGTCCTCGAAGCGGAGGGGAAGTCCCTCGACTCCGAGGGGATGATTCGTTGGATGGCACAGCTCGTGGAAAAGTATCCCATTTTGTCGATCGAGGACGGACTCGACCAAAACGATTGGGACGGATGGAAGACGCTGACCACGGAGCTCGGCGGTAAGATTCAGCTCGTGGGTGACGACATCTTTGTGACCAATACGAAAATCCTGGCGCGCGGCATCAAGGAGGGTGTTTGCAACTCCATCCTCATCAAGCTCAATCAAATCGGAACTTTGACGGAGACCTTGGATGCCATCGAGATGGCCAAGCGGGCCGGATACACATCGGTCGTGTCGCATCGTTCCGGTGAGACAGAAGACACGACGATTGCCGACGTCGTAGTGGCGACCAACGCGGGACAGATCAAGACGGGATCGTTGTCGCGAAGCGATCGCATCGCCAAGTACAATCAGCTTCTTCGTATCGAAAGTGAATTGGGCCCGGCCGCACAGTACCGGGGAATGGATGTTTTTTATTCTATCAGATGAGATCCTGGCACCCGCCTTCGCCAAGGCTTCCGCCTTCGCGCAAGGCTTCGGCGGACAGGCGGGCAAGCGGGGACCCATAGGAACTGGGATCAGGCCCCCGGGAACGGGCAGGGGCTCGGGCTCGGGCAAGGGATTTAAGGAGGTAAGTTCATGGCAATACGCATAGGGATCAATGGTTTCGGACGGATCGGTAGAAATATTCTCCGGACGGCGTTGCTCGACGAGGACCTCGAGTTCGTTGCAGTCAACGACATCACGGATGCAGCAACTCTGGCCCATCTTTTGAAGTACGACTCGATTCTCGGGAATCTGGACGAAGAGGTGAGCGTGGACGGCGACTTTATCCTCGTGGCGGATCGGAAGATCAAAGTACTGGCCGAGCGGAACCCGGCCGAGCTGCCTTGGAAAGAGCTCGACGTGGAGTACGTGATCGAGTCCACCGGGATTTTCCGGAAGCGCGACCAGGCCCAGATGCATATCGATGCGGGAGCCAAGAAGGTCATCATTTCGGCTCCCGCCAAGAACGAGGACAAAACCATCGTCATGGGGGTCAATCACGAGGAATACGACCCAAAGAACCACCACATCCTCTCGAATGCTTCGTGCACGACCAACTGCCTGGCTCCTGTCGCCAAGGTGTTGAACGACTCCTGGGGCATCGTCAAGGGTCTGATGACCACCGTGCACTCGTATACCAATGACCAGAAAATTCTGCGATCTTCCCCATAGCGACCTCCGGCGAGCGCGTGCCGCGGCCGTTTCGATGATTCCGACTTCGACCGGTGCGGCTTCCGCCATCCGTCTCGTCATTCCGGAGCTCGAGGGTAAGCTCGACGGCGCCGCCATCCGCGTTCCCACACCGAACGTATCCATCGTGGATTTGACGGTGGAGCTCGGCAAGTCGACAACGGTGGACAACATCAACCAAGCTTTCAGGGAAGCCGCCAACGGCCCCATGAACGGGATTCTGGAAGTTTGCGACGTACCTTTGGTCTCCACCGATTTTCGCGGGAATTCCGCATCCTCCATTGTGGACTCAGGGCTGACCAAAGTGGTCCAGGGCAACATGGCCAAGGTCTATTCCTGGTACGACAACGAGTGGGCATTCTCCTGCCGGATGAAGGACTTGGTCCGGTTTATGGCCGCAAGGGATAGGTCATAGTAGTCAAGGGCGATGTCTGCTGAGTTTGGACGTCGCCCTTGACGAGCGAACTCGAGAACTCAGAATGGAATTGGAAGACGACTCCGCCGTCATCTTCCGGATTTAATGTTGCTCTAGAGCTCAAGAGCTCGGTCACCCTTGATAGACAAGTGACGAAAGGAGACGGTTTCATGGCCTTCAATTTCAACGCCGCGGCCCGAACGGCGACCCTTTTTGCGGGAGTTGTGCTCATTGTAGTAACAAGTGGGTGTACGTCGCCGGACTCTCGCTCGACTGCGGCTCCTTCGTCTTCTTCGTCGAGTTCCGACGGCCAGGCGGTCGTGGCGACCATTGACGGAAAACCCGTGACCTTATCCGAAGTGGAGAAAGAGGCGGGAGACCAGCTGGCTGCCATGGAATTCCAGTACCGTACCCAACGACATCAGTTGCTCGACGCCTCTCTCAAGAAACTGGTGCAGGACCGGTTGTTCGAGGAAGAGGCGGTGGCAAAGGGGACGACCGTCGAAAAGCTCCTCGAGTCCGAGGCGGGCAACGTCGAGGTGAGCCGGGAAGAGGTCGCCGTCTGGTACGAGAACAACAAAGCCCGGGTCGGAGGCCGACCGCTGGAACAACTATTTCCTCAAATTCAGCAGTTCCTCGGACAAAGCAAGCGCGAGGGCGCCCGCAATGAGTTGGCGAAGCGACTCGAGGAAAACAAGAAAGTCGTCTATAAACTCGAACCTTTCCGCGCCGACATCGAGATTGAGGGGTCTCCCTTCAAAGGACCGACGGGTGCGCCCGTCACGATCGTCGAGTTCTCCGATTTCGAGTGCGGATACTGTGGGCGGCTGTCGCAAACCCTGAACGACGTGAAAAACAAATACGGCGACGATCTCCGTATCGTTTTCCGGCAGTTTCCACTTCAGATGCACCCCAACGCTCCAAAAGCCGCCGAAGCTTCCCTCTGCGCCAACGACCAGGGTAAGTTCTGGGAGATGCATGACCTGCTCTTTCAGGAGCAGAGGCAACTCGACGTGGTTGCTCTCAAGGACAAAGCCAGCCGGTTGGGGCTCGACCGCACCGCTTTCGACGAGTGCCTGGATTCGGCTCAGTATAGCGAGCAAGTCGAGCAGGATCTCCGCGACGGTGCCGCGCTCGGGGTGACGGGGACGCCGGCGCTCTTCATCAACGGTGTCCCGGTTCAAGGAGGCGCTGTTCCCTTCGATGTCCTCGCCAAGTTGGTCGACGAAGAGTTGGAGCGCGGGAAGGACTGAATTGGGTAGCACAATGAGACACAACGTAGGATTGTTTGCGTTGGTCTGGGTGTTGATGCCGACTTCGGGTTTCGGCGCCAAGATTCAAAACGACTTCGACAATGCCGTCGATTTCTCGAACTACACAACTTACGCCTGGGTCAAGGGCACGGCGATCGCCGACGCCACGGTGCATGACCGTATCGTTCACGGCGTGGACGGTGAGTTGTCCCAGAAATGGCTGCGAGGAATCCAGGCGAATCCCGATCTGTACGTGATCTATCACGGTTCTGCGACCGGGGAAGTTGTAGTCGATATGAGCTCTTTCGGCTACACCTACCGTTCCAGTTGGATGTGGGGCGGTAAGATTGGGCGGTCCGACACGGGGATCCAAACCTATCCACAAGGAACTTTGGTCATCGACATCTGGGAAGCCAAAACGAGAAGGCTGATCTGGAGGGGCGTGGCTACGGATTCCATTGTGACGGACCCGACCCGGGCGTTGGACGGGATAAACTCCGGCCTCCAGAAGATGTTTCTAAAGTACCCTCCTCCAAAACGCTGAAATCAGACGGTAGATTTCATCGTCAAAGAGCTTCGTACCACTTTCCGGCTGAGTTCTCGAGTTCTTGAGTTCTCGAGTTCTCGAGTTCTATCTTAATGGGAAGGGGCGAGCCGGCGGGACAAAGGAGGGAATAGCCCCACCGGCTCTCATGTGAACCGGGTGGAAGGTTGCGTTTTGCTTCCAGCCTCGGCAACAGAGTGTCGCGGTGTCGAATGCGCATCAACTCGATTTCATCGACACAATCCAAATTTAGCTCGTTGATCGCCGGAGTGCTGTTAAGTCAACGAAAAGAACTGTAAAAGATGTAAAGGCCATTGTTGAAAACCGGCCTGGTTGTCTGTAGCATTCTGCTCGTTATTTCCGTTTCTTCGACAGAGCTCATTCGACGATATCCCATGGATCTGAGGAATCCCACCGCATCGATTTACGTTCCGGACGGAACGGATCTGTCCGAGGCGGTCCGTCGCGTCACTCACCTGGGTGTGGGAGCCCATCAAGACGATCTGGAGATCATGGCCTACCACGGTATACGTCAATGCTACGACGACCCCCATCGGTGTTTCGGAGGAGTGGTTTGCACCGATGGCGCGAGGAGTCCTCGTGCAGGTCGATACGCGGATTGCACCGAAGACGAAATGCGGCGGCTCCGTTCGGAGGAGCAAACTGAAGCGGCTCGGCTGGGTCGCTACGGTTTCGTGGCCCAACTCGGGTATTCGAGTAATGCGGTCAGGAAAAAGAGTTGTCCCGATTTGGCGGAAGACCTCCTCCATATCGTGAGCGAGACCAGCGCCAAGGTCATCTATACTCACAATCTTGCCGATCTTCACGAGACCCACGTCCGCGTCTCTCTGACACTCATCGAAGCCTTACGGCGTCTTCCAGAGAATAAGCGGCCGGAAGCTCTTTATGGGTGTGAAGTCTGGCGTGGCCTCGATTGGGCCGGAGAAGAAGACAAAGTCGCCTTGGATGTCGGCGGCGACGACGAGGTGGCGAGCCGCCTCATCGAGGTGTTTCAGTCACAGCTCGAGGCGGGCAAAAATTACGTTGACGCGACGTTTGGGCGGAGGCGGGCCAACGCCACTTACCATCAGCCTTATGCTGTCGATGAGCTTGCCGGTGTCTGCTTTGCTTTGGACCTGACGCCCCTCATCTTGGACCCGAAGCGGGACATCGCCGAGTATGTGCTTTCTTATGTCGATCGATTCCGACGGGACGTTGAAATCAAACTCGGGGCTTCCGAGGCCTGAGCCATGGAAATCATCATTCAGCGCGACTCGGGTGCGGCCAGCTCGTTGGCGGCGCGTGTCGTGGCGCGTTTGATACGGGAAAAAAGAGACTGCGTTTTGGGGCTGGCTACGGGAAATACACCCGTGAGGCTCTACCAGCAGCTCATCGAAATGCACCGGGAAGGTGGTTCGATTTCGGCCGTGTGACGACATTCAACCTCGACGAGTATGTGGGTTTAGCTGCCGATCATCCCGGCTTCTTACCACCGCTTCATGCGAGAGAATTTTTCGATCATGTCAACGTTCCCGAGCACCGGATACATATTCCCGATGGCATGACGCCGGAATCCCCGCCTATTGCCAGCAGTACGAAGACTCTATCAAGGCGGCCGGAGGTATCGACATTCAAATTCTCGGGATCGGAGCGGATGGACACATCGGTTTCAACGAGCCCTCGTCATCTTTGGCCTCGCGGACCAGGATCAAGACGCTGAGTGACAAAACCCGCAAGGACAATGCCGTCCACTTCGGCAAGGCCGAAGAAGTGCCTCATCATGTCATCACCATGGGGGTCGGAACCATCATGGAGAGCCGTATGTGCCTTCTCCTTGCTTTTGGTGAGAAGAAAGCGGATGCCGTAGCGAAGATGGTAGAGGGCCCGATCACCGCCATGGTTCCGGCATCCATTCTGCAGATGCACCCCGACGCGAAGATCTTTCTGGATGATGCGGCGGCCTCCAGGCTGGCGAGGCAGGACTACTACCGTTGGGTTTCATGCCCATAAACCGGACTGGCAGAGAATATTAGCGATGTCATTGAAGTTGGGCACGTCCGGTGTGCGAGGCACCTATGTCGATCTGACCCCGCAAATTGCCGCGGAACTATCGGAAGCCTTCTCGACTTACATGGACAGCGGTCGCATTGCGCTCGGGACCGACACCAGACCGTCGAAAGACTACCTGAAGCATGCCGCTCTCTCGGGATTGATCGCCACCGGCGCCGAAGTCGATGACTACGGTGTCCTTCCCACGCCGATCCTCCAATGGCTCATCAAGAGTTTTGGGTACTCGGGAGGGCTCTCTATCAGCGGCGGGCATACGTCTACCCACTGGAACTCGCTCGTATTCTTGAACGGGCAAGGCGGTTACCTGAGTCCTTTCGAGCTGGAAGAGTTTTTGAATCTATATCACTCTAAGGTTTTTTCCAGGAAAGAGTTTCGATGGTTTGGGAAGCTGCCGCTCGGTATTCGAGCGCGTCGAGTCCTATTTCGAGTCCGTTTCCACCGACCGCTGCTGAGCCTACGAAGAGAGCTTCGTTTCGCCATCGATTGCGCGGGCGGCGCAACGGGAAGAATCCTCCGGCAGTTTGCTCGAGGATTGAAGAATCGACGTCATCCCCTTGTTTTGCGGCTCCGAAGAACAGTTCGACGCGAAAGCCCGAGCCCAATCGCGTGGGCGCCGATATTCTGTCTACCGTTGTTCGGGAAACCCAATGCGATGGTGGCTTTCTTGCTGAACAGCGATGCCAGCCGAGTGTTGATGGTCGACGAGACGGGGCGTATTTTCTCCGAAGAGCTGACGCTTCCCATATTCGCGAGGATCGTTCTGGAGCGTGAAAAGACGAACATCGTCACCACCTATTCGACATCCAGAGCCGTCGACCGAGTTGCGGAGACCTACGGGGTCGAGGTTTTCCGCACAGACGTCGGGCCGCCGTCGGTGGTCCAGAGCTGCCCTCGAGGTCAAGGCCTCGGTGGGCGGCGAAGGCAGCGGTAGCGTCGTTTACACTCCTTTTTCTCACGGATACGACGGGCTGCTGTATATTCAGAAGATAGCGGAGTTCCTGAGGGCAAACTCGACGACGATCTCGGCCCTCTCGAGAGAGTTTTCCGAGCCCGATATCCATAAGACGACCATTCCTCTTCCCGCGAGCGAGATATACGCGTCGCTCGAGAAGAGTAGAGAAGCTCTACCCGAACAAAACGAAGTTGAAGGATGGAATCTACGTCGAGCAAGGTGACGAGTGGTTGTGTGTTCGGACATCTTCCACCCTCCCGATGATTCGGATCGTGGGCGAGGGGAGTTTCGTACCGGAAGAGATCGAAAGGATCAAAGAGACCGTCCTATGAAGAGCTACGAGAACATCAAGGTCGGGATCTCGGGCATTCGAGGGATCGTCGGCGACACCCTGACTCCGGAGAACGTCATCAGCTTTACCCGAGCTTTCTCGACCTTGATCCGTAAAGGAAGAGTGGCGGTGGCGACCGATTCGAGGCCTTCGGGGGAGTTCGTGAAAAACGCCGTCGTCTCCGGACTCTTGTATTCGCGGATCACACCGCTCGATGCGGGAACTTTGCCGACGCCTACACTTCAAGTCTTCGTCAAGGAAAAGGGTTTGAACGGCGGGGTCATCGTGACCGCGTCCCATAATCCGCAAGCAGTGGAACGGTCTCAAGTTCGTCAACGAGAGAGGTTTTTTTCTCTCACCCTTTACCGCCTCCCACCTCATCGATATCTACCACCAGAGAAGCTTCATCGTTCCCGACGAAAACGAGTTCCCTTCTTTTCAGAAGGTCCATGATGCCTTCCGGATCCACCGGGAGAAAATCCTTCGCATCGTGGACCGGGAGAAGATCAGGAAACGCCGTTTCAAAGTGCTGATGGACCCGGGCGGCGGTGCCGGCGTTCCTCATGACAAGGAGCTTCTCGAGTCTCTCGGATGCGAGGTCCACGTTATCCACGGGGAGATTGAAAAGACCTTTCCCAGAAATCCCGAGCCCGTGCCCGAGAATCTCGGGGAAGCCTGTCGTGTCATCCAATCGGGAGACTACGATGTCGGTTTCGCTCAAGACGCCGACGCCGACCGACTTGCGCTCATCGATGAGAACGGTACGGCCCTCGAAGGCGACTACACTCTGGCGATTGCTTTGATGGGCTATCTGCAAAAGGTCCAGCCGGGAAAAGTGGTTTTGAATCTATCCACATCGAGAATCCCTGCTCATGTAGCGACTGAGCTCGGATGTTCCGTCGAATGGGTTCCGGTCGGAGAGATCAATGTGGTGGAGGCCATGTTGGAATCAAGAGCCATTGCGGGCGGGGAAGGCAACGGCGGCGTGATCGTTCCCGCTGTTCATCACTGCCGGGACTCGTTTACCGCCATGGCTTTGATCTTGGAGACTCTGGCACAAACCGGCAAGACGGTCTCGGAGATCGTCGTGGGCTTCCCCAGTACAAGATGGTCAAAATGAAGCTCCGTCTACCCATGACCGACGCCCGGAGAATTGTGCGTGTGCTGTCCGGGGAAAATCCATCCGCCAACACCTCCGATGGATCTCAAAGTCGAGGAGAAAAACTACTGGTTTCATATCCGTCCCTCGAATACGGAGCCGGTGTTGAGGATCGTCGCGGAAGGGAGAGTCGGAGAGGTCGAGGGGATCGTGGAAGGACTCAAGGACAAGGTGCTTGGGATCGCGGAGTGATGAGTCAGAACTCGAGCACTCAAGAACTCGAGCACTCAAGCCATGGAACTCGGTGCTACGCCCCTCGATTCTGGATTCTATTAGTTTAGCGTTGGAGAGGATATGCAACTCGTTAGTCTCGACTGGACGGTGATCGCCCTTTACGGCGTCGTGGCTCTCACTGTCGGTAGTCGTCTTCGCGCGTCGCGCCGGGAAGGGTACGGAGGAGTTTTTTCTTTCCGGACGAAAGGTCCCCTGGTGGATTCTCGGGACATCGATGGTGGCGACCACTTTCTCCACCGACACGCCGAACCTGGTCACGGATATGGTTCGTACCGGTGGCGTCGAGCCAGAACTGGGCCTGGTGGGCGTTTCTCATCACGGGGATGTGTACGGTCTTCTTCTACGCGAAGCTGTGGCGCCGGTCGGGCGCCTTCACCGACATCGGTTTTTACGAGCTCCGGTACTCCGGCAAACCCGCCGCCTTTCTCCGCGGTTTTCGAGCGCTTTATCTCGGCGTTTTCTTCAACGTCATGATCATGGCCACCGTGACGTTGGCGGCGATCAAGATTTCCGGTGTTCTGCTCGGCATCGACAAGTACACGACCGTCCTCGTGGCCGGCGCGGTGACCGTCATCTACTCGGCGACATCTGGGCTCTGGGGCGTGGTGGTGACCGACCTGCTTCTGTTCGCCATCGCCATGATCGGCTCGGTCGCGGCGGCCTACTACGCACTGCAACAGCCCGAGGTCGGTGGATTGGCGGGCTTGGTTTCCAATCCGGCGCTCGCGGACAAGCTGTCGCTGCTCCCCGATTTCACCGATTGGAGACTTGCGGCGAGCATCTTCATCATTCCTCTAGCCGTACAGTGGTGGAGCACCTGGTATCCCGGTGCCGAGCCGGGTGGGGGAGGATACGTGGCGCAGCGCATGCTGGCGGCCCGCGAACGAGAGTGAGGCGATGAAAGCGACGCTGTGGTACAACATCGCTCATTACGCTTTGCGTCCTTGGCCCTGGGTCCTCGTGGCACTCGCCTCAGTTATCGTCTATCCCAGTCTCGCCGACATCACGGCTCGTTTTCCGGGTCTCGATCCTTCCATCGTTCGGCACGATCTGGCCTATCCCGCCATGCTGGTTTTCCTTCCATCCGGTTTGCTCGGCCTGGTGGTCGCTTCACTCGCCGCCGCATATATGTCGACGATCAGTACACATTTGAATTGGGGCGCCTCGTATATCGTCGATGATTTTTATCGGAGATTCCTGGTCAAGGATGTGAAAGAAAGCCACTACGTGAGAGTGGCGCGTATCTCCACGGTGCTTTTGATCGTCCTCGCATCGATCGTTTCACTGTGGCTCGAGAATGCGCTTCAGGCGTTCCGCATTTTGCTGCAGATTGGCGCGGGGACCGGTTTGATCTTCCTGCTCCGTTGGTTTTGGTGGCGCATCAGCGTTTGGAGTGAGATTTCGGCAATGATCATCTCCTTCCTCGTCGCCGTCTACTTCGAGCTCGTTCACGAGTCCTCGGCTTCGGTCCACTAGACCCGTCTCTCAAGTTGGTCTTGGGTGTCGCTCATTACAACGGTGGTCTGGTTGGCGGTAACGATGATGACGCCCCCGACGGATCGGGACACGCTTCAGTCGTTTTACGACCGGATCCGCCCGTTCGAGTGGGGCTGGAAAGCGGCTGTCGAGACCCATCCGGTACAGGGTAGCTTCACCGCGGCTTTGGCGTGCTGGTTCCTCGGATGCGTGGTCGTCTACTCGGTGCTTTTTGGAACCGGCTATCTTCTTTATGGAAGGACGGCTCCGGGAGTCGTTTGCATGCTCGTCGCGGCCGTTGGGGCGGTCGGACTCTTTCGTACCCTCCCCCACGTGGGCTTTGATTGAGTAATAGAAGAGAAGAGCTCAAAGTAAAGACGCAGAGCCGCGGAGACGCAAAGTGGAATTGAGGAGACAGATCTATTGAAGATGCGGTAATCGCGTTCTGGCCACAAAGCGAACTTTTGGGTATCGCTCGACGACTTCTTGGCCTATGGTTGGCCGTCTTCTTCCTTGGCGCCTTTGCGCCTTGGCGACTTTGCGTTGATTTCTATAGAACCTGAGATGTGCGGCGTCACTCGAGCGCCGATGGATGGCTCGGCGACAAAGAGATGATCTTCGAGAGCCCCCTCGAACTGCCTTTTCGCATAGTACCTATCGGCTAGGGCCTGGAGAACCTGTTCGGTCTTTTCCCCTGAAGTGAGGGCTACCACGCAACCGCCGAGACCGGCGCCGGTGAGTCGAGCCCCGGCCGCACCTGCGTCCAAGGCGATGCCAACCAACTCGTCTAGCTCCGGCGTGCTGACGCCGAAATCGTCCCTAAGACTTTTGTGGGATGCGCACATGAGTCGGCCGAATGTCTCGAAGTCGTCCTCTGACAGAGCCCGCCCGGCTTCGCTGACTCGATCCCCTTCCGTTACGACGTGCCGGAATCGCCTCAGGTACGACTCGTTCAGTACGTTGCCGGCTTGTCTCAGCAAATCGAGCGATATCCCAACGAGCCATCAAATCGGGGTAGGTCTTGACTTCGGTGGCGACGTCGAGGGCCCGGGTCATCTCGAGTAGTGCTTCCTTACACTCGCGAGGTCCGGCATTATAGTCTTCACGAACCCTTCCTGATTTTTCCGCCCGGACCAAGCTGAAGGCGACAATGAAGCGCCAGTCGGGTGGCACCGGTAGTGCCTTGATCCGCAGGGGATGAAACCCGATAAGGCTCGCCGTTTGGGGGCGCGCCGCGAGACAGATGGCTTGGTCCATGCCCCCACCTCGCGTTCCGACATAGTTTTCGGCTTGGGCTGTCAGCTCGGCGAGCTCGAGCGTTTCGACCTCGATGGTGTTGACGTGGAGCAGAGCCAAGGCCTGAGCGACCACGAGGGCGGACGAAGAGCTCAAACCGGACGCCACGGGAATGTCCGAGTGCACCACTGCGTCGAAACCCTTCTCGATGCTGAAACGCCGGACCAAGGCCTGTGCGACGGCCTTCGCGTAGTTGCCCCAGTCTCCCTTGGAATAACGCTCGATGTCGGAACCAAGCTCGAACGTTCTGGGAGGGTAGAACGGATTCGTGCTGGCGAAGTGAATCGTCGAATCGCTTCGGGCACGACAAAGAAGGGATACATGCCGTTGCAGCGCCAAAGGGAGGACCGGGAGACCGTTGTAATCTACATGGTCTCCCATCAGGTTCACTCGCCCGGGCGCGGTTACGAGCGTCGTAGCTTCGTTCGAACCAATGTGTCGTTCGAAGACCGGACATAAAACATTCAGATGAGGTGTCATAAATCCTTTTATAGATCATTGTGAAGTGTTTGAGTCCTGTGCGCAATATGCAAGATCGGTTATGCTTCTGCCGGGAATGGACCATGAAGATTAGAGTCAAGTTGTTTGCCGCGTTGCGCGAAGCCGTGGGATGCCAGGAGATGGAAGTGGAGCTCGAGCCCGGCACGACGGCGGGAGAGCTCTTGGACTCTCTGGTGACCGAGCACTCGAAACTTGCGCGGTACCTGAATGTCATCCAGGTCGCGATCAACCAGGAGTTTGCTGAACGGGGTACTCCGATCGCGGACGATGACGAAGTCGCGCTATTGCCCCCCGTCAGCGGCGGTTGAGCGTCCGGTTACGTTGACATGTACCCGAATCGGACGGCGTCTTCTTTGAACCTGTCCAGAACCCGCGTGCGGATCTCCTCGAACAAATCGCGGGTCAGGAAGTGAACGCCGGGCAAGTCGCCCTTGCGGTTGCCCACGAAGATCTCCTCCGGCAAGTTATAGTCTTCGAGGGTGGCGCCCTGTTTCTGCTCCAAGACAAAACCAAGAATGTGGGTCCGATGGGTGGCCTCGATCAGACTTTCCTCGGTCATCTCCACCGGGTAGAGCGATGCAATGGCTTCGACCGTCTGCTGCGCGGGCGCCAGTGAAAACAGGCACCCGCCGTGCAAGTTGAAGTTGATCATCTTCCAGCCTTCATTGGTGATCTGGTCGACCCAGTAGTCGGCCGACTCGGGCACACAATTGGGGTCAATCATGTAGGCCAGATAGGTGCGCATGGACATGTGCCCGCCGGCAGTGGCAAACGGGTAGCCCGGGTTCGTCTGTCCCAGATAGGCCGAATGCTCGACGCCCTTACAGTGCATAGCGAAGGCACGGCCGCCGATCTCTTCCGAGATCTTCTTCACGCCCTTGCCAAAGAGCGGCTCCCGGCCATAGGCAATGTCGTTCATGACCCGGGTCACACCGGCCACGTCACCGAACCGCATCCCGCCGGCAACCTTCTCCTCGTGACGCTCGTTGTAGTCCATTAAAAAGGAACAAACCACACCTGAAGAGATGGCGTCGAGTCCTAGATCATCGGTGAGTCGTGCCAGCTTCAGGTTGTCGTCCGGATCGTCTATGCCCAAGTTGGGGCCGGTCAACTCCATGGGCTCGTACTCGTAGCGTCCAAGGAAGGGGCCGTGGTTGCGACGAGCCTTGCGGAGATCGGGATCCTTGCCGCCTTCCGGCGCCGCGTAGACGTCCATGTGGCAGGAAATCTGACAGCCGAAGCAGTTCTTGTCGATGACGATGTGGCGGGGAGATTCACGCACCGTTTCCAGGTGAGTGGAGACCGCTAGGTTTTCTTCCCTAGGCTCGAAATTCTTGTAGGGCAGAACCCCGAAGGAGTCGAGAACCTTCTCCAGCCGGCCGGTGCCACCACCGCCGTCGTAGTTTTCCGGATGGCGGTAGTTCTTGCCCTGATCGCCGCGGCCGATCTCACGGTTGATGGATTTCAGGGTCTCGTCGCCGCGCAAGTAGTGATCCTCTTCGGCGTGGACGACCATGGCGATGATGTTCTTCGAGCCGAGGACCGAGCCCATGCCCAGCCGGCCGGCAAAGCGAAACTTGTCCTCACCGGACATGACCTGTTCCTGGGTCGTGCCGACGATGCACGCGTACCAGACGCGCTCCCAATTCTCACCGGCCGGGCCGATCACGGCGAACTGAGCCGGAAAGCGTCGGTTGTCGCGATCGTTGAATCGCTGGTTGAGATAGGCCAACTTCTCCGGCGTCCTCGTGCCCAAGATCTCGCGGGGCGCGGCCTCGAGTCCGACCTGAGGACCGTTTGAGCTTTGTTTGATTACGAGAATCTGGGGGGTGTCGGCGCGGCCGACCAAGATCAAATCGTCGAGTCCGGTCGACCGGAACTTACGACCGAAGCTGCCGCTCATGGCGGACCAGGCGGGCATGGGCATATCCTGAAGCGTACGTTTGAGAGGCGAATACGCGGTGAAAAAAGTGCGCAGCCCCGTCATGTAAGCAGTACCGGTCAGGCAGCCTATGTTGATGGCCAGCGGACTTTCGGGCGCGAAGGGATCGGTGACATCGTACTCGGCCATGATCTTGAAGGAACGCCCGATACCGCCGAGAAAGTCCATGTGGTCTTCCGCCGGTCGCGATCCGAGCTCGACCAAGCGGCCCGCCGAGACGTCGAACAATCCGCGGGTGAAGGTGAAATCTGTGACTTGATTGGGGTTTCCGGTTCGCGCTTCCAGCATGCGGTCCTCTCCCTTACGGGTGTGCCCTAAATTTGATGCTCCGGCGATATCGGATCATCGCCAGAGCTCCTCATCGATTTGCCCGCCCAAAGCGATATCCCGTTCAAACTGACTGAGCTCCTCGGCGGTCCAAGTCCCTGCGAGTCGAGCGAGCCCATTCTTTCGAAAGTCTGCTGGTCCTACACCGAGACCCTGACTCAACAGTTGTAACACTGTTTGATTTAGTGACAGACCGCGTCGATTCTTTTCTTTCTCCAGCGCCTCGGAAAGGTCGGACGGGACGCCACGAATCGTCAGGCTTTTCATAACTATCCATTCTATGCGGACATTTGAACGCATTATATGAATGTAAAACACTGAAGTTAAATGAGAAATGGGCTCCTACTATCTGACAACGTAGATAGATGTTAGAATTCCGACACACAAGCAATCGCACAATGGGTCGGAGATCGCGCCATGAGTGAGCTCAACCGAGAAGCCGCCAGCGCCATTGACGAACGCCGCCGGGAGCTGTCGGAGGAGATCGTCTCGAGACAATACAAACTCGAATCGGAGATCTGGGGACGTTATGGTGAGAAAGGTCGGGTGCTCAGCCTACGCGATCAGAACTACCATCTGCAGTATCTCAGCGAGGCCATTCGTCTTTCGGAGCCGCGGTTGTTCGCGGAGTATATCGCTTGGGTCAAGACCCTGTTCGAGGGCCTCGAGCTCCACCCAGAGGCCCTGGCGACGGTCTTGAGGTACACGAAAGAGGTGATCCAAGAAACCTACGCCGACGACATTTCCTCTCTTGCGAACATGTGTATCGATGCAGGTCTGGGTCGGGTTGGCGCCACGTCTGAGGAGATGCCTTCCTTTATTAGTAGTGAAGCCCCGCTCGCCGACTTGGCCCGCCGTTATCTCGATGCGCTCCTTGACGCCCAACGTCACGCGGCGAGTCGACTGGTGCTCGATGCGGTTCAGGAGGGTACCGGTGTCAAGGACATCTATACGCACGTATTTCAAACCAGTCAACGCGAAATCGGGAGACTCTGGCAGACGAATCAGATCAGCGTAGCCCAGGAGCACTATTGCACGGCGTCCACCCAGCTCATCATGTCGCAACTATACCCGCAGATATTTGCCACCGAGAAGGTGGGCCGCCGGCTGGTGGCTACTTGTGTGGGTGGAGAGCTCCATGAGATGGGGGTGCGCATGGTGGCCGATTTTTTCGAGATGGAGGGCTGGGATACCTATTACCTGGGTGCCAACACACCGGCCGACAGCATCATTAAAGCCGTTTCCGATCAACGAGCCCATGTTCTTGCGGTCTCCGTCACGATGACCTTTCATGCTCACCTGTTGTCTGAATTGATAAGCCGGGTTCGGGAGAAATTTGAGGACCGAGTCAAGACCCTCGTGGGTGGCTATCCGTTCAATCTTGCGCCCGACCTGTGGAGAAAGGTCGATGCCGACGGCTACGCCCCCGACGCTCAGGCGGCCATTGCCATGGCAAACCGGTTGGTAGAATCCGAGAGCAAGAATGAGCCGGAATGACGAGCTCTACGACGACCTGAGTCGTCTGAACAATGAGCTCGTCAATCTCCAACGTGAGCTGGCCAAAAAGAACGTTGAGCTCCAAAAAGCCCACGATCAGCTCGAGCTGCGGGTCGAGGAAAGGACCGCCGATCTTCGTGCCGCCAACGAGCGACTCCGTGAGGAAATCGAGGAGCGAAGGCTCGCCGAGGAGGAATCGAAAAAGCTACGAACCGAGCTGGCGCACATGAATCGGGTGGGCATTATGGGTGCTTTGACCGCCGCGATCGCTCATGAAACGAACCAGCCTTTGGCCGCCATTCTGAGCAACGCGCAGGCGGCGTTACGTTTTCTCGATGCCGAACCTCCCGATCTTCGCGAAGTTCGCGATGCGCTCGTCGACATCGTCTCTGATGACAAAAGAGCCGGGAGCGTCATCCACCGTCTCCGCAGGATGGCGAAGAAGGAGGCGATTCATCGGGAGCCTTATGAGCTCAACGCCCTGGTGAGAGAAGTGGTCCACCTCATTCATGGCGAGATCGTTTTTCTAAAGGCTACCGTCACCGAAGATCTCGATCCCTCGATAAGGATGCTCCATGGAGATCCGGTCCAGATCCAACAGGTAATTCTGAATTTGCTGATGAATGCGCTCGATGCGATACGCGATCAGGCCGAGGATGCCCGCCGTGTGATCCTGACGACCCGGGCCGTGGGCGGTGACGGCGTTTCGGTGAGCGTGACCGATTCTGGGCCCGGAGTCGATCCACAGAACATGGAGACCATCTTCGAGTCCTTCTTCACAACGAAGAGCCATGGCATGGGGCTGGGTCTCACCTTGTGCCGGACCATCGTCGAAGCGCAGGGAGGGGAGATGAAGGCCGAGAATATTGCCCGGGGAGGTGCCAAGGTTTCATTCAGGCTTCCTCTCGGTAAAGAGATCTAGTCGAAATGCCGGAAGAGCAAGCCACCGTTTTTGTGGTCGATGATGATGCCTCCATCCGAAAGTCTTTGGCGCGACTGCTGAGGTCGGCGGGCTACGCCGTCGAAACCTATGCGTCCGCGCGGGAGTTTCTTGAATCGGAATCGGACCGCCAAGGACCAAGCTGCATCGTCCTGGACGTCCGGATGCCGGGGATCGACGGGCTCGACCTTCAGAAGGAGCTCGTGTCACGGGACTACACCTTGCCCATTGTTTTCATCACCGGTCACGGTGATATTCCCACGAGCGTGAACGCGATGAAAAAGGGCGCGGTGGATTTTCTTTGTAAACCTTTTGACGATGACGAGCTTCTTCGCGCCGTACAGGAATCTCATACGAAGGACTCAAAGGCAAGAGCTGCGCGGGTCGAGCTTGCGAAAATCCGGCAACGGTTGGACTCGCTCACCCCGCGAGAGCACGAGGTGTTGACTTACGTCATCACCGGAATGCTGAACAAGCAAATCGCCTACGCTCTCGAGATCACCGAAAAGACCGTCATCGTGCATCGCGGGCGCGTCCTCCAGAAAATGGGGGTATCGTCTGTAGCGGAGCTCGTACAGCTTTCCGCCAAAGCGGGAATCCAACCAGCGGAGAAATCCTCCTGACGCGGCAGAGCCGCAACCAAAAATGGATGTTGCGGCTTGCCGCGAGCTATCAGCTGTCAGCAATCAGCCGTCAGCTCGCGGAAAATTGATTACTTTTTGCATTCAATTTCACTAATCAGAGACTAATACGATAGTTATAAAGCGTTTAGCCGACTTTTATCGCTTGCTTACTCTCCACGGTTCCCATCTCTATTAGACAAATATCCAATATTTTCCTCTTCTTCTTCCTGCTACCTTTCCTTCCGTCGAGTCGAAGGATTCGCCCGAACGGAATCAGTATGGGGGCCTTGATGCACCTTGACAAAGCTGAACCGGTATCCAATGGCCGAAGGGCCGATGCAAAAAACGGGTCTTGTTGCGGCCGCTCCCGGCCGCCGGCAAGGACAACGGACTTTCGACTCGACGTGACAGCCGCTCAACTTCAACTTTCACCAGTCAATACGAGACTCGAGAAGGAGAGGAATTCCATGAGTGCGACGAAGTATGGAGAACGCTTGGCAGAGCTCGATTCCATAGACGGAATGCGGGCCCGGGAATCGGAGTCCGGACGTGAAGTCGAAGCCGGAAACGTGTCGGAGATCGATTCTCTGGGATTGTATCTCAAAGAGACTCATCGGTACCCTTTACTGAATCGACAGAGCGAGCAAAGAGTCGCTCGGACGTTTCGCGACTCGAAACATCGCCTCGAGGATAACTATTGGGAGTCGAAACTAGGCTCGGCTCGTGAAAAACATGAGCAGTCGCGGGATCGGATGATCGAGAGTAATTTGCGATTGGTCGTCTCCATTGCCAAGAGATACCAGAACATGGGTCTGGACCTTTCAGATCTCGTTCAGGAAGGAAACATTGGACTCATGCAGGCGGTCGAACGTTTCGATCCCACGCGAAACCTCAAGTTCTCCACCTATGCGACCTGGTGGATAAGGCAGGCGATCACCCGATCTCTTTCGCAAAAATCGAGAACCATCAAAGTGCCGATCAATAAATTGGAGCTTGCTCGGGTTGCGGGGAGGACGCGGGTAATGCTCGAGAAAAGACTGGGTCGCAAACCGACCCTAAAGGAAGTCTCGAAGGCGGTGGGGGCATCACCCGAACAGGTTGACGCCTCATTCAAATCCATCCCCCAGGTGGAGTCCCTGGATGCTCATGCGATTGAGAACGGAAGTCCCCGGTGGGAGCTCCGCGCCGACGACAAAGCCCAGTCACCTTTCAAAATCACCATGGACCGCGATCTGCGGGAAAAGATCCAGCAAGTTCTCGACGTGCTACCCGACCGCCAGCGTTTGATCCTGAGAATGCGTTACGGCATCGGGTTCAGTACCGAGCACAACCTGGAGGAGATCGGCCAAGTCCTCAACCTGACCCGCGAGCGTGTCCGACAGCTCGAGGCCGAGTCCCTGAGGCGTCTGAGGGCCGTCGGCCAGCACCGGGGCTTGGACGGATTTCTCGCGGATTAAGTCGTTACTTTCTGGCGGAGTGGGGCGTGTCGGCGGAAACAGGGACCACTGTCTATATCGTGGACGACGACGTATCGGTTCGTCGTGCCCTCGGGCGTCTCCTCCGTTCCGTGGGTATGGATGCTCGGTCTTTCGGGTCGGCCCAAGAGTTCCTCGACTCCGATTTCACCGATCGGAATGCCTGTCTGATTGCCGACGTGAAGATGCCGGGGCTCGATGGTTTGGAGCTCCAACAGAAGCTCGTCGAAAGCGGAACCAACTTACCGATGATTCTCATTACCGGGTTCGATGACGAAAAGACGCGGGCTCTGGCGAAAGCGTCCGGCGCCGCCGGCTATTTCCGTAAACCGGTGGACGACCAGGCGCTGCTCGACGCCATCCGGTGGGCGTTGAGTCGGCGGTCCTGAACCAGTTGCCGCGTTTGAGCCAAGAACCGCTTTATCATTCGTAGCACCCCAGCCATAGAAATTAACTCACGCCGGCCGACCCGACAAAAAAGACAAAAGGTGGGAGGTTTACGCCGTAGGAATTCGTCTATGTAGAGGTATGTACAAGAGTCATAGACCTATGACGAATTCCGGCGGCGAGCAGAACGTTGTACTCCGATTTGACCGCGGGACCATCGTTGTTCGAGGGCTTCCTCCAGGCAACGAAGTAAGTGGAATACCCGAACTTCTTTGGGACTCGAGAGTTGGCCTACATCGCGCTCCAGCCCGCTGCTACTCTGTCATCCGGGCGAGGCTGGCAAAACTCGGAAGCCGGTTCGCGGACGACGTTCGTCGTGACGGTTTTAGGACCGCTGCTTGGGGACCTTTGGATTTGCGTGCCTACCAGGAAGCTGCGCTTTGCGCCTGGGAGCTGGGGAATCGTCAAGGCGTCGTCGTCCTTCCCACCGGCGCAGGCAAAACACGCCTAGCCATAGCTGCTATGGCGCAGACCCGATTGCGTTCTTTATGCCTGGTTCCCACCCGGGCTCTTCTCGAGCAATGGATCCGCGTTGTTGGGGAGTCGTATCAGGGACGCGTCGGCTGCTACGGTGATGGAGATCGAATCCTCGAGCCCATTACCGTGGCGACTTTCGAGAGCGCCTACCGCCAGATGGACCGACTTGGGAATCGGTTCGATCTGGTGATCGTCGACGAGGCCCACCACTTCGGATCTGGCGTTCGTGATGAAGCGTTGGAAATGACGATAGCCTCAGCCCGTCTCGGGCTGACCGCCACGCCGGTCCGAAACGGCGCTGCGGTGAAACGATTGGAAGAGCTCATAGGTTCCGTCGTTTTCGAGCTTGCCATATCCGATCTTGCGGGAAGCTTTCTCGCGCCGTTCGAAAGGGTAACCCTTCGGCTTGAGCTCGATCCCGAAGAACGCGTCCAATATGAACGATGGACCCGACTCTATAGGGAGATGTTTCGACGCTTTCGGCGCTCGCATCCCGGTGCCTCGTGGGAGTCGTTCGTCCGGGCGGCGGCGCGCTCGGATGAGGGGCGGCGGGCTATCAGTGCATGGAGGCGCTCCCAGCGCCTGCTTTCTTACCCTCATGCCAAGCGTAAAGCGCTCGGTTCATTGCTCTCGCGTCACCGAGATCAACGAATCATCGTTTTCGTCGGAGATAACGAGACCGCTTACGACGTTTCTCGGGAGCACCTCATCATGCCCTTCACCTGCGACATTCGCCGCAAGGAGCGGGCGGCCGTGCTCGAACGTTTTCGCCGGGGGGAGCTTCGCGCTCTTGTGTCCGCCCGCGTATTGAATGAAGGAATTGACGTTCCCGACGCCGATGTAGGGATTATCGTCGCAGGACGCCTCGGTGAGCGGGAGCATGTCCAGCGTGTAGGACGTTTGCTGAGACCGGGCGAGGGAAAGCGGGCGCTCATCTACGAGATGGTCGTGCGCAGTACGACCGAAGTGCGTCAGGCGGCGCGAAGGGCAGGGAGCCTTGATCAACGAAGCTTTACTACCGATTAGGATCCGCGATGGTGCAGTGTGGCTGGACTATTTAGGACCGCACGATCATCCATGGTTGCGAATGCTCCTCGCCGAGTTCGAGCGCTTCGAAGGACGATGTCAGAGAGATCTCTATCGACGTTTGCAGGAGCCTCTCCCGTGCCCGGCTCCCTGGAAGAAGTCGCGAGCTGGCTGCGGTTGTATTGAAGCGATTGTGGAAATCCGAGGCGCCGTCACCGGTGGTACCGGCGCAAGTCCGGGCCGAGGTGTTCGGCCTTGCTGCAGAAACCCCGAGGCCACGCAGCGAGGTTCTCGCTATTGCCGCACGCCGGCTGAAGGTGGGTCAGGATTGTCTCGAGCGGGCGTTGTTTTCCGACCTGCCTGATGAACGACTGGTTCGAGCGCCGGCAGAGGTGCCCACGCCCGCCGATCTTGCGCTTCGTATCAATCTCGCTCTTGCACAGTCGGTGCTCCGTCGTGCCGCCTCCGTCGATCTTTCCGTTCACGACAACGTCCGCGCTGTCGTTCGACAGGCGCGTCTGCGTGGACTCCTATGCACGGTTCGCCCCGGTCGGAACGCTGTTGATGCGCAACTGTCGATTTCGGGTCCTTTCTCGCTCTTCCGCCACACGCTCGTCTACGGACGGGCTCTCGCGGAGCTCGTGCCGTTTCTTGTTCGCAGTCCGCGTTTCTTCCTTTCCGCGTGCGTGGTTCTTCGAGATGAAAGGGTGACGTTTGAGATCGAGACCGGTGATCCTCTCTTCCCGGCTGAATCCCGAGTCTATGACAGTCGTCTCGAGGAACGTTTCGCCAGAGACTTTGCCCGTGAGGCGCCTGACTGGGATGTGATCCGAGAGCCGGAGGCTTGGTTGCCGCCGGGAGTTTGATTTTTCCCGACTTCCTCCTTCGTCATCGGTTGGATCCCTCACGGCGATGGCTCGTCGAGATCGCCGGGTTCTGGACTCCCGACTATATCTCCCGAAAGCTTGCTTCATTGAGAGCGGCGAAAATCCCGAATCTCATTCTGTGTATCGACGAGGATCGCCGTTGCTCCGAAGCGGATTTCCCTCCAAACACTCATGTGATCCGTTTTCGAAGGCGAGTCGATGTGTCGAAGGTGTTCGAGATTATTAATGAATAGCGCAGTAATCACAGTTTTATGTATTGACGTTGTATATACGTTTGAGTTAGTATGAAGGTGACACGATTTTCGTTGCATGGTGTTCAGTTCAAGTGGGACGAAGAAAAAGGACAGGCCAATATAAGAAAACACGGTGTTGAATTTGAAACGGCCTGCGAGGTTTTCTTTGATCCTTTCCTGCGTTCGGTCGAGGTCCATGACGAGTTCGGGGAGATCCGCGAGGCGGTAGTCGGGCTGAGTGCGGGCTGGCTCATGCTCTATGTGGTCTATACGGAACGGGAAGGTGTCTTGAGAATCATTTCCGCTCGCCCGGTCGTTGCCGCGGAAAGAAAGAATTATGAAGACCCTTAAATTAAAGGAACGTCTGAAAAAGAATCGGCCCATGATCACAATCAGCCTGCGCTTTCCTGAAGATGTGATTGGTGATTTGAAACGGATCGCACCGTTGCTCGGATTCTCTGGCTATCAGCCGTTGATTCGGGCCTATGTTGGGCAAGGAATGCGGGTGGATCTCGAAAGGTTGGAAGGCAAGCCTGATCTATCGGAGTTTGTCGAGAAGTTGCGCAAGAATGGTGTGGACGATTCCGTCATTGCCGCCGCCATGACCGAGGTGAAAACCGGGGCGAGCTAAGGGGTCAACCAAGAATAACTTCCCGTTTTGGCCCGCCGATCCATCCCCCCTGGCTGCGTTGCTCGAGGCTCAAATATCTGGATATTCTTCACTCCTCGCGCCTTGCCAGCCGGGCGCCCCCCCTCCTCGAAGACTCGTTCGGGACTACCGGAACGCTCATTGCGGGTCGCCTCTTCGCCCGAAAAAGGGAACTTATTTTGGGTTGGACCCTAAGTGCGTTTCTTGGATGGAGTTGTGTAAATACGTTGTGTAAATACAAACAACGCGATACACTTGGGATGAAGGCAAGGCGGCGCATAATCTTCGCGTCCACAAGATAGCTTTTGAGGAAGCCGTGAAGATATTCGAAGGGCCAACTCTCGAACGCATTGATGACCGTTTCGATTACCCGGAAAAACGTTGGTATGCAATTGGTTTGGCAGTAGGTCGTCCAGTGACGGTGATCTATACCGACCCAGACGAGCATACACGTCGTGTCATCTCGGCTTGGAAGGCTGAAAAGCATGAGCAAAAAGCGTACTTCAACCATCTCGAAGCCCAAGACCGATTGGGATCAGTTTGACGCTCTGACGGATGAAAACATCCGCGATGGCATTGAAGCGGACCCGGACGTTCACCCAACGGATGAAGATTTTTGGAGAACAGCCGATGTTGTTTTGCCCCAGCCGAAGGAGACCATGACCATTCGCCTCGACGCGGATGTGCTCGCGTGGTTCCGCAAGCAGGGTAGGGGATACCAGACGCGTATCAACGCAATCCTGCGCTCATATATGCGTGCCCACGAACAAGAGGACCTCTAGGTTTATGTTCGTCGGAATACGCAGTCAGAAGCGAAGAATGAATACTCTCCGTTTTAACCCCAGAACCACTGCTCGAAGGCGAGCGTCGTCTTCCGACGGGCACGACTTCGAGTCGTCGCGGGAAACCATGCCAGCTCGCGCCCGGCACCATCCGGAGCCCGAGCCGAGCGACACCGAACGCCGCGGAGTCCGCGCTCCTTCGCCTCCCGTCCGATCCTCTGACATGGGGCATGAGGCACAGTCTTGCCTCCGGCGTCCAGCGGATACGTAGCGGGCAGCTTCACCGAGGCGACGCCTTTTCGCGAATGCACGTCGACCACCCGCTGGTCTCGGGGTAGAGTGACACCGATGAGAAGGGGACCCTTATCGTCCCGGAGATCCTCCGGCTCGTACGGCCACGAACGGATAAACAAACGGAGGTTGAGACGTGCCGTCACGGTGTCCTCGTTGCAATAGAGTGTCGGAAAACTATCGGGCGGGTTCCAGCGGCCCCCGTAGCGCCCGGCGTAAGTGGGATCTAGCGCATCACCCCATGCTGGATTCGCAATCCGCCACCACTCGTGCCCGTTGGGTAGCATCTCCGATCCGCACTTGAGTCGACTACGCGTGCGCTCTTTCGAAGTCGAACATCGACCGGCATGCGTCGAGTATTTCACGGGCGCGGAAAGCAGCGAGAAGGTCGACTAGGGACTGACCATCGAGCGCTGCGGCCGGACGGCGAACGACGGCCGGGATCCGGTCGCGCTTGAGGTGGCGGACGAGCAGGTCGGTAGCGGCCGCGAGATCTCCAATCGCTTGGACGCGCTCGGAGGGAATACCGCGGCCGAGCCACTTGCTCATAGCCTGACGGGTCACACCGAAGAGACGCGCCGCCTCCGACTGGTTCAGCCCCCACACCTGGAGAATGCGCTGGAGCGAGCGTCCCGCGCGGCGACGGTCGAGAGCTTCGGCGAATTCGTCCAGCCAGTCGCTCTCTCCTGGGTGCGCTTCGAGGATCTTCTCCGCCACCTCCAGAGGATCGAGCCCTGCAAGTTCCGTTATCGTGCTCATCGGCTCCCTCCTTAGGCAACCTTATGTCAACTGCAACCAAATGTCAACTCGCTTGGGCGGCGGGGTAGTGGACGGCTCGTGACACCGTCGGCTCCTGGGATGCGGATGACACGGGCGACTCGTTTTCGGAATGGGACCAAGCTGTACACCGTAACACTTCGGTAACGATCTGATCTTTTGGTAACCGGTTTCCAAATCCGGCATAAGTTACGAAAAGAGGAACAAGTCGCGAATTCTGCAACCTTTACAATTACAGCGAGCCGGTACCTCAATAGCCCTAGTAGGACGCGCCCGTGGAAAGTCTGAGAGAAATGGTGCCGGAGAAGGGAGTCGAACCCTTACAGGAGTAAATCCCGCGGGATTTTGAGTCCAATCTTGGTGGGTGGACTACAGGACCCGAGCGTCCCCTTTGTCACGTCGGAAATGAGAATCAATAGTTTACGGATACCGGGACGGAGCGTGAGTCCCACTCATTCCTTTAGCGGTTCGACAGTTCGGTTAAGGTTTGGTTAAAGCGCGGATTCCGTCTCGATTGTCCTTACCTTGCTTATCTCACTCCCGCTCCAACAATCTACGAATCACTTCGGAACGAGACACGCCGAGTTCTTTGGCCATCTTGTCCAGTTTCTTCACTGCTCTAGGAGTGAGTTTGAATGTAACCTTCACACCCTTCTTTTTTGATTCAGGCAATCTGGGTCTTCCAGGTTTCTTCGCCATTTCTCATCTCACATCTGGCTGAACATCTGTAAGGATGTCACCATAGCACATTTGGGTCCGACATAAAGTACGGAAGGTAGGCTCGTAAGTGTCAAACTGGAGATGCTAGCGGAGGAATTTCGCCGTCATCGGCCCGGAACTCAAGCGAAAGCTCAAGTGTTTGATTTCAGGAACGAACCGGCTTTTACGGTTGAAGTGCCGAGTGCAGCGTCAATGCCGGGTCGCCGAAGAGGTGATAGATGGCGATGAGCTCAGGAAGGGCACCCGACTCGACGACCGTTTCCTGAGCCGCCAGTACCGCGTCACCCAACCGCTCGTGTCCCCCGTGGAGAAGCTCTTCGAGAAGCGCCTCCTGGTACCGATGCGCTGGAGTGTGCAAGCTGAGACCGCTCGGTGAAAACGCCGCGATGGCTCCTTTGCCTTCCGCTTTGACGAGTGCCTCGCTGAGAGCATCGAAGAACGGAAAGTGGAAGTATCCGTTCAAACAGTTCATGGTCAGCACCAGTGGCTGCTTGGGCTGAACCATCAGTTGTTCCACCGCGGCCGTGTCGAAAAGATTCTCGTCGGCCCACAGGTGAATGCCGCCATGCCCCAGGTAGCTCACGAGAGCGGCGCCCTCATCGAATCCGTCTCGAATCGCCCGTCGAGTCGCCGTCACGCCCAACCGGTCTAGGGCGAGTTCCTCGACGTTTCGTCCCGCGAGGACGTGGTTCGTGAGCGCAGCCGCATCAGCCGCGAAGTTCCCGGCAGAATCGGCGTCATCCGCCACCAGCACGATTTCGCCGTCGAGGCCGACCTCACGGCGCTCGTAGCTGAGAATTTTGGAGACCATGGCCTCCGCTTCCAATAGACTCGACGCCGGAAGTCGTCCGATCGCAAGATCAGGGAGCAGGTCGTCTCCGTTGACCGAAGCCAGAGCCGGGTCCGAGGCGGTCCAGAGAAAGCGGGTCTTCAGCATCATGGGCGGCACCCGGTCGTGAACCCGGCCGAGCTTGAAGACATCCTCATAGTCGTAGGTGCCGTCACCGAGGAGTAGCACGTAGCGTGGCGCAGGCTTCCGCCAATGTGTGTAGGCATAGGCCAGGAAAGCTCGGATCGATTCTGGAGCTCGTTCACCGTAGCCGAACTCGGAGAAAATCTCCTCGACGGCGACGTAGGAAACCGAAAGACCCTGCGCCTGGCGGTGCTCGAGCAGGGGTGCTGCGGCCGCTATAAACTCGCGAGGACCGATCACCAGATAGTCGGACTGCCGCGTTTTGGCTCGAAGCGCACTTCGGATCGGTTGGCGGACCTCGACATCAAACGGCCGGCTCTCGAATAGGTAGTTTCTTCCGCTCTCGACGGAGATTCGTGCCGTGCCGCCATCCAAGCTCGTTCCGGAAAGCCAGCGGGGTGTCTCCTCCGTCGTGTCGATCACCACCGCGGCGTCCCCGAGGCAAGAGACTTCGGCGAATCCTGACTGACTCCATCGCCCGCTCAGGCGGCCCTCTTCCGCTTCGAGGCGGCGCAGGAACTCGAGAGTGAATCCATCGAGGTACACCATAGAGTAGGCGGCTTCCGTATCGCCGACGTTCACGAGCTCGAGTAAGTTATCTCCCTCACGGAGAGCTCCCGGCGGTATGTCCCCCTCGAGTACATCAGCTCGCTTGGCGTTCCAAGTCGCTTCCCCCACCACGACACCGTTCACGAGGGCGCGCACGTGGTGATCCGGGTTGGGTGGGAGATCGCTGCCTCCCTGAAGGCGGACGACGAGACGGGCGGGCTCCACCGCCTCGGCGAGTGCGGTTATCGAAAACGGGTAACGCTTCGTCTCGCCGGCCATTACCGGCTCCCAGAGCCAGATGTCTTCGGCATCGACGAGGGCGGACAGGTACAGGCGGTCTTGCTCTTGCTCGAGGCGCTGCCAGTAGAAGTTTGTCGGCGGGCCGGAGGGCGGCACTTGCTCGACCGGCATCCGCTCGCCCCGTACCCCGACCTCGAGCTCGTAAACCGCCTCTTTTCCGTAAGGATTCGCGTCTTCTCCGTCACTGACGAAATAGAGAACGGAGCCGGGACCGAAACGGTCGCGGTTGGGTTCGACGTGAAAGGCAACCGTCTCGCCTTGACGACTCAGACGCAGCCGGCGAGCATCCAAAGCACGTTGCCGGCGCCTGAACACCTCATCAAAGGAAACGCGATGAAGTTCCTTGGCCGTCGTGACCAACTGGGCCGCGACCTGCCGGCCACTGACTCTTCGACGATCCCTTCGGCGCGCGACCGACTTGAAACGCAGACCCACGCGCAACGTTCGCGCGAACGTCAGCTCGCCTTTGGCCTCGTCCCACTGGAGTGGTGAGAGCTCAAGAAGGACTTTCTGGGTGTCGCCTTGATAAGCCACGGTCACGATGCGTGCGGCCTCGGGAATTTCCTGGCGGCTCGTGCGGCGAGCTTTTCGGCGGCGGTGTTCTCTTACAGCCCCTCGGCCGGTCATAAAGAGCTCGGGGCTCTCCCACGCCGCGGGATGAAGCGTTCGGAATCGAGACACGCCACTGGCATGGACGGAAACGAATCTCGGCGTCCGAATCTCCGAGAGCATCGGTCCAAGTGCGTTTCACCGGTAGCGCCAGCTCGGTCTCGTCGGGATCGAAGCCGGGTATCTCGAAGCGCATGGACCCGTCCGGCTGAGGCACTGCCTCGAAACCGTGGGTCACCAGCTCCAAGATGATCTCGCGTCGATCGCGGTGCACAATCCGAACGTCCGCGTCCATCGAATCCCCAAAGAAAACGGTCGCGGGAAGCTCATCGTCGGTCTTTGCCTCTTCGGTATCGTTACCCAAACCTGTTTGAGGCGTGGCGGAGACGGGACCGTGCATCGTCGTTCTTCCCGTCGTCTCGATGTCTTCGAGACGGTAGAAATACGTCGTCCCATTCGAGAGCCCAACGTCCAGGTATCGATACTGGGCGCCTTCCGGCGAAGAGCCGAGTCCGGGGATCGAGGAAGAAGTGATCCGCTCGAACGGACCATCGACCGACGTCAATCGATAGACATGAAATCCGAGATTGTCAATCTCCGAACCTGTCTCCCACTGAAGCTCCACGGCGCCGTCGAGACCGTTGGCCTCGAATCCAAGGAGTTTCACCGCGGTGACGCATATCGCGAGATCGTCGGCATCTGTGCTCGTGAGGGTCGCGAGCTGGTAAGGCACGATGCCCGCCGGGATGACCGCTTTTTGAACCACGCTGCCGTCGAGAAACGTGGCCTGGACCACATGGGCAACGTTCGGGCCGCCGCTCCCGCACCTGGGAAGTCCGAAGTGGACATAGGCGGGGTCTTGTGACCCGTGGCCTCGGCCACCGTTGACCTCGCGCACCCCGCTCACCGGCGACAGTCCACAGTCGAGAAGCCTGAGTGTCGCCCCTATAGCATCCCGGGTGACGCTCCCGCCTACGTCTTGAAGGGCCCGGACGACGAGGTAGTTGTTGTTGTTGATTTCATTGCGCCAGAGCTCGTTGGCGGTGTCTTGATTAATTAGGATGTCGGCGTCGCCGTCGCGGTCGTAGTCGCCGAAAGCTGTGCCCTCCCCGTCGTTGGCACCGAAGCCCGCCGGGGTGATGTCCACGAAAGAGAATCCGCCGTCGTTGCGGAAGAGGTGATAGTTGCCGCTACTGGTCAGCATGAGGTCGAGGTCGCCGTCGTTATCGATGTCACCGCAGGCGACGCCGTCGATACCTCCAACGGTCGGCAAGGCTCCCATGGCGGTCCAGGTCACCGCCGCGTCGGTGCCCCCGTTATTGCGCCAGGTCTGGTTGGTGCCGTTGTCGGTCCAGACCAGGTCGAAATCGCCGTCGTCGTCGAGGTCGCAGAAGGCGACGCCTCCTTTGTTTCCGTTGGATGCGTTCTCATCGAAGGTGCCCGCCACATAGCTTCCGCCGGTGTTCATCCAGGTGTCGATGTCACCCGTTACGCCGCGGTCGAGGATGTCCACATCACCGTAAACGTTGAGGTCGGCGACCGCCACGTAATCCTTGTTGCCGATGGCCGTCGTCGGCAATCCCGCATTCGTCGGGTTGATCGGCTGAAGATTGGCACCGGTGCCGTCCGCATTCTCGAGCACGATCGTGCTGAAGTTGTTGTCGGCGATGATGTCGAGGACACCGTCGTTGTCGAAATCGACGATGGCCAGGCCCTCGGTATCGAAGCCCCAAGGGCTGGTTGTAATCGACTGGTTGGGACAGCCGCCTCCCGGGCAGGGAACGTAGACGATACCGAACATCGACCAGGTGGACGTGGCACGCACGCCCCTCCCAGGCCACCGGGACCGTTGTTCAGGTAAATCTCAATCGGATTTCCGAATGCACCCATATTCCGTACGAAGTCCAGGTAACCGTCGTTGTTTAGATCGCCCCACACGGCGCTCCGCTCGGCCGTGATGTTGGCGAGTCCCGGTGCCAGGCAAGCCGACACGTCGGTGAACGTGCCGTCGCAGTTGCCGGCAGTCGTGTCCTGCATATAAAGACGCGAATCGATGGTGCCGTCCAAGGTATTGACGAGAACGTCGAGGCAGCCGTCGTCGTTGAAGTCGCCCCATGAAAGCCCCCCGTCCTTGTCGCCCCCCGTGCTCAACCCGGAAGCGACGCTCACGTTGGTCCAGGGCGCCGGAAGAGCCTCTTGCGCCCCCACGCAGATGAAGCCGTTGTTGGTGCAGAGGGCGTCCTTGGTGGGCTCGTTCTGATTGTTGTACTCGGTCTGGGATCCAGTCCGCCGACCGGGCGGTGTTGGATACTCTCGCCTCGTCCAAGAAGGCGTTCAAGAAAGAATTGTCGAAGAAGCCGTCTTTTCCCAGCACGGCGGCCCCGGCGCCGACGGCCAGGTTTCCCGTGGCTGGCTGGCTGTCGACCTGGAACCCGTTTAAATAAATCCTGAGAGTGGTGCCGTCATAAGTGCCGAAGAAGTGGTACCACGTGCTCGGTCGAGAGAGCTGGACTACTCCCTCCGGTGGAATAGTCGGTACCACCCGCAGTTCTCAGGTTGTGGAACGCACGTTCGGAACCCCCGAAGCTGACCCCTCTGATGTCCCAACCTCCATAGCCGACCGTTTCCCGCCTGGAGATGAGCTTCATGGGGTTGCCTGGAAAGAACGCCTTGAAATTCACCCAGGCTTCGAGGGAGATGGCATCGCCGGAGACGGACCACGTCCCCACATCGAGATACGCGCCGTTGTTGGTGTTGGACGCAGTAAAATCCTGGCCGTTTCCAAAATATTGGTGGCGGCCTGGGCAGGAAACGGTCCCGCGCCGACCGGGCCCCGCGTGCCATGACGGAGGTTCGAGGTGCTGTCCTTGTACTCCCCGGCTACCCCGGTGCCGGACTCCTTCAAATGCCAGACGCCCTCGTAGCCGTTCGTCCACACGCCGCCGGGATTTTCGAGAGAACAGGTGACCCCGGGGTCACCATCGTAGATGTAAATCGTGGTGTCGCTGTTGTAGTAGAGAGCGGGAATACGAACCCAGGCGACGAGCGTCCCCGTCCCGGCATGATAACTCTCAATCTCGTGGTCCAGAATCCTTCGACCGTCCGAGGCGCGGAACTGAATGTCGAAGCCTTGCGCGCTCGCGACATTGGCCTGCAAATCGGTGTCGTTGGTGAGACTGACGAGAACCGGAAAGTACTCGTGGTGCTCGGTGCCGGCGACCCGCGTGTTGTCGATGGTGAGAAGCTTGCGATAGCTAAGCGCGGCGTGCAAATCCGTCGAGACCAACCCGATAGCGAAAAGGCAGACGAGAATGCCGGAACCTAGATGCCGCACCCTTATTCTCGCGGTCCGCCGATTTGTGCTCGATTCCACGGAGATCCCCTTCTCTCATCTTGGTGTGGGCTTAGATGATGCCCGCCCTGCCGAGAGCATTGATGCAAATCTCTCGCCAGACTCTCTGAGCTGTAAATAATTGATTTACAAGGACTTAGTGTGTGTGTGTGTGTGTGTGTGTGGAGTGGGGAAATCCCTACAAGGAGTGGGGGTAGGGGGACACCTGCTCAAGTCTCATTCCGCTCGGAGAAAAGGCGGCCACCGCTCCTTTTCCATCCCTTTTCAAAAGGACTATGACACCCGAATCGAAGGGCGGAAGTGAAACCCCAGTTCCTAATAATGGTCCGACTTTTATGCTTGACTTTTTGGTCGGACCTTTTTATATTGTAGGTAAGAAGTGAATCAAAAGTATTTCAGAGGTCACAGAGGTGAGCCAAACCAGTCAAATTCTCGGTGAACTGGAGAAAGCGTTGGAAAACGTTCGGTTTGAAGAAGCACCTGTGTTCATCGGCGAGTTTGAACGACTCCGGGCGCGCCTCTGGTCTCGAATGATGGTACCGACGAATGACCATCGCAAGTCCCCAACGCCTGCCGAAAAGGACCGTTGGCTTACCGCCGATCAAGCCGCTGACCTTCTGAATGTGAACAAGAAATGGCTGTACCGTCGCGCGTCGAATCTCCCCTTCACACGTAAGCTCTCCCGCCGGAAGGTGCTTTTCAGCGAGTCTGGTCTGCGGCAGTGGATGGAAACCCGAAAGCAATGAAATCTGGTCTGGTGGGGGTATGAGGGAGCGCGGAGAGGGAACCGTTATCCGTCCGTCGTATCGAGGGAAAAATGGCGAGAAAAAGCGATCTTCCCGCTGGTGGATAGGCTACCGCGACTTGCACGGTAAACGTCACTTCGAGAAGCTCCGGGTCGAAGAACAAGACGGATGCGCTGAGGCTCTTGCGAAAGCGACTGGGAGAAGTCGGCCAAGGAAAGAGCGTCGGTGCGGTCATCGAGAAGAAGAAGTTTGAAGATTTAGCCGGCATGCTTGTCAACGACTACCGAATAAACCGGCGGCGGTCGCTGGATAGGGCGGAACGATTTCTCAAGAAGCTACGGACGTTCTTTGCCGAATCCCGAGCCGTCGAAATCACGACAGAGCGGATCTCCGACTACATCCATTCACGACAGAAGGACGGCGCGGCAAACGCTTCCATTAATCGGGAACTGGCCGCTCTCAAGCGTATGTTTCGTTTGGGAGAGCGAGCCGGGAGAGTGGCGCGAGTCCCCTACGTTTCCATGCTCAGGGAAGACAACACGAGAAAGGGCTTCTTCGAGAGGTACCAGCTAGATGCCGTTCTCTTTCATCTCAATGCGGACCTTCAGCCATTCGCTGAAACCGCCTACATCACGGGATGGAGGAGAAATGAACTTCTTTCGAGACAATGGCCTCATGTGGATTTCGAAGGGGGCTGGCTTCGCCTCGAGCCCGGCGAGACGAAAAACGGAGAAGGGCGAAATTTCCCCCTTACACCGGAGCTCCGAGCTGTTCTTGAACGGCAACGCGCCAGCACGACGGCAGTGGAGAAGGCCACCGGGCAGATTATCCCTTGGGTATTTCATCGGAATGGAAAACCCATCAAAGATTACTACGAGACATGGCGAAAAGCGACTGGAGAAGCGGGATTTCCGGACCGGATTCTTCACGACTTCCGAAGAACGGCGGTCCGGAATCTGGAAAGAGCAGGTGTGCCGAGATCAGATGCCATGGCGATGGTGGGCCATCGGACTGAGTTTATCTACCGCCGCTACGCCATTAGCGATGAGGCTTCGCTCAAAGAGAGCGGAGCCGAGCTATCTGACTTCCACAAGGCAGAGCGGAAAGCCCATCGGAAGGTTTCATCCATTGCGAACAGGAAAAAACGTGAGTGAAGTTTGTGCGAACCGGCTAGCTTTGAGATGATTTATGTGAGTATTCAGAAAGGCATTGTCATGGTAGAGAAAACAATAAAAGAGCTTCGAAGTCCTACGGCGGTCGATGTAGGATCACCTCGCGATGAAGAGCTTATCGACTGGGAGCGCAATGGAGGCACTGCTTCGCTGCTCGGTGGGCGATAAAGGTTCATCGAAGGACGCGGACGAAGCAAGCCAATCAAAGCTGACGAATCGCTGGAGCGAGGGGAAGTGAGTAAGCGGCCGACGACTCGATATCACCGGTACGCTACGGTTGTAGGAGACGATCTCGAACAGGGAAGATATCCTGGAGTCTTGCCCCGTTTTTATTCCTGAACGGCCTGGCTGATGGTGCGTTGGCAACAGCCGAGTTCAAATGGGAGGATCGTGACGTTGTCATCATGTCGCAAAGTTGCGACATGGTATCGGGCAGGGAACGGCTCGATGAAGTCCTCCTTTGTGCGGTGTGGAAACGTTCGGAATTAACTACTGGTAGCCTCGCCAAAGACAGTGGAATGGAGATGGCGCGACTTGGTCGTATGCCCGGATTCCAGTGTTGTCTGAATGCATTCTAGAAAAACACGCGTGCGAAGTTCATGTGGTTGATTTCCGAAGAGTCTACTCGCTGACGATTTCGTTTATCAGAAAGATGGTTGCGGGCCGGGCGCGGGTTCGATTGTTGCGATCTTACAGAGAGCACTTATCGCAAGCCTTTGCGCGATACTTCATGCGCGTTGGCCTTCCTGTAGATATTCCCTCGTTTACAAAGAAATAATTCTGGTTTCAATCAGCCTGTTTTTCATCCCCACGGGATGGTCAAAGTTTGGTTAAAGTCGCTGGATTTGGGGCTAGAGGCCATTGTATGTTGGATCGCTTTAAACCCTTGATTGGATTGGTGCCGGAGAAGGGAGTCGAACCCTTACAGGAGTAAGTCCCGCGGGATTTTGAGTCCCGTGCGTCTGCCAATTCCGCCACTCCGGCACATCCGAGAGAGGCTCACCCGTCCTGGGACAGGCAAACAAAAATTCTATCACGAAAATCCACGGGCCGAGCCCAATTTGTCTCTTCTTCTCGCCCTCACCCAGCACGGTTTGCTAAAAAAAAGATCCGACCGATACAAAAGGTAACACTGTTTGTGGAAAACAGCGGATCAGGGATGCTCGGCGCTTAGACACAACGATTGAAGGTGAATCCTTGCGAAACCACTTGGAGATTTGGGAATACGAGCTATTCTGGAAACAGAACGCGGGTCGGTTTGCAATGTCCGTTCCAAAACTGATAGGTAAAAGGCCAATTCCATCTTATATTAATGCGCCTTGAGCGTGAATTGGTCGAAGCTATTGGGTGGAAATAAGCTGAAAGCTTAACAAACTGATTGATTTTCAGTGGTTTCCATGCTATAATCGGCCCCGCCTTAATAAGAAAGTGAGGTGCTAATGGCCTTTCAAAAAGGGGATAAGGTTGTGTATCCCAACCATGGGATCGGGGTGGTCGAGGATATATTAGGTGGTCCGGCGGAGACAATAACCGATGGCCAATTCTATAAATTGCGTATCCTTTCGAATGCCACCAAGGTGATGGTCCCATGCGCCAACGTCGATGGCGTTGGTTTGAGGAGGGTGATTTCAGAGAAAGACGTTGATCGTATTTTCGATCTGTTGGAAAACCGTAAAATCGAGCAGCACTCGAACTGGAAGGGCCGTTACAAGGACAACTCGGACAAGATGCGGAGCGGTTCTATCTATGATGTCGCGGGTGTTCTCAAGGACCTTTCCTTTCTGAGCAAACGAAAGAGTCTGTCCTTTCGTGAAAAGCGAATGTTGGATCGAGCTCGTTTTCTCGTCGTCAGTGAAGTTGCCGAAGTTGCCGGCGAGACGCAAAACTTGGTCGAAACGAAAATCGATATTGCCCTGTCCCGAGGGATGGAGGCAAAGAAAAAGGGCCGAAGTAGCCTCAAGACCGTCCTCAAGAAGACGACGGAGGATGCTCTCGCCGCTGGTGACGTCATAAAGCCCGCGCGGGCCCGCACTCGGGTGACTTCGTCCAAAGTGACTGGAAAGGGTAAGAGAAGAGCGCCCATCACGATTTCCATCAATCGTTTTTGTTCTTGATTTCCGTTTAAGCGCGCCCTCCCGGTCTTTGAGGTCGGGAGGGCTTTTTTGTCGGTAGAAATAAACGACATATAATATGGACACTGAAAAGGAGGTCGTTCATGCGTCATCTTGCTAAGCCTTTGATTTTTCTTGTGTTGGTCTTCCTTGTCGTTCCCGTCATGGCGCAGGAAGGCAAGGTGATTGTCGAGCGGTCGATTACGATTCCACGTGACGCCACCTTCGGCAACGAGACGTTGAGCCGCGGAAGCTATCGCATTGCGCTCACGGATATCAACAGCGAGATGTGGTTTGTCGTCAAGAAGAGCGGTAAAGAAGTCGCTCGGGATGTTTCGATCGAGATGGAGAACAAGGATGTTCCCACGTCGGGAGTCAAGGCGGAGATCCTCAAGGGTGAGGAGTACTACCGCATTCGAGTCCGTCGGGGCGACAAAGTCTACTTGATCCACTTCCTCCTGAAGGATGGAAAAGCTTAAACAAAGTCTGATTGGTTCGCACGGAGCTCCTCTCTAGCCGACAATTCAAGGCTTTGAGATAACGGCCGTCTTGCTTCTGGAGTTTGGCGTGCGTTCGATTTATTGCGAGCCCGGCGTGGTGCCGGGCTCAGCCATTTATAGGACCGATGATCAACTCTTTGGTCTTGCTTCTTGTTCTGCCCTTGTACACCGTCCTTGCCGGGGCCGTTGGAATCCCGTATGCGCTGATTACCGGCAAAGCGGGAATCCTCTATTGGTTGGGCCGGCTGGGAGCCCGGATCGGTTTCGCCCTCGCTAGAATCAGAATCGTTGTACGCGGCGAAAAGCTCCCCGAGAATCCGCATTTCATCTATATGATGAATCACTCGAGCAACCTGGATGTTCCCGCCGTTTTTATCAATCTTCCGGGAGAAGTCCGAGCCCTCGGCAAAAAGGAGCTTTTCAAATTGCCCGTCTTGTCAACGGCGATGAGACTCGGGGGATTTGTACCCGTGGATCGGAGTAACCGCGAAGCGGCCATTGAGAGTGTGCGGCAGGCGGCGAGAGTCGCTCGTGAGGGAGCGTCGTTTCTCATCGCACCCGAGGGAACTCGAAGCCGGACCGGCAAAGTGCTTCCTTTCAAAAAAGGCGCCTTCTATCTTGCCATCGATTCGGGTGTGCCCATTCAACCCATTGTGGTTCGCGGCGTCCACGAGCTCATGCCACCGGGCAGTTTTTCCATTCGCTCTGGTATCATCGAGGTGATTTTTCTCGAGCCCATACCCACACGAGACTATTCGACGAAGGATCGCACACGGTTAATGGAAGAAGTGCGAAATCGCATCGTTGCAGCGTACGAAGCAAAGGCACCGAACTACGAACTGATGACGAGCTCATAATGGGAAGGCGCGCTCTGACCCGCTCCCAACACGGGCTGGGTTTGTCCGATGAAGAAGTGTTCGGACAGCTCGAAAAGTCCGACCAACCGGATAGTCCCTTTCTCTATCGGTATACTCGAGAGCAATTGTGGCGGTCGTTGGAGAGGGCCAAAATCCTGTCTCGAATTCGAAAGCTCGGCTATCCCACGCCCAGAATGAAAGTCCGTATCGAAGAAGGGCTACACATACTCAAGCTGGAGCGGCCCGGAGAAAAGGCGGCTCTGCTCGATCTTCGGCTCAACGAAGAGTCCCGGGTTGCGTCCGGATCGGCAGGCAGAATTTTGGGACCACAACCGCTTGCGCTACTCGTCGTCCAGTGGGTGTCTCTGCAACATGTCTGCGGCGCTTTTACCCGGGAACGGCCTCAGCTTCCGGGACAGAGTCACCCAGGGCTTGGCGCCGGGAGAAGAGTTTACCGCCTTTTGTGGCGCATGGCGCGCGAGCTTGGGAAGGACGGCTTGTCTGCCTTTCCCATGTACTATCACAACGCGGTCTATTATTCCGAGGGTTTCAGCTACCTAGATCCTCGAAAGCAAGGCGAGCTGGTTGCTCTGAAGCGCGACCTTGCCGCTCTACCTCTGAATCTCGCATCCGAAGGCATCAATCGGGGGCGACTCCTCGACGGATCGACGGGGCGGGTCGTCGATTGGAATCCCGGGGAGATGTTCGCTTCGGTCTCCCGGAGACTGCGTTCCTATTTCGCCGGGCGCGCGTACCAGTCCGAAGTGAAGCGTGTCGCCAAGGACCAGTCATTCCGACTCGCCCATTAGCCTGCAACGGCTCGACAGCCTACCGCGACGGCCACGGCGTGGAGCTTTCTCGTCGGTGGAAGTAAGGGTATAATTCTTGTAAGTCATATAACAAAAAGGACCTGCGCAAAATAGATGAACCGGCGAGAAGATATTCCGCTGGAAGGAGAGCTCAATTGCTGGACGCGGGGCTTCGACCTCCCCGATATCCTTCTGACGGTGCGTAAAACCGGAAAGACGGGACTTCTGCGTTTCGAAAGCTCGGAAGCGGAGAAGACTCTCTTCGTCCGAGATGGTCGGGTCATTTTTGCCAAATCTTCGTCCGTGGACGATCGATTGGGGGAGTATCTCCTTCAGGAAGGAAAGCTCTCCGTTCCCGATCTCTCCAAACTGGCGCACCTCGTGAAGCCGGGCGTGCGTCTGGGAACCGTTCTGGTCGAGAACCAGCTACTCGATCCCAAAGAGCTGGTCCAAGCTGTTATCGGTCAGGTACGTTCCATCATCTTGAGTCTCTTCAAATGGACCGAGGCGCAGTACGACTTCAAAGCGCAGGAGCTTCCGAGCAAAGAGACGATCACCCTCGATATGCCCACGGCACGCTTGATTTTGGACGGGGTCAAGCTCGTTGATAGCTGGCGGCGTATCGCCCAGGGCGTGGGTGAAATGTCATCCATATATGCAAGAGTGGAGGGAAACGAAGATGCTCTTCGTTTGCTCGACTTGGATACAACGACACTCGAGGTTTTGGCGATATTGACGAAGCCGATGAGCGTCGAGGCCGTTTGTACGAGCTCGACGCTCCCCGACATCGAAGTGTGCCGGCTCCTTTGGGTGTTTCGTTGCCTCGGATGGACCATACAAGTTGAGGAAAGTGAAGCAAAGGCCACCGCGCCAGTCCCGACCACCGAACCGGTGATCGAGGCGTCGAGTATGGAGGCCGGCGCGGAAACGGAGGAACCATCCGTCGAAGTGAGCGAAGGTGTGACTTCGTTCAGTCTTGTCGAGGCCGACGTGATCGAACCTCCTGAAGGTGCCCAGAGAGACGGAGTCGAAGCTTCCACATCACGTCGTCAGGAGTCGGTCCCGACGATCATGACGCCGATCAGCTCGCTTCCTATTCCGATGGTTGAGCCGGAGCCTGTTCCAATCCCTGAGGTTCCGGCCGAGGACTCCAGTGCATCTTTGGCGGATTTGCAGGGGGCGAGCTTCGATATTGGAGATGGAGAGCAACCCATCGAGCTCGAGTCGTCGCCGGAGATTCTTTTTGAAGCGCAACACCCCATGGTCCAGCCAGAGGAAACGTCGGTTGCGTCGGTGCCGGAGGTGAGCGCCGAGCCGGTTCAGTCTGTGGAGAGCTTCGAGCCCGACCTGGAGCTCGAAGCACCCGCTGGTGTTCAGGCGGAGCCCGAATCACCACCATCGTCGGACGATAGCCTCAGGCCGCCCCCGTCCGTAGCGGAGGTCGAGACCGACGACATGGACATGGACATCGAAGGGCTTGGAATGGTGTTGGGTAAAAACGGCAAGGAGTAGCATATCGGTAAGCGGCTCGGCCTTGCGATTTTGCACAGGGACCGAGAATCGTCACATTGACAGTGCGACTGAGACCTTGGTAGCATGAAAATTCCCGTTTTCTTTATAATTGGCAACAAGGTGTGTGAGCTTTGAAGGGTGAAGATTCGCATTCTCCGGAACAAAGTCTAGTCGGCGCGTCGGTCCGCCCCGTCGATCAGGCCGCCGAATTGGGAGCCATCGAAGCTATCCCCACTTACCGGGAGTTCCTGGATATCCTCAAGAATCAGCTCGCGACTAAGGGGTTTCTCTCCCTTCTCGTGCTCGATGTTTCCGATATCGCCCAGATTGAAAAAGACTACGGCAGCGTTGTTTACGAAAGCAAGGTCTATGAACGGCTCATCGAGGCTGTTCGGGAGGTTGTGGCCAAGCTCCAGAGCAGGATCCGGAACACGGCGATGGGTCAGAGGAGCTTCGGCACGGAGCTTTTGGTGGCCCTCAATGAAAACGCCGGCGATATTTTTCTGGTCTTTTTCCTTTCCGACGAGCCGATCATGGCTGAGGAACTGGACAGCTTGGGCGCCTGGACCGCGGAAACGCTCCGCTCGACCATCATGAAGTCGGCCAAGCTATACATAGCGGACGAACCCGAAGTCACCGTCGGCGCGTCACTCGCTCTCCGGAATCCATTGCTTCGAGATGAACGGCTCATTCACCGCGCCATCGAGGAGGCGAAACAAGCGGCCTACAACGCCCGGCTGCTCCGGTTGCATCGTGAAAAGCAAGAGCTCCAATGCATCATTCTCAAGGACGATCTCCATACCGTTTTCCAACCCATCTTCGATTTGAAGACCGGAATGCCGCATGGCTTCGAAGCGCTGGTTCGGGGGCCTAAAGACAGCCCCCTTCGGAGCCCAAAGGCATTATTCGACCGAGCGGAAAATGCCGAGCTTCTCCACGAGCTCGATCACCTCCTGAGGAAGAGGGCTTTGCGTGCGGGCGGAAACCTGGAACGTCGCTACCAGCTGTTCATCAATACTTATCCCTTCTCGGTCCGGGACCCCAGTTTTCAAGGTCAGCAGCTGATCGAGCTGTTCGATGAGACGGTCCTGGCACCTGAACAAATCGTGCTCGAAGTGACGGAGAAGCACGCCATTAAGAACTACCAGCTCTTCTTCGAAGCCATGAAGTACTTCAAGGACATGCGCTGGAAAGTTGCCATTGACGATATGGGGGCCGGGCACTCAGGACTCACGACGGTGGCGCAGCTCAAACCCGACTATATGAAGCTCGATATAGAACTGGTGCGGGACATCAAGTACAATTTCGTAAAACAACAGATATTGAAGATTCTGCGAAATATGGCGGAAAAAATCGGCGCACACCTCATCGTCGAAGGTGTCGAGACGGAAGAGGAGCTAGAGTTCGTTCGCAAGATCGGTGCTGATTTCGTCCAAGGATTTTACCTCGGCAAACCCAAAGAAGCCTTTCAGACCAAGCCCGACCACCACCTATAGGCTTGTTCATTGAAACAAAGTACAGACCCACTTTTTGTCGCTATGTTCGTCTTTTATTCCCCTGTACCTATATAATGACTTAAGATGTATTTTAGTTAATACGTTTTTTGTAATTATGCAACATATAAAGACAATATGATTGACGAATTGAGCAGTAATATCACTTTATCGTTGACACCTGAATAAGGCGCGAGTATCTTTAGTCCCAAGCTTTGACCTTTTGCGCAAAGCTTCCTTGAACAACACAAAACGAGGGAGGACTCATGGCCGCTGTTACATCGTCCGTTATCGACGTTCAATACGATCCCCAGACTCGGTGGACTCGCGAGGAGATCCTACGCACATCTCGTGAACTGGGTGTACGGTTTCTCCGACTCCAGTTCACGGATATTACGGGAGTCAATAAGAACGTCGAGGTGCCGTTCAACCAGTTCGAAAAGGCGCTTGACGGAGAGATTGCCTTTGACGGCTCTTCCATCGAGGGATTTGTGAGGATCGAGGAATCGGACATGATTCTCGTTCCGGAGTACGAAACATTCCGCATCTTCCCTTTCGCAACCAGCAATGGATCCGAAGCAGATCCGGACAAAGTGGCGCGGATCATTTGCGATATTCACAATCCCGATGGTTCTCCCTTCCAAGGTTGCCCACGCCTGGCTTTGAAGAGAGTGACGGATGAAGCCAAGGCCCTCGGCTACACCATGATGGCGGGACCCGAGGCGGAGTTCTTTCTGTTCCAACGAGATGAAGAGGGCGGACCGACCACCCGGTCTCATGATGCCGGCGGTTACTTCGATCTCACGCCGGTCGATCGAGGAGAAGACGCACGTCGCGACATCGTTCGGTGCCCTCGAGGCCATGGGTTTCGAGGTCGAGGCGGCCCACCATGAGGTGGCACCCGCCCAGCACGAGATCGATTTCAAGTATGCCGAGGCCATCACGACCGCCGACAACATCGCCACCTTCCGCTTCATCGTGAGGCACGTGGCCATGCAACACGGGCTCCATGCCACGTTCATGCCCAAGCCGGTCTTCGCGATCAGCGGCTCCGGTATGCATACCCATCAGTCTCTCTTCAAGGATGGGGAGAACGCTTTTTACGATCCGGACGGGGAGTACCAGCTATCCGAAACGGCTCTTCACTATGTCGGTGGAGTTCTGCGACATGCTCGCGGTTTCTGTGCCATCACCAATCCGCTGGTCAATTCCTATAAGCGTTTGGTGCCCGGCTACGAGGCTCCGACCAACGTTGCCTGGTCGATGCGCAACCGTAGCCCCCTGGTGCGGATTCCCGAGAAGCGGGGGGTGAGCACGAGGATCGAAGTGCGGATGCCCGATCCTTCGGCGAACTCTTACTTGGCCTTGGCGGTGATGCTCAAGTCCGGTCTCGATGGAATTCGCAACCGCATCGATCCGGGACCGCCCGTCAACAAGAATATCTACACGATGAGCCAGCGCGAACGCAGGCGTCTGAAGATCAGCGAGCTACCGGGCGATCTTCGCGAGGCGGTGGATGCTCTCGAAAAGGACAAAGTGGTATGTGAAGGACTGACGCCCCATATCTTGGAGCACTTCATCACGGCCAAACGAGCCGAGTGGCACGATTACATCGCCCAGGTCCACGAGTGGGAGCTGAAGCGGTATCTCTCGCTGTACTAGAAACCCGGGCTACATGATTGGAAGGATGGAGTAATGGAATATTGGAAAAGATGGACCTAATATTCCAACCTTACATTGTTCCATCATTCCGACATTTCGCGGGGCGAAGCGGAGCTCTCAGTTCGTCTGAATCTGAACCGGGACGTACATCAGCTCCCGTTGTCGTTCGATGTGGAAGATCACGGTATCCCCGCTCTCGAGGCTTTGAGCCGCCGAACGTAGCTCGGAAAGACTCGTGATCGGGGTTTTATTCATCAAAAAGACCACGTCGCCCGGGAGAAGCCCGAGGCTCTCAACCAGAGGATTTTCGACGGATCGGGCCGCCACAACGACACCCTGTCGGGAGCGGAGACCCGGTAAAAGCATCTTCACCCGCAGGTCCAGCTCGATGGCAAGAATTCCCAAACGATCGATCAGGTTGTCTTCAGGACGGACCAAATCGGCGAATCGGTTCGGATCATCCGAAGCATCCGATATGGGTACTCGGAAGGTGAGCTTCTGGGCCCGGCGCTGGATTTCGAGGTCCACCGTCTCACCGACGGCGTGTCGATAAAGGTTCACACGAAGCTGCCTTCCGTTTTCCATCGTTTTTCCGTTGAGTGTGAGAACGATGTCTCCCGGCTCCAGGCCCGCCTTTGCAGCCGGACCATTGGGGTGGACGTCGGATAGAACCACGCCCCAAGTTTGATCGAGGCCGAGTCCACGGGCGAGCAAAGGGGTGATGGTTTGCGGTCGAACCCCGATTTCACCGCGCCGCACGCGGCCTGCTTGACGAATTTGTTCGTAGACGTAGCGTACGATATTGCTCGGTGCCGCGAACCCCAAACCCTCGCTGCCCCCGGACTCGGAAAAAATGAGCGTGTTGATGCCGACCACCTCTCCCTTGGCGTTGACGAGGGGCCCCCCGCTGTTGCCCGGATTAATCATGGCATCCGTCTGGATGTAGATCATCGGGTCCTCTTCTCTTAGTTGCCGAGATGTGGCGCTAACGACTCCGATGGAAACGGTGCCCGCCAATCCGCGCGGACTGCCGAAAGCCAAGACCAATTGGCCTTGTTTCACCGTGTCCGAGTCGCCGAGAACGAGTGAAGGTAAGTCCTTCCTCTGGACCTTCAGGAGGGCCAGATCGGTCTCCCGGTCGATGCCGACGACTTGTGCTCCGATCAGATCACCCTTGGGTTTGAGCGTTGAACGATACTCGTCTTTCTGCGGCGCCAGCATGACCTGGACCCTTTCGGCACCGAAAACGACGTGGGCATTGGTGACGATGTAGCCGCTCGGGTCGACGATGACCCCCGAGCCGCTTCTCGTTTGCTTTGCGAAAAGCTTCTGCCCGGCGACGACACCGGATGCCGCGACGTAGCCGGTCGTGAAGATCTCAACGACAGCGGGATTGACGCGTTCTGCGAGCTCCTCGAAAGAATCACTCAACGCCATCAAAGTCGTTTGAGCGCTGAGCGGTGATGCAACAAGGGTTGTGAGAAGTAATAACAGTACCGTATTACGTTTCATGAAAGTCCTTCCAGAGATTTTTTTCGGAGTAAATCCTGATGGTGACAGCGTAGCTGTCATCCAGTTTCCTTCTGAGCTCTTGAGTCTGAGAGTTCTCGAGTCCTTGAGTTCTATTGTTTTGTTATCGCGACAAGATTCACATCATCCGGCAATGGCCGACCTTTGCTGAACTCGGTTGCACGCTCCATCAAGGTCTTGATGACTTCTTCGCCGTTTTTACCGGCAAGCTCCTCCAAGACCTTTCGCATTTGCTCGTCTTCAAAAAATTGCTCATCGTCCCCCACGATGGAACCGAGCCCGTCTGAGCCAATAAGGAAGACGTCGCCTTCCTCCAGTCTCGAGGTTCGCGCTTCGTACTGAACGATACCACTATCGCCGAAGAGCCCGAGGGGCGGTCCCGCCAGCGCAACCTCGTCGAGTCGGCTATGAGAACCGCGAAGCACGAATGGGTAGGGAAGTCCGGCGTTGGCGAACCGGACCTCAGAGTTCCCAGGTTCCATGACGATTACGGAACCGGCGGCGTACATCCCATCCGGCAGAATTCGATTGAGCCTTCCGTTCATCTCCTCGAGCATCTTGACCGGGTCGGTCACCCGAGCGGCCGTTTCCTGAAATATCCCTTTCAGCAACATGGTGCTGAGCGCCGCCTGGATTCCGTGGCCGATGACGTCGGAGACCAAAATAGTCGTGTGATCTTCGCCCAAAACGTAGTCGTAGAAGTCGCCGCCAACGGCTTCACAGGGTCGGTAAAGATTTGCAAAACGGAATCCGTCGAGAGATGGGAAGCTCTCGGGCAGCAGGCTCCGTTGAACGCGGCCTGCCATTTCCATTTCCTTTTCCAAGAAACGCTGCCGGGTCTCGAGCTCTCCATAGTCTCCCAGGAGCTTGTTGAGATCGTTCACCTTGTCTTTGAGTTGATGCCGAAGGCTCTTCTCTTCGAGAGCATTCTTGATGATGTTCAACATGGCCTGGTTGTCCCAGGGTTTTTCGAGGTAGTGATACAAGCCGACCTCGTTGATGGCCCGGATGGCATTTTCCTTGTCGGCATAGCCTGTGAGAAGTAGACGTACCGCCTCGGGTTGGAGGCGCCCGGACTTGCTTCAAAAACTCGATACCGTTCATCTGCGGCATCAAAAAATCCGAGATGACGACGTCCGTTGGTTTACGCTCGAGGAGCTCTAGAGCATGCGCTGGGTTCGTGGCATCGGTTACGTCGTACTCGGTTTGTAACGCAAAGACGCCCCGAAGCGATGATAAAACCAGCTCGTCGTCATCAACGATGAGAATGGATGGCGTTCGTCCGTCGGTCTTGCTCATTTGGCGCGTTCCTTTAGCGGCTCATGCAAAGGCCTTTAGGATTTCTTTCTGAACGTTCAAAAGCTCCGTATGGGCTTTGTTCACCTCGTCTATCTTTTCTTCGAGACGCTTGAGAAGTACCCTCTTCTCGAGACCGTTGCGTATGATGAGTTTCAGGTCTTCGTTCTCCCAAGGCTTTTCGATGTATTGATACAGTCCGACGTCATTGATGGCCTTGATGGCGTTTTCTTTGTCGGCATATCCGGTCAGAAGAACTCGTGTGGCTTCCGGCTGGACATCCTTGATGTGTGCAAGGAACTCGATGCCATCCATGTCCGGCATGAGGTAATCGGAAATGACGAGATCCACCTTGTTCCCCTTGACGTACTCCAGAGCCTCCTCCGGCGAGGTGAAAGAGACGACCTCGTAGTCCGTCTCGAGCATTAGAAAGCTTTTGATACTGGTTACAACCATTTCTTCGTCGTCTACCAGCAAAACGACATTGGCTGACTGATCCATGTCTCAACCTTTCTTGCCTATTGGTGTCGGTGGCGCGGGATTTTCGATGGGAAGGATTACGGTAAAGGTCGCTCCCTTGCCGAGCTCGGAATCTACATCGATTCGTCCTCCGTGCTCCTTCACGATTTTGAAGCAGATGGGTAAACCCAGTCCAGATCCGACTCCCACGCCCTTGGTCGTAAAGCCCGGATCGAAGATCTTGTCGAGGTTGTCGGGACTGATGCCCTTACCGGTGTCGGTGAAGGCAATGGTGATGTGATCCCCCTGAGCCCGCGTCGTGATGGTGATGGTTCCTTTCCCCTCGATCGCCTGAGCGGCGTTCACCAGCATGTTCATGAAAACTTGGTTGAGCTGGTTGGGGAAACACTCGATCTCGGGCGTCTCGGCGTAGTCTCGAACCAACTCGATACGGTTTTTCAACTCGTGGTGAACCAGGGTCAGCGTGCTCTCGAGGCCCTCGTGGAGGTCGACCTTTTTGCGCTCGGCCTCGTCGAGACGCGCAAAGTTCCTAAGGCTTCGAACGATCCGGACGATCCGCTCGCACGCGGTTTGGTTGACTTTGCCGATGTCCTCGAGGACGTCGAGGGTACGGGTCAGTTGCTTGTTCTCGCGGCCGTTCGGGAGAGCGGACTCGAGGATCTCGCGGAGTTTTTCGAGGGCGCGGACCATGACGTCGCCGTTCGAGTAGATGGAGCCTACCGGAGTGTTGATCTCGTGAGCCACACCGGCCACGAGATTTCCCAAGCTCGCCATCTTTTCCGATTGCACCAGGGCGGCCTGGGCGTCCCGGAGCTCCCGGTTGGTCTTCTCCATGTCGCGAGCGTATCGGCGAACCTTCTCGTCCGCCCGCCGATGTTCGGTGACGTCCTCCACGATGATCATGCACTCCGTTCGGAAAGGATCGGGACTGAATGTCAAAGAAAGGATTCGGTCCTTGAACTCGTGCAGCAATCCCAGGATTCCCGCCCGTTTTTCGACAACGGCCTTGATGATGTTCGGGGCGTCCGGTGGGAGCAACCGACTCGCGTCCTTACGAGGCAAATCGAGGCCGAGAAGTAACCCATCGGCGGCATGGTTCATAAACAGAACTCGGCCGTTCTCATCACACTTGAAAACGGGAAATGGGTTGATATTGGGCATATCGGCCAGTTCCCGAGTCTCGCTTTCCCACCGGCGCCTTTCGGTCACGTCACGGTGCAGCGAGATTCTCCCGAGGAGGCGCCCCTCCGAGTCCAAGACAGGGGTTGCTCGAAGAGAGACAATCTTTCGCTCCGGATGCTGGAGCTCCAGGTCCATCTCTGCTACTTTGTCGGGGTCGTTGTCGGCTCGGATCAGGGTGGCTTCGACCGCGGCTCGAGCTTCCTTTTTAAGCGCTTGGACGATCACATTTCGACAGGATTCAGTTTGGAGACAACGGGCTTCTTCCTTCGGCAGCCCGTAGATCTCGGCGAATCGTTCGTTGACGGCCAGAATCTCTCCTTCCGCATCGAAAAGAAGCACTCCGTCAGGAATGGCCTCGATGAGAGACTCCATGCGCGCCCGTTCAGCGAGAAGCGTTGGGCCCAACGAGCTAGAACGATCGTCTTCCTTTGTCATGCTCCAGCCGCCTTGACCAGCTTCTTGAGTCGCCGCACCAGCGCCTTCAAAATGCTTTGGCCCATTTCAGGATAGTCCAACAACAAATCATAGAAATCTTCACGATCCACGCGAAGAAGAAGGCTCTCGGCGGTCGTTTTGGCGCTCATGACGCGCGGCTCCGCTTCGAAGAGGTCCCATGCACCGAGAGCTTCTTCTGAATCGAGGGTGACGACCTCCTTTTTGTCGCGGACCAGCGCAACTTGTCCTCGGATGATGACATAGAGTCCGTCCGTCGATTGCCCTTCCTCGAAGATCATGGAACCTTCGGGATAGAGGACTTCTTCGGATATCGATGCCAGGACGGCGAGATCCTCCGTACGAACGGCCGAGAGGAGATCGACCTTCTGAAGCAGCAGAACTTTCTCCACAACCGTATACATAAGCTCCCTATTCTAGTGCCCTGTGTCAGTAATTCGTAGCCTAAATCTCGGCCCCTTTTGCGCGCTGGATTTCGTTGTGCCTCCTCGAAATATCGGGATATGACTTCGTCGGCACGCCTTGCCAGCACACAAAATGACCTCGAGCTTTATGCAACGATCCACTGATACAGGACACTAGCGCCTATCCGTGTACAAATGGAGTGTCTGGTCTACAGATTGGCCAGAAACTCGTCCGTGATAGAAAATTCGGAAGACGATGGCGGAGCCATCCTCCTGTTTCATTCTCGAGTTCTTGGGTTCTCGAGTTCTTGAGTTCTTAATCCCCAACCTGCATCCGTCTTAGTACCGCCCCGGCCGCCTCCCGCACCAAGGCATCGGCATGGTTTTCTACGCTTCGTACTGCTTCAAGTGCTTGGATCATCTGGAGCTCCCCTACCAGCGTCACGGCGCAAGCGGCGAGCCAGCCGTCAGTCCCTTTCACGAGGGCCGTCACGGTCCGGTCGAAACTGACCACGGGAAGGCCGTAAAGGTATTGAGCCCGTCGGCTTGCATCTTTCCATGTCGAGGCCTCCAGTAGAGAAAGGGCCGTCTCTTTGTGATGCAATGAAAGCAAATTTCCGAGAAACTCGAGGGCCGCCGCCCTCACCGGCGGTCTACCGTGGGTCAGCCGGTTCCATGCGTTGAAGATGTCTTCTGGCGGGTAGACCAAGCCGAGAAGCCTGAAAAGGTGGTCGCGGCGAACCACGAGTCGTTCCTCAATCGCGCGAGTCAGAAGCGACAGGCTTGGCTTCGAGTCGGGATGTCTCGATAAAACGGCGTGTTTTCCGGAGAGAGCTCCGAGAGCACGTCCCTCGGCTTGGATAAGACGATCCACCTGTTCCAACGGGAAATGGATGCGCGGGTTCCGGGCCCGCATTTTGCTCAGAGCCTTGATGCTTTGATGGTGCAGATTGAGATCGTCCTCGGGAAGATCTTCCAGGATTCGAGTGGCGACTTTCTGATCCTCGAACTCGGCAAGGACTTGCGGTATGGCGCGCCTTAGAGCGATTTCCTCACTCGGATCCTCGAATCGCTCCATGAGCGTTGGAATAATCTCGGGTCCGAAACGGGCCAACGCGTCGCGGACCACCCCGCGCACCGGACGTCTCGGCAGTTGCTCCAACAAGCTCGAAATCAGCGGAGCGGCCCGAAGCTTTCCAGCACTCCTTGCTGCGGCTCTTGCTACGTCGTTGTTGGAATCTGCGAGTAGAAGCGGCATAAGCTCCACGAGCTCCGTAGAAATGGGGAGGAATCCGGCCAGACGAGCGGCCGTCTCCCGCTCCCGTGCATCGTTGGAGTGGTGATACCGGCGCACGAAATCCTCGGTCACGGTATCTCGGAAGAGATCGGGGTTATCCTCCATGCAGTTGAAGACCGCGTGAATGCGGCCTGTATCGCCCGAATGAATGACGTCATGGAGCTCGACTCGTCCTCGTTCCGCGTCCGTTCGGACGAGTAGCTCGAGCGCCTCTGAGCCGACTTCCGGATCTTCGTCTCGGATGAGCTTGGGAAGCGCCTCGACGTGCGGCGGCGGAGAAACGCCGGAAAGAGCTCGGAGGGCGGCGGAGCGAACCGAAGGATTAGGATGTGACGTCAGCTGAATGACGGGCTCGACAAGAGCCGCCTCCTCGGTTCCCTGGAGCAGCTCGAGAGCATAGAGGATTTGCTTTTCGTCTTCGCCCGATAGGACCTGCCGAAGTACGAGCAAGCTCTGTTGGTCTTGAATATCAGCGGTGACGGCCGTAATGTCGATATCTCGGCGTGCAAGGGAAGTTCGGAAAGCCTTGACGTACTCCCTTCTGAGGAAAACGGTGAGAACAAGCCACGAAACCACGAGCAGCAGGACGACCCGGCTCACCTGTAAGGCGTCCATCGCCAGAAGAGTCGTGACTCCCAAGATGATGAGCCCGGCCAGTCCTCGACTCACGCGATCGATGAACATGTCCAGCCACGCTTTAGCCCGGTTCTTGATCTCCAGCGGGATCGGCAACCACAAAATCTCGACGCTCGAACGATTGATGGAGTTGCTGAGGCCGTCGTCGGAGGCTTTGAGCAACGCCGCTGTCATCAAGCCGGGGAAGACTAGATAAGACACGGAGCTCGAAAGCAGGGCCAGAGGTAGCGCGATGAGGCCGACCCCGATGCCGAGCCGACCGAGGACGCGCCCGGCTAGAAAGAGCTGTAGAAGAAAGGCGCCCACGTTGATGGCGGCGAAAAACATCCCGAAAAATCCGGTGAGGCCGTCCATGCTCTCAAAGGACTGCTCGGCCACGGTGTTGAACTGATAGTCCACCAAGGTCGAGGCCACGATGGTGATGACGGTGAGAGCGACGATGAGCTGCAGATAGCGCGAGTTCCCAACGAGACTGAGCGCTCCTTGGTCTTTTTCCGCGAATTGCCGGCGCTCCTGCTTGCGGAGCTCACGGAACCGTTCGACTAGCCTGTCGCGACTCAGGCGGTCAACCCACACCGCGACGCCGGCGATGGCGACGAGCACCGCCGCGGCGGCAAGGAGCAGCGCCGATGTGCCCACGACCTCGACGAGGATGGAAGTCAGGCTGCCGCCGGTAATGGAGCCCAGTAGACCCCCGGCGGCCACGATGCTGAAGAGTCTCTTGGCTTCGTTGGAGTAGAAGACGTAGTTGGCCGCGAGCCAGAAAAGCGAAGGCATGACAATGGTGTAGATGCTGACCCAGACGTAGAACACAAATCCCGCGGACACCCATCCGGCTTCGATGGCCCCGTAGAAGACGACGAGGTTGGTGGCGAAGAATAGGGCGGCTCCTACGATGATTGACTTGAGTTTGTATCGAGCGACGAGTCTCGAAAAACCGGCTGCAACGAAACCGGCCATGAGAGCCACTACGATGTAAACATAGGGAAGACGTTCCGCGCCGAACTGGCTCAAGAAAAGTGAGTTTCGTACAGGTTTGATGATGTAGCTGGTGGTGATGATGAGACCCAGCAGAATGAACATGGAGCCCACGAGAGGTAGCTCACGCGGCCGTATGTCGAGCAGGCGGAAGATTCTGGTCATGTGAACATTCAAAGAGTCGCGGAAAACGACGAATTTAACCGCCTCTCCCTCACAAAGCAATTCCCGTGGGAAAAGCCTTGCGTTTGCTCTTCGAGGTTGGCTAATCTTTGCGGGGCATCAATCTTCCTCGACTATCATTGCCAGGCACAGCCTGGGCCTGCTCTTGCTGCTATCTGTGGAGGCTATTCTAATGAACGACTTGTCGCGCGTCGGTTTGCTGATGTCTCTGGTCCTCGTCGCTGGGTGGTCAGAGGCGCAGCCTCCCGTGGTGCGGGTCGGTGTTATCACGGACGGTCCTTGGCATCGTAACCAGGAGTTTTTGGAGGTTTACCAGGCGGAGCTTCTCACCCTCACTCGCGGCGAGTTCGACGTGCGATTTCCCGCGGAGAGCTACATCGAAGCCGAGTGGACGGATGCGGGCATCCGATTCCGGTTTGGATCGCCTCCTCGGAGATCCGAACGTGGATTTGGTCTTGGCCATGGGGGTCATCGTGGGCGACATGGTTTGCCGCTACCCCGAGCTTCCCAAACCCGTTTTTGCCCCTTTCATCATCGATGCGAGTCTGCAAGGATCTCCCCCGAAGGGGCGCGGCGAGTGGCGTGGCGAACCTCAGCTACCTGACGGGAACCATCACGATTCGAAGGGCTCTCGAAGTTTTCAGGGAAATCACTCCGTTCCGCCATCTGGTGTCTCTCAATACGCGCGAGTTTCCTCCAGAACGTACCGGGTTTGCGCGGTCGAGCATGGCCATCATGGAGGAGTGGGACTCGGAGCTGACGGAGATCGCCGTGGGACCTTCGGTGGATGAAGTGCTTGCGGCGATCCCCGACGAAGCGGACGCCGTCATCGTATATCCCCTGCTCCGGCTCGTCTGGCGGATCTGAGCCAATTGATTGAGGGCTTGAACGAGCGCCGGCTCCCGACCTTCGCCATGTTCTTCAGCCGGCAATATGTCGAACAGGGCATGCTGGCGGGTATCGCGGAGGACAATATGATACGCCGCGCACGCCGGGTGGCCTTGAACATTCAGCGGGTTCTTCTCGGGGCGGACGCGGGAGATCTCTCCGTGGACTTTCCCGAGCGTGAGTCGCTCGTCATCAATATGGCTACCGCTCGGGCTCTCAACGTTTATCCCAGCTTCGCCCTCGAGACCGTGGGGGAGCTCATCAACCAGCAAAGACAAGATGTGGAACGGGTGCTCGAACCTGCGGTCGGCCATGGAAGAAGCCATCGCAGCGAATCTGGATCTCGCCGCCGCCGACCGTGAAGTGGCGGCGGGAGAAAAGGAAATTCCGATTGCGAATTCGACCCGGCTCCCTCAGCTCGATTTTTCGGCCACCGGCATCGTGATCGACAACGATCGGGCCGAAGCCACGTTTCAGCCGGAGCGCATCTTTTCGCCCGCCCTCACACTGACCCAGCTTGATTTATTCCGACTCGGCTAATGCCAACGTGACTATCCAGCGAAACCTTCAAGAAGCCCGTGAGCACGACCGAGAGCGACTGCGGCTCGATATCGCCCAGGAGGCGGCGACGGCCTACCTCGACGTGCTTCGGGCCAACACCACCGAGCGGATCCTCAAGGACAATCTACAGGTGACCCGCTCCAACCTGCAGAGGGCTCGTGTCAGAGAGTCTATCGGTGCTGGAGGGCCGGCCGAGGTCTATCGATGGGAAAGCGAGATCGCCGCCAACCGGACCCAGGTCATCAACGCGGCGGCGCGTGCGGAACCAGGCCGAGATTGCACTCAACCGGATTCTGAATCGTCCGATTGAAGAGACGCTTTGTGACGAAGGAGATCGGACCTCGGCGACCCGACGCTCGAGTACGTCCAGGATCATTTCAGCCTTATATTTCGAGCCGGGCCTATTTTTCCATCTTCCGCGACTTCCTGGTGGAGGTGGGACTCGAGAATGCTCCCGAGCTTCTCGCGTTCGATGCCGCGATTGCTGCTCAGGAGAGGAGCCTGACCGCGTCGAGGCGGTCCTTTTTTGCTCCGGACATCGTGTTTCAGGGATCGGTGGAGAGACCGTTTCGCGGCGGCGCCAACTCGAGTGGTTCGGCGATTCCGCCCGACCTTTTTCCCGGGCCGCATTTCGCGCCCCCCAACGACATCAACTGGACCCTTTTTTTCGACGTGTCGTTGCCCTTGTTCACGAGCGGTGAGCGACCTGCGGTGCGAGACCAGAGCTTCGAGGATCTGTCGCGGATTCGTTTCGACCGAGCGACCACCGCTCAGCGGCTCGAGCAGCGCATTCGCTCCGCGCTACATACCGCCGGTGCCTCCTTTGCGGCGATCGCGTCTGGCTCGAACAAGCGGCGGAGGCGTCGGGGAACAACCTCGGAGCTCGTGACCGATTCGTATTCGCGCGGCGCCGTTTCGATCATCGATTTATTGGATGCCCAAAACGCCGCTCTGGTCGCCGAAGAGGCGGCGGCCAATGCGGTCTACGATTTCCTCGTCAGCCTCATGGAGGTCGAGCGATCGGTGGGCCGGATTTATTTTCTCGTCGGTCCCGAGGAGAAAGAGCTCTTTTCGAGCGAGCGGATGAGTATTTCCGGCAGCGTGGTTCCGCGCCGCCGAGGAGATGAGGTGGAGGCTTCATGCGTCACGATTCACGCATTCGAAAGGCCGTCGGTTCACTGTTTGTTGTTGCCGGTTTGACAGCCTGTGGGGGCGACGAAGCGCCGCCCCCCCATGTTCTCCGGCCCGTCCGTTTCGAGAGCGTCGCCGCCAGTGGCGGCACTCGGGTGCGTACGTTCTCCGGGGCGGCGCAGGCGGACGTCGAGACGAGCCTGAGCTTTCGGGTCGAGGCAACATTCAGCGCGTTCTCGTGAAGAACGGAGATCGGGTCGAAGAGGGGCAGCTCATCGCCGAGCTGGATCCGACGGACTATGAGCTCCAAGTCCAGGAAGCGGAGGCGTCACTTTTTCAAGCGGAAGCTCGAGCCCGGCAGACGGATTCCGATTACGACCGCGTGCGGGGTCTTTACGAGAATCGCAACGCGGCGAAAGCCGATCTCGATACGGCCCGTGCCGGAGCGGAATCGGCCCGGGCGCAGATCGACGCATCGGTCAAGCGCCTCGAGCAGGCGCGTTCTCAACTTTCCTACACCCGTTTCGCGCCCCGACCGCGGGCTCGATTGGCCGGGTGCCGGTGGAGACCAATGAGAACGTCGTGGCCGGACAGGAAATCGCCTTTCTCACCGCCGGGGCGCGGCCGGTGGTCAACGTGGCCGTTCCGGAGAGCATCATCGGTGAGATTACAAGCGGGGACAGGGTTTCGGTGAGCTTCGATGCTTTCCCCGGTCGCGACTTTGCGGCGACCGTGACCCAGGTCGGTGTCGCCGCCACGGAGCTGGCCACGACTTTTCCGGTCGAGGTGCAGCTCGTGGACGCAACGGCGGATGTCCGCTCCGGCATGGCGGCCGATGTTTCCTTTTCGTTCGGCGCCGACCGACGAACGGGAACGTTATCTGCTTCCCCCCCACGCCGTTCCGGAAGATCGGGCCGGTCGCTTCGTCTTCGTCGTCGAGCCTTCCGGGGAAGGCAAGGGGGTGATCCATCGAAAGCCGGTCGAGGTCGGTGATCTCACCGGAGAAGGTCTCGAAGTGCTCGACGGTCTGGCCGATGGCGACCGCGTCGTCACCGCCGGCGTCAGTCAGATTCACGAGGGTCTCGAGGTCGACTTTCACGTGAAGGTGGCGAGTCATGAGCCTCACCCGCCTTGCCATCGAGAAGAACCGCATCACTTTCGTCGCCCTCGCGGTGATTTTATTTGCCGGGACTCAGGCTTTTTTCCAATTGCCCCGCGCGGAAGATCCCGGGATTCATCATTCGAGCCGCTCAGGTCATGACTTATTTTCCGGGAGCGAGCCCGGAGCGGATCGAGCAGCTCATCACCGAGAAGCTCGAAAAAGCCATCATGGAGATGCCGGAGCTCGATTTCGTCCAGAGCGAGTCCAAAACGGGAACTTCAATCATCATCGTCAACATACTCGAAAGCTACACGGGAGATGCGCCCCATCTGGGACAAGCTTCGGCGGAAGGTCGACGACGTTCGCCCCGAGCTTCCCGACGGCGTCATCGGTCCGTTCGTCAACGACGAGTTCGGTGACGTTTTCGGAACCATCGTGACCGTCACCGGCGAGGGCTATTCTTACGCCGAGCTCAAAGATATCGCCGACGACGTGCGAGATGAGCTCCTTCTCATCGACGAAGTCGCCAAAGTCGAAATCTACGGTGCCCAGGAAGAGCGCATCTTCGTGGAATACAGCAGCTCACGGCTGGCGGAGCTGGGTCTATCGGCCGGGCAGCTCAAGCAAATCCTGGAGAGCCAAAACATCATTTTGCCGGGTGGAGATGTTTCGACCGGCTTCGAGAGGATCGTTCTCGAGCCCACGGGCAGCTTCGAGTCGGTGGAAGAGCTCAATGGCACGGTCATACGTCTACCCGGACGCGATGATCTCCTCTATTTGGGGGACATCGCCCGGGTTTCCCGAGGGTATGTCGATCCTCCTCAAACCAAGATGACGTCTTCCGGAGTGCCCGGGTTTGGCTCTGGCGATCAGCCTGCGTGAGGGCGGAAATATCACCCTTCTCGGCGACAAGGTGCAGGCTTCGGTCCGTGGCCTCGAGACGCAGTATCCCTACGGAGTCAATTTCGACTTCGTGGCGCTCCAGTCCTACCACGTCGATCGAAAGGTCCGCGATTTTACGTCGAACCTCCTGCAGGCGGTCGTTCTCGTGCTGGCGGTGATGTTGGTGACCCTCGGCTTGAGAACCGGGCTCGTTGTGGCCTCCCTGGTCCCCATGGCCATGATCATGGCGTTGCTGATCATGTCCTTTCTGGGCATCGGTCTCGACCAGATGTCGCTGGCCTCGCTCATCATCGCTCTCGGTATGCTGGTGGACAACGCCATCGTGATGTCGGAGTCCATCATGGTGCAGATGAAAGGCGGCAAGTCGGCCGTGGATGCAGCAGTGGACTCCGCGCGGGAGCTCCAGATTCCGCTTCTCACCTCTTCGCTCACGACCGCCGCCGCGTTTCTCCCCATCTATTTGGCCGAGTCGTCAACGGGGGAATACACGGCGCCTCTTTTCAAAGTGGTCACGATCACGTTGCTGTCTTCTTGGGTTCTCGCCTTGACCATGACGCCCCTGTTTTGTGTCTTTTTCCTGAGGGTCAGGACGGACGACAAGGAAAGCTTCGAGACGCCCTTTTACCGGAGATATCGATGGGCGCTTCTCAAGGGACTCCAACACCCGGTGCTCTCTTTGGCGGCCGTGGCCGCTGCATTTGCTGCGGCGATGTACGGGATGGGCTTCGTTCCCAATATCTTCTTCCCACAAAATGACAAGCCGATCTTGGCCGCCGAGCTGAAGCTCCCGGTGGGTAGCCCTCTCGAACGAACGGAAGCCGTTGTGGGCGAGATCGAAGCGTTCATGAACGAGGAGCTCGTCGTGGGACCGGAGCGGGATGAGGGGATCATCAACTGGGCCAGTATCATTGGAGAGGGTGGACCGCGATACGTTCTCTCCTACAATCCCGAACCTCCCAAGCCGGAATATGCTTACATGATGATGAACGCCACCTCGCTCGCGGTGATTGAGGGCGAGCTCTTGCCGAGGTTGGAGTCTTTCTGTTTGGACCGGTTTCCGGATTTGTCGCCCACCATCACGCTTTTGCCCCTGGGGCCCCCGGCCAAGGCCCCGGTGGAGATCCGTCTCCTCGGAAGGGAAGAAGATTTGGTCTTTGGTCTGGTGGACCAGGTCAAGGAGAGGCTCGGCCAAATACCCGGTGTCAAAAACGTGCGGGACAACTGGGGGCTGCGCACCAAAAAGCTCATCGTCCGCGTGGACCAGCCGCGGGCACAACGGGCCGGCCTATCCAATCTCGATGTGGCGCTTTCCCTTCAAACCATTTTAGATGGATTCGAGACGACCCAGTATCGTGAGGACGATAAAGTGATTCCCATCACGATGCGCTCCGTCGCGGCGGAGCGGGACGATCTGGGAAAACTGGAGAGCCATAATATTTTTTCGCAGAGCACGGGGCAGTCGGTTCCCCTCAAACAGGTCGCGGATCTCGAGGTCGTCTGGCAGCCGGCGGTGATCTTTCGGCGCGATCGGTTGAAGACGGTGACGGTGAGCGGCGACGTCGATCCGGGCGTGAGCCCCGTTGAGGCCAGCTTGACGATGGACGCATGGCTGCGCGGACAGGAGAAGGATTGGCCGCTCGGCTACCGGTACGAGCTAGGCGGTGACATCGAAAATTCGCAGAAGGCCAACGAGTCGATTGCCGCAAAGCTGCCCATTGCCGGCTTCATCATCATGATGCTGCTCGTGGGTCAGTTCAACTCGATCCGCCGACCTTTGATCATCATGGCCACGATCCCGCTGGCCTTGATCGGGGTTTCGGTGGGTCTGCTTCTTCTGGACTCCTATTTCGGTTTCATGACCTTGCTTGGGATTATTTCGCTTGCCGGAATCGTCATCAACAACGCCATCGTTCTCATCGACCGAATCCGGATCGAGATTGAGGATAACGGGCGCGAACCGCCGCGCGCGGTGTTGGAAGCAGCGCAGCGACGTCTCCGGCCCATTTTGTTGACCACGGCGACGACCGTGGGTGGGCTCATCCCGCTCTACCTCGGTGGCGGGCCCATGTGGGAGCCCATGGCCATCGCCATTATGTTCGGCCTCGTGTTTTCCACCGCCTTGACCCTGGGGATCGTGCCGATTCTTTACTCGTTGTTGTTTGGAGTGAAGTTCGGAGATTTTAACCCTGAAGCGACATAAATGAGCGAAATCAGCTTTGGCAGACGCAACAAAAGCCATGATAGTCGCGGCTATTCTTGGGAAAAGGATCTGTGATTCACTCATAAATGAAGCAGTTATAATGTGTATTTACAGAATGGCTTTGTGGCTCGTGTTCGCTTCAATCCCTGATGAGTGAAATTGAATGCAAAAAGTAAACAATTTTCCGGTAGGCCAGGCTGTGCCTGGCGGCTGGATAAACTAATTGTTCGACCTAGCTCGTGAGAAAGCGCCTCGACCGCCGCTCGATCCTCCCCGGCTTCCCCGAGAGGGCCGGCCGCTCGTCGATCTCGCACCGGACGAGCCCATACTAGAAGACCCGGTCATTTGTCTAATACCGGCGCTCGAAGAGCCGGTCACATGGGTTCCGTAATGTTGGGACGGGCGCGTGGCCTGACGGGGCTCTCCTATGTTCTGCGAGCTTGCATATCCGCCTGCCCGAGGTAGGCTCCAACGTATCCAAAGCTGGTTGCCTCGAGAAGCCGATCGGGTTCTGCGATACGGGGTCGCGATCGGTGGGCTAGACTGCCGAGGTCGGTAGAAGGGTCGCGGTGTCGTCCGGTTCGGGCTGTCTTGTTTTTCGATGGGGTAGACGGGCCGAGGAGGGAAGACCGGGTAGGTTGGGCAAGTGTATCCGTAGCCCGGGTAAACATACGGGAAATACGGAATTCCTTCCTGAACGTTGATGTTTGTCGAGGATGTCGTCCTTTTGGAAGGAACCGAGGGTGGCAGATCCTTACGCGGCGAAAAGGGCGTCTTCCAGGCGATGGTGGTTGTCCTCGGACGAAAGCCATCGAAACTCAATAGAAACTGAATGAGCTCTTCGCTGGCCCCCGCCTGCTTCAGGGCAACGAGATCACCGGCGGTCGGGTCCAGTCGCCAATGGCGGCCGGTGGACGTTTCGATGAATGCGCGGATGTTCCGTTCGGACACTCCCTCTCGAATTAGGTCGAGTATATCCTCGAGGGACGGACCTAACTCAGCCGTCGAGATAGGGCTTTCCGGAGAAAAGGAAAAATCCGTAAGCTCCACCGATGCCAGCGGTACGGAGTAGAGACGGCCGTTGTCAGCTTTCAACATCAGAAGCTCGTCTTTCACCCAAGCTTCTACAATTTTGTCGGACTCCAGGCCGGGAACGACGATTTCAGAAGCCGCGGAAGCTCCTGAGAATCCACTGATGAAGATGAGGACAAAAAGCAGGCACGACGACGATGAATTCAGCTGCCTCATGGCTTCCCCCCCCCTAGTCCAGCTTATTCTCGACGCCGCGCATCTGCAAACGAGGTCTGGGGGATTAATTTGTACCGGATCGGAGCCTTATCTTCGCAATCGCGACTCGACAATACTCCTGAATCTGCCCTTCCGAGTCCTTGCTCATAGCTTCGAGTAGGGGAAGACTTGCGACACCTGCTAGGTTTCCCATGGCCTCGATCGCGTTCAATCGGGCCAGTTCGTACGAGTCGGTGAGGCGACGCTCCAAGAGGGGCAGAGCTTTCGACCCACCCACCTGGCCTGCAGCGAACAGGGCGCAGGCGCGAATCCAACGAGAACGGTCGCTTGCCAGGGCGGAAAGAACTTCCATCGGCTGTTTAGAGGGGAGCTTGAAGTAGGAGCCGCCGTGCTCGGCGACCACCTTCGGGCTGGAGTGCTCGAACAAAGGCAGGATTCCGCCGATGAGCGCCGGATCCACTCGGACCTCGAGTGCCTCGATGGCGCTGCTGCGGACAAAGGGTTCGGGATGGTTGAGGTTGCTCAAGATGATTCGCATGCCCTTGTGTTCGCCGAAAACGAAGTAGAACACTTGGAGGGCGTTTAGCCTGGCTTGAGTAACGCGGTCCATCAGCGAGTCCGCCAGCAGTTTCACCCCCGATATCTGCGGAAGCTCCCTGAGGCTCTGGACGCGCAACAAGTCGTAGTAGGCTTCCTCTGCTTCGAGGGAAAGAATATGAATGAGCGCCTGCCGGGCCCGTTGCGAACCAATTTTTCCGAGGGCTCGGATGACGTAGCGTCGCGTGTCCACATCGGAGCTCCACAAGGCGATGATGAGCGGATCGATCGCGGCGTCTCCGCAGGTCTCGAGCGCTCTCGAGGCATTGTGCCGGGTGGCCCCGGCGCCCTCCTCGATGATCTGGACGAGTCGGTCGATGGCCTGGCGTCGGCCGGAACGGGCCAAGCTCATGAGAGCCTGCTGGCGAACCGGGGCGCTCGGGTCGTTGAGGGCCGTCTCCAAGCGGACGAGAGAAGTCTCGTCGCCGATTTCGCCCAGACCGTAGGTGCTGGAGAGCCGCTCCGGTTCTTGTCCCGAATCGGACATATCGAAAAGTATCTCGCGGGCTTTTTCGGGTCCGGACTCGAAGTCGATTCGGCCGTAGGCCACCGCGGCGTTGGCCCGAATGCGTGGGTCATCGTCCCCGGCGAACGGAGCCAGAAGCGCCGACGATTCCGACATGCCGAGCTGAGCGAGTGCTTCGATACCGTTGGCGCGTACGCGGGGATCTTTGTCTTCGAGAAACGGCTCGAGCTCATTCAGGGAGTCTTCACGACGTTTTAGCAGCTTGCCCAGCGCCGCAACCATGGTGGCCCGTACTCTTTCATCGGGTTCCTGGCGAAAGCGCCGGACTAAAACAGGTGCCGCCGCGGGCTCTTTGAGCTCCGCGGCAACTTCGACCGCCAGGAGCCGGACGGCAACTTCGTCGTCGTCGAGGGCCCGCTCGAGGTCGGATACGACACCGCCCGTTTCCCTGCGCCGGGGCCGCGCGACTGGACCTATCGTTAACGGAAAGGCAAAGCGAAATCGACTCTTTTCACGGAGAACATGGACGAGCCCATCCAAGTAATGGGTCTTGAGCTTCAAAGACGTGGCAAGGAAGACGGCGGAGAGCGCAAAAGAGACCGCGACGAGCAGGCCGATTTCGAACCTACTGCCGAATATCAAAAGCATGCCGCCGGCCAGAGCTCCCATCGGCTCGATCACGGTCTCCTTGAGTGCCTTGGCGCGTCCGCGCCGCTCGGAGGGAATGGGATTGAAAATCAGGTCCGTGGATGAACGATAGATGGAGATTCGAATGACCTTCTGAATAGCCCGGCTGGCGAGCACCGTGAAGAAAATAATGGCTCCGAGGCCGTTTCCGGTCGCAACGAGGGCGATCCCTATGGAACCGAAACCGAGTAGAAAAGCGAGCGGTCCCGCTAGTTGCCCGCGAGTAACCCCAACGGAGGAAATGACTCGATTGGCAATCAGGAACTGGGTCGCCGCTCCGATACCGATGACGGCCACGTTGAGGGCGGCGTAAAAGGCGGCAAGGGCTTCGGGGTCAACTGCGCCCGCGTTGTCCACGTAATGCAGGCTGGCGGACTTCCCCATGAGGTAGTCCAGAACCTGCGCAAGCAGAGCGAAGAGAAAAAAGCTGATGGACAGATTACGGAGCAGTGGGGTGCCTAATGCGATGGAGAGATCGGATCGCAACTGCTGTACGGCGTCTCGAGCTCGAAATTTCGCGCGAAGGGTCGCGGGTTTCAAACGTGCCCCGTAGAGTCTGGTGACACGTTGGAGCGGAACGAGGGTCAAGGCCAAAAGAAGGGATCCGACGAGCAAAAGATCTTCGGTCTCGAGCCATCGCGGTAGAAACGATGCAGCGAGCGACGCGGTAAGACCACCGGCGAGGCTGAAGCCGAGTAAGATCGGAAAAAGGCGCTTGGCTTGTCTGAGCTCACAAATATCGCCGGCGATCAGCCAGTACTGAAGGAAGAGCAGGCTCTTCATGAGGTAGCACATCAAGTAGAGTCCGCGATAGACAATCTCCGGTGCTTTGTCCTCGAGTTGATAGGAGACGGCCAGGGCTGTCGCAAAAAGTACGATGGAGAGTGTAAAGAGCTTGCCTCGATTCAGTCGATCGATGATGGGAATAACGAACAATCCCGTGGCGATAAGGAGAACGGCGCTGCCGACGTACATCTCGGGAAGCGTATCCGCGCCAAGATGTGCCACGAGGAGCGAGGTGGCGCCGATATCGAACAGCGCATGGGCGGCGGCTACTGTGAAGTGGATCGCACCCAGGAAGGTCAGCGGCTGAAGGTCACCCTCGAGGATATGAAGGGTTTTATGGAGTTTCAATTTGAGCTCTGCGTAGTTCTTCGGCCAGCGCGCGGATTCGTGTGTCGGTACGTCGCAACCGTTGACTGAACTCCTTGAAAACAGCGAATGCGATGTCCGGGTAGTCCTGAACGGAATTGCGGAAGTCGTCTCGATGGAGCACGAGAAGGGTGACCTGTCCCTCGGCGCGTGCCGAAGCGGAGCGCGGTTGCTCATCGATGATAGCCATTTCGCCGAAGTACCCGCCCGGTTCGACCAGCTCGAGCGCGATCTGCTTGCCGGCAAGCTCCTGGTAGATCTGAACCTTCCCCTCGTAGACCAGGTACATTTCCTCGCCCAGGTCTCTTTCGCCGAACACGAGCTCATCGGCAGCGACGTGTTTTTCTCGAACCACGTCCGAGATTCGCTTCAGACCTTCCCCGTGAATGTTGGCAAACAGGGAGACCTGCTTCAGAGCGATGATGATCTCCATGACCGAAAGCATTTAGGTCTCCGTGGTAAATGTAGAACTCAAGAACCCAGAACCCGAGAACTCCAGAATCAAGATCCGAGCGAATTATATCCGGAAGCCGACGGCTAAGCCGTCCCCCAATTTCCTTCTGAGTTCTCGAGTTTCTTGAGTCCTCGAGTTCAGACTATTTTGTTGCTTTTTCACTACCCACCTGTAGGGTCTGCCCCTCGCGTCATGGTTCGTTGAGCATAGGTAAAGTACTGCAATTCGTTGATTGCTGGCAAGTTGGGGAGCCCAAAGCCGACTCGGCACAGGGCTTGCTCTATGTGATGTCAAATGGGTCCCTATCCCTGCGTTATGTAATCCAGAGTGGAATGGAGTCTGAGGGTGGGCGTTACCGAAGAAAGCCACATCGAACCGGAAGAGACTGAGACTCGAGGAGAAGGTACGGAGAGTTCTCCGGGGCCCAAGATCCTCGCCTCAATCTTTACTCCCGAAATGAGAGAGCGTGCCGCGGCGCAGCAGTATTCGGTGTGCTCCGCTCGTGATGGCGAGCTTTCCACTTATCGAGAGAAGTTTGATGAAATCAAAGGCATGCTGGCCGAGAATCGCTCGCTGGCGCTCTTGTACATCGACGCCTCGCGACTCTCCCAGATCGAGCAGGACTACGGGAGCAAGGTCTACGAGGACGTGCTTGGGCTCCTCACCAACATGATCGTGGAGATGCGGGGGAAGCAAACGCGCCAAGAAGATCTGGTTACGGTCAACGAGAAACACGGCGACATTTTTCTTATCTTTCTCGCTAAAAAGCGAGAAGACATGCCCTTCGGCCGGGGGGACCTGGAAAAGCTGGCGGATCAGGATCCACACGTACTTGAGCAAGCGTATCTACCGAATGACTTGTTCGTATCTTCGTGGTCGTCCTAAAGTGAGTATCGGCTACAGTCTGGTGCTCTACAATCCGCTCATCAAGGAAGAGCGGCTCATCCTCAAGCTCGTCGATGAAGCGAGAATCATGGCCGGTTTCCAGGCCTATCGCCTCGATGTGAAGAACAAAGAGCTTCTCCAAGAGATCATCCTCAAGGAGAACGTCAAGACGGTCTTCCAGCCCATCGTGGACATGCGCAACCCTGCGATTCATGGCTATGAAGCACTCACCCGTGGACCGTTGGGGACCGAGTTCGAAAGCCCCTATATGCTCTTTGACATTGCCATGGAATCGGATCTGATGTTCGAGCTGGATCGGTTGTGTCGCCGGAGAGCACTCACTGCGGCGACGGAATTGGAGACCGACTACAAGCTTTTTCTCAATACGCTACCCATGACCATTCGCGACCCGGATTTCCAAGGCAAAGCGATGATCGAGGCACTGGAGGGAATGAATATCGATCCTTCTCGCATTGTGCTCGAGGTCACCGAGCGCTTAGCCATCGAGAACTACAACCTCTTTCTCGAGGCGATGAACTACTTCACCGACATGGGCTTCGCCGTGGCGGTGGACGATATGGGAGCAGGTTACTCGGGACTCGAGAAAATCGTGCACCTCAAACCGAACTATCTGAAATTCGACTTTCTTATGGTTCGGGACATCGACACCAGCTTTGTCAAACAAGAGATGTTGAGAGCCATCTTGTCCTTGGCCGATAGCGTAGGCGCCAAGGTCATCGCCGAGGGCGTGGAAACGGAGAGGGAGCACGAGACGCTGCTCGAGATCGGGATAACCTACGCTCAAGGATTCTTGTTCTCGAAGGCCGAACCGGGTTTTGTACCGCTCGATTCGATACCCGCGTTGGTGCCGGTGGAGAAAGACGAATCCGCCGAAGTATCAGGGTAGATACTGAGTCCTGAAGACGACGGCAAGGCCGTCACCCTGTTACCTTCTGTCTTCAGTATTCTGTATCCTGAATTCTTTATCCTGCCTTCTCTATTGCCCCGCTACTTCGTGATGGTGTTCCATCAGTCGCCTCAAAGTCTCGTAAGGCACTGACATGACAACCTCTACATTGGTTTCCAGGGTGTCGATTTGGACGGAATCCAAGATCGCCTGTAGCTCGGGTCGGTCCTGCTGCTGAAGACTCCCCAATGCAATGAATCCCCGGACCACGTCGGCCAGCTTTTGGGCCGAGTCGGCGTCAGCCGTGCGAGCTCGGCCGACCATCGAAACATCCGCATCCAAGTTTCCCGACACCGCAAAAGATTGGAGCGGCGGAATAGAAGGGGAGCCTTGTTTCTCGTTCACGAAGCGGCGAAACTCCATGGCGTTGCCCACGCACCAGAACGTCTCGTTCAACGGGAGGATATCTATCCACTCTGCCAGAGGGCCCTCCACCGCGGAAGCCTTACCGCTCGTTCCCACGTCCAGCATGCTGCGAACGTAGTCGGGTGACCCGAATAAGGCCGTGGAAAGGGAGGGAAACGCGAGGGCTTTGGCCTGACGATTTTTCGATTCGTCAGGACTTTCAAACACGTAAAGCGTTGCATCACCGTACGGAGTGCGCTCCAGTTTCTCACGCTCCTCGATGACTGCGATGAGTTTTTCGGGGTCGAGGTCTCCTGTCAAAGCTAAGCCCCAGTTTTCCGCATCGCCCATCTTACCGGCCGAGAAGCTCAAGGTCCTGAAGTCTGTCCAGGGATCCATCCCCGTTTTCTCCCGGAACTCTTCGACCTCTTTCATGACGTTTTTGCGCTGCTCCCATTGTTCCTTCAAGGGGCTCGAAAGGAGGGAGGCGATGTTGACGTAGGCGACGAAATTGGCCGAGGCGGGCATCCAAGCCGCTGCATCGGGAAGTGTGCTAGCTCTAGCATTGGTTCCCGGCACCGAAAAATAGGCTGCGAGACCCATGCCTAGGCCGGCCAAGATGACTCCGACCGCTAAAATGGTGATCCAGCGCGATTTCTTCATGGCTTGGTACTCCTCAAAAGACATTCTTTCTTTCTTATTATCCTACGCAATCCATCCACACAAAGTTCCTACTGAGTTCTCGAGCTCTTGCGCTTGAGTCCTTGGGTTCTCGGGTTCTTGAGTTCTCCCATTTAACCCACGAGATCAGTGTCGTCCGGGAAACTCTTTTTTTGAGAAGGCCCAGATTGCCAAAGCGTGAGTACTCACAATGATGACGAGAAGCGCGGATATGGACACGAGTGTCGAGGAACGGGACGAAAACAGGCCGGCAAGGGCGCCTTGGAGGCTCTCGTGTGGGAGGAGAGATTGTAGATAGTGTGCCACCGTGAGCTGACGCACGAGTCCCGGTACATAGGTGGCGGCGGCTTGCCAGCCGAACACGAAGATGAGTCCGGCGAGGACCGGCCGTCGAAGTACGGTACCCAAGAGCGCGAAGAGGCCACTGTAAGCAGCGATCCCCAGGACCGCTACGCCGGCGTCCAGCGCCAAGGTTGGAAAGTGGGATCCGATTTCCTGCCAACCACCGGGAGCCACCGTCAGATAGAAGCACAGGACCAGGGGTGGCAAAAAGAGCAGGACTTGAAGAAGGAAGCTGCCGATCATCTTTCCCGCAAGAAGCCGGCGGCGCTCGACGGGTCGGGTGATGAGAAAAGGAATCGTTCCAGTCTCCATTTCGTCGATAATGATTCCGCTGGAATAAAAAAGAGCCAGCATGGGCGCGACGAAAGGAAAGCCAACCGTAGCCGTCACGATGGAGAAGAAGGCGAATCCGGTTACCGGGGCCTCCAAGCCGACGGCCATGGTGATTCGATAGATCAAGGCGATGACGGCGGGGAAAAAGGTCACCGCCGCCATTGCGAGAGTGCGGGGCGACCACAGAAGCTTGTCGAAGGTCCAGGAGGCGGCGACCGTTGTACCGGATGAGGGCATCAGGACTCCATGACGTAATCGAAAACCGCCTCCAGATTGTCATCCGGCGACGTCATCTCGTGAATCGTAATGTCTTCCTCGAGGACCAGTTTGGATAGGTGCTCGTAGAAGTTCTCGGGATCGTTCGTCTCGAGATCGACCCGCTCCAAACCGGTAGAGAAGGAGATCGAAACAATGCCGGGAAGACCGAGCACCCGGTTCGCGAGCAATTTGGGATCGGGAGTCGCGAGGCGAATCCGGTGCGGGTGAGCATCGATGAGCCGGCGAATCTCGTGCACATTCCCGCTGGCCAGAACCCGCCCCTGATTCATGAGAACCACTTCTCGCGTCATGAGCTCGACTTCGTGAAGGATGTGACTGGAGACCAGTACCGATTTTCCTTTACGTCCCCAGTCCCTAATCCAGTCAATCATCTCTCGCCGTCCCACCGGATCTAGGCCCGCCAAGGGTTCATCGAGCACCAAAAGATCCGGCTCGTGCGCGATGGCTTGAGCCAACTTGAGTCTTTGTCGCATCCCGCGACTGTAGTTTGTGGCCGGGCGATGGATGGATTCGATCGAGCCGAACCTCCGTCAGTGCTTCTTCGGCCCGCCGTCGAGCCTCTTCCTCCTCGAACCCGTGAAGGCGCAGCAGATAAACAACCCAATCCATTCCCGTCACGCGGGGTGGAAAACCGTCCTCATCGGGCACCAGACCCAGTCGGGACGCCACCGCAGGATTGGCGAAAGGATTTTGATCGAAAACGAGGATCTCGCCTGTACTGGGGCGGATCTGGCCGGTCACGAGGCGTATCAACGTTGACTTGCCGGCGCCGTTGGGGCCGAGCAGTGCTGTGACGCCGGTTCCAATCCCGAGCTCAACGCGATTCAAACCCAGGACATTGCCGTACCATCGGGAGACCGACCGAATCTCAACAGTGCTCACGCGCTCACCTCTTTCGAACGAAGACGGCGGTCGAGGACGAAAAGACTGGCCGCCATGAGCGCTGCCCATGGCGAGTAGGGAGAGAAGAGGTGCACCGTAACCACCGGACGAAGCGCCGAAGAATAGGTTGGCTGCGTCTATAGCCGCTCCAATCAACGACAAGAACGGTGGTGCGTCCCCAAAACTCAATTTGGAAGCCATGCCGTAGAAGAAGTGACTTCCTAGAGCCAACATAACAAACCCGGCGGCAGCCAACCGGGCGCTTCGTGAAAGGCTCGATACGGCAAGGACGACGAGGCTGAAATAGGCTGACACCAACGAGCTATAAACGAAGATGGAGAGAGGAAGCCAGGGAGCTTCTCGCAAAAGGCTCAGATCGCCCACCAGTAGAATCTGGAACAACACCAACCCAATCCCCGGAAGCATGGTGATAGCCATGGAAGCCAGAAATACCGGTAGAAATTTACCTAGGACGTAACCCATCCGTGAAATGGGACGCGAGAGATACAGGACAATCGCACCGGTTCTCAAGTCGGTCGCGATACAACCCGAGCCCGCATAGAGTACGACAAAGATGAGGAGCAAAAAAGAGATCTGATCAGACAGGAAGTTTTGCCAGAGCCTGGGTGATACCTCGATAAAGTCGGGGAGCGCTTGGGGGAACTGTTTAACGACGTAGATTTGACCGGCGCGCACGATTGCCGGTATCCAGCTCACGGCCAAGAGAAATAGGAAACGTCTCTGCTTCAACAGTGTTTGGATCTGAGCTCGTGCGAGGGCCCAGCATCTCGTTAGATGGCTTTTCCGTTGGCCCTCGAACCGGTGGTAGGAAACGTCATAAAGCGGCATCTAGGATCAACCTTTGTGGCCCACGGCGGCCAGGAAGACCTCCTCCAAGCTGGGCTCGAACCTCTCGAGGTGTCTGAGCTCGGCACCGGCGGTGCGGGCGATGTCGAAAAGGGTGCGGGTGTCGGAGTCTTTCATGCCGACATGGAGAAGACCGTCCTCCGACTCGTTCACGCTAATGCCCTGGTCGGCTAAAGCGGCGGCGAAACGTCCCGGCACCTTTTCTCTCGCACGAATCTGAAAGACCTTTCCGGTGCTCTGCTTGAGCACCTCGAGGGAGCCTTGCATGACCAGCTTCCCGTGTTGAAGTAAAACGACACTGTCACATACAGACTCGACGTCGTGGAGAAGGTGAGTGGAAAGGAAGACCGAGATACCGTGGTGCCGGCTGACTTGTTGAATCAAATCCAGCATTTGACGCCGACCCGACGGGTCCAATCCCGAAGTCGGCTCATCGAGAAAAAGAAGCTCCGGATCGTGGACCAAAGCGACCGCAAGCTTGGTTCTTTGCAGCATTCCTGTGGAGTAGTTTTCCACGAGCCGATATCGGGCTTCTCCCAATCCCGAGAAACGCAGAACTTCATGGGCTCGCTCGAGCGCCGTCGAACGGGGTAGACCACCCAGTTCACCGGCGAGAGCCACCGTTTCCACCGCATTCAAGCTCGGGATGTAGGCCATCCTTTCCGGGAAGTAGCCGACGCGGAGCCTTATATCACGGGCTTGGCCGAGGACATCGAAGCCTAGTACCTCGACTCGGCCGGCTGAGGGCCGAATGAATCCCAAGAGGGTTTTGAGTAGGGTGCTCTTGCCGGCTCCATTGGGCCCGAGAAGTCCCACGGTCCCGGGGGTGACCCGCACATCGAGGGACGAGAGCGCCTCGAGGGAACCGTATCGGACCGTGAGACCTTCTGTTTGTATGATGTCGTTCACCTTTTGTCTCCGACTAGTACAACGTGATTCGCGCCGAGGGTGTTCCATCCCGAGGTGGGAACAGACTAAACTGTTTGCTCAGCAAGTGCCAAAAAGATCAAGGTGGAGTCGAGTTTCGTGTCGGTTCGCATTAAAATAGTGTCCAAATGAGATCTCGGAGAAAAGCTATGAGACCAAAAGACGGGGAGCGAGGCGAGGTACACCTGCGCACGATTTTCGAGATACTCTTTATTGTCGTCATTGCCTACGCAGCCATCCAAGTTGGGCCGGCCGTCAAGTTGCGCATCGACTTTTTGAACGAGATGGAGTTGGCGGCTAACTCTCCCATCCAGATGACGGCAGACCAGATTAAAATGAACCTGCTCAAGGCTGCGGAAGGTTATGGCCTGACCCTCAGTTACGAAAATCTTCAAGTCGAGCGAAAGTCCGCCGAGAAGACAACCGTTATCACGGCTACCTACGAAATCTATATCAGCTTCTGGCCAAGGTTCACCTACGTCTGGCACATCACGGATCAGGTGGAAGGGTATCTTCTTTAGCGCGGATTGAGCGCTTGGAACTTGTAGAGCCAGATTCAGTGCTTGGAGTAATGGAATGATGGAAATTTGGAAAATTGGGATCTTCGATTGTTCCACCATTCCAATCTTCCACCATTCCACCATTCCACCATTCCATCCTTCCAAGCATGTGCCCCAGTTTATTTCCTCCCCCTGCTATCTGATCCGCTTCCGGGCTCTTGCGGAGTCGCCACATGGCGATGAGACCGACCAGCGGGCCGAGGGCCAACATGGCGAAGGCTTGACTCCAACCTAGGTGTTCCCGGATCAATGGAAGAGCCTGCAGCGAGATCGTCGTCAGGAGAAATCCCATCGAAGTCTGAAGTGTGAGTGCAGTGCCGATTAGGCGGCGGGGCGCCAGCTCAGTGGCCATGGTCGAAAACTGCGCCGAGTCGGCCACTACCGCAAATCCCCAAATCAAACAGAGTGTCAGAGTTAGAGTAACGTTTCGCGAAAAACCAACCAGGATGCAGCAACTCCCACTCATCACCAATGACGCCATGACCACGCTGGTGCGTCCCCAACGGTCGGCGAGGTAGCCGGCGATGAGAGAGCCCGGCCCCCCGATCGCAATGACGGCAAAGGACGCTCCTGCCGCCGCGGCGACGCCGGAAGGGCCGTATCGTGATCGAAAAACCTCCGCCAGGAAGATCGGCACCCAGGTCCACATGGCATAGAGCTCCCACATGTGACCCAGGTAGCCAAGATTGGTGAGCTGCAGGCCATGTTTAGCGAGTACTTCCTTGGTTGCTTTTGGGTCGAAACGGGGAGCGCGCTGAGCATAGGGGCCTTCTTCCACACTCACATAAACGAGGAGACCCCCAAAAAACGCTAGTAGCGAGACCCCTAGCACCGTGAGACGCCACGAAGACTCGCCGTCGGCTTCGAACAGGTGGGCTACTCCGAAAAGGTGAGGGATTGCCGTGCCGAGGGTCAATGCTCCAATGAGGGTGCCAATGGCAAGACCGCGACCTTCGCGAAACCAGGATGAGGCCAGCTTCATTGCGGGTGGATAGACTCCTGCTAAAAGAGCTCCGGTCAGAAACCGTAAGGGCAGACTCGAGGCCAGTCCGTCGGCGAGGACGAGCAAGCTGTTGACGATGGCAACGGCAAACGAGCTCAAAGCGAAAAGCACACGCGACTCGATGCGGTCCGCGAGAGTCAGATATGCGGAGACCAGCGTGCCGACGACGAATCCAAGTTGAACCATCATGGTGAGCCAGGCCGCTTGGGCCGAGCTCAGATTCCATTCCCGCTCGAGTGCCGGGGCCACGGCGGTGGCACTGAACCACACGCTCATGGATAGAAGGGTCGCCAGGCTGAGAAACAGTAGGACGACAGTCGCTCGGGACGGCTTCAACGGTCTTGTCAGCTCCCTCTTGTTCGATCGCCGTAACATTACACCACAACGGCTAGATCCTGATGCCGACGGCGACAGCCGTCCTCCCATTTTCATTCCGAGTTCTCGAGTCCTTGGGTTCTCGAGTTCTTGCATTGACTTCCAAATAAAGCCCCAGTCTGCTATCATTTTTAACCATTAGGGATTTATAGGTCTTTGTAGGGGTGATTCGATAATCGGCTTTTGATGCGCCTTCCGTTCGTAAACTGTGCAAGAAACCTGGGTCGAAGCTGTTTAGGGAGGGACTGTCGGTGAAGGGCGAAGACAAGCTGACTCGCTTGATGCGGGATTTGGAAAAGAGTATCGAGCAAGCCATTGCCGGCTCGCCACAAGTTGAAGAATGCATGTCGCGTGTCCAAGCGGAGGGCCTCGACGCATCGCTTGTGATCCAAGCCACCCTGGCGTTTGCACCCCGAGGAGAGCTCGACCACGGGAAAGTCGAAGAACTGGGAGGTTTCTCGAAAAAATCCGCCGCTCGCTTCAAGATGAGCTCCCATGACAAAAAGTTCCTCCGCTCCCTTAAGATCGCCGTAGACGAAGAAACCTCCTAGTAAATCCGGAATCCGACGACGTAGTCGTCCTCCCTATTCCCTTCTGTCTCCTGTATTCTGAATTCTTTATTCTTGTTGTTGAGTAAGCTGGCTTATGGGAGGTCGGGAACCGGCGAGGTTAGTCTTGTGAGATGCTGACAAAAGCCATGGTCGCAAGGAAACATCCAAGGGAGCAGGTTTGACAGTGGCTCTTGCCTATGATACGCCTAGAGTGGTGTATTCAGTAGTGCCGAGGGAATTGTGTCCTCGGACGAGCTATTATATGGGTGTTGTTTATCCGGTTTTGTTTTTAGCCTTCGGAGGGGGACCACTCCGCAGAGGAGAGGTTAAATTATGGCAAATGCCCGACTCTCAACGATTTGGGCTTTAGCTTTACTGGTATCGGCTGGGGCTGCGCAGGCGGCCGAACCGGCAGCCGGGAACCAGGAAGGGCTAAATGGGCTTCAAGGGTTCATCAGCAGCGAGCGAGGTGAGCCCCTTGTCGGTGCAATCGTATCCGTTTTCGGCGCTCATCTTCAGAGCGGCCTGATCACGGTTTCCGACGAGAACGGAAACTTTGGCATCACCGACCTACCACCTGGACTCTACACGCTACGGGCCTACCTGTCCGGCTTTCTTCCTTCTCGGTCTTCGAGCGTCGAAGTGACCGAAGAGGGAGAAGTCGTCGAGCCCGTTTCCGTCAAGTTGGCGCGGCTCCAGATCCCGACAGCATCTGAAGCCGGTCGATGTTGCGGATGGCAACGAGAATCCCGACGAAACGGGAGGGAGTTTCGACGAAAACGAGCGACGCGCCAATGAGCTCAAGTGGATCCTGCGACATGGGAAGAAGAACGTCCTTCATGAGAAGGAAGCGCCCGTGGCGGAACAGGTTGCCGAGAGCTCGCCTCCCCGGGACCCGTTCCTGTTTCCGGGAATCGAGCTGAACGGCGAGCTCGGAGTGCTCGCTTCCGGTTTCGGGGGCTTGGTCGGTGATTTCCCCGGTTCGGGCGCGGGCCTCGATGCCCGTCTGGCATACGCCAAGCTGGATATTCCCACTGGGCCCCGTCACCGCTGGGAGGTCAGCGCCCAGTTGATGGAGTCCATCCTTTCTTCCTGGGCGGGAAGCGCCGCTTTCGTCCTCGATAGGCAATCAGGGAATCAGACGGTTGCCGGTGTTTCCTACGGCAACCATTTGTACGGGGATTTGGTCGAGTACCGCCCTCCTGAGGCGGCCTTGGGGAACCGACCGACAGCCGAGCACTCGGTGGAGTGGTTTGGAAGCGTCTTTGGCAATCATCGGTTCCAAGTAGGTCCCGCGACCGTAGACGCCGGTATGACCTATCACCACTTCTCTTACCTCGACGAAGCCGGGCTACGCCGCGCCTCAGGTAGAGGTTTCCTGGGCTCCGACCGACGATGGCCGAACCGTATTGAGGGGGCTGGTCGGCTACCGGGTCTTGGCGCCGGGCAGCGAGGACCTGAATCTGCTGGCGAGAATGGTGAGCGCGGATTTCATCGGAACCGAGACGACCCAGAAAGGGCTTGCGTGCCGAAAAGACCATGCGCTCGCAAGTCTCCCTCCAGCAGCGGATCGGAGAAGACTCCATCGTGGAGCTTCGCCTCTTCCAAGAAGAGGCGATTGCTCAGCTCGTAAAAGTCTTCACACGAAGACCAGCCGAATACTCCCGATCTCGGTCGATTCCTGGTAAGCAACCAAGGCGATTATCGGACTCGAGGTGTCGGGCTGGCTGTCTCCAGGCGTTTCGGCTCGGTGGCGAGCTCGGTGGGCTACCGCTTCGGACATGGCTCGTGCTCTCACTCCTGCATCGGCCAGGTCCTCGAGGGCGACGAGGAAATACACGACCTGACGACCTCGGTGGAAACTCAAATCGACTGCACACGCACTCGTCTCATGGCCATGTACCGGCTTATCAGCCATCCGTCCTTCTTCTCCAAGCGACAAAGAGGTGGGAAGCAACAATTTGGATTCGCGCTTCAATGTCCAGATTTACCAGATGCTGCCTTTTGTCGGTTGGAACCAGACCGAGTTCGAGCTCATGCTGGCCATCAGGAATCTCTTTTATGAGGATCTCGATGCTGCGGCCCTGTTGGACGAGATTGCGGTCATCGATTCGCCGCGAAGGCTGCTCGGAGGCGTATTCTGTGCGATTTTAGATGACGAGACTGGAAAAAAAAGCCACCCGCTGAGCGGGTGGCTTTTTTTGTCCTCATTTTGAGATCCAACTATCTGGATCTTTGATCCAAATATGTGGATTTATTCGTTTCGATTTAATAAGATGTTTTCTAAATGTCTTTATATCAATGGTTTAGGGCTGTCTTCCTCGAGAATGGCTGCTGGAACGGAAATTGCTACGTATTCCTAAGGTTCGCTGGGGAACGGGTGCCAATAGGAAAGGTTTAAGCGAGGAGATTTTGCGAGATCCGATTGAAATCAGGATCCTGGAAAGTCGTCCTCGTCCTGGCGGCCAGCAGCATCCTTCTCGCCTTGGGAATCCAAAACATTGCTCTCAAGTCGAGCTTCCGTTTGCTCGACGACGGTGTTTTCTGGGAATCGCAAGAAGGCCGAGTCGTGGCCAAGCGGATCGATCCGGAGGGACCGGCCGCGAGAGCCGGACTGCGCATAGGCGACGTGCTCGTCATGATCGACCATGCCCCGGTGGACCGAGCGGCGGACGTTCGCGCCGTGCTCGATCGAGCGAGTCAAGGAAGCTCGCTGACCTACCAGGTTCTTCGAGAGGCGGAGCGGCGGGCGCCCGTCGTGACGATTGCTCCTCTTCCGCGCGGCAACGTAGGAATCTATTATTTTCTGGCGGCCGTTGGAATATTCACTCTCGTCGTGGGAACCGTCGTTTATGTGCGTCGTCGCGGAGTGGCGGCAACGGCGCACTTTTACTTGCTATGTTTGTTCTGGTTCCTGGCGTTCACTTTTACGCCGACCGGAAAGCTCGACGCCTGGGATACCGCCTTTTACTGGTTGGATCAGGGTGGGGGTTATCTTTTTCCCTCCGCTGTTCTTGCACTTTGCGCTTTGTTTCCCGGAGCGCAAGTCCTTCGTTGAAAGACGAAAGTGGTTGCTGGCCTTGGCGTACGTGCCGTCCGTCGGCCTGATGTATCTGGCTTTGATTGGGCGTTTGGTTTTCTTCGCAAAGGTTCCGTGGGGCGATACCTTCTTCGTCTTGTCGAATCAAATTCTCGATCGTCTCGGGCCGGCCTTTGTTTCGGCAATGTCGTTGGCCGCGTTCGGGGCTTTCGTCAACTCGTACCACAACGCCCGAAACATTACCGTCAAGAAACAAACCAAATGGATTGTCTGGGGAACGGGATTCGGTACCGCGCCGTTTGCTCTGTTTTACGCCGTCCCGTATTTGTTCGGTATAGACACGAGCTTGGCGTCCGAGCTCTCCGTGATTGCCTTGGGGTTGATCCCCTTGTCCTTCGCCTATGCCATCGTCAAGTTCCGGCTGATGGATGTGGAAGTGCTCTTCAAGCGCGGGATGGTCTACGCGCTGGCTACGGGCGCCGTGATCAGCCTCTATTTGGCCATCTTTTTATTCGGAACGAAGTATCTGGTCAGAGAGCCGGGAAGCACTGTTATCGCTGTTTTGGCCACCATGGTGGTTGTACTGCTGTTCACACCCATCAAGAGCAAGATACAGTTGACCATGGACCGCCTTTTCTACCGAGAGCGGTTCGATTACCGGCGGGCCCTCCTTGCTTTTTCCCGGGACCTCAATGCCCACTTGGACATCGACCATCTCTCCGGACGTTTGGTCGAGCGTATTCGACACACCTTCGAGGTGGAGAAGGTGGCTTTGCTGGTTCCTGACCGAGGACCACGGAGACTTGGAAATATTGGCGGCCGAAGGGCTTTCGGCTCAGGAAAGAAGAACGGTCGGTATCAAACAGGGATCGGCTTTCCTTACCCGGTTGGCGGCGGGAGAGCTCGTGTATCACGGCGAGGTCGAAGGCTTTCAACCGACTGCCCGAATCGATGACGAAGAAGACGGCCGCTTGTTGATGATGGAAGGCTTCCAATACGTCATTCCCTGCGTTTCCCAAGAGAAAGTCGTAGGGGTGATTCTCCTCGGCAGACGCTGGGATCAAAGCGCTCTGTCGAGCGAGGACATGGAGCTGCTTCAAACATTGTCGGGACAGGCGGCAACCGCCCTCGAAAACGCGCGGCTTTACCGATCTCTCGAGCTCAAAGCCGAGCAGGTGGAGCGACTCAAAGAGCACAGCGAGAACACCATCGAGTCTCTCGACGCCGGCATCCTCGTTGTCGATCTCGCCGGTAAGGTCGTGAGGTGGAACCGCTCTCTCGAAGGACTCTACGGCGTCCGGCGTGAGGATGCTCTGGGGCAACGCCTCGAGGAGCTCTTCCCGGGTTCGGTCCTCGGAGATCCTTCGGACGAGCATGGGCGGCGAGTGGTGGATTCGGGCGGAGACGACCGGTGTATCGCGACTGAATCTAGTCAACCGCCGGGGAGAAGAGAAGGTCGTCAAATTGGCCGTCGCTCCTTTCGTATCCGAATCGGACGAAAAACAAGGGGCGATCATGATCTTCGAGGACATCACGACGAGGGTCGAGATTGAGCAGCAGCTCCAGCTTCGCGAGAAGATGGCTTCCCTCGGTCTCATGGCTGCGGGAGTCGCTCACGAGGTCAACACGCCTCTTACGGGCATTAGTAGCTTCACTCAAATGTTGCTGGAGCAAACCCCCGAGGAAGACCAACGCACGAAGCTCCTCGAGAAGATCGAGAGGCAGACCGAACGGGCTTCGAAGATCGTCAATAGTCTCCTCAATTTCGCCCGGCAGGGAAGATCGGATTTCGTTCCCGTGGATTTGAACGAGATCGTCAACGACGTCTTGTCCCTTCTCGAACATCAATTGACTCGTGTCCACATCAAGGTGCGTAAGGAGCTCGAGCCGGAACTGCCGAAAATTCTGGGCGATGAGAACAAGCTACAGCAGGTCTTTCTGAACTTGATTTTGAATGCCCAAGAAGCAATGCCCTCTGGTGGTTGGCTCACCCTAAGGACCAACCGTTCGGGATCCCAAGTGACCGCCGAGGTCGGGGATACCGGGCAGGGCATCGGTAAGGACGATATCAAACGCATCTACGATTTGTTCTTCACGACAAAAAGGGGAGGACGAAGCGGCACGGGCCTCGGTCTGTCCATCACCTACGGAATCATTCAAGAGCATTCGGGCCACATATCCGTGGACAGCGCTGTTGGTAAAGGAACGCATTTTCAAATCAAATTGCCCGCCTACGATAGGATGTCTACCCAAACCCGTGCTGCAGTGAGGGAGGAGCTGATGGAGCCCCCGCCGAGGGCCAGCAAAGCCCGGGGTCGTTGATGGCGATTTCTTGGTTCGCCGCCCGGAGTCAAAGGAACTCGGTTTTTGGTAATCGTCAAAGTCACGAATCGCACGTGCCGCCGATTTGGATTCGCCCGGAAGTCGCGACAATATGGATTCTAGGCCCATGATTGATAAAGGAACCGTCCTCGTCCTCGACGACGAGGAGGTCATGCGAGAGATCCTGCAAACCCTGCTCGAAGGTGAGGGTTACCGGGTCAAGCTCGCGGAAAACGGCGAAGAAGGTTTGGCTCTGGCCCGCCGTGAGCCGATCGATGTGGCCGTCGTCGATGTCATGTTGCCTGATACGTCGGGCATCGACGTCCTCGACGAGCTGAAAAAATCGGACCCGGAAATGGTCGTAGTGATGATCACGGCCTTCGCATCCGTCGAGACCGCTATTACCGCTATGAAGCGGGGAGCTTTCGACTACATCACCAAGCCTTTCAAAAACGATGAAGTCCTCATCGTCGTCAGCAACGGAATGAAGCAGCGCAACCTTGTCAACGAGAACCGCACATTGAAACAGGCGCTGTCCGATCGTCAACGGTTTGATATTCTGGTCGGCAAGTCGCCGCGGATGCAAGACGTCTACTCCATGATTCAGCAGGTCGCTCCATCGCGGAGCACCGTTTTGATCTCCGGAGAAAGCGGTACAGGCAAAGAGCTTGTTGCAAAGGCGATTCACAACAACAGCTCGCGGAGCGACAAAGCCTTTGTGACGGTCAACTCGGGGAGTCTTCCGCCCGACTTGCTCGAGAGCAATCTCTTCGGTCATGTCAAAGGCGCTTTCACCGGTGCGGTCTACCCCAAAAAAGGACTCTTCGAGGTAGCCAATGGCGGAAGCATTTTCTTCGACGAGATCGGCACGATCCACATGGAGACGCAATCCAAGCTCCTGCGGGTCATCCAGGAGAAGGAGTTCATGCGTCTCGGCGGAGTGGACAATATTCGCGTTGAACGTCCGAATCATCGCCGCCACGAACAGCGATCTCAAGCAAGCGGTTTTCGAGGGGCAGTTCCGCGAAGATCTGTATTACCGGTTGAACGTCATCAACCTCCAACTACCGTCTTTGCGGCAACGCAAAGAGGATATTCCTCTTCTGGTGAATCACTTCCTGGCCAAGTACGGGGACGAGAACGGCCGCGCTGATTTGAAACTGGCCAGCGATGCCCTCCAAATGCTGCTGGAGTATGAATGGCCGGGTAACGTGCGCGAGCTCGAGAACGTCATCGAGCGGGCTGCAGTGCTCGTCAACGGTGAGAGCATCGATACGAATCTCATCCCGGACCACGTCCGATCCGGGCAGACCTTCCGGGTTCCCCAAGTCGTGGTGCCGGAAGAAGGCATATCGTTCCGAGACGTCATTACGGACTTCGAAAAAAAGCTTATCGAGTCCAGCCTCGAGACATCGGGAGGTGTGCAAAAAAGAGCCGCGCAGCTACTGGGATTGAAGCCGACGACGCTGAACGAGATGATCAAGCGGTACAATATCCAGCTCGAGCGCAAAGAGTCAGTGGGCTAAAGCGTTCTTTTTGTTTAACTTGCCGGGCATCCGGAAACCCAAGCTGCCGACGGTTCGTTGTAGGAGTACTCCCTAAAGGTTGGTACCGGACGTGCTAGAATACGCTTTTAAAGGACCTTTTTGATCTAACTTATTGGGAAAACCATCATGAGACGAATAGCTTGGATCCTGTTGGCTTTTGCGGTGACGACGAGCTCGTTTGCCCAAGATGAGCGGTTGGAGAGACTCAGTCCCGAGCACCGCAAGTGGTTCGAGGAAGAGGTGAACTACATCATTCTCGACAACGAGAAAGAGGTATTTCTCCAACTCGAGACTCTCGAAGAAAGAGAAAATTTCATCACCGCTTTCTGGCGCAAACGCGATCCCAACCCGGCGACGCCCGAAAACGAATTCAAGATCGAGCACTACCGGCGCGTCGAGTACGCCAACAAGTTTCTGGGCCGGGAGACCTTTCGCCCCGGGTGGAGGACGGATCGGGGCCGGTATTACATCATCCTGGGTGAGCCCCGCGAGATTCAGCGCTACGATGGTTACAACGACCTGGTGTTAACGCAGCTTTGGTTCTACGAAGGCGAAACGAAACTAGGATTGCCGTCGTTTTTCTATCTTGTCTTCTTCAAACGGCACGATATTGGAGAATACGAGCTCTATCACCCCATCGTTGACGGCCCCGCCGCCCTTCTGAGGGGACAATACGGCTACGACGGACAGGTCGAGCAAACCCTGGATAGGCTGACCGAGATTTCACCCGAGCTTGCCCGGGCCTCTTTGTCTTTCGACACGAGCGAGCCGCCGGACCTCATCGGAGGCCGTGCCTCCTTGGGAACGGATATCATGCTCGCCCGAGTCGAGGAGTCGCCCAAGCGTGTGATTCGGGCCGACTACGCCGATGCTTATCTTCGTCACGGTAGCAAAGTGGAGGCCGAGTATTCCTTCAATTTTGTTCCCAGTCGCAGCGTTTTCTCGGTACTTGCCGGCCCCGAGGGTACGCCCTTCGTCAACTTCAGCGTCGAGATCGATCCTCAGAATTTCACCATGGAAACGGATGAGGACAAGACCAAGTATTACACGACCCTCGACGTGGGTATCGAAGCGACGACTGCGGACGGAACTCTCGTCTTGTCGACCAACAAAGAGGTCTATCTCGAGCTGTCACCGAGCCAAGTCGAACAGGTTGGCCGCTATCCTTTTTCATATCAAGACGATTTTCCCTTGCTTCCCGGAGACTATAAGGTCAGCACCGTAGTGCGAAATCGAGTGCTCAAAGAGTACACGGTCGCCGAAGCCGACATCCATGTCCCCTCTCTTACCGGTGACACACCTGAGCTCAGTGATGTCGTTCTCGGCTTCCGAACCGAGATGAAGGGCAACGTCGGGCTCGACGAGCTTCGAACGTTCCAGGTGGGCACACTGCAGATTCACCCCGCAGCTGAAAACACCTTCGTCCTCGGAGACACGGTCCACGCTTTCTTTCAAGTCGTCGGCGCTGGAGCGGATTACAATCTCGATATGGCGCTCATGAACGGTGAGGAAGCCCTTCAGGAGAAGGCTACGAAGGTGGGCGACTACGAAGGACCCGTCATCGAGCGCTTCCCTCTGACGAACATGATGGGAGGCAACTACGAGTTGAGGGTCAAGCTCCTCGACCCTTCGGGGACGTTGGTGTCGGAGCGATCGACACCGCTCCAAGTTTCGCCGCGGTCGAATATCGCCCGCCCTTGGCTCTATCGGAGCAGTTTCAACACAAAGAACCCGGGCCTTCTGTCCTTGGCGCGAGGAGATCAATATTGGAATCTGAAGCGTTACAGCGAGGCCCAAGTCGAGTTCGAAAAAGCCGTCGCCGCGGGGAACGAGAACCTACCTTTGGCACACTGGAAGCTGGCGGAATCCTATTTGCGGATGGGAGACGGGGACAAGGCCATGGAGATACTGGGGCCCATGGAGGAAAAGTTCCCCCAGCAATACGAGATTGTCGCCGGGCTCGGTTTCGTCTATTACCTGAAGAGTGACTATCCGAAAGCCGTCGAATATCTAACCCGGGCGATGCAGCTCCGTCCCGCCGATACCGTCTTGCTCAACACTTTGGGTGAGAGCTTTATCAAAGTTGGCGACAAGGATCGGGCCGTCGAGGCTCTCGAGCGCTCCCTTTCGATGAATCCGGAACAGGAGGACGCGAAGAAGCTCTTGGCGTCCATTACGCCCTAGAGCCCCAGCCTGTGGCCTTCACCAGCGTCCAGAAAATCCGTTTCGACGATGTCAACGGCGCAGGCATCGTCTATTACCCGCAGTTTTTCCACCTCTGCCACGCCGCCTTCGAGGATTTCTTCGATACCGCGGCGTCGGTCTCCTATCCCGAGCTCGTGGGTGAAAGGCGTCTCGGGTTCCCCACCGTTCACATCGAAAGCACGTTCAAAGCCCCTTTGGCCTACGGCGATATCGCGGTGGTTAGGCTCTCCGTTGCGGAGCTCGGGAAGACCTCGGTGACCTTCGAGTACGATATCCGCCGCAAGAAGGACGGTGCGCTTTGTTTTGAAGCCAAGGTCGTCACCGTCTTCGTCAACCTTGTGACCTTGAAGCCGACGCTTCTGACGGAGGAGTTTCGAGAGATCTTCAGTCGCTTTCTGGTGTCGAGGTCGTAGGCCGGGTTTGCCTGGCGGACCATCGAACCTGTGGTTTGTTTTCCTTTACTCTCCTTTTCGAAATATCCGAACCGATTGGAATTTGAGTATTTTAAAGTTGTACTTTAGAATTCTCACAAATGAAATATGTCGCTAGAGAGTTGGAAGGTCAGCTCATAAAGGCTTCCAAGCAGTTTCCGGCTCTCATTGTCTCAGGGCCGCGACGAGCCGGAAAAACGTTCCTTTTGGAGCATGCGTTCCCCCGTGCTTCTTATCAGCTACTCGAGGACCCTGATGTGCTTGCCCGGGTCAAGTCGGAATCCGAGAGGTTGGTTGGATGAGCTCAAAACACCGGTCATTATCGACGAGATTCAAAACGCACCCGAGCTTTTTCCATACATAAGAACGCGAATCGACCGAAAGCCTCGCCGGAACGGACAATGGTTTCTGACGGGCTCGCAAGACTTCCTCCTCATGGAGAGGGTCTCAGAATCGATGACGGGCCGTGCGGGCATTTTTTCGTTGATGCCGTTTTCTTTCCGCGAGACCGGTGCTTGGCATTTGACCCGCGGAGGATTTCCTGAGGTGGTTCTTCGTCCCCAGCGACGGAAGGTTTGGTTTCGATCCTACGTTCAGACCTATCTGGAACGGGATGTTCGTTCGCTGTTGGCAGTCAAAGACTTGATGACGTTTCGACGCTTCCTGGTTTTGCTCGCAAGTAGAAATGGGCAAATTCTAAACAAAACCGATTTAGCCGCGCCTTTGGGAATATCGGTTCCCACCATTACCGAGTGGCTGAACGTTTTGGAGGTCACGGGCCATATTGTGTTGTTGCCGCCTTTTTACGAGAATTTGGGCAAGCGCCTTGTGAAGTCGCCCAAGGTCTATTGGGTGGATACCGGACTTTTGTGCTTTCTGTTGGGAATCGAGACCGAAAGACAACTCGAGGGCTCTCCTTTTCTCGGATTTGTGTTCGAGGGCTTCATTGCTTCTGAAATCACCAAGAACCAGGTGAACGCCGGGCGAAGCGCCGAATTGTACTACTTTCGCGATCAGCAGGGTCTCGAGGTGGATTTTCTAGTCAGGGGGCCTGGCGGGGGTACTCGTCTGGTCGAGGTGAAGTGGACAAGAACGATTTCACCCTCGATGGCTCAGCCGATGTTGAAGTTGCGAAAGGCCTTCGGGAAACGCCGCGTCGAGTCCTTCATCGTTCACCGCGCAGCGAAGACGGGTCCCGAGATGAAAACAGTTGCGCCGGGCGTCGAGGCGTGGACCGTCGAAAAGTTCTTGAAGTCTTTTCCATAAAAAGAAAAATCCCGGCGGCCCGAAGGCCGCCGGGACGGAAAAACTCGGAACTATCTAGCCGGGACTAGAAGTATACGCGGACGCCGAAGCGGAGGATCCGCGCCGAGAGGATGTCGTTGATTTCGTTGGCGTTGGACAGGTTCTGGCGACGATGCCGCGACAGGATTGTGGCGGAGTTCGTCAAGTTGAACACATCCATAATGGCGCTCCAGCGTGTGGTTTTGATGTTGAAGCTCTTTTCCACGCGGAGGTCCATGTACCAGAGATTGGGCAGACGAGTTTCTCCCAGAGGTTCCAGCAGCAACTCGGTGCGCCCGCCGTTTCCGGACCGGGAATCGGTACGGTACGTCTGACCCCAGAAGTAGCCCTGGCGGCCGTTGAACTTGCCCGCGAGGTTGATGCCGTAGGGGAGCTGATACATGCCGTCGAGCTTGAAGAGCCACTTGGAGTTCACGAAGCCGCTTCCACCGAAGGAGACCAGACCACCGTCTCGGATGTCGATGTCGGTGGGGTCATAGACTCCCGCTTCACCGTCCCAGTACTCGCGGTGATCGTTGAGTGTGAAGCTCACGTTCATCATCCAGCGATTGGAAAGCCGCTTGTGGCCCACGAATTCGAGACCCCAGTACCTCTGGTGGTAATCGGGACGGTTCGCGGTCAACCAGCCGCTTCTTTCGATTCCGGGCGCGAACTCGTAGTAGGTGGATCTTGTCCCTCGAAGTTTGCGCTTGTCTGGACGAAGGAGTTCGTGGAAATTGGAACGGTCGGAGAGGGCCGTCGCGTTCCACTGCCGGGAATGCCCTGGACGAAATCGTCCCAGATCATGTTCCCGAAGCTCTTGTAGATGTAGTTGACCCCCATTGAGAAGTTGGGAATGAGCTCGCGCTCGAGACCGATGATGATTTCATCCGTTGTAGGAGCCGAAGTGTCCGGGTCGCGCTCGTTCGGGGATGTGACCGAACCGGGATTATCCGGGTCGACATTGCTGGCCCAGAGAACATTGGTGTCGTCGATCTCGTTCCTTTGAATGAAGGTGTCCCCATTGAGGTCTGTCCAGGGATAGTCGATCTCGGCCCTGAGCCCGGCGTTCATCCGGCTCACGTGCGGCCCGAGGTTGAGCAAGTCGTAGAAACGGGCATAGCTCGCTCTCAAGATGGTCTTGCCGTCCCCCGTGAGGTCGTACGTGAGACCAATGCGCGGCGACAAGTTGTTCCAGGCCGGGATCGGATCGGTACCCGGGACCTGCACCGCCGGCAGGAGATCGGGAGCGATCATATTCGCTGTGATCGAGGATTCCAGGTTATTCCCGACCTGGTAGTCGTAGCGTAGCCCCAGCTTGATGGTGGCCCGTCCTGTGGTGATGACATCTTGAAAGTGGAGAGCGTGGTATGTGCCGGTATAGCTGAACGCGGCTTCGCGGTAGAGCCAGGCTTCGGACGGCACGCCTGCGTCGAAGATGGCCCAGCCGTCACCGCCGTACGTGGTGAAGGAGTCGACAGGGGTCTTCTTGTACTGGTAGCCGAACTTGAACTCGTGGTCCCCGCCCATGGCATTGGTCAGGAAGTAGTTGCCGTCGAAGTTGCCGATGTAGGTCGGCCGGCTCGAGACATAGTCCAGGTAGGAACGAGCGTACTGACCAGTGTCGAGATCATAGCTCGTTTGAACATCGCGTAGCGCGTCGTCTTGATAAAAGAGACCGAAACCGCCGTCCACGAAGGCGAAACGACCGGTCAACAGGAAATTGTCACTGAAGATGTGGGTGTCCTCGAACTTGTAGATATGAACGGGTCCCCTCTGTTTCCAGGTGGTCTCGAGAGGACGTGTGTCAGCGGCGCCGCGGGTCTCGCGGGTCTTGTTGTTATAGGCCCACAAGAAATTGAACTTGTTGTTCGCCGTGAGCTGCAAGTTGAATTTGATGTTGGCGTTCCGGAGCAGTGTCGGGTCGTCCTCCAAGCAGTTGACGTCGTCGGGATCGTTACAGCCCGGCGTGAGGAAGCCCACGGTGCCTTTGTGGATGTCCTGGACACCGTAATCACCCCAGATCCAGGCCCGGTCTTTGAGGATGGGACCGCCGATGTCAAAGCCGTAGTCAAGAATTTTCTTGATGGGAGCGCCGGCTCCTGCGCCCTTGTCCTGCTAGCTCCGGCGTGATGTTGTCCGACTGCAGGCTCGAGTTGTTGCCGTAGAACTGGGCCTGGCCCTTGATCTGGTTGGTCCCTTGCTTGATGACGAAGTTGATACCCGTTCCGGCGGTCTGCATGTTCGGATCGTTGCCGCCCGTACTGATGCTCATTTCCTCGAAGGCGCCGAAATCGAAGTACATCGGCGTGGAGCCGGTGGCGGCGTTGTCGGTGATGTTCACGCCGTCATAGTTCCAAGTGTTCTGGGCCATTCCGGTGCCGCGATTGATAGAAACTGGACTGTTGGCCGGACTCGTTGCCGCCCACGTTCTGTCGGTCCATGACCATACCGGGGGTTTGCTCGAGGATGACCCAGGGGTCGCGGGCGCTGGGGATGTTCTCCAAACGCTCGTTCTCGAAGCTCTCCGGGATACCGGTCTGGCGGACGTCGACCACCGGGGACTCACCGGAAACGGTGACCGTCTCCTGGAGCTCGGCAATACCCAGCTCGCCGTTGATGGTTTGCGTCGCGCCGGCCCTGAGATTGATGCCTTCCCGGATGAGCGTTTGGAATCCGGGAAGCTCGAACGTCACCGTATAGGTTCCAATCGCGAAGCTCAGCGAATCGATAAGAACCCGTTTCCGACGAAGTGGCGACTTCCGGCCGAATCAGAACATCGCCTGTAAGCGTGACGGTCACACCCGGCAACACGGCACCGGTTTGGTCGGTGACGCGCCCGGCAACGGTGCCGGTATAAACCTGAGCGTGAGCTGCCGCCCCGATCCCCAGCACCAATGCCAGGGCGATGAGGCCAATGAGTTTAGATTCTCGCATCAAATACCTCCCTCCCAAAAAAGGCATTCAGTTAAAAGTGAAAGCTAGCTAACACCATGCCAGATAAAGCGTGGATACACATAGCCTCCGGAGGCGACATCTGCAAAACGTTTGCCGAGAATGGTGATTAAGGTATTTTCGCTGAAATTCTAATATTATTAATATTTATTTCTATTTAATGCCACTTTTTTTGACGTTTAATGTTTTTTTACCTTTTTTATTATGTGTAGCTGCGGCGAAATATAGTTCTGACCTGCTCGGCCGGGAAGCTTGAGATCCATTTTTTTGAATTATTATTCGATATTTTGGATTTTGACTCATAATATCAGATCGTGAGATCTCAGAGATTCAATAAGTAGAATCGCGCGAGGGTAGACCAGGCTGTGTCTGGCGGGAAGGCCGTGGCGGCGGCCGTAGGCCAGGCTGTGCCTGGCGCGGGCCTGCTTGGGGCCTAGGGCGTTAGCACGTAGGCACTCGAGACCTTCAGGGTCTTCTGAGCGAGGACGTCTGTAAACGCAAGCTCGAAGGCTCCCGGTCCCAGCGGAACCTCCTCCCAGTTGATCTGGAAAAGAAGCTCGAAGCAGTTGGGCTCGGGTTGGGTCGGCCGCCTAAGAAGGCCGATGTTGTGAATCGTTTGCTCCGCGCCGTCGGGCCCGATCCTTCGGAACTTCATTTCCGTCAGGGGCTGACCCGTCTCGGGATCAAGGGTTAAGTTGTAGGCTCGAAACATGATGTTGGTGCGCTGATCCTTACGCACCTCCGGTCGGACGGCAGGGATGTACTCGTTGCCTTCGCTCACGTACGGATAGGTTATGGGCAGGCCTTTCCTCCGGGGCTCGAGGCGATTGGGATCGAGGCCGCGGGCGACGATCCACTCCGGCTCGGCGGTGATGAACACCGGTGGGCTCAACGCAAAGTCCTTCGTGAAATCCGGGGCGACGACGTCCTCGATGAAGGAGCCGATTTTGCCGGTTTGTACGTCTCGGGCGATAAATTTAAGGCGTGTCATACCCGGTCGAACGATGAGGAGATCGTAGTATTTGATTCCGGTCCTCCGGATGCGGTCCCTTTCCTTTCCGAGATCGAAAGACAGGGTGCGGCTGAAGAAATCGATGAAACGGCCCGTCGAATCAAGGGCGTAGGCGTAGATCTCGAGCTGCATCAGCTCCCGTTTATCCTCGAGAAACTGTTTGCCCGGAAATTTCAGAAAGACCGGAATTCGGACGAGTTCGGACTGGCCGGGGTACGCCGAGGCCAGCACGTCGAAGTAGACATCATCGCTGAGCAAGTCTTTCGAAACGTATTCGGACACTTCCAGGATTCGTTCCGTGGGCGTCCACTTGTCGGCGGGCTTCGGTTCGTACCAACCTTTCCGGGCGGAAATATCCACGTCGTCTCGGTTGACCTTGACCTCGATTTTGTGAAAGCGCCCTTTTTGTTGGAGGTCGCGGGGGTGAAAGCCCAGAAGATAAAAGTGAGAGGTCTCTTTCAGGATTCTTTGGAGCGGTTGCTCCAGGTTGTTGACGTTCGAGTAATAGCGTCCTCCGGTCTCGTTGGCCATGAGAAAGAGCGTATCTTGGCCCCCGCCTCTTCCACGCCCGGGGGCCGCTCCTGCTTCTCCTCCCAGGCCGGAGATATCGAAGGTGTTGATCATGACATCGGCGCCCGTGGCGACCCGGAGGCCTTCAATGAGCGAGTCTCTCAGGTCCGTTCGGCCGAAGCTGGAATCGGGATCGATCTCGTGAACGTTGCCGGATTGAAATTTCTGAAAATCGGAATCCACGTTTTTTAGGCCGGTTCCGGTAATGAAGTCGCTGTCAATCCCCTGGGAGAGCATGAGGACGATCTTCCGTCCGGAAAACCGGTTCATAGCGGAATAAAGGTGATGAAACGTGTCGAGATAGTGGGCGGACTGGTTGGAGTAACGGTCTTCCGCCGATCGGTCCATTCGGTCCTTCAGCGAGCGCATCGTGTCGGTCATGATTTCTTCGAACTCGTTTTCGTAGGAAGTGGGCTTGTCTCCAATACCTTCTCCATAAATCTCCAGCAGCGGTGAGAAGCTGAATCCAATCGGATCCTGAATGGAGTGCACGGAGTTGACGAGTCCCAGGGTCTCGATGGCGTTTTCGGCCTGCATATGATCGGTGGTGAAGTTACACAGAATCTTGAGACCGCCCACATCCGTGTAAGTGGCTACTGCAACGAGGTCGGTGGGGGCCACACGCTTGGTAACGAAATCCATGGCGGCTTTTCTCGCACGTAGAATGCCCTGAGGCGTGGAGTAGAGCATGTCGAACATGAGCAGGAAGCTCCGCCTGAGCCCTGGATGTAGAGGTACCCGGTCCTTGAAGGTCGAGAGGCGATCGTAAGAGATGGGCTCGAAGACCACAATCTCGCGAGCCTTGCCGTCTTCCTTGATGACGAAGTCTTCGAGGGTCAAGTCCATGATCGGATCGCCGTCGTCGTCCGTGACGAATACGGGAAGAGGAATGATCTGAACCTCCGACTCGAACCGGAATCCTTCGGGAAACTGTGGTTCTTGGGCCGTTTCCTGTGATTCGAGGATTCCGCCGAAAAGCAAGACCACCGCCAGCGAGAGTGCCAATCGTTGAATCACGACCCCTCCTTCGGGTTTCGTTTTGAAACCCGGGACCTCCATGGAACACCTGCGGGACTCCGCCCGCTCCGAGCATGTTGCACATCCTTCGGGCGCGCGTCAAATGATAAAAAAGAACTCGAGGACTCGAGAACTCAAGAACTCGAGGATCTGAAGAGGAGAACTTGGGAAGATTCTCGAGTCTTGATCCGGTCCATCTTGCTGTGATAGCTTGCGCCGGATCGAGGCAAAACCGTGGATTTTCATGGCTCGTTGGACGAGTTTCACATCCCCGACATCATCCAATTCTTGAGTGGCGCCGGGAAGACCGGTGTTCTCCGTTTGACTTCTGAGGATTGGGAGGGCGTTATCTTTCTCGAGGGCGGCCGGGTCAAGCATGCCGCCTTCAGTGACCTCGAGGGAGAGGAAGCCGTTTACGAGCTCATGTTGCTCGCGCACGGAAACTTCGACTTCGAGCCCGAGGTGGCCACCGAGGCCTCTTCGGTGACCCGGGGCAATACGAACCTTCTGATCGAGGCGGCTCGCCGCAAGGACGAATGGAAGCTCATCCGTGAGCGTGTCCCTCACGTCGAGTGGATTCCCGAGTTCGTCCTTCCCGACCCGGACGATACGGGCAAGCAAATCACTCTCAATACGAGCGAATGGGTCATCCTGTCCAAGATCGATGGTGTCCACACCGTGAAGGAAATCGCTCAAACCTGCAAGCTTTCCGTTTTCCAGACCTGCCGTTTACTGTATAGCCTGGTATCGACTGGATTCATCCGTCTCCGGGAACCGGAGCCGCCCAAGGAAGGGGCCAACCGCTTCCCCGACTAAATCCTGATACCGACGGCGAACGCCGTCCTCCCGCTCCATTCTGAGTCCTCGAGTTCTTGAGTCCTTGAGTTCTGTTTTTTTCCGGCGCATTTATCCCGGCAGCGCCGCGTCCGGCTTGGTATGATAGCTTCTTATGAACGAGCGATTTTTGAGAGCCTGTCGGCGGGAGCCGGTGGACCGCACGCCGGTGTGGTTCATGCGGCAAGCGGGCCGTTACATGGCCGAGTATCGAAAAATCCGCAAGAAGCATTCCATGCTCGAAATTTGCCGGCAGCCGGAACTGATCGTCGAGGTCACCCTTCAGCCCATCGAACGTTTGGATGTCGATGCGGCCATTATCTTCTCCGACCTGCTGATTCCCCTCATCCCCATGGGGATCTCATTGGATTACGTAGAAGGAGAGGGCCCTCGCATCGAGAATCCCGTAACATCAGCGAAGGACGTGGACCAGCTTCGTCGATTTGAGCCGCGGGACGAGCTCGATTACGTTCTCGACTCTATCCGCCTCACGAGAAAGGAGCTCGAAGGGCGCGTACCGCTCATCGGGTTCGCGGGTGCGCCGTTCACACTGGCCTCTTATCTCATCGAAGGAGGATCGTCTCGTTCCTTCGTGAAGACCAAAACCTTCATGTACTCGGAACCGAAGGTGTGGCATCGACTTGCTTCCAAGCTGGCCGACTGCATCCGCGACTACCTGTTGGCGCAGGTCGAGGCGGGCGCCCACGCCGTTCAGGTCTTTGATTCCTGGGTTGGAGTCCTGTCACCGGAAGACTACCGGGAATTCGTGCTCCCCCACAGCCGGAAGGTTTTGGAGGGGGTTCGGTCGGCGGGTGCGCCGGTCATTCATTTCGGCACTGGAACGTCCGGCCTTCTTGGTCTCCTCAAAGAGGCAGGCGGTGATGTCATCGGCCTCGATTGGAGAATCGATCTCGGACCAGGGATGGGATATCCTCGGCGGTGACGTGGCCGTCCAGGGGAATTTGGACCCGCACCTTCTCTTCGGCCCACTCGATATGGTCCGGCGGCGTACGGATGACATATTGGCCCGCGCGGCTTCACGGAACGGGCACATCTTCAATTTGGGCCACGGTATTCTGCCCAAAACACCGGTAGACACCGTTGCCGCTATCGTCGAGCACGTTCACCAGGCGACCGAACGATGATCGGCGTACTCATGATGGCGCACGGGACGCCGGAGCGCCTCGACCAAATGGAGGAATACCTCTCCCGCGTTCGTGGCGGGCGTCGCCCAACGCCTGAGCTTCTGAAAGAGATGACCGGGAATTACCGGGCCATCGGTGGGCGTTCCCCTCTGACCGATTTGACCGTGGCCCAGGGGCGTGCTCTCGAAGCCGTGCTCGGTGATCCCTACCGCGTCTTCGTTGGCATGCGGAACTGGCATCCCTTTATCGACGATGTCGTTCCGACCCTTCTCGAAATGGGAATAAAGAAAATAGTCGGTCTTCCGATGGCTCCGCAATTTTCAGAATTGAGTGTCGCCAAATACCTGAGCGTGCTCGAGAGTGCCGTTCCGAGCGGTTTTCCTCTCTTTTCCGTTCGGTCGTGGTACGACCATCCTGGGGTACTGGACGGCTTTGCGGCGCAGGCTCGGCGGGCGATGGAAGAGCATGGGCCGGTCGATCGGATTGTGTTTACCGCCCACAGTCTTCCAGAACGGGTCAAGGATTCCGGGGACCCACCCTATCCGGCTCAGGTGCAGGCGACTGCCGAGGGTGTCGCGAATCGCCTAGGTTTCAGCCGATGGCAAATCGCTTATCAGAGTGCCGGGCGGACTCCCGAGCCTTGGCTGGGTCCCGACCTCGTGGACGCCTTGAAGGATATGGTCTCCACGAGGTGTCGGCGAGTCTTAGTGGTACCGGTCGGATTCGTTTGTGACCACACCGAGATCCTCTTCGACATCGATATTCAGGCGAAAGGCGCGGCACAAGAATTGGGGCTCGAGCTCGTGCGCTCCCCGTCTCTCAACTCATCTCCAATTTTCATCCGTGCCCTGGCGGATATCGTTCGTAATCGCCTCGAGTCGTGACGTGAAGCAGACTTCGGTGCTCATCATAGGCGGCGGGATCTCGGGGCTTGCTTGTGCTTACGAGCTCGGGCGGGGCTCCGTGGACTTCCTTCTTCTGGAGAAGCAGAAAAGGCTGGGCGGCACGATTCGAACCGAGAAGGTCGATGACTTCATCCTGGATACAGGTCCGGATGCCTTTTTAACTCAGAAGCCGGAGGCGGTCGGGCTGTGCAAGGAGCTCGACCTCGAGTCGAGGCTCATTCCTACGAATCCGTCCAAGCGCAACGTTTTCGTGCTCCATCGAGGGGCATTGCACCCTCTTCCCGAGGGAATGGTCCTTACGGTTCCGACCCGCATTCTGCCCTTCGTTTCGTCGAGTTTGTTCTCGCCACTCGGCAAGTTGCGAATGGGCTTGGAGCTCTTCGTCCCCGCGCGTCGCGACGACGGAGAGGAATCCATCGGCTCGTTCGTGGAAAGGCGCCTGGGCCGGCAAGCACTGGAACGTCTCGCAGAACCTTTACTTGCCGGGATTCACTCCGGCACTCCGGACGGGTTGTCCATGGATCAGCTCTTTCCCCGTTTCGTTGCTCTCGAAAAAAAGCATGGCAGCCTCATTCGGGGGATGCGAAAGATGAGACCGAGGCGGGGAAAAGGTTCGAGCGGAACCATGTTCATGTCACTCGCCGGAGGGATGGTGGAGATGGTGGAGGCTCTTCGGGAGCGGTTGCCGGAGGAATCGATCGTGTGCGGCCAAAAGGTCTGCCGTTTATCTCGAGACGGGCGGCAGTACCGCGCGGAGACCACCTCGGGAGAAATCTTCCGAGCCGATGCCGTCGTTTTGAGCATGCCGTTACATGTCACCCGAGGGATTACCGGAAAGCCTCTCCTCCGAGCTTTCCTCTGCTCTCGAGAAGCACCGGTCGGTCTCGACGGCGATCGTTTTTCTCGCTTTTCCCAAAGGCGGTGTCCGACATCCTCTGAACGGATACGGTTTCGTCGTGCCGGCGTCGGAAGGTCGGCGTATCGCCGCCGGAACCTTTATTTCAACCAAGTTTCCGAACCGCTCTCCCGAGTCCCACGTTCTCATGCGGGCTTTTTTAGGCGGTGCGCGGGACTCGGCGGTGTTGACCCTGGCAGACGATGAGCTGGTCAAGCTGGCACGTACCGAGCTGGGTGAGATCCTCGGAGGTTTGCCCGCACCCACACTCTCACGGGTTTACCGGTGGGATGAAGCGACACCCCAGGTCGAAGTGGGTCACGGCGAAAAGCTGGCGCGTTTGGATCGGATTCTAGAGGAGTTTCCGGGACTTCAAATCGTCGCCAACGGGCTTCGGGGCGTAGGGATTCCGGACTGCATCGCGGACGGGCGTCGCGCCGCACGGGAGATGGCCGAGCACCTGGCCTCTCGCCAAGAGCTCCAATAGAAAAGGCCGCTCGAAAGCGGCCTCGAGAATTCAAGGATGACCGAAAGGGGATGAGTCTTTTTTTGGCTGGGAAGCAGGGATTCGAACCCCGATCCCGTGGTCCAGAGCCACGTGTCCTGCCGTTGGACGACTTCCCAACCGCGATTGCATAGTCAGCATAGCTAGAAGACCCGCCCCTTGTCAACGACGGATCTACTCGAAGGATTGACTTTGTTAAGTTGTTGCAGTAAATAGAGTTAGTCGGCAAAGTCGCGCCGGGCATGTGTGCGCCTATGTAAGGTGTGGCGGAGAGGGAGGGATTCGAACCCTCGATGCAGGCTCATCACCCGCATAACTGCTTAGCAGGCAGCCCTGTTCAGCCACTCCAGCACCTCTCCGTCCGATGTGCCCTGGCGAGAAAGGGCGGCGCACCGTTCGGGCATTATAGCACCGACGGAGCCTGCGATGAACCCGGATGGTCGGAACGATCAGCCTGATTCGAGCTCGAAATTCTTCCTCCAGGATGCTCATAACGACGATGTCGTGATAATGGCCTTCTCGGAAGAAGGCTTCGCGCAATCGTCCCTCTTCCTTGAAGCCGCATTTACGATAAGACTCAATGGCCCTGCCGTTGAAATCGAAAACGCGTAGAAAGACTCGGTGTAGATTGAGCTCGTTGAAGCAGAAGGCCAGCAGTAGCTCCATGGCTTCTGTCCCGTAGCCTTTGCCCAGTTTCTCCGGTTCGCCTATGTAGATACCGATCTCGGCAGCGCGGTTCGGCCAGTCGATGTTGTGGCACCCCGTGACCCCAATGCTCGATGCGTCGGCCCTAAGAGTGATGACGAACGCACGGTTGAGCGGATCGGCGCGCGCCATCTGTACTTCCACGTACGTTTCGGTCTCCCGCAGCGTTTTGGGCAAAAACGCCGTCCACGAGGTAGCGGGTAATCTCGGGTCGCCGAAGCCAGCCGTAGATCGATTGAGTGTCTTCAATTAGAAAATCGCGAAGCGCGATCCGCTTTCCTTCGAGAGGAGGCAAAGTCGCTCCTGATGGCTACTGAGACCCGTCCAGTTCGGCTAGTCGCGATTTGGCCGTTTGAACACCGGGCAAAGACGGGTCATCCCAGTGGGCAAGGAATTTCTTGAAGTACTCTATCGCCTCGTCGGATTTGTCCTGGGCGTCCAAAGTCCGAGCCAGTCCGAGTAGAGACATAACGTAGGAAAGAGGAATGTCGAGACGCTCGTCGCTACTCGTGACGATCTCGCGATAAACAGTTTCGGCCGCGGCTCGGTCGTCGAGGGCGAGATAAGCTCGCGCCTTGGTCTCGCGGTACAAAGGATGAGGGAAGAGCTCGATCGCTTTATCGACCTGTGAAAGTGCGCTTTTGGGCCGTTCTTGCAATAATGCGAGCTCGGCCTGCAGATGATGAACCCGTCTCATCTGCGAGGCCTGTCTCGATTTCACCGTTTTTTGAAGGTCCTCGATTTGGTAGCGGAGGCTTCCCGCATCGCCTTGACGAGCCGCCATGACACCCGCAAGGTGCAGGGCGTTGAGATCGTTCGGGTCTAGCGCTAGGGCCTCCAGAAAAGCTTCGTTGGCCTCACCGAATCGATGAAGCTCGGTCTCGATATGACCCCGGTACCAGGTTGCTTGGACCCGGGCCGACGGATCCTCTGCCGCCTGGGCTGCCTCTGCGAGCTCGTCGAGCTCCTCGAGGCTGTCGTCGATTGCGCCGATATAAAGGTGGGTTCGTCCTACCCATCGGACCGACTCGATTTTCCAACGCGGGTCGGACGACTGAGCGAGTTTTTTGTAGACGTCGATGGCTTCCCGGTATCGGCCTGCGAGGGCCAAGGTGTGGCCGAGCTCGAGCCGCGCCTCCGCGAGCGCGGGTTGGGCTGTGAGAATCTGTTCGAACGAGGCGATCGCTTCGTCGAAACGGCCCTCCTGACGAGCTTCCTTCGCGGTTTCGAGGTCCGGTTGAACAAGAAGGAGTAAGCTGCAAAGTATCGAGGTCATCATGATGCTCAGGATAATAACACCAGGCCTTGTGAGTCAATAAGTGGAAGAGCTGGAGCGGTTGGGCCCGGGAATCTCCTTCGAACTTGCCAAGCGCGATAAGATACCCGGTTCGACTCGAAAGACGAGTTGATGGATCACTACTAGGAGGCTTTCTTGAGCGAGATGTTGCCGCAGCTTCGGGGGGCACTCGATATCTTGCCTTCGCCGGTACCGGACCGGCCGGGGCTCATTCTCAGAGATCCGTTCCGCTACTGCGAAGAGATGCTTCTGATTCCATCGGCCTGGGTTCCGGTTCTGTCGTGTCTCGACGGAAAACACACCGGCCGGGACGCCCAAGAGTTGCTCGTTCGTCACGGAGGCGGGGAACTGGTCTACAGCGAGCAGATACAAGGGTTCGTATCTATGCTCAGGGAGCATGGATATCTGGAGACTCGAGAGTTCTTCGATCTCAAGGACAAAAAACACGCCGAGTTTCGCGCCTCCAGGAAGCGCGAACCGCTTCACGCCGGTGAAGCCTACCCAAACGATGCGAAGCGTTTGCGGGAGGTCTTCGACCCTCATTTTTCAGAGAGCCATGCCTCTCACGATGAAGCCGGGAGTCTGATCGGGCTTGCCGCACCTCACGTCAGCCTGGAAGGTGGTTGGAATTGCTACGCTTCCGCTTACGGTCGGCTCGATCCGTCGTGGGCCGACAAGACCTTCGTCATTCTGGGTACTTCCCACTATGGTCAACCGGATCGGTTCGGCTTGACCCGCAAATCCTTCGCTACCCCCTTAGGTCCAGTGGAGGTGGACCAGCCGGCCGTTGATTTTCTAATAGAGAATGCCGCGGATGGAGTGGAAGTCGAAGATTACTGTCATGCCGTCGAGCACTCCATCGAATTTCAAGTGGTTTTGTTGCGATACCGATTGGGAGTGTCCGTCAAGATCGTTCCCATCCTCTGTGGCCCGTTCTTTCAGAGTCGACGCGACGGTCGTGGTGTGGAGGAAGGCGGCGAGCTCGAGCCCTTCTTCGACGCGTTGAGGAACCTTCACCGCGAGCGCTCGGGGCAGTTGTTTTACCTGCTCGGGATCGATCTGGCTCATATCGGCAAGCGGTACGGCGATCCTTTCTCGGTTCGGGCCGGAGAAGGAGCCATGCTCGAGGTGGAGTCGAGAGATCGTGAACGCCTGGAAAAAGTTTGTGAGGCGGATGCCGACGGGTTTTGGGATCTCGTCCAGCCGCAGGCGGATCCGTTGAAGTGGTGCGGTTTTTCTCCTCTTTACACATTCCTCACTGCCCTCGAGCCGGTGGTGTCTCTCGAGGGAAGCGTTCTTCAGTACCAGCAATGGAGCATTGACCCCGAGTCTGTAGTCAGCTTTGTGGGGATGGAGTTTCGGGAGAAAAAGTAGCGCGGTGCCGCCCGCTTCCTCTGTCCTGCGCGCGGCGTGTGCCTAACGGTTGTTTGTCACTTCGCCTTGTTGACGGCCCTCAATAATTCGTTTGCCTGCCGCGAGTACACATCGAAGCTCCTTTTGTCTCCTGTTTTGACAAAAAGACGGAGCAAGGTCTGGTAGCCGAAGAGCGTTACTCCCCCTGCGGGGCTGCCCCGATACCCTTTTTACAGATGTCAATCGCTTCACCCAAGTTCGTCTCGGCTTCGAGATAGTAATTGGCGATCATGAAGTACGACATGTTGAACCGAGGATTGATATCGATCGTCTTCCGGTAGTATGGCACCGCTAGGTCGTATCTTCCCTGGTTTTTCAAAATGACCGCAATATTGAAGGCGGCTTTGTACTCGCTGGGGTTATTCTCGAGCTTCTTTTCATAATACTCGACCGCTTTGTCGAAATTTTTATTCGATTCTTCGATATGAGCCATTACATAGTAGGTGCCCTTGCTTTTGGGATTCATCGCCAAAGCACGCTCGAGGTAGGATTTCGCCGCAGTATGGTCACCCTTGAGGGCATGTACCTCACCAGCTTTGCTCAAGGACACGGAGTTGGGCTCGATATCAATGGACTTCTGCAGAAATTCGAGGGCTTGGTCAAGATCGCGCTTGTAGAAATGAGCGAATCCGAGCTCTTCGTAAAGCGTAGGATCGTTGGGAAACTTCTCGATAAACGCTTTTGCCCTCGAGATGGCGCGGTCGTAATTACCCATGTTGATGAGACAACTGACGATGTCGATCATCGTAAAGTTGGCATCGGGCTTGAGCTCGAGGACACGCTCAAAGCTGTGAACCGCCTTCTGATAGTTGCCTTGTCGTTGCCGGATATTTCCCAGGAGAACGAGAGCTTCAACGAGATCCGGCTCGGCTTGCAGAACCTCGGTCGCCGCAGTAATCGCCTCGTCGTACCGTTGTCGTTCCAGACTGTCGGTGGCGCGTGAGAGGCGGTTGTAGATGTCGATTTTTTCCTTGGGATCGGCAAGCGCAGCACCGTCCGTCGAGTGCAATGTGGACGTCGCGTAGCCGAGTGCTCTGAGAGCTTCACGATCTTCACGGCTCAAGGGGGCCGTCAAGGTCTCGAGAGCATTCTCGGACTTTCGATCCACGAAGTCTCGGAGCTTATCTCTAATCTCTTTTTTTTGTGCGTTGAACGATGGATTAGTTACAAGGTTGGTTTGCTCTTGTATATCGTTGCTTATGCGGAACAGTTCCATTTCCGGAGCATCGATAAGTTTCAGGTCTTGGTGGTAGAGAGCTCTTAGCTCCGACCACCCGTAATGGAGCCGGGGATAGAATGTTTCCGTGTAAGCGACCGGGTCGTTGTCCTCACTCGTGCCGAACATGAGGCCCAACAACGAGTGGCCTTGAGAAAATCCGGACGGTACGTCCAAGGCCTCGAGAACGGTAGGAGCGAGGTCTACATGCTCGACGATCTCGCTGAACCCTTTTGACGGGAAATTCGAAGGGTGCCCGGATGATGAGAGGAACCGATACCGTTGGCTCGTAGACGAAAAAGCCATGCTCCCCCTCCCCGTGATGCCCGAGACTCTCTCCGTGATCGGCTGTCAGAATGATGAGGCTCTTGTCATAGAGACCCGTCTCTTTTAGAAATGAAAAAAGCTCGCCGATTGCGTGATCGGTGTACTCCACTTCGCCGCGATAAGACTCACCCACGTGCTTGTCGAACGGAGGGGGTGGGTCGTAGGGGGTGTGGGGATCAAAAAGATGGATCCACGAAAAAAAGTGGTTGTCTTTGTGCGCTCTCAACCATTTTTTGGCAGACGCTACGACTTCGTCAGCTCTCTTCTCGTTTTGGAGGAATAGCCCCTTGTAACGTGCTCGGTCGAAGTCGTCGGCGTAAGTATCGAATCCTTGGGCGAGCCCCCACTTCGAGTGTAGTACGTAAGCGGCTATAAATGCCGACGTATCGAGTCCCTTTCCTTTCAACGTCTCACTGACCAACTCCAATTCTTCGGGAACCACGAAGCCGCCGTTATCACGCACGCCGTGGTGTAAAGGGTAGGTGCCGGAGAGGATGGTCGTGTGTGAGGGAAGGGTCAGCGGTGTTTGAGCAATACAACGCTCGAACAAGACGCCCTCATCGGCCAAGCGATCCATGTTCGGGGTTCGAGCTTTGCCTCCGTAGGCCCCCACGTAATCCGCACGAAGCGTATCGATCGTAACAAGGATTACGTTGAAATCTCGAAGCTTTGTGAGATCATGAGTCTTGTTAACCTGACAACCCATAGAGACGGAGAGCAAAAAGGCAATGACGAGGTTTTTCATCAGATTGTGGCCGAGATGATCGCCTCTCACCTTTTTCCTCATTTGATCCTTACAAAACACCGCCAAAAAAATGGCGGAGGGAGAGGGATTCGAACCCCCGGACCTCTCGGTCTGCGGTTTTCAAGACCGCCGCCTTAAGCCTCTCGGCCATCCCTCCGCTGTCCGAAACATTGTAGGCTGACATTTCCTTTTTGTCGAAGGACTGGCATTTTCGCTCGCCCGAGCGGTATCATGTTTTCAATGGCTTAATGGCTACGCCATGTAGGGTTTTCCTCTCCCTCCAGCCTGAGGGTTAAAACCTACGAAATCAGCGTGCATTGCTGTTTGATTGCGCGGCGTAGCGTAAGTCTAATTATAAGAATGAAATAGCTTGGCACAGCAGCCGCCTACCGCCGGCGGTCCTCGAGCTGCTTTGAGCACGGTTCTTGCACTTCCAAACCGTGTCCCGCCGTGTGTGGTCGCGGCAGGTCAATCTCAGTGCAAACGACACGAGGCGAAGTTGATTTCACACTCTGAAGCGTTACCTTACCGGGAACGACTCGAAGAGCTTTTGATGGTGCTCGTCCGACAGGGAAGTCTCGGGGTTCTCCTCATTGACCTCTCCCACCTCAGCCAGGTCGAAAGAATTTATGGCTCGAAAGCCTTCGAGAAGGTACTCGGCTCGGCATGCGATCTCATCATCAGCTTCAGGGATCGGACATCCGCGCCAGCGACATTTTGGCGACCAGCGACATAGGCGACGATTGTTTTTTAGTTTTTCTGTCTCCTCGACGCTCCGGAAAGCCGGCTCGCCTGTCGCAACTCAGACCGCCGCGACTCGGATCGAGAATAAACTCAATGTCAATTTGGGGCGACATGCCTCCAAATATTTGCGACAGCGTCCCAACGTTACCGTCGGCTTCGCTCTGATTCTGAACAATCCATTGGTGCATGCCGGAACGTCTCGTGGGCCGCCTCGTGGAAGACGCCCGCGAGTGCGTTCGCTACAAACGGATGCACCATCAGTTTCAAACGCGTTTCCGGCTTCAAGAGATCCTCATCAACGAAGATATCAAGACCGTCTTTCAACCCATCGTGGAACTGAGATCCGAAAAGACACTCGGCTACGAAGCTTTGAGCCGTGGCCCGAAAGGCGACGTCCTCCAAAGCCCGCTCAATCTCTTTGAAGCGGCGATCGAGCTCGACCTCGTTTTCGAACTGGATCGGGTGTGCCGGCAGAGGGCGCTCGCGAGCTCCCGCGATCTGCCCGAGGCCGCCAAGCTTTTCGTCAATGTGATGCCTCCGACTCTATTCGACCCCGACTTCCAAGGCGCCAGCCTCATTCAGTTCTTGGATGAGCTGAACATCTCGCCCAAGCAAGTCGTGTTCGAGCTGACGGAAAAGCTCGCCATCGAGAACTACGGCCTTTTCGCCGACGCCATCCGTAACTTCACACAGATGGGATTCGCCATCGCCGTCGATGATATCGGCGCGGGGCATTCCGGTCTCGAAAAAATAGCGCACCTCCATCCCCGTTATTTGAAGTTCGACATCGACCTCATCCGAGGTATCGATACGAGCTTCGTCCGTCGTGAGATCGTTTCCGCGCTCAAGAGTCTGGCCGACAAGATGGACTCCGAGATCATCGCTGAGGGGATCGAGCGGCAGGAAGAATTCGATACGTTGCTCGAGCTGGGGATCGAGCTCGGCCAAGGGTATCTGTTGGGTCGGCCGGCGCCGTTCTTCGGGCGCGAACCGCAGGCGTCTTCATCGGGAGATACGGAGGACGCCGGAGAGATCGTGGTACCGATCGAGATCGGCGACGCGGGTGCCTCCGGGCTGACGCCCACATAACCGCATTTCGGCGATCCCGAACGAGTCTTCGAGGATGGTCGCCTCCCTAAATTGTGACCCCTTAATGAATGGGTTTCTAGTGTCCTGTATCAGTAGATCGTTGCCTAAAGCTCGAGGTCATTTTGTGTGCTGGCAAGGCGTGACGACGAAGACATATCCCGATATTTCGAGGAAGCACAACGAAGCCATTCCATGAAGACACATCATAACTGCTTCATATATGAGTGAATCGCAGACCCTCTTCCCAAGAACAGCGGCGACTATCACGGCTCTTGTTGCGTCTGCCTATGCTGATTTCGCTCATTTATTGTCGCTTCAGGGCTAATCCGTTCCTGCCCGTCCATATAGGGTCGAAGCGCCTCCGGTAGGCTCACAGAGCCATCTTCGTTTTGAAAGTTTTCCAGGATAGCCACGAATGCCCGTCCCACCGCAATGCCGCTTCCGTTGAGCGTGTGGACGAATCGGGGCTTCGACTTGGGGTCCGGCCGGTAGCGAATCTTGGCCCGCCGTGCCTGAAAATCGGTGCAGTTGCTACAAGAGCTGATCTCCCGATACTTTTGCTGGGCCGGTAACCAGACCTCGATATCATAGGTCTTGGCGGAGGAAAAGCCCATGTCCCCGGTTGAAAGCGTCACGACGCGATAAGGAAGCTCGAGACGCTTCAGTATCTCCTCGGCATTCCCGGTCAGACGCTCGAGCTCGTCGAAAGAGCTCTCCGGTGTGGTGAATGCCACGAGCTCCACCTTGTTGAACTGGTGGAGACGAATGAGCCCGCGAACGTCCTTGCCGTAGGAGCCCGCTTCACTGCGAAAACAGGGCGTGAAAGCGGCGTAACGGATTGGGAGCTCGGCGGCCTCGAGAATCTCCTCGCGATGCATGTTGGTCAAGGGGACCTCGGCCGTGGGTATCAGGTAGAGATCCTGCTCCCGGATCTTGAAGAGGTCGTCTTCGAACTTGGGAAGGTTTCCTGTGCCCTCGAGAGCCGCCGCGTTTACCATGAACGGCGGTAGGACCTCGCGATAACCGTTTTCCCGCGTCTGGACATCCAACATGAAACGAATCAGCGCCCGTTCCAAGCGTGCTCCGTCCCCCAAGTAAGCGGCGAAACGAGCCCCGGAGATTCGGGCCGCCCGATCGAAGTCCAGGATTCCGAGCTCGACTCCTATCTCCCAATGTGGCCGAGGCTCGAACGGAAAATCTCTCGGCTCGCCAACACGTCGAACTTCCACGTTCGCCGTTTCGTCCCGTCCTACGGGGACACTCCCGTCCGGCACGTTGGGGATGGTCAAGAGTATCTTCCTGAGATTCTCCGCGATCTCCTTCTGGCGCTCCTCCTCGGTTTTGATGGCGTCGGACGCTTCGCGAAGTCGAGCTCGAAGCGCTTCGGCTTCTTCTTTTTTCTTCTCCCGAAAGAGCTGGCCGATCTTCTGGGATTCCCGGTGGTGCTCGTGCCTCATCTCGCTGATCCGGGTTTGTAGACGTTTGCGTTGGTCGTTGAGCTCCTCCACCTCGGAAAGATCGACCTTGGTTCCTCGGTGACGAAGACTCTCGCCGACGAGCTTCATATTCTCGACTAGGAAATTTTGGTCCAACATGGCGCCTCATGTTAGCGCTGTTCCCCCCAAAAAAACAGCCAGAGCCCTAAGAAAACGGCATTGACCGCTCGGGACGCTTGCCTTACGATAAAAGTATCGCTCTGGTCCATTTTCCGTTCTGTCAAAAGCGTGGTGTATCGCGAACGCTCCTCTGGGTCCGGTTGCCGTGCGACGGGTCCCGATGAAAACGTGCATTAGGTAAATAGTTGTTTATTAACCGGTTTTGCGGACGAGCTTTGTTGAATCCACCCGACGTCCGAGTGGCACGGATTCTGTATCCGCGAACGTAAACTGCGAGTCAAGAAGTGCATTCACAGATTCTGGACTACGTAACGCCGTACCTGAGCTGGCAGTACGGCAGGATCGCTTTGGGGATTTTTGTCCTTTTGTGGGTGGCTCGTTTTGTGCTCCACCGCTCCGACGGGGTGCGCACCGGAGTCGGTTCACTCCTGGAACCGTTCATAGGGACTCACAAGAAGGTCTTCGAAGCCAAGCGGGCCGAAAGCGGCAAGGACTGGTCTCGGGCGGGCCATCTTTATGAGCAGGCGGGCGAGCTGGAAAAGGCCATCGATTGCTTCGAGAAAGCCGAAGAGTATCCCATGTGCGGTGAGCTCTGCATTCGAATGGGGCGAAAAGACTATGCCGCCGAGTGGTTTCTTCTGGCGGGAGAAAAAAAACGAGCCGCGGGTTTGTTAAAGGAAATAGGACAACACGACCGCGCCGCCGAGGTCTTGATCGAAGCCGGGTCCACGTTGGATGCAGCTTCAGCATTGCTCAAGTCGGGTCAGTTTGCGAAAGCCGGTGAGATCTTCGAGTCGAGCGGAAACTACGTCAAGGCGGGAGAAGCTTTCGAGCGTGGAAAAGACTATAACCGCGCCGCGGCGAGTTTTTCTCGCCAGGTGAACGAGTTGGGCGGTTTGGACGGCCGATATGTCGGTGCACGGGAGCGCGCCGAATTGACGCTTCTCGCCCGTCGAGCTGCCAAGTGCTTCGAGCAAGCTGACAAACTGGACGCCGCGGTGAAGATTCTCGAAAGGGGTGGACTCTACGCCGAAGCAGCCGAGCAGGCTGCTAAACTCGAAGATTTTCGCCGCGCCGCCGAGCTTTTCCAAAGGGCGGGGCGAGTGCCCGAAGCCGCCGCGATGTACGAAAAGGCCGGCGACGCAAAGACCGCGGCGTCCCTCGTGGGCGATCAACAACTCACGGATGGTAACGCCGAGGCCGCCGCCGAATCTTTCGTCAAAAGCGGGGACCCCGTGCGGGCTGCGGAGCTGTTCGAGTCCATCGGCCAATACGGCCGGGCTTCGGAGTGCTACGAGTCGGTCGGCGCCTTTGCCCATGCGGCCGATGCTTCGTTGCGCGGCGATGCCAAGGAAAAGGCGGCGCACTACTTCGAGAGGGCCAAGCAGCTCGACCGGGCGGCGGAGATTCTGCAGCGAGCTCGGCGATTTCGAGAAGGCCTGCCGACTGTTTGCCGAGACGGGTCGCTTCTTCGATGCGGCCAAGGCGGCTGCTGAAGCGAACTCGGAACAGCTCATGCTGGACTATTTGCAGCGTGTCCCGTCCGATGACCCGAATTACCTCCAGGCGGTCGTCCATCTGGCACGAATCTTCACGAATCGTGGATGGAGCTCGCTGGCCGTCGAGAAGCTCAAGACGGTGCTCGAGGGCCAGGCCCTTGGGGCCGACAATTTGGACCTCTGGTACGTGCTGGCGGAATCCTACGAGGCGGAAGGCGAGTTGGCCGAGGCCGCTGAGCTCCTTCACAAGGTGATGGCCGTTCAATATAACTATCGAGACGCCGCCGAACGGCACAGTCGAATTCAACAAGCGATAGCAGAGCAAACCCGCCGCGCCGAGACCATTCAATCGCGGAAGGTTTCCCCCCCTGAGGGGCGCTACGTTATCGACAAGCTTTTGGGCAAAGGCGGAATGGGTTCGGTTTACAAAGCCTACGACCAGCTACTCAAGCGAGCCGTGGCCTACAAAGTTCTTTCCGATCAACTCGCGAAAAATCCCGCAGCCCGAGACCAATTGCTCCAGGAAGCGCGCGCTGCGGCAGCCCTCAACCATCCCAACGTGATCACCATTTTCGATATCGGCCTCGATGGGGAGCAGGCCTTCATTTGTATGGAGCTCGTTGAGGGACAAAGCTATTCCCACTTGATACGGGAAAAGAAGCAACTGACGGTTCCCGAGGCGATGCATTTCCTGGTCTCCGCTTGTCAAGGTCTGGACCACGCCCACCGAAAGGGCATCGTACATCGAGACATTAAACCGTCGAACATCCTGTTGACGTCCGAGAACGGCGTTAAGATTGTCGATTTCGGATTGGCCCAGCCCATCGAGGATCTCGAGTCCTCGGCGACCGGCTCGTCCTTATCGGGGACGCCTCAGTACCTACCGCCGGAGCAGGCTCGCGGCGAGGTTACCGACGCGCGTTCCGACATCTACGCGTTGGGGGCGACGCTCTACCACATGCTGGTGGGTCACGCCGTCTTCACGCAAGGGAACTTGATCAAGCATCATCTCTACACGCCACCGCCACCCCTCAGGAAGGAAAAACCCGATATTCCCGCCGAGCTCGAAGAGCTCGTGCTCCTGTGCCTCGCCAAACAACCTGCGGAGCGTTATCAGTCGGCCGGCGAAATCGTTTCTTTCGCTTCAGCAGCGCGATTGCTTTAAATCCGCTCAACGCAAAGGCGCAGAGACGCAAAGACGCAGAGTGGAAATTTAGACCTTCTGAGTAAATCCGGATGACGGCGACGCCCTAACTTGCGTTCTGCTAGTCCCGACGAAGGAGGGGCGGCCACTAACCTCGTACGAAGTGGAAGCCGCCCTCCTAATACCATTCTTGAGTTCTGAGTTCTGAGTTCTGAGTCCTTGAGTTCTCTATTACGCTTTAGGATGCGTCTTTTCGTACACCTTCACAAGATGTTCCTTGGTGAGGTGCGTGTACTTTTGCGTCGTCGAGAGGCTCGAGTGACCGAGCAGCTCCTGAATCGAACGAAGATCCGCACCGTGCTCGAGCAGGTGCGTAGCGAAAGCGTGCCGAAGGCTGTGGGGCGAAAGGCCGGTGCGGAGGCAAGTCTGATTGAAGTACTTTCGGGTCAGGCGGTGGATACTCCGCTCCGTCAGACGCTCTCCCCGGGCGTTTAAAAACAGGGCGTCGGTGCCGGAGCCCTTTTTTACCAAGGCGGGACGATCTCGAAGGTATCGTTCCAGAGCTTCCGCCGCCGGTTCTCCGAAGGGCACGATACGTTCCTTGCGTCCCTTGCCCAAGACGCGCACCAACATCTGGTCGAGATCGACGGAGGAACGGTCTAGGCCGACCAGTTCGCTGACCCTCAGGCCTGTGGCATAGATGAGCTCCAGAATGGACCGGTCTCTTCGGCCCAGTGGCTTGGACGTATCGGGGCATTCGAGGACGCGCTCGATTTCCGTGATCTCGAGGCGCGCCGGTAGTTTCTTTTCGAGGCGTGGTGTAAGGAGGCTGCGCGTCGGGTTGGTTTCGATCATGCTCTCCCGTATCAAGAACCGAAAAAACGTGCGGAGGGCGGCCAGCTTTCGGGCGATCGAGCTTCGTGCCGTACCGTGTTGGTGAAGGTGAGCAAGAAAACTTCGGAGGGCAAGGGGGTCAACTTTTTTCGGGCGTACACGCTCTTCCCGAATGCCCCAATCTTCGGCGAGGAAACGGGTGAATTGTTCGATGTCGGACCGATAGCTCTTCACCGTGTTCGGGGAAACGCCGCGGCGATGTTCGAGATCCTCCAGAAACTCGTGAAGCTCCCTAAGCACGCGATGCTCGCTTGTCGGCCCCCACTCCGGGAGGCGAGATCGATTCCGGAACGGTTTTGCCTTGCTCTTCGTTGGACTTTTCAAAGAGGGCGATATCTACGAGAGCTCGTTCGACTAGAGCGTTGTTTCTGTCTTTCTTGTTGCGTATACGCTGCTCGAGGGGAGGCAGCAGTCCAAAGGAAATGTTGGAGGGCTGGTAGCTTGCGGGGTCCGAGTACGAAATATAGAAAGTCAACGAGCCCAGCGCCGTCGTGCGGGGAGGCGAAACGAGCTTCGAGACCTTTCGTGAGGCGCGCCGCGTTGATGCCTGCCAATAGCCCCGCCGCCGCCGACTCCGTGTATCCCTCGACTCCGGAAAGTTGACCGGCGAAAAAAAGATCAAGACGCCGCCGGGTCTGGAGAGTCGGACGCAACACCGCGGGAGCGTTGATGTAAGTGTTTCGATGAATCATTCCATAGCGGGCAAACTCGGCATGGTCGAGGCCGGGAATGAGACGGAGCAATCGCTTCTGCTCGCCCCATCGAAGCTGATTCTGGAATCCGACGATGTTGTAAAGGCTTGCGGCCAGATTGTCCTGTCGAAGTTGGACGGCGGCGAAAGGTTGCTTATTGGTCCGCGGGTCCACCAGACCTACAGGCTTCATGGGGCCGAAGCGTAACGTGTCGTAGCCGCGGCGCGCCATCACCTCGATGGGAAGACAGCTTTCAAAAAAGAGCTTTTTATCGATGTCATGGAGGTCAACCGTCGCCGCCGAAACGAGGGTTTCATAGAACCGTCGGTACTCTTCCTCGTTCATCGGGCAATTGATATAGTCGTCTCCTCCCTTGCCGTACCGGGAGGCTCGAAAGGCTGTGGTCATGTCGATGCTTTCGGCTTCGACTACGGGGCTGATGGCGTCGTAAAAGTAAAGGAGGTCCTTTCCGATGAAGGACTGGATGGATGTCGAAAGCGACTCCGAGGTTAGCGGACCCGACGCGACAACGACGATGCCGTCTTCGGGAAGGTCGGGGACTTCCCCGCGGATGAGAGTGATCCGAGGATGTTCGGATACGAAATTCGTCACGCGCGGACGCAAAAGCGTCGCGATCGACGGCCATCGCCTGTCCGGCTGGGATCCGGGCTCGTTCGGCGGCATCCATGATGAGTGAGCCCAGTCGCCGCATTTCTTCCTTGAGCAGGCCGTGGGCGGTTGTCGTGGCGTTCGAGCGCAGGGAATTGCTGCAGACGAGCTCGGCCAATCGGTCCGTGACGTGTACGGGAGTCGGCCGGTGGGGCCTCATTTCGTAGAGGTGACGGGAACTCCGCGCCGGGCGATTTGCCACGCCGCTTCCGCCCCCGCCAGCCCCCCACCGATGACGGTTACTTTTTTCATGACAAGCGGTTTCTTCGGGGATTATACCGCGGAGCTGCAGACCGGGCTCGGGCAGGGGCACCCGCCTTCGCCAAGGCTACGGCGGGCACGTCGGGCTCGGATAGTAAATCTTGATGGCGACGGCGATCATCGAGCCGTCCTCAAATTCCCTTCTGTATTCTGTATTCTGTATTCTGACTTCTGATTAGGCCGGTACTTCTTCCTTCGTCTTCTTATACTTACATTCCTCTTGCATACAGGCGAGGTAGTCACCGGTTTTCTTCGAGGTCTTCTCGACGAGGATGGGATGTCCACATTCCGGGCAGGGTTCAGCCACAGGTTTGTACCATGTGGTGAACTTGCAGTCGGGGTATTTACTGCAACCGTAAAACAATTTGCCGCGCTTCGAGCGGCGCTCCACGACCTGACCGCTGCAGCCTTCGTTCGGGCAACTGACGCCGAGCTCTTTCTGTTTGATGAACTTGCACTTCGGATAGCTGCTGCATGCGGTGAACTCACCGAATCGACCATGCTTGATGACGAGCTGGCTGTCGCATTTGGGACATTTGTCTTCGAGGAGCACGTCCGGTTTCGTAGCTACGCTGCCGTCTTTCCCGCGAAGGATGCGGCGGGTGTTACGACAGTCCGGGTATCCGGAGCAGGCGAGGAATTGGCCATAGCGTCCCTTCTTGATGACCATGGGCTTGCTGCATTTTTCGCAGGTCTCACCTTCGAAGGCGTCGGAATCCGCGGAACCGTCGGCACCCTCTACCTGGTAGTTTTTGATCTCTCGTGTGTTTCGGCAATCAGGATAGCCCGAGCAAGCCAAGAAATGTCCGAAACGACCCCACTTGATGACCATCTTGGACCCGCATTTGTCGCACACCTCATCGGTGGGGATCTCCTGGGTCTTGACGTTCGTCATGTTGGTCTGAGCACTGTCGAGATCCTTGCTGAACTTCTTGTAGAAATCGTCGATGGTGGAGACATAATCCGCTCGGCCTTCTTCAATCTCGTCGAGCAGTTCCTCCATGCGGGCGGTGTATTGCACCTCCATGATATCGGCGAAGCTCTGCATGAGTAGATCGGTGACCAGGACACCCAGCTCGGTCGCCCAGAATTTCTTTTCCTTTTTTTGCACGTACTCCCGGTCTTGCAGAACCGAGAGAATCGAAGCATAGGTGCTCGGGCGGCCGATCCCTTTTTCTTCGAGCTCCTTGACGAGCGTGGCCTCGGTAAATCGCGGTGGAGGTTGTGTGAAATGCTGCTCGGGGTTGAGGGCCTTCACCTCGAGCGTTTCACCTTCGGCAAGCGCGGGGAGCTGGCGGGATGTCTCGCCGTTCGTCTCGTCTCCCTCGGCGTTCTTTTTTGGGGCCGCCTCGTCCTTGCCTTCCTCGTAAATTGCTAGAAAGCCGCGAAATTTGAGAATCGAGCCACGCGCCCGAAGGTCGAAGCGTCCCGCTTTGATGTCCACCACGGTCTCATCGAAGACCGCCGCCGGCATCTGAGAGGCCACGAAGCGGTTCCAAATGAGCTTGTAGAGCCTGAGCTCGTCTCGGGAGAGATAGGACTTCATGGTGTCGGGATCGCGGTATGAGGAAGAGGGGCGAATCGCCTCGTGCGCGTCTTGGGCGCCCTTCTTGCTCTTGTAGATGTTGGGCTTTTGGGGGAGCATGTCGTCCCCAAACCGCTCGCCGATGTAGCTTCTAACCTCGGTGATGGCCTCGTCGGCGACCCGGGTCGAGTCGGTTCGCATATAAGTGATGAGCCCCACCGGACCTTCGTCTCCGAGCTCGATTCCCTCATAGAGCTTTTGCGCAACCATCATCGTGCGCTTGGCAGTGAAACCGAGCTTGCGTGCCGCTTCTTGCTGGAGCTTGCTGGTGATGAACGGCGGGACCGGATTTCGCCGTCTTTGCTTGGCTGTGATCTTGTGGACTTCGAAGGGTAGCTTCTCGAGCTCCGTGACGACTGCCGTCGTTTGTTTTTCATTCTTGAGATCGACGGCCTTTCCGTCGATCTTGGCGAGCTTGGCTTGGAACGGCGGAGGCTCCTTGCCGGCGAGATCGGTATGGATGGACCAGTACTCCTCGGTTTCGAACGCACTAATCTCGCGTTCCCGATCGCAAATAATGCGAAGAGCAACAGACTGAACCCGTCCCGCGGAAAGCCCACGACGAACCTTCTCCCAGAGCAGGGGAGACAGTTGGTAACCCACAAGTCGGTCCAGGACTCTCCGAGCCTGCTGCGCATCGACGAGGTTCTTGTCAATGGTTCCGGGATGTTTGAACGCGTCTTGTACCGCCCGCTTGGTGATCTCGTTGAACATCACGCGATGGATGTTCTTCTTCGTCGTTTTCAACTCTTCGGCAAGGTGGAAGCAGATGGCTTCACCCTCCCGGTCCGGGTCGGGAGCCAGATAGACGTCGTCGACTTTTTTGGCTGCCTGCTTGATCTCCGTGAGGAGCTTCTTGCGATGGGGAATGACGACGTACTTCGGACTGAAGCCCTTCTCGACGTCCACGCCTAGTTTGCTCTTGGGTAGATCCCGCACGTGGCCCATGGAAGCGCGAACCAGGTAGCTCCTGCCCAGGAACTTATTGATGGTCTTCGCCTTGGCGGGCGACTCTACGATAACCAGTGCCTTTGCCATGATCTTAGTGTAACTTCCTTTGCAAGCCCGATCCCGTATCGGGTCTGAGCGTCCTCAGAAAAGCTTCTCCGAGTGCGAGGCCGGAAATTATCCATACTTTGCTTCAAGATGCAATCTAGCTCAGGGATCTAATTCCGTAAATACCACCAGGAAAACATCGGACCAGTCCTTTGATCTCGAGTCCCACCAGGGCCGAAGTGACACGATGAGGGGCCGTGGCCGTTCGTGCAATCAGCCGGTCGGCGTCGACGGGGCCGCCGGCGGCAAGCGCCTCGAATACGAGCTTCTCATCCGCCTCGAGACCCCGGGCCGGATTCGCACCGGCGCCCTCCGGTTTGAGCGTCGGCGAAAGCTTCTCGCGAAGGTCCGGCCGCAGCTCTTCGATGACGTCCTTCGCGTTCGTTACCAATTTTGCGCCGTCCTGGATCAGCCGATGGACCCCGGCACTGTTCCGCGAAGTAATGGGCCCAGGCACCGCAAATACCTCTCGATTTTCCTCGAGTGCGAGCCGAGCCGAAATAAGTGATCCGCTCTTTTCCGCGGCCTCTATGACGAGCGTACCCACGGCGAGCCCCGATACAATCCGATTTCTCCGGGGAAAGTGGCCGGGAAGCGGTGGGCTCGCCAAGGGCAGCTCCGACACCACCGCACCCGACCGCGCGATACGCTCTGCTAAAAGCCGATGCTCTCTAGGATAAACGACGTCGAGCCCGGATCCTAATACAGCGATAGTACGTCCCCCCGCTTCGAGAGCAGCTCGGTGAGCGACGGCGTCGATCCCGCGTGCAAGCCCGCTGACAATGGTGATACCCCTGCCGGCCAAATCGCCGCTCAAATGTTCTGCCACCTCGATTCCGTACGGAGTTGCTCGTCGCGAACCCACGATCGCCAGCGAAATCAGGTCTTGCGGTTCCAAGCTTCCTCGAACGTGGAGCACCAGCGGCGGGTCGGTGCATGCTTCGAGAAGAGCCGGGTAGTCGGGGCTCTCCCAAGTAATGACGCGGCTTCCCGAGCGCCGACACCCGAGCAAATCTCGCTCGGCTCTGCGGTGGAGGTCGAGGGACAGTCCTCCCGGGAATCCCTCCGCCGCCTGTCGGCACGATCCGGCCTGACGCACGAGCAAGACCTTTTGGTATGACGGAACCCCGGGTGCCATGGATAGGGCCAGGGCTGCTAGGACCTCTTCGTCGTCGTTTTTGTTCATTGAACACCTGCAAAATTTTCGGCAGCGGGCACCTGCCTTCGCCACCCGGACCGCCGACTTGTCCGCCGTAGCCTTGGCGTAGGCGGAAGGCTTCCGTCTCCGATCTGCAATTTCGTAAGGTTCCTTACACGGATTCCCCCGTCGGCTCGCTAGAATGAGGTCACGAGCAGCGACGTCTAGATATAGACGACGAAACCCGAGGAAGTCCTCCTTTAGAGGCCTCGGGAAAGGAGTTGACGGTGTCGAGATTGCTTGCGTGGTACTGGGGCCTGAGATAACATACACTAGCCGCCTTGTTCATGATGAGGGCGGCTATTTCTTTCAAAGCCAGCGGGGAAGGCAACAAACCGTACATGTTTTCATTCGTGCAGAACTCGTCGTTTCGAGGCGTCTTCGCCTTTGTTGTTCTTCTCGCGTGCCTGCCCGCGTCAGTCCTGGGCCGATTCCGAGTCCCAGAAATCCAAGCAAGAAGTGGAGTTCGGAATCGAAGTCGCACGTCGCGGTCTCTGGAAAGAAGCCATCTACCGGTGGGAGAAAGCGGTGGAGCTCGACCCATCCAACGCGAGTGCCCGAAACAACTTGGCCGTCGCCTACGAGCAGGAGGGCGATTTCGAGCTTGCCGAAGGGGAATACAACCGTGCGCTCGAGCTCAATCCCAATAGCATCTACATCCGTCAGAACTACGAGCTTTTCAGAGAAGCCTATGAGAAGAGAAAGAGGAAGGAGCGGAGGTCAAACCGCTAAATTGAAAGGCATCGTTGCGCTCCTTTTTGTTTCGGGCGTTTCGATGTCCTGCACGTCTTTATACGAGGTGCCCATCGAGGTGCCCATCTCCGCCAAGCTGGACGTTTCCAAATACAACCGTGTTTTGGTGGCGAGCTTCATGACTCAGACCACAGAGGACCTGGATCTCGACGCGGAAACGACTCGACTGCTCCGTAATCAACTCCGCATGACTTCGAATCTCCACGTCATCGACGCGGAGCTCGAGCCACTGGGGGATTTCTCCGAACCGACTCTCGAAGAAACGGGGAAGCTGGACGATTTCGAACGGCTGGAGGAGCAGGCCAAGGCTGCGGGTGACGAAGAGATTTCTCGGCAGGAATGGATCGATATGGAGCAGGACAAGATCCTGTCCGATGAAGATTACTGGCGAGAGCTCGGGGAGGAGTACCAAGAGCCCCTCATCGTTACCGGCAAGCTCAGATTTGTCTCGGAATCCCGTTCGGGATTCGTGCAAGCGGACCGCTACCGGCGCGACGCTTTCGGCCGACCCCAGCTACAGCGCAACAACCGCTTCCAAGAACGAACCGGTTTCGTTTTGGCCGCCGAGCTCTACTTCATCGACAGCACGACCGGAGAGACGATCCACCGTGAGCGTTTTACAGAGGAAGTCATCTACGGTCGCGATGAACAGGCCTCCTCTTTGTCTTCCTATTTCGAGTTGATGGATCGATTGCTGCCAAATTTTCTGAGTATTTTGAGCCCTCAAACGTTTCGCGGAACAAGAATTTTGTTGAAGTGAGCAACTATCATCCAACCAAGTGCAACATCGAACCCGTTCGGCTCGAGGCCAGGCGCCGGGGCACGTTGCCGCCAAGTCCCAGCGCACCCACGGGTTGGAACAAGATGAGGTAACCCCATGACGAGTTTTAGCATCCGATGGTTGGGAGGGGCGGCGTTGACCCTCGCGGTTCTGGCCGGTTCGGCGGGCGCTCAGTCCTTCGCGCCCTACTACGGCAAGAACAAGGTCAAATATGACAAGTTGGATTGGCAGGTGTACCGGTCGCCTCATTTCGAGATCTACTACTACCCCGAGTTCGAACAGGAGCTCGGGCGGATAGTGAGCTACGCGGAAAGTGCCTACGAGCGGATTTCCAATGAGCTCAAGCACGAGATCTCCTTTGCCATCCCCATGATCGTCTACAAGACGTTCTCGGAGTTCGCGCAAACCAACTTGTTTCCGATGGAAATACCGGAGGGGGTTCTCGCCTTTGCGGAACCGGTGCGAACTCGGCTGGTGCTCCCCATCGACGAGCCTCCCGACAAGCTCATGGAGCTCATCACGCACGAGCTGACGCACATCTTCGAGTTCGACATCATTCCCCGCCCGCTCATCCGCCAGGCGGTTCCTCTTTGGGTCGATGAGGGGCTTGCCGAGTACATGAGCCAGGATTCGTGGGAGTCCATGGATCTGATGAAGGTTCGGGATGCGGCGGTGACCGATCAGCTTCCCTCGTCCCAAGAGCTCAATACGCAGTTCTCCCGTGCGCCTTACGATTTCGGGAAGAGCCTCTTCGAGTTCATGGAAGAGCGTTTCGGCAAGGAAGGCATCCGTCAGTTCCTGTTTGCTCTGCGGAAGAGTGTTCTAGGTGGTGTGGGCTCTGAAGTCTACCAGCAGGCCTTCCGTATGGATGAGGAAGAGTTCAACCGCCAATACCGGAAGTGGTTGAAAGAGCGCTTCAAGCCCTTTCGTGACAAAGAGATACCGGAAGATTACAGCCGCAACTTGTCTCCCGATCCTCGCAAGGGCCGCTACGTAGCCGCCTTGTCGGCTGCGCCCTCGCCTTCGCGCGAGATGCTCGCGGTCATGAGCTACAACATGCGGGACGGCGAGCTCGACGTGGTCTTGCTCTCCGCCAAAGACGGCTCGGTGATTAAGAACCTGACTCCTGGATACACGGGCCATTTCGAGTACATTCCCTTGACGGGAGAAGGCGCTTTCCTCGGCCGCATGTTAGCCTGGACGCCGGACGGCGATCATGTGGCTTTTTTCGGCCGCTACAAAAAACGCCGGGCCTTGATTTTGGTCAACGTTCTCACCGCCGAGGTCGATCGCCGTTACGTCATGAGCCTCGATCAGGCATCTTTCCCGGAATTCGGTTCAGAGGGTAAATATCTCTACTTTTCGGGTTTGCGGGACGGCGTTAGCGATATCTGGCGCTTGGATCTCGAGACCGAAGAGCTGGCCAATATGACCAAGGACCGCTTCGCGGATAAATTCCCGGTCATCTCTCCGGACGGCAAGTGGCTCCACTACTGCCGGCGCGTGAGCGGAAACGAAAAGATTTACCGGTTGAATCTGGAGAACCCGGATGAAAAGGAGCAGATGACCTTTGGGACCTTCGACGACGTAGGACCCACCTTCTCCGCGGACGGCAAGTACCTTTTTTACTCTTCCAACGAGGATGACAACATCTATAACGTTCGGTCTCTAGACCTCGAGACCGGAGACATTCTCCAGTACACGGACGTGCTGGGTGGAAACTTCGCTCCCGCCATCGTTATCGGTGAGAACGACAGCGAGCAGATCATCTTCACCAGCTACTACAAGTCCGAATACGGATTGTACCGGCTGAGCATGGACAATCCGGTCAAGGAGATTCCCGCCGATCAGATTGCCCGGACGGAGGGGCCGGTCATCGATTTCGTGCCGCCGGTGCTTCATCAGGTCATTCCGGAGAACAAACGCAAGAAGGGGACCTTCGAAAAGATGTACATCGACGGGGCCCCTCCCATCTCCGTGGGTGTGACCAGCGGCGGAGATTTTTACGGCGGAACCGGGATCAGCTTCTCCGACGTGCTGGGCGACAAGAACTTCACCTTCATGGCGATTTCGGTCCGCGAGTTCCGGACCTATTCGGGCTCGTTCACGAACCTCTCGGGTCGGCTGCAATACTCCCTCCAGGGATTCGATTCAACGAGCTTCTTTTTTGCGTCACCCTACTCCTACAGCTACTCGATCGACCGCAACGAGCTCGGAACCATCCGGCAGAGCGGCGGTATCATTTCGGCTTTCTATCCTCTCGACCGGTTCAAGCGGATCCAGTTCTCCGCGGGAATCATCCGGCAGCGGTCCGGCTTTCAAAACGCTTGTCTGGATCCCGAGGTGGCCGGTTCGCGTAGACCCGCTCCTTTTCCTCGAGGTGTGTGGGACCAATCCCGAGCTGATTCAGAATGCGCTCACGAACCGGTACCCCAACGGCACGGCCTTACCGCTGTCCATTACCTACATTCAAGAGACAACCCGCTTCCGCCAGTTCGGGCCTCTTGCGGGGAGCACGGTGCGGGCCAGTTTCAGTTTCTCGCCCGGTGGGGCCTTTTTGTCGCGGCGTACGATCGACGTCGATGCCCGTAAGTACTTCCAGCTTTCCGGCGGGAGCCTGTTCGCTTTGCGTTTCCGGGGCTTCCAGAGCGTGGGCGAGAACCCGGATCTTTTCTGGTTCGGGGGAAACGGTGACATGCGGGGTTACCCGTATCTCGGGTTCGTCGGACATCGCGGTTTCTTCGGCAATGCCGAGCTGCGATTCCCGTTGGTCGATGCGTTGATCACGCCTATCGGATTTTTTGGGGGAGTGCGGGGAGCCTTTTTCTTCAACGTGGGTGGTGCGGCCTACAACGGCGAGCCTTTCGATGCCCTTTGCCTTCGGCGGCGAACAGCGTGTCTCGCGCATCGACGGCAGTATCATCGACGGAATCGGACTGAAAGACGCCGTTGGGTCCTACGGGTTTCGGGATTACGATGAACATGTTCGGTATCCCCTTCCACTTCGATTGGGCCAAGTTGACCGATTTCGGTCCGACTCTCCCCGGATGGAAATTCGATTTCTGGATGGGGTACGACTTTTAAAGAAGTCAGAATACAGAAGGCAGAATACAGGACGGAACCGGAAGACGGCTCGTATGACTCGCCGTCGCCTTCCGGATATAGCCCTCGCGCTGAAACTTGAACCCGTTCTAAGTCTTGACATGACCCCATCGGATCCCTAAAATAGTCAGATCGCTCCGATGGAAGGAGAAGGACACTTGTACGCAATTGTAAAGAGCGGTGGTAAACAGATACAGGTCGCCCCGGGCGAACAAATCCGCGTAGAGAAGCTGGACGCCGAGGTCGGTTCGACCGTCGAGTTCGACAAGGTTTTAATGCTGAATCGGGACGGCGAAGTCGAGTTGGGAAAACCCTACCTCGAGGGTGCGCGGATTACCGGCACGGTGTTGGAGCAAGGTCGCAGCGCCAAGGTTCTCGTCTTCAAAAAGAAGCGCCGGAAGCAGTATCGTCGGACCCGAGGTCACCGTCAATCCTTCACCGCCGTTAGAATCGAAAGTATAGAAGCCTGAGGAAATATCGACCATGGCACACAAGAAAGGGCAAGGAAGCTCCCGCAACGGCCGAGACAGCAATTCTCAGCGGTTGGGCGTGAAGGCCTTCGGCGGGCAGACCGTCACCGGAGGGACCATCATCGTCCGCCAGAGAGGTACCCGATTCAAGCCCGGAGTGAACGTGGGGCGAGGCAAGGATGATACTTTGTTCGCGCGCACCGCGGGGGTGGTTCGGTTCCAAGACCGCGGTCGAATGGGCCGATTTATAAGCGTCCTTCCCGTCGAGACCAACCCCTAGAGCAGCGAGGCGGTAGACCCGAACGCTCAATTCATGCGCATGGCGCAAACATTGCGGCGAAATCAATCGATTTACAGCCGCTTGACCTACCATCGTTCCCTTTTGGGGAATCCTTTCGTTCGTGTATCCGGATCTCATGTTCATCGATGAGGCTCGGGTCGAGGTAAAAGCGGGGGACGGCGGACGGGGAGTCGTCAGCTTTCGTCGCGAAAAATTTGTGCCCCGTGGTGGACCGGATGGAGGTAACGGCGGCACCGGAGGCTCGATTCGGCTCGTCGCCCGGGGGAATCAAAACACCTTGGTCGCCTTCCGGTTTCATCCTCTCTTCAAAGCGGAGAGGGGGCGCCACGGTGAGGGGTCGCGGAAGACGGGCCGAGACGGCGAGGATCTCGAGCTTGCCGTACCGCTTGGAACCGTGGTCTATGATGACGAGACGGGTGAGCTCCTTGGAGACCTCGTCGAAGAAGGGGCTCGACTTCTCGTTGCGCGAGGTGGTCGGGGAGGTCGTGGCAACGCATGTTTTACCTCCTCAACGAACCAAGCGCCCCGCCGTTCGGATGATGGTGCGCCGGGGGAGCAACGCCGACTGCGTCTCGAGCTTCGGCTTTTAGCTGATGTGGGCCTGGTTGGATTACCGAACGCCGGGAAATCCACCTTGCTGCGACGGGTCAGCTCGGCCAGGCCGAAAGTTGCAGATTACCCCTTTACGACATTGAGCCCACATTTAGGTGTCGTGGGTGAATCCGATTGGGAGTTCGTCATCGCGGATGTTCCGGGCTTGATCGAAGGCGCTCATCAGGGGCAGGGTTTGGGCCATCAGTTTCTTCGGCACCTGCTTCGGACTCGTTTCTTGGTATTTCTCATCGATGTCTCCGAAGCTTCGGAGAGCGATCCCGTCGAAGATTTCCGTGTTCTCCGTCAGGAGGTCGTCCGCTACGGCCAGGGTCTCGAAAAGCTGCCGGCCGGCGTGGCGGCGAACAAACTGGATATCCTGATGGATGACCAACGTGCTCATGCTCTCGAGGAAGAAGCTCGAGCTGAAGGGCTGGACACCTGGAGAATATCAGCCGCGACAGGGCAGGGAACGAAGCCGATGATTCGAGATCTGGCCCGAAGACTCCAGGAGGAGAGGGCGGCTCGGACTCCCGTCGAGAAGAATTTATGAGTGCGGAACGGGTGGGAATATTGGGAGGTACCTTCGATCCCCTGCACCTGGGGCACTTTCGAGCCGCGGAGTCGGTTCGGGAAGCCATGGCTCTCGATCGGGTCCTCTTCGTGCCGGCAAGGATTCCACCCCACAAAGCGGGGCCGGGTATCACGCCTGCCGAAGACCGCTACCGGATGGTGCGTGCGGCGGTTGAAAAGGAGCCCCTTTTCGAGGTGAGCCGGATCGAGCTCGACCGTAATGGGCCGTCTTTCACGATCGACACCCTGATGGGACTCGAGAACGAAATGCCGGGCTCCAAAGTTTTCTTCATCACTGGGGCCGACTCCTTTCGGGACATTCGTACCTGGCATCGGTGGGAGGAATTGCTGGAATCCTATTCGCTCGTCGTACATGGTAGACCCGGGAGTGCTTTGTCTTGCGCCTACGATGCGGTGCCGGAAAAGTGGCATTCATCGTTCGTCACGGTGCCCTACAGCGGTTTGCCGGAACGTTGTGTGCCAAAAGGCAGTATGCCAGAAGACTCGAATGGCGAGCGACGGGCTGATGTTGCCGGTACTGTTTTCTTACTCCATGTGGTAACACTAAACATCTCTTCGACCGAAGTACGGGCCATGGTCCGTGCCGGCCGGTCCATACGGTATTTGGTGCCGACCGAGGTGGAGGAATTCATCGACGAATGTCGTCTCTATAGGAAATGAGTTTGGAAAAGAAAGGACCGACCATCGACAGCGTGGGGAAGGAACTGAAGACCGCCATAGGGGCCTCCTTGGACAAGAAAGCCGAGGATGTCGTTGTACTCGACTTGCGCCCGTTGGCGAGCTTTACGGACTACTTCCTTCTTTGCACGGGAAACTCGAGCCGGCAGTTGAAGACCATCGCTGATGCCATCGAGGAAGCTTTGGGAAAGGCGCGCGTCAAGCCGGACCACGTCGAAGGCTACCCTCACGGTGACTGGCTTCTCATGGACTACGTCAACTTCGTGGTTCACATTTTTACGCCTCGAAGCCGTAATCACTACGATCTGGAGCGACTTTGGGGTGACGCGGCGCGACTCGATGTGAGCTTCGACGAACAACAAAGTCGGCGGCCGGCGAACTAATTTAGCGAAGACAATGGCTCAGTCTGCGCACAAGATGGACGGAGCTTCATCTCGCTATCCGGATGAGGCATTCGTTGCACATGATCCTAGGATGGTGGAAATTGTCCACCTCATCCGTCGTCTTGCCGATGCTCCGGCCAACATTCTTTTGAGCGGTGAAAGCGGGACCGGGAAAGATCTCGTGGCTCATGCCATCCACTACTGGGGTCGCAGAGCTGAGCAACCCATGATCAAAGTGGATCTCCCGAGTATTCCCGCTGAGCTTCTCGAGAGTGAGCTCTTCGGATACGAAAGAGGCGCTTTTACCGGCGCCCACGATGCCAAGCCGGGAAAGCTCGAACTGGCGCAGGAAGGAACCGTTTATCTCGACCAGATTGGAGAGCTCGATCCTCCTCTACAGGCCAAACTTCTGCGTGTCGTGGAAGAAAAGCGTTTCGAGCGCGTCGGGGGCACCCGTACCAGGACTGTGAACGCGCGTTTCGTGGCGTCGAGTAGCGGGGATCTGAACCAGGCGGTGGAGCGTCGGACCTTTCGACGGGATCTGTTCCATCGGCTGAGTGTTTTCTGGGTCGTTCTGCCCCCACTACGGGATCGAAAGGCGGATATCGTCCCGCTATCGGAGCTTTTTCTTCGGCACGAGCTCGAGAGGTTATCCGGTGTGGGGCCCCGATCGCTCTCACCCGATTCTCGGGATGTCCTGCAAAGTTATCCGTGGCCCGGCAACGTGCGCGAGCTCAAAGGGGTGCTGGAGCGGGCGGTGCTGATGGCGAAAGGCCCCGAGATCGGGGTTCAAGATTTGCCGGACTATATCCAAGAGTCTCCGGCGGTTGCGTTTCGTCTCGGGAGCAAAAAGCGACCGACCCTGGCCGACGTAGAGAAGACCTACATCGAGCTCACACTTCGCCATTGCCGGGGCAACCAGACTCGTGCGGCTGAGGTGCTCGGCATCAGTCGCAAAGCGCTTTGGGAAAAACGAAGGCGCTATGGCTTGGAATGACCCCCAATGATGATTAAATCAGTTCCGGAAACCGGAAACCAGAGGAAGTCCATAAAGCTATGCGGACAAAAACGCTGGTGAGCTTGTTGCTGGTCTTCGCGTTCGTCTGGTTCGTCGTTGCCACGATCAAGAACAACCAGGATCAAGTCGAAGTTCGTCTCGCATTCATCGGGCCGTTGACACTCGAACTGTGGGCCATCATGCTGGCCGCCTTCGGAATCGGTGCGGCGCTGATCCTGTTTTTCGACATTGCCGGCGGGGCGCGACGCTTTGCACGCGATTGGAAAGCAAAGCAGTTGTTGCGGGCTCGCGAGAAAACCGAAGACCTCTTTCTGGCGGCTCTCGATGACATGATCAATGAGCGTCACGAACAAGCGGTCGAAGGCTATAGCCAAGTCTTGAGCCGTGACCCGGAACATCTGAACGCCCACATCAAGCGAGGCGACAGCCTGCGAATGCTCCAGCGCTATCGTGAGGCGGCGGAGTCTCTCGAGCGTGCTATTGAGCTTGCTTCGGACAATCTGGTGGCTCTTTACAGTTTGTCCGAGGTCTATCTCGAATTGGGCGACGCCGCGCCGGCGCAATCCGTTCTTGAACGGATCATCTCGATCGATCCAAAGACCACCATTTCCGCTCATCGCAAGCTTCGCGATCTCAAGATGAAGCAAGGTGACTGGACCAAGGCGGACGAGCTCCAGGCCGAGATCGAGAAAATGGTCACGCTGACCGAGGAAAAGGAGCTCGCGCGGGCGACGGCTCAGGGAATCCGTTTCGAACTGGGTTGCGATCAGATCTCTCGAGGCCTCTACCGGGAGGCGGCCACCTCGCTGGGTTCGATTATCAAACGTGATGACGCTTATGTGCCGGCCTACTTGAAGCTCGGAGAAGCTCAAATGGCCGCCGGTGAAACGGATGAGGCTCTCGAATCGTGGCGGCGCGGTTATCAAGCAACCGGTTCGACGGAGCTTTTGAGCGCCGTACAAAACCACTTCCTGCGCGTCGACCAACCTGATGAGGCGATTCGGGTTTGGAAGCAGGCCATCGTTTTGTCCGAGAACGAAGCACCCTTGCGCTACTGTTTAGGCAAACTCCACTACCGGCTCTTCATGCTCGATGCCGCGTTGAATGAGTTCCGGTTGATCGAGGATGCGGTCAGCGGTTTGCCGGCGCTTCACGTCTATATCGCCCGTATATTGGAGAACAAGGGTGATCTTCAAGGAGCGGTAGCCAAGAACAAAACGGTTCTTGGTGAAGTTGGGGGGCTGATGACGGATTACTGTTGTAGCTTCTGTCAGAAGCGATTTCCCGAATGGCGTGCCCAGTGCGACCAGTGCAAGAAGTGGAACACCGTGGCGCTCGACGTAGGTAGCTCGCCTGCGCCGGATCCTCCGATACGTCCCGCGCCGACCTGGTCGATTCCGTAGATAGAGAACTCGAGGACTCAAGGACTCGAGTTCTCTGAATGGAGCAGGAGGACGGCTTCCGCCGTCGCCATCCAGATTCACGGATGTTGTAGCAACTAGAGGTCCTTTCCAGACGGGCAAGGCTTTCCCGAACGTTGTGTTTCTTCCATCCGGGTCAAAATTTGCTCGTGTCCTAACCCTGGGTGTGGACGGCGTGGTCGCATTAGCCTTTCCGTCCCGCTGCGTTGTCTGTCAGGTTGATATCGACCGCCCCCTCGCCGGACCGCTTTGTGAAAGCTGCCGAAACAGCCTACCCGTCATCGTCCCTCCCTACTGCCCTCGTTGCGGCCTACCCTATTCTCCAGGTGTGGCTCCGGGCGTTTGCGGGCCGTGTCGACGCCCGGGTCGCGGTTTTCGCCTCGCGCGGTCGGCCGGGCCCTATGAAGGCGCGCTCAAAGACAGTCTCATCCTCTTGAAGTTCGGGGGGCGACACCGTTTGGCCGGTTTGCTGGGGAGACTCGCCTACGAGCGCTGTTTTGTCGATGACAAGCTCGAGTTACCGGAAGCGGTGATCCCCGTGCCACTTTCGAGACGCCGGGAGAGGGAGCGAGGCTACAATCAAGCAGCGCTTTTAGGCCGCGCTGTTGCATCTGCGGCGGCGGTGGATTTGAGGCGCCGTGTTCTCGTCAAGGTGCAAGAACGTCCTCCACAGTCGGAGCTCAGTGCTACGCGTCGCCGCCGGAACGCTGCGGGAGCCTACCGTGCAAATCTTCCCGCGTCTCTACGGGGCAAACATTTGCTTCTTGTGGACGACATCATGACGACGGGCGCTACGGCCGAAGCCTGCTCGAGAGCTCTCGTGAGGGCCGGTGCAGGCTCGGTGGACGTTCTGACCGTTTCCCGAGTGAGTCTCTGAACCCGGGATCCCGACGAGGCAAGTTGATGCGTTGATCGGTCATTTTCCACGGACTACAATAGGGTCGCGCGAAATCGTGGAAAGAGCTCTCGAGTCGAGGTGAAGGGATGAGCAAGCGACGCATTTTCTTGTTGACGTTGATTTTGTCGATCGCATTTTGGGCCGGCGGTGCCTCTGCATGGGATGACTCTGGAGTCCGGGAGGTCATCGAGAAGGCTATCGAATCCTTACCCAAGCCAATCAAGAAGTTTTACGAGCAGCGGGAGGAAATCATTCTTGCTCACGTCATCGATCCCATTCGGACCGGGCAGAGACTCACCTTCGAGATCGATCGCTTCGAACCCTTTCCCTTCGAAGGCATTCCGGAGGATCGGCAGGCCGCCATTTCCAAGTTCGGTGAGGAAACGATGGAGCAAGCGGGCGATCTGCCTTGGAGGCTCCAAGACACTTATGGGAAGCTCATCGAAGCCTACCGGGTGATGGACATCGAAGCCATCGAGACCCTTTCCGCCGAAATTGCTTTTTGTGTGGGCGAGCTTCACAACCCCGTCAATGTATCGAAGTACGGGGATGGAGAACCCATCGATCAGGACGGCCTGAGAGAGCGGTTCGATGAGCGTCTGTTGGAGGTCTACGGTGAGAAAGTGAAGTTCGATACGCCCGCGGCCGTCTACTTGGATCGGCCGGGTGAGTATGCTTTCAACATCGCTCGGCGTGCCTATATTTGGGTCGACAATATCCTGCTACATGATTACATCGCACGACAGGGTGTGATGAGCTATGACCGTTTCTATTACGAAGGGCTTTGGCTTCGCTCATCTATCATCATCAATCAAATGCTTCAAAACGTTTCCCGTGACGCCGCCAGCTACTGGTACACGGCTTGGATCGAGGCGGGGAAACCGGAACTACCAAAAAAGTAGGCCAGGCTGCGCCTGGCGGGAGAGAACTCGAGGACTCGAGGACTCAGAATGGAGCCGGAGGACGGCTTGCGCCGTCGGCATCAGGATTCAGTTCTGAAAAGAGCGGACGGTGAAGGTGTCGATGCCGTAGTAGACCGCGGCGACGTAGCAGGCAAGCAGGAGCTAAAAGGCGACGAGAAGCACGGTTCGGGGTCGCAACCTATCCGGTATTTTTCTTCCGAACCAATACATTTCGTGACACTCGAGAGCAAACGGCAGAAAGCCGAGGAACCCGGCGACAGGCATCTCGAAGAGGTGAAGCCAGTCGAAGAAAGCAACGGTATAGACCCACTTGCTCCTCTGTCAGCATTCATCACAATCCACCTATCGCGCCGAGGCCTGCGGCCATGCTAAAATACAGCTGTCGAGTGTTTTAGCTTCCCTTGGGGTCAAGCGGGAGCAGAGTCCCGGCCCGTGTTCGGGAAATGCGCCGACTCACCCAAAGGATCGTCGTTGGTATCGAGTCAAGACCAAATTGTTGTGTCGGCAAAGAAGAACCGACTGGTCGGGATGGATCTTTCTCCGCTGGAGGATCGCGAGCTCATCGAGCGATGTCTCGAAAGCGAAGTCAAGCCGGAGCGTGACGTCGCTTGGGAAGAGATCGTTCGTCGTTACCGTCGCCGCGTCTTCGGAGTTGCCTATAAGTTTACGGGCAGGTACGAGGAGGCGGAGGATTTGGCCCAGGAGATTTTCCTCCGGGTCTTCCGGTCGCTCAGCAAGTTCGATCGCGGGGCCGATCTGGGAACTTGGCTATATTCGGTGAGTCGAAATCATTGTATCGATCGATATCGAAGTGGGCGAAGGGAAAGAGAAGCTCTTGTCGATCGGGAAATCTGCTTGGAAGAGGTAAGCTCGCCTCGGTTCGACCCCCATCGTGAACTCGAGGCCCGTGATAACAAGCTGTTGCTATCTCGAGCGCTTCAGCAACTACCCGTCAAGCTTCGCGAGGCGGTCGTGCTTCGAGACATACATGGTCTTTCGTATCAGGAAATCGTGAGTCGGTTGGACCTTCCGGAGGGTACAGTGAAGAGTCGGATCAATCGCGGCCGATTGGAATTGGGTCGTGTGTTGATTGCCATGTCTTCCGAGCAAACTCCGTGTGAGTCGCCACCGGGTCAACGGACAAGCACTCATGAATCTTCAAATTGAATCGTTTGGTGAAATCAAAGTCGTTCGGGTCAAGGAAGAGAAGCTGGTCTTTCCGCTTCTAAGCAATTTTTTCGCCAAGGTCTCCGAGCTCATCGAAGCGGGGGCTGAGAAGCTGGTCATAGACCTCTCCGACGTGAGCTACATCGATAGCGCGTCCATCGGTTGCCTCATGGATATCTATCGGATGATGACCGAGCGCTCCGGAGCGGTGAGATTGCTCGGACTCCAGGAACGAGTGGAGACCATGGTCAGCTTGACGGGACTTCACAATCTGGTCGAGATATTTAGAGAAGAGAAGAGCGCACTCGAGAGCTTTTGACGAGCTCTCACTATTCGTCAATTCAGGACAGGCAGATGAAGAAGGTCAAGATGCTCTCCGGCCACGAGATCCCTCTGGATGGGGATCTTCTCTACATTCTCGAGTCGCTCTACCGAGAGGTGACACTGAGGCGTGAGCTCAAGGTGACCTTCGAGGATATGATGCGAGAAATTACCCACCTCGTAGAAGAGATGGACGATGACTCGAGAAAACGATACCTCATAGAAAGTCTGTTCTTGAACACAGTGACCTACGAAAACGAAAGACTCGGAGCCTACATGAACAAACTCACTGGGAAAGCAAAGGGTTCCGAAGACGGAACAAGAGGTTCCGGAGACGAAACCGAACGTTGAGAGACACTTCGGGAAATCCGAAGCATTACGGGGAGCCAAGGGAAGGACCTATGAAAACGTTGATTGGAACATTGCTGGTGCTGGCTCTGGGTTTTTCTATAGCTGTGGAAGGGCAATCCACCAAGAAGACTCGTGATCAATCCGCAACCGGACCTCGCATCGAGATCACTCCGGAGGACCATGATTTCGGTCGGGTCGAGCAGAACCTGAAGCTGGAGAAGGAATTCGAGATCGAAAACGTTGGAACCGAGGATTTGATCATCAAGAGGGTCTCTACGACGTGCGGTTGCACAGCGGCTTTGACCTCTGACCGGATCGTAAAACCGGGACAAACCACGATTCTCAAAGTGACCTTCGAGACCCGCCGGTACAAGGGGCCGGTGCAGCGGAAAGTCTCCGTGGCCACGAACGATCCGCGGCGCATCAAAACGGTCACCGTCAAGGCTATCGTCGAAGAGACGGACAAGAACTAACCCTAATCCGACAATAAACTCAGGGTAAATTGCAGGAAAAACGGGGACAGGTCCCTTTTTGGCAAAGACAACGGTCCACCAAAAACGGACCTGTCCCTATTTTTCCAGTAATTTGCGTAGATTTCGTGAACTCGGATTAGGGTTCGCCCTGAAGCGAACACGAGCCAACAAAGCCATTGCGTAAAGACACATTAGAACGGCTTCATAGTTGAGTGAATCACAAACCCCTTTCCCAAGAATAGCGGCCACTATCATGGCTTTTGTTGCGTCTGCCAAAGCTGATTCGCTTATTTATTGTCGCTTCAGGGCTAAATCGATTCTTGGACGTGGCGCGAAGCGCCGAGCTCCACGACTCGGGTTCTTGAGTCCTTGGGTGCTTGAGTTCTCGAGTTCTTTAGAGCTTATTAGTCCCCGGCGGGTGCATTGGCAAGGACCGGTACTTCTGCTGCGACCGGCGTTCCTACCGATTCGGGGAGCGTGACCAGCTCCCAACAATCCTCGTTCGAGAGAATTTCTTGCGCCAACTCGGTATGGAGTCCGTGTCCTGCCCGAACCGCTACAACGTGGGCCATCAGGGGCATGTTCAAAAGGGAAAGGTCTCCTAGAATGTCAAGGATCTTGTGACGCACGAACTCATCCGGAAACCGAAGCTGATTGTTGAGGACTCCTGTTTCGGATAGAACGAGAGCGTTATCGAGAGACCCTCCCAACGCGAGCCCGTTTTGCCTGAGGATCTCCACGTCCTTTTGGAATCCGAACGTTCGGGCAGGGGCGATATCGTCGAACAAAGGACGACTCCGTTATCTCCAAAGAGTGCTCTTGGTGGCGAAGCATCGGGTGGTTGAAGTTGATGGTATAGGTGATTTTTAGAGTGTCCGAGGGGTAAGCTGCGACGAGCCGCCCTTCATGTTCCACCGACAACGGTCGGGTGATACGGAGGAACGAGCGCGTGGCGGTTTGCTCCCGGATACCGGCTTCGTGGATGAGGTAAATGAAAGGAGCCGCGCTGCCATCCATGATGGGCACTTCCGCGGCGTCGAGCTCCACGATGGCATTATCGACACCGAGCGTCCTGAGGGCCGCGAGAAGGTGCTCCACCGTCTCGATCCGCGTATCGCCGTCGGTTAGACAAGTGGCGTGATTGATACTCCCCAGGTGCTCGACTCGAGCCGGTATTTCTTTGCCCTTCAAATCGACACGCCGGAATACAATTCCGGTGTCCGTCGAGGCGGGTTTCAATGTTAAATGGACTTTACGTCCCGAGTGTAGGCCTATCCCTACACAGCTTGTGTTCTTTTTCAGTGTTTTCTGAAAGCGCATACAACCTCTCGGACTATAAGACAACACAGGGCCAATTCCTAGCAATTTATGTGCCAGGACTTGCGTGTTCAAGCCTGTCGGTAAAGTATTGAAACATAGTGAATTAACAATCACTAGTTGAGTGGCTCGGCCCATGTGTGTCGTCGTTGCCACAGTGTCGAGGCTCTAGTGTGTCTTTTCTGCACCTTTCTCTTTGTTCGGAGTCTCGTATTCTGCTAAGATTTCGACGTTCCCTGAGAAAAAAGGCCGGTAACAACCGAGTTCGATCTGATCCGGAGAAAGGAGCTCATGGATTTCGCAGGTTACTTGCAAAAGGGATTTCTCATCCTGCAGGTATTCGGCGGCTGACAGACCAGAGATACCGGAAGTCAGATACCGGAATATCGCTAGGGAAGAAACCTGTCTTTGTGCTTCAGTTTTTCCGGCAGTTCAAATCCCATTTGGCCAGAGCTTGCTGTTCGGCGCGAACCCCTATTTTGAGCAATTGCTCGATGGATTGGACCTTTATGATTCCCGGTCGGCATATTATAAAAGAAAACGGAATTGAAATTGAACGTGTGAAGAGACGATCCTGGAGATTACATTGAAGCTCGTCCTCGTAGCCGCGGTTGTTGTCGTCATCGTCTCGGGAGCTTTCGTCCTCGAGTTCGACTCCCCCGAGTTGGGTCGAACTGCGCTCGCGGCGTTCGGAGAGACGTCCGGCCTCAACCTGAGAGCTTCAGAGTATCGTTGGAGTTTCCGTCGAGGCTTGGTGCTGGAAGGGGTTGAAGCCTCGTCCGTGGTTCTGGGAGGTCGTCTCACCCTGCGCATACAGGAGCTCGTTTTCGAGCATCGTCTCCTTCCCCTCATGACGGGGGCCATCGTGGTTGAGCGAGTGCGGCTCACTCGTCCTAGGGTGAAGCTCGCGAGTCTACGGCCCGAGGGGAATACTCCACCGCGCCCGGCGCCGGCCAATAGATCATCGCCAAAGGAGAAGGGACCGGAGGTACAGGAGCGGCCGGAACGTCCCGGTACCGAGTTTTATCTCGAGGTGGACGAAGTCGCGATTGAGGAGGGAGCTCTCCTTTGGCAAAGGGGGGGTGGCCGAGCCGACCTCACCTTGGATGGCCTTCACTTGGTCTTGAGTGGCCTCGGCTACGACTCCCGCGCCTTGACACCGGTCCACGGACTCACCGCCGCGGGAGAGATTCGAGCCTCGAGCATTCGGTGGGAACCGATATCAGCCCGGGAGCTCGAGGGACGGCTCGAGCTCGCAAAGGGAAAAATCGAAATGCGCTCCGGTGCCCTCGAGACCGAAAATGGCGTCTTCAACGCCGAGCTCGGTCTAAATCTAAACCAGCTTCCCCCTGGTTATGAGGTGCGTCTCTCAGGGCTCTGGAACCTCCAGTCTGTAATGGGCTCCACCGACGGCATCGGTTCCACCGGACTGGAGATGGAAGTGACCGGTTTCGGGGGAGGGCTCGAGCATTTGAAGGGTGCCGGGACGGCTACGCTGAAAGACGGAAAGCTCCCCGCTTGGCCACTGTGTAGCGCGATCGACGAGAAGCTCGACGAACCGGCGTTCGTCGGCGCCTCTTACGAACAAGTCACGGCCCCCTTTCGCATCGAAACGGGAGAGGTGGTTTTTCCCGACATCGAGTTGCAAACGGAAAACGCGAATGTGCGCTTTGGAGGGAGGGTCTCCTTTGATGGTTCCGTGGATTTGAAGGTAGTGGTCTTGAAACCGGCGGGTGAAGTTGTTTCGTTTTTGGTGACGGGGACGTTGGAGGAACCGGTTGTAGTTAGTGCGGATCGGTAACGGTGAACCGCCTTCGCACCAGGCTTCCACCTTCGCCGAAGCTACGGCGGACGAGACTGCGGACAAGCGGGGAAGGGGCTAGGGCTCGGGCAGGGATTTAATCTAACTTACGTGAGCGAAACATAGCCATAGAAATCTGTTCGGATAGTAATCCAAACAGAAACAGTATCGCTGAAGCGGTGAGGAGAAGAACCGATGTGTTCGTTACGTGAACTTCGGTCACAATCGTGTAGAGCAGGTATCCGAATCCAAGGACAAAAAATAGAGCCGATGCAGGAAAGAAAATTCGCAGGGGGCTGAAGAGGAGAATCATTCGAAAGATAATCATCAGGAAGCGGACGCCTTCCCGCCACGGATGCATCTTGCTCTTTGTGTGGTCCGCTCGTTTCTTCCCGTCGATCGGAATGAAAGCGACGTTATAGCCGGCCTTCAGAAAAGCCAGAGTACTCGTTGTGGGGTAACTGAATCCGTTGGGAAACAAGTGCACGAACTCGAGCATGATGTTTCGACGGGCGGCGCGAAACCCGGAGGTGAGATCGGAAATGGAAAAGCCCGAGAGGAACGATGCAAACCGAGCCAGCACGGCGTTACCCAAACCTCTCGAAAAAGTGGCTTGAGCGCGCCATGAACGTGCGCCCACCACCAGGTCGTATTCTTTTAACTTCTCGACGAGCCGAAAGATGTCATCCGCTCCGTGTTGCCCGTCCGCATCCATGAGCAGTACAAACTCTCCCCGGGCCTCTCTAATCGCGGTTTTGACGGCGGCGCCGTTTCCTTTGTTGTAAGGGTGTCTGACGACCCTTGCCCCGGCGCCACGAGCCGCGTCTTCCGTCCCGTCCGTCGAGCCGTCGTCCACCACGACCACTTCCATCCAGCTACCCGCACTGCGTACGGCTTCCACCACGGTTCCGATGGAAGCAGCCTCGTTGAAGGCAGGTATCAGTACGCTGACCTTTTCCGTCTCAACCATTTGGTCTCTGCGATCTCATCAATGAATCCGGATGACAACGGCGACCTGTTCTCACGTTGGAGGGACGCCGTTCTCCTATTCCATTCTAACTTCCGACTTCTGGCTCCTGGCTTCTGTTTTCCGGCCCTCACGTTGGGGCTCGGAGCGAAAGGCGATCTCGTCCTCGAGTCGCTTCTGGCGGTAGAGGACTTCCTCGAGGAGGCGTCGCACGGAGGCCATGATATCCGCCACGAATCCGATCAGGATGACCATGAATCCCACGGTGAGGAATATGCTCGCGGCGATCACGGATTGGACATGCCCCCGCCCTTCGCCGATCTGATCGAAGTAGATGTATCGGCCGGAAAGGAAGAGTCCTGCTACGAGAAACACAGCGCCGATGTAACTGAAAATCTTCAGCGGCTCGTACATCGTGTAGATTCGCACGATGGTGGCGGCGGATCGTTTGACGTAGTTCCAAGTGCTCGAAATGAGACGACTGGGGCGGGTCACCCTGGCTTTTATAGGGATGTGCTCCACGGCCATCCGCTTCTTGCCCGCCTGAATGATGGTCTCCAATGTGTAGGTGTATTCCGAGATGACGTTGAGTCTCTGCGCGGCGTCGCGAGTCAAAGCACGAAAGCCGCTGGTCGTGTCCGGTACTGCGGTGCCCGACACTTGTCGAACGACCCAACTGCCTAGAGCTTGAAGCTTCTTTTTTGTGAAGGAGAAGTGCTCGACATTTTGGACTTCGCGGTTGCCGATCACCATGTCCGCCCTTTTCTCGAGTATGGGCGCGATGAGCTTCGGGATCTGGGAGCCGGGATACTGATTGTCACCGTCGGTATTCACGATGATATCGGCTCCCAAAGACAAAGCCGCGTCGATCCCGGACCTGAAAGCGAAGGCCAAACCGCGGGTCCGTGCAAAGCGAAGCACGTGTTCCGCCCCGTGCTCGGCCGCCACGTCGGACGTTCCATCGGAGGAGCCGTCGTCGATGATGAGGACCTCTACCTCGTCGATCCCGGGGATGTGCCGAGGTATCTCCGACAGGGTGACGGGAAGGGTCTCCGCTTCGTTGAGGCAGGGAATCTGAACGACGAGTTTCACGATCTTATCTTCTTAACACAAAGGATTGGTCCAAGCCAACGCCCGTTCTTTCTTTACTAAATCCTGATGCCGACGGCGAGTCATCGAGCCGTGTTCCTGTTCCATTCTGAGTTCTTGAGTTCTCGAGTCCTCGAGTTCTCGATGTTCATACATGAAACCTAAAATAAATAACATCCCCATCCGCGACCAAATAACTCTTGCCCTCCAATCGGACGAGCCCCTTTTCGCGACATACGCTCCACGACTCTTCTCTCCTGAGGATTTCGAAGGGTACTACTTCAGCTCGAATGAATCCGCGTTCTATGTCGCTGTGGACGGCGCCGGCGGCGGTGACCGCCGTGGTGCCGTTGGGGATGATCCAGGCTCGCGCCTCTTTCGCCTCTCCGGTGAAAAAAGTGAGCATTCCCATGAGGGCGAAGGTTGCTTGGACGATACGGTCTACGGTGTCTTCTGTCAGACCTGAGATCTTCCCGGAAGGTTCGTGCGTCCTCCGGTGTGAGCTCGGCAATCTCGGCCTCGATGCGAGCGGACACGGAGCACAGCTTCGTTGCCGGCGCTTCGATCTGACGTTTCATTTTGGGATTTTCGGTCCAGTCGAAATGGGCTTCATCCTCCCCTGCGTTGACGACGAGTAAACGTGGTTTTGCGGTTAGAAGAGCATAGCCGCGCAGTGTTTTCTGCTCATCTTCGGTTAAGGTGGCTCGTAGCGGAGTCTCAGCGGACAAAGTCTCTCTTGCACGTTCGAGTGCCGCCAACTCTCTCGGATCCGCCTTCACCCCTTTCCCCGCATCGGACTCGAGCCGCTCCAAACGTTTCTCGACCACGCCGAGGTCGGCCAGGATGAGCTCCAGATCCATGATCTTCGATGTCTCGAACCGGATCGACCGAACCCTCAGGGTGGGAAACCATTGGATCTCGAAAAGCGCGGACCACGTGAATCAGCACATCCAGGTTTCGAATAGCCGGTAAATCCAGTTTCTCTCTCGACTCTCCTTTGACCAGTCCCTGAATAAGTGCGAGCTCGATGGTCGCGGAAGTCATCTTTCGAGAACCCTGAATGCGTGCGACCTCGTTCAACCGCTCATCGGGAATCTTGAGCACTCCCAACTTGGAGGAGCGTCCCGGTGCTCCTGCCTCAGTCCGAGTCAACAGACCGAAAAGCATTCGGCGACCCGATCCTGGAAAACCCACGATTCCCGCCTTCATCGCTTCGGATCTTACTAGAGATCGCGATGGAGTTCAGGAAAATTCGGAGACCTCATTTGCGATCTCAACCGCGAAAGAGCAAAGAACGCGAAACTCATTTGTGGGTTCAACGGCGGTCCACAATATTTGGTGTTCGATGTTCGCCTCTTATACCTTCTGTTGCGCACCGGGCTTTACAATCTTGTTGGGGGTTTTTTGCAGCGAACAATTGAAGAAAGCTTTAATCTCGATCTCTGTAAGTTGTAGTAAATGAATCCTTGACAAAGATCAGTGGCTATCTTAGGATTCTAGTGGAATAAAGTGGAATTGAGTGGTCTATTATTCTTGCCTTGGCGGGCTTCTGGCCCGTCAAGTGGAGGAGTTCATCTAGTGTCCTGTATCGAATTACTGTTACAGGGCGCTAGGCCATCACGAGGAGGTACGGTTGCTCAGGGGTAACTATCCCGCTCGGGTGGACGACAAAGGTAGGCTCAAGATCCCGAGTGGCTTTCTCCAGCTCCTGGAGACGAACCATGGCCCGGACGTTTTCGTCACCAGTCTCACCGGAGAGAACGTACGTGTGTACCCCATGGACGTGTGGGCGGAAGTGGAGCGGAAGCTCGCCGCCATTCCCAACTCGCATCCGTCCAAGATACGCTTCGTGAACCGCGTCCAATTTTACGGCCAGGCAACAGCGTGGGACAAGCAAGGCCGGCTTCTCATTCCCGCCTCTCTCAGGGAATCGGCGGAAATGAATGGGAATGTAGACGTTTTGGGACAGTTCAACTTCCTCGAGATCTGGAATCACGATCGAATGCTGGAGAAGCTGAAAAAGGAGCCGTTCACCGAAGAAGACGGACGCGCTCTATCCGATTTCGGGATTTAAAGGTGGTGAACGCGAAAGCTTTACGGAAGGCCGGCCATGCCCATTCATCAACCGGTCCTGCTCGACGAGGTGCTTCAATACCTGCGCCCGGTCGCAGGTCGGTCCTATGTCGACGGAACGCTGGGAGAAGGAGGGCATGCGGAGGCCATCCTGGAACGAAGTTCACCGGGGGGACGTCTTCTCGGCGTGGATCGCGACCCGGATACGTTGGTGCGGGCCCGTTTGCGTTTGGCTCGTTTCGGAGACCGAGTGGAATTGATACACGGTTCCTATGCCGAGATTCCCCGCTACCTCGAGCGCCACGATTGGAGGGGGGCCGACGGTATTTTGGTCGATCTGGGATTGAATACCCTGCAGCTCGACGATCCCCAGCGTGGATTTTCGTTTGCCCGCGAGGGGCCGCTCGACATGCGGTTCGACCCGACGGCGGAGACGACCGCTGCAGACCTCGTAAATCATCTGAGCGAGCGCGATCTGGCCGATTTGATCTTTCGATACGGGGAGGAACGGCGCTCGAGGGCCATCGCACGGCGGATCGTCTCGTCGAGACCCCTCGGGACGACGTCGGACTTGCGGCGAGTGGTTCTCTCAGCGCTGGGCGGGCGGAGGCGGGGAGGCATCGACCCGGCGACCCGTACCTTCCAAGCTCTGAGGATTGCAGTGAATCAGGAGCTCGAGTCAGCTTACACGCTTCCTCGGGTGCGTAGGACCTTGCCTGAATCCAGAGGGGAGAGTGGGGATCATCTCCTACCATTCTCTGGAGGACCGGGAAGTCAAATGGTCCTTTCGGGGGAGGGCGAAAGACGAAGACGGTTCACGTTATCAAATTGTCACACGCAAGCCTGTGCGACCGAGTTCGCAGGAGGTGGAGCTCAATCGCAGAGCGCGAAGCGCCAAGTTGAGGGTGTTGGAAAGGGTGGACTCTAGTTGAAATCGAGCCGCTTCTCCATCAACAAACGGGTGGAAAACGAGCAACTCGTGCGCGAGGTCGATCGCAAGCGTCATCGAGAGCTCTTCATGGCGGCGATGACGGCCTTGGCCTTGGCCTTGGCAGTGCTGGCTTATGCCTGGCAACACTTCGAGATGATCCGAATCGGGTACCGGGTCGAAGAGCTTCGAATCGAGCGGGAACAGTTGCTCAGAACCAGACGCCATCTCGAGCTCGAAAAAGCTTCCTTGGTCTCTCCCGATCGGGTGGAGTCCATTGCCATTGGTGAGCTGGGATTGAAACATCCGACGCTTTCCCAGGTCATGGTGATCGAAACGAGAGCAGGGAGCGGAACGGAATCTCAAAAGTCGGGTGACGCGACTAGAACCGAACTATCGGTGAGGAAATAGAAAACGTGATAGCAACAGACCGGTCCGTCAAAAGGGTCCACCTTCGATTGGCCCTCTTCGGACTGGCGAGCTCACTTTGGGTGCTGGCGATTGTTGGTCGGCTGGTGTACCTGCAAACGGCGGCGAGGCCCCGCCTTCAGGAGCGTTCGGAGCTGCAACATCAGCAAGCGATGAAGGTCGACCCGATCCGCGGAACGATATTCGACCGGCAAGGGCACGCGTTGGCCGTGAGCGCGGAGGTCGAGTCCGTCTACGCGGTGCCGACGAACATCGACGATGCCGAGCGGGCGGCGCGTTCGCTCGCATCGTGTGTTGGTGGGGACCCCGCGAAACTCGTGAAGGGACTCACGAGCCGGAAGCATTTTCTTTGGATAAAACGGAAAGTGGACTTGACGGAAGGGAATTGCGTTCGGAATCTCGGATTGAGTGGAGTTAGTTTCCTCCCTGAGAATCGTCGCTTTTATCCGAAACGCACGATTGCATCTCACGTTCTTGGCTACGTCGGTATGGACAATAACGGCCTTTCCGGCGTCGAATACGCGCTCGAAAGTGAGATTCGAGGCGAGCCGGGAATGCAGATTATCTTGACCGATGCACGCAAGCGGCGAACCGCTAGTCGAGTGGAAAAGTCTCCTCTGCCGGGTCGGGACGTTTATTTGACCATCGACGAGACACTTCAGCACCTCGCTGAGACCCGTCTCGCGAAGGCGGTTCGAGAAAGCGGCTCCAAGCGGGGGACGTTTCTTCTCATGTCCACGCAAACGGGAGAGATTCTTGCCATGGCGTCGGTTCCGGGCTTCAACCCGAACCGTTACGACGACTATCCCGAAACCTACTGGCGCAACCGTGCCGTGACGGACACCTACGAGCCGGGCTCGACATTCAAAATCATTCCTGCGGCGGCGGCTCTGGAAGAGGCGGTAACCACCGAGGAGGAGCGGATCGATTGCGGTCGGGGCTCCATTGTTGTGGGCAAGCAGCTTATACACGATCACAAGGTTTTCGACTTCTTGACGTTTCGTGAAGTTATCGAGCTGTCGAGTAACGTAGGGATGATTCGAATCAGTCAGCGCTTGGGCAGGGAGAGGTTGGGCGAATACGTCCGGAATTTCGGTTTCGGTGAGCTGACCGCTGTGGAGTTGCCGGGAGAGAGTAGGGGTATCCTGCGACCGGCTGCGAGCTGGGGGCCGCGAACGATGGCTTCTATTGCGTTCGGTCAAGAAATCGGCGTGACCCCTCTTCAGATGATCACCGCTGTCAATGCGGTGGCTGCGTCCGGATATCTGATGCGCCCGCGGTTGATCCGCGAGATTCGTTCTCCGGACGGCGAAATCCTCGAGCATTTCGAGCCGGAGCCGCTACGGCGTGTGGTGAGTCGGGAGACCGCAGCGCGTTTGACGGAGCTCCTCATAGGCGTCGTCGACCAGGGCACCGGAGTTCGCGCGACCATACCGGGTTTTCGAGTTGCAGGCAAAACCGGCACCGCCCAGAAAGCGGCTTCCGGCGGCGGCTATTCGGATACGGACTACATAGCATCGTTCGTCGGTTTCGTGCCCGCCCGTCGTCCCGAGCTCACGGCTCTCGTTATTCTCGACTCGCCGACCGGCGATCACACCGGAGGATTGGCCGCGGGAGTATTTGCAGAGATCGTCGAGCTGAGTCTCCACTACTTGGGTGTGGCGCCCGCAGAGCGTCGAGAAGGGGCGCCGCTGGTGGCGCGTTGGCCGAAGCAGCCGTCCCTCACGAATCGGGGTGAAAGCACGTGGCTCGATGCGTCCTACGGGTCTCAATCGGAAGGGGCAGAGATTCGGGTTCCCGCCCTTTACGGACTTTCAGCACGCGACGCCGTGGCCCGTGTCGTTGCTTCGCGGCTGGTTCCTGAGATTTATGGCTCGGGATGGATTGTAGGTCAGGAGCCACCGGCCGGTACCCGGGTTGCACCGGGTACACCCTGTACGTTGGTCCTAGGGCTTCGGGGAGCCACCAGCTTCGAGGAAATTGCAAAAATTGCGAGCAAGTATGGAGAGGCGGTCCGGCCGGTCTCAATACAAACAAACCGCCCCGTGGCCGGAGGTGATTCTCCATGACGCCCATGGTGACTTTGGTGTCGGAGCCGAACGTGAGAAACAACCGGCCTTTGATTCTCAGAGATCTCCTCGGACTCTTTTCAGTGAGCGATGTTCGAGGAGATGTCGATGTTCCGGTGCGTGGTCTGGCCGTAGATTCGAGACAGGTCGGAGCCGGATTCATTTTCGTCGCCATCGTCGGAGAGAACCACGATGGGCACCGCTTCTTGGGAGATGCTAAGAAACAAGGCGCGGTTGCGGTAGTGAGCGAAGACGTTCCCCGTGACCTCGACGTAGCCTGGATCCAGACTCCCGATGTCCGGAAGGCGGCAGGTGTGCTGTCGGCGACATTGGCGGGTGAGCCTTCGAAGCACATGGATCTCGTCGGGATTACGGGGACCAACGGCAAGTTGACGACGGCGTTCGTCGTGCACCATGTGCTCGAAAGTCTCGCTCCACCGGCGGTTTTGATGGGTACCGTCATCCAGCGGATCGGTGGTGCGACCCGGGTAACCCGCCACACGACGCCGGAGGCTCCGGAGTTGCAGTCGTTTTTGTCTCGTGCCGTTGAGGCGGGATGTCGCTACGGCACTCTCGAGGTTTCGTCTCACGGACTCGCCATGGAACGGGTCGAAGGGACCCAGTTCGCTTGCGCGGTTTTTACGAATCTCAGTCGCGACCATCTCGATTTCCATCGCGATATGGAAGACTACTTCAACGCCAAGCGGGTGCTTTTCGAGCGTTACCTTCGGCCTGGGGGCGCGGCCGTGATCGGAATCGACGACGACTACGGGCGTCGATTGTCGGAGAGCCTATCCGTACCGACATGGACTTTCGGATTTGCCGCCGATGCCCGTATCCGCGCCGATGGCCTTCGGGCCACGTTCGAAGGACTCGAGCTCGAGGTCCATGAGCAAGGTCGAATGCGGCGACTCGTGAGCCCCCTTATTGGTCGCCACAACGCCCTCAATCTTCTGGGAGCGTACGGAGTCGGTCGAGTCCTGGGTTTCGAGCCGGACCTTCTTCTGGAGGTGCTCGGTGGGGCAAAGGGGGCGCCGGGGAGGTACGAGAAAGTCGAGGAGGGGCAGCCGTTTCACGTGGTTGTGGATTACGCTCATACCGACGATGCCCTTCGGAACCTGCTAGAGACGACCAGGATTTTGCCGCATCACAAAATTCTGACGGTTTTCGGCTGTGGAGGTAACCGAGACCGTTCGAAACGTCCGTTGATGGGTGCAGTGGCCGCGCGATTGTCGGATACGGTTGTGCTGACCTCGGATAATCCGAGGAGTGAGGACCCGGAGTCGATCATTCGTGAGATCGAGCTCGGCACGAAAGGACCCCGCTGTATAGCTCAGGTTCTTGTGGAGCCCGATCGTCGGAGCGCTATCGAACTGGCCATTTCGTTGGCCGAGCCCGACGACGTGGTTTTGATTACGGGAAAAGGACACGAGACCTACCAGGCCATTGGAGGTCAGGTCATCCCGTTCGATGATCGGGAAGTCATCCGAGAGATTCTCAAGAAAAGATAAGAAGACAACGCAAAGTCGCGGAGCCGCAGAGCGCTAGTGAGAGTTCAAAGAAAGAAACGCAAAGGCGCGGAGACGCCAAGGCGCCAAGCGCGGGCTAAGACCGAAGATAAAGGTAAGTGTTTAGGAAAAAGGAACGAAGAGCCGCAGAGCCCGAGTGAACTGATATTGAAAAGGACCATGAGGGGCAGGCCGATGAAGACCGCAATTTGGCCTGCCGCGAGCGGAGCGAGCCCGGCCCGAATGGGCCGAGGAGACCGCGCGAGGAGCGCGGTCGGCGAGCGAGAACTAAGATTGACATGCGCATAACACTGACCCAAGCGGCATCCTGGATGGGCGGCACCATCGAGGCGGGCGGGGAAGATCCGTCTTTCGAGGCCGTTTCGATCGATTCGCGGACTCTCGAGTCCGGTCAGTTGTTCTTTGCCATCATCGGGCCGAACCACGATGGGCATCGTTTCGTCGAGCAAGCCTTTGAACGTGGGGCGATCGGGGTTGTCGTGTCATCCCAAACGCCGACCAACCGAGCCGGCGTTCGAATTCGCGTTCCGGATACTACGTTCGCCCTTCAAGACCTCGCTGCCGCAGTCCGGCGTGAATCGGGCATGAAAGTGGTGGCCATTACAGGGAGCATGGGAAAGACCACGACCAAGGAGGCAACGGCCTTGGCGCTCGGAGCGCGGCTCCGGGTTTTGAAGTCGGAGAAAAACTTCAACAACTTTTACGGCCTTCCCCTTTCCATACTCAGGCATTGTGACGAGAACGTGGGAGTTTTCGAGTTGGGGATGTCCGCTCCGGGCGAGTTGGCTCGGTTGACGGAGATAGCTCGACCCGACGTCGGTGTGCTTACCAATGTAGCCGAAGTGCATCGAGAGTTCTTTCCTTCCCTCGAGGCCATCGCCCGCGCCAAAGGTGAGCTCTTCGACGGGTTGCCGGAAGACGCGGTGTCGGTTGTCAACGCAGACGATCCTCTAGTGCTCTCGGAGGCGCGCCGGTTCGCGGGACGACAGATTCGGTTTGGACTCAGTGACGGCGCCGATGTGAGGGCGATGCGAATTCAACGGGAGCGCGAAGGGATTAGATTCGCCGCCCATTACGAAGACCAGGAAACGGAGGTTCATTCGCCTGTTCACGGTTTGCACAACGTGTACAACCTTCTCGCAGCGCTCACGGTTTCGGTGGTGCTCGGCCTTCCAATGGCCACGGCGGCGGCGGAGCTCACCAAGTTGACTCCGCCTCCGCATCGAGGAGAAAGAATCCGCCTGCGTGACAGTATCGTGATCATCGACGAGACCTACAACTCGAATCCGACCGCCCTTGATTTTGTGCTCGAATCCTTTGCGGAAGAGGAAGCATCGCGCCGGGTCGCCGTGTTGGGAGATATGTTGGAGCTTGGGGATCGTGCCGAGTCTCTTCATCGGGACAGCGGCCGTAAGGCTGCGCGGTCGGGGCTCGATTTGCTCATCGGCGTCGGACCGCTCGGGCGTCTCATTGTGGAGGAGGCATGCCGGGCCGGCATGTCGGAAGCTTCGACGCTCGCCGCCGAAACGGCCGCGGAAGCGGCTAAGCTTCTGGTCGACCGAATCGAGTCCGGCGATATCGTTTTACTCAAGGCCTCGCGGGGAGTCGGACTCGACCGCGCCATGGACGCGTTGCGAGCTCGCTTCGGGATGGAGACGCTCTGATGCTCTATCATCTTCTCTACCCGCTCCATAGTGAGATTAGTGCTTTCAACGTCTTTCGGTACGTCACGTTCCGAACCGCTTGCGCGGCTCTCACCGCTCTCGTTATTTCCTTTGTGCTCGGACCTTGGCTCATTCGAAAGCTTCGTCAATTTCAAATCGGTGAGCGAATCCGGCATGATGGACCCGAAGCGCACAAGGCTAAGGCAGGAACACCGACGATGGGCGGCCTGATGATTCTGGCCGCCGTTATCATCCCGACTCTGCTTTGGGCGGATCTGACCAGCAATTACGTATGGGTGGCGCTTGCGACCACGGCGGCTTACGGGGTGATTGGCTTCGCCGACGATTACCTCAAGGCGTCGCGCAAATCACACGGCTTGTCGGTCCGCTCCAAGATGATTTTGCAGATTCTCGTCGCCATCGGCGTCGGATTCGTTCTCCTGGAGCTGTCGCGTGAGGGCTCCTATAACACCGAGCTTTTGTTTCCTTTCTTAAAGGAGCTCCGGCCGGACATTTCCTGGCTTTATGTTCCCTTTGCGGTCCTTGTGATCGTGGGTGCGTCCAATGCTGTTAATTTCACCGACGGTCTCGACGGTCTGGCGATCGGATCGGTTCTCATCGCAGCGGCCGCCTTTACTTTACTCACTTATCTCACCGGACACGCACAGTTTTCAGCCTATCTAGACCTCATTCATTTTCCGCAGGTGTGGGAGTTGACCATCTTTTGCGGCGCCATGGTTGGGGCGAGTCTCGGATTCTTGTGGTTCAACAGCTATCCGGCCGAAGTCTTCATGGGAGACGTGGGCTCGCTCGCTTTGGGCGGCGCCATCGGTACTGTGGCCCTTCTCATCAAGCAAGAGCTTCTTCTCGTTCTGGTGGGTGGGTTATTCGTGGTCGAAGCGCTCTCGGTCATCATCCAAATTACTTATTTCAAGGTCACGGGGAAGCGCTTTTTTCGTATGGCTCCATTGCATCACCACTTCGAGCTCATGGGCTGGAAGGAGCCGACGATCATCATCCGTTTTTGGATCCTGGCCATCATTTTCGCGTTAGCGAGCTTGACGACTTTGAAATTGCGGTGATGGAGAAGGTGGTGTCGGAAAGGCATGGAAGGAAGGAATTTAGAGAAACAAGATAAAGAAAAACGAGGCGTAGTCTTTGAGGATACAAGAGCTCCAGGGCCGCCGGGTGTTGGTCGTCGGCCTGGCACGAAGCGGTGTGGCTGCGGCCGAGTTCCTGGTTCGCCGTGGCGCCCAGGTGCGGGTCACCGATCTGAGGACGGAGGAAGAGCTTCCCGCGGAATTATCTGGGTTGAAACGGGCCGGTGTGGAGCTCATTCTCGGGTCGCATCCGTCAGGTCTTGTTTCGGGTATGGACCTCGTGATCGTGAGCCCGGGCGTTCCGCTCCATGCTCCGCCGCTTCGCGAAGCGCGGGCCAAGGGAGTGCCTCTGTGGGGCGAGTTGGAGCTCGGGTTCCGACAGATTCAAGGCGAGGTCATTGCCGTAACGGGTACCAAGGGCAAGTCTACGACGGCAAGCTTGATCGCGGAGATTCTGAAGCGGTCCGGGCGTTCCGTCTATCTGGGAGGCAACATCGGTCAACCCTTGATTGGGCTGGTGGAGAGAGCTTCCCGAGACTCTGTTTTCGTTGTGGAAGTCTCGAGCTTTCAGCTGGAGACCATCGAGAGTTTTCGGCCTCGAATCGCGGTGCTGCTCGACGTGACGCCGGACCACTTGGATTGGCACCCATCGTTCGAAGCCTATGTTCAAGCTAAGCAGCGGATTTTTACGAATCAGGAGGCTGGGGATTGGGCGGTCGTTTACGGCGGAAATCCCCTGACGTTGGATATGGCGTCTAAGGCTCGTTCGAAGAAAATCTATTTCAGTTACGAAGGTCTCAGCGATTTGGAGCGAAAGATCCGGGTGGAAGGCCCTTGGATTGTGCGCAGTGATGGAGGGGAGACGCGTCCTCTGGTTAGGCTCGAGAGCATTCCTCTCAAGGGACGACATAACGTGGAGAACATCATGGCCGCCCTCGGTGTTGCTTCGGTGGTCGATATCGAGCCCGAGCTACTCGCTTTGGCGGTTGGGGATTTTTCCGGTGTCCCGCACGCGCTCGAACGCGTTGGAGAGCTCGACGGGGTTGCCTTTTACAACGATTCCAAAGCTACCAATCTCGCTGCAGCCTCTGCGGCACTCGAGAGTTTCGATTCCGGCGTGTTCTTGATACTCGGAGGACGTTCCAAAGCCGGAGATTTCAAATCGCTCCGGACCCAAGTGAAGAGAAAAGTCAAGCGGGTCCTGGCGATCGGCGAGTCCAAGCATCTTATCGAGACGGCTCTAGGTGATTTGGTCCCGGTCGTAGCTTGCCGAAGTCTGAAACAAGCCGTGGAGACGGCGTTCCGAAACGCCCGCCCCGGAGACACGGTTCTCCTTTCTCCGGCCTGCGCCAGTTTCGACATGTTTACGGATTACGCCGAGCGGGGCGAACGTTTCCGGGAGGAAGTGGAGAAGCTTGCCAAACGGAACGGACGGGTCCGATCTGAATTGTGGCGAGGAGAGCAACGGAAAGGACTGATGGCGATTCACCATGGCCAAGATGTTGTCGCCCGACCGGACACTGTTCATCGTGACTATAGTGCTCGTTTCCTTCGGGTTGGTCATGGTGTACAGCGCATCGGCGATGGTTGCGCACGAGGCACATCGGAGCTCCTACTTCTTTCTTTTCAAGCAGCTCATTTACGCGGCCTTGGGTGTCGCGGTGATGTCGGTTCTCATGAGGATGGATTATCGTTGGCTGAATCGCCCGGCTGTCATCTATGGCCTTTTCGCCGTCACAGTGGTCCTCCTGATAGGAGTTCTTTTTTCGCCGCCGCTCAAAAACGCACACCGTTGGATGCGTTTGGGACTCATGTCCTTTCAACCCTCCGAGGGTGCCAAGCTTGTGCTCATCTTGACTCTTGCTTACCAGCTCGAAAAGCGACGGGAGCGACTGGACGATTTTTTCGGAGGGCTCTTCCCCTCCCTGGTGGTCACCGGGTTTTTGGCTTTTCTCGTTCTTATCGAGCCCGATTTCGGCACCGCCTCGTGCCTCGCACTCATCGGTTGTTGTCTGCTCTTTATTTCCGGTGCTCCGCTTCGCTATCTGGTTCAGCTCGGACTGGTTACGATGCCGCTCATCTATTGGCTCATGATTCGTGTGCCGTACCGGAGACAGAGATTGCTGGCTTTTTTGGACCCCTTCGACGATCCACTCGGCCGAGGATTTCAAATCATTCAGTCTTTTATCGCTTTGAGTACGGGGGGGCTGTTCGGGGTCGGCTTCATGCGGAGCCGACAAAAACTGTTTTATCTCCCCGAGCCGCATACCGATTTCGTTTTCTCGGTCATTGGAGAAGAGCTCGGTCTCATTGGGACACTGGTTATGGTGGCCGCCTTCTCGATTTTTCTATGGCGGGGAATCGTTATCGCCCGCCGCGCTCCCGATCTTTTCGGAACGCTTCTTGCCGGCGGTCTGACGGCCCTCATTGTCGGTCAAGCGTTTCTCAACATCGGGGTAACCTTGGGACTTTTACCCACCACGGGCATCCCTCTGCCTTTCATTTCGGCGGGAGGGTCCTCCTTGGTGGCATCCATGGCGGCTGTCGGGCTGCTTCTTTCCGTGTCTCAACACGCGGGGTGATGGGTGGCACGACGGGGCGGCGATGGGAGTTTTTGTTTGCTCGTGGCAGCGGGCGGCTCGGGCGGACATCTTTATCCGGCTCTGGCTGTAGCCGGCAAAGTTTTGGAGTACGAACCGGAGACCAAGGTGATTTTTTCGGGAACGAAGCGGGGACTCGAAAGCCGGATTGTGCCTCGTGCCGGCTTCACTCTCGAGATGGTTCGAGTGGAACCGCTTCGCGGAGGTTCGGTTTTTCGGAAGCTCAAAGGGGTTTTGTCACTGCCCTTCGCTTTCATTGACGCGATGAGACTACTAAGAAAGGTCAGACCAAGCGTGGTTATGGGAGTGGGCGGGTACGTCTCGGGACCCCTCGTGGCGGTCGCCGGCGCTACCGGTGTGCCGACACTCATTCTCGAGCCGAACGCAACGCCCGGCCTTGCCAACCGGTGGCTCGGGCCTTTCGTGGATCGGCGGCTCTCGCTTGGGAAGAGACGAAACGCTATTTCGGGTCGAAAGGATTCGTGTCCGGGCAATCCGGTGCGCGAAGCCATCACGCGAGTGCCGATTCGGTCCGCCGGCGACGAGATGCACGTTTTGGTTTTCGGGGGAAGCCAGGGCTCGCAGGTCTTGAATCAAGCGATGATCGCCGCACTTCCTTTTCTGGCGGCCGGGCGAGATCGCCTCCAGGTGACCCATCAGACGGGAGAAACCGAACGGGAATCGGTCGCGGACGCCTATGAGCAAGCGGGCTTTCCGGCGCGAGTGGAAGCTTACCTCGAGGCCATGGATCGAGAATACGCGGAATGCGACCTCGTCGTTTCGCGGGCCGGCGCCACGACCTGCGCCGAGCTGGCGGCGGCGGGAAGGCCGTCGATTTTGGTGCCTTTGCCCCTGGCGGGTGGTCACCAAGCGGACAACGCCGAGATGCTCGCCCGCGAGGGAGCGGCTCGTGTCATTCCGCAAGAAGTTTTGACAGGTGAAAAGTTGTCCGAGGCGCTTCTTACGCTACTCGACGCGCCGGAGCAAAGACGAACGATGGCGGAGCGTGCTCGGAGCTTGGCGCGGCCCGACGCCGCCGACATTATCGCCGGGCAATTATTCGAGTTGGCCGGTCGGCCGAGGACGGGCCAAGGTCGGCCGGGGAGGACCCGCGAATGAGCGCGCCGCTGTTTTCGTCGAAGACGCGAATTCACTTCGTTGGAATCGGCGGAATCGGTATGAGCGGGATTGCGGAAGTTCTGGTCAATCTCGGGTATGCGGTGAGCGGTTCCGATCTGCGGAGCACCGCCGTGACGCGGAGACTCGAGTCTTTGGGGGCAAAAATTTACGAAGGACATCGGGAAGAACAAGTGGGTGAGGCTGATGTGGTCGTGACCTCATCGGCGGTTCGTCCCGAGAATCCGGAGATCGAAGGCGCTCGGAAACTACAAGTGCCCATTATTCCGCGTGCCGAGATGCTGGCCGAGTTGATGCGTTTGAAATACGGAATCGCGGTAGCCGGTTCACACGGCAAGACCAGCACGACCTCGATGGTTGCCGTCATGCTGGACCGGGCCGGACTCGATCCGACCATGGTGATCGGCGGCCGGCTCCGAATCTTGGGCAGTAACGCCAAGTTGGGTCGCTCGGACTTCATGGTCGTGGAGGCCGACGAGTCGGACCGCAGTTTCCTTCACCTGTCTCCCGTCGTCGCCGTGGTGACGGGCATCGACCGAGAGCATTTGGAAGCCTACCGGGATCTGGACGACCTTCAAGACACGTTCGTTGATTTCGTCAACAAAGTTCCGTTTTACGGAGCATCCGTGGTTTGTCTCGATGAAGAGCGAATTCAGGATATGCTTCCGCGAATCAGACGACGCTACGTGACCTACGGTTTCTCGACCCAAGCCGATGTCTCTGCGGCGGACGTGTCCCTTGACGGGAATGCGCTCGTCATATACGTTGAAAGTGCGAGGAGAACCGGCGGGAGAGGTTCGAGCTCGGAGTGCCGGGTCGGGTGAGTGTGCTGAACAGCTCTGGCTGCCGTCGGGGTGGCGCTCGAGCTCGGACATCCCGATGGAGCAAATCTTTCTGGGACTCGCAGCTTACTCCGGCGTCGATCGGCGTTTTCAGGTCAAAGGGAGACGTCGGCGGCGTGCTCGTCGTCGATGACTATGGCCATCATCCCACTGAGATCCGGCCGACTTTGGCCACCGCGAAGGAGGCCTTCCGCCGAGCGAACCGTGGTCGTCTTCCAGCCCCATCGCTACACCGGGTTCAAGCGCTTTTCGATGAGTTCTGCCGCTCGTTTCATCAAGCGGACTTTTGTTGGTGACCGAGATTTACCCGGCCGGCGAAGATCCATTGCAGGAGTACCGGGCGAAGAATCTGGCGGAAGGTATCAAAGAGCATGGGCATCGAGACGTTCGCTTCGTGGATGCGGTGGACACCGTCCCGGCGGTTCTGGCTGAGGAGCTTGGTGAAGGCGATTCGTGCTTGACTCTTGGGTGCAGGGAGTGTGACGGCAATTTCCGATCAAATCGTGGAGATGATCCGTGAGCGTGGCGATGACGATTAGCTCGATCGAGCGAATCGAAGGTGGCCCTCGCGGACGCACGGTGTGAGGTTTCGCGCCGAAGAGCCTCTGGCACGCTACACCACCATCGGGCTGGGAGGTCCCGCGGAGGTCATGGTGTATCCAGCGTCCACCGAGCAGATGATCGCGATCTCGCGCTCGACGGTCGAGCATCGAGTTGCCGGTTCGAATTCTCGGAGGCGGAAGCAATCTCCTGGTGAGCGACGAAGGTGTTCGCGGCGTGGTAATCCATACCGGCGCCATGAAAATTCACGATAATCGAGGGTGACGCGAGTTCGAGGCGGAAGCGGGTGTCAATTTCCCGGTCTGGTGCGGGCGGCGGTATCCCGCGGCCTTCGCGGTCTCGAAGGGGGCGTGGGTATTCCGGGCTCCGTTGGGGGCGTTTTGGCCATGAATGCGGGCGCTTACGGATTCTCCATGGGCGAATTGGTGGAGAGGTTACGGTCGTTGCTCCCGGCAAAGGGAAGTTGGAGCTGGCCCGCGACCAGGTGGATTTCGCTACCGTTCGTCTTCCTTCGGCGACGACGTGGTTGTTGCGGGTGCCGCCTGCGACTCGACGAAGACGAGCCGGCGGCCATCCGGGGGGACATGGACAAGCAATTGAGCGACCGAAAGAACACCCAGCCCGTGGGTGTCAAAAGTGCGGGTTGTATCTTCAAAAACCCCCCGGGAGAATCGGCGGGAAGGATCATCGATGGACTGGGATTCAAAGGTTTGCGGATTGGCGGAGCGCGGGTATCGGAGGTGCATGCGAATTTCATCGTGCATGACGGGACGCCTCGTGCCGGCGACGTTATTGTCGCTCGTTGATGAAGTACGAGAACGAGTGTTATCGGGCGACCAAGGTCGAGCTCGAGGAAGAGGTCAAACGGTGGAATTAGAGGGCGCAACGCCGCGAGGCGACCGGGACACACCGACGGAGCATTTTCTTCGCCGGCAGGTCGTGCCCCGGCGCTCCAGTCGTGGGAAAGTCGCTCCATTTTCCGCTCCGTCGGTGCCGCTGGCAGGTCTTGCCGGACTCGTCGCGGCGGGATTTTGGACTGCCGCCGCGGCCGGTCGGGCTCCCGAGCTCGCCGTCAGCCGAATTCGTGTCGAAGGGAACGAGAGACTGGCCGAGGGAGAGATTTTGGAAGCGCTGGGATCTCCGTCAGGGAACGAACATTTTGAACCTCGATTTGGAAGAGCTGAAGCGCAAGTTGCTGCGTCTCACCCTGGGTGAAGGATGTCCAATTGACCCGAGTGCTTCCGGCGACGTTGACATTCGGGTGGTGGAGACGGAAGCCGGTTGGCATCGCGGTATTGGATCGTTTTACCTCATGGATGAGCAGGGAACGTTCCTCGACGAGTTGGGGCCGCGATATGCGGACTTGGCTCCTCCACTGGTGCGTGGTCTCGAGGAGGAGACGGGAACGTCTCGTCTGACTCGGCGGCTCTGGCGGGACGGGTACTCGGGGCTTTGGCGGATCGACGAGCGGCTGGAATCGGCGGTGTCGGAAATCGACGTCTCCGAGGGGGACGGGATCGATTCGAATCCATTCTGCGAAATCCGCCCCTGACGATTTTGTTGGTGGAAGACGGTTTGGTCCCGATCGTCTGCGTGAAATACTTCCGTTGACGGAAGGGATTCTTGAACGTTTTCCTACTGTGGCGGTGGACCTTCGGTTCGAAGGGCGTGTCTATTTGCGGCTCCAACCCGGATACGAGCCCGAACAGGGCGAAACGGGCGAGACCGAGAATCATTGGGGGGAGGTGAGTATCCTGAACAAGAAGGATCGATACATTGTGGGGCTCGACATCGGCACGACCAAAGTGACTGCGATCGTCAGCGAGATCACCGAAGAGGGACGGCTGGACATCATCGGGATAGGCTCGACGGAGTCCAAGGGGCTTCGCAAGGGAATGGTCATCAATCTCGAGCAGACCGTGGATTCGATCAAGCGCGTCGTAGAAGAAGCGGAGCTCATGGCCGGTGTGGAGATCGAGTCCGCCTACGTAGGACTGGCCGGAGGGCACATCAAAGGATTCAATTCTCGGAGCCGTGGTGGCCGTGACCAACAAGAGCCGAGAAATAACCCGAGAAGACGTGTTTCCGGGCCATCGACGCGGCCAAGGCCATTCCGCTTCCGTCGGACCGGGAGATCGTGCACGTTTTGCCGCAAGAGTTCGTTGTGGATGAGCAGGACGGGATATTCGATCCCACGGGAATGACCGGGATCACGCTTGGAAGCCAACGTTCATATCATTACCGCCGGCACGACGGCGACACAAAACATCGTCACCTGTGTCAACCGCGCTGGGATGGAGGTAACGGAGACCGTGTTGGAGCAGCTTTCCGCCGCCGAAGCGGTGCTGACCATGGATGAGAAGGAACTGGGCGTCGCCTTGGTCGACATCGGTGGGGGAACCACGGATCTTGCCATATTCGACAAAGGAACGATCTGGCACACCGCCGTTCTTCCCACCGGGGGCGATCATTTTACCAACGATGTTGCCGTGGGTTTGCGTACTCCCATCGTTGAGGCGGAGAAGATCAAGAAGAAGTTCGGGTGTGCTCTCGGTACCATGGTTTCCGACGAAGATACCATCGAAGTTCCGAGTGTGGGCGGCGGTAATCCCCGCATTCTTCCTCGGCAGCTTCTGGCGGAGATCATCCAGCCACGGGCGGAGGAGGTCTGCCATCTCATTTACCAGGAGGTGCGCCGGGCCGGATACGAGAATGTTCTCAACTCGGGAGTGGTTTTTACGGGTGGGAGCGCAGCTCTCGAAGGCCTGCCGGAGGTTGCGGAACGTATCTTCGATATGCCGATTCGCGTGGGTGCGCCCACCGGGGTGGGAGGGCTTGTGGACGTGGTGGCCAGTCCGGCCTATGCCACAGGCGTGGGATTGGTTCTTTATGCAAAGAGGAGTCGGTCCAATCCGCTGTTGCCGGATCGTGCCGTTCCGAATTCGTTTACACGGATTTTGAAAAGGTGTCGCGATTTCGTGTTCGCTCCACTGGGAGCCGGATGACCATAGTTGAGGAAAAGTCATGGACTTGAGCAAGGGTCAACGACGGGGACGACTTCCGAAAATCCCGGCGGTCGCTTGTTCGATGTGGAGGGAAGGTGAATGATACGTTTCGAAGACGATAAACCAAAAGATACTCCGCTGAGTATTTCATTCGGTGACGGAACCGATGCCGGGGCCACCATCAAGGTCGTCGGCGTGGGTGGCGGTGGAGGCAATGCCGTCAATCGAATGATTGCCTCGCGCATCGGCGGTATCGAGTTCATTTCGGCGAATACGGACCTCCAAGCTCTGAAAGCCAACCATGCTCCGGTCAAAGATCCAGCTCGGCTCGAAATTGACCAAGGGCCTGGGCTGCGGCGCCGATCCCGATATCGGACGACAGGCGGCGCTCGAGGATACGGAAAAAATAATCGAGACTCTCGACGGCGCCGACATGGTCTTCATCACCGGCGGACTCGGTGGCGGGACCGGAACGGGTGGTGCTCCCATCCTGGCCACCTTGGCCAGTGAGCTAGGGGCGCTCACCGTCGCGGTTGTGACCAAACCCTTCACCTTCGAGGGAAAGTGGAGACAGCGGCAGGCCGAGGAGGGTATGCGCGAGCTCCGGGAGTGCGTCGACACGCTCATCTCGATCCCCAACGATCGGTCTGCTCGCTACCGTCGATCGCAATACGTCGCTCGCCGATGCATTCAGTGTCGCCGATGACGTCTTGCGGCAGGCCGTTCAGGGTATTTCGGATCTCATCACCGTACCCGGTCTCATCAATCTGGACTTCGCGGACGTTCGAACCATCATGCGTGGCATGGGGGATGCGGTGATGGGCACCGGTGTGGCCAAAGGCGAGAACCGAGCCGTGGAAGCAGCGCAAAAGGCAATCAGTAGTCCGCTTCTAGAAGAGGCTTCCATCGAAGGCGCCCGCGGGGTCATCATCAATGTCACGGGCGGTGAGGACATGAGCCTCATGGAAGTCAACGAGGCCTCGTCGGTCATCCACGAGGCGGCGGACGATGAGGCCAACATCATTTTCGGTGCCGTCGTCGATCCCGAGCATGGACGGCCGCCTCAAGATCACGGTGATTGCCACTGGATTTCAGCGGGCCGACCGAGAGAGAACGTCGTCGCGGCGCCTCGACTCCGGTCGATATCTCGCACTACGCAAAGAATCGGGAACCGAACGCAAGCTCATCGGGTTTTTACCGACGGGGTGCTTCGGACGGGCTGGAGGACGACCTCGATTTCGGGACTGCTGTGTCCGACGAATCCGAGGACCTAGACGTTCCAACTTTCTTGAGAAAGGGGCGGTAAACGGGCGTTTCTCGAAAAGATAGCAGAAGGAGCTGACGAGTCCATGTTTGACTCATCTCATCGACCTTTCCATATTGTAGGCGGGACGAACTTGCCTCTCCATCTTCCGTGCTTTACCATCAGAATATAAAGATTCATTGAGTGGCTCCTAAGTAAAGTCTCTCGATTCTACCGGTCATTTTTCTACAAGTTCTATTCGGGGAACCCGTCCGTCTAGGGGAGTAGGTAAGTATGGAACTGTCGCATGTCGAAAATCAGAGGACCCAGCTTCTGCAGTTCGTCCTCTTGGTCATCATTATGGTTCTTGGCGTCATCACGTTCCTCTCGGTTTTCCAGCAGCGCGGCTACCTGATTCCCGCTCTAACCGGCCTTTGCCTTTGCGCTTGTCTCTACGTGATTGCTAAGGAAAGGCGACTCAAACGCCTTCAGAGTGAGCTCGTTCAACGAGATCGTGGAAAAGGAAAAGCAGGTGGCGGACGAAAAGGCCAAAGCCTCGTCGCTCGAGTCCCGCCTCAAAGAACTAACGGATCTCTATCGCGCGATCAGCGCAGTCAACTCGGCAGCCGACCCGGGGAGAACGCACGAGTCCGTGCTGCGTGCGGCGATTCAGCTGGTAGGTGGGGACTGTGGCTCGATCATGCTTCCCGACGGTGGGGGCGAGCACCTGGTCATTGCATCGGCGCAAGGACTGGACCAGGCCGTGGTCGACCAGACACGGCAGCCGATCGGGAAGGGTATCGCCGGCTGGGTCGCCGAAAACCTCGAGCCTGTCCTTTTGACCGGAACCGCCGGTGAGGACGAACGGTTCGAAGACCTCGCCGAGCGAGACGAGGAGGTTTTGTTCTCGCTCGCAGCACCGATGGTTCTGCGCAATAAGTTGATTGGTGTCATCAATCTGGGATCCACTGAGGACGGAATCCAAGGACCGGTTCACGGATTACGACCTTCGCATGGTTACCATCTTTGCCCAGCACGCTTCGGTGGCCATCGAGAATGCCCGCTTTATGAAAGAGAATGTAGGCTCCTGGCAATCGCGGGTTAGAGAACTCAGAACTCAGAACTCAGAACGTCAGAACGAGACGCGAAGGCGGCAAAGACGCCGCAACATTAGGATTTAGTTTCGATTTTACGTCTCCGCGACTCCGCGACCTCTGCGTTCAGTCCTCTCTGCAGATTTGTCCGGCGCGCTATAATGACAGTTTCCCATGGCGGGTTGATTTCCAATGAACCGACGTCTCGTCGAAAAAGCGAAGAAGCTCCTCGAGAAGGAGCAAGGGACGATCACCAAGTCTCACGCTGGAAAACTGCGCATCGCTCTCGGGTATCCCAATACGTACCACATCGGCATGTCCAACGTCGGTTTCCAGGCCGTCTATCGTTTTTGGAACGAGCTTCCCGACGTGGTCTGCGAGCGGGTCTTTTTGCCCGAACGCAAAGATCTCGAGGAGCACCGGAGGACGAGGACTCCCCTTTTCACATTGGAGTCCGGAAGTCTTGTTAGGGACTTCGACGTTTTTGCCTTTTCTGTAACCTTCGAGCCCGACGAACTGAACCTTCTGACAATGCTCGACCTTGCGGGTATTCCGCTCATGGCGTCTGAGAGGAACCATAGACATCCCCTCGTCGTTGCCGGCGGCCCTATCACCTTTCTGAATCCCGAGCCCCTGGCTGTGTTCGTCGATTTGATCGCGGTGGGTGAAGCGGAAGCTTTGTTGCCGACGTTGACGGAAGCGCTCGTCGAGCACGAAGAACGGGCAGGCCTGCTGAAAACGCTTCACAACGAAGGTGGCTTTTATATACCAAGTCACGACGATATCAGCTACCGACCGGATGGCACGATCCGCGGGCGCGTGAACCGACTTGGAGGAGAGGGTCGGGTGGTCCGAGCTAAGATGGGCAAGCGTGCCGACTGGCCTCCTCCGGCGACTTATATCTTGACCGAGTCTACGGAGATGTCTTCGAAGTTTCTGGTCGAGGTCTCGCGTGGATGCCCTACCCTATGCCGATTTTGCTGGGCAGGCTACAACTATCATCCCAAACGTTCCTTCGAAGCGGAGCGAATCCTCAATGCGGCTCGCGAAGCTCGCGTCCACACGGATCAGATCGGGCTGGTATCGACCGCCGTCGGAGCGCACCGGGAGATCGTTCCGATCGTGACGGGTCTCGAAGAAATGGGATTCCGCGTGAGTGTCTCGTCTCTACGTTTCGAAGACCTTCGGCCCGAGCTGCTCGATCCCCTGGTTGGAAGCGGCGAGAAGACTCTCGCGGTAGCGCCGGAAGTCGGGAGCGACCGTCTACGCTTCGCCATTCACAAGCGGATCTCCAACGAGGAAATATTGGAGAAGATCGACATGGTCTTTTCCCGCGGTGTAGAGAATCTGAAGCTCTATTTGATGGTCGGCCTTCCGGACGAAAGAGACGAAGACGTGGAAGCTATTGTGCATCTGGTGAAGGCGGTTCGGGAGCGACTGTTGAGGCATGGTCGTGGCCGCGGACGGGTGGGCCGCGTTGTCGCCAGCATCAATCCCTTCGTTCCCAAACCTGGGACGCCATTTCAATGGTGTGCGATGGAGCGGCTCCCGGATCTCAGTCGCAAGATGCGTTTCTTGAAAAAAGCTCTCGGGGCTTTGCCCAACGTGGAGGTAAACATCAAATCTCCCCGTACGGAAAGACTTCAGGCCGTCCTGTCACTGGGCGACCGGCGCTTGGCCCGAGCCATGGTAATGATGGCGAGGGAGGGTACGGACGTGGCGCAAGCTCTAAAGCAGACCGGTCTCGATTTGGACTTCTATATACACCGGTCCCGTGAGTTGGAGGAAGTACTTCCCTGGGGTCACATCGACAATGGAATGAAGCGGGACCTGTTGGTAACGCAGTTGGAAAAATCTGGGGTTAAAAGAGAGAACTCAAGAACTCAAGGTAGGAAAGGAACTTGAATCCGGAAGACGGCGGCAGCGGCCGCCCTCCGTTTCCCTTCTGAGTCCTGGGTTCAGAGTTCTGAGTTCTCCCCGTTACTCCACTACCACCAACGCCACCGCATAGTCGCCGCTGTGGCTCAAGCTTACGTGAATATTTTGCGTTCCAAAGCCTTCGGCGATTCTAGGTACGTCACCGTGGAGCTTCAGCGTGGGAGCGCGACCCGGGAGGCGGGTCACTTCGATGTCGCCGAGAGGCGTTTCGGGTGCGAGCGTAAGAGCGATACAGGCGGCTTTCTTTGCAGCATAGCGGCCGGCAAAATGTGGCTCGGGATTTCGGCGACGCAAACAGTAGCGCCGCTCAGCCTCGGTAAAGATTGGACTATCCGCGGGAGGTAGTTCTCCGAGTCTAGCCAAGACCATTCCAATAAGCACTGCGTCGCCATGTTAGGATGTCTGGGATGTAAATGGAAGCCTCTTTTGAATTCAAACGTGAAGGTGACATCGATCTGCTGGTTTGTCGTCCCTTCCAGACCATGCAGGTGCCCCATGGCTTTTCGCTTCGCCGCCGGCGGCGTGATGCCGACTGCATCGAGCCCTTCGGTCTACCCGATCGGTTCGATGCCGATCGGCGAGAACTGGCGAAAAGGCTCGGGCTCGGCGACGTAGTTTCCATGCGGCAGGTCCATGGAAACCATCTGGAGGTCTTGACCGAAGCTCCGGCTGGGCGGCCCACCTGCGACGGCGTATTGACGAGCAGGGCCTCCCTCGCTTTGATGGTGCAGACAGCGGATTGTGTCCCCATCCTACTTTACGATTCCGAACGCGAAGTGGTGGCGGCGGTTCACGCCGGGTGGAGGGGCACTTTGGCGGGGATTGTGGATGCCGCCGTCGGGTCCTTCCGAGCGCATTTCAGCTCCCGTCCGAGCTCGATTCATGCGGCTCTAGGACCGTCGATCCACCTTTGCTGTTACGAGGTGGGAGACGAGGTCGTACAACGTTTTGTGGAAAAAAGCACCGAGTACAAAGATCTTTTCTCAAAGGGTGCCCGAGGACGAAAGCATCTCGATCTCACCGAGGCCAACCGGAGGCAGTTGGTGGCTGCCGGGGTTCCCGGAAATCAAATTTTTGTGGCGGGACTATGCACGGCATGCAACCTCGAAGCACTTTTCTCGTATCGCCGTGAAGGAAAGGGAGCCGGTAGGCTGTACGGGATGATTGGAATTAAAAGCTAGAACTCGAGAACCCAGAACTCAAGAACCCAGAACTCAAGAACTCAAGAGGGGGAGGAAGAAGCCTCCTCGGTTTTTTGCTCTTCTTGGTTGTCGGCGATGTAGAGAATGCGGGTGCAGCTGTCGCACTTCAGGATCTTCTGCCCCAAGCGGAGCTCCTCGTAGACCTGGGGGCGCAATCGGACGTGGCATTCCTGACAGTGTTCGTTTTTGGCTTCCGCCACACCGATACCTCCACGCGCGCGTACGATCACATGATATTGACTCAATAGCTCCTCGGGAATGAACCCGATGAGCTCGGCGCGCTCGGCTTTTTGTCTATCGAGCTCGGCTTTGAGTTTCGATGTCTCCTTTTCGAGCTCCGCCTCTTGTTTCCCGACCTCGACCATACCGATTTCGAGCTCTTTCTTACGATTGCTCAACTCGGTCTCCCGGCTCTCCGCTTCATCGAATTTCGCGAGGATCAGGTCCTCCTTGGCGCTCACGTCCTGCTGGGCGCTGTCGATCTGCCTTTGCATGGCCCGGTATTCGTCGTTAGATTTGACCTGCATGAGCTGCTCTTTGTACTTCGAGATCCTGCTCTCGATCAGCTCCAGCTCTCCTTCCAGCGAGCGCTGGCTTTTTTTAGATTCGGAGAGCCGTTGCTCGGCCTTTTCGACGTTGGCTTTTTCCGTCGCAACCTCCTTTTCGAGATTGTCGATCTCCACCGGGATTTGCTTCAATCGGGACTCAATGGCTCGGATTTCCAAATCGTTCCGCTGAAGCACGATCAATTTCTCAAGTTTTTCAATCATCGATGGAAACGCTCCTCCGGAAGAATTCTCCTCAGTCGAAATAAAAAAAGGGTGCCCGTAGGGCACCCTTGCTGTCTTCCCGGGGTTGCTGGCGCCACCCCGCATCGGAGCCGGGTGGTCTATGTGGTGCGTGAATCTGGTCGTTCATCTCAGCAACCTGTTCGTGGTGGGCCCACCAGGACTCGAACCTGGGACCTACCGGTTATGAGCCGGCGGCTCTAACCACTGAGCTATGGGCCCGATGATCGCCGCGGCGGAAGCCGCCACATGTTACCTTCTGTCTCCTGTATTCTGTACTCTGAATTTTTATTAAATCCTTGATCCTTCTAGAAACGCTTTCAGCTTCCGGCTTCGGGATGGATGCCGGAGCTTTCGAAGTGCCTTGGTCTCGATTTGACGAATGCGCTCTCGGGTTACCGCAAAGCTCTGGCCGACCTCTTCGAGGGTGTGCTCGCTTCCATCGCCTACACCGAATCTCATCTTGATGACCTTCTCCTCGCGAGGGGTGAGGGTCTTCAACACGGCTTCCGTCATTTCCATGAGATTGGTATTGATGACCTGCTCCGCGGGCGAAACTACGCCGCGGTCTTCGATGAAATCGCCGAGGTGGCTGTCTTCCTCTTCGCCGATGGGCGTTTCTAGCGAGATGGGCTCCTGGGCGATCTTCAGGACCTTCCTGACCTTGGAGACCGGGATGTCCATGCGCTTGGCGATCTCCTCGGAAGTCGGCTCACGGCCGTATTCCTGAACGAGGCTCCTCGATGTGCGGATGAGCTTGTTGATCGTCTCGATCATGTGAACCGGGATACGGATGGTTCTGGCCTGGTCGGCGATGGCGCGCGTAATGGCCTGGCGAATCCACCACGTTGCATAAGTAGAGAACTTGTAGCCGCGCCGGTACTCGAACTTGTCCACAGCTTTCATGAGTCCGATGTTGCCTTCCTGGATCAGGTCCAGGAACTGCAGGCCCCGGTTGGTGTATTTCTTGGCGATGGAAACCACGAGGCGCAAGTTGGCTTCCACGAGCTCCGACTTCGCCTGCTGAGCTTGGTACTCGCCCTCTCTCATATTCATCAGAGTCCGCTTGAGATCTTCGGCTTTTGCATCGAAATCGTCCTGGATGGCGCGAATCTCCGCCCGGGTCTTGCGCATTTCGGAGCGAATCCGGGTGCGATCTTCGTCCTTGGCTTTTCCGCGGCCTTTGATTGAATTGAGACGTGCATCCAATCGCGCCAAACGCCTTTCAGCTCGGTAGATTCCCTCGACTCCAACCTCGATTCGTTCTCGGACTCGGCCTCGAAAATTTTCCGTCCAGCCGATAGCCTCGACGCAATGAGCCAGTTTGATCCGCAGCCGGCCGAGCTTCCACTTACCTTTTACGTAGCTCCTGGAACGTTTCTTCAGCTTGACGAAACGTTTCGCGTAGGCGTTGTGGTCCTTGAGGGCTTTTTCGATCTTGCCGATACCGGCGACCGTCTTTTTGCGGTAATTGTCGAGTTTTGTTTCGGTCACCTCCTCGTCGTTGATGACGACGAGCTCCCGGATATTGAGCGCGCCTTCCTTCAAGGGCTCGGCGAGACCGATGACGATCTTTGCCGCGAGAAGCGTGCGCGCGCTGGCACCATGAACCATGTTCTTGCCGCGTTCGATACGCTTGGCGATCTCGACTTCGCCTTCGCGCGTCAACAAGGGCACGGTTCCCATTTCTCGAAGATACATGCGGACCGGATCGTTGGTCTTTTCCAAGGCGCCCGGAGTCAGATCGAACTCGACCTCGGACTCGGATTCCTTCGTGAAACCCGCGACCCCGGTCGCTTTGAGCTCCTTGTATTTGTCCTCCGATTCGACGACGTCGATACCGGCGTTGCCGAAGACATCGAACAGTTCGTCGAGCTCCTCGGAAGAGCTGACTTCGGACGGTAGCATCTCATTGACTTCGTCGTAGAGAAGGTACCCCCTCTCCTTGCCCATGGTGATGAGCGTTTTGACCTCGTCGTACTTTTCCTCGATGGCCAAAGTGGAATCCCTCCTGTCAGGCTGATTTTTCGATTCGACCCAAAGTCTCGATGCGCCGGGCCAGGGTCTGGATCTGGGTGGCGATGCTGTCGTCTCCGGCACCCTTGGCGAGCTTGGCTCTGAGTTGGGTCAGTTGTCGGCGCAAACGCTCTTGTCGCAGCTTGTTCAGACAATCACGAGGATTCTGTCTCTGCGAAAGAGGTGACGGCTCGAGTGCAATTCTTGTCAACAAATTCCGATCTTTCTCGGCGGATAGCTGTGCCATCACCCGGTCGGTCGTAAGCTCCTCCGATGTGATGACTTCTTGGATGGCCTTCAAAATGGATGCAGTCACAAGCTCGGTGAAATCTTCATCGTTCATTTCTGCGAGAAGCTCCGACGCTTGCTTGGGAGTCTTGAATAGCCACCTCACCAAGTCGCGCTCGGCCGGCTTCAAAGCGCGGGTAGAATCTTGCGCGAAGCTCACCTGTTTAGCCTGCCCCATCACTTTACGACGCAGCTCTTCGACCACGGCTTCGTCGGATATTCCAGCTTGCTGAGCCAGCTGGCTCACGTGGGCGACCCTCTCGACATGATTGGGAATGCGGGCCAAAGTGGGCAGCAGTTCGTTCAAAAAATCCGCCTTGCCTCTCGGTTGTGATACGTCGTGCCGGGAGGCGGCCCGCGCAGTGAGAAAGTCGATGAAAGGAGTCGCTTCCTTCAACCTTTCTCGATAGGCATCAGCTCCGTGGTTGCGAATGAAGCTGTCCGGATCTTCGCCTTCAGGCAGTGTCAGTACCGAAATCTGAAAGCCTTCTTCGATGAGTAAATCGATGCCGCGCTGGGTGGCCGCTTGGCCGGCTGCATCGGGGTCGAAATTTACCACGATCCGGTCGGTGTAGCGTCGCAGCAGACGTGAGTGTCCTGCCGTCACACTCGTGCCGCAGGAGGCGACCGCATTTCCGACACCTGCTTGAGCGGCTTGAATGCAGTCGAGATAGCCTTCCATGAGAATGACGTATCCCTCATTTCGAATGACACTTTTGGCGCGATCGAAGTCGAAGAGCGTGTAGCTTTTTCGATAGATGATACTCTCGGACGAGTTCAGGTACTTGGGCTCTCCCGGTCCGAGAAGTCGCGCACCAAAAGCGATAACCTTCCCGGATTCGCTTCGGATTGGAATGATGACCCGGTTGCGGAAACGATCGTAGTAGCCCCGGCCTTCTCGTTTTGGAACGGCCAAGCCGGAACGTGCGATGGTGTCGGGCTTCGCACCCTTGCGGGTCAGGTGCTCGAGCAGTGGCGTCCATCGATCGGGGGCATATCCGAATCCTCGGTCCTGGATGGTCTCGTCCCGGAGTCCCCGTTTTTTCAAGTAATCGAGGGCGCGACGTCCTCCCGAGTGTTCCAGGAGAATTTGACGGTAAAAACGGGCCGCTTCCTCGTAGAGCTTCAGAAACAAAGCGCGGTCGTCTTGCTCGGCCTTGCCGCGTTTGGAGGTCGGAATTCTCAGTCCGGCACGGTTTGCCAGGTGCTCGACCGCCTCGATAAAGGACATTTTCTCGTAGAGCATGAGGAACTTGAAGACGTCTCCCCCTTCTCCACAACCGAAGCAATGAAACATCTGTCGTTCGGGACTTACGTTGAACGAAGGGGTTTTTTCTTTGTGGAATGGGCAAAGCCCCTTGTGGTTCTTTCCCGCCGGCTTCAAGGAAACGTACTGCGACACCACGTCCACCACATCGGTGCTCGATCGCACTTGGTCGATGAAATCGGTTGGAATCGTAGGCATCTTCTATTCCTTCAACTCCACGACGGTGACGGCACCACTTTGCTCCAATTGATGGTTGGTGACGTGGGGGTGTTTCACGAGCCATTCGCGGATCGCGTTGCGGAGGCGGCCCTTGCCGTGTCCGTGAATGAGACGCACGGTGCGGTGGTCGGACAAAAACGCATCGTCCAGGAACTTGTCGGCCTGCGAAAGCGCTTCGTCCACGGTACATCCGATGACGTTCAGTTCATCACGAACGAATTTTCTTTCGGGCACGCTGGTGTGGGACCGAGATGGGCCGGGTTCGCTCCGTTGGGCGGGGGACACCGACTGGAGGTCGGTTGTCGAAATCCGTAGCTTCTTGTCCCGTACGGTCACTTCGACTTCGTCGCCCAAAATTTCCACGACAGTGCCCGTCAAGCCCAGGGAAGAAATCGTCACCCTCTCGCCCTCGTGTACCTCGAGGGGCGGCCGCGATTCGATTCGGGGCGCGGGCGCCCAACGGGACTCGATATGCTCGATCTGCTTGTCCACGTCCTTTTCGACTGCCGTGAGAGTTGGTACCGGCTCGACGGGTTGGGCCGTCGTGGGGAATCGGACCGTCTGCTTCGAGCGGGAACGTGCTTCTTCCAGAATCGCTCGAACCTCGGAGCGGGCCTGTTCCATCTCATCTCGCAGTTTCTTTTGAAATGCGATCTTTTCCTCTTCCCGGTTACGGGCGATATCGTGAGCCACCTCTTTGTGGCGTCTAATGGTCTCTTCGAAGGCTCTACGGTCCTTGTCGAGCAGCCTGCGATCCTCCGCCATTTTCTTGCCATCTTGTTCGAGCCGCTGTAACAAATCTTCGACCTTGCGTTCCTTCTCGTTTTGAAGGACGCGGGCTCGGTCGACCACCTCTTTGGGTAAGCCCAGGCGACGCGCCATTTCGAACGCCAGGCTCCGACCCGTGGCGCCGTCCACGAGCTTGTAGATGGGCTCGTAGGTTTCGGGGTCGAACTGAAAGGAGGCAGAGCCGACCCCGGGCGTCGTTGTGGCGTAGGACTTGAGCATGCCGTGATGGGTGGATGCGAGAACCAGGGCTCCCCGAGCTCTGAAGTGATCGACCAGCGCTGTGCCCAAGGCACCGCCTTCTGCCGGATCGGTGCCCGTTCCCACCTCATCGAGAAGCACAAGAGTGGGGTCAATCAGGTTTCGCTCCATTTCCACGACGTTTCGAAGATGAGCGGAGAACGTGGACAAGCTCGAGCCGATCGATTGCTCGTCTCCTATGTCGGCGAAGATCCGTTGGAATACGGGAAAGGAGCTTTCGGCGTCCGCCGGAACGTGAAGACCCGTTTGAGCCATCAAAGACAGGAGTCCTGCTGTCTTGAGCGCGACCGTTTTGCCGCCCGTGTTTGGACCGGTCAGTACCAACGCGCTTCGCTCTTGGTTTACCCGCAAAGAAATGGGGACCACCTCCCGTGCCGGGGGCGGCATTCCGGCTCGCTCGGCGATGGTGGCAAGCAACAAAGGGTGTCGGGCGGATTTCAAATGGAGATCTTTGCCGTCATCGATGCGGGGCTCGGCCCCGTGACAGGCTTCGCTCAGCAGCGCCTTGGCTTGGATGAGGTCGAGGCACGAAATGAGCTCCGCGGTCGTAGCGAGATCGGTCGAGCATGAACGGGCCTCGTCGGAAAGAGCGCGCAAGATTCGCTCGATCTCCTGTCTCTCCTCCTCCTCGAGTGCGACGATGTCGTTATTGATCTCGACGGTGCTCAGCGGCTCAATGAAGAGCGTGGCGCCGCTCGAAGAGGTTCCGTGGACGATGCCGACGAGTTGGCCCCGACATTCCGAGCGAACGGGCAAAACAGCTCGTCCGTTCCTCTCGGTGATGATTTGCTCCTGGAGTATCTTCCGAGAGTCCTTTTGTCGAAAGTAGGACTCGAGGATGCTTCGTAGGCGATTTCTAAGTTTGAATATCCGGGCTCGAATGCTCCGGAGCTGTGGACTGGCGTTGTCTTTGACGGTGCCGGTCTCGGTACTGATTGCCTTCTCGATGGAGGCTTGAAGCGCTGCGAGGTCGGGAATCTGTCGTCCGAGATCACGAAGGAGCTCGAAGTCCTGATGGAGTCCTTTGAGTGTTGAGCGGGCGCGGTCGCTCACACGCGCAAGCGTGGCCAGGTCGAGAAGCCCTCTCTCGTCGAGCGATTGATGCTCGACCTTCAGGGTCTCGAGATGGGGACCCACATCCGGTGTTTCGCCAAGCGCAACCTGCTTCCCCTCGGTGAGGGCCCGAAAACCTTCCGTCGTTTCTTTGAGTGTGTGGCGAACGAAATCTCGATCCGGGGACGGACGAAGCCCCTGAACGCGGTCCTTCCCTGCGGGAGTCGATGTGTAACTCCCCAAGACGTCCAGGATTTCGTTGAACTCGAGGGTCTTATAAACTCCGTCCATCATAGGGGAGACACGTCTACTGGTCGGACCTGCTCGGCGAAAAGAGACTCTTTCCCGGTGTTCCGATCTAGAATTTGAGTGGGCACAGTTTCGCCCAAACCTCCAATCTACCATGAGTTGGGCCCGTTACCAAAACATTGAGCGAATTACTGGCAAATCCAGCGATTTGAAGACCCTAAACTCTTGTCCTTATTCAATTTAAGAATGAAAGGGGTAGCTGTCAAGCTGTGGGTAGATTCCCACGCCTATTCGGCAGAAAATTCCGGCTATTTGTTCTGCTTTACCCCCATGATACCCGCCAGGTACCCTGCTCCAAAGCCATTGTCGATGTTGACGATTGCGACACCGGTGGAACAGCTGTTGAGCATGGCGAGAAGTGCCGAGACGCCGCCGAAGCTGGCTCCATAGCCGATACTGGTGGGAACGGCGATAACCGGCGCTGCCACCATTCCACCGACGACGCTGGGGAGGGCTCCCTCCATTCCGGCCGCAACAATGATTACGCGGGCCCGGGTGAGCGTGGACTGATGCGCAGCGAGGCGGTGAAGCCCCGCTACGCCCACATCGAAGAGCCGTTCCACCGGGCAGCCCATGAGCTCTGCGGTCAAGGCCGCCTCTTGCGCGATGGGGATGTCCGACGTGCCGGCCGAGATGACCAGTACCAAACCGGTGATCTCCGGCAAAGATTGAAGCTCGACGACGATGGCCCGGGCGTCTTCTTTCCAAACGGCGTTCGGGTGAGTTTCGGAAACTTGGCGGAAAGCTTCTTCAGTCGTTTTGGTGACGAGAACGTTCTGCCCCTGCTCGATAAGGCGCGATGCAATGGCCTCAATCTGAAACGGCGTCTTTCCAGGGCCGAAAATGACCTCCGGGAAGCCTCGTCGAAGGTGCCGATGGTGGTCAACCTTGGCAAAACCGATATCCTCGTAGGGGAGGTGCCGTAGTTTGTCCGAGGCTTCGGGGACGGAGGTTGTGCCGGCGGCGACGGACTCGAGTAACTCGCGAATCTTGTCTGGGTTCATGGTCAAGAATTTAACGCAAAGGTGCAGAGACGCAAAGCCCCAAATAAATCCTGAAGACGACGGCGACCAGCCTGGTTTCAAGCGGAAGCCGTCCTCATTCCATTCTTGCGTCCTGCGTTCTGATTCTGAGTTCTGGTTGTTAACCGTAAAAACACCGTGAGAAACCCGACAGCGCCAGAAGCAGAAAAAAAGGACCATATTCGAGAAGCTTGATGTGAATCTGCTCGGACCATGGCTCACCGGCCGGCGTCAAAAAGGCGGCGTGATAGGACAAGACGACCGTTCCAGTGAAGAGAAGCCAGGCGGGATTCGGATAAAAACAAAGATAGGGGACGATCCAAAGCACATACCAGGGATGAACTGTGGAGGATAAGAGCAATATGGCTCCGGTGGCTATGTAGCAAGCTCGCAGGGGTGGAGTCTTTCTGAGGATCAAAAAGCCCATGAGGCCTGCAAAGAGGCCCGCAGAAATGGCTTTTGCCGTGTCGAGATCTCGGGTGATTTCTACGAGGACGTGGAAGAGACCGTCGTTGGCTCTCCAGCGAGTCCCGAACTCGAAGAGCCCGCGAAATGCCCCCGAGTCCACACCGAAGTAAGGCCAGGAAACGATGAGGCAAGTGACGGGAAGCCAGAGCCAAGCTGCGGCTCGCACGGATCGGGCAAAAAGGGGCGCCAACACGAAGCCCATGAGCTTGGCGAGGCCGGAAAGGCTGAGAAAACAGATTGACAAGGTGCCCTTCTCCATTAAAATGGCGCCTAGCGCCGCGAGTAAAAAGGCCAGCGCAAAAACGTCGTTGTGGCCGTTGCCCGCCACTTCGACGAGGACCAAAGGGCTCCAGGCGTAAATAATGACTTTCAGAGGGCTCTGCCTCTTGAATCTGAGGAGCCCGATGAGAATCCCAATCAGCGCCAGATCGACAAGGGTGAAAGTCCCTTTCATCCACACGAGGCTTTCCGAAAATGCCGTGGTTGTAGCAAAAAGGACCTGCATCAGCGGGGGGTAGATTGTGGGGATGTCTTTATTGTTCACGCCTTCGAAGATCGGGTCGCGAAGGTGCTGGATCTCGGGTGCTTGTGGAGAAAAGCGGTAGGGATTGATTCCCTGTCTTTGGACACGACCGTCCCAAACGTAGCGGTAAATATCGTCGGAAAGGACGGGAGTCTCGAAAACGAAAGCCACTCGCAAGGCTACCGAAACGAAAAAAACAAAGGCAACCATACCTTTGCGAGCTTGAATATGATTGGAAAAGACAAAAATCGCCACCAGATAGACGGCGAACATGGTCAAGTAACAGGCCAGGAAGACGAGATACCCCTCCTCGGCGTCCATGGTGTGCGCCACCACGGGGGCGAGGCCGATTAGAGCGGCGCTCAGAAGAATCACGATCAGCCAATCGCGATGTATGTTGATCATGGTGATGCTAATAGGAAACTCGGATTGAGCATTCAAAGATGAGTTTCATAGATAGTTCGGTATTAGTCGTTTACTTTTCGGTGCTCATTATATTGGCTTTCTTTGGTTTGCACCGTTACCTCATGGTCTTTTTATACTATCGGTACCGGAACCGTAGGCCGGAGGTCACTCGCGAACTTTTATCTCTGCCGGTGGTGACGATTCAACTTCCCGTCTACAACGAGATTTACGTCGTCGAACGTCTCGTCGATGCCGTATCCCGCCTCGACTATCCCCGTGAGCTTCTCGAGATCCAAGTGCTCGACGATTCAACCGACGAAACGGCCGAGATAGTCCGTCGCCGTGTGGATTTCCACCGAACGAAGGGCATCGATATCCATCACCACCATCGGACGGAGCGGATCGGCTACAAAGCGGGCGCCCTGGCCGCCGGACTCGAACGGGCTCGGGGGGAGCTCATCGCGGTTTTCGACGCGGATTTCGTCCCCGAACCGGATTTTTTACAAAAAACCGTTCACTATTTTGCTGAGCCCGATGTGGGGATGGTGCAGGTTCGGTGGGGCCATATCAACCGCGAGTACTCGCTTCTCACCCGAGTACAGTCGGTTCTGTTAGACGGTCACTTCATTCTCGAGCACGGTGCGCGAAATCGTTCCGGGCGCTTTTTCAATTTCAACGGAACCGCCGGGATCTGGCGCCGTCGTAGCATCGACGAGGCCGGAGGTTGGCAACACGATACGCTGACCGAAGACATGGACCTTTCGTATCGCGCCCAGCTACGCGGTTGGCGTTTCGTTTTCGTGCCCGAGGTCGTTTCTCCCGCCGAGCTTCCGGTGGAAATGAACGCTTTCAAGAACCAGCAGCACCGGTGGGCAAAGGGCTCCATTCAGACTGCGAAGAAGCTCCTTCCACGAATTATGGCGAGCTCCCTTCCGTTGCGAGTCAAGGTAGAGGCGGCGTTCCACTTGACGGCGAATCTCGCCTACCCGTTGATGGTCCTGCTCTCCCTGTTGATGTTTCCCTCCATGATGATCCGATACGGCTCGGGCTGGAGCGAAATGCTCTTGGTGGACGTTCCTTTGTTCTTTTTTGCCACCGCCTCTGTCTCGACGTTTTATTGGGTATCCCAACGGGAAATCTACACCGACTGGAGGCGCCATGTGAAGGTCATTCCGTTTCTCATGTCGGTCGGAATCGGTCTCAGTCTCAACAATGCACGCGCTGTAGTCGATGGATTCATCGGCCGCGACGTCCGTTTCGTGCGTACGCCGAAGCATCGGATCGAGTCGGCCTCAGATCGCTGGCAGGTCAAGAAATATCGAGGAAAGGTCGGAATCCAGCCGTTGGTCGAGATTGCTTTCGGCCTCAATTTCACCGCCGCGCTCGGTTACGCGGTGGCCCACCAGGTGTATGGAACCCTTCCCTTCCTGGTCCTGTTCCAGGTCGGTTTCCTCTATTCCGGCTTCATGTCTCTTCTCCAGGGTCGGAGTTTTCGACTGTCGCTTCCCCGGAGTCGAAAATCGGTCCCTAGGATTGCTTGACTCACGTCTTCGAGCACGGATAGACTGAGCCTTTCCTGAACGGGTGTTATGCGTAAAGACAATACAATATTCTTCGTGTCCGGCTTGGCCTTCGGCGTCTTCGTAGGGTATTTCTTGTTCCAAAGCGTCGCTCAGAGTCCGGGCTCTCCGACTGCGGCGAGACCGGGAGGGTCGACGAGTCCAGGGGCACCTGGCGCGGCCATGAATACACCCGTTCTCGACGCCAAAGAAATCGCTGCTTTGGAGCGGACGGCGGCCGACAATCCCAACGACGCCGAGGTACGCAGCCGGCTTGGCATTCTGTATATGGAAGCAGGGCGTTACGGGGACGCGGTCCGTTGGTTTCGCGAGGCTTTGGCCAGGCAAAAAGACGATCTCGACGTCCGTAGTCATTTGGCCACATCGCTTGCCGGTCAGGGGCAGATCGATGCGGCTGTCTCTGAGTACGAGGCGGCTCTTGCGATAGACCCCTCCCACCCGCAGAGCTTGCTCGGATTGGGAAGAGTTTTACTCCTGGGTAAGAACGATATCCGTGGTGGTCTGGAAGTCTGGGGCAGGCTCGTCGAAACGGCCCCGGATTCTCCGGAAGCACAAAGTATTCGGGAGGAGTTGGAGGCCCTGAAGGCCGCTCACTCGGGCGACTGATTGACTGATTGACTGATTGATTGACGGGTGCCTGGGTGCCGTCGCCGATCAAGGACTAGAAATGGTACGGCTCCTTCAATTTCTCGCGATCGTTTTTTTGATACGATTCTTCTTACGTGCCGTGACGCGTCTACTGGCAGACGCGCCGAAGAAAAGCGTCAAGGATGGCGCGGGCTCTGACAAGGTTATATACCGAGGACAGATGGTTCGCGACCCGGTTTGTGGAGTTCACATCCCTGAGGAGAGCTCTTTGACGGAGTCGCGAGGCGATCGTGTTTATCATTTCTGTTCCCAAAAGTGCCGAGAGGCTTTTAGGCGAGGCGAGACGGTAGTCGAGTGAAATCATTGGACGAGCTCAAAGAAGAAATTTGCGAAGTGGGGCGCCGCCTCTATCAGCGTGGCTTCATCGCCGCCATGGAAGGCAATCTCAGCGTCCGAATTTCCGACAATGAATTGCTCGCGACGCCGACCGGCGTATGCAAGGGCTACCTGACTCCCGACATGATTGTAACCTGTGACCTCAACGGGAAGCAGCTCGCGGGCAAGCTACGGGTCTCTACGGAGATTCTGATGCACCTGTCGGTTTACAACGTTCGGCCGGAGGTCAAGGCCGTCGTACACGCCCATCCGCCCAAATCCACGGGATTCGCCGTGGCGGGGGTTCCCCTCAATCGGGCGGTTCTGGCCGAGGTCGTGGTCACTTTGGGTTGTATCCCTCTGGCGGAGTACGGGACGCCGTCTACTCCGGAGCTTGCGAAGTCCGTCGAGCGCCTGGTTCGTATGTCGGACGGGATCTTGCTTTCCAATCACGGCGCGATGACAGTGGGAAACGACCTGCTCGATGCTTTTTACAAGATGGAGATCATCGAGCACTTTGCGGAAATCAGTCTCATCTCACGAATCCTGGGTGGAGAACGTTTGCTGCCCCGAGAGGAAGTCTCGCGACTACTCTCTTTGAGGAAGAAGGTTTACGGTCTCACGGGACCCGCCGGCGGCGCCGAATGTCCCATACCGGCGGCGGACACTGCTTCGGCTAAAGGGCGCGAGACGATTGAATTGACGAGGGAAGAGCTAACGGCTCTCATATTGGATGCGATTCGAGAAGTGGGTGGAGCGACGGGGAGTTGAAACCCATCGCGAAGCTTTAACGCAAGGGAGGAATCATGGCGGACTCCGTAGGTGAAGCATTAGGGATGATCGAGACGAAAGGTTTGGTGGGTATGATTGAGGCAGCCGATGCGATGGTCAAGGCGGCCAAAGTCACGCTCATTGGGTATGAAAAGATCGGAGCCGGTTACGTCACCGCCATCGTGCGGGGGGATGTGGCCGCGTGCAAGGCGGCCACGGATGCCGGTGCCGCTGCGGCCCGACGAGTGGGAGAGCTCGTGTCGGTGCATGTTATTCCGAGGCCTCATTCTAGTCTGGAAGACCGCCTTCCCATCGGGAAGTCATAGGCTCATGACTCTAGGTCGTGTCGTCGGCACGGTAGTGTCCACCCGCAAGGACGAGCGCCTTCGGGGTTTCAAGTTGTTGGTCGTCCGTGGCGTAGATCCGGACGGAAAGGACAAGGCAAGTTACGTTGTCGCCGTGGACACGGTCGATGCCGGAATCGGTGAGTTGGTGCTTCTCGTATCGGGTAGTTCTGCTCGCATGTCGGCCGGCTGCGAAGATCGGCCGGTCGATGCTGCGGTGGTGGGCATCATCGATGCGGTCGATGTCGCCGGGGCTCACGCGACAGCCTAGCGGTGAGGTAAAGACGATGTTTCTGGCCCGGGTGATCGGCAACGTAGTGGCCACCGTCAAAGATCCGGGCCTCCAAGCCGAAAAGCTCCTTGTCATTCAACCGTTGAGCCCGGAGCGCAAACCCGAAGGTGACCCTTTGGTCGCCGTCAACAGCGCCGGAGTCGGAGTTGGAGAAGATGTCTTTTACGTTCGAGGGAAAGAAGCTTCGTTTGCTTTTTTGCCGAAGATTGTTCCTGCGGACGCCAGCATCGTCGGCAAAGTAGATGCCGTGAATCTCAAGCCGAAGAAATAACGCAAAGGCGCGGAGGCGCCAAGACACAAAGCGCGATTGGATGCACCGGAAATAAAAAGACCATGAGGGCAGGCCGATGAATACCGCGAATTGGCCTGCGCGAGCGGATGCGAGCACGGCCCGGATGGGCCGAGGAGGCCGCGCGAGGAGCGCGGTCGGCGAGTGAGCCGAAGAGGCGAACGAGAACTAATAGATGCTAATTGGTGAGGTTGTGGGAACGGTCGTTTCCACCCAAAAGCATTACAAAGTCGAAGGTCGCAAGATACTCCTGGTGCAGCCGCTCGACCTCGAGGGTGAGCCCCACGGTCGCGCGATTCTGGCCGTCGACTCGGTCGATGCCGGAGAAGGGGATCGAGTCCTGGTCGTTCAGGAGGGAAAATCGGCGTCCATGGCGTCTGGGCGTTCCGAGAGTCCTCTGGATGCTGCAATTGTTGGCGTTATCGACGCGGTGAATTTGAAATGAGTCCCGTCGATCCTGAAAAAGTCCGTGCGTTGGTCCGGAGAGCGCTCGAGGAAAAGCTCGGACTCGCTCCGTCGTCTTCTAATCCTCCGAACCCAAACCTTCCTTTTCGAGAACATCCGTCCCACCTCGATGTGGTCTCGGAGTGCGGCGACGGAGACGATCTATCTCCGCACCAACCTTGTTTGATCGAGCCACACCGGCTCTGTTCCGGTAGCGGATATTGTAAAAAGTTTGGATATTGACCCGCACCATTCTCCACGTGGACATGGACGCCTTCTATACGTCCGTGGAGCAACGAGACCATCCCGAGCACCGGGGCAAGCCGGTCATCGTCGGGGCGGATCCGAAAAAAGGAAAGGGGCGAGGTGTCGTTGCCGCGGCCTCCTACGAGGCACGGGATTTCGGTGTTCATTCCGCCATGCCTATCGGCCGGGCATATCGTCTTTGTCCCCAGGGGATCTATCTGCGCGGGAGCATGACGAAGTATGGGGAGGTCTCGTGTCGAATTATGGAGATCCTGAGCTCCTACACCGACCTCGTAGAACAAATCTCCATCGATGAGGCGTTCTTGGATGTGACGGCGAGTATCGGACTGTTCGGCGCAGGCGCCGCACTGGCCGGGGAAATCAAGGAACGCATTCAGAGAGAACAGGAACTGACCGCCTCCGTCGGCGTCGCGCCTAACAAGTTTCTGGCCAAGGTGGCTTCCGATCTGGAAAAGCCGGATGGTCTCGTTGTCGTGGAGCCAGGGAAGGAAGAGACGTTTTTGGCCGAGTTGCCGGTCGAAAGATTGTGGGGCGTGGGGCCGAAGAGCGCTGAGTCGCTTCACAAGCTCGGTATCTATAAGATCTCCGACATTTCTCGACTGACTGCGGCCGAGTTGACGGAGCGCTTTGGTAAGCACGGTGAGCACCTCGGTCGCCTGGCGCGAGGGGTTGATGACCGGCTGGTGGTCTCCGAGCACGAGCCTAAGTCCATCGGTCACGAGACGACCTATGAGGAGGATGTTGAGGACCTCGGGGTTATCCGCCGGACTTTGCTCCAGCTTGCCGAGGCTGTGGCGCGTCGGTTGAGAAAGCACGAGCTCACGGGACGTGTGGTGACGTTGAAGTACCGCGACGAGCACTTCATTACAGAGACTCGAGCTTTGACGCTTCCCGATCCCACGGACGATGCAACTTTGCTTTTCGAGACCGCCCTCGAGCTTCTCGGGCGGATCAAGACGGAGGGTCGGCGGGTGCGACTCGTAGGAATCTCCGCGGGCAAGCTCGACACCGCGCTCTCGGGGCCGCGCCAGATGGGGCTATTTGTCGAGGATGAAAAGAAGAAGCGCTTGAATCAGACGCTGGATGCATTGAAAGAACGCTTCGGAGACGGGAGCTTGACCCGAGCTTCCTTATTGGAAAAGCACGACAGGAAAGAATCCAGCGATTAGTAAAATCCGGATGACGACGGCGGCTTGTCCGCCGTCCTCAGATTTCATTCTGAGTTCTCGAGTTCTCGAGTCCTCGAGTTCTCTATTTCTCTTCTTCCGGCTCCTCCTCTTTGCTGAAATCCATCAGCGCGACGATCTCATCCCAGGCAGAAGCTTTCATCTTTAGTGCCGGTTCGTCACCCTTGCGACGGGCATACACCCAATCTCCTTGAGGACTTCCGACCGCCAGTTCCTCCTCGTTCATATCATCTTTCGACCAGACGGTAACGACGAAGGCCGGCTCTTCGAGGCTGAGCTCGGCAAGGGCCAGAGGTTTTACTTCGACGAAGTCCTCGGCGTCTGTGCCGTTGATTTTGTAAAGGAGATCTTCGACCTTGGACCGATCCCATTCTCGGGATTCCGGTGCCGTCTCCGTCCATTGGGCTCCCCCGTCGCCGCCTGCCTCCTTCTTTTCGTAGACACGTGTCGGCTGACCCTTCGGGGCGATTTGGAATTTTTCCACCTGATACGTGGCGTAGTCGAAGAGTCGTTTCGACCGGTACTCGGAAGCGTCCTTCTTGATGTCGTCGACGAGACTCGAAGCCACCAGGAATACTTCGGAACGGGCCCCGTCACGGGCGTAAAAACGGCCGTCTCTTTCCCCACCCACGGAAAGCTTGACGGAGTGACCCCCGTCGAGCTCGAGGTTCACTTCGTAGGTCGGCCGGCTCAGACCGTACTCGTCGAGGTTCTCGGTCGATTCGGTGACGATTTCCTCCATCTTCGCCGTCTCGAAACGGGAGACGAGACTCGAGGCTTTATACCGGTCGGCTCGGCAAAAACTCGGAGTGGTCACGTTCCACTGATCCTCTCCGGATTTGGCGAGAACGACCTCACCCTCGGGGCCGGCGAGCGTTACCTTTTGCACGTCGTCCGGCTCGAAGTGAAGCACTCTCTTGTCGCGAAGGTCCCAGGCTTCCTTTTCGAAGTTCCTCTTTAGGTGCGAGGAGATCAGAAACACCTGGTCGTCTCCGACGAGCTTGGCATAGCGATTCGTGCCGGTCGGTGTTTCGGCTCCCATCAGGAATCCTTTGGATTCGCTTTCCTCTCCGACCTTGAAGAGTACCTCGAGCTCGGGCTCGCTCAACCCGAAGTCGGACAGATTGACCTCGTCGCCCTCCTTCGCTTCAGATCCCTCGTAAACGACACGTGTGCGTTCGAGTCCCGTGATGTTACTCAGGAGGGTATCCACCTCGGTGGAGTCGGCATCGGCCTGGATAGGTTCATGGATTCGCCAGGATTCACCGTCTTTACCGAGCTCTATGGACGCTCCCTCACTCCACTGGATCTCGATTTCCCGAAGGTCGCCCGTCTCGAGATCGAAGACTTTTTCCTTCTCCGATTCCGTCTCTGAGGCGGGCTCTCCGGAAAAGAAATGCTCTTCGCCTTCAAAAAAATAGATATAGGCGCCGAGAGCAACGAGCACGACGGCTGCGATGACCGTGGTTTTGCCGTGCATGGTTATCGTCTCCCCCACCAGATGCTGATACCGGTCAGCAAGATGATTCCGGGGATGATGAAATACGTGAGGTAGAAGATATTGCTCTGCTGTTGTTGATTCACAAAAACCCGCCGGTCCTCGGGCTCTTTCGGCCGGATGGAGATGAGGTCTTCATCCTCGGCGGCCCAATTGACCATGTTGAGGAAAAGATCCTGGTTGCCGAAGTTGGTGGCACCCGCCAGGTTGTTCGAGATGAAATCGGAGTCGCCCACGACGACCACCCGACCCTCGGGCGGTGCCGGTTTCTCCGCGGATTCATTGTCGGATTCATCGTCCTCTTCGGTATCGTCCGCCGCCTCGTCTTCGGATTCGAGCTCTTCGGATTCGGTATCTTCCGGGTCCTCCTCCGGGACTTCGGGCTCGATGGTTACCGCCACCGCAAGTTGAAAGGGTCCCTGCTGTTCGTCTCCTTGTCTTTCAACTCCACCCGAGGCCAGTTCCTCCATGTCCTCTTCCGACCAACTCTTCTCAGTTGTGCTGAACAAATTGGTGACCGAGATCCGGTCGGGCAACTCCTCGGCGGATTGAACCGAACGAACGATGGGGTAAACGCTGGGGATTCCGTCGAAGCCTTCGGTGATGGCGTGAAGTCCATAGCTCAGAGTCAGAGGCATCTCGGGACCGGTGCCCAGCAGCACTGAGCCGATTCCCGAAGCATCGAAGATGACATTTTTTCCGACATCGACACCGAGCTCCTCGACAAAACTGACGAGGTTCGGGGTCGGACCCTGGAGCTCGGGGTCGATGAGAAAGACCGCCTTGCCGCCGCCGAAAACGTAGTCGCGAAGGGTGTCGATCTCGACCGGTAGGAAATCCCGCCGCGGGCCGACCGCCAAGATCACCGCCGCGTCTTCCGGAATCAGGATCCGGCCTTCGTTCATGGACTCGAGGAGGTGAAGCTTGGCAACCTCGTAGTTGGATTCCTCGAGTTTTGTTTTGATGATGCTGATGTCTTCGTCTTTTTCCGCATGACCCTCGAGGAGGTAAACTTTCCTCTTTTCTTTGAGAATCTTGATCAACGCATTGGTGATTTCCTGCTCGCTGGGGGTCGTCACGCGTAGCACTTTGTTGCCGTCATCGATGACGATGGTGCCGAGAGCAATCGAGCCTTCCGCCGGGGTGATGTATTTCGCGGCGCGTGCGGGTTGTCTCTCTTGATCCACCACTTCCACCGAGATGAGGTTGCTGTGATACCGATATTGATCGAGAAGCTCCCGAGCCGGCCTGGCCTGCATCGTTCGATCGAAGATGATGATTTCGAGGTTCCGATCGAGGCTCCCGAGAATCTTCACGGACTGGTCTGAGAGCGAGTACTGTTTCGATGCGGTCAGATCCCAACGTTTGTTGTGAAGATACCCGAGCCGGTTCACCACGACCAGGATCACCGCCACCAGGACGACCAGAATCGCCAGGTTGGCGCCGTAACGAGCCTCGCGCCGACCGGCGAGGTTCATCATCTCGCGCCAATGCGTGGCGACATAGCTCAACGTCAGGACGAGACCGATGATGAGAAAAGCGGACCAAACGCGGTCGCGGTGCGGTGCGAAGAGACGAATGAGAACTCCCGCCGTTAGGGTTCCCAGGCCGATGGGGCCGCAATAATCCTTAAATCGATTCATTTCAACCCCTCCACCGGTGTGACTCCACCGACTGCTTCGAGAGGAACAGCCCGAAGCCGATGAAGGATAGATAGTAGAGAACGTCCTTGGTATCGATGACTCCTTTGGCGAAATCCTCGATGTGTTTCGTTACCGAAAGATAGGAGAAGAAGGAGCCGAAAGTGGCCCAGTTTTCCGCAACCTCGAGGATGTAGAGGAACAAGAAGACACCGAACGACAGAAAGCCGGCCACGATCTGGTTTTTCGTGAGGCTGCTGAAAAGGATCCCGAAGCTGATGAAGGCGCCGCCCATGAGGAGCATACCCAGGTAGCCCGCCACCAAGGGTTTCCATTCGGGATCGCCGTAAAGAAAAAGGAATGACATGTGAATCAAGGTCAATCCGAGCATAGCGCCGTAGAGCGTGAGGGCGGCCAGAAACTTCCCGAAAACGATTTGGAAATCTGTGACCGGCGAAGTGAGAAGCAGTTCGATGGTTCCCGATCGCTTTTCCTCCGAGATCGACCGCATGGTGATTAGAGGAAGCATGAACAGCACCATGATGCTCGTGCTGTGGAAGAGCCAACGGATGAGATCCTGGTTGAGGTTCATGGTTCTCGTGGCCCCGTAAGGAGACTGAGACATCTGGAGCCCGAACAAGATAAAGTTGGTCAGGTAGTCGTAAAAGAAGATCCCGTAGATGAAAATGAAAAACGCGAGAACCACGTAGGCGATGGGGGAGCTGAAATAAGCGCCCAGCTCCCTTCGATAGATGGCCCAAACATTACGCATCGGTGGTTCCCTCCGTGTCCGCGGATTCACTTTCTTTGTCGTCTTCCGCTTGTTCGTCTGCGACAGTTTCTTCCGACGATATGACGTTGAGGTAGACATCCTCGAGATTCATGCTCGTTTGCCGGAGCTCGAGGAGTCGAAATCCCTGTTCCACGATTTCTCGCGCGATGTCGGCGCGAACATCTCGACCCGCCGCGACCTCCACGTCGTAGGTGCGGACTTCGCCATCGAAGGCTTTGGCCTGCACCCGGGTAACACCCGAGATTCCGCTAATGGCTTGGCGCACCGGCTCCTCTCCACCTTCTACGGTCAGGGTGAGCACTTCCGTTCCCTGGTATCGGGCGGTCAAGCTCTGAGGCGTGCCCTCGGCGACGACCCGGCCCCCGTTGATGATGACCACGCGCTCGCAGGTCATGGAGACCTCGGGAAGGATGTGGGTGGAAAGGATGATCGTGTGGTCGCCCGCGAGACTCTTGATGAGCTCGCGGGTTTGTATGATTCTGTTTCGGATCGAGTCCCGCCGTGGGCTCGTCGAGAACGAGGACGTCGGGATCATGGACCAAGGCTTGAGCGAGACCGACTCGTTGACGGTAACCCTTGGAAAGCTGGTCGATGAGCTGCTCCCGAACGTCCGCGATCTCACACCGCTCGATGACCGTTTCGACGCGCCCGTCTACTCTCGAGCCACTGAGTCCTTTGATGCGGGCCACGAATTGCAGGTAATCGAAGACCGTCATCTCGGGATAAAGCGGCGGTGTTTCCGGCAGATAGCCGATCCGGCGCTTGACGTCGAGCGGCGATTGGAAGATGTCGAAACCCGCTACCGACGCCGTGCCTTCTGTGGGTGGTATGAAGCATGTGAGGATTCGCATGGTGGTGGTTTTGCCTGCTCCGTTTGGTCCCAGGAATCCCAGGATCTCCCCCTTGCGAACCTCGAAGCTCACGTTGTTGACGGCTTGAACCCGTCCAAACGACTTCGAAACGCCTTTGACTTCAATCAAGTTGAAACCCCTTTGCTCTGCGAATGTTTGCTAGTATAGCCTGACGACGCTGAAGCATCGGCGTCGTCCGGTTGGAGGGTCGGTAAAAAGCGACCCTCGGAAGGTATTGGAAGCCCCCGGGGGGGCGCCCGAAGTAAGATTATAATAAGAAAAGTCCCCGGAGGGTGTCAATCAGCAAGGACAGAAACATGGGAAAAGTGATATGCGGACTCGCAATGGGGATCGTCCTGACGGCGACCAGTGCCTGTGGGGACGGTGACGAAAAAATCGTTCAGAGCCTCGAGGCGGAAGATGTAGTGGCCTATTGGTCGGTTTACGGCAAGCGCAATGAAACCAACTACATCCACCCCATCGTGCGGTTCAAGGTTCGAAACGGCGGCGAGGTCGATGCTTCCTACATTCAGACCATGGCGGTCTTTCGTCTGGAGAGCAATCCCGACGAGGCCTGGGGGAACGATTATCTGTATGCAATTTCCGGCGACCCTGTCGCTCCCGGTGAGCTCTCCCGTGAAATTACGCTCAAGTCCGATTCCACCTTCTACTCGAAAGACGGCCCCGCAAAGATGATTGAAAATGAGATGTGGGAGCAGGTGAACGTGGAGGTCCTTCTTCGGGTGGGTTCATCGAGCTGGAAAACGGTGATTAAACAGGATGTTCCCCGTCGGATAGGAGCACCGGGGCTCGAGAAGTTTCTGAATCCTCAAGATCCGGAGGGCCGGGAAGGGGAAGAAGGAAAAAGCTCTCAGCCATCCGGGTCGTAGTGCTCCAAAACCCAACGCTCGGCTTGCTCACGGCTCTCGAGAGAGCCGCCCAAACGCCTCTCTTCGACCTCGGCGAGAATTCGACCCATTTGCGTCCCGGGGCGAAAGCCGAGTCGCAGTAAGTCTTTTCCGCGCAGCAAAGGTGGTTTCGGAAGAGGCTTTTTCTCCAGTTCCTTCAATTTGTCCACGACGAACCGGTAGTTGGTGAGGTCGCCCCTTCCGGCCAAACAATCCAAGCGGTGTAACTCGAGCTCCTCTTCGAAGTGGTCTCGAAGCATGAATCGTCTCAAAGTAGAAGGACGCATTTGCCTCACGTTCAGGAAATGCATGTGATGCGCGACCGCCTCGACAATCCGATCCCGGGTTCGGCGATCGAAGCGTAGCCGATTGAGCACGGTATGACTCATTTCGGCGCCCACCCCGGCGTGATTTGGAAAAAGGGCTGGGCCATCCGGCGAATAGGTCGGGGGCTTGCCGATATCGTGTAGCAGAGCGGCAAAAGCGAGACTCACCTCTGGGTTCGATAGGAGTGAGAGGATTTTGACCGTGTGAACGAAGACGTCTCCCTCGGGATGATAAACTTCGTTCTGTTCCACCCCTTTCATTCGTGCAATTTCTGGAAGAATGGGCTCGAGAAGTCGGTATTCGTCTAAAAGAAGAAGCCCCCGGTCGGGGTGGGGACCGGTAAACAGCTTGATGAGCTCTTCTCGAATCCTCTCACCGCTGACAATCCGAATTTCCTCCGCCATTTGCTTGATGGCTTCTCCCGTTTTACCTTCCACTTGGAATTCGAGATTCGCCGCCAGGCGGACCGCGCGGAGCAACCGAAGCTTGTCCTCAGAGAACCGGGCGAGGGGATTCCCAATGGACCGGACTAAACGGCCTTTGATGTCTTGCTCGCCGCCGACCCAGTCCAGCGTTTGGTCGCGAATCGGATCGTAGAGTAGCCCGTTCAAAGTAAAATCGCGACGGCCTACGTCAGCCCTGGCATCTGCGGGGCCAATCCAAGTCGGTCGGCGGCCGTCCTCGTAGGGCCCTTCGGTACGAAAGGTTGCGACCTCGAAGGTCTCATTGCCAAGGACAACGAGGAGTACTCCGAAATCTTTTCCCACCGGGACGGTACGCTCGAAAAGCGAGGCCACGACGTCCGGTGATGCCGCGGTGGCGATATCGATGTCGGAAGCGGTTCGACTCATCAGTCGATCTCGGACCGCACCCCCGACGAAATACGCAGGGTAGCCGGCTTCGTCGAGCCTCGTGACGATCCGTTTAGCTGTCTCCAGGGTATTTGTTCGAGCCGGCATTCTCGTTCCTTGTTTGTATTTGCATGCTAGCAGCCGAAAGCCGCCGGCGCCACACACCTTCTCTGAGATCTCAGCGCCGTCAGGCGCCCTCAGCACCCTCCAAGAACCAAGGGATTTGTCGAGAGGCGGTCGGCTATGTTAGATTAGGCTTTTCCGGAGGGTAGTATAGGAATATTTCGGTTTCTAATATCAGGGAAACCCTATGGTTTCTATAGGGGTGCCTGATAGAGGTTCAATATGCTTGTAGGGAGGCGATTGAATTGAAAGTCGGTGAACAGATTCGTGACGTTAGAAAGAGCAAGAGAATACCTCAGAAAGTTCTGGCTCGGATGGTGGGGATCTCCCCGGGTGCCCTGACAAATTTTGAGAAGGGACGCCGGCGGATCTCTCTCGACTGGCTACAAAAGATCTCGGAAGCGCTGGATACGCCCATGGCGTACTTTCTCCCCGATGATAAGGAGAAGGGTAAGACGACGCCGGGCGACCCACGCGAACGAAGGCTTCTGAATGCCTGGCGGCTTCTCGTGAAAAACGACACCCTTCGCACCGATTTCCTTCAGCTCATGGAGCACATGGGGAAATCGGTGGGTGGCAAGAAGAGCCGTCGCCGAGCGTCTTAGGCCCAGAGAGAAAAAGCTCTACGCCGTCTCTTCGATGAGGGCCGCGAGCTGCCTGAACCGATTGATGTAAAGCTGGAGCTTCTCGCCGGCTTCGTGCTCTAAGTGTGTAAAAGCGAGACCGACCCCTTCGGGTGCGTCTGTTTCTGCGTCGTCCTTTCGAGGCTTTCCGCTTCGCCAAACGACCTTGGCCTCCGTTTTCACTTCTCCGAGTTTCCAAGGCAGGCTGATCCGGAGGCGGACGGTATCCCCAATGATAAGAGTGGAGTGGGTTGCCATGTATGCACCCCCCTGGCTCAAGTTTAGGAGATAGCCGTCGAGAGGATCGTCGTCTTTCCAGCACTCGGCGCGGATGAGAAGCGGTCCGAATCGGGTGTGCTTTCTTTGGTCTTCTTCGGTTGTCATGGTTCGACCCCTATCTGGCGTTTTCCTTCTCGGGAAAAAGCTTGGATTGGAACATTTCCAACTTCCTGTGAAGGGATAAGTTTTCGAGGGCCATCCCCGCCTGCGCAATGAAGAGCTCGAGGCCCGGTAGCTTTCCCAACGGCTTTCCGGTTGCGTGGTTGTCCAAGTACAAAACTGCGAGGACTTCACGCTTGTTGAGTATGGGGATCAAGACAAATTCCTTCGCCCGCCCGCGACCGAGGGTTGAGTAGAAGCACCCCTCGAGTCCGTTCGAGTCATGGAATCGACGAGTAGCGCGACCATGAACGACCTCGGCCATCGGGTCAACTTGGTTGATATCGATCGTGATCTGCTGGGCCATGCTGAAGCTGGCCCGACTCGTATCGGCGAGACCAAAGCCTCCTAAACCGCGTGCTATATCCCTCTTGACAAGAAGCAATAGGCCACGTTCCACGTATTTTGATGCGACGCGAAGCACCATGCGGGAGATTTCGCCTTGGTTGTCCGGATTCGTCAGACGCTCGGTCATGGTTGTCAGGAACTCGAGCAGGTAGGCATTGCGGTCTTCGGCGTCGTTGCCGACTCGGCCCTCCTCGGAATGAACCGAAGCTTTGGATCAACTCGCCCAGTTGATTTCTGAGCACTGCAGCGAAAGAACGAAGGTCTTGTCCGTATTGCTCGGGAGTCGAGCTTGGATAGAGCCGATTTGAAAGCGACTTGACGGACTCCCAGTTTCTTGGCCCGCGCCTTGACTTTGGGGGTCCATTTGTCGGTCATGAGAAGCACCGGGATCCTGAATCCCGTCTCTCCTGAGCATACGTACCAGCTCGAAACCTCCGTAAAAGCTCGCGCCGTTGGTTGTAGGCATACGTAGGTCGGTAATGAGCACAATCTTCTTTTGTGATTCTAGAAGCTCGTGGACGGCCGCAACGGCCTCGGCGGGGCCGGATGCCGGGGTTACCGAGTAGCCTTGACGGGAGAGATCTCGCGGAAACAACCCGGAGCACCGCGTCCTCATCGTCCACAAGAACGATGGCGGGAGCTTCGGGATGCTCGGCGTGCTCCTCCTCGGCAGGCTCGTCCTCCTCCACGGGGTCGAAAGCCGATTCGAGCATCTCCGAATTGACGCGGCGCTCGTCGTCCATGTCCTTGGCCAAGCTCAGTAGGAGCCATTGAGCGTTCGACGCCGTCTCGAAGAGAAAACGACCTCAAGTCGATGTTACCGAGTTGGGACGGAGCTCCGCTGGTGAGCTCGAACTCGAAGGAACCTTCACCTAGAGCGGAAAGTTCCTGTAGGGCGATTTGAATTTGCTCCAAGATGAGGTCTCTATGGGACCCGTCCCCAACTTGCTTTCCGAGGCGGGAGAGGACTTCGACGGTTGTTGGGGAACAGGCACTGATAATCAAGCCGTCCTTGAACAGGACCGCGCCTTGACCAAAGTCGCCGGCGACTTTGAGTTGCCCCGTTTTCTTTGAGAACGCGACAACCTGGAGGATATCCAGAAGGGAGAGGTCTTCCAGCCTACCTTTGAGTGCCATGATGCAAGGGCCGTTCGTTCATCCCGACGTTCTCTAGGTGATGCAAGATTATCGTTTCGCGGAAGCGCGCGGGTCCGTAGTCCTCCTGCTTCCAGGAGGACCGCAACCGAGTTTTGTCTTATAAGTCTATTAAACAATGAAAAAAGGAGTTGGGCAAATCTCCGGCACGGCCGGGATCACCCCTGCCCGAGCCCGTGCCCGTGCCCGAAAAGGTTGAGAAGGCGGGAGCGGGAGCCCAAGTCTAGACGCGCTGGTGGGGATCGAAGAGCTTGCTGTGCTCGTCGAGAGCGAATCGGTCGGTCATACCGGCGATGTAGTCGCAGACGACTCGCTCGAGTCCCTCTGTGTCGATGCGTTGTGCGATGTGGGGCGGTAGTTGGAGTGGGTTCGAAGTGTAGGCCAGAAATAGATCGCGCACGACTCTCCGAGCCTTTTCGGCCATACGTACCACCCGATGATTTCGATAAAGATTCGTGAAGAGAAAATCCTGGAGCTCGTTTTTTTTCCGTTCCACCGAGGGGGTAAATGCCACCAACCGGCCCTGATGACGACGGACATCCTCCAAGCTTTTGATCGCGCCCTTTTCGAGGTTCTCGGAAGTCTGCTGGATGAGGTTGGTCGCCAAGGTGTTGATGATTTCTCGAACCGTGATGCGAATGGGCAGACGCACCTCTTCGCTCGAGCTGTCTCCCCGGGAGGGGTCGAAGTGCTCGTTCCACAGTTCGACCTTTCGCAAAGCGGCGAACGTAAGGATATTCGATGACAGGCCATCCTCGAGATCGTGATTCGTATATGCGATTTCATCGGCCAAGTCCACCAGTTGCGCCTCTAAAACCGGCTCTCGTTCATCGAGAAACTCGGCCGGGGCTCGGTCCCGGTATCGAGAAGAATGCTTGACGATGCCCTCACGCGTCTCAAAGCTCAAGTTCAAACCAGGAAAGTCCGGGTAGCGTTCCTCGAGGACATCCACGATCCTAAGCGCCTGCAGGTTGTGCTCGAAGCCTCCGTGATCCCGTACGAGTTCATTCATAGTCTCCTCTCCGGAGTGGCCGAAAGGAGTGTGTCCAAGGTCGTGGGCAAGGGTGAGAGCTTCCGTTAGATCCTCGTTGAGTCGGAGGGCCCGAGCGATGGTCCTCGCTATCTGGGCGGCTTCGAGAGAGTGGGTGAGGCGTGTCCGGTAGTGATCCCCTTCATGGTTGATAAAGACCTGCGTTTTATATTCGAGGCGGCGAAAGGCGGTGGAGTGAATGATTCGGTCCCGGTCCCTTTGATACGCGGTTCGAAATGAATGCTCGGGCTCGGGGTGTCGCCGGCCCCGCGACTGTGAGCTCAATGCGGCGTAGGGGCTGAGCTTTTCTTGTTCGAGCTTTTCAAAGAACTCTCGTTCCAACACGTCCGGTTTTGTCCCTCAAATTGAGAGTACCACAGCGGCCGGGATCACGCAGTCGTAGGCCAGGCTTTGCCTGGCAGAAGAAGTAGACATTGGACAGACGGAAATCGAAAGGGCCGGACCACCAATGGCCCGGCCCCTTATGCCTACGATAGGAGGGAGCTTGAAACCCCCGAGTCGGGCCCTTTCCCGATCCGGGAGTATCCGGTTAGTAGACGCCAATTACTATAGCAAGGGAGGTGCCAAGGTTTTCTTGTTCGGTGGATGTTGTTTAAGTCTTTTTAATATCAATAACTTAAACGGATTATGCCACCGAGTCCTTCTTCAATTCCTGTAAATTTCCTATACGATGGTCGGAAATATTTAGCAGACAAAATGTGGAAGTCGAGGGCCCGTTCGTGGCGGAAAAATCCCACGATGTAAACTTTTCACCACATTTCGAATAAACCATTATATCTCAATGATTTACTAGAGCTCTGGGCGGCCCGACTTTGTGAGGTGCGATTTGCGCTCAGTTTTTTCAGAAAACACCCCGGTCGTGGTCGGACGTCGAGATGAATCCCAAAGTACTTTTTGAGAGGCTTGTTTTTAAGTTCTTTTATTTCAATTATTTAAAAAGACAAAACAAAATTCTCAAACTTTCTGATTTTGGAATACCCCTTGCTATCTAGAAGTCGAAGGAATTGAACCAGAGTACCTGGAAGTGGGGAGGTAGAGTTCATGAAAATGCAAACAAAACGCCATTTGGCCAGAGAGCAAGGTTACTCACTCGTCGAAGTGATGGTTGCTTTGCTCATAACGGGGATCTTGATGGCTGCTGTATTTATGTTGCTTCAGAAGGGCCAAGACAGCTTTAACAGGGAGCCCCAAGTTGCCGACATGAATCAGAGCGCCCGAGCTGGGTTGGATCGAATTAGCCGAGACTTGACGCTCGCAGGATTCCAGGCACCGCCTGCAACGGCTGTTCTCTGGAATCCGGGGGGCGGCATCAATCCCGACCAGTTGACGATCATTTATGCCGACCAAAATGTTCCGGTTAGCCAGACGGCGGGCTGTAGCACTAGTGGAGGGAGTGGAAGTGTTGTCTCCGTCCAAGCACAGGAGCCCACCCTCATGGCGCTGGATTTGTCGAGCTGGACGAACTGGTCGGACGGGCTCTCGAAGCCGGTGCGCGGTGATGGAATTCCGGCTGCGCTCGTTGCAGAAGAAAACGAAACCGCCGCAGCAATGATGATGCAGAAGAAGAAAAAGAAGAAGAAGAAGCGTGGTGGCGGCGGCGGCAACGATCCGGCCGATCCTCCGCCTCCAGTTGATCCTCCGCCTCCAGTTGATCCTCCGCCTCCAGTTGATCCTCCGCCTCCAGTTGATCCTCCGCCAACGGATCCTCCGCCAACGGATCCTCCGCCAACGGATCCCGGCGGGAATACTGGCGGCGCCACAGGCGGTTGCCCGGTTGGCTCTGGAACGCTAGAGCTCGAAGTGAGCACGATGGAGCCCGGCATGCAGGATCCGACTCAGGCCTACGCGTCGGGGATGGTTCTTCTCGCCCTCGAGCAGAATGATTGCAACGGAGACGGATTAGTTGGAATCACTTCGATGCAGGTTGCCGGTCAACCGTACGTGGAAGGGGATTCCCTGAAAACTGTGGTGGTGCCGTATGACGCCGGCCTGGAACTTCCGGCCGGCTACAATACGAATGTCAGTGCCGACTGCGCGGTCGTCGGAATGTATCGCATGGTCCAATACCGAGTCACGACGCCCCCAGGGGAAGATAATCCACTACTGCAACGAAGGGAATTGAGTGATCCGGCTGCGGCCCAGCAGTGGATGTCCGTTTCGAACAACATCGAGAATCTCCAGGTTCAGTACGCGATTGGGACTACCAACAACTTTCTCGACACGCCCTCTGTTCCACTGGCCAGCGACCCCAATACCTGGATCACTCGGGTCAAGGTGACGGTGGCCGGAAGGTCGGAGGAAACCGATCTCCGAGGTGCAACGCAAGGTGTCTTCGCGGCAGAGGACACCCACTTGCGGAATTCGTTCTCGACGACGGTAAGCCTCAGAAACCAGGCGTCCCTCGCCCAGTCCCAGTCGGGCAACTTGAACTACAACTAGGACCGGAAGCTGTCGAGTAAAACGAAAGCCCGCGGTCGAATCCGAATCGACCGCGGGCTTTTTCTTTCTAAATCTGGATGACGACGGCGAGTCATCGAGCCGTCTTCAGATTCCCTTCTGCCTTCTTCCTTCTGTATTCTGCCTTCTTCCTACCGTCCCCCCGCGTCTCCGCGAGGCGCGTAATAACCGAGTTTCGTGCGGACCACCAGATTCTGCCGGTCCGTTTGAACCACTACACGTCGCCAACTCCCGTCCCTTTTTGTGTTCTTTGACGTGTAGCCGATGTTGTATTGGCTTTTGAGCTCTTTCGCGATTCGCTCGTAAACCGACTCGAGCTCTTGAATCTGGTCGGGGAAGAACCACTGTCCGCCCGTTTCCTCGGCCAGTTTTTTCAGCACGTGCTCCGCCTCGGAGAAGTATTTGCTTCGCCTCCGGGATTTCTGCCTGAGCGAGATCGTGTAAATCGTGACATCCGTGTCTTTGGCGAGCTCCATGACTTGATCGAACGTTACGAGGGAGCTCGTGTCCTCACCATCGGAGAGCACGACAATGGCTTGCCGGCGAATGTCTTGTCGGCGCCGGGCGAGATTCTTCAATGCAATATAGAGCGCGTTATAAAGGCTTGTTGTGCCCCCTGCCTGAGTCATGCGAATCGCGCGATCCAGTTTGTCCCGGTCGGCGGTAAAGGGCTGGAGGATACGCGCTCGGCTTCCAAACTCGACGACCTGAGTCAGATCCTCCTCTACTTTCATCGTTCCTACGAAGTTGACCGCCGCTTCTTGCGCGAAGGACATCTTCTCTTCCATGCTGGCGCTGGTGTCGAGGAGCAGCACCATACGGATGGGAAGGTCTTCCTGGGAAAAAACAGCCACCTCTTGCTTGACGCCGTCTTCGTAAACGGAGAAGTTGCTTTCCAGCAGGTCGGTAATGAAACGATTCCGTGTATCGACCACGGTGACGTTGAGTGAGATCAGGTCAACGGTGACCCGAAACTGATATCGGTCTTGGGAAGAGTCCTGAATCGCTCCGGAAGGACTTGGATTCAAGATGACTAGGGCGCTCAACGCCGACAGGAAAAGCCATTTATTTTTCATGCTAGACTTTCACTCAGTGTTTCAGACTAACCTACATTATAACGCGAGGAGGCATGCTTGAGCTCGAATCGGCGAGCTGCTGTGCTTACCGTCAGCGACTCCGTCGCGGCGGGAGCCCGAACCGACCGATCCGGCCCGACCGCGGAGGATAAGCTCATCGCCATGGGCTTCAATGTCATTGCCCGCGCCGTGGCGCCGGACGTCAGGGAACAAATCGCCAAGCAGCTCTATAATTGGATTGAGGCGAGTGTGGCCGAGCTCATTGTCACCACGGGGGGGACGGGACTTGGTCCTCGTGACGTGACGCCGGAGGCGGTCGGAGATGTCATCGATCGGGAGATACCGGGCTACGGCGAACACCTACGAGCCGACGGGCTTCGCTACACGCCTATGGCGATATTGTCTCGGTCGAGAGCCGGAGCGGCGGGGAAGACGCTCATCTTGGCTTTGCCCGGTAATCCTCGAGCCGTAGTCCAGGGACTGGACGCCGTTCAGTCGACCCTACTTCACGCGCTCGATCTTTTGGCGGGCAAAACGGAGCACGAATAGTCAGGAGGCAGAAGACAGAATACAGAATTCAGAAGGAAATCAGAGGACGGCGGACAAGCCGCCGCCGTCTTCCGGATTCAGTTGCCTCTCCCCGTCGGGGAGAGGGTAGAGGGGATTTAGTAGCTCCTCCTGTATTCTGCCTTCTGAATTCTGTATTCTTACTTGGGACATGTTTGGTTAGTCGAGAACTTCGAGCCAAATGCCTGATATATTTGATTTTCCACCGGAGTCCAGGCGGCGTCATCCACGGATCAGCACATTGGGACGTGTTTTTGCCGATTTGGGTGGTGATAGAGAAGGAAGCGTCATCGATATAAGCCGCGGCGGATTACTTCTCCGCTTGAAATGGAGCCTGAATCCCGGGTCCTCCTATTTCATGAAGTTGTTCGTCAATGGGCGGATCGCTGTGGTCGAGGCTCGAGTCGTCCGAGTGGTAACCCGACCCGAAGATTATCTGGCCGGTATGGAGTTTATTCGCGTCGCTCCCCAAGGGCGTGAGGTTCTCCAGCACTTTTTGGGTACAGCCGCAGGGGCCTGATAAGCCGTTCAAGAAATCCAGTGGCTTGTTTTTCTTACAAATATGAGTTAGATTTATTGTTTCTATTTCACAATGCTCTTTGGTTCGAAGACCGAAGTTAACTGTTGGTTGACGATGAAGAAATCCGAACTCTCACAACACAAAAAAGCTCTTCTCGAAAAGAAGGCAAGTATCGAAAAGTCCGTTCGCAACGGCTTGCTCCCGGAAGGTTCAGGAACCGACGGTCATGGTGATTTCGCCGACCGGTCGTCGGCGGCGAACGAGCAAGAGATAAGTATCAAGCTCAAGCAGACGGACGTCAAATTGTTGCGGGCCATCGATGATGCTTTGAGCCGAGTCGAGGCCGGTACCTTTGGTATTTGCCGAGATTGCGAGGAGGAGATTCCCGCCGTGCGGTTGAAAGCCGTTCCATGGACCAAGGTCTGCGTTGACTGCAAAGATAAACAGTACAGCTAATCGTGGACCTCGGGCTCAAAGGTAAAACCGCACTCGTCGCAGGTTCCAGTCGTGGCTTGGGCCGGGCCGTGGCCGAGACATTGGCTGCGGAGGGAGCCAATCTGGTCTTGTGCTCCCGCAGCCGAGAGTCTCTCGAAGAGACAGCCGAGCAGATTCAATCTACCACCGGGGTAGACGTTTTCGCCCGACCGGTGGATGTGAGCCGAGAGGAAGACGTAGGAGGTTTCGTTGACCTCGCGCTCGAGCGTTTTCCGCGCATCGACATACTGATCGCCAACGCGGGAGGCCCGCCGGCCTCGCGGTTCGAAGATACCGAGATATCCCAGTGGCGTGAGGGAATCGATCTCAACTTGATGTCCACCGTTTTTCTTTGCCGGGCGGTTGTCCCGGCCATGCGCAAACAAAAGTGGGGACGAATCGTGGCGATTACATCGATCTCGGTCAAGCAACCCGTCGATGGACTCATCCTCTCCAATGTTTCACGCTTGGGAGTGGTTGGGCTCACCAAGTCGATGGCCAACGAGCTGGCGCCGGACGGGATCACCGTCAACACGGTTTGCCCCGGCTTCACGCGTACTCAGAGACTCCTGGATCTTGCGGAAAGGATGGCCGAGCAGGAGAAGGTTTCCCGAAAGGACGTTTATCGCCGTTGGACAGACGCGATCCCCATGGGGCGTTTGGGTGAGCCAAACGAGTTTGCCGCCGTTGTTGCTTTCCTTTCTTCCGAACAGGCCAGTTACGTGACGGGTACTTGCGTCCAGGTCAACGGGGGGTTCGTGAAGGGAATCCTGTGACCCGCCGTCTGCAAAACGTTAAAAATCAAAGAGTAATCACGATTTGCGCCTTGTGGCTGTTCTTGACATCAGCGGTCGCGCCATGCTATAAATCCCTCCTTTTTGGCGGGGAGAACTAGATCTCGGTGAGCTTCATCCCCGGCCACTACCTTCGAAGAGAGCGGGCCTTTGAGTGAATATTTCTGGCTAATACCTCTTCTTCCCGGACTCGGCGCCCTGGTAAACGGGCTCTGGGGTAAGAGGCTACGCAAGAACATCGTCACCGCTATTGCATGTGGAAGCGTTGGACTTTCGCTGCTCCTGGTTTTTGCGGCATTTTTCGGACGCGAAAGCGCCGAAACAGTCACTGTCAAAACGTTGTTCACTTGGATTCCGGCGATTGCCGTCCCCTTGGCGGACGGAAGCATGGGGACGTTCGAGATCGCCTGGGCCTACCGGCTCGATTCACTCTCGATGGTGATGGCCCTGGTGGTTGCCGGTGTCGGTTTTCTCATCCACCTCTACTCCATCGGCTACATGAGCCACGATTCCTCCTATTGGCGGTATTTCACTTACTTGAACATCTTCATGTTCTTCATGTTGAACTTGGTGATGGCCGCCAACTTCCTTCTCATGTTCATTGGCTGGGAAGGCGTGGGCCTTTCCTCGTACTTGCTCATCGGGTTTTGGTACGAGCGCAAATCGGCGGCCGACGCGGGCAAGAAGGCGTTCATCGTAAACCGTATCGGTGATGCCGGATTCATCCTGGCCATGATGCTGATTTTTGTTAGCTTCGGCACTCTCGATTTCTACGGGGTCATGCAGGCCGTTGCGGAACGTTACCACGGGCCGGAGCTCGGTTTGGGGCTTCTTGCGACCATCGGTCTCCTGCTTTTTATCGGAGCGGCTGGAAAATCGGCCCAGATTCCCCTCTACGTCTGGCTTCCCGACGCCATGGAAGGTCCCACTCCCGTCTCGGCATTGATTCACGCTGCAACGATGGTGACGGCGGGCGTCTACATGGTCGCCCGTTGTGGAGTTCTCTACGAGCATGCGCCTCTCGCCTTGACCGTCGTCGCCACGGTCGGAGCGGTGACTGCGATTTTTGCCGCATCCATCGGTCTCGTTCAAAATGACATCAAGCGGGTCCTTGCCTATTCGACGGTGTCCCAGCTCGGCTACATGTTTCTCGCTTGCGGCGTCGGAGCCTTCGGTGCAGCGATTTTCCACCTGATGACCCACGCTTTCTTCAAGGCTTGCCTGTTCATGGGCTCCGGCAGCGTCATCCACTCCATGGAGCATGCCGAGCATGCCTCGGGAGGGCATCGTCCCTACACCGAGATGCAGGATATGCGTAACATGGGCGGACTGCTCGCATACATGCCGCGCACCGGCTGGACCTTTATGATCGCCACCGCCGCGATTGCAGGTGTTCCTCTGACGGCGGGCTTTTTCAGTAAAGACGAGATTCTCTGGAAAGCCTGGAGCAGCCCCCACGGGCACGGGCTCCTTTGGCTGATAGGTGTCGTGGCCGCCGGTATGACCGCCTTTTACATGGGACGACAGGTCTTGATGACCTTTTTCGGTAAGTTCCGGGGCGGCGACGCCATGGAACAGCACCTTCACGAGTCACCCGGGGCTATGACCTGGCCGCTCATCGTGCTCGCCGCGGGATCCGTTCTTGCGGGCTATGTCGGTTTACCCCATTGGTTCTTTGGCGCCGGTAACTGGATAGAGCACTATCTAGAACCGGCGATTCTGGCGGGAACCCACGCGGAGGCCGTCGAAGCCCACCAATCGCTCTCGATCGAGGTACTCTTTACATTGATTGCCGTGAGTGTGGCCGCTTTCGGGGTCTATCTTGCCTACCGGTTCTATATGAAAAGGCCTGAGGCGCCCAAGCGGCTCGCCGAACAGTGGTCGGGGGTGCACCGGGTGCTCTACAACAAGTATTACGTGGATGAGTTCTATGACGCCACCATCGTCCAGGGGACGCTCAACACGTGTGACGGGCTCAACTGGGTTCGACGCGAACGTGGTGGACGGGGTGGTGAACGGTACTTCACGGGGTACGCGACTTTCCGCCCTCGTCTCCGATTTATTCGACATGAATCTGATCGACGGAGCTGTCAATCTGCTCGGCGCTTTGTTTGGCTTCTTCTCTAAAGGGTTCCGCCGCATCCAGACCGGATTGGTACAAAACTACGCCTTGTTGATGCTGGTGGGCATCTTCATACTGGTTACCGTTTTCTACGCTTGGTTATGAGCTTGGTGACAAGAGATGGTTTTCGAGAACAATCCTTTTAACTTTCCCATCCTGTCGTTGGTCGCTTGGCTGCCGGCGGTCGGTGGACTCATCATCCTGTTCTTCGTGCGCCGGCAGCAGGAGAACCTGATCAAGTGGCTGGCGAATATCTTCGCCTTCGTCGGGTTTGTCGTGTCATTGCCCCTGTGGTTCGCATTCGAATCGAGCGGGCCTCAGTTCCAATTCATGGAGCGGGCCGATTGGATACCCTCCATCGGGGTTCAATATCTTCTCGGCATCGACGGCATTAGCCTACTCCTCATTCTCCTGACCACGATGCTCGGTTTCATCGCGATTCTGTCTTCGTGGACCGCGATCACCGAGCGGGTGAAGCAGTACTACGTTTTCATGCTCTTTCTCCAGACCGGCATGCTCGGTGTTTTCGTCTCGCTCGATTTCCTTCTCTTCTACGTCTTCTGGGAGGTCATGCTGGTCCCGATGTATTTCCTCATCGGGATTTGGGGAGGACCGCGAAAGCTTTACGCGGCTATCAAGTTTTTCCTTTACACGCTCGTGGGGAGCGTGTTGATGTTGCTCGGTATCTTGGCGCTCTACTTCAATTACCACGCTCAGACCGGCGTTTACACCTTTGACGTGTTAGAGCTCATGAATGTCGGTCTCCCGCACGACCTTCAATTCTGGGTTTTCTTGGCCTTTTTCGTCGGTTTCGCCATCAAGGTCCCCATGTTTCCTTTCCATACCTGGTTGCCGGACGCCCATGTCGAAGCGCCCACGGCAGGCTCCGTTATTCTGGCCGGCGTCTTGCTGAAAATGGGAACTTACGGCTTCGTTCGCTTTTCTCTCCCCATGCTGCCGGAAGCAAGTCGGGATGCGGTGTCGTGGGTGGCTATTTTTGCCATCATCGGGATTATCTATGGTGCCTTGGTCGCCCTCGCTCAAACCGACTGGAAGAAACTCGTTGCCTATAGTTCCGTGAGTCACCTGGGTTTCGTCATGCTCGGGATCTTCGCTCTCAATTCGGTGGGACTTCAGGGTGGGATCCTACAGATGATAAACCACGGCCTTTCCACCGGAGGGCTGTTCTTGATCGTGGGCCTGATCTACGAGCGACGTCACTCTCGCGAGATCGCCGACTACGGCGGATTGAGTAAGGTCATGCCGGTCTTCGCGGCCATGTTCTTGATCGTCGCCCTAGCTTCGTTGGGGTTGCCGATGCTAAACGGTTTCATCGGCGAGTTTTTGATCCTTTTGGGCGCCTTTGCCGTCGAGCCTTATGGGTGGATTTGGGCTGCCTTTGCCGTGCTTGGAATCGTGTTGGGTGCCGCCTATCTGCTGTGGCTCTACCAGCGGACCATGTTCGGCAAGCTGGATAAGCCGGAGAATGAGAATCTCAAAGACCTCAACTGGCGAGAGCGCTGGACTCTGATCCCCATTATCGTGTTTTGTATCTGGATTGGCGTTTACCCCAAGCCCTTCCTCAAAGTGCTCGAAGTTCCGGTACAGAACCTCGTCCAGAGACTCGATACCTCGAGAATGGTGGTCAACGTCCCCCCGACTTCGAATGAAGCGCGCTAAGAAATAGGCTTAACGCAGAGCCGCGGAGCCGCAGAGCGTGTCTTCGTATCGTCGGAGCCCTACCCACTTTGCGCCATGGTGCCATTGCGCGTTTGTTCTCGAAAAGCTTTTGCATTTCTTCTATTGTGTGTAACCGTACGCAGCTCAGTGGATTGCCTCATTGCTCAACTCGTTCTGGATGAGAACGCAACACTGCTTCACGAAGACGAGGATTTAGAGCAGATCTGCAAGGTTCGAAAGCTGCGCACGTTGCGGAAGTAGGTTCATTGAAGATTCCATGTCCCCATTCTCGAGTTTTTGGGTTCTCGAGTTCTGGAGTTCTTTATTCCTCTGCGTAGGCTTCGTCCGGTGTCGACGGAATCATGCCCTCGAGCTCATCCACCACCGTCCGATCCGACAGGGGGTAGTTTTTGATGTAACTCGAGCGGGCGAGCAGGTGGGTTGCGGTCGGAGTGGTCAAGAACTGGAAGAAGATGGCGAGCAATCCTCGAACGAGGATGCTGTTATCGGTCCCGGCGAAACAAATCACTGAGGAAAGAATAATGAAGGTGATGCCCAGAGTGCCGGCTTTTCCGGCGGCGTGCATTCGGCAGAAGACGTCGGGGAAACGTACCAGACCGACGCCTGCGACGAAGACGAGAAAAGTTCCCAAGATCATCAATGCGGCGATGAAGACTCCGGCGGTGATCGACACTAGAACACCCGTCCTCGCTGGAGATACTTGGCGATGGCGGCCGATCCGATGAATCCCACCAGAGTTAGTATCCAAACCGCGTCATAGTAGACCACCGCCCCGTGGTAACCCTCTAGGAACCACTCGACGGAAATCACACAAATGATCCCGATGAAGACCGTTGACAGCGTGTCGAGCGCCACCGCTCGGTCGACCGCTTTGGGGCCGATGACCATGCGGTACAAACACAGCGCCGCAGTGAAAAACAGCGCCACCAAACAAATAGTGCAGGTCCAGATGAGGAAAGCGCTCAATTCCCACCTCCCACTCGCGTGAATTTGAGAATATTCGCCTCCAGGGACTTTTTGACCGAGTCACGTACCGCCTGGGGATCCTCGGTGACGTCGAGCGCATGAATGACGATGACGTGTCTCTCCTTGGGCAAATGTACGGTGATGGTCCCCGGCGTCAAGGTGATGGAGTTCGCGAGACAGGTCACCTCGAAGTCCGTATCGGCATCCATGGGAATGGCGACGAACCCGGGACGAATCTTGAGCTTGGGCGCAAGCACCAGCTTGACGACTTGATAGTTGGCGATGGTTAACTCTTTGAGGAAGATCAGGATGTAACGGATGGCGAAGTACGCGGTCCTCATCGATCTCCTCCCACCGTATGCTCCTCGTGCCCCTCATGCCCGTTATTTAATGTCTCGTGCTCCAAGTGTCGTGGGGCCGCTTCGATATTCATGACCGTCGGAACGTAACCGCCCTCTCGCATGGGGTACATCAGATCCTCGGCAGCGCGGTTACCAAGGCTCACGAAGGGCTGGGCCCAGGTTCCCATGATGATCGTGAACAAGACGAGCACCGAGGTCGGGATCATCATCGCCCGGTAGTTGGGACCGGCCTTTTCCCGTTTCCTCTCGCCCCAAAACGCGTAGGTCCAGATCTTGCTCATCGAGTACAGCGTCAAAAAGCTTGTGATGATAGAGATGAAAACGATGAAGTAGGCCCCGCCGCTCAACCCTGCGCGAATCAAGACGAACTTGGCGAAAAAGCCCGAAAACGGCGGCATACCCGCGAGAGAAAAGGCCGCCACAAGAAAAAGCCCCGCCACTCCGGGCGCGAGCTCAATGGCGCCTCCCATCTCTTTGAGCCTCTGTGTCCCGGTGACCCGCTCGGCGATGCCGCCGACGAGGAAGAGACAGCTCTTCACGATGATGTGGTGCACGATGTAGAAGATGGTGCCCGCGATGGCCATCCTCTTGACCGCTTCGGTCATCGTGGGATCCCCCGCGATGACGATGCCCACCATGCCGATGCCCATCAGCATGTAGCCCACCTGGGAGATGATGTGCCAGGACAGAATTCGCCGGATCTCCCACTGGCACATGGCGCCCATGACTCCGAGAAGCATCGTGAAGCCGCTCAAAACCAAGATGACTTGGAGGGCAAACTCGGCGCCGGGCTGTTTGAAGACCATGACGAACATGCGGAGCAGCGAATAGACGCCGACCTTGGTCAGCAGACCCGCATAGTAGCCGTTCATCCCGGGAGGCACGATGGGATAGGCGTCGGGCAGCCAGAAGAACAGGGGAAACGCGGCCGCCTTGACCGCGAAGACCACGAGCAAAACCATCGTGGCGGCCGTGACCATGCTCGCCTGCGAACCGCTCAACTCGGCAGTACGTGCCGTCAAGTCGGCCATGTTCAACGTGCCCACGGTGGCGTAGATGAAACCGCAGGCGCTTACGAACAGGGTCGAGCCCACACTGTTGATGGCGATGTACTTGAGCGTCTCCCGTAGCTGGGGCTTGCTGGCTCCCACCATCATCATCCCGTAGGAACCGAGAAGCATCACCTCGTAGGCGACAAAGAGATTGAACAGATCACCCGTGAGAAAGGCCCAGTTCACGCCCAGTAAGACCACCTGAAGGAAGGGGTAAAAGAAATGCTTCAGCTGGCTTTCGGTCACCGTCGAGAAGGTATAGACCAGGGCGACGGTTCCCACGCTCATGGAAAGACAAAGCATGATGCAGGCGAGGCGGTCTGCGACAAAGGGAATGCCCCAGGGTGCCGCCCAGCCGCCCATGACCACGGCCTGTGTTCCTTGGGTGTCGACGAAGATCATCAACCAGAAAACATAGATGGTGAGGCTGAAGGTCGAGGCGAAGCTCACCACCTTCTGGATGGTTCCCGTCCGCGGCAGGAGCGCCAGCACCATCGCTGTGAAAAAGGGCACGAGAATAGGAACGATGAGGCTATTCATCATCGTCTCCAGGAACGATTCCCTCCAAGTCTGCCACCGGTAACTTGTCGGGATTATCGGTTCCGTGGTCCAAATAGACTCGGTAGCAAATCGTCAAAAGCAGTGCGCCCACGGCGAAACTAATCACGATGGCGGTTAGGATGATGTCCGGGGGAAGGGGATCCATCAATTTGCCGGCGAGGGCGGGCGCTTCCATGTTCTCGGCAAGGGACGAATAGACGTCGCTCTCTTCCACGAAAGGTGCATCCTTCGTTCGTGAATACCCGCCGACGGCGATCAGCAAAAGATTCACAGCGTTCGAGTAAATGCCGAATCCCATGACCAGACGGATGAGATTGGGCTTCAGAATCAAATAAGTGCCACAGGCGAAGAGAATGCCGATGACCGCGGCCATGGCGAGCTCCATTACTTCTTACCTCTCTCCTGCGCCAGCTCTACGAAGATCGTCATGAGCGTTCCGAAAACGATGAGGTAAACGCCCAGATCGAAAAAAGTAGCGGTCGGAAGGTGGAAGTTGCCGATTACCGGGAGATGAAAATTCCAAATGGAGTGTTGCATGAACGGGCGCCCAAGAAACAAGGGGACCGTTCCCGTTGTAAGCGCGATGAGAAGCCCGAAAACGGAGAATTTCCACCAACGAATCCGTTTCGCCTTGTCGGCGCCGAAAGCGAGCAAATACATGGCCCCCGCCGCTGACACGAGAACCCCGGCGATGAAGCCACCGCCGGGCATGTTGTGCCCTTGGAAGAAAATGATGATGGAGACGACCACCGTCAGCGGTACCGCCATGCGCGCTACGGTCCGGAGGACAGGTGACGTTTCGGTCTTCATGTCGTCTTCTTCTTTCCCCTCCGGGTCCGCAGAAGCGCGAAAACGCACAGACCCACCATGACCAGAACGGTGATCTCGCCCGTCGTGTCGATGGCCCGGAAATCGACGATGATGACATTGACCGCGTTGGCACCGCCTGCCTCGTCGAGCGCCCTCGCCAGGTACGCACCGGCCAGGTTATCCGTCTCCTTGAATTGCGGGCTGGTGGTGAGCAGCACCAAGGTGAACATAAAAGCTCCCACCGCCATGGCGATGGCGACATTCACCACTTTCCGGATCGCCGGGGTCTTATCCTGCCGAAAGGCCGGCATGAAGAAGATGATGAGCAAAATGAAGATGGTCGAGACGGTCTCAATGAGAATCTGGGTCAGCAGGATGTCGGGCGAATGGTAAGTCACAAAGAGCAGCGCGGTGAGAAATCCGTTGGCGGTGAGCGCGATGGCGGCTTCGAGCCGTGTTTGTGCTTTTACGACTATCACCGCAGCAACGGCCAGAAGTACGCACAGGACCACCCCATGCCACTCCATATTGGAGAAATTGATGGCTATCTGGTCTAGACCGAGCGCGTCCTTCCAAAGCGTGTAGGAGCCCAATCCGACTGCGAAGACCAAGATCATCGAGAGGTACCAGCGCAAGGAGCCGTTTTGCCAGCGTGTGCTGAAGGTGACGGCGGCGTGCGTGATTCCTGCGATGAGACGGTCCCAGAGGTCCTGATGATACGGGAAGACGTCGAGCTTTTCTTGTATCTGGTTGACCTTGTCACGCCATCGATAGATTCCGATACCCAGGGTGATGGTGATGAGGGACAGGATGACCGGGCCGATATGGGTCGGGATCAGGCCGACGTGCAGATGTGCATGGGGATCCGAGGAGAAGCCGTTGACGATGGATTCGGTGATATGTCCGAAGCCTCCGACCAGTCCCATGAGCAGCGCAAAGGACGCGATGATGGCCGTGGGAATCCAAAGCCCCGGCTCGGCGTCATGGGCGTGTTCGGTGTGGTGGCTGCGGCTCTTGCCCCCGAAAATGCCGATAATGAGCCTCCAGCTCACGGCGAAAATGAAAGCGTTGCTGGCGACGGTAACCCCGATAACGAGCCACATGGCAAATGGGGCGTGGTGGAGGACTTCGTTTTCTAGAAGGCTCGCGTAGAGAGACTCCTTGGCCAGGAAGCCGAAGAAAGGCGGCAGTCCGGACATGGATAGGGCGCCCAAACAACACAGAATGAAGGTGATGGGCATGGCCTTGCGCAGTCCGCCGAGTTGGCGGATATCGCGCGTGTGCGTCGCATGCTCCACGATGCCCGCCACGAGAAACAAAGTCGCCTTGTACGCGGCGTGATTGAAAATCTGCAGTGCATCTTGATTGGCCGCTTTCAAACCGTAAAGCATGGTCACGAGACCGAGCGTGGAAAGCGTCGTGCGGGCCAGGATCGCCTTCAGGTCCGTCTCCTTCAGGGCCTGATAGGCGGTGAGGGAAAATGTGATCAGGCCGAAAGTCGTCAAGATGGGCGACCATGTTTCTACGGCACTGAAAATCGGCAGCATGCGCCCCATGAGGAAGATGCCTGCTTTGACCATGGTGGCGGAGTGAAGGTAGGTTGACACGGGAGTCGGCGCCACCATCGCGTTGGGCAACCAGAAGTGAAACGGCCACTGGGCGCTTTTCGTGAAGGTCCCGCCCAAGATGAGGATCAGGGCCACACCGATGTAGGGGGAGGTTGCCAGCGCCTCGTTGCCTGCCAGCTCGCTGATAGTAAACGTGCCGGTGATCGTTCCTACCAGGATGAATCCGACCATCATCGCCAGCCCACCGGCGACCGTCACTTGGAGGGCCGTATTGGCACCCTTGCGGCCTTCGTCCTTCTCGTACCAGAAGCCGATGAGGATGAAGGACGTGATGCTCGTGATCTCCCAGAAGATGAAGAGCAAAATGAGGTCGTCCGCCAGGGAAACTCCCAGCATGGCGGCCATGAAGGCAATAAGCGCGGCGTAATACTGGCCGAGGCGAGCGTTGTCCAGTTTGGGAATATAGGAGACGGAGTAGATGCCCACGCAGGTCCCGATTCCGGAGACGAGTAGGGCAAAAAAGAGTCCCCAAGGATCGGCTTGAAAACGGAAGTTGATGTGAAGCGCCTCGACCCAGCTCGCCGAGTAAATGACGACTTCTTCGTGGCCTCTCCCCTGGACAAAGAGCCAGAGACTGCCGAAAAACGACGGGATCGCCGAGAGCGGCATGAGCACGCCGATGCGCCGTCCCACGGTCCGGCCGAAGAGCATCGCTAGAGCCGCCGCGGCAAAGGGAACGAAGACGATGATGGGGAGAATATCTTCAGGCGTTTGCATCAACGAACCTATCGTGCGCTATCGAACTCCGTTACTCAGCCGCTTATTTTCTTGAAGCTCAAAGGGAGAGATATTATTGCCTCGCTACATGATTCGCAAGTATTTGTTGGAGAACTATTTTGTTGGCCATTTTGTTGGCTTTGATGCTATTGGCGGTGGCCCTCGTCCTGACCGTCGGGGGGATGGCCCTTGTTTTTGCTCTTCTGTTGACGCAGCCGCCCCGAAAACCTCCAGGCCAGACCCCGGGGGATATAGGATTGCCTTTCGAAGGGGTTCGATTCTCCTCTCACGACGGCCTGACCTTGTCGGGCTGGCTCATCGGTCCAGAGCTTCCGGGGCCTCCCGTCATCATCCTGCATGGCTATACCGACAACAAAAGCTCTTATCTCCCTCACGCGCGATTCCTACACGAGCACGGGCATGCGAGTTTCATCTACGACCAGAGAGGACACGGCGAAAGCGAGACCGCTAGGATCTCACTGGGACCGCTCGAGGCGCGTGATGTCCATGCCGCCCTTGGAATGCTTTCCGGCAAGGGACGAGGGGACAAGTTCCCGGTCTGGGGTATTTCCATGGGAGCGGCAACCGCCCTGCTGGCTACAGCGGAGAACAAGTCCATTACTGGGGTCATTTCCGAGTCGAGCTACGAAAGACTCGACACCGTCGTTGCTGATACCGTGCGGATCCGTCACCACGTACCTCGGTTTCCACTCGTTCCGCTTGCTCTCGTTCTCGGCTCCCTTCGCACCGGCGTCAACATGTGCAAGGTCTCCATCTCCGATGCCGTCGCGGCGCTGGGTGACCGACCGTTCCTTGTCGTGAGCGGGGAGTGCGATCCCCGAATGTCTCCCGAGGTTGGAGAGCGGCTCTTATCTCACGCCCTCCTCCGCCAAGGTCATGTCGTTGTTCCCGGGGCGGACCACGCGGAATGCTGGCCGCTGGGTCAGCCCGCCTACGGCGAGGAGGTGCTTCGGTTCTTGAAAAATGTCGAACCTTGATTCCTACGCCTTTCTCCCATCCAGTTCGCGGATCGTATCAAAACGCCGACGCTCATTATCCATAGCGACCAGGACTACATCTGTCCCGTCGGCCAGGCAGAGGAGTTGTTCTACGCTCTCAAGATTCATGGCGTACCGGTCGAGTTAGCGGTATTCGAAGGGGAGAATCACGGCCTTTCCAGAACCGGGAAGCCGGTCAATCTGGTAGAACGGTTGAATCGAATGCTCGAATGGTTCGAGCGATATCTTCCGCCCGATGGGCATTTCTGATTTCAAGGGAGGATTTATGAATCGAACACTCCTATTCAATACAACAGAAATCCCGCCTACAACCTGAGGTTCCTCTACTCGTTCGGTGCTCTACGCCTGGACAAGGATCGCAACATGTTTCGCACGAAGGGAATTGTGCACACCATCAAAGACGGGATCGTGACGGACAATGTGAAGCTCATGAAGGAAGTCGAAACCATGGTGGCGAAGTCCAAGAAGGGCGTTCCGCCGAGCCCGATGATGGCGCCGTTCATAGTGAAATAGAGGACTCGAGAACTCAGAACTCAGGACTCGTAATGAATTTGTGGGCGGCTTCCGCCTTCGCCAAGGCTACGGCGGACAAGTTGCCGCCGGCATCAGGATTTAATTGGGTTTGCGCGGGTGGGCTCGCGATCGGTATGATTTCCGTTTGGGCTTTGCCTATCTTCAACGCCGACTATTTAGAGGAGATTACATCTTGTTCGACACGATTCGTTGGGACGGTGACGCAGTTGCTTTGATCGATCAACGGATTCTTCCCGCGAAGGAAGAATACGTGATCTGCAAAACTCCCGAGGAGGTCGCCTTCGGGATTACCGACATGGTGGTCCGCGGTGCCCCCGCCATTGGAGTCACGGCGGCTATGGGAATCGCCCTTGGGATGAAGCAGGCGATCCAGTCGGGGATCAAGTCTGAGCAAGAAGTTCGAAAGTCGATGGACGAGGTCTGCGAGGTCATGCGCAATACCCGGCCCACCGCGGTCAATCTGACCTGGGCCATCGACCGGATGAAGGCGAAGTTCGAAGAGCTCGTTTCCGAAGGTGCGGAAAACGTCTGGACCGGTCTCGAACGGGAGGCCATCGCCATCCAAGAAGAAGACATCGACATCAACCGTCGGATGGGAAAAAACGGCGCGGAGCTCATCCCCGATGGCGCGCGCATTCTGACGCACTGCAATGCCGGCGCATTGGCGACGGCCGGATACGGCACCGCTTTGGGTGTGATATATGCCGCCCACGAAGCCGGCAAAAAAGTCGAAGTCTACGCCGACGAGACGCGGCCGTTTCTGCAGGGGGCTCGATTGACGGCTTGGGAGCTGACGAAATTCGGAATCCCCGTGACCCTCAACACCGACAACATGGCAGGCTATCTCATGGCGCAGGGAAAGATCGATGTCGTGGTGGTTGGCTCCGATCGGATCGCCGGCAACGGGGACGTGGCCAATAAGATCGGGACTTATTCTGTGGCCGTCTTGGCCAAAGAGCACGGGATACCTTTTTACGCCGTGGCTCCTACGAGCACGTTCGACCTTACCTTGTCGTCCGGGGACCAGATCCCCATCGAACAGCGGAATCCCAAGGAAGTCACGCACGTACAGGGAGTGAGAATTGCCCCGGAAGGCATTCAGGTGGTCAATCCCGCTTTCGACGTAACGCCCAATCGATACGTGACCGCCATTGTGTGCGAGAACGGTGTGGCGAGGCCGCCCTACGTCGAATCCATGAGGCGGCTTGCGGGCGAGCAAGCGGCCTGAACATCGGCTTCGAAAGTGCTCATTCTAGGTATCGAAAGCTCCTGCGACGAGACCTCTGCTGCGGTCGTGGAAGACGGCCGCCGCATCTTGTCCAATCGGATTGCTTCCCAAATTCCCATTCACAGCCCTTACGGAGGGGTGGTCCCCGAACTGGCGTCCCGCCAGCATTTATCCCACATCGGGCCCATCGTCGATGGGGCGTTGAAAGAGGCCGGCTCGGGCCTCGAGCGGATCGACGCTGTGGCGGTGACGCAGGGACCCGGGCTCGTGGGCTCGCTTCTGGTCGGCCTTTGTTTCGGCAAAGCCGTGGCTTACGCTCGCGGGAATACCTTTGTTGGCCGTCGACCATATCGAAGCCCACATTCGCGCGGCGTATTTGGAGTGCCCGGAGCCCATCGAGCATCCGGCGCTGTCGCTCGTGGTCTCAGGCGGTCATACGAGTCTTTTTCTGATGAAAGAGGAGTCTCGCTACGAGCTCGTCGGAAAGACGCGGGACGACGCCGCCGGTGAAGCCTACGACAAGGTTGCCAAGCTGTTGGGGCTGGGCTATCCAGGTGGTCCTATCCTGGACCGGCTGGCGGACAAGGGAAACCCCAAGGCGGTCCGATTCCCCGTTGCGAAGATCTCGGATGGTTCCGAGGATTTCAGTTTCAGCGGTCTCAAGACGGCGGTGCTGAGGTACGTCAAAGAGCACGGAATCCAGGCGGTCGCCTCGGGCGACGATCCGTTCGGGCGTCCCGATATTGTCGATTTAGCGGCGGGCTTTCAGGCGGCGGTCGTGGAGTCCGTACGGCGAAACACCGAACGCGCTGTCAGGCGTTGCCGGGCCCGGGCCGTTCTTGTCTCCGGGGGAGTCGCCGCCAACAGCCAACTTCGAGAACGATTCGGTGAAATGGGCCGGAAGCTCGAGGTCCCGGTTTGGTTTCCGAGCGTCGCTCTTTCCACGGACAACGCCGCGATGGTCGCCGCCGCCGGCTATCTCAAATATCTCAGGAATGAGTTTTCAGCCTGGGACCTCAATGCCGACGTTGAGCTCAGGCTCGGCGAAGGCCCGGCGCGCCGCTCAAAAAGACACTTGTAACCATTCGGAACTCTCAACGCAAAGACGCAAAGTAGCGGAGACGCAAAGCGCGATTTATGTCAGAAGACATATCTTTCGGAGAATCTCCCAGGCCTCTTTGCGCCTTGGCGCCTTAGCGACTTTGCGTTTTTTCTTCCAGGTTTCTAAGGCTGGTTCTCTGCCCTTTCAACCTCCGCGATTTTCCAGTTTCCCGATTCCTTGTTGAGGCGCACTCTGAGGCTCTCGGGCTGCATGGGGCGGCCGATGATTAGATAGCGCTCCTCACCCCGTATTGCCACCACCATGAGATCGAAGGTGACCAACGCCTCGTCGCCTTCCACTTCGGCGCGGACCGCCTGTAGGGTGACGTTGAGGCGATCAACTCGCGCGAAGCCCCGGTCGATGAGGTCGGAGATTCGGTCGAAATCCATACCGCGGAAATCCGAGTATTGGCGCGAAAAAGATGCCAGCAGCCGGTCGGTGTCCATTTCTTCGGCCGCGTCGGCCGTTCGGGCCAAAAACCGTTCGACCCTTGCCTGAGGAGACAAATACCATTCCCAGGTGAAAAAAAAGACGATGAGAGCCACCGCCCCGGCCACGATGAGCTGATGGGACTGTTTCATGATGAGATTTTACCGCAAATGCTTGACACAGGTGGGATCAACGGGATAAGAAGAAACCGGTTTCTTACTGGTCCTGTGCCTGATTTTGGGCGCCAACTCACGCGGAGTTAGATATGGACAATCTTGATTACAAACCCTTCGTTCCACCGGATCAAACCCCCCCGGAGCTCACGTTAAGAGCTGTTCTCCTTGGTATGATCATGGCGGTCGTCCTCGGGGCCGCCAACGCATATCTCGGCCTGCGAGCCGGTCAGACGGTGGCGGCCACGTTTCCAGCCGCCGTCGTGGCCATGGCTGTGCTGAAGGTCTTCAAAGGCAGTATTCTCGAGGAGAACATCGCCCGGACCACGGCCTCGGTCGGTGAAGCGCTCGTGGCGGGCGCCATCTTCACCATTCCGGCGTTCATCATTGCGGGAATCTGGGACAGCTTCAACTACATTGAGAGTACCCTACTCATGCTGGTTGGCGGCTTGTTGGGTGTGCTCTTTGTTGTGCTTCTCCGGCGTAGTCTCGTCAACGACAAGACCTTGCCCTTTCCGGAATCGGTTGCCGCGGCTGAGATTCACAAGGCTGGGCAGAAAGGCGCTTCGGGAGCCAAGCATCTTTTCTACATGATGGGACTGGGTGCCGTCATCGAGCTTCTGAAAAACGGTAAAGGCATTCAGTTGTTCACCGAGCGCATTACGAGCTTCTGGCAATACGGAACCTTCAAGAGCCAGATAACGGTCAACGGCGTCGTTTTCGGGTCGGCGGCGCAGCCGGGCGCCTTGCCCCTTTCGACGCCGGCCGCTTCTCCAGCCTACATCGGTGTCGGGTACATCATCGGGCCGCGCCTCGGATCGATCACCTTCGCGGGCGGTGTCTTCGCCTGGTGGTTCATGATTCCGGCGGTGCTCTTCTTCAATCCTGAGTTCGCCGATGCCGCCCGGATTCAACAAACGGGAGGCGACTGGTACGGCATCTACAACCAGATTTGGTACAACCTGGTCCGCCCCATTGCCGTCGGCGCCATGATCGTCGGTGCTTTTTGGACGCTGTTTAGAATGAGGACCTCCCTCGCCGAAGGGATCGCAAAATCAATATCGGACGTCAAGGCCTCGCGTGCCGGTGAGACTTCGTCGACCAGCCGTGTCGACAAAGACCTTCCTTTCAACTGGACCGCCTTCGGTGTTGTGGTGCTCTCGGTCCCCGTTACGTTGCTCTACTACTACTACAGCGGCTCATTTCTCGGCGCTCTGGGCTCGGCCTTCGTCATGATGGTGGCGGGATTTTTCTTCGCCGCCGTGGCCGGCTACCTGGTCGGCGTCATCGGAAGCTCATCCAACCCCATCTCCGGGCTGACGCTCTCCACCTTGTTGCTGGCGGCGCTCTTGATGACGCTCATCGGAGTCAGCGGCGCGAAAGGAGTTGCAGCGGTACTGGGTGTCGCGGCGGTCGTCTGTTGTGCTTGCGGCATCGCGGGCGACATGATCCAAGACCTCAAGGTCGGGCATATTTTGGGCGGCACGCCTTGGAAAATGGAAATCGGCGAAATTATCGGCGTCGTCTTTGCGGCACTGCTCATGACCATCCCTCTGATCATTCTGCACGAGGGAGACATCGCTGCAGGAGGGCAAGGTCTCGGTGGCGCAGAGCTCCCAGCGCCACAGGCGGGCCTCATGGCCCTCCTTGCAAAGGGTATTGTCGGTGGTGAGATGGCCTGGCCGCTCATCGTCCTCGGGATGGCCTTCTGCTTGATGTTGCTTTTGGTCAAAGCACCGTCTCCCATGCTCATTGCGGTGGGAATGTACCTTCCGCTCCAAACGACGTTCGCCATATTTGCGGGCGGACTCATGCGCTGGCTCTTCGACAACCGGTTGAAGAAGCTCGGTGACGTCAAAGAGGAGGACCGCTACCGCGCGGAGAACACGGGGACGCTCCTGGCATCGGGACTCATCGCCGGTGAGGCCCTGATGGGGGTGGCTCTGTCGGCGCTCGTTTTGATCGGCGTGAGTTTCCCTACGTTCCTCGCCAGCCCTTCCGGCGTGCCGGGTTTGCTGGTTTTCGTGCTGTTGGCTTGGGTCCTGGTTCAGATTCCGATCAACCAGATCCGGTCGAAATATTAACCTCGAGGGGGGCGGTGCTTGCGGTAGAGCAGCACATAGACGGCGCCGCTCCCCCCGTCTTTCCAACGCGCCGAGGCGAAGGCGACCACGGTGCGGCTCATCTTCCGGGAACCGAGCCAGCGCGTGAGGTGGGTCTTGAGAGCGGCCGGCTCGGCCGCCGAGTGCTTTCCCTTTCCGTGCACGATGCGTACGCAACTATGTCCCAGATGCTGGGACCTTCTGAGAAATGCCTCGAACCGGGCTTTTGCTTCTTCGAGATCGAGACCGTGCAGATCGAGGTGCGCTTGAACGGAATAGTCTCCTTTTTTGAGCTTCCCCAGGTGGAAACGCCCTCGCTCCGAGGACGCTCCCTCGACGCCTTCACCGGTCGCGAACGGGTCCAATTCTCCACGGCCGGTCACCAGTTTCCGGAGTCGCGCCAGAGCTTCCGACTCGTCGCGGGCACGTTCGGGGACCTCGATGGGTCCGGGGAGCCTGAGCGGTGCTTCGCTCCACCCGAGTGGCCGGACCTCCTCCATGGCTTGGCGGAACGTTTCTTCGTCGGAGAGCGAATCATCAACTTCCGGGACCTTCGGCGGCGGTTCCAGTTTGTCAGTCTCGGGCGAAAGCCTGATCTTCCGTAGCCTCAGGAGGTTTCCCAGGTCCTTGAATGGACGGAAGGACCCCGGGGATTTTGATTTGGGAGGCATGCTCCATTTTGATGTAAACGCCTCGGAAGCCGCAAATATTTGACCTCACGAAGGTGGGGTGGCTAGGATGGGAGACGATGCGACGTTACGCCAAACTCGTGTTTTTCGGAATGCTCTTGTCCAGCACCGCTTGGGGGCAGGTAGACGATTTGCCGGAGAGGATCACGGTCTCGGACCTATTGATGACCCCCACCCGATACGACGGACAAACCGTCATGATCAAAGGAGATCTCCGCTCCGGAAATACCATTGACGAACAGCAGAACATCTTCCGCCTTCGAGGAAAAATGTCGGTTCGGGAGGTCCGGGTCGGGCAGGCCCGAAGCAGCATGGATCAGCTCCGATACCTCGTCGGCCAGGAAGTCGAGGTCACAGGTATCTTCTGGGATCTGGCTAATCAGTGCTACGAGTCTGCCATGGCCGGGGTGCAGTGCTACGACCACCGAATACGTGAGTTCGGCGCCGTAACCCAAGAGTTCGAGAGAGAAGAATACCGTTACTTCATCGGCGTTATCGCTGCAAACCCGGTGGACGACGTGCCGCTTCCCGAGGAGCCGGAGATCAAGGAAGCCGAGGAGCCCGAAGATCTGGACATCGAGCCTGGCGAGCTCATCGACCTGCGCGATCTCATCGAGAACCCGGAGCCTTATCTCGATATTCGGATTTCGGTCATCGGTAAGTTCCGGGGAAACGATCTCTACGACGATCTTTCCATCCAGTCTAAGAAGACACCCAGGGATTTCGTCATCAAAGTCGCCGATGCTGCTATCTGGGTCACCGGCCGGCGTCCCCGCGGCAAGGATTTCAAGCTCAATCCCAAAATGCGGCGGGATACGGGCAAGTGGCTCAAGGTGACCGGCATCCCCTGGATGCAAGACGAGATGGTGTACGTGAAGGCGGAGCGAATCGAGCTCACCGACAAGCCGGACGATCCGGCGCTCGAGCCGGTGAAGATCGACCGCGCGGCGCTCGCCGCCGATAAAGAACCTCCTCCCGAGGTCGCGTTTACGATTCCACTGGATGGCGAAAGCGGAATCCCTCTCGAGAGTGATTTTCGCGTCCAGTTCTCGAACGACATGAATCCCGCGAGCTTCGATCGGAACGTCGATCTCCTCTACGCGGATGATGACGGCTTAGGCAATCCCTTTCCCGAAATGCAGATCCAGTACGAGGAGGCGAGCCGAACACTCGTCGTTTTGCCGGGAAAGGCACTCGATCCGGGAAAGGAAGTTCAACTCATTCTTTATAACGGTATCGTGGACGAGAACGGAAAAGCCCTTGTGGTTCAGTCCACCGAGTTGGAGTTCCCCGACATAGCAGTTGCATTCACGTTCTACACCGGAAATCGCTAAAACCACAATCTCAACGCAAAGGCGCAGAGACGCAAAGCCGCAAAGAAGAAGGAATCGATCTGCGGAGTCGAGTCAGTCCTTCCGACAGGATTTCTGTCGCACTTGGCGTCTTAGCGCCTTAGCGCCTTTGCGTTTTTTCTTGAGGTTTTAAGAATCGCGGGGGATAGGCTTACCCCGGTTGGCCTCTTTATCTCGGTACATCTCTTCGTCGGCCAAGTGGATGAGCTCTTCCTTCGTGGGAGCCTGGTTCGGGTAAGTGGCGATGCCGATGCTCGCTCCAAGTCGCGCGTTGATCCCTTCCTCTTTGAGATAGATGTGTTGGAGGATGATCCTCCGAATCCGTTCGCCGAGACGTTTCGCGGACGCCCCGTCGGTATCGGGCAGGATCACCACGAACTCGTCTCCGCCGTAGCGGCAGGCGATGTCCGTTTCACGGATCGCGGCACGCAGGAGAAAACCCACCTCCCGCAGCGTCTGGCTTCCTCTCAGATGTCCGTGAGCGTCGTTGATGGCCTTGAAGTGGTCGAGGTCGATGAAGATGAGGGAGAGTCGCGACTTGTGGCGAGCCACGAGCTTGAGCTCCCGGTCGAGAGCCTGGTGAAAATAGTGGAAGTTGAAGAGCGAGCTGACGTCGTCGAGGATGGACGTCTCCCGGGTTCGCTCGTAGAGCTTGATGTTCTCGATGGCAACCGAAATCTGTTTCGAGAGCTGGCTCAGAAGGGGAAGATCTCTTTCCGAAAAAGCCGCTTGTTTTTTGCTTCCCAGTCCAAAAGTTCCCACGACCCGTCGTCGAGCCTCCAAGGGCAAGAGGATGTAGGAACGAATCCCGTCTTCGTAGAGGAACTGATCCTCGATGAACTGCTGTTGTCCCTGGGTGTCTTGTTGTATGAAGTGAGTTTCGTTCAGAACCACCCAGCCCGGTCCGGTGCCCACCAGCGGGATGATCGACTCCATGCCCCAACCGGAATCCGTTCGGGAACCGGAGGCCACGATACGCAGATAGCCGCCCGACTCCTCGAGGGAAGCGACCGAAAGCCGGTCGAAAGGGATCAGTTTCCGCGTCTCGTGAGCGAAGGAGTCGAAGATTTCTTCGATTTGGAGACTGCTGCTGATCGTGCGGGAGATGTTGTAGAGGACCGTAAGCTGTTTCGCCTGCTCCGCGGTGTGGTGGAAGAGCAGAGAGTTTTCCGCCGCCATCCCGATCTGATTGCCGATGGACGTGAACAAGTCGAAATCGAACGTGGGGAAAAGCTGGTTGTTGCTGATGACAAGATGCATGATGCCGAGGACACGGTTTTTCGAGCGCAGGGGAATCCCGGCGACCGCGGCGGGCTCCTCTTTGCCGGAGAGAATTTGGGCCAGGCGCGGGTCGTCCTCCAGCGACTCGAGCAAAACCGGTTTGCCTCTTTCCCGTGCCTGAGATGCCAATGGGCAAGCATCGAGTGTGAGCTCCATCTCCATGGGCTCCAGATTTTCGCCGCGGTGGCTCACGAGCTCGAAGGTATCGCTTCTCCTCCCTGTATATGAGCATCTCGCCGTAGGTGCTTCCGCTCGCTTCCATGATGGCACGAAGCGAGTTGGCGAGAATCTCCCTCAACTCGAAGGATTTGCTGATTGCCGAGGATAAGGAGTTGAGAGCGGAAAGCTTCAGGTTTTGAAAGAGGACCTCTTGTTGGAGAAGCCTCTCTTTGCTGATATCTCGGAAAAGGGCCTCGACCACGATTGCTCCGCCCGAGCTGAGCACTCCCGCCTTGACCTCAACGGGGAGGTTGCCTTGGTCTTTCGTCTCGAGCGGTAAGGTCATCGTAGATATAGTTACCGTGGTCCAGAATCTTCTGGAAATACTGGACGACGCTGTCCCGCTGCCCCCTCGGATGCAGGTCTTCGAGGCGGAGATCGAGCAGCTCCTCTCGCGTGTACCCGGTCAACTCCTCTGCGCTACTGTTGGCGTCGAGAATGGCGCGGTTGCTCGGGTCGAAGACGAAGACGGGCTCGAGGCCCTTTTCGAAAGAGACCCGATGTAGCCAACTGGGAGACGATGAAGCCTCCTTGATTTCGCGGACCTTTTCCCGGTCTTGACGCGCAAAATGCTCGATTTTGGGATTCGCCATACAGATAGACCGAGACTTTTATCCCGAAGCAATTGGGTTGGAGTGATTCGGGATAAAAACAGGATAACGGATATATGCGGAGGCGTCAAGCTGGATAAATCCATTCGAATCAACAGATTGGCGTTATGTTTCTCGGTCCCCGGCCGTTTGATAAACACTCATGAGCTCTGATATAAATGGAGCATAAGGTTCCCAGATTGGAGCTGAAGATGGCTCGACGACACTTAGTTATGGCAGGGGTCTTTGTCTGTCTCTTTGTTGCCTTCGGTCCCGGTTTCTTTGCCGCACAGCAAGTCCCCGTTTTGATGGATCCTTGCCCATCGGATGGCTCCATCGTGAAGACCACGATCTCGGATCTCGCCTCGACCCCCTCGCGATGCCACGATCGCGCTGTGACCATTTGTGCTAATATAGGGTCGATTTTAAACTCCTCGGGCTCCCGCGAGAGGGTAGATCTGCATGCACGAAATCGTTCATGACATCCTGGATTCGCAAAAGCTGGTCCGGAAAGTGTCGACTGAGAAGGATGGCGCTGTCGCGACCTTTGCCGGTATCGTCCGGGGACAAAATCAAGGTAAGAAGGTGTTGTTCCTCGAGTACGAAGCCTACCCCGAAATGGCGCTCAAGATGATGGAGCGCATCGAGACCGAAATTCAAAGCACCTGGGGAATTACCGGCGTGGCCCTCCAGCATCGGGTGGGGCGCCTCAATGTCGGCGAAACTAGCGTTCTCGTCGTCGTGGCGGCACCTCATCGGGACGACGCGTTCGCCGCCTGCCAGTACGCCATCAACCGGTTGAAGAAAATCGTACCCATCTGGAAGAAGGAAATCTTCGAGGATGGTGAGGTATGGATTGACTCGCCGGTCGAGGCCGTGGAGACGGCTAGACTTTGAAAGTTCGGTTGCGATTCTTCGCCGCCATTCGGGAAATCGTGGGATGCGAAGAGATGGAACGTGACGTCGCCGAAGGCCTGAGCACCGGCGGTTTGCTGGATGAGCTCGTTTCCGAATATCCGAAACTCGGACCCTTCGCGACCGTCGTCCAGGTTGCGGTCAATCACGAAGTGGTCGATTTGCGGCATGCCGTCAAGGCCGATGATGAAGTGGCGTTCTTGCCGCCGGTCAGCGGGGGTTAGGGGCCCCAAAACGTAATATGGCAGAACGAAGCCGTCGCCAAGAGCTCGTCCTCACGCTCATCTCTTCGAAACCGCTTCGAACCCAGGACGATCTCCTGAAAGAGCTATCGCGCCGGGGGGTGGACGTGACGCAGTCCACCTTGTCCCGCGAGCTAAAAGCGCTCGGAATCGCAAAAGGTCCTGACGGCCGTGGTGGATATCGTTACATAGCCGGCACACCTGCCGGTGGGGAACCGCTCACCGCGGTGGTTGCGTTGATTCAAAGCACTTCTCGTGCCCGTAACCTGATTGTAGTCAAGACCCGTCCGGGCAATGCCTCTGCCGTGGCCGAAGGGATCGACCGAGCGGAATGGGCGGATGTGATGGGCACGATTGCGGGCGACAATACGATTCTCGTGATCTGTGACGATGATCGTAAGGCGAGCCGGCTGGAACGCCGCATCAAGACCCTCGCCAGACTATAAGCCCTCATTTTCTCCCAAAGATTCAACGCAAAGACGCCAGGGCGCAAAGACGCCAAGAGGATCGTGGAATGAGCGATCAAGGTGCACAGGATTCTCCAGGCCTCGGCGGGTTAGAAAGATTTTCCGGAAGAAGTCAGCACGCCAGTATCTGCAGCGAAGAAATGTCCGGTCGATCTTTACACTAATCTCACTTTGCGTCTCCGCGTCTCTGCGACTTTGCGTTTTATCTTGAAGTTATTAGGGGAGAAAGCTACGGATAGCCTTGACGAGCTCCTGTGGCGCTTCCATGTGTGGGAAGTGACCGGCTCCCGGAATCCGAACGAGCTTTGAATAAGGTAATCTCTCGTGAATTCGGTTGCCCGCTTCTTCTGGGAAGATTGTCGCCTCGCCGTAGAGGACGAGTGAAGGGCTGGTGATTCGCGAAAGCTCATCGTGAATGTCCCAACGACCAAGGTCCTCGCGGATACGGTCGTATGTTACCGAGCGATTTCTGAGCACTTGCTCGTCGAATCCGAAGCTGAGGCGGTCGGCGAGATTCTGCCGAGCGAAGTAGGGTCGCAAGGTGATGCGATAGTAATGCTCGACGGTCTCCGGGTCCTGTGACCAAGCCTTCTACCTCAATGAAACCGTTCGGTGGAAGGTCGATGGTTTGGTGCTGGGACCCGCAGCCTGCGTAGATCAAGACCGCTGCGGCGAGCAAACCGAGTAGCGAAAACGATAGAAGATTGCAGTATTTCACGGTCCGCGGATTATCAGTCTCGGCGTGCATATCGGTATAACTTTCCCCCCGGAGCCGGTTCGAAGCTTTTTCTCCAGTATCCTTTCTTCGAGAAGGCCTCTCCGACGATGGCAATCGCCACCGCCTCCTGGACCGCTTCTCCTTTGTAGGTCAAACTTTCCGGGACCCACAAGTTGTAAAAGTGTGGTTCTCCGGTTTCCGGTAATCGAGCGACTTCTCGAAGAATGTCTTCGACCGTTCCGTGTTGCGGAGCAGCTTCAACCGTCATATCGCCTATCGAAACGAATCAAGGTTTTGCCCAAAACCGGAATGCCTGAAACCCCTCATAGGCCAGATCGGAGGGAATTCCCAGGACTCCCGCGATGGAGTAGATCAGACTCCAGAAAGCCTGCCCAACAGGTTCGACGTACCAGAGAATCAGGAACACGCCCACCAGTGTCCACTGTGCGAATCCTCGTGCTCTTTGCTGAAACTCCCGGCTCATTAGCGGGGCGATGATTCCAAATCCGTCGAGAGGTGGTATGGGTAGAAGATTGAAAACGACGGCGGTGATTTGGAGAACGACCAAAAACGCCAGGGTCGCCGAGAGCTGGCGATCCTGAAGAGGTACGACCCGGAATATCAGTGCAAGCGCGAGAGCAACGACGAGGTTCGCCGCCGGGCCTGCGGCCGAAACGGCGCTCGTCCATTGTTTGCTGCGTAGCCGCCAGGTTTCTATGTAAACGGCCCCACCGGGTAGGCCGATGCCCCCGAGAACGAGAAAGAGAAGTGGCATCGCGATCGAATAAACCGGGTCGGCGTATCGAATAGGGTTCAGAGACAGATACCCCTTGTCTTTGACGGTGTGGTCTCCGCCCGCATAGGCCACCCGTGCGTGGGCGTATTCATGAAGGCAAAGCGAGGCGACCCAGCCGAACACGATTGAAACGAACACAATCATTATTTTTACTTTCCCATCCGTCGTGCCAGGCGGCGTTGCCGGTGGCGGAAGGCTTCTCGCCGGCGCTCGCGAAATGCCAGCGGAAGTCGGTAGTCGTCCTCGATGATGTTGATGGCCTGCTCACAATACTCGAAGGCGCGCGCGAAGCTTCTCTCGTGATGCTCGCAAACCATGGCCAGTTCTTCGAGCGCCAAGACGGACTCGGTTCCCTCCTGGTCCGCCAGCTCTTTCCACAACACGACGGCTTCGTCGACCTCACCACGCCGTTTGTGCTGCAGGGCCAATTGATGAAGCGTCCGGCGCCGGGCGAGGCCACTGATGCCGCTTTCGAGGACGCGGTTGTAGTGTTCAATCGACCTTTCGGGCTGTGCGGCCTTTTCGAAGATACGCCCGAGACTGTAGTGGTCGAGAGGGTGTTCTGCGGGCGTCGTCTCATCGATCAGGTCCGAGGCTTGAACAGTGAGGGCCGCCAGCGAGAGAATGTCGTCGCAGTTGTGGGTGAATACGCGGAAGATTCTCGAAGCGTCTCGAGTTCGAACGAAGTCGAAGTAGAGTCCGGGGATCAGTGCACCCGGCACATCGTCTTCCCGCTCGTGGCCGAGAAGGGCGTATTCGAGCTCAGCGAGACGACAGCTTTCGAGTCGCGCCTTCCATAGGTTCCGGGCCGGATGCAAGAGATCGAAGTGAGGAACCTCTGACATCGGGAAGTCGAGGCGCGCGAGAACGTATCGGGTTTCGAGTAAGGGTACATCGAAGCTCTTCCCGTTGAAGGTGACGAGGCTCTCGAAACCGGATAGATGCTTCGCAAGCTCATGGAGCATGGCCTTTTCCTCGGCGTAATCACGCATGAAGAACTGGCGAACGATGAAGTGCCCCTTCTCTACGTAGCCGATGCCGACCAAGAATGCGCTGGTACCGGAGCCGCCTGCGAGTCCGGTTGTCTCGGTGTCCAGAAAAACGGTGCGGGTCAAGTCGAGCTGAAGCTCGTCATCGCCGCGAGCGAGAATCGAGAAACTGGATGTCGAGACGGTCTCGAGGCGTGAAAGACCGATTTTCCCGTGCCAGTGATCGAGGGGAAATTCTTTGGTCACCAGGTAGAGTGCGCCATGGTCGTTTTCAACTTGGACGCCGCCGACCTTCTCATCGAGCGATGCCGAAGATTCTTGGAAGTCTTCTTCCGCTTGTTCATCTATGCGAGACAGCCGTTTGGATTGAGCTCGGCTCGTGACCTCGACCAGTCGTTCGAGGCGTTGTTTGAGCGAAAGGTCCCCATTTTCGGAGGCCTTGTCTCCCAGGACCTCCTGTTCCAATCGATTTAGTGACTCGAGACTTTTGGATGGAGGAGAATCGGACGGCCTAGACGAAGAATCCTTCTTCTTTTCGGAGGAGCCGAACATGCGTTCGAGCTTCTTGCGGGTCGTCGGTCGAGCTCGCCCACTCATGATTCCGCGACGATTTGCTCGAGAATGGCAAGGGCCACTTCCTTGCCTTTGCCGCCTACTTCTCCACTCGGCCCGACGCACGAAGGACAACCTTCGTAGCAAGGGCAGCTTTCGATGAGCTGGCGACTTTCCTTCAATAGTCTCGTGTGGAGACGGTACAAGGGTTCAGAGAATCCGATACCACCGGGGTAGTTGTCGTAAATGAAGACGTTGGGCTCGTAGTCGGGTCCAATCTGGGCGACCGCCGTCGATTCAGCGCTCGACTTGGTGCCCGGCCGTTTATAGCCTTTCTCTACGGATGCCGTACCCTGGGAGTTGTCCCCGAGCGCGACGCCAATATCGGATTGATCGCACATCAAAAAGAGCATCGCCACGGTCTTGAGAGTGTTCGCGAGCCCCACGATACCATCGCGCTTTTGTTCGGAGTTGGCGCCCACCGACGCCAGGATTTCGCGGGGGACAGTGAGCCAGTAAGAAGTGGTGTGCATTTCCTGCTCGGGCATGTCGAGCTCACCAGAACCTACATTTTCCATCGTATAGAACTTGATCTTCTTGAAGCCCACCACTTGGGAAACGACGTGCACTTCTCCGTGGGACCGAATGGCGCTTTTCGCCTGGTTGGAGTCGAATCGATCGAGGATATTGACCTTGGTGTATGTGATGGCGTCGGTGAAGTAGTCGGTTTCGCATTGGCGCACGGTGGCGCGCCGTTCGGTGTGGTCGAAATGCTCGACGAAGAACTGCTGACCTTCCACGATATAGATGGCCTTTTCATGGAGTGTCGAGAAGGCGCTCGTGTAGTCGACCTCGCCAACGACGTGCGGTTTGGTGGTCTCATCGACGACGACGAAATTGTCCGAGCTCACGGAACGCAGACTCACCGAATCCGCCGGGTAGGACTCGCTGGTCCAGTGCCAACGATCGTCGGAGTGGTGGAGGAGTCGATGCTCCTCGAGATAAGAGAGAATCTCGGACAGGCTCTCGCTTCCGAAGCTCTCACCATCGCGAAAGGGCAGCTCGAAAGCTGCGCATTTGATGTGGTCGAGGAGGACCGACAAATTGTCGGGGTTGATTAAGCCGTGTTCCGGCGACCCGGAGAAAAAATAGTCCGGGTGGTTCACGACGAACTGATTGAGGGGGCTGCTATTGGCAATCAAGATGGCCATCGAAGCGCCGGTCCTACGGCCGGCTCGGCCGGATTGTTGCCAGGTGGAGGCGATGGTCCCGGGATATCCGGCCAATACCGCCACGTCCAGGCTCCCGATATCGATGCCGAGCTCGAGCGCATTCGTGGACACGACACCGAGCACGGTTCCTTCTCGAAGCCCTTGCTCGATCTCTCTGCGTTTCTTGGGCAAGTATCCGCCTCGGTAGCCACGGATGAGGTCCTTTTGCGTGACTTCCTTTTCGAACGTCTCTTTGAGGTAGGTCACCAGGACCTCGGTGTGAAGACGACTCAGAGCGAAGACGATGGTCTGAAGGCCCCGCTCGAGAAAATTGAGTGCAATGCGGCGCGTCTCGTTGATATAGGAGCGGCGGATCCCGAGTTGCCGGTTGACCAAGGGCGGGTTGTAGAAAAGGAAGTATTTTTCACCTCTCGGAGCGCCGTTCCGCTCGATCAAGTGCACCGGTTCATCGAGTAGCTTTTCCGTCAGCTCCTTCGGGTTGGCGATGGTTGCGGAAGAACAGATGAACTGAGGACTCGAGCCGTAAAACCGGCAAATGCGGTTGAGCCGTCGAATGATGTTCGCCAGATGACTTCCGAAGACTCCGCGGTATGCGTGTATCTCGTCAATGACGATGTAGCGGAGGTTTTCAAAGAGCTTCACCCATTTTGGGTGGTGAGGAAGGATTCCTTTGTGGAGCATGTCGGGATTAGTGACAACGAGGTGTCCGCGCGAGCGGATGGCCTTCCGGGCATCCTGAGGTGTGTCTCCGTCGTAAGTAAAGGTTCGGATATCTGACCCGAGATCGTCGATGAAGCTGATGAGCTCGGCGAGCTGGTCCTGCGAAAGAGCCTTGGTCGGAAAGAGGTAAAGAGCTCGCGCTTCCGGCTCCCGCAATAGGGTGTCGAGGACCGGCAGGTTGTAACAAAGCGTTTTTCCCGAAGCGGTGGGTGTGACGACCACGACGTTGTCGCCGTCGCTCGCCCTCTCGAAGGCCTCCCGTTGATGGGAATACAGTCTATCGATACCCCGCTTTCCGAGCACCTCGACGAGACGAGCGTCCAGCTCCTCCGGAAAATCGGCGGTGTTGGCGGGCAGAGCGGGAAAGTGGCGAATGGCCGTAACACTTGAAAAACGTTCGGTTTCGACCTCGATCTCCGACAAGATTTTACGAAGCTCGGAGGAGCGGTCCGCTGGTGCTAATAAGTCTGTCATATTGTGCTCGGGCGAGTTTATCGCGAACACATCGAGTAGGCCAGGCTGGCAAGACAGAACTCGAGAACCCAGAACTCGAGAACCCAGAACTCAGAATGGAGCCGGAGGACGGCAGTCGCCGTCACCATCAGGATTGGATCATTTCTGAGTCCTTGGGTTCTTGGGTGCTCGAGTTCTGATGTTTAAACCGCGAATCCCCTATGATATAGAGCCAGTTGAAGTTGTGCCGAGAAGCCGGTACAATGATTTGAGTAGATTGGACAACTCTATTTTCCCAATTTGGTTCCCGAACGGTCGAATCTGTGGTTCTCTTTAACTACGCTCTCAAGGAGCTTACCGCCAAAATCGTGTACTACGGGCCCGGTTTGAGCGGGAAGACCACGAATCTCAAGTACATTCACGAAGAGCTCGATATCATGAGCAAGGGGAGACTTCTCACCCTTGCGACGGAGACGGACCGCACGCTTTACTTCGATTTCCTTCCCGTGGAAGCGGGGATCGTCAGGGGAATCAAAACTCGAGTCCAGCTTTATACCGTACCCGGCCAAGTCTTTTATAACGCCACCCGCCGCATGGTGCTCAAGGGTGCGGACGGTGTGGTTTTCGTGGCCGACTCGCAGCCCAATATGATCGAAGCCAACCTGGAGAGCTTCGAGAACTTACGCGAGAACCTCGCAGCCCATGATCTAGAGCTCGAAGAAAATGCCCCTGGTTATCCAGTTCAACAAACGGGATCTGGAAGATGCTCTGCCCATCGAGGAGCTCAACGAGAAGGTCAATTTGCTCAACGTGCCTTTCTATCCGGCGGTGGCCGTAGATGGTATCGGCGTCGAAGACACTCTCCGAGCCATCAGCACTTTGGTGTTGAAGTCCGTAACGGACAAATACGGCGCGGCTCAAAGACGTGGAGCTCCGAAACCTTCGCGCGAGGAAGAGAAGAAGGAAGAAAAGGTAGAGAACATAGAGAAGGTAGAACCGGAAGAAGTTCATGCCGCATCCGGTTTGAACCTGTGGTCTAAAGAAAAAACGGATCCTTATACCAGCGCTCAAGCGATTTCTGCTGCAAACGACCCGGTCTCTGATTTCGTGGCTGCAGCCGGATGGGAGTCGGGGGCGGAATCCAATCCGCTTGAAACAGATGGCCCGGTGGACGATTCGCCTCTTGCCGAGATCGCGAACCCGGCGGACGCCTTGCCTGGTTTAGATGTGGAGCCCGACGTGACACCTCCTGGGAACAATGATCAAGATCCATCGGAGTTCGAAAACCTGAATCTCGAGGGGATTCTCGACGAGGCGCTTCGAGTCGAGGATCAAGGGAGCGCTGAGGAATCTTCCGACGATGTGAACTTCGAGGAAGAATCGGCCGCCGGCTCCGAAGTGTCGGCCCTGCCCGGAGTATTGGAAGAAGCGTTGGGGCTCGATATTGGAGCCGAATCGGATCGCGCATTCAATCCAAGTGCCGATAGCCCTTTTTTCGCCGATCCTTCGGAATCGACGCCGGATCTGCAGGCCGACGTGCTCAACTTGGGAGATCGCCTCGAAGCGATCTCTCAGACCGACCAACAGACACAAGTAACTCGACCGAGTCCCGCTGCCCCATCGAATCCTCTGTTGGACGAACTGTCGCGCACTCGGATCGCAGACGATCTCGAAGTGGCGCTCGATGTTGCAGCGTCAAGGCCATCCTCTGAGACACCCGTTGAGATTCCGGCGGAGGAACCGCCGTTCACGCCGCCGCCACGGGAGGAGTCCACATCGCCTAACGTGTTCGAGATCGACACGAGGGCCGAAACGACGCAACCCCAAGACGTCGTCGTGCCCCTCCGTCTCACGATTGACCCGAACCAGGAAGAGATGGAGCTGAACATCAAACTGAATATCAAGATCCGTCGAAAGTGAGATTCGTAAACGCCAGAGCCCCTTGCCCGTTACCGAGCCAGAGCCCGAAAGTTCTCAGTCGAAATTATTGCCCGCTTTGTCTTTGTGTCCTATCGGGCACGGGCTGGGGCGGGGGCTCGGAAGTCGTTCACCATTTCGCGTTTTCGTGGCTCACTGGAATGAGGCAATATACGGTTAATAATTCATGAACAAACAGCGTGTTCTCATCGTGGATGACGAGACCGGTTCGCGCCGCGGGCTTGTCGGAGCTCGTAGCGAGTTGGGGCTACGAGACCGAGGCAGCCGCTGACGGTGCCGAAGGACTCGAGAAAGTCGCCAGCTTTCGCCCGCAGGTCGTTCTCGCCGATCTGGTGATGCCTCGCATGGACGGGATGGAGCTGCTGCGTGCGCTTTCGGGAAGTCTCGGGCACATGGCTTTTGTCATGTTGACCGCCAAGGGAAGCATTGCGAGCGCCGTGGAGGCCATGAAACAGGGTGCTTTCGACTACCTTGCCAAACCCGTGGATACGCGGCAGCTTCAGGCGCTGCTCGAAAGGGCTACCGCTCGATCCAGCTTCTTGGGAGGAGCTCGAGCGTTATGAGAGACGATCTCGAGAAGAGTGGGCCGATTCGGGCGCATGGTGGGAAAAAGTGCCCCCATGCGCCGTCTCTACCAAATGATGAAGCAAGCCGGGCCCATCGTCGGCGTCGGTTCTCATTGTCGGGGAATCGGGAACAGGTAAAGAGCTGGTGGCCCGAACGCTTCACGACGTGTCTCCTCGGTCAAAAGGTCCTTTCAGTGCCATCAACTGTGCCGCCATTCCGGAGTCCTTGCTCGAAAGTGAGATCTTCGGACACGAGAAGGGTGCTTACACGGGTGCCGAGGATCGTCGTCGAGGTTGTTTCGAGCTCGCGGAACACGGGCACGCTTTTTTTGGACGAAGTGGCGGAAATGGCCGCCGCGACACAAGTGAAACTGCTGCGTGTGCTCGAAGAGCGCAGTTTTCGGCGACTGGGAGGGCACGAGGAGATCCACGTGGATGTCCGGGTGCTGGCCGCCACGAACCGGGATCCGGAAACCTCGCTGAAGAGACGGTAAGCTCCGTCAGGATCTTTATTACCGCTTGAATGTATTCACCCTGGAGTTGCCTCCCCTCCGGGAACGGATTGACGATATTCCCTTCCTGGTCGAGCATTTCGTCAGCGAGTTCGCCAAAGCCAACAACAAATCGATCGCAAGGTGCAGATCGCAAGGCGCTTCACGTGCTGGCCGGTCTTTCATTGGCCCGGCAACGTTCGTGAGCTACGGAATGTCATCGAACGCGCCGTGATCATCTGTTCGCGCCCGCTCATCGGCGCTGGAAGAGCTACCGCCCTCGATCATGAGCCCGTCACGACCCTCGGTCGTTTCGGGATCCTCGGGGGAAGTGTCCATTCCCGTAGGAACAACGGTCGAACAGGCCGAGCGCGATTTGATTCTCAAAACGCTCGAGTCACGGGGCACAACAAAACCCGGGCGGCGGAAATCTTGGGGATCAGTTTGAAGACGCTCCATAACAAGCTGAAGAAGTACAAAAAGAAGACAGAAGACGATTGATCGAGCCGTCTTTCCGGTTACTTCTGAATTCTGTATTCTGTATCCTTGTTCGAGCGCACACCGAGGTAACGGACGAATTGGGTTTCCGCGGGAAACAAATCGTTACGTTGACTCTGGTTGCCGGGGCCGTGGCGCTCGTGACCAGCCTCATGAACGCCGTGTCGCTGACGCGGTTTTCTGTTTCCGAGTCCAGGAGTCGGTTGGAGCTTCTCGCTTCCACTTTCTACCACCAGGCAAGTCGCGTGATTCGGAGCCAAACGGAGGGGGATCTTCGTGAGGCGCTCGCCGCGGACGCTTCGCTGCGGGCCTTCACCGAAGCCGTGGTCGGATACTCGCCGACCATTCTTTATCTGGCCATCACCGACACCGATGGGCGTTTCCATCGTCCATAGCGATCCCGGCCAAGAAGGGATGAAGCTCAGTCCGGCGGAATCCGTAACGGATTTCGCGGCCCGGAATGGTCTCTCCCAGCTCTGGGCACTCGGTCAGTGGACATCGAGCGCTCGAGTACGAGCTGCCCTTCGCCATGGACGATAGAGCCTTTCGGTGCGGTTCGGGTGGCGATGTCCACGCTTCTTCTGAAAGAGCAGCTTTCCGGTGCGATCACCACCAATGCCGTCCTTGCGGCGGGTGTCGTTTTGATCTCCTTTCTCGCTTCCTTTTATCTTGCGAACAGACTTCTGGCACCCATCGAGATGTTGAGACGCGAGTTGGAACGTATCGACACCGGACAGAGGAGAGCCCCTCTGAAGCTTCGCAACGAAGCGGATGTCGGTCGTATTACGGAGTTCTTCAGCTCCATGAGCCAGACGACTCGCGGAGGACCGCAGAGCTTCGCGAGAGCGGTTCGTCATGGATGGAGACCATGATGGGGGGGCTGACCGATGCGGTCATGGTCATCGGCAGCGACAAGGGATCCTGACCTTGAACGATTCCGCCGGCCGGCTTCTTGGGCTCTCCCGTGCCGAGCTCAGGGAAGAGTCTCGATGAGGTGGTCGGACCGGAGCACCCTTTCGTCGCTTTGGTCAGAGAAGCGCTGGTCGACGGGGAAGCCGTGGGGCCGCGCAGCGTTCCTCTGGAGATTCAGGAGCGGCATGTCGTCTATTCCTTGACGGCACAAATGTTCGAGAGAGACGACGATGTCTACGGGGTTCTCGTGAGCGCGCGGGACATGGAACAGCTCTCGCAAGCTCGGCTCGCATCTTTCTTACTCCCAAAAGCTCTCCGCTCTTGGGACGGCTGACTTCCGGTGTAGCCCACGAGATCAAGAATCCTCTCAACGCCATGGTGATCCACGTTGCTCTTCTCCGGCAGAAGATGACTCGAGAGCACGCCCGAAGCCGGTGGCTATCTGGACGTGCTGGATGAGCAGATCCGCCGGTTGGATCGAGTGATTCAAGGATTTTTGAAGTTCACTCGTCCCGAGGAGCTACAGCTCGATTCCATGCCCCTTGAAGAGTTTTTGAGGGAAGTTTTGCAGCTCGTATCCGGAGAGGCCGAAAAGAATGGAATTCGGGTGGTGACCGAGTTCCCCTCCGACCTTCCTCCCGTCTACGGGGACAGAGAGCTTCTCCAGCAGGCCTTTCTGAATTTGATGCTCAACGCGAGAGAAGCCATGCCCGGTGGTGGAACGCTCCGAGTCGTCGCCCGCCGATCCGACGAGAGTCGGATTCAGATCGATATCGAGGACAGCGGCGTAGGTATTCCACAGGAAGAGCTTCCCAAGATCTTCGACCTTTATTACACGACCAAGGAAAGAGGGCAGCGGGATCGGGCTTTCTTTGGTTTACCGCATCATCCAGCTACATGATGGTGAAATCGGAGTTGACTCTACTCCTGGGAGGGGTACTCGGTTTACAATCATGCTACCGGAGGTGGAGATTTGACACGGTCGATGGTTTGGATTCGAGTGAGTGGAGCCGTGTCGATGCTCGTGCTGTTGCTGCTCTTCCCGCTCGGCGGTTGCGGCAAAAAGGCCAAGGCCGAGTTTAATCGTCCTCCCGCAGTATCTACAGAGCCTCCGCTGGAAGAGCCTCCACCAGAGACTACCGGACACCGAGCCCGAATCGTCTGAAATCGCCCCGGAGCCGGAGGAGGAGCCGCCACCGCCGGAGGAGAAGAAACCACCCCCGAGAAGGGTCCGGGCACCCAAGCCTGAACCTCCGCCCGAGCCTGAACCGCCGCCGGATCCTCCCGAGCCGACGTCTGACCTCGAGCACCGACAGCCCGGAAGCACGTCCCATTCTGGAAAAGCTTGCGCGAACCGAGGATATTCTTTCTTCACTGCGCCGAAGGCCCCTGACGACGGAGCAGCAAAAGCAGGCGGCAAACGCCCGTGCATTCGTGAGCCAGGCCAAGCAGGCGCTCGACGAGGGGGACTATCGGAGGGCGTCCGTGTTGGCGGACAAAGGGATCATCCTGGCCGAGGACTTGAGAGACTCGACCCGTAGCTCGCGGTAGGACTTAGAGAACTCGAAGGACTCGAGAACTCCAGAACTCGAGAATGGAAGATTGAAGACGGCTTGCTCTGCCATTCTATGGCCGTCGTTTTGCAGGATTCAGCTTTGCGTTAATTTCTTACTCGGATTTCGTTGCGGATTTCCCGCCCTCCGGCGGCACGTTCCGCGAGAAGCTGGGCAAGCTCCCTCTCGGCTCCTGTGGCGACCTCGCCTTCGAGGACCAGGCTGTCGTTACGCGCATAAGCTCGGAGGCGGTAGGGTGCGAGATTATCGTTTTCGGCGAAGACGGTCTCGATTCGTGTCCCAGGTCTCCTCCTGCCTCCGCTTCACCCATAACCGCCAAGCGGTTTTCGACATCCTGAACGCCCTCGACGGTGAGGGCCCGGGTGCGGGCTGTCTCCGCTTGAGCGGGCGTGTCGACGCGCCCTTCGAGGAAAACCTTACCTTCGCGGGCCTCGACCCGAATGTCGAGATGGCGGAGATCCCGGTGTAGCGCGAAGGCACCTTTGACCTTGGCGGCCAAAGCCGTGTCATCGAGTTTTTGTCCAAGGCTTCGATCGGACCGAGTTTGTTGCGAACCGAGCTCCGGCGTTACGGCGATCAGGTTGTCAACGCGGCGTACGCCTTCCACACTTTCCGCCACTTCTTCCGCGGCGGCCTTTTCCTCATCCGACCCGACTCGACCGCTCAGAGTCACGACCGCGTCATGGGTGCGAACCGAGACCGGCCGTCCCGAAAGATCTTGATGAAGCGCCAGGGCGGCCTTGACCGAAGTACTTATCTTTACGTCGCCCAGCGACTCGCCGATGACCGGCAGTTCCCCGCCTTGATAGAAATAGAAGACTCCCAAGGCCAGTGCGAAAAGGATCAGGATGAAAAACAGGCTTCGAATCATTTTCATCATCCTCTTTTTCCGGTGAGCATATATATAGATCAACCTGTCGGTTGATCGTCGATAGTGAATCCCGCGTATAATTCGCCGGTGCGAGGAGAAATGTCTAACAGTTTTATTCGGCTTGGCGGTTTGTTTCTTCTGCTGGGATCTATCATCTTGCCGGGTTCCTCAGCCTCCGGCCAAGAGAGCCAAGAATCTCCCACCTGGTACTACCATCAGGGGATGGAGCTGTGGAGACAAGGTCAGGCCGGGGAGGCGCTTCGACACCTGATGACCGCCACACGGGATCCGGAGACCTCGTTTTATGCGGCCCGACAAGTGGCTCTCATGGGTGAGTACGCTTTGCCGGTTCTCTATCGCGGCCTGTGGCACGATGAGGAAGTGATCCAGAGGATGAGCGCCGTCATCATCGGCTGGATCGGCGATCCGGAATCGGTGGAAGCGCTGCTGCTCAGGTTGCGGTTTCCGGATGCGCCCCTCGAGGCGGAGTATGCGCTCCGAAAAATCGGGTCCATCACCGGCGATGAGATCCTTTCCCTTGTGGGTCGCCAAGACCTTTCCAATGCGAAACTACTGGATCGCAAGATATCGTCCGTTTCGCGATTGGCCGATTCGCTTCGACTTCCGATCGATCCTGTGCCCTTATTGAGCCTGGCGGAAACGATCGAACAAACCCGATCCCGCGAGCTCGAAGAAGATCCCTTTCGGTCATATGGCCAGTGCTCGACTCAATCTCCTTCGATTCCTGGCGGAGAGAAGAGTCTCGAAGTCAGCGCCGCTTCTGGTCCGGGCTTTTCATCCAGTAGCGGCCGAAGCTGAGGAAGCCAACGTCGCCATTACGAGAGCCTTGATCGGACTGGGTGATGTCGCGCTCGCGCCCCTCGAAACGGCGTTTCGAGAATCCGACAACGACGCCCTCCGGCCCTACCTGGCGGTGGCTCACTATTTCGCTTCCGGTGCCCCGGAGCTTTCGGCGAGCCGTCCGATGTCGGTCGTCATGAACGATGTTTCTTCGGACCCGGCGCTCGGGATAAAAGTCGCTACCCTTGCCGCGCTTTTCTCCGAGACGCCGAATCCTCTCTTGGCTTGGTTCGAGCATCATCCGAGTGCCGAGGTGCGAATCGCGCTCGCGCCGGATATTCCCGCTGAGCAGATCCGTCGTCGGGTCGAGCTAAAGACTTTTTATCTCGAGAAGACTCGCGATACCGATCCGGCCGTTGCCGCGGATTTATCTTCCCTTCGTCGCAAATTTTCTTCCGGACGCCGATGTGGAATCACGACTGGCGGGCGTGCTCGAATCCCGAGAGGAGCTCGCTCGTGTTGAGGGAAGCGGCTCTCGAGGCGGTGGCCCTTCACGGACCGGCGCGGCTTCTTCGGAGCGTGTTGGCAAATCCAGACGATCCCCTACGAATCAAGGCCGTCGAGTGGGCGGCGGGACGGACCGAGTCGGAGGTCATCACTGCCGTCCTGGCAATTTTGAGAGAAGCCGATCCCAGTGAAGCAAAACGAGCGGCCATTGAGTTGGCCGCCGTCGAGTGGGGTCGCTCCGAAGCCGCGGTGCCCCTCGTGGAGATGGTGCGGGTCGGTGATTCTTTGTGGAAGGAAGCCGCGCGCGGTCTGGCGGCATTGGGCTCGGATGAGGCGGTCGAGTCCTTCGTTGCACTCATCGATTCGGGGCGGACCATCGATCCGGATGAAGCCGGAGCACTTTATTTCGCGTTTACCGGTATCGCCTCTCGCTTGAGCGGCACTGGACCGGGCTCGTACCAGTTTTTGCCGCTCGGCCTCGACCCGCGTCCCGCGGGAGACAAAGTGCTCGTCATTCTCCAGGAACAAAGCGACTACCAGGGTTGGGTCAAGTCTGAGGAGCAATGGAACGGCAGCCGACTTTTTCGTCTGGATGAGGGACAAGGCGAGCTCACCCTTTACGACCAAAGAGCCTATGAACGGGTGGCTTCCGGTGCCGGCATCGTGCTTCTTGAAGATTCGGTTCGGCAGACGGTGTTGAGTCCGCTCGAGCTCACCGAGCTCCGTGAGCAGAAGGTAAAGGTCATCGACGGATTCCCGACCGACCTTTTGCTGGGCTGGACGGTAATACTCTACAGATGCTTTACCAAGGGCAATGGACGGATGTAGCTCTAGGTAGGGATTTGCGGGACGAAAGTGGTCGATCCGGTTGGGGTCGGTCCGCCCTGGTGCCGCTCCGGCTCTTCGATCGCGACCGGATCCGTTTTTCACCCGATCCTCTGCCGTCCGGCTGGCTCAAGGGCGAGGCCCAACCAGAGTTGCCGGAACGGCCTTGATTCCGAATTATTGGCGACTTTCCCCACCTCTATCTATAATCGGTTATTGGCGGGTTTTCCGAGTGCCGCAGCCAAGGCGCTCGTCCAATCTACTTTGATACATATGTGGGGGGCCAACTCTCCTTGCGGGTGTCCAATCATGAGCAAGCCGAATACTCTTGGAGCATTGAAGTCTAGTCCTTTCTCTCGAGAACGTCTCGCCGGTCGAGGAGTCCGGGAGGAGGTCCGGGAAAATCTAATCCGTAAGCTTGAAACCGGCGATGAGCTTTTCCCGGGAATCATCGGCTACTCGGACTCGGTCGTTCCACCTCTCGTCAATGCGTTGTTATCCCGGCACCATTTCATATTGCTCGGACTGCGCGGACAAGCGAAGAGCCGGATCCTCCGTGGTTTGACGAGTCTTCTGGATGATGAGATCCCGGTGGTGGAAGGTTGCGAGATTCACGACAGTCCCTATATCGCCGCTTTGTCGCGCCTGCCGAATGAAACTGGCCGAGCTCGGAGACGAGACTCCCGTCCGTTGGCTCTCCCGTGAAGAACGCTACGTCGAGAAACTGGCGACGCCCGATGTGACCATCGCCGATATCATCGGCGACCTCGATCCGATTCGAGCCGCCAAGAGCGGACTCGATCTGTCGGATGAGTTGACGATTCATTACGGCTTATTGCCTCGGGCGCATCGCGGCATCTTTGCCATCAATGAGCTCCCGGATCTGGCGGGCAAGATTCAAGTGGGTTTGTTCAATATCCTTCAAGAGGGAGACGTTCAAATCAAGGGGTATCCGGTTCGACTACCGCTTGATGTATTGATGGTCTTCACCGCCAATCCGGAAGATTATACCGCCCGTGGTAAAGATCATCACACCGCTCAAGGATCGCATCGGCTCGGAGATTCGTACCCACTACCCCACGACTTTGGAACAAGGTGTGGCCATCACGCGCCAGGAGGCTTGGCTCGATCGCAACGGAAAGCCGGCCCAGGTGCCCTACTACATTCGTGAGATTGTCGAGGAGATCGCCGTCCAGGCCCGAGGGGATCGTCGAGTCGACAAACGTTCCGGTGTGAGTCAAAGACTACCCATCACGGTTCTCGAGAACGTCGTCTCCAATGCCGAGCGTCGCGCCCTGGGAAACGGCGGCGGGGCCGTCCTGCCTCGGGTGACGGATATCTACGCTTCCCTTCCCGCTATTACCGGCAAATTGGAACTGGAGTACGAAGGGGAATTGAAAGGTGCCGATGTCATCGCGCAGAAAGTTGATCCGCTCTGCGGTACGACAGACCTTCCAGAAATATTATAGCGGCGTCGATTTTCAGTCCGTCGTGGAATGGTTCGAGAAGGGGGGATATGTCAAACTTCCGGATACCACGAGCGACGCCGAGGCACTCGGGAATCTGAGCAAGGTTCCCGGTTTGGTGGATCAGATCTCGGTACTCGGTCTCGATGAGGATTCCGGAGCGGCCTCGGTGGTCTCGGCGGCGGAGTTCATCTTGGAGGGACTCGCCGGAATGAAACGGATCAACCGAAGCCAAGAACGGGGTTTTTACCGAAGCGAGAAGCAGCGATCCGAGATTGGCTTCGAGCCGGCGGATCCCGCCAAGAGTCGCTTGAACTGAGGAGTGTTACGTGCCCGTCACCAAATACTCCCGTTACCGCCCGGATGAGCTCGGAGGATCTCGATCTGGAAGATCTGATCCGCGAGCTATCCGACTACCTGCTGCAAAGCGGCTTTCAAGATATGTTCAGCTTCAATTCCCTCGGCGAGCACACTTTGAGCGAGCTTCAACAAGCCATTCTCGACGCCTTGATGGAGCAAGGCAAGCTCAGTCAAGAGACCATCGACAAGCTTCTTTCTGGGGCGGAAAGCATCGATCGGTCCGAGTTGTCGGAGTTGCTGAATCGAATCATCGAGCGGATGCAGGATGACGGCTATATCCGTATCACGCCGCCCGACCCGGAGGCGACGGCGGCTGGAGCGGATGGACGATTCGAATGGAGGGGACGACCGGAGCGATGTCCGGTTCGAGGTCACGGACAAAACGATCGACTTTTTGGGTTTCAAGACGTTGAAGGATCTCCTTGGGGGCCTCGGCAAGTCGAGTTTCGGCCGGCACGAGACCAAAGAACTGGCGACGGGAGTTGAAGTTACGGGCAGCTCGAAGCCTTACGTTTTCGGAGACACACTGAATCTCGACGTTTCACGCACGCTGCTTTCCGCCGTTCAGCGCGACGGTCTGGGAGTTCCGTTGAACCTCGAGCCCTCCGACCTCCACGTACACCAGGCCGAATACCGGAGCTCCTGCGCCACCGTACTCATGCTCGACTGCAGCCACAGCATGATTCTTTACGGTGAAGATCGTTTTACTCCGGCCAAGAAAGTCACTTTGGCTCTGGCCCACCTCATCCGGACGCAGTTTCCCGGCGACACACTTCACCTGGTTCTTTTTCACGACAGTGCGGAGCAAGTGCCTCTATCGCAGATGGCTGGTGTTCGAGTGGGCCCTTTCTACACGAATACGTGTGAGGGACTTCGTCTCGCCCAGCGCATTCTTGCCCGTGAACGAAAGGACATGCGCCAGATCATCATGATCACCGACGGGAAACCGTCGGCACTCACGCTCGAAGATGGCCGGATTTACAAGAATCCTTTCGGGCTCGATCCCCTCATCCTGGATCAGACCTTGAAAGAAGTCGTTTCCTGTCGTCGCTCAGGCGTTATCATCAATACTTTCATGTTGGCGAGAGATTTCGCTCTCGTGGGATTCATCAGGAAGGTGACCGAGATGGTTCGCGGCAAGGCTTACTTCACGACTCCGGCTTCACTCGGCCAGTACGTTTTGATGGACTACGTCAATAAAAAGACCGCGTATGGTGCATTAAATCCCTTGCCCGAGCCCGCTTGCCCGCCGAAGCCGCGGACATAAATGTCGGAAGGCGAAGGCGGGTGCCCTGCCCGAGCCCGTTCTCCAGTCCGGCATGTGTCGCCCTCACTTTGCGGGTGCCTCCCAAATCAGGTATAGTAAATCCATCCTAAAAAGCGGCGGTTTGCACTCATTGGGCCACTCTTTGTGCCTTGGCGGCTGTGTTTTGTTTCACGGACGCGCGCACCGCTGAGGAAAGAGGAAGATGGCAGACGGTTGGGACGGCAGCAATCGAAGGAGACATCCTAGAGTGAACGTGAATGGCGAAGTTCGAGGGAAAATCCATACCGAAGCTTCGGCACCCGTCATCAATCTGTCTTTAACGGGTGCTTTGCTCGAGGTTCCTTGTACGCTTCAAGTCGGCGCGTTCTACACTCTCCGCCTCGCCCTTCACCGGGACAGGTTCGTGGACGTCAAGGGCAAAGTGGTGAGAAGCTACGTTCACGGCTTCGATAAGAACGAAAAGGGAGAGATGGTCATCAAGTACCGAGCCGCAATCCAGTTCCAATCCGTAGGCGATGCCCAAAATGAGGCTCTGGAGAAATTTCTTCAGGGGATGGAGCATGCCGCCGTGCGTGCGGAGTTGCAGGCGAATCCCCCGGTTTGAGACCGAACAAGAGATTCCATTGAACGAGCAATCCAAGGACGGTCGGGAGCGACGTGCGGCAGGCCGATTCGATACAGAAGGAAGGTTGCCCGGCCAGCTCCCTTTGGATCTGGAGACGGATGTGCTTCAGATCTCGGTCGGTGGCATGATGGTCGAAGTCACCATGCCGCTCGAGGCGGGTTCGAAGCATCGATTTACTCTCAACGTCAACGAAGAAACTCTGGAAATTCATGGAATCGTCCGCAATTGCCAGCCTTTTCCTTCCACCGACGAGCCTCGGGTTCATCGAGTCGGCATCGAGTTCTATGATCTAGGAGAGCGCGAGCTAGCCTGCTTGACCGAGTTCCTGAATCGGCAGCTCGGATCCTAGAATCAGCATTCCAATCCGAGTGTTTCTCCATTTTTTCACCTGCCCATGGTGTCTAGGATTTCAATAATATTAGCTCTGGGTGGTAACATTTTATGCTCTGAGGCTGATAAGATATGAGTTTAATAACTTGACAATTTGAGAGTAATCCTTTATTATTTCTTAACGGATCCAGCTAGGGGGCCGGAGCCGTTGATCTCGATAATTGAAGATCCCTGTCCCGTTTGCCTTTGGAGGCACGACCGTGAAGAACGTGGGAAAGACATTTATAGCCTTGGTCGCCCTGTTGATCGGTGCGACGTCGGTCGGAGGCCATCAGGCCGAACCGAAAAATGAGCAGCCCGCGGTTCGTTTCGGTGTCGAGGTCAACTACGTCGAGGTCGATGTCACGGTCATGGATCGGAACGGCAACTTTGTTTCCGACCTTAGGCCGGAAGATTTCGAGATTTTCGAAGATGGAGAGCCTCAATCGGTCGCGAACTTTACGGTCATCGACATCGAGATCGAGCGTCCCACACCCGTGGTTTTCAAAGAAGCGGTCGAGCCGGATGTTCGGTCCAATGTACAGGTTTCCGAAGGGCGCGTTTACATCTTGGTGCTGGACGGATTGCACACCAGTGCCCAGCGGACTCATCGAGTCAAGCACGCGGCGTCTCAGTTCATCGAGGAGCGCTTCGGTGCCAATGATATTGCTGCCGTGGTTCACACCGATGGGAGGCGGGACGCGTCGCAGGAGTTTACTTCCAGCCCGCGACTGCTCTTGAACGCCATCGACCAGTTCATGGGAAAGAAGCTTCGATCGGCCACCCTGGAGATGTTGGACCAGTCCATCAATGCCTTCGACGATCAGGCGGAGCTTTATGATCCCGCGGAGGAGGAGCGGGCCCAAAGGGCGCGTAACGTTCTCGAAATGATTGAGAAGCTTGCCAAGGGTTTGGAAGATATCCATGGCCGGCGCAAGGCTATCGTCTATTTCGGAGAGGGCATCGACTATGACGTCTACAATGTCTTCCGATGGTAACAACGCCTCTTCCATCCTAGACTCCACCGATCGCGCTATTGTGGAATCGAGCCGGGCCAATGTGTCGATCTATGCCGTGGATCCGCGTGGGCTTTCACAGGTTGGTGAGAACTCGGCGGCCATCGGCGGCGTTCCAACGGATTTTCCCAGCCAGATCGGGACACCATCTATCTACAGCGCTCTGAACAAGGAGCTCATGTTCAGTCAGGACAGCCTTCGAACGCTTTCCGAGGAGACGGGAGGCTTCGCGGTCCTCAATCAGAACGACTATACGGCTGGACTCACCCGGATCGTGGAGGAAAACAGCCATTACTATCTGCTCGGGTATTACCCGACCAACGATGAACGCAACGGGAAGCGTCGAAAGATCGAAGTGCGGGTGAATCGTCCCGGTGTCGAAGTCAAGTATAGGCGGGGCTATCTCGCTCCCGGGAAACGAGACAAGCAGAGGGAGCTCGACGAGATCGACACACCGGAAGGAACCTCGGCGATTCTTGCGGAAATGGTTCAGAGTCCCCTGCCGTTGCCGGAGTTGCCGATGCGAGCCGTTGCTTCGCCTTTTCGTATCGGCAAGAAAAAGGCAATCGTGCCACTTGTCGTCGAGATGACCATCGACGGATTCCGGTTTACGGAAAAAGACGGCAAGTTTCACGACGAGATCGAGTTCTCGGTCATCGCTCTCGACAAGAAGGGCAAGTTCTCCGGTGGCGCAAAAAGGGATTTCCAACTTTCTCTGCGTCCTCAGACGCACATGCTCATGTCGCAAGCGGGCTTCCGTGTCATGGCGGCTTTCGAGCTGCCTTCCGGCCAATATCAGCTGCGTATCGTGGCGTCGGAGAAGGGTGCAGGTGTCGGGGGGCTCTCTTTTACGATGTGGAGATCCCTGATTACGAGAAATCTGATCTGGTCATGACTCCTCTTGTTGTGACGAGCGCGATCGAGAACAAGGTTCCCGTCATCGCGGCTGAGGAAGATCGGGAAAAAGCGATCTTGCTACCGGCAACGCGCCGGAACTTCACCCGTTCCGATCAGCTCGTGGTTCTGGCCGAGGTCTATCCTCGTTTTCGAGGTTCCAAGGCACCGACCGTCGATATGTCGATCGCCATCAAGGCGACCGACGATCGAATAGTCTTCCAGACGAGCGAGGAACGAGGCGGTGAGGAGTTGACCCGCCAGGGAGAGGGGATCATCTTCAGGGTGGGAATTCCGCTTTCCGATATCGCGCCGGGAGACTATTTGCTGGAGGTCAAGGCGCGGGATCGGAGCAGTCAGAAAGAGGAGATCCGTCAAGTTCTAATTGAAGTTTTTTAGTCGATTCGAGAATAAATTCTATGAGTATGAGACTCAGCTCTTAGTAGGAGGAAAGGAAAAAATGAAAATCACACCCATTCGCGATCACATCGTGGCCAAGCGGATCGAGGAACAGGAAGAAAAGAAAGTCGGCTGGATCATCATTCCGGACGCCGCCAAGGAAAAACCCATGACCGCCGAAGTCGTTGCAGTCGGTTCCGGTCGGGTGCTCGATGACGGTAAGAAGATTCCGCTTGAAGTGAAGGCGGGAGACAAGATCATCATCGGCAAGTACGCCGGCTCGGAAATCAAGTTGGACAATATCGAGTATGTCATTCTTCGCGAGGATGATGTGCTTGGCATCGTCGAGTGAAAAAAAACAATTTTTGAAATAGAGAGGTGAATTAAAACCATGGCGAAACAGATTACTTATCATGAGGAGGCCCGGCAGGCCATTCTGCGAGGCGTGAACGGCCTGGCCAGTGCGGTGCGCATTACATTGGGTCCCAAGGGTCGCAATGTGGTGCTGGAGAAGAAATTCGGTTCACCGGTGGTCACCAAAGACGGTGTCACCGTGGCCAAGGAGATCGATTTGGCCGACGCCGTCGAGAACCTGGGGGCCAAGATGGTCCGCGAGGTCGCGTCCAAGACGTCGGACGTGGCCGGAGACGGCACCACCACCGCCACCGTTTTGGCCCAATCGATTTTCCGCGAGGGTCTGAAGAACGTCGCTGCAGGCTCGAACCCGATGGAGCTGAAGCGCGGTATCGACAAAGCGGTCGAGAAGGTCGTGGACGAGATCCAAAAACTGTCGAAGCCGGTGAAGGGCAAGATGATTGCCCAAGTGGGCACCATCTCCGCCAACGGCGACGAGACCATCGGCAACATCATTGCCGAGGCGATGGAGAAGGTCGGCAAGGACGGCGTGATCCAGGTCGAGGAAGCCAAGACGCTCGAGACGAGTCTGGACATCGTCGAGGGCATGCAGTTCGATCGCGGCTATCTGTCGCCTTACTTCGTAACCGACCCGGAGCGGATGGAAGCGGTCCTGGAGGACTGCTACATTCTGGTCCACGAGAAGAAGATCTCGAACATGAAGGACCTTCTGCCGGTTCTGGAGAAGGTGGCGCAGTCCGGAAAGCCGATGCTGATCATTGCCGAGGACATCGAGGGTGAAGCTCTGGCGACTTTGGTGGTGAACAAGCTGCGCGGCACGCTGAAGGTTGCGGCGGTGAAGGCCCCCGGCTTCGGTGATCGCCGCAAGGCCATGATGGAAGACATCGCGATTCTGACCGGCGGCAGGGCCATCTTCGAGGACTTGGGCATCAAGCTCGAGAACATGAAGATGGAGGACCTGGGCACGGCGAAGAAGATCATCATCACCAAGGAAGACACGACGATCGTCGAGGGTGCGGGCAAGAAGAAGGACATCGAGGGCCGCATCAAGCAAATCCGTGACCAGATCGAAGAGACGACCTCGGACTACGACCGCGAGAAGCTGCAGGAGCGTCTGGCCAAGCTGGTGGGCGGCGTGGCGCTCATCAAGGTGGGAGCGGCGACCGAGACCGAGATGAAGGAAAAGAAAGCTCGGGTCGAGGATGCCATGCACGCGACCAAGGCGGCTGCGGAAGAGGGCATCGTTCCCGGCGGCGGCGTGGCGCTGCTTCGGGCCATTCCTGCCCTCGAAAAGCTCCGCAAGAGCAAGGACCTCACGGAAGACGAGAAGGTCGGCGTGGGCATCGTGGCCCGCTCGCTCGAGGATCCGATGCGCTGGATCGCGCAGAATGCCGGCCAAGAGGGCTCCATCGTGGTCAACAAGGTCAAGGAACTCGAAGGCCGAGCACGGATTCAACGCGCCGACCGAGAAGTACCAGAACCTCGTCAACGCCGGCGTCATCGACCCGACCAAGGTGGTGCGCTATGCGCTCCAGAACGCGAGCTCCATCGCCGGGCTCATGCTGACGACCGAGGCCCTCGTCTCGGAGATCCCTGAGGACGACGATAAGGGTATGCCGGGTGGAGCCGGGATGCCGGATATGGGCGGAATGGGCGGAATGGGCGGAATGGGCGGAATGGGAGACTCAACCCCTAGAAGAAAGGGCGCCTACGCACGATGCGGGCGCCCTTTTCTATCCGTAGGCCAGGCTGTGCCTGGCGCAGTCATATTCCAACCAACATATCTGCCAGAATTCACTTGTCTCTATATCCCGCCTCGACGTAACATCCTTTCCCACCAGACGGGAGGGAATCATGAACAAACAAATCGCAATTTTTACGGCTATTTGTGTCTTGATAGGCGCATCGGCTTGGACTCAAACGCAGATCACAACAGGTGTGATCCAGGGCCAAGTCTTTGACGCGACCGAGGCCGTCCTGCCCGGGGTCGCCGTCGAGGTTCGACAAGTGGAAACGAACGCGACGAGGATGCTCGTCACCAACGAGGAAGGCCGCTTTTCAGCCTTGGCACTACGGCCGGGAAACTACGTCGTAACCTTTACACTTTCGGGTTTTGCGACGCTGATCCAAGAAGGAATCGTCCTGACCGTGGGTCAGGCCATCGATCTCAAACCCGTCATGCAGATCGCGGGTGCCCAGGAAACCATCACCGTGACCGGAACACCTTTGATCGAAATCGCTTCGACAGAGTTCAGCAACACGCTGAACCAAAAGACGGTGGAGACCACGCCGGTTCTGGGCCGGAAGTTCGAGGACCTGCTGACGTTGACACCGGGAGTTAGCGTCGTCCAAGGTCCGGACGGCGACTCCATCAACTTCTTTGGCCAACGTGGCATCTTCAACAACATCAGTCTCGACGGCGGCGACTACAATAACGGTTTCTTCGGCGAGCAGATGGGTGGCCAGCGGGTGAACGTCGATATCACGCTGGACGCGATTCAAGAGTTCCAGGTCGTAGCAACCGGAGCCAATGCCGAGTTCGGCCGCACGGCGGGAGGTGTGGTCAACGTGGTCTCGAAGTCCGGAACCAATGCGATCCACGGAACGCTCTTTCACTTCCAGCGGCACGAGGCCATGACATCAACCGCGTCGGACGGCACCGAGCCTACGAACTTCCATCGCGAACAGACCGGCGGAACCATCGGCGGACCGATGGTGAAAGACAAAGCGTTTTTCTTCGCGGCCGTCGAGCACATCGGAGGAGACCTCCAGAGGGCCAACTTGAGCCGGCCCGTCGGCAACGAGCCTTGTCCCGTCTCGAATCCGACCATCCAGGGGAACGAAGGCCTCATCAATTCCAATCCGGACTGCCAGCGCGTGGCGCTACTCAATTTCATGCAGGACAACCTGGGCATGGACGACGGGCGCCCCGTCGATCACCCCCTCGATACGACGTCGATTTTCGCCAAGTTCAACTACCGGCTCAACGACAGCAACGAGCTGGCCATCTCCTACAACTTTCTCGATTCGACGAACGTGAACCAGACCTTCGATGTCGAGACCTACGGCAATTCCGCAAACGGTACCGAAGGCGCCCCGGCTCGAATCAACGTCTTGAACGCCAACTTGTTCACCACACTTTCGACGGAGATGCTGAACGAGTTCCATTTCACTTACACGCGTGAGAACCGCCCTCGACTCGCAGCGGACTCGCCGTTGAAGGCGGACACCGGAATGGGGTTCAGCCCGGCGTTCCGTTTCGGTAATCCCTTCTTTCTCCAACCTGCAGTGGACGAGGTCTTCTGGCGCACCCAGATTCGAAACAACCTCTCCATCGTCAAAGGCGATCACAGCATCAAGCTCGGAGGTGAGTGGATCCACTCTCTCAACGACCAAGTCTTCCGCGGCTTTTTCACGGGACGCTACATCTTTGGCAGTACAACGGATTTTCTGCGGTACGCGTCACCGTCGGCTCCCGGAGGATATGGACCCAATACGGTGACGTGCTCGGACGGGACCTATGTGACCTATCCCGACCCCTGTCCGCGAGGTGCCAGCTTGGCCGGCGGGCCGCTCTTGCTCTACCTGCAGGATGTCGGCACCGGTTTTTCGGGTGTTCCGCCGCCGGGTGCTTCGGTCATTTCGAACGACGAAATCGGATTTTTCGTACAGGACACCTGGCGAATCGGACAGAGATTCACCTTGAACCTAGGCCTGCGCTGGGACATGCAGCTCATGCCCGAGACCGTCGACCCGACGCGGACCGCCTACGGGAAGTTTTTGGGCGATCCCAATTTCCCGTCCGACGGCACCATCCCGGATCAAACAGGCATGATTCAGCCCCGCATCGGGCTCTCTTGGGACATCACGGGTGAAGCTAAATCGGTCTTGCGCGCCAACTTCGGTATCTACAATCCTCGGCAAAACATGCTGACCCAGGTCGGGTCGGTCACTACGAACGGTCTTCAGCAGTACTCGATCGTCCGTGACTCCTCGCAGATCACCTTCGCCGAAATGCCGACGTGGCCGGGGACCTATGAGACGGAGCCTTTGCCTGAAGGTGAGTTCGCGCCCTTTGCCACTATTCGAGTTTTCGACAAGGACTACAAGAATCCCAGAATCACGGCCTTCAACATTGGCATGGAACAGGAGGTCTCGGCCGACTGGGCGGTTTATGGTGACTTCACTTACGCCGAAGGCAAGAATCTCACCCGCTTCCTCAACTACAACCGGTCCGAGCCGGCGACTCCCCCCGTAAACGGAAGCTCCTATTCCTACGGTCCAGGACCCTATCTCATCGATATTTTCGAACTGGCCGTTACCAACAGTCGGGGCCACTCGGAGTACCGGGGCGTGACGTTGGGATTCAAGAAGCGGTTCTCCCAAGGGTACCAACTCGAGGGTAACTACGTGTGGTCGAAGGACGAGGACGATGACTCGAACGAGCGCGACCCCTTCACCGACCGTAGCTTCAACTTCTTCGACCTAGATCAAGATTGGGGTCTTTCGGATCGCGATGTCCGCCACAAGCTCAACTTCTACGGGTTCACTGAGCTCGGCCCTCTCGATCTCAACGTTCGGCTTCAGTATCGTTCCGCCCAGCCCATCACTGCAGAGCCGCGGGTTCTCGAGGGTGTAGACCGCGGTCGCAATTCACTACGTAAAGACAACGAGTTCTTCTCGCTCGATTGGCGCCTGCAATGGCCCATTCGCTTCGGAAGTCAGCAACAGTTCACCCTCATGCCTATCGTCGAGATGTTCAACACGACCAACTCGAAAAACTTGGTCAATCCATTGACAACGCCGGCGCTCTTCAACTTTGACGGCTTTATCCGCCTAGGTATCGGCGACCCGCGTCAGTTGCAGATCGCCGTCAAATTCATCTGGTAGGTTTCGACTCCCAACCAACGGGGGCGCGTGCTTTTCGGGCACGCGCCCTTTTTCCTTGGGGATGGTGGTCATTAACAACCTCATCAGAGAAAGCGAGAAGGCGCGTGAACTACAAACGTCGTCGACAACTACTACCGCCAAGCTCATTTTGATTTCTTCAGCAAATTTGCCTCGCCTTTTTACGCGCTGACTTTCGACCTCGACATAACGAGGCTAAAGGAGGTCATCGACGAAAGAGGCTTCTCCGTTTATTTCAATCTTTGCTATTTTTTTGTCAAGGCCATGCAGCCCATCGAGGATTTTCGCTACCGCGTCATGGACGACCGTATTGTGCTCTACGACGTTCTCCACTTCGGTATGACGGTTCCCGCGACTAAGGGCCGTTTCAGCTTTCAATACGCCGAATACGATCCCGATTGGGGCCGCTTCAATCGGCAGTCGGTCGCGGGCGCGCACGATGAGGTGAGCCTTCTCACGAAAACGCACCGAAACTACGTTTATTTCACTGCCTTGCCCGGCGTTCAAATTCAGCGGCCTCACCCATCCCACCTCATCGAACAGGACGGACGCCGAGCCCGGTGTTTGTTTCGGCCGGTTCTACGAACAGGAAAGCAAGCTGATGGTTCCGGTCGGGTTGCAGGTGAATCATATCTTCATCGACGGAATTCACCTCAGTCGATTCGGCGGAAGATGTGCAGCGGCTTTACGACGACCCTTCGTAAATCAAGAGGGCCACCATCGAATAGCGATGTATCCGGCCATGATCATGTCGAACATGGCGCATATGGGGGGATACCACATGACTACTTGGGTCCCCATTCGATGAGGGTGGTGAATCATGTCCCAAACCGCATGGGCCATAAAGCCGCCGGCAATGACGAGCGGTGTTACCCAGACCCCAATGGCCGCCACGGCGAAGAAAATGAGGCCCACGAGGATCTCGATTCCCTGTTCCCAAGACCGGCCATCGGCCAATCCGAAACCGATGTAGACGCCGGCAGTGAGCCCCAACAGCACCGCGAACAGGACCAGCGCCTTAGGAGCGGGTAGGAACGCGGCGGTCGTTAGGACCGCGGCGGCGAGGACCATCGAGCCCAAAATGGGTTTCCACATCATGGCCAGCATGCTTTTCCCTCCATCTGGGGAGGCGTCGATTGTACTACGATTTGCCCGGTGGTAATCTGCCGTGGGTTAGATTCTCGTCCGAGAAAGGAGTGTCGAGATGTCTCGTATCGTACGCGGAGGTCTCATACAAGCCTCGACCGAGGGACCCACGACCGATCCAACCGACGTGAATCAGGAAGCGCATGATCGAAAAACACCTAGGTCTCATCGAGGAAGCGGCACGCAAGGACGTCCAGGTGCTCTGCCTTCAGGAGCTTTTCTACGGGCCGTATTTTTGCGCCGAGCAGAAGACCCGATGGTATGAGCTCGTGGAGCGGATCCCGGAAGGTCCCACCGTCCAATTGATGCAAGAGCAGGCCAAAAAATACGGGATGGTCATGGTGGTGCCGATCTACGAAGAAGACATGACGGGTGTTTACTACAATTCCGCCGCCGTCATCGATGCCGACGGAGACTACCTGGGCAAGTATCGCAAGCACCACATCCCGCACTGTGAGCCGGGATTCTGGGAGAAGTTTTATTTCAAGCCCGGCAATCTAGGCTATCCGGTTTTCGAGACCGCGGCGGGCCGTGTGGGAGTCTATATATGCTACGACCGGCACTTCCCGGAAGGGGCACGTATTCTCGGGTTGAACGGGGCGGAGATCGTTTTCAATCCATCGGCGACGGTAGCCGGGCTTTCGGAGCACCTGTGGAAGCTCGAACAACCCGCTCACGCGGTGGCCAATCAATACTATGTCGGGGCGGTCAATCGAGTGGGTCGCGAGCAGCCCTGGGATATCGGTGAGTTTTACGGCTCGAGCTATTTTTGCGATCCGCGCGGCCAGATGATCACCGAGGCGAGTCGCGATAAAGATGAAGTCGTGGTGGCCGATCTCGATTTGGACAAAATCGAGGAGGTTCGTCACGTTTGGCAGTTTTTCAGGGATCGACGTCCCGAGACTTACGATCCCATCACAGAGGTGTAGCCATGAGTACGGATACGAAGAAGACTCACGGCTGGTATGAGCCGTGACGAGATCATAGAAAAACACAAGCGTTACGTTTTTCCGTCGGTGGTCAACTTCTACTCCACTCCCATGCCGGTGGCGAAGGGCGTGGGAAAGCATATTTATGACACCGAGGGTCGCGAGTATCTGGACTTTTTCGGCGGCATCGTGACCATCAGTGTCGGCCATTGCAACCCGGAGGTCACAGCGCGGATGAAGGAGCAGTTGGACACACTCCAACACGTGTCCACGCTTTTTCCCAACGAGCCCATGGTGGCGGTGGCGGAAAAGCTGGCCGAGATCACGCCGGGCGATCTGGACAAGAGCTTTCTTCACGAGCTCGGGAACCGAAGCCAACGAGACCGCGGTACTTCTTTCTCAGCTCTACACCGGTTCGGGTGAAGTCTTGGCGCTTCGCCATGGTTATAGCGGCCGTTCGCTCCTGGCTATGTCGATGACCGGTCACGGGAGCTGGAGGCTGGGCGGCACCCACTTGGCCGGAATCAAGCACGTGGCCAACGCCTATTGCTACCGCTGTCCCTTCGGGCTGACGTACCCGGCCTGCGATCTACGTTGCGCGCGGGACATCGAGGACGTTATACAAACCACCACGTCGGGCAACATCGCCGCGTTCATCGCTGAGCCGATTCAGGGTGTGGGAGGATTCATCACGCCGCCGCCCGAGTATTTCGAGATCGCGGTGGAAATCGTCCGGAAGTACGGAGGCCTATTCATTGCCGACGAGGTGCAAACGGGCTGGGGCAGGACCGGCGACCACTGGTTCGGGATCGAGCACTGGGGTGTGGAGCCGGACCTGATGACCTTTGCCAAGAGCATGGCCAACGGAGCACCGATTGGCGCCACCGTAACGCGAACCGATATCGCCGCCAGCATCAAGGGCAACACGATTTCCACCTTCGGAGGCAATCCGGTCACCATGACGGCGGCACGAGCCGTCATCGACGTGATCGAACGGGACAATCTGAAGCAGAATGCCCGGGTAGTCGGCGACTACCTGCGGGCCGGGCTCGAGGAACTGGCCAAAAAACACCCTCTCATCGGTGACGTTCGAGGCATGGGCTTGATGCAGGCTCTCGAGTTGGTTGGAGAAGGCAAAGCGCCCGCCCCCAAGGCCACGGGGATGCTCTTGGAAAAGGCCAAGGACTACGGTCTCATCATCGGCAAGGGCGGTCTCTTCGGCAACGCCATTCGGATCAGCCCGCCTCTCAATATCACGAAAGCCGATGTGGATGATGCCCTCCGGATGCTCGACAAAGCGCTCGGGGATGTGGATGTGCGGGAGTGAGTAGGCCAGGCTGTGCCTGGCAGAACCCAAGAAAATGATCGTCAAATCGTGCAACGTCATTTCAAGCGCGTGGATCCTGGTTGGCTTCCTCGCTCCCCTTGGCCTTGCGCAGGATCAAACCGACCGACGCACACTCCTTTCCTCATCGACGTTGGCAGCGATCGCCAATGAGCTCTCGGGAGCTCAGGCATTCGCACACGTCGTAGAAATGACTCCCTATGAGCGAAACCGTCCGCCCGAGGAATACGGTAGTGGCACGTATCGCGAGGCAGCCTACATGGCGGCCAAAGCGCGGGGGTACGGCTTTAGCGATGTGAGAATCGAGCGTTTTCCGCAAGACCAGGAGCAGTGGGATGCCGAGATGGCGGAGCTGTGGATTGAAGAGCCGGAGCTCAAGCTCGTTACTCGCTACCGCGACCTTCCCGCGACACTTGCCACCGGCTCGGAGACCTCGGAGGTGACCGCCGAGCTGGTCTATATCGGGAGAGGCGACCGCGATGACGACTATGCCGGAAAAGACGTCAAGGGCAAGATTGTTTTAGCTTCCGGGCCGATAGGTGCCGCACACAACCTGGCGGTACGGAAGTTCGGAGCGGCTGGAGTGGCCACCTTCTATAACCGATCCGGTGAGCCGGTGGATCGCCCGGATCAAATTCCCTGGAGCCGACTGGCGGGTCGGGGTGGTGCACCGAAACTAGACGGAGAAGAGAAGACAACGTTTGGGTTCATCCTTTCCCACCGTATGGGAATGGAATTGGTGGAGTTGCTCGAGAACAGCCCAACCGTGGTTGCCCATGCGAAAGTGAAAACCGCTTGGTACCCGGCCGATATGCAAGTTGTGGTCGCGACGATTCCGGGTGACGGCACCGTCGAGACACCGGGGAAGACCGAAGTGGTTTTTGTCGCCCATTTGTTCGAAGGCATCGCCAAGCAGGGTGCCAACGACAACTCCAGTGGTCCCGCCGTCCAACTCGAGCTGGGACGGACCTGGTTGCAGTTAATCGAGGAAGGCGTGTTACCCCCTCCGAAACGGACGGTGCGTTTTCTCTGGGTTCCGGAAATCGTGGGGACACGTGCCTACCTGGCTCGCTATCCCGACTTACTCGGGCGGCTGCTCGGCGCCATCAACATGGATATGGTGGGGGCCAACCAAACCCTGCACAAGCACAGTCTGAACGTGGTCACTACGCCTTACAGTTTACCGAGCTTCGTGAACGATTTGGCGGCCCAGTTCATGGAGTACGTGGGCGACACCAACCGCGCGAAAGTCACCAACCGAGGCTTTGGGTACCGGTTTCGGAATCCTATCTTCGATCCGAAAGGATCCCGAGACCCTTTTTGGTATCACGTCGAGACGTTCTCCTTCGGAAGCGATCATCAGGTATTCACCGAGGCGGATCCTCGAGTGCCCTCGGTCGCTTTCAACAATTTCCATGACGCCAGCTATCACACCAGCGAAGATACCCCTCGGTTTCTCGACCCGACCCAGATGAAGCGGGCGGGATTCATCGGATTGGCGATGGGGCAAGTGATGGCCAATGCCACCGGGGCCGATGCGGTCGCCGTCGCCACCCTGAGCGCCGCTTACGGCCAGCGAAGGCTCGGAGAAGATTTGATCGGCGCGGTGATGATGATGGCCGAGGCGACAACCGGCGAAGCCGCCCATCGTGCCTATAAGGAGGCGCGTCATCGGATGCAATGGGCCCACTGGCGGGAGAAAGCCCAGGTGCACTCAGCCGTTGCGATGATGGGGGGAGACCCAAAGGCACGTGAACAACTCGAGCGTGTCGAAAATGCCGTAGCAGCAGGCGAGAACATCGACCTCGAGCGCGTAGAAGCAGCCTACCTTGCAAAGTGCGCCGCCCTGGATTTGGAACCGATTCTCGATCCTCCTTTGAGCACCGAGGAGCAGGAGGCAAATCGGCTCATACCGAGGAAAAAGGCGGGTATGGATCAAATATCCATATCCGGAGGAGACGCGGTCCTGGGGCGCTACTACGGCGTCGAGGCACGTCACTTCGCGGATGGTTCGCGCTCCATCCTCGATGTGCGAAACGCCATCAGTGCCGAGTTCGGCCCGGTGGCTCTGGATAAGGTCGTCGCTTTCTTTCGTGACCTCGAAGAATCCGGCGCCTGGACCATCGAGACACGCGATCGCTTACGGTGACGCTCCTGTTGGCTCTGATAAGTGAATAGCCTTGTAGAGCAATAGAGATGTACAGAATCTTGGTAGCGCTGATTTCGACGGTCTTTCTGTCCGTATCACCATCGAACGGTTCGGTTGTCACCAAGGTGGGAGAAGACCTCTATGCTTATCTCGCCCTCAACGATACGAGCTGCAACTCCGTGTTTCTCGTGGGCTCCGACGGCATTCTGGTCGTTGACACGGGATTCGACGCGAAGGAGGCTGGAGATCTGCTGGAAGAAATCCGCAAAATCTCACCTCTACCGGTTCGCTACATCGTCAATACCCACTACCATCGTGATCACCAAGCGGGAAATGGGATCGTCGGGCCGGAGGCGGTGGTTATTTCCACCGAATGGACGCGGAAGCGAACTCTCGAGTTTTTGGAGACCGTCGTACCTCGCCTCGAGAGGCAACTGACGGGAGCGGATCTCCAATCCCTACAATCGACGCGTTTCAGGCCCGCTTCCGTCACCTTCGACCATGAGCTCAACCTCTATGTGGGAAAACACCGAGTGGAGATCTTCCATCCCGGCAAAGCCCACACGTCGGGAGATCTTCTCGTCTACTTTCCCGCCCAACGTGTCATGGCCACGGCGGATCTGTTTATGAACAACGCTTCTCCGGCCATGGACGATGGCAGTGTATTGAACTGGATTCAAGTGCTGGAGGAGCTTTTGGAAGGTCCGGCGGAGACGTTCGTGCCCGGCCACTTCGAGGTGGGTTCCAAAAAGGAGTTGCGCCGGTTCCATGATTACTTGGCGGATCTTCGCGACCAGGTCCAGCGACTCGTGGACGCGGGTTCTTCGCTCGAAGACGTGCGTCGCAGAATCAACATGGAGGATTACTCCGATTTCCTCCAGTATCCCCAGTATCGAGCCACTTTTGCGGACAACGCCGAGGTGATTTATCGAGAGCTCACTCAGAGGCCGAATCAATAGCTCGCTCTCGCGACTAGGCTTCGCCTTTCTCGAGCGTAAATAAGTTACCCTTTTTCAATAACTTCGCTCCTTACATCTCCTTACCTCCAACTTATTCGCTGTTCCTTCATTCCTCACCGGTATCTGCGTACCTTGTCCCTGTAACCGGGTTCGACGTCGAACTCCCAAATCCCTGGTTTTCAGCGGAAAGGGGCAGTAATCATGAACCCGGAATGCATATCCAAAGGGGAGCGTGTAGGTCATGGGCTCGTTCAGGACCAAAAACTGTTCATTCTCGTTTTGGCCATCCTCGTTTTTTCCAGTGTCGCCCTGGGGGAATCGAACCCAGACGTTTTGTGGGTACAGATGTGTGACTCGACCGGGCTCAATCCGGCCCAATTGGCCGATGTGGAGCGTGAGGTTTCCTCCATCTACCTGCAAGCAGGCATCGAGATCCAGTGGGTGGAACGATGTGGCGGAGAGCGCATCGAGTTGGCCCACCCCGGCGCGGCGCGTGTATATATTCTGAAGCAGTTACCTAAGGCGCTTTTAGGAATGTTTCGCAAAATAAAGAGAAACAACAACGTGATGGGTTTCACTCCCACGGCGGCAGACGCCAAGCCCGGAGCATCGATTTATGTTTCGAGAGAATCCGTCGAGTGGCATGCCACCGAATTCCACTCGAGACCCTTAGCGGAATCTCAACTCTCTCGCGCTCTCGGTCGAGTCGTCGCCCACGAGCTCGCACACCGATTTCTAGGACAAGTCAAACACACCCGCAGTGGAATCCTGAGAGTGGATTTCGACCGGAGCAAACTCATCAAGGCGCAGCCGGACAAACTCGGCTTCAACACGAAGCAGGCACAAGAGCTGCGCCGATTGGCCCGATTGGGTGTCTCGGACGACAAAGTTTTGGTGGGCTCCTCTGGACGCTGAAAACCAGGGAGCAGGGGGCGACGGGCAATAGCACCGGATTTAAGCTCCCCGATGCCTTCCGCCCGTCGCCCCTTTCATTCCAAGGTCGCATTTTACCCAGTGCTCGATGAAGCGAGCCCCTTTCTCGATGGCCTTTTCGGTCTCACCTACCTCTTCCTCGATCTCACCACGTCCTCTGCGTGTCGCGTTCGAGTTGAAGTATACTTGCGCGTCCTTTTCTCTTCTGGGAGGTGTTAGATGAAACGAGTCGCGCATTTCGCTCCGTTGGTTGTTATGGTCGCCCTGGTTGTCACCGTGCTGGTGGTCGCTGAACCGGCCGGATCTCAGGCTCAAGGGCCAACGAGCGAGACCCAAATTACAGGCGAAACATACTACGACCGCTCCATGGAGCTGCCCGGTGAGTTGCTTTCCGGCGCCATCGACATCCATGTGCATGCCGGTCCACACCTCAAGTCCAGCCCACGCAGGGTCGACCCCATGCAGGCTGCCGAAGAGGCGAAGGCCGCGGGCATGCGCGGCCTGGTTTACATGGACGTGATAGAGAACAGTTGCGGTACAGCCTTCCTCGTAAGCCGCACGGTGCCTGGTATCGAGGTGTTCGGTGGCATCATCTTGAACACGGTGTACGGGGGTATGAACCCGCGCGCCGTCCGCACCGCTCTCTACTACGGTTCCGGCGCCAAGTTCGTCAGTTTCGGAGCGCACTCCACCTACTACTTGGCCAGTCAAGAAGGAAAGATGGTGGATGGCAAACCGGTCCTGTTCAAAGACCTCTATCCCAAGTTCGCTGCCCAGGAGTTGGCCCGCGCCATCCGCATCCCATTGGACGATCCTGTCCCCGCTGACCTGGACGAGATCCTGCAACTCATCGGCGAGCACCCGGATGTCTACCTCAATACAGGTCATGTGTCGGCGCAGGAGGCGCTGCGTTTGATCGATTTGGCGCCTCGCTATGGCATCAACATGAACCGGGTGCTGGTGGCGCACGTCGCCCGCAATGCGATGACGATGAAACAACAAAAACAAGTTGCCGCTGCGGGCGCTTGGTTAGAAGGAACTTATGCCGACTGTGGCGTTTATCCAGGCGGGGTGGGTCGCACGCACTACTATCCAGAGAAAGACTACATCAACGAACTGCGGATCAAGGGGCCCGGCGGACCCGGGAATCTGGGAGGGCTTGGGGCGGCAGATCCGTGAGATCGGCGTGGACCACTTCATATTGGGCACAGACTACGGCATCCGCGGCGTGTCTACCCCCGTGGAAGGGATGCGGCAACTCATCGCGGGCCTGCTCGACATGGAGTTTACGATTGCAGAGATCCAGCAGTTGACGGGAGGCAATGCGGCTCGCCTCCTAGGGTTGGAATAGTGGCTACTCTTTTTTGAGTTCGACCGCTTTCTAAGCGAGCTAGGCGGGCACTGGCATCAGCGAGAATTGGACGGTACGTCGGGTCGCAGTTTTTCCAGTACTCGATGAAGCGAGCGTATTTCTCGATGGCCTTTTCGGTTTCACCCATTTTCTCGTAGATCTCACCGCTTCTGCGACTGAGGATCTGACAGGAGACGGTTCTGTCTTGCTTTGTGAGCTGTTGCTAATAGAGAAGGCAGCTCACCCACTATACTCCTTGGAGACGAATCCGCTTCTTGCCGAAGCTTGCCACCACCTCTATCTCCCCTCCTAGGGCTTCAACGTAGCGGCGGAGCGTTGAAACGAGGTGATCGTCTCGCCGCTCTGCTCGCGAGAGCTCGGACTGTGTTGTCTCCGCGAGTTGTGCCAACTCCTCTTGCGTTTTTCCCAGCAACTCCCGTAACGCTCGAAGATTCATTTCGAGAATCTCCTGTTCAACCCAGCGCTTGTTCGCCTTCCGCTGGGCCGGCGTGAGCTTAGACGCTTTCAGATCATTCCAGCGATGGACACTCATTTTTCTATCCCCTCCCTCAGCTCCTCCTCGGAGAGATACTGTTTCCAGATGGCCTCAGCCTTTGGGACGAACGTTTCGTAGAAACGCTCGTCTCCGGTTTTGTCCCCGGCGAGCAACAGCACCGCCTGTCGCCAGGGATCAAAAGCATAGAAAATCCGAATCGGACGACCGCCCGATTGCACCCGTAGTTCTCGGAGTGGAAACCTGCTTTCCTTTATTGCACTGGGGTACGGGAATCCTAGGCTTGTTCCCTGCAATTCAAGGAGGTCCACGACTCGCGCGACGTTACCAGCGTCATCGTTCCCCAGGTTCTCCCACCACTCTTTGAACTCATCGGTCGCGACGACCTCTACCATACTTCTAATATATGTTCAAAGGAATATGTTGTCAAATGTATATTGTACATTGAATAAGGCGGTTGGCACACAGTGCAAGTCAAAACTCAGACTTGAGAAGGGTGGAGTCCGAGTTGAGGGTGAGCATCCAGATGTCGGCTTCATTGCGCATGCGTACGAAGTAGATCGTCTCATCATCCGGCGATAGGGCTACCCACGGCTGGATTCCGTCCGGAGCAATGTCCGCCATCTCAGGAGACAACACCTCATGATATTTCCCGGATTCGCTATCGAGTAACAAAATGGAAGTGCCACCTAGCGGTATTGGCGAGAGAACAAAAGTCTGCGGCCGTCATTTAACCACACCGGATTGAATCCAAAATCGATAAGTCTTTGGTAGGTGCCGGATTCAAAGGAGTAGACCGCAATGCCCCCTTGCTTTGTGCCCGTTTCTCCAGCCAAGAGTTTCCCGTCTCGAGACCATGACCAAGCACAGAATCCTAGGTTGTAGGGTGGCAGTGGCTTTGCGGACCGCATTGCCTTTGGTTTGGTGAGATCGAGAACGTAACTCTGCCCCTCTTTATAGCTATAAAAGGCGATACTCTTTCCATCCGGAGACCACACAGGAGTCATACATGACAAAGAAGGCTCGTCCGAGAGTTGCTTTAGCTCCGCTGCCGTCACTGTTAACGCTCCAGATTTCAATGTTGCCCGATCGGGTGGAGTGGAACGCGATGCGTTTTCCGTCCGGCGACCAGGTTGGATGAAAATCTCTAAAGCGGCCTCGTGTGACCTGTCTTCGGTCGTTGCCGTCGGTCCTGATGATGCCGATATTTCTCGATTCCGGTTTTCCAAAACTATCATCAAATGCCAACCATTGCCCGTCAGGGGAGGTGCTGGGATGAATACCTCCTTTCAACTCAACCGCGACAGGTTCTGCGACCACAGATTCGGCCTCAGGATCGAAGTGAACCTTGTTTATGTTTCGCAAAATCGTCACCGCCGCATAGGCAATACTCCTAGCATCCCGTGAGATCAGTTGGATGGACAGTCCCAGCCGCAACGCCTGCAGTGACTCTCTCCGGCACGCCCAAGACCGTCCCGGTTTTCTCCTCGATCCGCACTCGCCAAAGGTTTCCGCTGCCGCCGCGGTTACTTGTGAAGTAGAGATAGTCACCATCCGGCGACCAGGTAGGATTCCAGTTGACGTGGCGATCTTTGGTAACAGGTACCGATTCACCGCCGCCTGCGGGCATCGTCCAGATATCCCGTTGGCCCCGGTCTGAAGCCCAGTAGGCAATCCGATGGCCCTGGGGGATAGGCTGGGTTGTCTTGCTAATCCTTTTTTGATGACGTGTTTCTTACCGGTCGAGACGTCTACCTTCCAGACCTCTCCCACCGTGATTCCTGCTCCCGCATCACCTAGGTGACGTGATACCCACCGTCTCGCAGAGAATGCTCCTCCCATCGGGGTACCAAATCGGGTTATAGCCGAAATCAGTCAACCTTCGAACGGATTCGCCGGTGGCACCCATGATGAAGATGCCACCGTCATCACGCTCGGAGCGAAAAGCAATCCACTCACCATCTGGAGAAAAACTCGGCTGTGTGTCACTGATTCCGGAGTCCGCTGTAAGATTGATGGCGTCTCCACCTTTCACTCTCTGAATATAGATGTCCCAATTTCCGGCCATGTCCCAGCTTCCGGTCCATAGGGCTGCATAGGCAACAAAATCGCCATCCGGGGACAGGCTCGGGAAGAGCTCCAGCCCCCTATGTGAGGTGAGTTGGGTAAACCTACCTTCAATGGGTACTCTGCCCGAATTCCGTCCCGGTCGTACTAGTAAATAGGTCCCGATGACGACCGCAATGACTACAGCCGTGGAGACTACGAGCAAAGACCTTTTTTTTGACGAAGAATGGTATCGGCAGCAGCCGGACTTCGCGGAAGCCTCCCCCGATATCTCCTCGGCCTTCAGCTCGGGAGCTTCCGCCTTCACTTCTGCAATGAACCGGTAACCGCGACGAGGAACCGTCTGAACGAAGCGGGACGCTTTTCGGCATCATCGTCCGAGCGCCGTGCGGATTTCCTTGATGCAGTAATTGATCCCATGCTCGAAGTCGACAAAGGTGTCGTCGCTCCAAAGCTCCTTTTGGATTTCCTCTCGAGTGACGAGCTCACCGGGTCTTAAGGCGAGAAGGACGAGGAGCTTGAAAGGCTGCGGTTGGAGCTTGACTGAGCGGTCGCCCTTGCGCAACTCACGGGTATGGAGATCCGCTACGAAGGAGTCGAAGCGGAGGACAAGCGGTTCGGGTGCCTTCGACACCATGTCAGCCACCGTTACATTGTTGAAAGACGTGGCCTATTCTCAGCCGTGAGCATAACCCCTATCAGTATGAATAGTCAAAAGGGTGTGAGAATGAAAATCTACAAACACTTCGGATATAGAGAGAAATCTGCTCATGTTTGCATTGATGAGGACTTTAGAGATTGTCCACGTTAAACGGTCCATCACTGCCGAGACCGCGTTACGGCTCGCACGCTACTTTGGGACACCCGGGAGCTTTTGGATGAACCTGCAGTCTCGTTATGACCTCGAGGTGGAAAAGGACAAGCTTGGACAGCGGCTCATTGACGAAGTTCATCCGATCGCACAAGCGGGGTAAGCGGAGCGTGGTACGGTCGTTCAATTCTGTGCTTTCGGGTAGATCGATGACTGAAAGCGTATAGAGTCGCTGGTTCGGAAACTCAGTCCGGGGTGTTTCGATAGCGGAGCATCTTTTCTTTTCCATAGTCGCGCTCGGCGAGATACATATTGTGCGGTTCGACATAAGAAAGATATTGTCCGGGCTGTGATCGCCCCCTCGCCCATAGGGCTCAACGTGATGGAATTCGAGCCATTCCGTTTCGTCACAGCGACGGCCAGATGGGTCAACGAAGGTGCACCGGTGCTGATCTCGCTCGTACACCGCCCGCCGTACAGGAGCTGGGATATAGCGTGAGGAGGCTGACGTGTCGGTCTCTTCCAGATCCTTTCTGGGATTCTTCGTCGTGCCGTAGCGCCTGGATTCGAGCTTCTCAATCTTCTCGGTCACTGCTTCTTCAATCAAAGCAGCGAGGTCGCCGTCTGGTACGGAAGAGCGCATGAGAGAGCGAAGCTTTTCCAGCTTGTCCCTCAGCTCGGCACTTGCTGTGAAGGTGATCTTGTAACTTGCCGGAGCCAGAGGCTCGACTTGGCCGGCTTGGCTGGAGCCGAAGGTGGTGGAGGGGACGGGGCGTTCCCTTCCGGTTTGTTTTGTGGAGGACTGGAATCGGCGAGCTTTACTTGGTCCGGACCAAGTATTCGCCCGCTGTGGTTTGGCTTTTCTTTGCTGGTTCGGCAGCTTGCGAATCGACGAGGGAACGTCCGGTTTCGGCGAAAGCTCGGCGACCAATTCCTCTATCTTGCGCTTCGATTGATGAGCGGCTCGGGCCAGAACGGTCTCGTAGTTGTCGGCGGTGAGATGCGGCGCCAGCTTGTCGATACCGCTCAGGTGTAAGCGGCCGTCGGCGAGCGTATCGAGAAGCACCGGATACTTTCGCGATGCACGCGCCACTCTCATCCGGAGAAGGGCTTCGTACTCGGACATATGCAACACGGGTACTGTAGTTGAATAGGGACGAAGCGTAGGGCGCATAGAGGCGTCGTGCATCAACTTCTGCAAGGTGGGCGACGAGCTCAGCCTCGACGTGACGCGAGCTCTTCAGAAGCTCCGACAAACGGCGGAGAAGGTCATCATCGGAAAGCGATTTGAGATGAAGTTTGTTTTTCATACACATAATATAAGCGACACTTTTTTGACTGCCTGAGTTAGCAGCGTGTTGGACGAGTAGAACCTCAGATGGCTTCAAAGTCACTTTTGTCTTTCTAAAGGTCACGTGAGCTTTCAATGCGCCGTTCGGCGCATTCTCGTTCGACTCACCGAGCTTTTCCCAAAGTGCTCCAGAATCTTGTCAAGAGAAAAATGATTTTTTTTTGGGGGCGTGCGAAATGACGTGCGGATTTCGGCAATGAGCTGCATGAAAACAAACATGACGTGCGGGTTTTCAACATAACGTGCAGGTCCGCCGGTCTCTGACTGCTTAAGGTGGAAGCTATTTGAGCCACCACTCCGGCACTTTCTCCCAGCCGGGAAAGGGTGCTATTCGTCGTTGATTCGGTAGCCGGTGGACGATCGCTTCGTCCTCCACAACCCGCACGTTGGTGACGTTACGGAGGCGCTCGAGTAACTCCTCATAAGGAAGCGTATGAAACGGCTGCTGGTCCATATCCGGCATGGGCCAGAGACGGATTGTCTTATCTATCTCCCGCCGAAGCGATCCACCGGCCATCGGGGGATACGGCGACCTCATGGATACCGCCTTTATGGCCGAAAAGTAGGTGCGGGTTTCCGCCACTCACCGGACCGACCCGAACAATGCCGTCACCATCGCCGATGATCGCCAAAGCACCGGTGGGGTCGAAAGCTAGATCGAAAGCCATCGAAAGGCCCGCGTATCAGGTTGTCCCAGAGGTCTCGAACGCTTTTCCGAAAGATCCATCCACTTCAGGCGCCGAAGCCGGTTCTTCAGATCAAGCTCCTCCAAGAGCACGTGGCGGCCGTCGGAGCTCAAATCACAACCAAAAATCCCGGACTCCAGCAAATTCATGGTGCGGTGCTCCAGATCCGAAAGGTGTAGGCCGTTTGCCGAGCAGGAAAGAAGTCGCCCGTCGGGCAGGAAGTGAAGATTGAGAAAGCCTTCTGGTCCAGGATCTGGCAGAGAGGTCGCTCACCGGCACTCTCGACCGGGCCCAGCAGGCGAGATTCTCCAGACTCGAGGTCCCAAACTCGGATGACCCTCTCTTCCTTCGGACCTGCCATAGAAGCCCCGACCGGGCCCATCAGGCAAGCCGCAGCGGCGAGCCGGCCGCTGGGGCCAAAAGCGACGGGCCCAACAACCGTGGCGGAAGAGAAACCCTCGAGCAACCGCGGCGAGCCGCCTTCCAGAGGCACCAGGAAAACCTTACCTCGATGCCCCGAGACAAGGATCTTTCGCCCGGAAGGATCGATGTCAATCTTGGGGATGACCGATTCCTCATGGCTTAGCAAGATCTGGCTTGGCTTATCCCCTTCCAGGAACCACAGGCGTACGGTGCCATCCTTGGAAGCCGAAACCAGCCTGTTTTCCATCGGGAGTAAAAGCCACTGCAGAAACCCTGTACTCATGCCCTCTCAGAACCAACGGATAGTCGCGGGTGAGGGGCCAGAAGGTCACTCCACCGTTAGAATTGCCGGTAGCCAGCCAGCGGCCGCTCGGATCGAAGACGGCATCATTCAAAGCACTCCGCCTCGCTGGATGGTGAGGGGCTCGGCCTCCGGCGGCCCATCGAGATGCCAGAGCTTCACCGTGGCCTGCCCCTCCGGCTTCCGTAGTCAATCAGTCGGTTCCCGCTTCCATCGAAGCGGGGGCCGTTTTCCAAGGCCATTCCCTGGAGAACGCGCACCGGCTCCTTGGAGGTGGATCCGACCGACCAGACTCGGATTTCTCCCGACTCGTCACGGGTCGCGAACCTATCGCTACCGGCATGGAAAGCAATTATTGGGAACAATGCGTTTTGAATGCTCTCCCATGTTCCGAGGGGGCAAGGCCCAATCTTCCAAGGATCGCAGGTAGACCTGTCGATCCAGCCCATAGGCAAACCACTTGCCGGCGGGATCGATGCCGACGGCGGATGCCGCCAAATGGAGAACCCGCCTTTGTGCCTGGTAGATCCATACGGCCGACCACCGAAGGCTCTCCGCCATCGAACGGCCATTTCCTCACCACTACTCCGCCCTCTACCTCGCTCACCGTGTAGGAAACTGTGGTTTCCCATCCGCAACTTCGTGTGACACGGGTTCGATGTTCCGGACCGCCAACTCTTGGCCTTCGGGAACGGAGTAGATACGGATCTCTCCATCTTTTGCGGTCACAAGCCGATCGCCCTGGGGAGTGAATTTCAAGTACACCGCGCGGGAGGCCGTGGTTGGATACCTGGCAACTAAAACCGGAGCACCTCCATCCCGCGGCAGGAGCTGAGCAGAGTCAATACCTCCGAACGCCAGCCACTGACCATCGGGGGTAACGTCCACAACATGTGCAATTCCTTGACTCGTGTCGCGCATGTTGAGGGCCGGCGGCCCCTTCTGAAGTGCCTCGAGGGCAAACAGGCGTCCTTCTGGAGTGTCGGCAAGCTCGAGACTCTTGAGCGCATAAGCCACCGACTCCGTCGGGTAGCGATCCATTTCGAGCTGCCCCAGGGCCAGAAGCTTGCTCGCTTCGGCGCGCCGCGCCTGTTCTGCCGAGCGCTGCCAGAAAAAACTGACCACCCCAACCACGAGCAGCAGTAAGGCGAAGGCACCGGCGACGGCAAAACGCCGTTGTCTCCGTCGGCGCCCAGCTTGCCGAACCATCGCCTGGGCAAAAGATTCCTCGTTTGTTGAGAGTCCACCGCGGTAGTTTTCTCGCCAGACCCGATACTCCCGAAACGACTTTCCGGTCCATAACAGCTCGTTGGACCGCCCGCGTTCCTCCCACAACCGGGCGGCCTGACGCAGTTGATCGCGAACCAGGGCACTGTCCGCATCCTGCGTTTGCCAACGCACCAACCGCGGCCAGTTTTTGAGAAGCGACTCGTGGATGATCTCGATTTGATGGCGATGTTTCTTGACCTTCTGGACTCGCTGTCTCGAAGGTTGTGAGCAAGCGGGCGTTGACCAGCGCCTGGACCACCGCCCCGGCCTGCCTCGGTCTTCGAACACCGAGAGAAGCTCTTCCCGACTCCGCCCGACGCGTGTGCCTTGGGCGTGTATCAGGTTGCGAAAAATCTCCCGAACGGTGTCGTGTTGTTCGAGTCCGATTCGTTCCAACACGGCTTCGGCGTGTTGGGCCAGAGCCCCTCCGACCCATCAATCTTGCGGTAGGCGTCCCAGGTCAGGCGTTGGGTCTCCCGGTCTCGCTGGATCCACATCCGAGACGCGGCAAAGGCCAGAAGCGGCAAAGCGCCCCGTTCTTCTTTCACCTCGGAGAGCATGGCGTCCACCAACTCATCGTCTTCGAAAACGTAATCTTGCTTCCGGGCGGGCTCGACCAGAATGCGGCGTAATGCCGACTCTTTTGGCGGGATCAACGGCGTCAGCGAATCGAAAATCGGCGCGAGAGGTCCATGCTCACTACACCGGAGGAGAAAGTCGTCTCGCAAAGAAAGCAGGACACGAATCCCCGTTTCGTTTGCCGCACGGCCCAGAAGCTCTGCAAAATGAGATTGTTCCTCCGGAGCCGTTGAGCGTGAAGAGCTCTTCGAACTGGTCCACGATCAGCAATGCTTCTTCCTGTCGATCCCGCCAGAGGTGCAAAACGGCAAGGGCCTGTTCGACGTTTCTCCAAAGACATGAGCTTCTGTATCGCCTTCGTGTCGCCCGCAAAAATGCGGTACCAGGGCGCGAGCGAGGTTCTGAATAGGGAAGTGCCCGGTTCGCACCATACCCACGACCAGCTATTGGGTAAGGACGGAATGAGACCGGCTCGAAGCAGAGAGGTTTTTCCCGCTCCGGAAGCACCGACCAATGCGGACAGATAGCGGCTTTCAATCTTCCGCTTCAGGATTTCGGTCTCTTCTTCCCGGCCGAAAAAAACTCCGAATCCGATTCGGTGAAGGGAGTGAGACCTGGGTAGGGATTCGCCTTTCTCGCCTGGCTGGGATACCGGTTGAGCTCCTTCAACTTCCACTGCCGTGATGAAGCGATACCCCCGCCGAGGCACGGTTTGAACGAAGCGAGGTTTATCGGCGCTATCGCCAAGGGCGTTGCGTATCTGCTGAACGGAGTAATTGATGCCGTGCTCGAAGTCAACGAAAGTGTCGTCGCTCCAAAGCTCTTTTTGAATCTCCTCTCGAGTGACAAGCTCACCGGATCGCGAAGCGAGAAGGACCAAGAGCTTGAAGGGCTGGGGTTGGAGCTTGACCAGGCGGTCGCCCTTGCGCAGTTCGCCGGTATGGAGATTCGCCGGGAAGGAGTTGAAGCGGAGGCTAAGCTGGGTTCGGGTGCCTGTGAGACCATGATCAGCCCATCGTTATTGCGTTGAAGGGCGTGGCCGACTCTCGTTCGTGAGGATAATCCCTATCAGTATGAAAAGTCAAAAGAGCGGCGAAAAGGAAAAGTGTTCGGTAGGATGACGCCTCTGGCCTGGTCGAGTCGTTGGTGTATTCAGGTACGCGGGCGGAGTAGAATTTCAGCGGGTGACCTGGTAGATGGCAGGACGATAGCGTGGCTTTGGAATCGGCTTGCCTAGTGCTCGTGCCGCTTCGAGCCAAGCGGACTTAGCTTTCTCTAGTTCGGCGAGAGCCTCCTCGGGGGTGTTGCCGAAAGCTGAGCAAGAATCGAGGTCCGGGATATCACCAGCCCATACGCAGCTCGCCCGTGTGGAGAGCCGCTGCGAAGGAATCGAAGCGCGACGTCGAGACCTTCTGATTCACCACTCCGGGATCTTTCCCCATCCCGGGAACGGGGCGTGGGTGAGCTTCCAGCCGGTCGGCGACGCCTCGTCTCGGACGACGCGTAGGTTGGTGAGGGTCTTGAGCTTGGCGATGAGCTCCTCACGGGGCAGGGTGTGGAGAGGGCGTTTGCAAAGGTCGGGCATGGGCCACAGGCGAACGTTTCCGTCATAGTCGCCGGAGGCAATCCAGCGACCCATAGGGTCGATCGCAAGGGCCGTGACCATACTCGCGTGGCCGAGAAGCATGTGGGGGTCCTCTCCAGTCAATGGGCCGACTCGAACTTCGCCATCCATGTCGCCGGTGACGGCAAAAGTGCCCTCAGGATCAATCGCCACCTTAATCACATTGTCACCGAATTGTCGAGGTGTGTCGCAACCCCGGAGTCGCGATTGAGGAGTAAGCTGGAGGGCGCGGCTGCGCTGTCCTTCAACCTCCCCCCATGAGCACCCGGCGGCCGTCGGCTGTGGCTGCAAACGAGGCTCCATTAATCCCTCATACAGCAGCTCTCGCTCCCCGGTTTCTACATTCCACCGCAGAAGCCCCGACTTGCTTGCCGATAGCAGCTCGTTCCCCGCGGTGAACTGAATATTCACGTGGATAGGCGCGTTCCCCACATCCAGGACGGTGACTTCGTCTCCCGTCGCTGCGTCCCAGATCCGGATAACCCGATCCCCAGGAACAAAATACCTCCGGCTGCTGCGGCCAGCCGACCATCGGGGCTGAAGGCCACACCCCAGACCTGCCCTGCGAAACCGTAGAGATTGGTGTGCTCACCGCCTTTCAGAGAGAGAATCATGGGAGCCGTTCTCGGTGGAGATGGCATTCCGCCGACGAGAAGTCTCTCGCCATCCGGGGACGTGGCTAGACCATACGCGGGTACACCCAACTCGAATACCTCCCCCTGAGGAGGAGGGTTCCCATCCAAAGGCCACAGCCTGACCGTGGTGTCTCCGGATGACGAAGCAAGCCATCCGCCGTCGGGCGCAAACGTCAGGTCCCAGACAGACCCTCGCATGCTGCCGCATGACGTATGGAAATCGTTTTTCCAGGGGCCACACGGCGAATCCCACCAAATCGGCGGTGGCTAGCCAACGGCCGTCTGGGTTGAAAGAAATCTTGTTCACTTGTTCGGTTGTCACCGCGGCTCAGAACCAGGGGCTCGGCATCCGCCGGCCCATTCATGGACCACAGGCGGATTTTCAAATCGGGACCCCACCGCGCCACCTTTCTCCCGACGGTATCCCATCGCCAATCACCCCAGACAGCTCCACCGAGATCAAACCGGCGGAAGAACCGCGGCTCGTTTTCTGAAAGGGTCCAGACCCACGAGTGCCAATGCCGCAGGTTCCTGGTGGATGGCCGCTTCGAGAAGGGAGCCGTCGGCTGTCATCCTGAGAGACCGGATTTCCGGTGGTCCCTCCAGAACGATTGGCGGTGATTGCTTCCACAAGACTCCATAGCCTGATCCCGCCCTCGGCATCGGCCGTGGCGACGAACCGTCCCAAGGGGTCCACAACAATGTGGGCCACGCCGTCATCGACCCGACCCACAATCCGCGGCTCGGAGAGACTGTCCTCGCCGATCTCATAGAACAGGATCTCGTTGTCGACAGCCGCTGCGAGCCAGCGCCCGCATTGGCCGCCCAGGGACATCGGGGTTGACCGCGGGTTCGAAATCGAAGGCTACCCAGACGCTCCACCGAACCGTCGAATCCCATGGAGTCAAGGACGAAGCCGTCGGATTCTGCAGACAATACAACGAACCGGGCTCGGTCCGTGTCCGCCGCGCCTACCGCCTCGTAGCCCGCATAGGTGGAGGCGAGGGGGATCGAGGGCTCCCGGTAGCGAATCTGGGCTACTTGCCGCCTCTCCGGTATCGACCATAGGATCAACTGAACGATCGAATCGGTTGCGCCTGCCCCGGACAGGAAATGATGGGGATCGTTGTCATCCAGACATTGACAGCGAGTATCTTCGGAGTTGGCGAATCCCAGGACAACACTCGATCCGTTGTCGTGAATGATACTCAGGGAGGTGATGAGCGTTCTCCTCTTGACTGAATGAGGCAGCGGTCATCGGGACTAAATGCCGCGTCCCAGGTGCTTTCTTCGCTGACCACGAAGGCCGCCGGCCCTCTCCAGAGAGCTTCCAGTGCCAGTCGGCGCGATTCGGGTGTGTCGGCGAGCTCGAGGCTCGCGATCGCGTAGGCCACGCTCGAAGTGGGGTAGTCGTCGAGCTCGAGTTGTCCGAGAGCCAGAAGCTTGCTGGCTTCGGCGCGACGTGCTTCTTGGGCCGCGTCGTCGCGTGCCGCTTCGCTTCGTTGCCAAAGGGCTCCGATCAGCGCGACGACACCCATCAGCACACCAAAGGTCGCAGCGATGGCAAGTCGCATTCGTTTTCGCCGTCGCCCCGCTTGCTGCACCATCGCTAGGGTGAAGTCTTGTTCGGATTCGGTGAGTCTACCGGGATAGCGCTCACGCCAGATTTGAAATTCCTTGACCGCCGTTCCCGTCCACAGGCGATCGGTCGAGCGGCCGTGTTGTTCCCAGAGTTTGGCTGCTTGACGCAGCTCATCGCGAAGCTGTGCTCCCTCTTGATCTTGAGTCCGCCATCGCACCAAACGCGGCCAGTTCTTGAGTAGCGACTCGTGGATGATCTCGACCCGGCGCGTTGGCTCCTGGCCTTCGGACTCGTCGTCTCATAGGTGGTGAGTAGTCGTGCATTGACGAGCGCCTGAACGACGGCTCCGGCCCGACCGCGGATCCTCGAACACAGAGAGAAGTTCTTCTCGGCTACGTCCGACGCGTGTGCCCTGTGCTGTTATCAGGTTGCGAAAAATCTCCCGGACGGTGTCGTGCTGCTCGGCGCCAATACGTTCCAATACCGCTTCTGCGTGTTGAGCCAAAGCGCCTCCTACACCATCGATCTCGCGGTAAGCATCCCAAGTCAGGCGCTTGGTCTTTCGGTCCCGTTTGGCCCACATACGTGACGCGGCAAAGGCGAGGAGAGGTAAAGCGCCGCGTTCGTCTTTAACCTCCGAGAGCATGGCGTCCACGAGCTCATCGTCTTCGAAGACGTAACCTTGTTTCTGCGCCGGTTCGACTAGAATGCGACGTAGGGCGGGTTCCTTCGGTGGGATCAACGGCGTCAGCGACTCGAAAATCTGCCTGAGAGGTTCATACTCACTACACCGGAGGAGAAAGTCATCCCGCAGGGAGAAGAAGAATCCGAACCCCCGTTTCACTTGCCGCCTTGCCCAGAAGGTCTGCAAAACGAGATTGATTCTCCGGGACGTTGAGGGTGAAGAGCTCTTCGAACTGATCGACGATGAGCAGAGTTTCTTTCTGTCGTTCCGCCAAATGTGCAAAACGGAAGGGCCTGCTCTATATTTTCCAGGGACACGAGCTTCTCCATCGCTTTCGTGTCTCCTGCAAATATCGGCACTAGGGCGCGAGCTAGGTTTTGAAGTGGAGAAGAGCCCGGCTCGCAATACACCCACGACCAGCTCTCGGGAAGGGATGGGATCAGTCCTGCCCGGAGGAGAGGACGTCTTTCCCGCTCCGGAAGCACCGATCAAAGCCAACAAACGACGGTGCTGGAGTTTCTGCTTCAGAATATCAACTTCTTCTTCCCGGCCGAAAAAAAACTCCGCATCCGATTCGGTGAAAGCCGTGAGTCCCGGGTAGGGATTCTCGTTCTCCTCCCTGGGGGACACCGGTCGAGCACCTTCGGCTTCTACCGCCGTGATGAACCGATACCCTCGCCGCGGAACGGTTTGAACAAAACGAGGCTTATCGGCGCTTTCCCCAAGAGCGTTACGGATTTGCTGAATGGAGTAGTTGATGCCGTGCTCGAAGTCGACGAAGGTGTCGTCGCTCCAGAGCTCCTTTTGAATCTCCTCTCGAGTGACGAGCTCACCGGGTTTCGAGGCGAGAAGCACCAGGAGCTTGAAAGGTTGCGGCTGGAGCTTGACCGGGCGGTCGCCCTTGCGCAGCTCACAGGTTTGGAGATCCGCCGCGAAGGAGTCGAAGCGGAGACTAAGCGGTTCGGGTGCTTTCGACACCATTTTCGGCCACCTTCCACATCGGGAAGCGAAGCTGGCTCTTGACGGTGAGAGTACTCCTTCTCAGAGTGAAAAGTCAAAAGGGACGGTAAGGCAACTGAGCTCTTGTCGCGACTTGACTTTTCATTCAAAGGAGATCTATTCTCGTCAGCGTCGAGGAGGATTGCGATGATCGCCTGTCTCCTCTCACTCCCAGAATCGACCCGCTTCATTCGGGACGCTGCAAATGTGTCCACTGGCCTAGTTACAAGGAGCATAGAATCATGAAACGGCGCAGCTACGGTTTCGTCTGCCTGGCGTTGATTCTCACATCTTGTATCGCAGCCGCTCAGGTGGTGACCAAGGGCACTATCATGGTGATCGTGACCGACCCGCAGGGCGCTCGCCTTCCCGGGGCGGTGGTGAGCGCCGAGGCCGCCGACACGGTGACGGTCGGGGAAGCAACGACCAACCACAACGGTGTCGCCACCTGTTGCGTTGGACCCTTCAGCCTGCTACGTCGTCACCGTTCAAATGTCCGGCTTCACCCCGGCAAGAAACGAAGCGGTCCTGGTTCGGGCCGGTCGCGCAGCGACGGTTCGCATCACTCTGAAGTTGGCCGGCATCACGGAAGAGGTGACGGTCACCGCCATCTACTCCGCTCGTGGACACGACCAGCGCCTTGACCAGCCAGGACATCACTCTGGAGCTGACGGAATCCTTGCCGACCGGCCGTTCCTACCAGAGCTATCTCCAGCTCGTTCCCGGCGTTTTGCCCACCGATCCTGCCTATGCCCCGGACGGGGGAGGCAATCCGGCCTCCAAGTCGGGATTGAATTACCAGGATTACGGGGGTGGAAACGGCTCTCCCGAGACAACTTCTACTACGTCGATGGCGTCAACGTCACCAACGGGGTCACCGGGAACCTATGGCACGAACCTCAACACGGAGATCATCCAGGAGCAGCAGGTTTTGACCGGAGGGATACCGGCCGAGTACGTGGGAGCCCCGGGGCTTCTCTCCAGCGTGGTGACCAAGTCGGGAAGCAACACCTTCCATGGCTCGGTGAACTACTTCTTCCAAAACTCCAGCCTGGTGGCAGAGGACAAAAACGCCCCGAACCAGAGCTTCTCCCGATTCGACACCGCCTTTACCCTCGGGGGTCCGATCGTGGCCGACCAGGCGTGGTTTTTTGCCAGCTATCGTCGGCTCGAACGAGAAGACGACGTGGCCGCATTGGACACCTTGGAGCTCTTGCGGACGGTGGAGAACGTGCAGAATCAGTGGTACGGGAAGGCGACTTGGTCGCCGAGCGCGAATGACACGGTGAGCTTCACATTTTTCTCTGACCCCACCGACGTCGAGCGGCACCCGCGATCGTGACATCACCAACGCGCGGGATCGCAGTACGAAAGCAAGGCGGGAACAACTACCGGGCCGCCTACTCGAGGATGTTTGGATCGGATGTGCTCTTCGACTTTGCCTACGCCAAGCACAACGGCGAGGACTCCTGGTCCCCCGCCGTCCCCGGAGCCATGAACAACGTCATCTACCGGGCAACCGACGTCCGCACCCTCGAAGACGAGCAGCAAGGCGGATTTGGATACGAGGATATTCGGCAGGCGGATACGGCTCTACTCAGAGCCGCCGTCCAGTGGAGCAGCGAGCGGCACCTGGTCAAGGGCGGCTTCGAGCTTGCGCAGAACACGCACTTCTGGGAACCTACGTTTACACCCGGAAGGCAGGTGGATCGTCTCTGGCACCCCACTTGTCCGGACTCACCGCACGCGAGCTCGCCGAAGGAAACTTTACCGGGACTCGGAGTTCGACCCGTTCCTCGCGAGCGACTACAACAACTTCATCAGGTCCGTCAATGAGAGCCCCCGGCGGGATGAGTTCTACGGATTCTTCGACACCGATCGGGATGGGATCATCAGCCCCGACGAGCTCGCGGACAACCTGGTCTACGACAGCACCGCGGGCAATCCCCACGGCCTCGTCAATGTGGGCCGGCATGTCCAGCTCCAACAGGGCGCTACCGAGGTCAAATCAAAAGGCCTCAGCTTCTTTCGTCCAAGACAGTTTCCAAGCGGGCCACTGGGTGTTCAACGCTGGGCCTTCGGACGGAGCGCTACGAGCATTTCGCCTCCACCGGTGAAAGCATCTATACCTTTCCCTGGACCTGGGCGCCCCGGCTGAGTGTCATTTACGACCTCACGGGTGACGGGAAGCAGAAACTGTCCGCCTACTACGGCAAGTACTATGATCCCATCCGGAACAACATGACGAACTTTGCCGGCACCTTAAGCGGCCCCATCACCCAGAGCCAGGTGTATGCGCTGGGCGAGTGGGTTCCCGTTCTCACTTTCGGCGGAGCACAGAATCCGTGCCGCCCTCTTCGCACCCACCACCCGAACCCCCTGGACCGAAGATCTGCAGATCGGCTACGAGATCGAGCTTGCCTCGAACATGAGCTTCGAGGTCCTTTACACCAAGCGGCGGACCCGGGACATCTTGGAAGACTACAACATGTCGCTCTATGCGTTCCGAGATGACGGAACCACGAACTACCCCGGCCCCGTCGATCATCCGGACTCCTTGTTCCTGGGCTTGGACTACTTCGGCTACGACAGCTTTCCGACTTCAAATTACGTGATCGCGACGCTGGCCGGTGCCGAAGCGGAACTACCAGGGTGTGGAGCTCATCTTCCGCAAACGTTACAGCGACAATTGGCAGCTTTTGGCCGCCTACACCTATAACGATGCCGAGGGAAACTCCAACTCCGATTCCGCGCCCAATGGCCGGGCGATGTGCTCTTTCTGGACCCACGAGCACCCAACCTCTTCGGAGACCAACCGGGCTCGATCCGCCATCTCGCCAAGGCGAGCGCCACTTGCCGGTTCGCCATGGGGCTCGAGGTCGGTGGGTTTTATCGATGGAGCTCCGGAAACCTCGCCAACACGACCTTCGCGACTGGCGACTGTTACCTCCCGCTCCGGGGCGATCGGTCGGAGTTCGCCGGTATCAACCAACGTTGGGTTGAGCCGAACGTGGTGGGATCTCTGACGAACCCGTCTTGGGGTCTCCTCGATTTGAGGGTTCAATACTATTTCGATCCCTTTGAAAGACTCCAGGACAGATCTTTCTGGATGTTTTCAACATCACCAATAACCAGGACTCGATTCGAAATCTGGATGTCGTGACGGGCACGGGTGGCGTCGAGTTTGGTGAGGGTATCCGGTTCAATCTTCCCCGTCGATTATTTTTTGGAGTCCGATTGATGTTCTGAATAGCTCAGAGTGCTCCGATAAGAACCTCTGTCAATTCCTCCGGTGTCAGCTTTATCGGGTTCGCCTTCATGCTGCTGGCGCGGGACGCCTTTTCGACGACGACCGGTACATCTTCGCGGCGAAGGCCGTAGGCGCTCAACGTCGGAATGAGCAACTCCTCGCAGGTACGAGACGCCCATTCGATACCGTCTTCGGGAAGGGCGTTGTCGTTGCCGGTCAGAACGCGCGCTACCGTCTGGTAACGCTCGAGCTTTTCGGGAGCCTCGCCGCGCTCGCGCAACGCCTGGATATTGGCTCGCATGCCGTGGGGCAGGATCGCCGCGCACACCGCGCCGTGCGGAGCCGGGAACATGCCGCCGACAGGTGCTGCAAAACCGTGCACCACTCCGAGTCCGGCGTTGGCCAACGACAATCCGCCCATGAGGCTCGCCATGGCCATGTCGATTCGCGCCTCCGCGTTGCCTCCATCTGCATAGGCACGTTTCAAAGAACGCGCAGCGCGGCGGATTCCCTCGAGGCAGTAGAGGTCCGTCATGGCGTTGGCGCGGGACGAGACGTAGGGCTCGATCAACTGCGTGAGAGCATCGAGCCCTGTGGAAGCCGTCACCGCCGGCGGCGCTTCCGCGGTCAGTTCCGGATCGACCACTGCCAAGTCGGGAAGCATCATCGGACTACGAAGGCTGGCCTTGACCCCGTGCTCGGGCGAGCCCAACACGGCGTTCCGTGTGACCTCGGATCCCGTACCTGCCGTGGTCGGTGCTGCAATGAAAGGTACCGGTGGCCGTTCGAGTTTCCGTCCTTCACCGATCACTTCGAGGTAGTCGAGTGGGTCCCCCCCGTTGCCGATGAGTGCGGCGATGGCTTTGCCTGCGTCCACCGCGCTGCCCCCGCCCACGCTTACGACGACATCGCAACGTTCGGAACGAGCCAGGTCAGTGCCCTCACGCGCCGATTGAATCGTCGGCTCGCCGGTTACTGAAAACCGGAGGAAGTCCATGCCCGCGGCATCCAAGTCCTCGGTGACGGCCACCGCCCGGTCGGCCGAGCGGCCGGTCACCAGCAAGACGCGTTTTCCCATCGACCGCGCTGCGGGCATAACTTCTCGAACCGTCCCCGGGCCGAAGACAATTCTGCTTGCCGTGGCGAGCTCGAACCTCATCACGGCCATTACCAGCCCTTGTCATCGGGAAAGGCATTGGTAAACTTCACGGCGCGCCTCGGCTCGGCCATCATGTCCGCCACAGTGTCCCGCCACTTCTTGTAGTGGGCGGTTTCCTTGTGGCGGGCCGGATCCTCGGCCGTTCGGTAGACCTCGACTAGGATGAAACGCTTCGGGTCATCGTCCTGCTGAATTACATCGAAGCGGGCGACTCCCGGTTCCCGTACACTGTTGCTCGCGTTTTCGATACTTGCCTTGCGGAACGATTCGACCGAGTCCGGTTTGACGTGCACGTGTACATGGACCACTAGCATGATTGCAGACCTCCAACCCTTATTATTGCTTCAAAACAGTTGACATTCGAGCCTTGGGATGTGCATCTTGAGTGAAGTGTTTTCGGAGGACGCGATGATTCGATGGGTTCCGTTTGTTGTTGCCGGCCTTGCGCTTGGAAACTTCAGCTCGATTCGGCGGTCACTCGTATCGAGCGGGCCGTGGTCATCGGTGACCGCAACGTGCTCGAGAAAGAGCAAGACGACCTGAAGCAGGAGATCGACCGCGAATCGGGGGACAAGGGGCTGATGCTTTACACCCTTTCCTACATCGACTGGCGTCGGAGTGCGCTCCATCCAGAAGGCAGCAAGGAACGAGAAAAGGCTCTCAAGAGCTCGGAGAAAACACTGAAAGAGCTGCTGAAACTCGAGCCCGACAATGTCGAAGCCCTCGCTCTTTACGCATCGGTCAATGGAAGCCTCATCACCGGAGCTTGGAGTGCTATCCGGCGAGGACCGCGAGTCGGGAAGTCCTTTGACAAAGCGATGAAGTTGGAACCGGACAATCCTCGGTTGGCTTTGACCCAGGGTATCAATGCGTATTTTGCTCCCGAACGCTTCGGTGGTGGTCTCGAAAAAGCAGAGCAGGCTCTGAAACGGGCGGAAGAGATTTTCTCGAAAGAATCTCCAGACAAGTCTTGGCCGAACTGGGGCCGAGTCGACGTCTACGCCTGGTTGGGTCAGGTTATGGACAAGAAAGGCCAGAGGGAGGAAGCTCGGCTCTACTACGAGAAAGCCCTCGAGCTCGAGCCCGATCACGTCTGGATAGCGTCCGTACTGCTCCCCGCTCTCGAGAAGAACAATCCCTCTCCCTAATCCAAAGCCTGCACCATCATTTCCGGAGTGATCAGCAGCGGCCTTGCCGACATCCGTTCGATGAGCACGAGACCGTCGCTCCTGGAAACATAGAAGTTGACGAGACCGCGACCTGGCCACAGCCAGCCGAAACCGCCCCAGAGTCCTCCAATGCCGATCCGCATGGCGTTACCGGATTCCTGACGGAGTTCCTGCTTTGGTCATCACGCGTGCCGTCATGATGTCGGTCCGTGGTATTGAGCGCCTACTAATTTTCGACGGCTTGACGGGCTACCTTTGAACCTGATACCTGTACAGGTTAAGGAAAATGGCAATAGAAACAAGTTACACAAACGCGCGTGCGAGGTTGGCCGCACTCTGCAATGAAGCTGCGTCGTCACGAGAACCGGTGATTATTCGCAGGCGAGGAGCCGAGGATGTTGCTCTAATTTCGGCCGCAGAGCTCAGAAGCTTGGTGGAAACAGCACACCTGTTCAGATCCCCGAAGAATGCTGATCGCCTTCTAGCGGCGCTGGCCCGCGCCTTGAAGGACGAATTGCCCCCTGAAACGGTAGTAGCGTTGCGCCGCGAGCTTGGTCTTGAAGAAGAAGCGGAGTGATCCCGCTACAAAGACGCGCCTTGCGGTCTTCCACGACGAGTTCCGTGAAGATCTTCGTTACTGGGTATCCACCGACCGGAAAATTGCACTTCGCGCCCTCGACATCGTCGAAGCGATTCTCCAAGACCCGTTTCATGGACTAGGCAAACCCGATCCATTGAAATACTTCGCGAGGGGTTCTTGGTCACGGCGTCTCACGCAGGAGCATCGTGTCGTGTATCTTGTCACCGATGGTCGGATCCACTTTCTCCAATCACGCTATCACTATTAATCTCTGTGTTGTCGATTCAAGCGAACCATCACTGAAATGCCGGAATAGTATCCCGCCCGTAAACTTCGAGCGTCCGTTCCTCGTCTCCGCTCATGCTCATTGAATGGTTTTCGCTCTTTCGTACATCTCTTTCGCCTCTTCCCTTCGCCCTTGCTTTTTGAAGAAATCAGCCAAAGCATGGACGTATTCAGGGTTTTGAGAATCGATCCTGAGCGCGGTTTTGAGGCTTTCTTCAGCATCATGTTTCCAATGAGCATTTTCCGATAGAGCGAGTCCCAACAGATAGTGAAACCGGCTGTCCTTGGGTGAAGCCTCTACGGCGTATCGACAGAGCTGGATGGCTTCCCAAAAATCGCCGGCGGTGTAAGCCTTCTCCGCCCGTGCATAGAGGTCGTTAGCCTGTTGCTGGTCCAGTTGAGACTCGGTCTGGTCCTCTTCATCGAACGGCGTCTCCGCTTCCACCGCCGGTGTCGGCGCGGTCTCCGGTTCCGACAATGGCGCTTGACGGGCTTCGGGTGATTCGTCCCTTTGATCGTCGTCTTTCACCCGCACGTTTTCGATCGGAATCGCCTCGGTCGAGTCGCGAAATTTGATGAGACCCTTTTCTATGAGTGCCATTAGGCTCTTGGCCGTTTCTTCTTCGGGCAGGGGACTCACGGCAAGGATGTCACGTACGGTTGCTTTTCCGTCGATACCCGTGATGATGAAAGTCTCGTTGGAGTCGAGTTTCATATCGTTCAAGATGTTCGCGTTTTCCACGGTCATTGTGAGCGGTCGCTCCACATTCTTCAGGGCGTCGAGATTGGAAACATCGGCTCGGGAAGCATCTTGAAGGCTAGGAGGCGGCGACACGACCTCGTCACCCTGCGTGAATCCGAGCTCCTGATCCATCTTGATCTCGATTTGCTCATCACCCTGGGCGAACCCTAGCTCCGGCTCTATATTGATCTCGACCGACTCGTCATCTTTGGTGGCATCGAGCTCCGGCTCCGTGTTGACCTCGACTAGTTCGTCACTTTCTGTGGACTCGGGCTCTGGTTCCTTTCCGATCTCGACTGGAACTTCTTCATCCTCGCCGCGAAGAAGTCGATCGAGCGCTTCTGCTAGAGCCGCTCCCGTTTGGTACCGGGCATCGGGATTCTTGGCCAATGCCTTGGTCATCACCTGCTCGAGCGCACCCGGCAGGCCCAATTCCCTCCAAGGGACGGGCGGCGGCGGGTCCTCGCTGACAATACGTAGCAGCACGCCGGTAATGGACTCGCTCTTGAACGGCTTTTCCCCCACGAGACACTCGAAAAGAACGCATCCCAATGAAAACAGGTCCGACCGGCTGTCAACCGGTTCTCCTTTGGCCTGTTCGGGAGACATATAGTCGGGCGTGCCCAGAAGGGTTCCGCCTGCGGTGTTTCCGGATTCAATTTTCGCGACGCCGAAATCCATGACCCGCACGTCGTTGTCGAAGGTGACCATGATATTGGCCGGTTTGATATCGCGGTGAATCACCTTTTGCTGGTGGGCGTGGTCGAGCGCCGCGGCTACTTGTTTCAGAATTCGAGTCGTCTGATCGAGGCTGAGGCGTTTTTTCGTCTCCAAAATGGATTTGAGCGAGACTCCCTCGACGTACTCCATGAGGACGATGCTCGCATGTGGAGTCGAGATGATATCGTGGATCGCGACGATCCCCGGGTGGCTGAGAAGGGACGCAACACTGGCTTCTCGCAGAAAGCGCTTTTTGATCTTGTCTTGGATCTCGGAGGCCGCCATATCGAGCCGGACGTTCTTGACGGCGACGATACGGTTGATCTCGTTGTCTCGAACCTTGTAGACCGAGCCGAACGGTCCTTTTCGGATCGCCGATTCGATCTCGTAGCGGTCGCCTAACGCGTTCATGACGATTTGACGGTTCGTCGCGTCGCCGTCCTCCAAGTATCGCTCCGCGCTATTCGAGATAGAACGAGTTTTTGAGAGCTTTGGAGGGGATACCGAGCCGCTCTTGAGTATCTCGGCGAAAAGCTCGTCGGGGCGCTGTTTCTTTCTCATGGCTTTTTTGGGAGGCGATATTCAAGAGGGTTATGCAAAAATTGTGCCTTTGGATATGCTTTGGAAAGTGACCCATCCGTTGGGTTTATGACCGTTTTCGAGGTAATGGGAGAGGGGAAATCCCTACGCTAGATGATCGCGAGGGACGACATTCTTTAGCTTAGAAGAGCAGAGTGCCTGGAGGAGGATGCATGACGCCTCTCTCGCAATTAGGGCGCGGTACCACCTATCGTGCTCCCGTGCCTCGAGCTCGAGCCCAACCATGTTTGGATTGGGTTCGTCCTACTTCCCGCACTTGAGAAAAAAGTCCCTCATTGGTCCAAGGCTTGCACCATCATCTCCGGTTTTTCCGGAGTGATCAGAAGCGGCCTCGAGGCCCTGCGTTCGATGAGCACGAGGCCATCGCTCCGGGACACGTAAAAGTCGACGAGACCGCGACGCGTCCACAGCCAGCCGAAACCTCCCCAGAGTCCACCGACACCGATCCGCATGCTGTTGCCGAATTCTAGACGGAATTCCTGCTTGGACATCACCCGTACTCGAATGATGTCGGTCCGAGGGATCGACCGCCTCCGGGCGGGGAAAACCACATCTAGTTTGTCTAAAGAGATTTCGAATCTTGCCGGTCTCCACCACAGCCAGACCGCACCGTAGAGGAAGAACAGCGCGAGGGCGAGCGGCATCAACGGGGAGGGGGAGCGTAGTGCCGAGATGAACATCAGGATGGGCATGGTCCAAAGCCCCAGGGTCAGGCCTTTGATGAGCTCGGACATCGGAGCGAGAGGAAACGAGCGGGTCACCGAGTCTTTGTCCCGCTCACTGAAACGCCGGAATGATGTCTCGCCCGTAGACCTCGAGCGTGCGTTCCTCGTCCCCGCTCATCAAGTAGATGTTGAACTGATCGACGCCGACCTCGATTAGCTCCTCGAGCTTGCGGCGATGGGCTTCCGGCGGTCCGATGATAGTGAAGCGATCGACGACCTCGTCGGTGATGAAGTCGAGGTGATCGGCATCTTTGTCGGCGTGCTCTTGATAGTCGTAGCCTTTGCGTCCTTTGATGTATTGGGTGAGCTCAGCCGGTAGCTCGCCGTGGTGATAACGTTCCACGAGATCGGCGACGTGATTTCCCACCATGGCGGGGAACCATCGAACCTGCTCGCGGCATTTGGCGAGGTCGTCGGACACCCAGACGGGCGCAGCGGCCATGATCTTCACGTCGGCGCCTTTCCTCCCGCACTTTTCGGCGTTTTCCCGCGCAACGCTGGTGAACCATCGGATCAAGAACGGATCGGCGATTTGTAACACCGCACCGTCACCGACTTCGCCGACCACGGCGAGCGCCTTGGGTCCGTATCCCGCCACCCAAACTGGAAGTTTGCCCTCGGCCCATTTGAGCTGGACCTTCTGTCCCTCGTATTCGACCTCTTGTCCCGCGGCAAGATCGCGAATGACTTGAACGGATTCTTTGAGTGCGGCGAGCGTGTTCGGGCGTCTACCGAGAACCCGACGTGAGCTGTCGCCTCGACCGATCCCCATATCCATACGCCCGCCGGAGATGATGTTGAGGGTTGCGAAGGAGCTTGCGGTGACCGTCCAATCACGCACACCGGGATTCGTCACCAGGGTACCGAGTCGGACCCTGTCGGTGTTCACCGCCAGCAGGGTCAACATGGCGTAGGGGTCCTTCCACAACACATGGGAGTCGAAGGTCCAAACGTAGGAGAAGCCGAAGTCCTCCGCCTTTTTGGCGAGAGCGACGGTACGCTCCGGCGACATATCGCCTTTGAAAGTGATTGCAAACTGAAGACGTGGTTTGCTCATGACAACCTCACTAGAGTCAAATGATGGTCCGCCAGCACGTTCAGTCTTTCTCAACCGGGTGCCGGAAATCAAGCCCGATTCCTGGGACGCGTCGACGACGCTCGATACGTTCGGGTCCTGTTGACACCACTTGAAACCATTGCATATCATCGGCTTTACTCGAAGGAAGGGGGCAAACCATGGGTTTCGATACAATCATCCAAGGTGGAACCGTTGTCACCGCGACGGACAGCTTCGTTGCGGACGTTGGGATCAAGGGTGAGAAGATTGTCGCATTGGGACAAGATCTGGTTTCGATGAACGGGGCCAAGGTGATCGACGCGGCTGGAAAATACGTTCTGCCCGGCGGTATCGACGTTCACGTGCATCTCGAGCTCCTATTCTGCGGAACCGTCTCCGCCGATGATTTCACGACCGGCACCAAGGCGGCCGCGGCCGGAGGGGTGACGACGGTCATCGATTTCGCCAACCAGGATGCGGAAAAGGGTCTCATGGAGGGGATCCGAAAGCGGATGGAAGCGGCCGATCCCAAGGTGTGTGTGGACTACTCTTTGCACAATATCATCACCAAATGGGACGAGAACATCGAGGCCGAGCTGCCTGAAGTCATCGACTTCGGAATTCCTTCGTTCAAGATGTTCATGATCTACAAGAAAGAAGGATGGCAGTCGGATGATGCCGCCCTCTTCTCAGCGCTCGGGACGGCGCGGGAGCACGAGGGTATGATCATGGTGCATGCCGAAAGCGAAGGCGTGCTCAACGTTTTGATCGACAAGTACCTCAAAGAAAAAGACAAGTGGGGCGCTTACGCCCACACGCTCTCCCGTCCTTGCTTCACGGAGTGGGAAGCGATTCAACGGGCCATTACCTGGTCGGAGGTGACGGGCGGTCATCTGTACGTGGTTCACATGTCCACCGGAGAGGGGGCCGATCTCGTCAAGGCGGCAAAGGAGAGGGGTGTCCCCGTCGATTGCGAGACTTGTCCGCAGTATCTCTTGCTGAACGACGAAGTATTCAAAGGTCCGGAAGGGCATCTCTACGCGACCTGTCCTCAGATCAAGAAGCCGCACGACAGCGAACGACTGTGGAAAGGGCTGGTGAACGGCGAGGTACCCATTGTCGCTACCGACACCTGCACCTTCAACACAACGCAAAAGGCGATGTGGGAAGGCGATTTCACACGCATTCCTTTCGGAATGCCCGGGGTCGAGACGCTGGTGCCCAGCGTCTATACCTTCGGCGTGCGAGAGAAGAAATTCAGCTTGAATCATCTAGTCTCGCTGATTTCGACGCACCCGGCCAAGCTCTTTGGTCTCTACCCGAACAAGGGGACGATAGCGGTCGGTGCCGACGCAGATCTGGCGGTGGTCAACCCCAACAAGAGCCGGACCATCGATTACGCGAAGATGGAGACGAACTGCGACTGGTCTCCTTATCAGGGAATGGAGATGTACGGCTTTCCCGATGTGACGCTCAGTCGCGGGACCGTCGTTGCGGAGGACGGCAAGTTCGTCGGTGAAGTCGGCCACGGCCGGTTCGTGAAGAGAAAGCGGGGAGGATCGCTCTAAACCTGAAGAAGAAACGCCAAGGCGCTAAGGCGCAAAGACGCAGGCGGATTGTAGGGTGAGCGCTCGAGATGCATACGGATTGTCCTCGACCTAGGCATGTCGAAAAGACCCTTCGGAATTTAAGCTTTGTGAAGAGGGGACGGCTCAATGCGCTCTCGATTCTAATTTCACTTTGTGTCTCCGCGTCTCCGCGACTTTGCGTTGAGTTCTTATCATGAATGTTCCGGTGTGCGCATGGCCCGAATAGGAGACAGCCCCCAAAGAGCCGACGGCCTGGCCAAGGTGTCCGGTGCGGCGCGCTATACGGACGATCTGCGGCTTCCCGGCATGATGCACGGGGCCACCGTACGCAGCCCGCATCCTCACGCCCGGATCAAGAAGATCGAGTGGCGCCCCGAGCTGGCGCCTTCCTGTAGCGTTTGTATTACTGCCGCCGACATTGAGGGACCGAATGGCGTTCAGCTCCTGGACGACACTTGGCCGGTTTTGGCGGAGGAGCTCGTCCAGCATGTCGGCGAGCCGGTGGCTTTGGTGGCGGCCCCGACGCGCGCCGAAGCTCGTCGCGCCCTCGATGCCGTTCGCGTCGACTACGATGAGCTCGAACCTGCCCTGAGCTGGGAGGATGCCCGCAAGCGCGAGCCCCTCTGCGCGTCGAAAATGCAGAAAGGTAACGTGGAGTGGGGACTCGCTGAAGCGGATCGAGTGTTGACAGGCGAATACGAAACTGGTCTCCAAGAGCACATTTACATCGAGCCGCAGGGCATGATCGTTTCCTTCGCCGAGGACGAGACGTTGCGGGTCATCGGTTCCATGCAGTGCCCCTACTATGTCGAAAAGGCGCTCGCCCACACCTTGGGTCTGCCGGCCAGAAAGATCTCCGTCCAGCCGGCGGCGGTGGGCGGCGGCTTCGGGGGTAAGGAAGACTTCCCGAGTATGCTGGCGATCCACGCCGCTCTCCTGGCCCGGGCCTCCGGGCGTCCGGTGAAGATGGTCTACGACCGGCACGAGGACATCATCGCCACTACGAAACGTCACCCGTCACGGATTCGCCACCGGATGGGATTGAGTGCGGACGGTCGATTGACGGCGCTCGACATCGAGGTTGATCTCGACGGGGGTGCGTACCTGACCTTGTCGCCGGTGGTTCTTTCGCGTGGAGTGTTGCACGCCACGGGACCTTACCGCTGTCCGAACGTGCGGGTTCGAGGCCGCGTGCTCCAAACCCACACGCCTCCCAACGCTGCTTTCCGCGGTTTCGGCGCCCCGCAGGTCCTGTTTGCCGCGGAACGCCGGATGGATCAGGCCGCCCGCGCGGTCGGACTCGATCCTTATGAGATCCGCAAACGGAACCTGGTCTCCCCGGGCGACTCACTCGCCACCGGACAAGTTCTCGATGAATCGACCGCCGCTTCTCGATGCCTCGAGACCGTGGTCGAATCGGACCGACTTCCGAAAGCGCTGGAAGGCTCTCGAGAAGAAACGTACCGGCCGTCGAGATGGTGAGATGCTCCGAGGCCTCGGCTTGAGCTTGTACTTCCACGGCGCCGGATTCACCGGCCTGGGCGAGCATCGCATGCGTTCGCCCGTCACGGTGCGTCTTTGCCGCGACGGTCGGATCGAGATACTCGCCGCTGCCGCTCGAGATGGGACAGGGATGCTCGACCGTGCTTCCTCAAATGGCTGCCGCTGCGGCGGGTGTCGAGCTGACGGACGTCGTCATGGCGGAGCCCGACACGGCGTTGGTCCCCGACTCGGGACCGACGGTTGCCTCGCGAACGACCTTGATCGTTGGCGGCGCCATTGTTCGTGCGGCTACCGAGCTTCGTGACCATCTCAACCAATGGGCGAGCGACAACGATGTCGATGGGAGCTTTCGCGAAACGGCGGCGGAATACGTGCGGCGAGAGGGGCGTCTCGAGAAGACCGTGCGTCATGAGCCTCCGGAGTGGCAGACTTTCGACGAGGAAACCTACAAGGGCTCCGCCTATTCGACCTATAGCTGGGGCGCCGATGTCCTCGAGGTGGAAGTGGACCCAGATACTCTCGAAGTTCATCCTGTAAAGGCCACCGTGGCCTGCGACGTGGGCCGGGTCATCCATGAAACGCTTTGCCGCGGCCAGATCGAGGGCGGAACACTTCAGGCTATCGGTTACGCGCTCATGGAAGAAATCAAGACCGATGAGCGGCCGCATCCTCAACGATCGGTTGGCCACCTACATCGTTCCCACGTTCAAGGACAGTCCCGCCATGGAGGTGCACTTGCTGGAGCAACCCTGGAAGGAAGGGCCCTTCGGCGCCAAGGGTTTGGGAGAGCTTCCTATGGACGGCGGCGCTCCGGCGGTCGTCCAGGCGATCGAGAATGCCACCGGTTTGGTGCCGACACGGATCCCGGTGACGCCCGAACGTCTGTACGAGCTCACCGTGGCGAGAAATCGTGGAGAGCGTGATGAAAGTTGAGCTTATACTCAACGGTAGTCGCGTCACCGTAGAAGGTCGCCCCATGGATCGATTGCTGGACGTTTTGCGCGAGCAGTTCGGTTTGACCGGCACCAAAGAGGGCTGCGGTGAAGGGGAGTGCGGTGCCTGCACGGTGCTCATGGATGGTGAGCCGGTTCTTTCTTGTTTGGTGCCTCTCCTACAGTGCCACGATCGGAACATACAAACCGTCGAGGGGATCGCCGCCGATCCCGAGGCGCGGCGTTTCCTCGAGCGCTTCGTGCAGGAAGGCGGCACCCAGTGCGGTGCCTGCACGCCGGGAATCATCGTCGCCGGGTGGAAGCTCGGGCGAGGCCGTTCACGGGTACGGCGGCGTGAGATCCAAACCGCACTTGCCGGGAATCTGTGTCGTTGCACCGGGTACGAAGCCATCCTTCGTGCGCTCGAAAAGGACGGGTCACATTGAGCTCGGCCTGTTCTCCTCGCTCTCTCGAAGAAGCGCTCCGCTGCTTGGCCGAGGATCCCAATCTGCTTCCTGTGGCGGGTGGCACCGATCTGATGGTGGCGCCGCCCGATAAAGATCAAGGTGTCATCGACCTCACGCGCATTCCCCAGATCCGGGGAATCGAGCGCGCTAAGAAGGAGTGGCGCATCGGGGCGACGACGACCTTTTCCGAAATCGCTCGATCGCGACGCATTCGCTCGGCCTTTCCGGCACTGGCGGAAGCCGCGTCCGTCATCGGTGGATGGCAGATACAAAACCGAGCCACCTTGGGCGGTAACATAGCTAACGCGAGCCCGGCCGGTGACTCATTGCCGGTTCTTCTCGCTCTCGACACCATGGTGATCGCCGCGGGCCCCGATGGGTGAGCGTAGAATCCCCTATTCTCAGTTTCACGTTGGGTACCGAAAGACGGCGCTTCGTCCCGGCGAGATCATCGCCTGGATCGTGGTTCCCGATCCTCCCAAGCGCTCGATTCAGCTTTTCCGTAAGGTGGGCACGCGGGAAGCCCAAGCCATCAGCAAGGTCGTCGTCGCCATGGCGGCCCGTAAGGTGCGAAACGACCTCGAGGACGTCAGGTTCGGAGTCGGCAGCGTCGCAGCGACACCGGTGAGGCTGCTATGAGGCCGAGAAGGTCTGTTCGGGACGGCGGGCGAACGAGTCGCTCGCGGAAGAAGCTGCGAAAGCTGCAATGTCGGAGGTGCAACCGATCGACGATGTCCGTTCGACCGCCGACTATCGCCGATTCGTTCTGGGTCGCATCGTGCGGCGAATGGTTTTAAAGGCGGCGGAGGCGTGAGGGTGAGATCCATTGAGTTTACCCTCAACGGAAAAAGGCAGACGTTTCTCGGTAAGGGACGATGAAAGCCTGTTGGATACTCTGCGCAACCGTTGTGGGATCTTCTCCACCAAAGACGGCTGTCAGCCTCAGGGGCAATGCGGCGCCTGCCTGGCTCTGATTGACGGTCACCCGAAGACGACTTGCGCCGTCCCGGCGGTCAAGGCCGATGGAAAGGAGATCCTCACCCTCGAAGGATTGAGTGACGAAGAGCGCAGGCTCATTGCGCAGTCCTTCGCGGCGGCGACCGGGGTCCAGTGCGGTTTTTGCACCCCCGGTTTCGCATTGCGGGCCAAGTATCTCCTCGACAAGAATCCCGAGCCCACCCGCGCCGAGATCGCCAAGGCCATCGACGGCCATCTGTGCCGGTGTACCGGCTACGTCAAAATCATCGACGCCATCGAGCTCATGGCGGAGGCCAAAAGAAACGGCACCCTTCCCGAGCCTTCGAGTGACGGAAGGGTGGGCGGCCGATTGGCGCGTTATCAAGGGGTCGAGTTGACTTTAGGGGATCGTCCCTTTGTTGACGATCTCCGGCGACCGGAGATGCTCTACGGTGTCGTCGTCCTGTCGCCCCATCCGCGCGCCAAGGTTCTCCGCATCGATACCTCCCGGGCCGAAGCGCACCCCGGTGTTGCCGCGGTGGCGACGGCCGAAGGATGTTCCCGGCGAGCGTTGGTACGGCTTGATCAAAAAGGACTGGCCCGGTTTCGTCGCAGTAGGTGAAGAAGTACGTTGTGTGGGCGACGTCGTCGCGGCGGTGGCGGCGAGCGACGAAGCCACGGCACGCGAAGCGGCGGCGCTCGTGGATGTGGAGTACGAAGTGCTCGAGCCCGTTCTCGAGCCTTCCGCCGCGCTCGAGCCGGGCGCACCGCAAGTCAACCCACACCATCCCAACCTGCTTTCACGCACCGTGATTCTGCGTGGCGAAGTCGACCGGGCTTTGGCCGAGAGCGCCCATGTGGTCGGCGGCACGTGGGTCACGCAGCGGATCGAGCACCTCTATCTCGAGCCGGAATGCGCCCTGGCCGAGCCGCTGCCGAACGGCCGGCTGAAGCTCTACACGCAAGGACAAGGTATCTTCGACGACCGCCGCCAGGTCGCTCACTTCTTGAACCTCTCCGAAGAGGAAGTCGAAGTGGAGCTCGTGCCGAACGGCGGCGCTTTCGGCGGCAAAGAAGACATGTCGATCCAGGCGCACGCCGCGCTGCTTGCCTGGATGACGAAACGCCCCGTCAAGGTGGCGCTCAATCGCGAGGAGTCCATTCGCCTTCATCCCAAACGCCATCCCATCACCATGGAGTACACGCTCGGTTGTGATGGTGAGGGTCGCTTCACCGCCCTTCGGGCGCGAATGGTGGGCGACACCGGCGCCTATGCGTCGGTGGGGGACAAGGTCCTCGAAAGAGCCGCCGGTCACGCAAGCGGTCCCTATCGAGTTCCCCATGTCGATGTCGAATCACTTGCGGTTTGCACCAACAATCCTCCCGCCGGCGCGATGCGGGGTTTCGGCACCAACCAATGCCACTTCGCCTTGGAGGGGTGCATCGATCTACTGGCCGAGGAGACCGGACTCGATGCTTGGGAGATTCGATGGCGTAACGCCGTCGAGGTGGGCGACAGGGTCGCCACCGGCCAGGTGCTCGAAAAATCGGTGGGCCTCAAGAAAACACTGGAAGCGGTCAAGCCCGACTACGAGGAAGCCGTGGGACAAGGCAAGGCCGTGGGACTCGCCTGCGGCATCAAAAACAGCGGAATCGGCAACGGCGCCGAGGAGTGGGGGAAGGCGCGCCTCGTGGTGGAAGAGCGACGGCACCATCTCTTTGTATAACGGCTACACCGAAATGGGGCAGGGGCTCGTCGACCGTTCTCATCCAATTTGCGGTGGAGGTCACGGGTCTGCCGGCGTCCGTATTCCGCCCAAAGGTCGATTCCACCTACGCCTTGGGTTGCGGCCAGACCACGGGCTCGCGGGCCACTTTCTTCGGTGGACGAGCCGTCAAGAGTGCGGCCGAAAAGCTCGCGTTGGATTTAGGAAAGCGGACGTTCCCTCGCGGAGCTAACGGGCCGAGTCTATGCCGCCGACGTCCTGGTCGACGATACGACTGCTCCGGGCGCGGAAACGAAAAAGATCAAAACGCACACCGCTTACGGCTTCGCCACCCAGGTTTGCGTTCTCGACGATGAAGGGCGGGTGGATCGATTCATCGCCGCCCACGATGTAGGAAGAGCCGTCAATCCGGCTCTGTGTGAAGGGCAAATCGAAGGATTCGATCCACATGGGCCTCGGCTACGCGCTGACTGAGGAGCTTCCTTGCCCCGGCGGTATGCCCGCGACGTTCAAGTTGAGAGAGCTGGGTGTTTTGAGGGCGCGCGACATGCCCGAGACGAAAGTCATCCTCGTGGAAGAGCCCGAGCCGGAAGGGCCTTTCGGTGCCAAAGGGGTTGGCGAAATCGGTCTGGTTCCCACCGCGGCGGCGGTGGCCGGGGCGCTCGGCAAGTTCGACGGTGTCCGTCGCTACCAACTGCCGATGAAGGACTCGCCGGCCGGCCGGCTCATGAGTGTCGGCCGGATTCGGAAAAAGTCGAAGTCGTAATCCCGGAATCCCGCGCCGACATGCCGAGCTTGACCCCGCAGTCGTCTTTCCGTATCCTACGCGGGCCATTTATGAGTCAGCCGATACACATCATTTCGCCATCACCCTACTCGTCTTCATTGGCTCCAAGCAGACGTGCGGAGCCGATCAGAAATCCGAGGAAGACACCCAACCCGTCGATATTGTGGATCCCATTCAGAAGGGGACGGTGGAAATAGCCGTGCTGGCCGGCCTCGGCTCTTCGCACGCGATGTGGGATGGAGTGGACGGCACGAGTCTTTTGGTTTTGGGTGGCCGGATCGGCAAGGTCCTCAGTGGTCCCAGAGGGCCGGGTGTTCTCAGAGGTAACCTGGAGGTCTCGGGTGAGCTCTTGCCCGTGTTCCTCGTAGATGAAGGCAAAACCACGGCGGGATTCTCGATGACTCTTCTGGCACGCCACTTTCTCTTGCCGGGCTCTCGATGGAGACCATTTATTTCTCTGGGTGCGGGACCGCTATTTACGGCCGATCCGATTCCCGATGGTATCAGCAGTTTCAATTTCACTCCGCAAATGGGCTTGGGCGTCGCTTACTCCCATAGTCAACACTACGTTTTCTACGCAGAGTACCGACTTCATCACATCTCCAACGCCAGTACGGGTGACGAGAATCCCGGGATCAATTCCAGCTACCTTCAATTCGGGATGAGTCTCCATCGCTGGTGAGAGACCAGAAATGACCCAAAGCGCTTACGATCCCGTACCTCTCATCGCCCGTGAGACCGGGGCATCCTCGCATGCGGTTTCGGCTACGATCCGGCTTCTTGCCGAAGGAAACACCGTTCCTTTTATTGCTCGATATCGCAAGGAGGCGACCGGCGAGCTCGACGAAGTGAAGATTCGCGAGATCCAAGAACGTCACGGCTATCTCATGGATCTCGAGGATCGGCGACATACCATTCTCCAGTCCATTGAAGAGCAAGGAAAGCTCACACCGGAGCTTCGAGACAAGATCGGTGCCTGCGCGACCAAATCGGCGCTGGAGGATCTCTATCTTCCCTATCGCCCCAAACGGCGAACCCGAGCCACGCTGGCTCGGGAGCGCGGTCTCGAGCCTTTGAGCGAGCGTGTTCGAGCGCTTCCGTCGACAGGCGATCCTGCCGAAGAGGCTCGCCCGTTCGTTGACCCCGAAAAGCAATTGCCCGATGTCGATGCGGTTTTGTCCGGGGCACGGGACATTGTTGCCGAATGGATTTCAGAAAATGCCGATGTGAGGGCCCGGCTTCGTAGAGAGCTCGCGGAGCGGGGAACGCTAGAGTCCAAGGCGATTCCCGCAAAAACAAAGGAACGAACCAAGTTCGAGCAGTACTACGATTTCCGAGCACCGCTCGCTGACATTCCCTCCCATCGATTCTTGGCGGTCCGGCGCGGTGAGCGGGAAGGGATTTTGCGTGTCGCCGCTACGGTGACCGACGAAGAAGCCCTACTCGTCCGAATCGGCGGAATGGTTGGATATCGTGATAACAGTCCGTTCTCAAAGCACTATTGGACGGCTCTCGAAGACGCCTATCGACGTTTGCTTCTCCCGAGCGTGGAGACGGAAGTGTTGAACGAAACGAAGGTGGAGGCCGACCGTTCGGCCGTCGACGTTTTTGCGCGCAACCTGAAAAACTTACTTCTTTCTCCTCCCCTCGGCGAGCATCGTGTCGTCGGCATCGATCCCGGCCTTCGAACCGGATGTAAGTGTGTGAGCGTGGACGCGACCGGAAAACTCCTCGGGCATGTGACCATCTACCCCTTCCAGGGAGACGATGCGGCGCAACGGGCCAGGCGGGTTTTTGCAGATTTTGTCAAGAAGGCCCGTCCTTATGCCATCGCAGTGGGAAACGGAACCGGCGGGCGAGAGACGGAAAGCTTGGTCCGCCGGGTGCTCGAAGAAGAGGGGGAGAAGCAGATCGCCCTGGTATCCGTGAACGAATCCGGCGCCAGCGTGTACAGTGCATCCGAGGTGGCGCGCGAGGAGTTTCCCGACCTCGATTTGACCATTCGGGGCGCCGTCTCGATTGCCCGGCGCCTCCAGGATCCCCTCGCCGAACTGGTCAAGATCGATCCCAAGTCGATCGGGGTGGGGCAGTATCAACACGACGTTCACCAACCACTTCTTCATCAAAAACTGGACGCGGTGGTAGAAAGCTGCGTCAATGGTGTCGGCGTCGAACTGAATACGGCCAGTGCTTCGCTACTATCCTATGTCGCGGGCATCGGACCGAATGTGGCGAAGAAGATCGTGCGTCATCGAGAAGACAAAGGTCCTTTCGGAGGGCGGAGCCGACTTCTGGATGTAGCCGGCCTTGGACCGAAAACTTATGAACAAGCGGCAGGTTTCATTCGCGTGCGCGGCAGCCAACATGCGCTCGATGCGTCCGCAGTACATCCGGAGCGTTACGGCCTGGTCGAGCGGATGGTTTCCGACCTGGGAGTGAAGGTCGAGGAACTGGTCGGTAATGCTTCGCTTGCCGGAAAAATCGATGTCTCCCGCTATGTCGGAGACGATGTTGGAGAGCCCACGCTACGCGACATCATTTCCGAGCTCGTAAAACCCGGTCGAGATCCTCGTGCTACTTTCGAGCTGCCTCGCTTTCGTGATGATGTCACATCTCTCGGGGATCTGGAGGAGGGGATGGAGCTCGAAGGTGTAGTTACCAACGTCACCGCCTTTGGGGCTTTCGTGGACGTGGGTGTGCATCAGGACGGGCTCGTGCACATTTCGGAGCTGGCGGATCATTTTGTGAAGGATCCTCACCAGGAAGTCCAGGTCGGACAAAAGCTCAAGGTCCGAGTTTTGGCTGTCAACCTCGAGCGCAGCCGTGTCTCGCTCAGTGCTCGAAGCGGGCGGCAACAACAATCGGCCCCGTCCAAGAAAAAGAAGAAAGAAACCCCGAGCGCGAAGGAGAAAAAGTTCTCCGGGTCGATTCGCTGGAAATAACGAAAATAGGGACAGTCCCCATTTTCAATAGGAAAATGGGGACTGTCCCCATTTACTGGACCAAGTAACCCGGACGGGAACGAACCTCGTCGGCTTTGCCTCTCTTCACTTTGACTTCCAGAGGATGCCAGCCTTCCTCCGGTACGCCGACGGGCTGGTAACTCAAAACATATCGGTTTTTCATCTCATCCAAAATCCTGAGATAGGCATCCTTGAGATCGGCGCTTGCGTCCACCTGCCAGAACCGGCCGCCCGTCGACAGCGCGATCTCTCTGAGTGAGCCTTCCGGATCGGATTCCCGGGTGCTCGATTGCCTGGTAGCAGGAGGCATGAAAGCTCCAAACATATCTTGAGAATTTCTAGAGGTGCCGGTCTTGGTGCTTCTGAGTATCACCCGATCTTGCGAGCGGATTCCCACAACATGTACGACGGCTTCCGACATTTGGAGCGCGTTCAACAATTCGTCGGCAGAGAGCCAGCTGGCATTGTCGATTCCGTCGGTGAACAACAAAATGAGCGGACGGCCGCCGCTCGTCTCGACGACCTTCAATCCTGCATAGAGAGAATCGTAGATACTCGTCGGGCCGCCCACGAGCCGTTTGTCAAGCACTCGATGGAGGTTCTTGAAATCACCACTCGGCATCTCGAGTCGTTGGAGCCGGTAGGAGAAAGCTATCAAGCCTGCTTCGTCGAGCTCTCCAAGATTGTTGAGAAACGCATGTGCGGCGTTTCGCATGTGGGTGAGCTTTCTTCCGTGAACGCTTCCACTGGTGTCCAACATAAGGAGCCCCGTCATGGGTATGGTCTCGAGATCGAGGAGATCGATCTCCTGGCGAACACCGCTATCGAGAACTTCGAAGTCATCCGCCGTCAATCCGGTGACGTTGCCTCCGTCGTGTTTGACGAAAACATCTACATAGACGGTTCGAACCTCGACCTCGAATCGATAGATTTCTTGTAAGCTCGATGGGGCCAAGAGGAGCAAGAGGTAGGAGAGGAGATTCATTCTAGCTCTCCCCGCATGCTCGAGAGCAGAGACTCCAATCTCTCCCGGTCTCCGTTGATGTAGCGCCACCACCCGTCTCTCGACTCGCCGGATCCGTCGAGGCCGGACAGATAGCGAATCATGACTTCATGAGATTGGTTGTTGTCTCCGAGCTCTTGTAGCGTGTTGCTGAGCGCGGTAGCCGCCACCTGACAGTGGGGATCCATGGCGACGGCGGAGCGGTAGGATTGAGCGGCGCTTTCGAGATCTTTTTGGCTCCGTTGAATATCTCCCCGAACGAGATGTGCTACGAGTTTTACGGAAGGTTCGCCTGCGTGTGACAGTGTCCATTCGAGGTAGCGCAGGGAATCCTTCGTCTCGTTTCGGTGCTTGAGGACGTGAGCCAATCTCAGGTGGGCCTCGACACTCTCGGGGGAATTTTCGAGCGCTTTTCTAAAATACTCCTCCGCCTCCTTGTAGTGTCCGTGGGTCCCGCCCAGCCAACCGGCCGCTTCGTGAGCGGCACCTGCCGCCAGTAGTAGCTCGACATCGTCCGGGAAATCGCCGTTTGCGCGCGCGAACACAGAAAACGCTTCTTGATACCGATTCAAAAAATGATAGTAATAACCGACCGCTAAGAACCATTGCTTTTGGAGCCGACGCTGTGCGGCTTCGTCTTTAATGAGAACGATGAGCCCTTCGGCCATTTGCTCGTGCTGAGGAGCTTCCCAGTCGACGCGGAAGGCGGTTTCGGTGTGAAGTAAAACAGCGGTTCGAATCAGCGAGTCCGTCGGCGCCGAGTCGGTGAACGCCGTATAGCCGTCTGTAAGGGACTCAGAGTCCATTCGGGAAAGATCCCGAGCGGCGTTCGCATAGCTTCCCAGCCGGTAGCGTTCGACCAATTTGACGTAGGTTTGCGCCGGGCTTGGTGCTGCGTCCTGGCTGTAGACAAACGACGGCAATAAAGATGCTATGAGCACCAACGTGGCACAGGCTATTGTTGTTTTGAGCCGGTTCATTGGTGCGCAAATCTAGCACACTCGAAGCCTATGAAAAAGAAGGTGTCTGATATGCTAATGGCCCACCGCAACCGGAAGGAGGCGTTATGGAATCGGGAGTCGAGATCGTCACCGGGGTTGTTTTGCTCGTGCTGGGGTTGTCTTTCCTGCTGAACGGCAAATTGTGGGGAGGCGCTTTTAGGAAACTGCTCGTTGAGCCCGGCCAGTCGTTTACGATGCTTCTGCTCTTTTTGATCTCCGGGCTGCTCATCGTGCTTGGCCACAACCTGTGGGTGGCGGACTGGCGGGTCCTCGTGACCATCACGGGTTGGGCAGCGTTCGTAAAATGCGCGGCCATTCTCATCGTGCCCAGAATTCTGGCACCCTACGGCAAGGTGACCGACGCCACCTTTGCAACCTGGGCGCGGATTGGCGGCCTGATGTGGATTGTGGGTGGGGGGATTGTGACCTACTTTTCGCTGTTAGGCGGCTGAGATCACGCCCCCCCAAGGTGTTTCGTCAACGCGTCGTCTCGTCCAGCATGGCGAGATCGATCCCGATCTCTTGGGCTAGCTCGATGAGGTCAATGAGCTCGCGTCGATAGCCGTACGTATCCTTACCCTGACCCTCTTTGGCAAGTCGAAGCACGAGGTCCCAATCCGTCGTTCCACGGTAGGACGAGTCGCGTAGCAGCATACCGAAAGACGCCACCGCCGCGGCGAACTTGAAGTCCTTCGAGGCCTTTGTCCACCGTGTTGCCTTTCCGGCCAGCACGACCTCGAGCCGTTTGCTGCGCTTACCGTCGGGCTCTTTGTAGCGCAGGCGCACCGTCAGGAGCTCATCGCTCGACGCGGCGCGAGTGAACGCTCTTTCTTCCTGATACTTGAGAGGGCCGACGGAGGCTGCTTCTGTGCCCCGCCCCACCGGAACGACCTCGTAGAGAGCCGTTACGGTGTGACCGGCACCGATCTCTCCGGCGTCCTTCTCGTCATCATCGAAGTCTTCGTCGGCGAGGATTCGATTCTCGTATCCGAGCAAACGATGGGCGTGGACGCGCTTGGGGTTGAACTCCACCTGAATCTTGACGTCTTTGGCGATAGTGACGAGCGTTCCCTCGAGTTGCTCGACGAGAACCTTCCTAGCCTCGAGAGCGGTGTCGATGTAGGCGTAGTTGCCGTCACCCTTGTCGGCCAGCTTCTCGAGAGTGGAGTCTTTGTAGTTGCCCATGCCGAATCCGAGAACGCTGAGAAAGACGCCCCTCTCGGCTTCTTTCTCGATAATTCGAATTAGATCACCCTGATTCGTGACGCCCACGTTGAAATCTCCGTCCGTACACAAGATGACGCGATTGGCGCCACCGTCGATGTAAGACTCCGACGCTTTTGCATAGGCCAGTTGGATCCCTTCTCCGCCGTTGGTCGAGCCTCCGGCGCCAAGGTGTTCGAGAACCGAGACGATCGCCCTCTTGTCGGATCCTGACGTCGGCGGTAGCACGAGCCCGGAAGCACCGGCGTATACAACAATGGTCACGCGATCCCGCTTGTCGAGACGTGCTACCAGCATTCGCAAGGCCTTTTTGACGAGAGGCAACTTGTTGTAGTCCTCCATCGAGCCTGACACATCGAGAAGAAAAACGAGATTGCTCGAAGGGCGTTCGTCGTCATCGATTTCCTTGCCCTTGAGTCCGATGCGAACCAACCGATGAGACCTTTCCCAAGGGCACTCCGTGACGTCGAGGTTCACCGAGAACGGTTCGTCGTCTTCGGGGACGGGATAGTCGTATGAAAAGTAGTTGATCCATTCTTCGATGCGAATGCTATCTGGAGGGGGTATCTCGTAGTCGGTCAAGAAACGGCGGGCATTCGAATAAGAAGCGGTGTCAACGTCGATGGAGAAGGTCGAAAGGGGTTGATCGATGACGCGACGGAAAGGATTGTGGACAATGCGGTCATAGGTCTCGGTGTTGAATTCACCGCTTTGGAATCGAAACGGTTGGTGCTCGAGTAGGGTCGTTTGAGAAACCGCCGCCGACCTCATTTGGAGCACTGGAGCTGAAGCCGTGACTGTGATCGTTTCCTCAATGCCGGCAATATGTAGTTCGATAACCAACTTCGTTGGAAGACCCGGTCGCACCCGAATGCCTTCGTGTCTATAGACTGCAAATCCAGGGAGTTCAGCCGTCAACACGTAGGTTCCTTTGCTCAATGAGAGGAACCGGAAGATACCTTTCTCGTTCGTGACGACGGTTTTTGGTCCCATCAGGGACGCGCTGTTTAGAGTGACGGTCACTCCAGGCAAGACGGCTCCCGCCTCATCTTGGATAATGCCCTCGATTCTCCCGAAACTGGATTGAGATTGAACGTGAGAAGGGATGAGGAAGAAGCTTGTCAGCAAGTAAAAAAGGAGCGCTCGTGACGACGAAACGGTTCGGCCTTTTTTCGACATGACACACCTCCCGCAACGATTTTGTGGTTCCTGCCAACAGCCAGTTGCGAGACGTCTCGCCGCTACAGGTATACATACAAAGATCCTGCCAACAAACGGGACTGCGCTCTGTTAAATGACGATCTTCTTTATGACAAGAGAGTTAGAGTTTCCAGCCTGAGCTTCGCTCCGGCGCATCAAGAGCAAAAAAATTCAATATTTTGTATTCTTGTCCAAATATTTGGATATTATGCATGGCGCTGTCGGCTTGACTGGAGTGTAAAGAATCTATTGGATTGTTCCCAGCGAAGAGGTCCTTTGCCTCATGAGACGTAGCGCAGCCGCTCTAGAATTACTCGTTTTGCTTGGCACCGGAATTGCCTATGAGAACCGCCCAGGGAGGTGGATATGAAACTGGCTCTCATGCTACTCATGCTTTTTGTGGCGCCGGCCGGGGATTACGACATCGAGGTCACGAAGCTCGGTACGAATCTGTACAAGCTGCAAGTGGACATGGTGAACGTAGTTGCTCTGCTCGGTCCGGACGGCGTGCTGCTCTCCGACTGCGCCTATGTCGATTCAGGAGATGAGTTGAAATCGGCGCTCGGTAAGCTTGGGGGGAACGAGATCCCCTACGTTGTGATGACCCACTACCATCACGATCACTGCGGAGGAGTGCACAGTCTAGGGGGAGACCCAACGATCATCGCTCACAACAAAGTGAGGGCCCTCCTTTCATCGGATCAAGTGGCGCAAGGAACCCACTACGAAGCCTTTCCCGAGAACCTGCGTCCGCAGATCGTCTTTGACTCGGGATTGACCCTTCACTTCGGTGGCGAGGTGATTGATTTGATCCACCTTCCCGGTGGTCACTCGGCCGGCGACATCGTCGTCTACTTCCGCAATGCCAACGTGTTGCACATGGCGGACCTGCTCTTTTCCGAAGATTTTCCGTCGGTGGACTACGAACACGGCGGCGACGTGGAGCGTTTGGCCGCTAACCTGCAGAAGGTGATCGACATGGTGTCTTCCGATGTCAGAATCATCGCCGGGCACGGCCGGGACTATACCGTTGACGAACTGAAGAAATATCGTGAGATGATCGTCGCGACGACAGACAAGATTCGAAGGGAGATAAAAAGCGGCAAAAGCCTCGACCAGTTGAAATCCGAAGCCGTTCTCGACGAGTGGAAAGCCGATTGGACGACCCATCGCGACAACACTGAAAACTGGATCGAGACCATTTACCGGAGCTTGTCTGCTTCCAAGTAGTAAGTGAGACCATGAAAAAGTTGATTTTGGTTGGAACCTTGTTCTTGGCGATCTCTGCGCCGGCTCTCGCGGAGGTTTCGGTCAGCAAGATCAACGGCCGGATCGTGAAGCTCATCGTCAATGACTTCGTGAACCTCGTCGCCATGGTGGGTCCGGGAGGCGTTTTTCTCGTTGATTCGGGTTTCGCGGACGAGGCCGAAAACATAAAGGAGGCTTTGCAGCCATTGGGCAGTCGTCGAATCCGACACCTGGTCAATACCCACCCCGACTACGACCACGTTGATGGAAATCGAGTGCTCGGTCGAGATGCGACAATCCTTGCTCACACAAACACCAGGAGGAGGTTGGTCGAGCTCATCGAGTCCCGACACGAATTCTACAAAGATTTCCAGGAAGCGTCGTTGCCTGCCGTGACGTTCGATGAGCCGGTCGCCGTTTTTCTCGAGTCGGAGGAGATCCGGCTGATACCTTTCATCGGCGGACACACCGATGGCGACGTCGTGGTTTACTTTAAGAACACCAACGTGGCCTACCTGGGAGACATCGTCATTTTCGATTCCTTCCCGGTGGTCAAGTTGGACATGGGCGGCGACGTCAGACAGTTGGTCGCGAATGTGGAAAAGCTGGCTCGGTTGCTTCCGGACGACGTCCAATTGATCGTCGGCCATGGACGCGAAGGGACGATGGATGACTTGAGAGCGTACGAACAAATGTTACGCGATACGGTTCAAGCGGTGTCCGAGACCATGGATTCGGAAGAGAGTTGCGACGAACTGAACGGAGTGACCATACTGAAGAATTGGAGCACCTGGAGCGGTACGGTGTTCGATGAGGTGGATGCCCAGATGTGGGCGGAGACGATATGTCGGAGTCTCACGAAAAAAGCGACCCAATGACGGGACGGGTCAACGCGCACACACATATCTACAGCGGTCTAGTACCACTAGGTATGCCGGCGCCGGCAGACGAGCCGGGCAACTTCGTCGAGATCCTGGAACGGGTCTGGTGGCGGCTGGATTGAGCGCTCGATGAAGCGACACTCCGTGCCGCGGCGCGCTACTACGTGGCGGATGCCCTTTTGGCGGGAACGACGGCCCTTGTCGATCATCATGAGTCGCCTAATTTCATCGAGGACTCTCTCGAGGTTCTGGCAGACGCTTGTCAGGAACTGGGCATGCGGGCCCTTATCTGCTACGGGGCCACGGAGCGAAACGGTGGACGGAGGGAGGCACAACGAGGACTGACCGAATGCCGCCGGTTCATCGAGTTCAATCAACGCCGACTGGTTCGGGGGCTGGTAGGAATTCATGCCTCTTTTACGGTTTCCGACGATACTCTTCGAGAAACGGGGGAGCTCTGCCGGGTTTTGGAAACACCTTTGCATATTCACTTGGCCGAAGACTTGGCCGATGTGCGCGACGCAAAACGCCGGGGCTACATGGGTCCGCTCGAGCGTTTGATTGCTCTAGATGCCTTGCCGGCGCGGTCGATTCTTGCTCACGGTGTCCACCTCGAGGCGGGTCAGGTTCGTACGGCGGCGCGGAGAGGTTGCTGGCTGGTTCAGAATCCGCGTTCCAACCACGGTAACGAGGTCGGATACCCTCGGGCTTTGGGCGAAAGCCCTCGCGTAGCCCTGGGAACGGACGGCTATCCCTCTCGGATGGATGAGGAAGACGAAGCTCTACGCCGCGAAGCAAAAGCGCACGGTGAGGATCTGGATGTCGTCAAACGACGTGTCCAGGGAGGATGGGAGCTCCTGGACGGCTTTCCCGAGTTGAAATCAGTGGAAAGCGCCGTCGTTTGGGAAGACGGCCGTGCCCGTGACGTTACGGTCGATGACCGAAAGGTCGTCGAAGACGGGCGCCTTATGACGGCCGATTGGGACGAGATTGTCGCCGAGGCGAAAGAGCAAGCCGAGAGACTTTGGACGCGTATGGCGTCATTGGGCGGCTGACGTGACGCCTCACTCCTTTCCAAACAGATAGGCAAACCTTGTGAACTCATAAAAGTTATCCAGTACAAAATCGTCCAAGCCGGTCACATTCTTTCGAGTCACAAATACATAATCGGGATAGGCGAGAGGAATGTTGCTCGCCTCTTCGGCAATGACCTCTAGGGCCTGCCGGTAGATCTGTCGGGCCTTGTCTCGGTCCGGTTCGGAGACCGCTCGGTCAAGAATCTCATCGAGCTCGGGGTTGGAATAGCCCATGCCGTTTTGGCTGCCGTCCGATTGGTACTTTTTTGTTAAGTTGTCGCCCGGATCGGTGAGCGCCGACCAGCCGGCGATGAGGGCGTCATTGTCGGGACCGAGGTCGCTGCCCAATTGACCGTAGGTTTCGCGATCGACTTTGTTGAGCTCGACGACGAACCCGATCTCTTCGAGATTTCTCTTCGCGATGTCCCCCGCGGTCCGGCGGAAGATCTCATCTTGAAGCGAGATGATAGTCAGCTCGAGAGGTAGGCCGTCACGAGAGCGCTTGCCGTCGGCTCCGGCCTTCCATCCTGCTTGGTCCAAAAGCGCCGCGGCCTTTTCGATATCGCGACCGGGAGTCGGAGCGCCATGAGGGTAGGCCCAGTTCGCCGGTGGCACCGCCCAGTAGGCCGCTTGCCCCATTCCGTTGAGGCCCTGTTCCACCATGGCTTCTCGGTCGAGACCGAGCGAGATTGCGTGCCGAACCCTGGCGTCTTGTAGGATGGGACGGCTTACGTTCATCACCATGCTCCTCCACACGCCGGTACGAAAGCGGTGAATCTCGAGCGACGGATTCTGGGCCAGGATGGCGACATGATTGGGCGTGACTTGAGCGATGTCGATTGTCCCCGACAGTACTGCCTCGGCTCGCTCATCGTCGTTCGTGATGGGGAGGACCACGAGTCGCGAAATCCGAGGTGCGCCTCGAAAATAGGCTTCGTTCGCCTCGAAGACGACCTCGCCGCTATCGCGACTCACGAAGCGAAAGGGTCCCGTCCCAATGGGATTCGAGTCGAAGCTTGCATCGTCATCGAAGTTGCCTTCCTCGAAGACGTGTCGGGGAAGGATACCGAGGTCGGCCAAGGGTGTGGTCAAAGAAGTGCTGGGTGAAGTCAAGTGGATGACGAAAGTCAGCGGATCGGGAGCCTCGTAAGAGTCGATGGGACCCAGGTTGAGACTTTTATTGGACCGCGCATTCGGTTTCATGATCTCGTCGAAGGTGAAGACGACGTCATCACTCGTAAACGGCCGGCCGTCGTGCCAGGTGATCCCGGATCGTAGGGTAAATGTATACGTTCGGTTGTCTTCCGAGACATCGTAACGGTTGACCAGGTCTCCTTCGATCTGTCCCGAAAGGTTGATGGTGGTGAGCCGCGACACGATGAGTGCACTGGCTTCGTTCCATTCGTTCACGACGGGATTGAGACGGTCGCAGTCGAGCGTCGCCGCCCAGACGAGGGTGTTTTCGTTGCCGGGGGCCTCGGCGGTTGACTCGGGGCTCGTGCAGGCGGTGACGGTTAGGGCGGCTAGAAGGATCAAACGTCTCATCATGATAGGGCTCCTATAAGTGATTCGAGAGCAGATTATAATAGTAAAATCATGAGCTCGACATTCATGTGTGCCGGTTGCGGTTACGAAGTACCTCGCAACGAGCCCTTTCCCTTCCGTTGCCCTCAGATTCGTGAGGGTGATGACATCGATCACATCCTGACACGCTTTGGGGATTTGTCCAGCGCCGACCTCGGCCGGCATCGAGAAGGCAATCCGTTCGTTGCTTTTCGCCGATTCTTTTATTCCTACCACGTGGGACAGTCCATGGGGCTGTCCGATGACGAGTATGTTGACCTCGTCCGTGAGCTCGATGCGAAAGTTCCCCGTTTAGAGGGTCACGGTTTCAGAAGGACTCCTTTCGTTGAGTCGGCTGACCTCGGAAGTCCCTTGGGACTGGCCGGACCCGTGTGGGTCAAAGACGAGACAGGAAACGTCTCGGGGACGCACAAGGGAAGACACTTGATGGGGATCCTCATCTGGCTCGAGATGGCGGAACGAACGGGTCTTCTGAAAACAGAAGAGAATCTGCGTCTGGCCATAGCGAGTTGCGGTAATGCGGCGCTTGCCGCCGCCGTGCTCGCCAATGCTTGTGGTCGATCTTTGGAAGTTTTCGTGCCTCCTCGATGCGGACCGCGTGATCGTCGACCGTCTGGAGGAATTGGGTGCCGTTTTGACGGCCTGTCCTCGATCGTCTGCCGGGACCGGTGATCCTTGCGTCGCCCGCTTCCGTGAGGCGGTCGCGGGCGGGGCGCTTCCGTTCGCCTGCCAGGGCAACGAGAACGGTCTCACTATCGAGGGTGGGAAGACGCTCGGCTACGAAATGGTTTCATCGCTGTTGGCCAATCGGCAGAGCCTCGACCGTCTCTTCATTCAAGTCGGGGGAGGTGCCCTTGCCAGCGCATGCATTCAGGCGTTTCGCGAGGCACACGATCTGGGATTCATCGATCGACTGCCCCGCGTCCATGCCGTCCAAACGGAGGGTGCCTATCCCCTGCGGATCGCCTACGAAGCTGTAGTGGAGCGGATTTTTGACGGGATCGAGGATTCGATCCCTGAAAACGAGGAGGAACGTGCCTCGTTCATCGTTGAAAGCGTACCGCCTTCCCTCGTTGAGGACACCCTACGCTACGCCGCTTCCCATCGTTCCGAGTTCATGCGACCTTGGCCGACGCCGCCCCGCAGTGTCGCGGGAGGCATCCTCGACGATGAAACGTACGATTGGATGGTTGTCATTCGCGGTATGCTGGCCACGGGAGGTTTTCCCGTCGTCGTCTCGGAAGAGCGCCTGAGCGAAGCCCACGTTGTGGCCCACCGGGGTACCGGCATCGGTGTCGATCCCACCGGTTCGGCCGGTCTCGCCGGGGCGCTCGAGCTCGCCGAGAGAAACCTGATCGGACCCGATGAGACTTTATCGTTGCTTTTTACGGGAGTGGAGCGCAACTCGAGGTTGTGACAAAGGAGGCAATCTGTGAGGAAAGCAGCCTGGCTGTTCTTCGTAACTTTTTTAGCCGCTTCTATAGTCGCTTCGGCACAGGCTCCGGCTGACTACACCGATATCAAGGAGTGGCCGGAAAGCCCGGAAGGGCAAAAAGCTCGAGCGGCGTTTGAAGTCATCAATTCCAATGAATCGGCTCGGATTCGAACGTTTGTCGAGGACTATTTCGCGCCCGAGCTTCGCAACCTGGCGCCGATGGACGGGCATATCCAGTATTTGTCAGGAATCTTCGAGGGGAGCCATGGCTACGAATTTGCGGGCGTTCGCCGGTACGCGGAGGAGCGAAGCCCCGGCGAAATCGTGGTCGTCGTGCGCAACAAGCTGACCGAGGCGTGGGAGGCTATTATCCTGGAGCTCGAGTCGGAGCCGCCTCATGGGATCACGAATCTGTATATCAGTCCGGCTCGTTCACCGAGTTACTTGGAGCCTCCGCCTCCTATCGATGAGGCTGAGATTCCTGAAAGGTTGAAGGCCTTCGTCGAAAAGATGGTGAAGGCGGACGTGTTCTCAGGGACCGTGCTTTTGGCCAAAGACGGGAAGGTTTTGCTCCAGGGCGCGTATGGATTGGCCAGCAAGCGGTTCAACGTAGCCAACCGGATCGATACGAAATTCAACCTCGGATCGATGAACAAGATGTTCACGAGCGTCACCATCACCCGACTCGTTCAAGAGGGAAAGCTTTCACTCGAAGATCCCCTCAGCAAATACTTGTCCACCGATTGGCTACCTATCGAAATAACGGAGAAGATCAAGATTAAACACCTTCTGACCCACACCTCGGGCTTAGGAAGCTACTTCAACGACACCTACATGAAGTCATCGAAAACACTGTTCCGGGCGCTCGATGATTACCAACCCTTGGTACAGTCGGAGACACTCGCCTTCGAGCCGGGGACCGATTGGAGTTACAGCAATACGGGGATGTTCTTGCTGGGCGTCGTGATCGAAAAGGTGACGGGAAAAAGTTATTTCGACGTTGTCCGCGAGCGCATTTACGAGACCGGCCGGGCATGATCAACTCCGACTGCTACGAGATGGATCGCCCCGTACCCAACCTGGCGATTGGCTATTCGAAGGACAATTCCGGCGAAAGTCCGCCGTGGACGAACAATTATTACAAGCACGTGATAAAAGGAGGTCCGGCCGGCGGCGGATTTTCCACGGTTGAGGACTTGCTCCGGTTCGACCAAGCGCTGCGGTCTCACAAGCTACTCGACCCCGAGCACACGGAGATGGTCTGGTCGGCCAAACCGGAGCTCAACTCTCCGGAATATGGTTTTGGCTTCGGCGTCTACGGTGGACCCGGTAACCGGATCGTAGGTCATGGCGGCGGATTTTCCGGAATCAGCTCCAACCTCGATATGTTTCTTGACTCCGGCTACACGGCGGCAGTGATGTCGAACTACGACCGCGGAGCGATACCCGTGCAGAACAAAATCCGTGAGCTGCTAGAAAGAGATCTCCAGCCTTAGTAAAGGCTCCTTTACTTTGGGAATTCAATGGTAAAGGCTTCTTTGTTATGGTTTAAAATCTCTTTCATGCCCTCAATCGGAGAGTCACGGATGTCGAGGTCCGGCAAGGTCAAACACCGAATCGCTCGTCACATTTTTTTCAGTCTCGTGTTGTTTCTCGTAGCTGTGCCGGCGTTGGCCGACCACGCCAAGACGGACATTGTCACGACCGATGACGGCAACACTTTCATCGGTGAGATCAAGAGCCTCAATCGTGCGACCTTGAGTCTGAACACGGACGCCGGGGGGCTTCTCTATATTGAGTGGAGGCGTGTTACTGGTCTCACGAGCAAGTTCGAGTATCGGGTCGAACTGAGTGGTAGCCGCCGATATTTCGGTTCTCTGGGAACTGCGAAAAAAACCGGTCTGAGCATCGTCGGCCCATCCGGCACGGTCGAGGTCGATCTTGCGGACGTTATTGCGATCTCGCCCATCGCGAACGGCTTCTGGCAGAGTCTGGACGGAGCGCTGAATTTCGGTGCCACCTACACCCAGTCCAACGAATCGGTACAGTACAACTTGAGCGGCAATGTCTCTCGTCGCGTCCGTACGTCTTACACGACGGTATCCGGACAGTCGATTTTCAATACTCAAAAAGACAGCGATTCGACGAACCAGCATCAGCTGCAGTTGGTCCTGGCGCAGCTTGCCAAGACCCGGTGGGGCTTCTTCGAGATAGGTGCACTTCAGGCCAATCCCGCGCAAGGCTACGACCTGCGGCTGCTCGTTGGCGGCGGCGCGACCAATTTCTTGATCGAGGACTCGTGGAGATTGTTGGCCCTGAACTTGGGCATCGTCTACAACCGCGAGAATGTGAGCGATGACCCCGATACCGACGACAGCGCGGAGGCGCTGGTTTCGATCGCGTTCCAGCGTTTCAAACGTAGCTCTCACTCACCGACGGTCCAACTGAATCTTTCGACGTTCACCAACATCTCTGGGACGTCCCGATTTCGAGCCGTATTAAACTTCGACGTCAGCTGGAAGGTCGTCGGGGACTTCAAGTTCGGGTTTCAAGTGAGCAACAGCTACGACTCGCGGCCGCCGGGAACCGACTCGAGGAACAACGATCTGTCGCTCGTGACCTCGCTTGGATACACCTTTTAGATAGAAACGATGCGCGACCGCCGGCGTCAGACGGTTTGAACGGATTACAGCCGTCGCCGTGACCCTTCTTTCCCTCGGAATCACCCTGGTTGGAATGGCCATCACCGCCGAACAACGTATTTTATGGATGATCGGCCTCGTCTTCGGTCTCGCCGGTGCTTTTGGCGTAGTGATCGGTTTTTACGATATGGCGGGACCAGGCAATGTCTACTTCGTCGGTGCCTCGGGAAGCCACCAGCGGGAGGACATGTCCAGTTGCACGGCCTCGAACGGTTCGGCTTCGACTACCCAGTTACTAACGTCTCTGTTGTTGGCGAATCCACTCCCGGACCCGCTGCAGCCAAACCGGCCGTGACTCGGATTTGCGTTCTCCGATGAAGCGCGTTATGAGATCTGCCGTCAGCTCGGGTAGGGCCGCACTCTCGTTTCGGGAACAGTAGCTTTCCCCCTTGAGAGTGAAGATTTGAAGCTCGTTACCATCGTGGCGCCAGACCTCCTGGACTCCCATCGTGGCGTAAATCGCCATTTTGTCCATAGAGGAACCTGATACGTTGACCTCGATTACAAGGTCGGGTGGAGGATCGGAAGGAAGGTCAATCCGTTTCCTGCCGTGAACGCGGCCAGCGTTTTCGATGTAAAAGCTGGTGTCCGGTTCGAACCCGCGCTCCAGGTCTTCGCGTTTGAGCGTGGTTGAACCGGCATTGATGAAGTCTAGTCCCACTTCGTCAGCGACGACTGTGAAAAGGTCGTGGAGGAGGCGGTTGAGCTCTTCGTGCTCGAAAGAAATGACCATGATCTCGAGATCCCCTCGGTCGTATGTAAAGCGAGGGCTAGCTCGGCCGTCGTGCTCGGCGAGAAGACGCTCATAGGTTTCCCAAGAAATGCCTGACAGCACAACGCGTTGTTCAGCCGGCACCAATGTAGTAACCATATCTACTATATTTTAGTCGTACCGACGTTGAACATGCCAGTGCGTGCAAACCGTGGGGCCAGTGAGACTATCGGGTGGACCGCCTTTCACGATAAAGGCTCGGAAAGCGCGCCAGAAACGCAATCACCGGCACGAGCTCCCGCGAGTCGACACACTCTCCGATCTTATGAGTGTTCTGCTCGATTCCCGGGCCGATCCCGAACATAGCGGGGTGTTTGAACGGTCCGGTGCGAGCCCATCTCTTGGTTTCGGGTACCACCAGTTTCGAGTCGTTCTCGCGAAGGCAGAAACCCACGCCGTCGGTGGAAAAGATCCAGCGGTTCACTCGGGGCTCGGGCTGCAGAAGACCCAAATCTTGCCCGGGCAAGATTATGGGGCGGCAGATTCGTCGGTAAGTTTCGACCGCCGTTTGAACCGCGGGATGATCTTCCGGCGTGACCCAGCCCGGGTACACCTGATCGTTGCTCGGGACGTATCCTTTCCACGTCGGTTGATCGTACCTTGGCGTTCGCACCTCGACGGAAAGACCGGCATTGCGCGCCCGCGACACAGATGCCATTTGCTCCACGTCGCGTAACGCCTCTCGTGGGTCTTCACCCGCCGTCAGTCGCCGGTCGAAGCGAAACGTGAAGCGTTCCGGCACGGCGCAGTCGCTCGGAGTCTCGACCGTTGCGAAGCTGGCGGTTCGGGTTCCGCGGCCGAGGAAGGGATCGTTCGAGAAGCCGTCACCTTTGGAGTATCGGTCGGCCGCTTCGGCGATGATGGAGGCGCCGTACTCGAGCGGATTGCGACCCTCCCAGGGCATGGAGCCATGGCAGCTCTTGCCGATGACCTCGACTTCGATTTGCATCCGGCCGCGCTGGCCGCGGTAGATCCCCACCGCACCTTCCTGCGCATCGCCGGTTCCCTCGGTAAGGATGACGACATCGGGAATGCGCTCCGCGCCCGCTCCTGCGAGATCTTCCCGAAGGATGAAAGCGGGCCCGCCGCCGTCGTTATCTTCTTCGGCCACGGTGCCGTAACTCGTCACAACGATACCTTGCAAGGATCCCTCGCTTCGTAGCTCGTTCAGAATCTTGCCGGCAACGATCTGACAAATGACACCGCTCAACTGATCGGCGGCGCCGCGTCCAAAAACCAAATGACGCCGCTGGTCCTCCGAAGGTAAGTAACCTAGCTCTTCCGTCAGGAAATCCCAGTTCACCTTGTCGGGCTCGGTCAAGCCGTGATACGGGTCGATGCCGCCGAGAGCCTCGTGCCAGCGCGGCCGAAGCGCCTGCACCGTGTCGGTGTGACCGTCTAGGAAGACGACCGTCTTTTCTTCCGCCGGGATCCCGTCGTCCGGATCGTAGACGGACCAGCGAAGGTTACCGAAAGCGTCGAAGCCCACGTCTGCCGGCTCACCCACGGCTTTCACGTCCAGTATCTTGCGGCGCAGATATTCCAGCCGCGGTGCTTCGTGATTGGACAAACCACAAAGAGGATCTCCGCCCTTGTCCAGTGGGCGGTCCACGTAGTCGGCAGGTATGCGGATGGCCTCGCGCAGTATCTCGACGGCGAGATGAAGGTATTTCTGCGCCAACCTTTGGATCTGTTCGTCCATTAGGTCACCCTCGCAAAAAGCCGGTCCCGTAGATCTCGAGTCTTCGCGGCCGCGAGAAGCGACATGATGACGTACACCTTTTTGTTGGCCTGTCGGGCGAGATCGGTCCGAAAGCGATCCATGACACCGGCACTCACCTCGGCCCCGATGTCCGCCGGCAGGCAGTGGAGGTAATGCGCCTTGCCGTCCTCGGTCGAGTCCATGCGCCGCTCGTCACAGATCCAGTCAACGTACTTTTTATTTCGCTCGAGAGCCGCCTGCTCGATACGCTCCATCTGTGACATGTCTCGCTGCCGGTTGGCTTCCACCCGCTCCAGCATCAAATCATAAGGACCCCAGCTCTTGGGATAGACAACCTGGGCGCCGGCGAAGGCGGCGTCCATATCATCGGTCTCGGTGAAGCTTCCACCGGAAGTCGCTGCGTTTTCCCGGGCGGTGGCGAGGGATTCCGGCATCAAGTCATAGCCGCCCGGATGGGCCAGACGAACGTGCATGCCGAATCGGGTCAACAAGCTGATGAGTCCCTGCGGCACGGAAAGCGGCTTGGCGTAGCTCGGTGAGTAGGCCCAGCTCACGGCGATGGTTTTACCGGCCAGTCCTTCGGGAAAAAGCTCGCGAAGCCGGCTCAAATCGGCCAGGGTTTGCGTCGGATGGTCCACATCACATTGCAGGTTGACCACCGGAACCACTCGCGAGTCCTCCGTCGAGTTCAGGTAGTCGTCGATACCTTTCTTGACGTCACGCATGAACCGATTGCCCTCGCCCAAGACGAGGTCGTGACGGATTCCCAAAGCGTGGGCGTTCATACCCAACATGGCCCCGGTTTCTTCCGCCGTTTCGCCATGCGCCACTTGAGTGGACGACCCGTCCACGATCACGGGGTGAGCTCCCAGACGGGCCGAAGCGCCGGCCCAACTCGATTTGGTGCGGGTAGAGCTGTCAAAAAAAAGGGCGACATTGAGCTCGTTCTGAAAAAACGGAACGTGAATGCCGGAACGATCCATGGCTTCGAACGTTTCCGTCAGGCGGCAGACAGTCTCGATTTCGTCGCGTGATCCATCGTTGGTCTCGAGCAGGCTACGTCCATGTAGGTTATCGAGCGTCTCGTTGTCGAGCGACTGGAGGAGAAGTTCCAGGCTTTTCATCATGAACTGACCTTTTCCAGGAGGTTGAGCGTATTGACGAAGTTAAGCGAAGGCGTGTCGAGAACGGCACGACGAAGACAGTCCATGATCAAGGAAGGAGTGAGGTCCACTTCGTCCGGCCCCCGAACCGATAGTGTCCCCGCGGGATCGTCGGTAGAGAAGGTGGCCTCGAACGAAGGCCCGGTGAAAGCAACTCGGTCTTCCGCCGCATCGAGACGATACTCGATACCCTCTATACGACCCAGAACGAAATCACCCTCGGTCCGGCGCTCCACATAGAAACCGTCCCGTGGAGCCGATGAACGCCAGGCCCCTTCACTGCCGAAAAAGCGCGGTTTGATCACGTAGGGCTCGCCTTCCTCGGGGCAAAAGACGTCACAATTGCCGCAGTCGTTACAGAAATCGGCGAAGTTGGCGATCTGATGTCTGCGCGTGAGGGCGATGGTTCCCTCCTCCTCCCAAGTCCATCCTTCGGTACGACGGCGAGCTTTGACTTTGCGTATTTCCTTGGCCGTGGGATGGAGGGTGAAGTTCGCGGCGTTGGGACAGACGGGGAGACAGAGGTCACAGGTGATGCAATCGAAGAGATCGAGCTTCCGGTCAACGCTCTTCGGCAATTGACTGTTTTGGCTCTTTCGATAACGTGGCTCTTCCAGGACCTTTTCGGCGTAGTGCTTGGTGTTGAAGATCTTGGCCTCCGTCGTCGTGCCGCCGGGCTCGGCACCATAGGCCCGAAGGATGAAATCTTCGATGGAGGAAGCTTCGACCTCATCCATCCGCCGCGCAAGCTCCTTGTAATATCGAGACAAGCGTCCGTAGCCGCCTTTTTTGAGAAGGTCGGTGCAGACCGTGATGGGCACCAGACCCAGAGCGACGGCATCGGGAAAGTTCACCCGGTCGATCCCGGCCGAAAAAGAAATGGGGTAGATATCGTCGAATTGATTGCGGAACTTCTGAACGAGTTGGATCGCCAACACATGTAACGGCGGTCCGGAAAGATAGACCTCCTCGGCTGTCTCGGGAATGAAATCGGCTTGGTTTTCCACGATGAGTGTGTTGGAAAACTTCACCCCCAGGCGGCGCCCCGTTTCCGTTGCGACCTCCCCAAGATGGCCGACGATATCGACGGCCTGGTTCCAGGTCGTGTCGCGGGTAAACGCGCTTGCAGGAACATCGATGTCCGTGTAGCCGAGAGCATCGTTGAGTAGCCGCCCCGTCTCTTGCCGTCCCAGCAACGTGGGATTGAATTTGATAGTGCAGTCGAGGCCGAGCTCCCTCATGAGGTACTCGCACATTGCGGAGATTTCATTGGGTGGGCAACCGTGAAACGTGCTGAGAGTCACCGTTCCGGAGATGCGTGTAGGGAAGTGGAGGTCACGAAACTCGCGGTAGGAGCTCGGGATCTCATTTCGGAGCGAATCCATCAAAGGACCGGCATCGAGTATCCCGTTCACGAAACTACGGACCGTCTCGCTGCGCAACCCGGCGAGATCGTAACCCAAGCTCATGTCGAAACAGGTGTCCTGAAACCCGTCCGTTAAGGGGAGCGTGTCGGCGGCTCGCAGCATACTCGATGAGCATGACTCCCTTGACATACTCCGCCAGCGACTCGGCGATTCTCAGCTCCTGAGACCATTCGGCGTTATAGCCAACGGTTCGCATGTCGATGCAGGGGCGGGGAATCTCGAGCTCGTCCAGAATCTGAACCGTTTTGAGCTCTAGGATACGAGCGCCCGCGAGCCATGCGAGAACGATGTTTTGTGCCATCTGGGTGTGAGGCCCGGCGGCCGGCCCCAAGGGACTTCCGGCCGGGGACCCGTGGATGGATACCGTGAAGTCTCGTTCGGTATCGCCGCCGTAAAAGTGCCGGGAAGGCAATCCAAACACAGCCTGTTCGTCTTCGAGTCCCCGAAACATCGCGGTCACCAACCCGGCAAACGGATAAGGTCTCAGTTCGGCCATAGTTTGCTTACTACTAAATCTTTATGATGACGGCGAGTCATCGAGCCGTCTTCCGGTTCCCTTCTGCATTCTGTCTTCTGCCTCCTTTTACTTCATATCCGGGTACTCTTCCGCGACCGGGGTCGCGCCTTCCGCGCCCAAAACCTCCAGAAGCTCGAGGATGAGCTCCACTTTTTCCTCGGCATCGCGGCGAGACCAAGTCCGGCTCTTGACCTCCAAAAAGCTACCCAGTTCCGGATCGGTGAGCCGATCGATGTTGACGAAGAATCTTCGATTCTTGAATCGCACCAGCCAACGCTTTCGTTCTTTCTGGATGGTGGACTCCGCCGTCGGTCTGAAATACTCGCGATAAAAGCGGATACTGTGAGTCGCGGGCGCGATGAACCGCGAGCGCGAAAGCATGACGAAATCCTTGGAGTCCCGTTCCACCGTTGAACCGGTCAGTGTCAGCCGAGCGCGCTCGTTGAAAACATTGCCCGACTCGTCGACGAACTGATCCTCACGGTAGCGCAGTCTTCCGACCGACGGATCGTCGAACGAAAAATACGTGTCGTATTCGATGTAGTGAGCCCGGCGCAGAATGTCCAAGTCTGCGGACTCGAGCTTTTCGGTCACCGATGCCGGATCCGGCAGGCGCACTTTGATTTGGACCTCGTAGCTTTCTTCCTGTTCGGCCTTTCCGATCGCGACGAGCTTGGACAGCACCGAGTCTCCCCGCGCCTGTAGAAAAGCGTCGATCTTCGAAGCGTACTGAAGGGCCGTCGCCATGACTTGCTCTTCTTCGATGGTTTGAAGCTGTCTGTCCCGCATGAGCCACTTCCCGTTGACCATGACATCGGAAACATCACTCGACTTGGTCGCATAGACGAGGCGGGAGTAAATGGAATCGGGATCTCGATCGAAGTGAGGTATATTGTGGGCCCGGTCGAGATCTACGAGCGCCAGGTCGGCGCGTTTTCCCGGCTCGAGAGACCCTGTCAGTCCGTCCAAATGGAGAGCTTTGGCTCCGCCCCGTGTGGCCATGGCAAAGGTTTGCTTGGCCGGCAGCGCCGTGGGATCGCCGGTCACCGCCTTGGCGATGAATGTGGCCAGCCGCATTTCTTCGAACATGTCGAGATCGTTGTTGGATGCGGGACCATCGGTTCCCAGTCCGACCGCAACCCCGCCGGCCAGCATGGTCGTTACCGGAGCGAAACCGGAAGCCAGTTTGAGATTGCTGGATGGATTGTGGGCGACGCCGACACCGGATTTGCCGAGACGGCGAATCTCGCCGCGATCGACGTGAACGCAGTGTGCGGCAATGACCTTGGCCTCGAAGAGCCCTTGCTTTTCGACCCAAGGGATGACCGGCATCCCGTGCGTCTCGCGCCATTGCTCGACCTCGTGCTGGGTCTCTGAGAGATGGATGTGCAGCGGCACGTCGAATTCCAGGGCGAGGTCGACCGCTGCGCGAATGATATCGGGAGTGCAGGTGTAAGGAGCATGGGGCGCAACGGAGGGCACGATCAGCGGATGATTCCGCCAGTGGCCGATGAGCTCTTTTGCAGCGGCAAGCGAGTCCTCGAAGGAATCTGCATCGGGCGAGGGGAATTTCATGACGGTCTGGGAACAAACCGCGCGCATTCCCGCCTCGGCCACGGTCTCGGCGACGGTATCCTCGTAGTAATACATATCGGCGAAACACGTGATGCCGCCCCGAATCATCTCCGCGCAGGCGAGACCCGTCCCGGCCCGACAGAAACTGCGATTCACGAACTCACGCTCCACCGGCATGATATATCCCAAGAGCCACACGTCGAGTCGTTCGTCATCGGCCATGCCGCGCAACAAGGTCATGGGAGCATGGGTGTGCGCGTTGACCAGTCCGGGGATCAAGGCCTTGCCGCCGCAGTCGATGGTCTGTGAGCTCGAGTGTGACGCTGCCACATCCTCCTCGGTTCCTACCGACACAATGCTGTCTTTGTGGATTGCCAGGGCACCCGCCGGAAAAAGCCGATACTCGTCGTCCATAGTCACGACGAAAGCATTGGTCAAAATCAGGTCAACGTCTTTTTTATCTTTCTTCATTCTCGACTTCTCGAGTTCTTGGGTTCTCGAGTTCTAGAACCTCTCTGCGATTATTTTAGCGTCCGAAACAGTGTTTCCTTCCAAAGCTCTATATCGATCTCCCAGCATACGTCGATGTTCGGCTCTTTGTGAGTCACATGCATTTCATCGACCACGGTCATTCCCCGCGTGAGCTCTTCGTCACACGAGACATCCACGTAGTGCCGGCTTCGTTCCGTGCACACATCGGGCTCGAGTGCTATCGCCATGGTCACCGGGTCGGGCAGGGGAATCCCCGGCTCTCCGAGCCAATCACGATTGACCTTTAGGGCCGATCGATTGATATCGATCGTGAATTTCGCCCGTTTCGTGCCGAAGTCGAGAATGGTCTCGATATCATCGTCGTCCAAGTTCGCTTCGGCGCGGCAATGCTCCCAGCCCACCATGAGAATCTTCATCCCGGAGTGGAAAACGATTCGTGCCGCTTCGGGGTCGCACCAGATGTTGTACTCGGCTGCCGGAGTGATATTGCCGACCGTGCAGGCGGCACCACCCATGACGTAGCATTCACGAACCCACTCGGCGAGTCGAGGCTCGAAGCGGAGTGCGGTGGCGATGTTGGTCAGAGGTCCCAAAGTTACGAGCGTAATCTCGCCCGGGGACTCCCGAAAGACATGGAGGATCTCGGATATCGCTTCTTTGGATGCGGCTTGACGCCTGGGTTCAGGGAAGTTCAGATCCCCCATACCATCGGCGCCGTGAAAGAACTCCGCATGTGCAGGCTCCCGCAGGAGCGGGCGACGAAGGCCTTCGTAAACCGGCGTCCGTGTGCCGCAAAGCTCCACGGTCGTGCGGGCATTCCGGCTCGCTTGCTCGAGCGGCACGTTGCCGTAAACGGCGGAGATACCGTCGACGTGGACGTCGGGCCAATTCAGAGCCATGAGAATTGCCACCGCGTCGTCGGAAGCCGTATCCGTGTCGATGAACAGTCTTCTCGATCTCATGACGGTTTCTCCCTTGGATCGGAGGATGATATCACCACACTGGCGTTTCTTGGTCGGGCCTGTTTCAGCTATGATACCGGGCTGCCTTGATTAGACCAAAAACACAGGGGCCGACAAGCGATGGACCGAACGCTGATCATCGACGCTGACGACACGCTCTGGGAGAACAACATTTTCTACGAGGATGCCATCGACCGCTTCATCGATCTCCTCGAGGAACGGGCCGTTGCCCGCGACGCGGCCCGTGATCGTCTGATGGAGGTGGAACGTAAGAACATCCATATCCTAGGCTACGGGACGCTGAGCTTTTACCATTCGCTTCGCCAAACGCTGGAAACTTTGACGGAAGATGCGGCGACACCGGAGGATCTTCGAGTCATCGACGAGCTTACCTACGGTATCGCCAATATGACCATCCAGTTTCTTCCCGGAGTCAAGTTGACGCTCGAACGGCTCCGAGAGCGGTTCCGTCTGATCTTGTTCACCAAGGGCGATTTGAAGGAGCAACAGAACAAGGTGGACCGAAGCGGGGTGACCTCTTATTTCGACCACGTCGAGCTCACCCCGGAGAAGGACCGATCGGCCTACACTCACCTCATCGACCGGTACGACCTCGATCCCCGCAAGACTTGGATGGTGGGCAACAGTCCCCGATCGGACATCAACCCGGCGCTCCAGGCCGGACTCCAGGCGATTTTGATCCCCCACCCGCGCACCTGGGAGCTCGAGCACGCCGAGGTCCAACAAGAAGGTCGGGAGCGATTCAGCGTCTTGAAGCGCTTCGAGGATTTATTACGGCACTTCAAGATATCGTAATCTAACCGACCAGCGTCCCGACATGGGCTTCCACTGCCCGTGCCTGGCCGTCCACGTTGTATCCGCCCTCGAGTAGCGAGACCAATCGACCCTCGCAATATTCGTCGGCAATACTCATAGCCGTCTTCGTCATCCTTACGAAGGCGTCATCGGTGACATCGAAGCAACCGAGCAGATCGTCCTTTCGGCTGTCGAAGCCGGCGGAGATTAAAACGAGATCGGGCTCGAACTTGTGAACCGCCGGCAGCAGCTTTTTGTCCCAGCTCGAAAGCATGTCGATGTCCTTCGAGCCGCAGTCGAGGTGGACGTTGATGTTCAAACCTTCACTCTTCCCCTTGCCGGTCAACGAAGGGTCTCCCGTACCGGGGTAGGCCTGGAAGTCGTGCGTCGAAAAGAACAGCACACTGGGGTCATCGTAAAAAGCGTTTTGTGTCCCGTTTCCGTGATGGTAGTCCCAGTCGATGATGAGAATCTTATCGAGGCCGAGAGCAGTCTGCGCGTACTTGGCGGCAATCGCCGCGTTGCTGTAAAAACAGAAACCTTCTTCTCGCCCCGTATTGTTGGCATGGTGGCCCGGGGGTCGAATAGCGCAGAAGGCGTTTTTTAGTTCGCCCTTCCCGACGGCGTACACCGCACCCAGCGCACCGGCCACCGCGAGCTCGGAGACCGGGCCGGTGACCTCCAGTTTCCGAATCGACTCGACGTGCTCGGCATTATGGTGGGCGCGGATGTACGGCATGGGCTCCGTCAAGAGCTCGATTCGAACCACCTCTTGTTCCAAACCGGAAGCTTTCATGGCTTCCATGATCTTCAGGAGCCGTTCGGGCGATTCGGGATGGGGCTCGCCCCTCCTGAGACCGAGTGTGTGTTTCAAATATCGCTCGTCATAGACGAAGCCGGTTTGCTTTGCCGGAGAGTCGGTCTTCCGGGATGGTGCGAACGGTGTCAAGCCCATAGCAAGGAGCCCTTTCGATGTGTCGATCATGAAATCGCGACGAGTCTTCATGGTATATCCTCGGTCGGTCGAATGTGCCCACGGCATTTTACCCGATTCGGAGAGTGTCCGACTACGCCAATTCAGCATCCCGGATCCGAACGCATGATCGGGTGGCAGGTCCACCTTATTGCATCTCGAGATGACCGATTACCTCAGTGAACTGAGACACTTGCATTAATTCCTCATCTCGATCGGCATGATGGCACGGTCTATGCTCCCCTCGGTAGTCGATGGGAACAAGGAGCAAAAAATGAGGAGAAGTCGGTGGGCAGCATAGAGGATTGGTGGAGGCGGCTTCGTTATCTCGGCAGACGGCGAGAGCTCGATCGGGAGCTAGAGGAAGAGATGCGGTTTCACATCGACATGAAAGTCCGAGAGCTCGAACGGACCGGGATGTCAGAAAGCGAAGCCCGTTTTGCGGCGCTTCGTGAGTTTGGAAACCGCAGCTTAGCCAAGGAAGACAGCCGAGGTGCCTGGCAATTTCGATTCGTGGAGACACTTCTTCAAGATGTCCGATATGGGTTGAGGACGCTCCGGCGAAGCCCTGTTTTCACCGTGGCGGTGGTCCTCACCCTGGCTTTGGGTATCGGCGCCAATACGGCTCTTTTCACCGTCGTGAACTCGGTGATGTTGCGCCTGTTGCCGGTGGATCAACCGAAGCAGTTGTACGTGCTCGGCGAGCTATCGGGAATGAGCATGATCCAGGCCAGCGGGCCGAGTGAGAGGCATGGCAGCTTTTTGTCTTACCCCATGTACCGGCAGCTCCAAGAGCACACGCGGGTATTCTCGGATCTCGGCGCCATCTCGAGTTTTCCCGACTACGCCTATGTAAGCTCGGAGGATGAGTCTCGGGGGGCACCCATCGACTCGGCAGATGCCAGGTTGGTGAGCGGCAACTTCTTCTCGCTTCTCGGTGTTCGAGCTTTTCTGGGAAGGACCCTAACCGCTGACGACAACCGAGTGCCGGGTGCTCACCCGGTGGCCGTTGTCTCTCACGGCTTTTGGTCGCGCAAGTTCGGCGAGGATCCTTCCGTCATTGGCACGACCTTTCGGATGAATGGGCACCAGTACACGATCGTGGGTGTGGCTCCGCCGGAGTTCCTGAGCGTAACTCCCGGGCTTCCCACCGATATCTGGGTCCCCATGATGATGCAGTCGCAGCTTCGGCGGGAGCCTTCCTATCTCGACGACACGAATACCTTGTGGTTACGGGTCATCGGCCGGTTGCAGCCTGGTGTAAGCGAAGTCCAAGCCGCGGAGCGCACCCAAGAGCTTTTTCATCAACTCGTGGCCGATGAAGCGGGCTCGGAGATTACGCCGGAAGTCGAGAAGGCCATTTCACAGTTGTCGATGAAGTTGACTCCGTTCTCCCAAGGGTTCGCTTTCGTTCAGCGGCAGTACTCTCGCACACTGGCGATACTGATGGGGGTGGTCGGCCTCGTGCTTCTCATCGCCTGCGCCAACGTAGGGAATCTGCTTCTCGCGCGCGGCTCGAGGCGGCGTCGAGAAATGGGCCTACGACTTGCATTGGGATCGGGCCGTTCCCGGCTCGTCCGACAACTCCTCACAGAAAGTCTCATTTTGGCACTTGCAGGAGGCTCCGTCAGTTTGATCGCCACCTGGTGGACTCGGGATTTTCTGGTGGCGCTACTCTTCCGGTAGGAGTATGGAGGCGCCCTTGGACGGCCGCATTTTTGGATTCACGCTGTGTGTGTCTCTTCTTACCGCGGTCGTTTTTGGACTGGTTCCGGCGCTTCGATCGACCCGAGTCGATCCTACCTCTTCAATGAGGAATACGGCCGCCGCAGAACCGAAAGGCTCCGGTGGGTGGCGCTTGAGAAAGACTCTCGTCGTCGCTCAGGTGGCTGTCTCTCTGGTTCTACTCGTTGGAGCGGGGCTTTTCCTGCGTAGTCTTCAAAATCTTCAGAGTTTTGATACGGGTTTTCGTGCGGACGGAGTCCTCCTCGTGGAGATTGATCCGCAGGGGGGTGGGTACGCGAGAGAGCAGCTTCCTCAGCTTTACCGGGATTTGGTCGAGCGAGTCGAGGCGATTCCGGGGGTGAGCTCGGCGAGTCTCTCGTACTACGGTTTGTTCAGCGGCGGAAGGCGAAACAATGCGGTGACCATCGATTCCTATTCGCCGCAATCGGACAACGACCTGCGTATCCAAGATAGTTTCGTGACGTCGAAATACTTCGAGACCGTTGGCGTCCCCATTGTCGCCGGTCGCGGATTTGGAGCCGGAAGATCAGAAGGGGTCACCGAAAGTGGCGGTTGTGAACGAGACCTTCGCCCGTCACTTCTTTGGCGGCGAGTCGCCGGTGGGACAACGATTTGGTGTTGACGGCGAGGGTTCGGGACGAGATATCGAGATCGTGGGAGTCGCGAAGGATATCACTTATGACGACCATCGAGAGGAGACGCCTCGTTTCGCTTACTACCCCGTATTTCAGGACGCAACGTATCTTCACTCCTTGGAAGTTCGTACCAACATCGATCCCGCCGGCATCGTCCCTCTGGTGAGGCAAGCGGTGGCCGAGGCGAAGGAGCTTCCGATTCTGGAAGTCAGGACCCTCACGGACCAAATCGAAAGGTCGTTGCGGAGCGACAAACGGATCAGCCAGTTGACGAGCTTCTTCGGCTTGCTGGCGCTTTTGTTGGCTTGCATTGGACTCTATGGTGTTATGGCGTATGGCGTGGCGCAGCGGACGAACGAGATCGGCATCCGCACGGCGCTTGGAGCGAATCCCGTCCAGGTGCTGTGGATGGTGCTCAAGGACGGCTTGCTCCTGGTGGGCCTCGGCATCTTGGTCGGTATCCCGGCAGCGCTCGCCTCGACCCGACTTGCGTCGAGTCTGCTCTTTGGTCTCGGCGTGATGGATCCCGTCGCGATGTCGGGGGCAATCCTATTCTTGCTCCTCGTGGCGATCGTTGCGGGTTTATTACCGGCCCGAAGGGCCTCCAATCTCAGCCCCACGTCGGCGTTGCGGTACGAGTAAGCTTCGACTTATAAAGTGCTCACACTCGATAGAGGAGGCGTCATGTATTACATGCTCTTGTACGAAGTTGGGGAAGATTTCATCAACCAGCGAGCTCCCTTTCGCGAGGAGCACCTTGGCCTCGTCCGCGTCTCCGAGGAGCGCGGCGAAGTCTTCATGGCCGGTGCTTTAGTCGATCCGGTGGACGGTGCCGCCCTCGTCTTCAAGACCGAAGACCGAACGGTACCGGAGCGTTTTGCCGAAAACGATCCTTACGTCAAAGAAGGACTCGTGAAGAGCTGGAAGGTACGGAAGTGGGCCGTCGTCATTGGCGGCGAGTGAAGCGGAGGAGGCCGCTATGAAGCGGAGGAGACGGTTATGATTGCGCGCTTGTGGTCTTGCCGGGCGCCTCTCGAAAAGGCCAGCGGCTATGTAGACTTTTTTCGCGAGAAAATCGTTCCACAGTTACGTGGAATCGACGGGCACCGTGGTGCGACGGTGCTCCGGAGACCGCTCGAAGGTGAGGTCGAGATTCTGGTCTTGACGCGATGGGACTCGATGGACGCGATCCGAGCCTTTGCAGGCGATGAGCCGACGCGGGCCGTTGTCGAGGATGAGGCGAAGGCATTTTTGAAGGAGTACGACTCCCGGGTCAAGCACTTCGACGTAGTGCTGGAAGCGGGAGACTGAACGGATTCATCATCGACACCTAAACGATTTCGAGTGCTTCTGCCAGGGCTAGGTTGAGCTCGGTCATCTTGGTGCCTTGGATTTTCGAGACGTAGCCGGTAAGCTTGGATTTGAACATCAACATAAGAAAGTCGCACCGAATCGAGCACGTCCTCGGTAGACCCTCATCGGATCCGACCACGACCTCGGTCGAAAGCCCCAAGATTCTGCTGTAGACTGGAGCACAAACGACCGTTGAGACGTCGTCGTTTTCCGTGATGAAGGACCGTGATACGACGACGTAGAATCCGGGCTTGCCGCCTCGCTCTCGCGCACGTTCTCTAGTGCGATAGATCTCTCCGCGTTTCACGGTTGAGCCTGTTCCTCGACCAGTGCCTTGAGTTGACGGTCCAAGAGGTCCTTGTTTTTCCGAATGATCTCACTTTCCCGCTCTTCTTTGAGCCGCCTACGGAGCTTGGCCGCGTAATCTTGTATCGCGGCTCGAACCAGCGCGGAGCGGCTGCGGAAGAGGTTGGGCGCTCCGGACAGTTCCTCGATCAAGGCTAAAGTTTCTTCATCGATGGTTATCGCTATTGTCTTCATATTATTAATTATATTGTTAATTGATCGTAGTTTACAATAGAATAATATTGGACTTTGTGCGAGCCAGGGAGGGAGGATTTAGCAGCTAGGAGGGGCCGAACTTCGACCAGTTAACCCTAATCCGACAATAAACTCAGGGTAAATTGCAGGAAAAACGGGGACAGGTCCCTTTTTGGTAAAGACAACGGTCCACCAAAAACGGACCTGTCCCTTTTTTTCCAGTAATTTGCGTAGATTTCGTAAACTCGGATTAGGGTTCGCCCTGAAGCGAACACGAGCCAACAAAGCCATTGCCTAAAGACACATTAGAACGGCTTCATATATGAGTGAATCACAGACCCCTTTCCCAAGAATAGCCGCCACTATCATGGCTTTTGTTGCGTCTGCCAAAACTGATTCGCTTATTTATTGTCGCTTCAGGGTTAAGTATTGACCGTAAAAGTGCGGCACGATTGGGGAACTGCCCGCCTTCGCCCTTTGGGCTACGGCGAGGCAATTTTCTCGGCATAGCCGAGAAAATTGGTGGAGCTGACGGGGATCGAACCCGTGACCTCTTGAATGCCATTCAAGCGCGCTCCCAGCTGCGCCACAGCCCCACGCAAACGATGATTCTAACCAAGAGGCGGAGGTTAGTCAAGGTGAGCTAGTAAGTTGGAAAGTCCAACAATAAAGAGGGTGGAGGGCGAGGGATAAATGAGGAGGGAAATACCTGGTGAGTCTTGATGATTGTTTAAAGCTGCCGCCCTTACGGGCGACGCGTGGTCCCAGTCTCCATTAAAGTCAGGCGTGGCCCTCGCCCACCCGTTTCCATTGTAGACCCACCTGAACACCGACGCAAACATAAAATGAAATTCATTTGCAGTTTAGTAAAAAAGACCTGTCTCGCCTAAGCCAAGCTGCTATAATCTTTTACGGTCGGAAGTGACTGGGGTCTGGTGGCCTCCACGGACTTCAAATCCGATGGTCCTAGGCTAATCCCTGGGACGGTGGGTTCGATTCCCACGCACTTCCGCCATTTTCTTCTCGCCGGTGAAATGTCTGATTCAGAAGAATTTTTCCCCGACCCGGTCATCCTTCCCGTCGAAGATGCCTTGGACCTTCACCCTTTCGCTCCCAAAGAAATTCCGTCCGTCGTGGAAAGTTATCTCGAAGCGGCCCGGGAAGCCGGATTTCATGAGGTTCGGGTCATCCACGGCCGGGGCAAAGGTATCCAGAAGCGAAGGGTCGAAAGCGTGCTTGCTCGGAGCGCCCACGTGGAGGGGTTCGCGGAAGCGCCTCCAGAGCGAGGAGGCTGGGGCGCTACACTCGTTTGGCTGAAGCCAGAAGACGAAGACCAAGCCCGATAAAAAAAGCCCCGGGGATATTCCCCGGGGCTCGAAATGCGAAATGCTTCTACGTTGGCTCTAGAAGCTGAATTTTGCGACGAGACGCACGATACGCGGCGACAAAATCTCGTCGATACGGCCGAAGCTCGACGAGCTCAAGTTGACGACTTTGGAGTTCGTCGTGCCCGCGTTGAGCAGGTTGAAGATCTCCGCGGCCACCGTTACCCGCGCCCGCTGGGCGAAGGTGAAGTTCTTGGCGAAACGGATGTCAATTGTGGCGAGATTGCTGAGGCGGACCTCATTGACGCTGTCCACCGCCAAGACTCTTTCTCGTCCTTCGAAGGTGCCCAGGTCGATCCGGTGGTAGTAAGGCTGCGGATAGCCCTGGCGAGCAAAAATGTTGCCCGAGAGCTCGAACTCCTTCGGAAGCTGGTAGAGACCACTGATGTTGAACTGCCAGCCGGCGCTCATGTAGTAGGTCCGTCCCGAACCACTCGTCTGCCGAATCGACTGGCCGCCGTCAATCATCGGCTCGTCGTCCAGACTCGATGGGTTGGCGTAGTTGCCATAGAACGAGTAGGGATTGATGCTGTCTGCCTGGCTGTTGTAGGTGAAGTTGCCGCGCGCCATCCACTTGTTGGACAGTCGCTTGGTCATGGTGGCCTGGATCCCGTAGTACGTCTTGGTGTAGTCGTTGCGATTGGTGAGCAAGGTCCCGCCGGTCACATCTGCCCGATCGAGAACGCCGTCGTTCAGGACGTAAGGAGTCGATGTGAAACCGTCGGTGGTGACCGGCGTTCCAGGGCTATAGTCGTTCCGGGTCACACCGATGTCCGGATAGAAATCCGTTCCTCGACCCCAACGGTAGTTGGAGTTGCGCCTCCAGGTGAAGGCGAACCCGATACCCAGATCGGCTCTGACCTCGTGATCGACACCGATGATGCTCTCGTAGTTGACATCCGCCGACAGATCCGGGTCGATCTTGTTGACGGACTCGCCGATGGCACCCGGGTCGTTCGGGTTGACCGCGCTAAAGGCGGTGATTGTTGAAAAATCAACTTCCGGCAATTGGATGATCCGGTCGCTGTTGGCATCCACCCAGTTGTATTGCAGATAGGCGCGGCCGCCGAGAGGATTATCTTGTGACGTCAATCCGGTCGGAAGCTGACCGTGGTAACGGTTGAAAGAAGCTCGGAGAACCGTCTTGAAGTTCTCGTCGAGCGCATAGGTCAGGCCGATACGGGGCGAGAAGTTCTTCCAGTTGATTCCTTGGCCACCGCCGCCGAAATTGAGCCCGGGAAGAAGCTCCGGAATCAAGGGATTGCCATCGACAGAAGCCAGTTTGTTGATGCCCTTCTGGTGGTCGAATCGGCCGGCAAAGGTAACGGTCATACGATCCCTGGTGTAGACGTCGCCGATATAGAAGTGGACATAGTCGGCTTGCACACCGCTGAAGCTGTCACGGTAGAAGCGGGCTTGGCTGATGTCCGGAGCGTTGTTGATCCGGGCCTGAGTCTTGTTCCCGGCCGTGGTGTTGATGGAGTCCGCTTCCGCTCTTTTCCAGCCCGCCCCGAACTTGATCTCGTGGCTTCCGCCCCATCCGGGCGCGAACCAACTGACGTCGCCGCGGAGGGTCGTCTGCGGCCGTTCGAACCTAGCGTCCACGGCGCCGCCGCTATTTTCGGCACTCACGAAGTTGACGATCTCGTCTACATCGGCGGCGCGGGTGGCCAATGTGAAGCCGGTGTTGAACACCGCAAACTTGATGTTACTGATGATATTGGTGTTCCAGATTCGATTCCACTCGCCCTTGTTGAATCCGTGGGGCTGACCTGGAAAAGCGTTCCCCTGGTCGCGAAGATGCTGGTCCGAATCCACCAGTCCTTCCGTACCCGTCGGACGTCCGACCTTGATCTTGCTGGGAAGGAAGAAAAAGTACGACACCGAGTCTCTCTCGGTGACTTGGTAGTTCCACTTGGCCGTCATGTTCTTTAGCGTGGTTTGGTCCGGACTCTGGGTCAAGCGGATGATGTCGATCTGGTTTTTGCCGTAGGAGAAGTAGCCCCACATGTGGTCTTTCCAGATCGGGCCGCCGATGTCCACGCTGTAGTCGGTGATGTTGTCAACATGATCCGCCTTATCACTACCCTGGAGCCGGTCATCTCCCTGGAGCTCGGGGGGCAGGTTGGAAGATTGCAGCGAATCGTCGGCCCAGTTGAAGTTGAACGAACCATGAGGCGTGTTGCTGCCGCGTTTCGTCACCATGTTCATATGGACGCCGCCGGTGGCGGCCGTGATGTCCGATCCACCGGTCGAGATGTTGATCTCGTCGAAGGTGTCGTACGTGTAGTAGCCGGGGGAGGCGCCCACGGCGGCCATGTCGGTGATGGGAACGCCGTCGATGTTCCAGGTGTTGTTGTCGGAGACTGCTCCGGCGCCCTGATAGCCGGACTGCTGTCCGCTCTCGCTACCGGCCACGTTGACGCGGTCGAGCTGAACGCCGGCGACGGTCCTGAGAAGAGCCCAGGGGTCGCGAGAGCTCGGAACCTTCTCGAGCTCATCCTTCTGAATGGTCTCGTCGGTTCCGGTTTTGCGGATGTCCACCACGGGAGTCTCGGCGGTTACGGTAATGGTTTCCTCGACGCCCGAGATGTTCATCGCGAAGTTGAGGTCCACGTTGCTCCCGGAGGCCAAGATGATCTCGCGGGCCTGCGTCGCGAAGCCGGAGAGCTCGATCGTAACGGTGTAGGTACCGTGGTCCATATTCAGAAAACGGAACTTACCCGCGTCATCCGAGATGGTGGTGTTGGTACCGAACTCACCGCTGATGGTCACCGCCGCTCCGGGCATGACTCCGCCCGAAGTATCGGTTACGGTACCGTAGATGTTTCCCTGGTTCGTCTGTGCGACGACGAAGGGAGCCAGCCCAACGACTAGGGCCAGCGCAATAACAAAGATGCGTTGCATGTACGTTCCTCCTCGCTCTTCCTGGTTGTTGTTTTCGAGATGCTTCCGCTGTCTCGACCAGGAGGTAACGGCCGAATTATTAGCAAAAACCGGACCACCGAAGCACAAAGTGCCGGTCGTTTTCCACCGATTTGAGCGAGGTTTGTCGGTGTTTCAGCTCGATTTTTCCGAAATGTTGATAAGTGAATTGTTCTTAGTGAATAAATAGAGCTGCTTATCCAATCCACTGGATTGCCGTCCAACGTTTTGGATCGAATCCTGAGACAGCGGAGTTTTTGATCGGCTCCAGGTGAGTTTCGAACTGATTGAAAAAACGGAACTTAATCCTGTGGTTGAAAAGAAGTGGAAATACGGCTCAATGTAGTAGATCGATTGCAAAAAAATCCATCCAACTTATTGGATAAACGGGCGAGACCCGGCGTAAAAGTGCATTGCTGAGGCAGGGGTGTGTAAAAAAAAACGAAATACTATTGGAAGACGTATTACTCCGGATTGGAAACGCGTGCGTCGGACAAAACGGTCTGCACTTTCTCGGCTTCCGCCCAACCCGGTTTCAACCGCAGCGCCTCACGACAGTGCCGCAATGCTTCGTCGATCTTTCTTTGTCTTCCAAGAACCATACAAAGATTCAGGTGGGCCTCGGCGTTTAATGGATTGCTGTTCAGGGCTTCCCGAAAGTGGTGGAGGGCTTTATCGATTCGCCCCGACGATGCGTAGACATTCCCGAGATTATTGTGAGTCGCGTCCGAATGGGGGTCGAGTGAAAGCGCCTTCGAGAAATGTTCCAAGCTTTCGGCCCATCGGCCTTGCTGGGCCAAGACGACGCCCAGGTCCACCTGACCTTCTACATTCTCAGGCAGCGCCCGAACCGCACGCGAGTAGAAGATCGTCGCCTGAGCAAGATCGCCTTCATCGTGGTGGATATCGCCCATCATTCTCAAGGCGTGAATCTGTCCGGGCCTTTCGGAGAGCACTTCCATGCAAAGCCTTTTTGCTTCCGCGGAGTCTCCACTTTCATAGAAGGTATTCGCCCGTTTGATTTTCAGGTAGAGGTCGATGAAGTCCTTGGCATCCTCTCGTGGGTTCTCCCAGACACTTTCATCCACCGCCGGGCCGCGGAGGTACCCCAAGGCTTCCAAACGTTGCCTTGTTACGTCATCTATAGATGCTTGACTGCCGACGTTCTGTCCGACGAGCATAGAGCTTAGGAGAGCGTCCATCCGCTCCACGCGATCAGGCTCCTGTTTCGCCAGGTTTAGTGTTTCGTCCGGGTCCTCCCGCAAATCGTAAAGTTCCGGCTCGACGGTCTGGATGTACTTCCATCTGTTTTCCACGATACCCCTCAATGGGCTACATCCATATTTTGTGGGGAGCAGGGACTCACAATATTGCCGTCTTGTCCTTGCCGCGGCGCCGTTCGCGAGCATGGCCGGGACGAGTGATTCTCCTTGGATCTGAGGGGGCGGTGGAATTTGGAGCAGACCGAGAATGGTCGGCATGACATCGACCAAGGAAACGGGCTCAACGACCCTCTTCAACCCATCTGCGCCCGGCCATTTGATGACCCAGGGTACCCGCAAGGTGCTCTGGTACACGTAGTAGGCGTGCGTTAATTCCTTGTGTTCCCCGAGAGCTTCCCCGTGGTCGGAGGTGACCACAATCAAGCTGGAATCATACAAGTCGAGATTCTCGAGTGTCTCCAGGACTTTTCCGATGCACCAATCCGTGTAGGCGACTTCCCCTGCATAGGGATTGTCGGCGAATCGGCCGGCAAACGGTTCCGGTGACCGGTAATCTGCGTGCGGATCGAAATAATGTAGGAAAAGAAAGTTCTTGCTTTCTCGGTTTCTCGTCAACCACTCGCCGGCCAGGCGGCTGACTTCCTCGCCTCTTCGTTCGATGTAGAGCTCGCCCTCGGTCCCCGCGATACGGTCGTCATACGAATCGAATCCTTGGCTTAGACCGAAACCGGAGTCCAAAACGAATGCACCCACGACGGCCCCGGTGCGGAATCCCTTTTCTTTCAGGATCTCGGCCAGCGTGGTCATCGAATCGTCGAGTCGATAGTCGGTGTTGTCGCGCACGCCGTGAACCGGAGGAATCGTTCCCGTCATGAGCGACGAATGAGAGGGCAGAGTAATGGGAACCGGTGATATCACCTGCTCGAAGAGCGCACCCTCACGGGCCACTCGGTCGATATGGGGCGTTAACTCGAGAGGGTGTCCGTAGCTGCTCAAGTGGTCCGCTCTCAAAGTGTCGATGCTGATGAGAATGACGTTCGTGATGGGCACCGGCGAGCCTGCGGAGCATCCAAATAAAAGACAACAGGTCGCGACGACGGACAGAAGGAGTCTCCTTAGGACGTCGGCGTGTCCCGATTCCGGTATCAATGTGTCTCCTGTATCAAAAGGAAGTTCTATTGGAGTAGAATGTAGTTCACGGAAGTCACTCCTCGCCTTGCTCGGAGTCCGCTGCTCGTTTCTGGATTCGTATCAACTCTTCGAGCTCGTCCAGAAGCAACTCGTCTCGACCGCTGACCGCTTCGATGAAGCTCGTCAGCACGGGGCGGAGCGACCCGCCGCCGGTTTCCATCGGCCCGAGCAAAGTGTCGAACGCATCCTTCACTAGATTCGATTCCAGCTCTTCACGTGCAAACCGAGGGGAATAGAGATAAGCGCGGCTTTTTTTTCGGCGGACGAGGACTCCTTTGGTGTAAAGGCGATCGAGGGTCGTCATGAGCGTCGTGTAGGCAAGATTCGGGAACTCGGGTTGAAGATCCCTCACACTCCGCTCGGCGGAGGAAGTCCAGAGCGCCTCGAGTACACGTATCTCCAACTGTCCAAGAAACGATGTGAGGACCGAAGATGGTCTGCTTGTAAACCGGCGGAGATAGCGCCGTAACTTGGGTCGAAGTCCGGAGGACGGTGAATCCACCTCACCGGCCCACGTGCGACTTTTGGATCGAAATGCTCCACGCCTGTTGATTGTCATCGCTGTTTCCTTCCGCGTCCGAAAGCTGTTGCTTTATCACTGTAACTGCAACTGCAACTGCGAACCCAACTTCTTGCGATGCCATTCACCGTTCCGAAGTCCGGACCGTCAAAATCAATAATCTATTAGTTTAGCCCGGTTACGGCAACTTCGACAATTAGCCGAGGTCAATATCTGCTACCGCGCAGCCCGGCGTTGCGATGCTCCCTCGAGTGCTTCTCTGGCCGAATTCAAGGCCGATGCCACGCCCTTTTGAGCTTCGGATTGTGCCTTGCTCCGGACGATTCCCCCGAACAAACCCGTGAGTCCGTCCGATCGGCTTCGGTTGAGGCTGATCAGATAAAAACCCTTGGCGTCGGGCTTGGTGGAGTCTCTGACGAGGACCTTGAGCTCGAGAGCGGTGTGGAAGTAGTGACTGGCATAGAGCATCTTGGACCCGATGACCACGGTCTTTCTTCCTTCAACTTCGTAGGGATAAACGACGACGTGATTCAGCCGGACTGTTGGTTTCAAGCCGAACTTGACTTTGGACCAGTAGAAGAAGTCTTCGGCACCGGGAAGATCCGCATTCGGGTAGTCGTCCAGAAAGCGGTTGAGCTCGGGAACGTACCGGATGAGATAGGGGGAGTTCTCGAGGAGACCGTCGAACTCTTTTTCCAGGAACGTGGGCCTTTTCTTGTCTCGATATTCACCCAGCGCTTCGTCACCGTTCCGCATGTATTCCTGAGTGTGCTCGAGAAACATTTGACGGATCAGGCGATTGGCCTGTTTGTGAGCGTCGGGCGCGGACCAATCGACTTTGCTTTGGAGTCTTGTCAATCCTTCGGTGCCGATTTTGACCGGGCAGTTGCCGACCTTGCATTTTTTCAAGGCGTCCAGATCGTCCTCCGGAAAAGTCAAATTGTCGAAATCCGAGAGCTCGGGAGGATTGCTGATCTTCTTGATCGCTTGAACGGCATCTCCGGCCTCGAAACGCTCGATGTCTTTTTGCCATCTAACAAATGTATCGATCGGTCCGTTGATCCAGACGATACCGAATACGGCGACCTCGGTCTTGTTGTTGGTCTCGAGAACCTTGGCCACAACTTGTCCCTGCTCCATGGTGCGAAGATCGGCATCGGTGAAGCCGATGTAGCTTTTTAGAAACGTGTGAGGCTCACGCGGTGAGGTTTGAGAGAGCCCGATTCCCGCTGCTAGTAGAAAGACAACGATATAGAAACATTTTGATGGTTTCACTTTGACTTCACCCCCTGAAGCATACGTACGGAAAGACGAACTATAGCAACTCGGGAGCCGGGGGGGAACCCCGTCCCCAATCGCCATTTGAATGCCCTCCATCGCCGTGTGAAAATGGCCGGCTATGCCCGAACTAGCACGAGAATTAGAACGTATCCTGGAAGGGGAGGTCCGGTTCGATGCCTATAGCCGCCTTCTCTACTCGACGGACGCCAGTATTTATCAAATTGATCCCATCGGTGTTGTCATTCCCAAGCACCGCGGGGATGTCGAAGAAACGGTGCGACTTGCCGCCCGGGAAGGCGTACCTCTTCTCCCTCGCGGCGGTGGAACATCTTTGGCCGGCCAGGCGGTTGGCGAGGCCATCCATATCGACTTTTCTAAATATATGAATGAGATCCTCGAGATCTGTACAGAAGAGAACTGGGTCCGAGTCCAACCGGGTGTTATTCAAGATCCTTTGAACACCCGTCTCAAGGCTCACGGATTCCGATACGGTCCCGAGACGGCTACGAGCAGTCGGGCGAGCCTCGGCGGCATGATCGGGAACAACTCCGCCGGTGCCCGGTCGCTCATCTACGGCAAGACGGTAGACAACGTCGTCGAGGTGACGACGATCTTGGCGGATGGGAGCGAGGCCGTATTCGGACCGGTCCGGCGGGAGGATCTTCCGTCCAAGCTGGCCGGTAACGGCTTGGAGGCGAGCATCTACCGGACGGCTCTCGAGCTCGCCGAGCGACACCGGGAGGAGATCGATCGGCGTTATCCCCGGATTCCCCGGCGGGTCAGCGGCTATAACCTCGACGAGCTCCTAGACCCCGACGAGATCAACCTCGCCAAGCTGATCGTGGGCTCTGAAGGTACGCTCGCCACCGTTGTAGAAGCCAAGCTGAAGATCGTACCCATTCCCAAAGCTGCGGGTCTGGCCGTGGTTCACGTCGGTGGACTCACGGAAGCGCTCGAGACTGCGGTCGAGTGTCTCGATGTCGACCCCACGGCGGTGGAGCTGGTCAACCATATGGTGCTCAGCCGGGCCCGCGAATCGCTCGAGTATTCGCGGCGTCTCTACTTTATTGAAGGCGACCCGCACGACCTCATCCTTGTGGAGTTCAGAGGCGATTCCGTAGCTGAAGTCGAGTCCAAGCTGCAGAGGCTCGAGTCGAAGATAGGGAAGCAGGTTCAAGCCGTAGTGAGCATGACCGACCCCGCCGAGATGGCCAATGTGTGGAAGGTGAGGAAGGCCTCCCTCGGGCTCCTACTGAGCATGCCGGGAGATCACAAGCCTCTGGCTTTCATCGAAGACACAGCGGTTCTTCCTCGGCGCCTTCCGGAATATATACGTCGCTTCCAGGAGGTTTTGGAAAATCATCAGACGAAGGGATTCTTCTACGCTCACGCCGGCGCCGGTTGTCTTCACATTCGACCGCTCTTCGATTTGAAGGATGGTGCCGAAGTTGAAAAGATGCAACGTCTCGCCGACGATGTTTGTGACCTGGTGCTCGAGTTCGGTGGGGCCATGAGCGGTGAGCACGGCGACGGGCTGGCGCGCAGCCACTTCAACAGAAAAATCTTCGGCGACGAGATCTACTCGGCCTTTCAGAATCTGAAGTCTACCTTCGATCCCAAGGGGATCATGAATCCCGGCAAGGTGGTCAATGCTCCGAAGATGACGGAAGACTTGCGATACGGTGCGTCCTACAAAGTAAAGGAGCTTCCCACCGTTTTCACCTACCAGGAGCACGGCGACTTCGCCCGCGCCATCGAGATGTGTAACGGCAACGGTGCCTGCCGAAAAACCGAAGAGGGCACCATGTGCCCGTCCTACATGGTGACGCTGGACGAAGAGCATACGACCCGCGCCCGGGCCAATGCTCTGCGGGCGGTTCTCGATGGAAGACTCTCTGCCGACGAGCTCACGGGGGAGCGCCTCCACGAGGTGATGGATCTGTGTGTTTCGTGCAAAGGATGCAAGGCCGAGTGTCCTTCCAACGTCGATATGGCGCGGCTCAAGGCCGAGTATCTTCATTTCTATCACCAAAAAGTTCCCTACTCCCGCCGCGAGCGGATGGTGACAGGCGCGGAGAAAGCGGGACGGCTGGGTGTGGCCTTTGCGCCGCTCTCCAACTGGGTCATCCAACAGGGGTGGTTCCGGTGGGTTCTCGAAAAAGCCGTAGGGATCGATCGCCGGCGGAGTCTTCCACCCTATGCGCTCGAGAGTTTTGCCCGTTGGTTTCGAGACCACACCGACCAAAAAACGTCTCTGAGCAAGGGTAAAAACCGGGTAGTCTTGTTCGATGATACCTGGATGAACTACCACGAGCCCGGTGTCGGGATCGCCGCGACACGTCTTCTCGAGGCGGCCGGATACGAAGTCGTGTTGGGTAAGAAAAACTGTTGTGGAAGACCCTTCATCTCTAAAGGGATGCTCGGTAAGGCACGTGAGATGGCCGAGGCGAACATCGAGGCTCTCTATCCCTACGCCGCCGAAGGCTGCGACATCGTAGGCTGCGAACCGTCTTGCCTTTTGAGCCTGCGCGACGAGTATCCCGACCTGCATCCGGGACCCAAGGCGGAAATGGTGGCAAAGCACTCGTTTCTCATCGAGGAGTTCTTTCAGAAAAACGGTTTGGATATCGCGTTTCCGTCTGCTCCAAAGGAAATGCTGGCACATGGACATTGTCACCAAAAGGCACTTTCGGGCACCGAGCCGTTGAAAGCTTTTCTCGAAAAGACCGGGGCGAAGGTCAACATCGTCGACTCCGGATGCTGCGGCATGGCCGGTGCCTTCGGCTTCGAGGCCGAGCACTACGACATCTCGCTCGAAATGGCCAATCGTTGACTGCTTCCTGAGGTGCGGGAAGCATCCCAGAGCACTGTCATCGTGGCGCCGGGAACGTCCTGTCGCCATCAAATCAGCGATGGAACCGGTCGCCGGGCTTACCATCCCGTCGAGGCCGTGGCCCGTGCGGCGGGATTCATCTAGAGATCTGAGGAACCCGTGGCTTTAGTCATCGACATCGAGACCGCTGGTCAAGCGCAGGAGGAAATACCGGCCCGGGCGCTCGCTTACCTTTTCCGTCACTTCGAAAGAGAGCAGCTCAGTCCCGAAGATCTGGAGGCCCGTCAAAAGGAAGTCATTAGCCGCTTCAGCCTCGATCCAACCGTCGGTACCATCATTTGTATCGGCCTGGTCGTTACGGAAACCGGGGAAGAAAGAGCCATCATCGATAACGACGAGAAATCATTGCTCGGTGAGTTTTGGCAGTATCTACACGACCGCCCACCCGAGCTCTTCGTCACTTTCAACGGTAAGAGCTTCGATTTTCCGTTTATCAATGTACGAAGCGCCGTCCTCCAAGTACCGCCAACGATGATACTGCCCACCGGTCGCCACACGACGCACCCCCATTTCGATGTTCGCGAGGTGTTTGCAGGCCATGAGCGCCACCGTCGTGGGAACCTCGATTACTTCTGTGCCGTTTTCGGAATTGCTTCCCCGAAGCAGCACATGGACGGCAAGGGCGTCGGCGCGGCCTATCGTCAAGGAAGAATCGAGGAAATTGCCCGCTACTGCCTAGGCGATTGTCGAGCCACGGCGGCGCTCTACGAGCGACTAAAGAACTACTACTAACTAGAAAATAGGGACAGTCCCTATTTTCTATATGAAACTAGATTAAAGGGACAGGTCCCTTTTTGGCTATGTGGATCGTGTGCCAAAAACGGACCAGTCCCTTTATAGGTTTAAATAGTTCTTCCGTAGTGCATCGATGGCGGGGAGGAGATCCTGGCGGTCGCTCAAGGTTCCGCGAAAGAGGTCGCCCAGGCGGGAAAGTCGAGCCGGCATCGTTTTGATGGTGAAGAGCGTTGGGTGGAGCTCCGAGTCGAGCTCGTCCCAATCGAGCGGTGCTGAGACCGAGGCTCCGGGCACCGGCCGTGCGACGTAGGGCGGGACGATGGTTTGGCCGCGCCGGTTTTGCAGGAAGTCGATATAGATCCTTTTGCCGCGCCGGCTCACCACGCGATCGACGGTCGCGATGTCCTTGTGCTCGTTGGCGACGAACCGCGCCACGCCCTCACAGAACTGAACGACATGGTCGTAGGTATAGGCGTTTTCGAGCAGTGGTATATAGATGTGGATGCCTTTCTTGCCCGAGGTCTTGAGGTAGGGCCTAAGACCGATCCCGCGAAGAAGCTTACCGAGCGCGCGCGCAACGCGGACCGCGTAGGAAAAAGGGCAATCGTTGGGGTCGAGATCGAGGACGGCCCAGTCGGGTGTCTCTTGGCTCGTGCGAAGTGAGAGCCAGGGGTGCAGATCGATGCTGCCCAAGTTGATCATATAGAGCAGGGTTTCGCGATCGTTGCAGATGATGTAGCGGATGGGCTCTCCACGCGTTCCCGATTCGATGGCTTCGGTCTCGACCCAGTCGGGTACGTGGTCGGGTGCGTCCTTCTGGTAGAAGAGCTTCCCTTGGATGCCGTCGGGGTACCGGAGCATGTGAATGGGTCTTTCGTGAAGGTACGGAACGAGCAGATCGGCGACCTGCTCGTAAAAAGAGATGAGCTCGCCTTTGGTATAGCCCTCGTCCGGCCAAAAGACCTTGTCCAAATTGGAAAACTTGATTCGACTCCGCACCGAAGGGGGCGCGGTTTGCCGGAGCGCTTCCAGAACGTCGCGGCTCCGGGAATCCTCAGCCGGTTGTGCCGGTATGTCCCGCCACTCCGCCGAGCTTCCCGCCACATAGGGTGCCGAAGGATGCTTTGCAATGACTCCGGCCAAACCGGCGGCGGAGGTCATCTCCCAGAGATCGAGACCCCTGCCCTGGACATGATCGACGTAGAGCAGGTGGTTGAGCCGGGGAACGACCGAGGCGAGCACCGCTTTGCGGTCGAGCAGTGGTAGATTCCGAAGGTCCCACTCCTCGTAATAGAGAATATCGAAAGTGTAATAGTAGAGCTCTCGACCGTCGCCACTCGCGAGTAGGTGCTCGAGCTTTTCCGGTGACGGCCGGCGTTTTTCATCGAGTGCGACCAGCACTCCATCCAGCAAGACGCTCTCGGCTCGAAGCTCTTCGAGATCCCGGGTGAGCATGGGGAGACGATCCGTCAGATCCTTTCCATCGGGAGTCACCCAGCGCTTCGTTTCTCCGTGCACGAGCGCCATCAAACGCAGACCCCGGAACTTCATCTCGTAGATCCAGCTGGGATCGGAAAAAGGAGAAGCGATTTCTCCCGGTTCCATGGGCTTTGCGTCGTCGGGAAAGGAAGTCTCGGTGGCGGCGGAAAGATCGAACGTCGGGGCCGTCTCGCCTTCGGCCCGCGCGTAACGGTCCCGGCCCTTGAAGATGAGCCATTCGTCTTTCTCCTTGTTGGTGCGGACCAGGTGCCATTCGCCCCGGAGTTTTTTCCCGTAGAGGACTATTTCGAGCTTACCGTCCGAAACCTTTTGGGCGCCTTCACCTTCCTTCGCGAGGCGGTATCGCCCGCGGTCCCAGATGGTCATGGTCCCTGCGCCGTAGGAGTCTTTGGGGATGACGCCCTCGAAGTGCTCATATTCCATGGGGTGATCTTCGGTGTGAACGGCGAGATGCTTCACGGTCGGGTCGTAGACAAAGCCGCGAGGCACCGCCCAGGATTTGAGCACGCCGTCCATTTCGAGCCGCAGGTCGTAGTGGAGCCGCCGGGCTTCGTGGCGGTGGACGACGAAGGCTGCTTCGGCTCCGGATCGAGACGGTGGCTCACCGGGAGCGGGCTCCGGCGTTTTGCCAAAATCCCGTTTGGCCCGGTACTCGTCGATGGTCTTTGACTTCCCTCTCGGCATTTGCCCTCCCAAATTACCAATCCGGGAAGGCGGGCACAAACGGCCAACTTGTCATATTTGATTGTATCGATAGCAATTTTACCGTATATTTGCCATATATGTTTACAAGAAGCCTTAAAGCGCCGGAAGATTCGGTGTTCCTCCTCGGTCCCCGTGGTGTAGGCAAATCCACCTGGCTCAAAGAGCATTTTTCGGAAGCCGTAACCTACGATCTGCTCGACACTTCGCTTTCCTTGCGGCTGAATCGCGATCCTTCTCTTCTGTTCAAGGAGACGCAACACCTCGCGAAGAGAAGTTGGATTGTCCTCGATGAGGTCCAGAAGGTGCCCGGTCTCCTTAATGAGGTGCACCGGCTCATGGAGCAGCGCCGACTTCGTTTTGTGCTCTGCGGTTCGAGCGCACGCAAGCTACGGCGTTCTGGTGTCAATTTGCTGGCTGGAAGAGCTAAAACGCTCACCATGTTCCCGCTCGCCTCAGCCGAAGTCGGTTTCAAGGTTGAGCATGGCAATGTGCTTCAGTACGGAACCTTGCCCATGGCGTACACGAGCCATGAGCCGGTGCAGTATCTCCGGGCGTACGTGGAGACATATCTTCAGGAGGAGGTGAAATTCGAGGCGCTCACCCGAAACATCGGAGCATTCTCCCGTTTCCTCGAGGTGGCATCTCTTCACAACGGGAGCATCACGAACCTCTCAAACATCGCACGCGAGGCTCATGTAGCTCGCCAAACCGTGAGCTCATATTTTGAAATTCTAATCGACACGCTCGTGGGGACCTGGCTTCCTGCTTGGAAGCTGAAGAGAGCGACGAAGCAAATCGCGCAGCCCAAGTTCTACTTTTTCGACTCCGGAGTCGCGCGCGCGGTCTCGGGGCGGCTCCCCTACCCACCGTCTCGGGAAGAACTGGGACCGCTTTTCGAAACGTACATTCTCCATGAAATGCGTGCGTTCCTCGCCTATTCCGGCAAGCACTATCCTCTTTTCTTCTGGGGTACCCACCACGGAGCCGAGGTCGATTCCATTTTGGAGACCCGCCGCGGTTATGTTGCTATCGATCTGAAGAGTACCGTCCAATGGGACAAGCGTTACATCCGGGGGATGACCCGATTGTCGGAATCTCTAGGGCCGGAAAACGTCCGGTGCTATGGTGTCTATTTAGGTGGTAGACGCTTGACGTCCGGTACGGTCACCGTATTACCATGCAGGACTTTCCTCGAGATGCTCTGGAGTGGCGAGCTAATCGAATGAATAGCGGAACGCTTCGGGTGGCCTTCGTCTCAGTTTTTGGTTTCTTCTTCCTTTTGGTCGGCGCCCATACCATTTTCTCGACCCAAACCGAACAGGAAAAGCCGCCGGTCTTCCGTTCTGAAGTGATATTCGTCGATGTGGACGCCGTGGTCGCCGACGATGAAGGAGAGTTCATTGCGGACCTTTCGCAAGAGGATTTTGTCCTTCTGGAAGACGGTGAGATTCAGGAGATAGCCTCCTTCCGGCTCGTCAATTTGCCGTCGGGATTCGCCGTCGTACGGCAAAACGATCTCGACGACGGTATGCGTCGCATCGTGGAGGCCAATAGCCGATACTACCTGCTCGGCTATCACCCGAGCCGCACAGAGAGAGACGGCCGTTTCCGGCGCATCGAGGTTCGGGTGAAGCGGCGGGGGAGTCGGGTTGAAGCTAGAAAAGGCTACGTCGCCTCGCCGGAAGAGACCGTCACGCCCAGTGTTGTGTCTCCGGAGTTGGTGCGGCTCGTGGCGAGTCCCGTACCCGAAGACGGCATTCGACTTCGAGCTGTCGCCGCGCCCATCGATCTGGCTTGAGAGCGAGTCACCGTCCCGGTTGTGGTGGAGGCGGATATCACCGGCTTCCGCTTCACCGAGGAGGATGGTAAACGCAGAGATCGGGTCGAGGTCTACATCGAGGCACGTGAAGGTCGAGGGGTTGCCGCGGGCGCCCGACATAACGCACTCGATCTCGTACTCCGGCACGAAGACCACGCCCGAATGCTTGCCGGCGGTTTGCGGTACCTGGCACTTCTACGATTGCCACCAGGCGCCGACCAGTTGCGGATTGGAGTTTACGAGCACGGCGCTGGTCTTGGCGGCTCCGTGGTGTAGCAGCTAAAACGGTGGTGTGCTCAGGACGCTTTCATCTTTTCGAGTCTCGCGAGAAAGGCCTTTCTGGAGTAGTTGTTCGGCAACCTATCGTCGTCTTCCGGCTTCTCGTCCCTTTTTTGAGCTTTCTTCAATACTCGTTGAAATGCGGTTTTCGATCCTCGACGAGCACGTTCCTCAATAATCGTGAGGCCTTTCTGCGCCTCCACAAAGCGGGCGAGTGCTTAATTTACCAGCTGGTTGGTGGATACGCCCATCTCTTCAGCGAGCCGATAAGTCCTTCTGTAGTACTGGAACGAGCCTGATGGTAGTTCGCTTACTGATGTTTCAAACCTCCGGTGAAGCCAGTATCTCCCGCGGCGTCACTACCGGGATGCCAAAATGCCGAGGGACTTGTGTGAAGTGGCTTATGTTGAAAGTGATTATCGCATCAGCACAATTGATAGTATCGCATGCTCCACCACAGCCGGTCATCTTTAGATTGATATCAGACTGCAGCATACAAGGTCATCTTTAGAATAGTCACCATGGAAAAAAAAGGGCGCGCCAAAGATACTCGATCCGCTGCATGTGGGCTTTCGAGAAGAAGTAGTCAAGAAAGTCATCCGACATCGCTAGTTGAAGTCCGGTTTCTTTGAGAGTTATTCCGGTTCAACACCGCTCTGAATTCGAACGCGAGTTCATTCGGTACGCTCATAACGGGCGTGACTAATATTGGACCCGCGAGCGGTTTGACGAGCAGTAAAATCTCTCGAGATTTTTTTTTTTTTTTAAAAAAAAAAAAAAAAAAACGTGCTACATAATCGGGGTGATTGCCCCAGCGTCAACGAGCAGTAAAATCTGACTCGGAGAGGCCGGCCGAGTGCCATTGATCCCGACGTCTCTCCGCCGTTGCCGTGAGCTATTGGAGCTGTACGAGGATCTGCCGATGGATTTTGCCGATGCTACGCTGGTCGTTCTTGCGGAAGATTTGGGGACCGATTTGGTCTTCACGACCGATCGCCGTGACTTCGGGATCTACCGTATTGGAGGCAAGAGGCGTTTCAGGATAAAGCCGTAGTTCCGGCGAAACATCCCACCTATTGCGGCTTGTTTTCTTTTTTCTGCTGTTGGCCGGGTACCGGGATCGGCCGCCCCAGGGGATCGAGAAACGGGTAGTAAGCCGGCGCAGGGTTGTTTCCGCCCGGATCGGGTGTTTGTGGCTGAGCCTGCTGCTGCTGCTGCTGGTTGCTGAAGGGAGACGATTCTAGCCCGGGTGTCCGAGTGCTTCGGCGATAATTGGGTGTAGGAGGTAAGTACGGGTTGGCCCCTTCGGTCTCGCCGGTTTCCATCCCAGGGTCCATTCCCTCCATGTCCTCGGGGGCCATGTCGTCTTCCACGTATTCGTCCGGTTCTTCCATATCCATCATGTCTTCTTCCGGATCGTCTGCGGGCTCGGCACGTCTCGTTGGACGCCTGCGATTCGAACGGGCGCTCGCCGCGGGGGCCGCCGAACGTGCGGGACCACCTCCACCACCTCCGATGAAAACTTTGTCCACCCGCTGAATGTTCTGGTAGTCGAAGAAAACGACGAAGTTGACTCCGCTTCCCTCGAGAAGCCTCTCGATGGCGAGGTGAACCGGTTGGGCTTGAATATTTGCAGTGAGGCGCTTCCCTTTAACCTCGTCCTCGAGGATCAGCTCTACCCCCGTCGTCGCCCTGATCTGTTCAAATACCTCGGAAATAGGGACCTCGTTACACTGCACCGTAAGGAGGCCGGCATCATAAGAAACCACCGGCGCGCCCGCGGCGCTTGCGACGGACGGGATAAGAAGCAGAATCGACAGGAAAGACACACTTATTTTCATGGGATTGCCCCTCTATAGCGCACAGTAGCACCGGGTGGTCGGGGTGTCAATCGGTATGACGGGCGACTTTTCAAAATTTGTCAGTGAAAATAGTTTCTGTAAATGTTTGATTATAATAACAATACAATGTCAACGGCGCTTGACTTTCACCTTGAGTTGATATAATATGTTGGGTGTTAATATAATCTGTTTTTATTCTTATTGGGAGTTCATAATGGAACCTTTAATGAGTGGTAAATTCGAGGCCCACCCCAACGCCGTAAAGCATTGGGAAAGGTTGAACGAGTTATCGAAGGAGCTCGGCGAGCTGCCGCCCACATCGAAGCGGCAACCTACCGACTCTTGTTGGTGATTCGCGAGCGACAAGCTCGGAGGCTGGGATGACTTCGCGACGCCCTCCTTAGCACATTGGCTGTGTTGGCGGATTGGTATCAACCTCAATGCGGCGAGAGAAAAAGTCCGGGTGGCTCGAGCGCTCGAAAACCTGCCCTCATCAGCGAGGCGTTTCGCAAGGCCGAATCGCCTACTCAAAAACCCGAGCCATGACGCGGGTGGCCACACCGGAAAACGAGTGCAGGTTGCTGAATATCGCGAGGTGCGGCCCGACCTCCCACATCGAGCGCGTCGTCCGGGCCTGCGAACTTGGACAGTATCCACGAGCGAGAGCATGCAGACTATCAACGCCGAAAGCGATACTTCAAGATGTACACGGACGAAGACGGCATGGTGGTCCTAAAGGGAAGGTTGACTCCCGAAATCGGAGCCGTTTTGAAGCGTGCCCTCGATGCAGCCCAAGACAAACTCTTCGAGGAGTCGGACGTTTCAGCTGAAAAGCGAACCGAGCATTTCGACGAGCCCTATGAAAACCGTCGTTCCGATGCTCTAGGGTTGGTGGCGGAAAGCGCCCTCGAGAACGGCCTCGATCCGGGCACCCGAGGCGACCGGTATCAAGTCGTCGTCCATGTCCACAAAGAAGTTCTGGAGGATCCCAACAAAAAGGGGCAGTCGGTGCTAGAAGATGGCCCCTGGATTTCAGCTGAAACGTCTAGAAGAATTGCCTGCGACGCTAGTAGGGTCGAGATCAAATACAACAAAGACGGAACGCCCATGGACGTCGGTCGGAAAACGCGAGTCGTTCCGGCGCCGCCCGGCGGGCTCTCGAAGCAAGGGACAAAGCCTGCGTCTTCCCAGGCTGTAACGCCAGGGTTAAGGTCTGCGATTCCCATCACTCGAAGCATTGGGCCGATGGCGGAGAAACGAACTTGTCCAATCTTTTTCTACTGTGTAATCGTCATCATCGATGCGTTCACGAACGCGGATACGGAATGGAGAGCTTGCCGAACGGAAAACTGCAGTTCTGCCGACCCGACGGAAGAGCCATACCGCCGGTTTCCCCTCCACATCCTCTCGGCGACGATCCCGTTGCGAACATACAGTCTGAAAATGAAAAGAATGGACTCCAAATCGATTCGAGAACGATCATTCCGGTCTGGTGCGGGGAACCTCTACATATCGACGAGGTGATCAGCATCATCTACGAGCCAAAGGCTCAGTCGGATTTGAACTAGAGTGGCAGCTAGCCCGCACAGCGGTGATAGACATCCAGGGTGCGTTTCGCCGTCTCGTCCCACCGGAAGAGCTTGGCTCGTTCCAGACCCGCTCGGCGACGGTGCGAGGTGGCCTCCGCGTCGGTCAAGGTCTGTTCCAGGCCGGAGGCGATCGAATCTTCATCCTCCGGGTCGATCCACAAAGCGGCGTCTCCCCCCACTTCCGGTAGGGCCCCTCCTCGTGAAGCGACCACGGGAGTGCCGCAGGCCATCGCCTCCACGAGCGGCATGCCGAATCCTTCGACGAGCGATGGGTATGCCATGAGGCTGGCGAGATTGTAAATGGCCGGTAAATCGGCGTCCGGCACGGGCCCAGGAAGCGCACGGTACCGTCGGGAAGCTTTTCCGCCACCCGGTGGACGGTCTCGAAACGAAAATCATCTTGGCCCACGACGATGAGCTGAAGCGATTTATCTATACTTTCGCGGACGCGATGGAAGGCTCGGATGAGACGTTCGAGGTTCTTACGCGGCTCCAGTCGTCCCACGTTCAGAATGAAAGGACGGTCGAGATGGTATCGCCGCCGGACGTCATCGAGATCCGGTCCGGATTCGAGCGGACGAAATCGCTTCGGGTCCACAGCGTCCAAGGTGACGACGACTTTGTCCTCGGGCAGCTCGTAACGTTCCAGGAGTGCCCGGCGCGAGAATTCCGATACCGTTAGAACATACCGAGCCCGCTGTGCGGAGCGACGCATGAGCCACACCGAAGCCCGGGAGAAGGCGCCAACGAACAAATCCGGGTGCGTTTCGAACAAGATGTCGTGAATGCTCACAACCTCCGGTACGAACGAAATGGGCGGGCAGATGTATTGGGAGTGGAAGACCTTCACTCCATCGATGAGCTCGAGCGCCGGAACCACGAGAGGGATACGAATTCGGGCGGACTCGGGAAAGACCCGGCGGTGGACGATGTTCGGTGCATCGAGGATATCTCGGGTCGCGGCCGGGTTGAAGCTATAAAGGAAGAAGCGATCCGCAGGTGCGAGCCGCGCCAACTCCGGTATGAGGCCCAGGAGATAGGTCCGACTTCCTTGTGGCTTGCCGTCGAGGTGATGGGCGTCAATCCCAATGTCCATGGGGCGGAATCTTACTGGGAAGGGGAGCGTGGATTTTGAATGCCGCCCGGTCCCTTCGGACGCGGCCGTTGCCCCGGACCGGGAGCGCCGGGAGTGCCGGGCGCGCCGGGAGGTCGCTGTCCGGGTTGGACCCGCCCACCAGCACCCGGCCGTCGAGTTCCCCTTGTCTGTCCGGCATAGATGAAGAGCCACTCGTTGTATTTTGTCTTTCCGTCCACAATTCGAATGGTCTCTTCCTCACTGGTGCTGACTACGCCCACGACGCCCCCGAGAGCCGCTTCATCGTTTCGCGCCCCGCGGCCGGCCGGGTTGGAATGAGGAGGTTCGTCGCTCCCTTTCTTGCTGGCGCTGCTCCTGCTCCATTTGTTGCTCGCGCGCGCGGCGGCCTTGCCGGCCACGGCGACCTTGTTGTCCCCCGGGCGTCATCATGCTGCGTATCTCGGGGGAAAGCTGGCGTAGAACCTTCCACTCGCCGTCTTCCGCCATCGGATCCTCGTAAGCTTTTCTCAGGAATTTCTGTTCTACCAAGATCTCGACATTCGGGGGAAAGGCGCCCGGATGCTTCCTCTGGTAGAGCTCGATGGCCTGGACGTACTGCCGGCCACGCCAGAGGAGCTCTTCCTCCCGCTCCCGCTGCATCACGTGTTGCCAGACGGGAACCGCCATGCCCATGAAAATTCCCATGATCACGATAATGATGGTCACGCCGAGAAGGACATAACCGGGCGCGGCGCCTTGTCCACCGTAGCCTTGGCGAAGGCGGATCAAGAGCTACCTCCTTCCCCGTAGAGCTCGAGAACGCGTTTCACATACTTTTGCGTTTCAGGATAGGGAGGAATTCCACCGTGTTTCGCCACGGCCGTCGGTCCGGCGTTGTAGGCGGCGAGCGCTAATGAAAGGTCCTCTTCGTGTTGGTCGAGAAGACTGCGGAGATACCGGGACCCTCCATCCACGTTCTGCTCGGGATCGAAAGAGTTTCGAACGCCCAAGGTCTTCGCCGTTTCCGGCATGAGCTGCATCAAGCCTCGGGCGCCCTTTCGCGACTCGGCTTTGGGATCGCCGCTCGACTCCACCATGATGACCGCGGCGACGAGCCGTGGGTCGAGGCCGTGGCGCTTGGCCACGGGTGCGATGAGGTCATCGAGCTGGGGAAGCAAAGGCAGTTGTTCCACCGCCGTCTCGGTTTCTTCGACGATCTCGTTGGGCACGATGTTCACGACCACCTCGGAGGCCACCGTCACCTCGCCCCCGCCCGTGAGGAACAAGGTGATGAGCTCATCGGCCCGGTGGTATCGGTCAACGTAGAGAATCTTGCCGCTCTCCATGACGGCGATCTCGGCCCGGGCAAACGACACGGGCAGCATCGATAGCGCTAGGAACACGATCACCGAGCTATGTCTCACCGCTCCTTGTTCCCCTCGAAGCTTCCCTGGATGGTAGGGCACAACATACCCGTATCGTGATTCTCGATCCGGACATCTTCCACGCTGTCGATGAAGCCTCCTTGTACAACCGTGTTGCTCAAAAACCGACCGGAGACCGTCACCCGTGCCTTGAAAAACGGCGCCGCTTTCGTCGTTCGCCCGCCAGTTCATGGTGGTGAGAAAGGCGTCATCCACGATCTCCGCCTTGGTAACCATCGAATGTGGCCCGCCAGCGCACCGTGTTGCAGTCGTGATGCAGGTTGATCCGGCCGTTGATCACCTTCCCGTCCTCGGTCACGTCAAAGGCGATGCGCCGGCCTTGACTGGATGTGGCCTCCCAGTGGCCGGCAATGTTGTATTGACTGGGCGGCGGTGGCCCAAGCTCTTCATTGGCCGGCGGCGTCGGTGTTGTGAGGTCGTCGCAGGAGAACGAACACCAAAGAAGAGGACTATCGAAGCCATATTAACGAGAGATCTCGTGCCATTTCTTTCATCTTAACTGTGCCGTGAACGCTCGACCCATGTGTCATGCCGCCGTCCGGATTAATCACTGTTACGTTGAAACCTGTCCATCCAACGGACCGTTCCTCCGGACGTCGATACTGCTCAATCCTGATTGTCATGAGTAATGGCGTCCCCGACTGACGGATACTGTTTACGCCGGTCACAGCGACTCCCGCTGAAAAAAGCCGACCCTGGCCCCGGGTTGGAAAAAAGTCCCCTGACGGTGAAGTGCGAAATTCGTGGCGCGGCTCGCCGCTGGCATCGGAGTCGGCACAACCGAAGTGATTTGGGGAGCCGGCGCTGCGCCAGGTTGGATGATCCTAAAAGCGTCAGTCAGAGTATCCGTTCCCCTGTCAGGGTTGGTAACGGTAACAGTGCGTCCGGTCGTTTCTACACGAGCGTTGAGGTCAATCGTGATTGAGACGACTAATGTACCAGTGTTAACAAATTGGACTTCGTTTATCAGCGATGCCTTGACCGAAACTGACCGTCGCTCCTGGTTGGAAGCTCTGGCCTATGATAGTGACGTCTAGAGTCTGACCTGGGAATCCAGACGATGGAAACACCGAGATCGATTATCGGATCCGGCCCGACGCCGCGGCCGACGGAGACCGAGCCGCTCGCCGTGCCCGACGACACCGTGACCGTGGCCGACGTGGCCGACGTCACGTCCTCGAGCGTCAAGCGATCGAAGGCCTGCCCGTTCATGTTCGTGGTGAGGATGGAGCCCTGCGAGGCCAGGGAGCCCGCGGACGTGCTGAAGATGACCGGCATGTCGGGCAATCGATTGTTGTCGTTATCGAAAACGGTGGCCACAATGTCGCTGGTGAAATCGGGCCTGCTGGCCGTGGCGGGATTCGCCGTGACGGTGATGTTGATATTGCCGGCGTTTCCGATGAGGACCGGATTGGCGAGCGTCGCGGTAATTCCGGCACCCGATCGGGCTTCGACGGTGGCGCTGCCGGCGCGACCGTTGCTTTGCAGGCGGGCTTGGGCAATGCCGCCCCGCATCTCCACCTGTTCGTCGATGAGCCCCACGTTGGTGGTGAAGAAGATCTGCGTACCGTTCGTCAGCGGACCGCCGCCGTCGTCGGCGCTTTTGAAGCCGGTCACGGTGATGGTGGAAATGCCGTTCACGACCGGGATCGTCGTCGGGTTGGCGTTGATGCTGAGCTCGGCACCCGTGGGTGCGGTCAGCGGCACGCCGCCGCCGCAGTAAAGAAAAGCGGCCGCCGCAAAAAAAGCGGCGCCGAGAGTCCAAAGGTTCCATCGACTGAGAAAACGCTTCTTACTCATCGTGTCTCAATCCTTGCCGAGGCAAAACTGGCCGGAATAACGTCTCCTTGGGAATCCATCAAAGATCCCGTGGCGCTCACGATGCTCGTTAGTCCCGCATTTTTGACCTCGAATACAAAACGTACAATGTGGCCGGAACCGCGTAGCCCCAAAGTGTCGTCCCGGCGCGCGAATAGGATGCGCACCTGGCCCGGCTCGATGACGGGAACAAAATCAGCCTGCTTGCCATCGATGGTGAGAAACGGGCCCGCCCGGACGTCGATGGCGTCCACCACGTTGGCATCGAAAGTGACCGTGATGTTGCCGGAGGATAGACCGTCCGCACCTCCGGCGACGAGAACCAGCTCCACAATTTCGCCGACCGCGGCGGAGGCCGTGGGTGGGCTGAAGAGCATCGAAACCGGGCCCGATGGAGAAGGCTTTTGCGGCTCATCCGCCGCCGGTTCCGTACCCGGCTGCTCCACGGGTGCCGTCGGGTCCACGGGAGGTACTTCCTCCGGAGCGGGCTCCGTTGGAGCTTCTTCCGGTACCGCCGAGGGAACGGGGGGCGCGGCGGGAGCTTGGGGTTCCGGGGGTGGCCCGAAAGGAGAAGGTCGCCCGGTATCCACTTTGATTTGTTGCTCTGTGCCCATCGGCATTGCGGTGAGGTCGCGCTCCGTCACCCTCGGCGCACGTACGATGTGTGGAGTGATGGAGAAAACCACGTCTTGCTGATCCGACGCTCGGTTGTTGTCGGCAAAGAGCTTGTTGAGAATCGGCACATCCGTCACGCCGGGCAATCCGGAAACGGAGCTGCCTTGCCTGGCATTGATGAGTCCGCCAATCATGTTGGTCTCGCCGTCCCTGAGGCGGACGACGTTTTTGACGTTTCGTGTTCCGAACACGGGTAGCTCGATGCCGCCGATGATCCGAGTTTCGAGCTGGTCGCTGGTCTCGAGGTCCAGCTCGAGCTCGATCTCCACCGTCCACGAAGACTTTGGGTGTAATGACAATGTTGACGCCCACGTTACGGTACTGAAACGAGGTCACGGGAGTGGTGGGCAGGGCGCCCGGTTGACCCAAGCTCGACACAAACGATGTCACTGGGATGGGCACTTCCCGGCCGATGCTGAGCGTGGCCGGCTGTCCTTCTGAAGCCCGGAGCTTGGGGGCGGAGAGCACAGT
>CAVROO010000017.1:0-200000 GCA_963722765.1 uncultured Acidobacteriota bacterium
ACTGAAGTTCTTTTGGCCTTCCTTCGACTGACCCAGTGAATTCCCTTTAGACGCACAGAGTTGCGGCGCTCGTCGAGCTTTTCGCCTTACAAAAAGTAGGCATGTAATATTAAATATAATGTTTCTTTATAAAGCTTAATATGGTATATACGTGGGCATGCATATTCACATCGTCCCTAACCGTAACTCCAAACCAGCCGTTCTACTCCGAGAATCGTATCGAGAGGGTAAGACAGTTCGTAAGCGAACCCTGGCCAACCTGTCCAAGCTACCCATGGATCAGGTCGATGCCATCCGACGCATTCTCAAGGGAGAAAATCTCGCCCCGGTCGATGATGTCTTCGAGATCCTCCAGGACGGCTCCCGCCAACACGGCCATGTTGAAGCCGTGCTTACCGCGATGAGACGGCTCGAGTTCAAAAAGCTTATTGGCTCCCGCCATTCACGGGAACGTGATCTGGTGTTAGCTATGGTGGCCGCACGCATCCTCGAACCTCAATCGAAGTTGGCGACCAGCCGGTGGTGGCATACGACGACCCTGCTCGAAAGCCTCGGCGTGAACGACGCCACCGACACCGAGCTGTACTGTGCCATGGATTGGCTGCTCGAACGCCAAGAGCTCATCGAAAAGAAGCTGGCAGCGCGCCATCTCGAAAACGACGGTTTCGCTCTTTACGACCTCACCTCGAGCTACTTCGAAGGTGTGACCTGCCCGCTGGCAAGCTTCGGATACGACCGCGACGGTAAAAAGGGCAAGCTGCAGGTCAACTACGGCTTGCTGACCAACCATCGCGGAATTCCCGTATCCGTTTCGGTGTTCAGAGGCAATACCTCGGACCCGAAAACGCTTATGCCCCAGGCACTCAAGGCTCAAAACGACTTCGGCATCGAGCGATTCGTGTTAGTCGGTGACCGCGGGATGATCACCCAGACGCAAATCAACGCCTTGCGTGAGCTCAAGGGCGTGGACTGGATTACGGCGTTGCGCTCCGAGGCGATTGGCAAGCTGGTCAAGGACGGGACGATCCAGATGGGGCTGTTTGACGAGCGAAATCTGTTTGAGCTGACACACCCGGACTTCCCTAACGAGCGGCTGGTCGCCTGTCGGAACAACGAGCTAGCCAAGCGGCGAGACCAAAAGCGCCAGGACCTGCTGGAAGCGACCCGCAAAGAACTTCAGAAGGTTCGCCGGATGATCGAACGGGGTCGTTTGGACGACAAGGATGCTATCCGCGCCCGGGTGCGTAAGCTCCTTAAAAATTACAAGATCGGCAAGTACTACAAGACCGACATCCGTGACGACGGCTTTGAGTTTGAGTTCGACGAGGTGGCGATGGCAGCTGAAGCAGCGCGGCTCGCCAACGGCAAGCCCAAGCTAGAAAACAAGCATCTCGAGCAATGGAAGCGACACAGGGACAAAATAGACCAGCAGTTGGAGCGCGTTCGTCAGCGTATCGGCAAGGGTCAGCTTCATGGAAAAGACAAGATCGGTGTGAGGGTGGGCAAGGTCCTTAACAAACACAAAGTCGGCAAGCACATCAAGCTCGACATTGGCGACAACAGCTTCGAATTCGAGATAGACGAAACGAAGGTTGCCGCGGAAGCCGCTCTCGACGGCATCTACGTGATCCGAACCAGCCTTTCAAAGCGACGGATGACCGCCGAGAATACGGTCCGCAGCTATAAGTTACTCACCCAGGTCGAGCGAGCGTTCCGCTCCTTCAAGACCGTCGACCTCAAGGTGCGGCCTATTCGCCACCATCTCGAAGACCGAGTCCGGGCGCACATCTTCTTGTGCATGCTCGCCTACTACATCGAGTGGCATATGATCGAGGCATGGCGCCCCTTGCTGTTCTGTGATGAGGATCAGGACGCCAAAGCGACCCGTGACCCGGTTGCGCCAGCCAAGCGTTCTCGTGAGGCACTGCGCAAAGTTCACACAAAAAAGCTCGACGATGGAAGCGTCGTTCACAGCTTCAAAACGATGCTACGTCACCTCGGCAATGTCGTGCGAAACAAGTGTCGGACAAAGGGGGCAGGACAGGACGAATCGACTTTTGAAATGACGACCACTCCGAACCCAAAACAGCAGCAGGCCTACGAACTGCTCAAAGCGATCACGGTGTAGACAGTAGCGCGCTCCCACGACACAACCTATCTCACTGATATGACAACGGAAACAGCCTCTTTAAAAAAAGAACTTCGGTTTAGAAACGGCGGGATAGGCGAGCGGAAGCCGCTCGAGTGTTTGCACCAAAATCCCCGCCACCGTCCGGCGCATGAACGACTTGTTATCGGCGGGAACCGCGTACCAAGGCGCGAAGGATCGTGACGTCGCGTTCAGGGCCTGCTCGTAGGCGTTCATGTATTCATCCCAATGCTTTCGTTCTTCGACGTCGCTCTTGGAAAACTTCCAGTTGCGCTTCCGGCTCGTCGATCCGATCCAAGAACCGTTGCTTTTGTTCTTCCTTGGAGACGTTGAGCCAGAACTTCAGAATCACCGTACCGTTGAGCGCCAGGTGACGTTCGATGTTGCGAATGGACTCCAGGCGTTCTTGCCATATCGTTTGCCGGTCCATCCGCGGCAGTCTCTGGTTGCCGAGGTACTCGGGATGGACCCTCACAACGAGTGCTTCTTCATAGTGGCTGCGATTGAAGATCCCGATACGTCCCCGCTCCGGGAGTCTCCGATAAATCCGCCACAAAAAGTCGTGGTCCAGTTCTTCGCGCGAAGGTTGCTTGAAAGAAAATACTTGGCAGCCCGCCGGATTGACCCCGGACATGACCGCCCGGATGGTGCCGTCTTTGCCGGCCGCATCCATGGCCTGAAAGACGAGGAGAACGGCGAAGCGGTCATCCGCATAGAGCTTCCGCTGGAGGTCGCGCAACGACTCAATCGATTCCTCCAATGCTTTCCGGTTGTCTTTCTTCTTACTGTGAGAGCTTGGGTGGGGCGGTGGGCACTCGGTCCACCTTGAAAGATTCGTTAAAGGGAACGAGATAAGGGCTTTTCACCGGTTCGAACAGGTTCGATTTCATAGAATCCCCTTCGCATCATAGGGCTTGCATCTGCCCACTGAATCTTGCCTTTTTCGATTGGCCTTTGTCTAGTCAAACAAACGAGCTCGGGCTCGACCCTGACTTCATCATCGTTTATCCTTTGCCCCATGCAGGAGAAGCGGCGCGGTGTCGAATCACCGAAGCGCGGGTGGCGTGGGGTTCTTCATGAAGTCATCTTCGAAGCCGATACGTTCGCCGGCGAGCTCTTCGACATCCTGCTCATCATCTGCATCTTGTTGAGTGTTCTCGGCGTGATGCTCGAGAGCATTTCGGGCGTTCGTGTCCGATACGGCGAAGCCTTGATGAGGCTGGAGTGGCTCTTCACCATCTTGTTCACGGCGGAATACGCCCTTCGCTTGATTTCCGTGCGTAAGCCCTGGCGATATGCCACGAGCTTTTGGGGCATCGTGGACCTTCTCGGATTTCTGCCGACCTATCTCGCGCGCCTTCGTTCCGGGAAGCGGTGTCCTTCGTGTCATCCGCGTGCTGCGGGTTTTGCGGGTCTTTCGCGTTTTGCGATTGACGCCCTATATGAGTGCGTCCAGCTTACTCAAGCAAGCCTTGGCCTCCAGCCGGCGAAAGATCACCGTATTTCTCGTCGCCGTGATGACGCTGGTCGTGATCCTCGGTTCCTTGATGTACATGATCGAAGGGGAGGCAAGCGGCTTTACAAGCATTCCCCAAAGTATCTATTGGGCCATCGTCACCCTCACCACCGTGGGATACGGCGATGTTTCACCGCAGACGCCGCTCGGCAAAGCCTTGGCCAGTGTGATCATGATCGTCGGCTACGGTATCATCGCCGTGCCCACCGGTATCGTCACGGCCGAGATGGTCCACACAACGTACAAGGAAACCACCACGCAAGCCTGTCCCTCTTGCAGCGCGGAAGGCCACGACAAGGACGCGCGTTTCTGTAAGTTTTGCGGCGCGGGATTGTAGATACTCTCTTAGAACCAATCCTGCGAGCGCAACCACTGCGTGAAATGCTCCGCAACGGTCCGATTGGCTTCGCTGTTCGGGTGTGAATCCCAGGGGTCGCTCTGATATTGCCCGCGCAAGCAATTGTCCTCGCCTGCCAGGACATCGAAGAGATTATAAGCGGCGATGTTTGGCTCATCGTCATACGCTCCGGTGAGCCAGTTGGCGAACTCTCGCGCCCGCGCCGCGCAATGCGGCTCGGTCTCGTTGGGTACCAGAGGAGGGGTCGCGTAAGGAATGAACATGACGTCGGGATGCTGCCGGATGACGTTCCGGATGGTGTTGTAGTAGTTCCGGTACTCGTTCAACGTTGCGTTCGAACAAATATTGGAGGCGGGGAAGCAACTTTTAAAAGCCACGATGTCGTAGTGCTCGCCGGTTGGGAGCTCCCAGGTCATCATGTCCTGGAAGTGTTCGGTAAAGGTAATAGGAAAATGCTCGGGATCGGTGTTCTCACCGACCCACCCGTCGCCATAGGTTCGGTCGTGGACCTCGAGGCCGAGCCCTTCCAGCATCTCCCACATACCGCCGTCAAAAAGGAAGCCCTCGCCAACTGAGTGATGGATGAATAAAAACCGAAGCGTTCTCCCGCTCGTGGAGGCAGTTGTCGTTGTTGTCGTCGGACTGGGGGACGTGGGAGATACGTCCGAACCTTTGCAGCCGCAAAGAACGAGAACGAGTCCCAAGACCATCACCTTCGAGGGTGTTGTCATCATGCGGCACCTCTGCTTTTCTGGAAACGGGATATTTTTATTGTAGATCCAGGGAGAGGAACGTTCAACGCCGAACCTCCATTTCGTGACCTTGAGGACGTAGGCAAATCAGTTATCGGCCATGATCTGAAAGCGATAGATTCGAAGGCAAGCCGCTATACGAATGGCTCGTTCTCAAGGCCAGAGAGGAAGGGATCGCCGGGGCTACGGTGGTCCGGGCATGATGGGATTCGGCGCCAACAGCCGGATCCACACCGCCAAGATCCTGCGGCTGTCAGAAGACCTTCCCATCATCATTGAAATCGTCGATAGCCTCGAGAAGCTTCAGCATTTCCTGGAGACCGTGGACCACGCGATTGATGAAGGGCTTGCCACGTTGGAAAAAGCCTTCGTTCACTTCTACCGGAGCTCCAAAAAGTCGCCGTGAGAACTACTTATCTACTGCACTTGCACCGGCTTCGTGTAGACGACCTCACCCCCGATAACCGTCATGTCCGGTTTGATTTTCCAGATGTCCTCGGCCGGGATGGTCATGTAGTCCACGGGAATCACCACAAAATCAGCGAGCTTGCCGACCTCGATGGATCCCAAGATGTCTTCCGCTTTCATGACGTAGGCGCCGGCCATGGTTGCAGCTCTTAAAGCCTGTTCTCTGGTCAAGGCCTCTTCCGGGATCCAACCGCCCGGAGGATTGTTGTTCCGGTCTTGTCGGGTTACTGCGGCGTGCAAGGTGTAAAACGGGTTGTAGGGTGAGACCGAATAGTCTGTCCCCGTTGCTACCACCACACCAAGCTTCAATAGTGTTTTCCAAGCATAGGCAGACTCCAGACGGTGTGCTCCCATCCTGGCTTCGGCAAAGTGCATGTCCTCCGTCGCATGCAGTGGCTGCATGGAAGCCACAATTCCGAGTTCGGGAAGTCTGAGTAGGTCATCCGTCGTTAGCACCTGACAATGCTCGAGGGCGAACCTGGCCTCTTTGCCGTCTACTCCGGTCGCCTTGAGAGCCCTTTCGTAGGCGTTGATCGCGTTTTGATTCGCTGCATCACCAATGGTGTGGATCCTCATATTGAAACCCAGCTTCAGAAGTTCCGTCGCCGTCTCTGCGATATCGTCTTCCGATCGTCTCGGTTCCCCGTGATAACCCGGATAGTCGGCGTACTCCTCGATGAAGTGCGCACCTCTCGACCCCAAAGCCCCATCCAAAAAAGCCTTGACGGATCGCACGAAGAATTTGTTCTCGTAGTTGAGCGGTTTGCCCAACTTCCTCGCCGTATCCTCGTGAACCATCTCGTTGATCCGGATCCTGAGAAGACCGACTTCGTAGAGCTTTATTCTTCTTTGAACCTCGTCATAGTCCGTCATGCTTGCGCCATGGATCGTCGTGAGTCCGCTGGCGACGGCCAATTGAGTCCCTTCGACGAGGTTGCGACTTAGCTCATAGTCGGTCATGGGAGGCAAGGGTGGAATAAGGTCCATCAATTGCATAGGCGCCCTTTCTACGAATTCGCCTGTGGGCTCCCCATTTTTGTCTTTCTTAATATGACCACCTTCGGGGTCGGGAGTGTCGCGAGTAATGCCGGCAAGCTCCAAGGCTTTGCTATTTGCAGCACTGCCATGCGTGTATCGGCGAATATACACAGGGTTATCCGGGGCTACGGCATCAATCAGCTCCTTACGGAACTCCGGCGGATCCCAAACATCGGACATCCAACCACTCAAGACCAGCCACCTGGGCTCAGGCCCCGGCCGCATGCCTTCCCCGGTCGCCAAGCAACGCTTGATCACTTCCTGCATTCGCTCCACAGACGCCCATTCACCCAGTGACGGCCTGATGTCCGGCGTTCGTGGATACAACTCTCTTTCTCCGTACCTGATGTGTACATGGGAATCATGTAAACCAGGGATGACGGTTTTGCCTTCGAGGTCGGTAACAAAGGTGAGAGGACCTATATGGGCTTTCGCTCCAGCCTCGTCACCCACGTAGATGAACGTCCCGTCTTTCACTGCAATGGCAGAAGCTTTGCTGAACTGCTCATCAACCGTATAGATGTTGCCATTGGTGTACACCCTGTCGGCTTCTTGAGCGTCACCAACCGCCGCCCATGCCAGCAACACAAAAATGGATAGAGTAATGGATAGTCCTATATTTCTTTTCATTTTTATCCGCTCCATTCTTCCCTGAAAGACTCTGCGTTTTAGTACCCCCGCGCCAGGTCAACGACTCCCTCCAGCTCCGCGCCTTGCTCGAACCGCTCCAGGTTGCGAAGGAAGATCTCCGTGATCTCCTCCGGGATGCTTGGGCCGGAAATGTGAGGAGTGATGATGACATTTTCGAGGTCCCAGAAAGGATGGGTTTCCGGCAAGGGCTCTTCATTGAAAACGTCGAGAACCGCCCCTGCAATCACCCCGTTTTTCAAGGCATCGAGCAGCGCTTCTTCCCGAACCAGTGGACCACGAGCCACGTTGATGAGATAGGCCGTGTCCTTCATTAAAGCCAACTCCCTCGCGCCCAGAATCCCTTCCGTCCCTTTGGTGTGAGGAAGACAAAGCACCAAGAAATCGACCCGTTTGAGGAAATAATCCAACTCGCCAGGACCGTACACCCGGCTTAGGAATGGCATATTCCTTTCCTGTCCGTCAAACCCTATCGTTTCTGCACCCGTGAGTTGAAGGCGGTAGGCAACGGTAGAGCCGATCGATCCCAATCCCATGACCCCCACGGTCTTCCTTCGGATGGAATCGACGAGGTAGATGCTCCAACTCTTTTTTCGCTTGTTCTCGAAAACGGCGGGCATCCTTTGCGTCATCGCGTAAATGTAGGCGGTCACGTACTCGGATATGATGTTGCCAAAGACGCCTCTCACCCTGGTGAGGACGATATCGGGCGGTATCAATCCGGCCCGCAGGAAATTTTCAACGCCGGCGCCCATGGACTGAATCCATTTCAACTTCTCAGCTCTATCGAGAACATCGAGTGGGAAGGTACTTCCGGCAAAAATGATATCCACTTCCGGCACGGCTTTTTCGATGGAGCTTCTATCCTCGCAAACGAGTAGCTGTAGGTCGCCGCGAGCTTCTCTCAGTATTTCTTCGAACCTTTTTAGAAAAGCGGGTTTGTGGTAGTGGACTAAAACAGTTTGACCGGAACCCATCGATTGCCTCCTTGATCCTACTGAATTCGAGATGAACTTCTTACCTCCGCGGCGGCGTCATCGCCCTGGTTCCCAGGTCTCCGAGCCTCGGAAGGACTGGTAGAAATAAAGGCCCCCAAGTATTGCAGCGCACGCAGCGAGCCACAAGGCCGAGATCGGAATATCGAGACTGAATGCGGAGCAGAGGGCACATAGTCCGGCGGCAAATAAAACCAATCTTCCGGTGACAACGATGGGACCTCGATAGAAACCCGTCGTCATCGCAGGGAGAACAAGGAGAAATAGTAGACCGGCGGCAGCGTTCAGTACAACCAGATCCCATCTCGATGAGAGTATGCCGCTATAGGCAAACAGCAAAGGCACGAAGTAGAGCGCCTTGCCAACCCGAAGCGATTCGAAACCGGTTCTCATGGGGGGGGCGTCGGCGATTTGAGCCGCCACGAAGGCGGTCATACAGATGGGCGGAGTGATCGTAGCGCTCTGCGCAAACCAGAAAATCATCAGGTGCGCACCGAGAACGGACATGCCGAGCTCGGTCAAGGCCGGAGCTCCCAAGGTGGACACAATGATGTAACCACTGGTAATGGGAAGGCCCATGCCGAGGATAGAGGAGACGAGTGCTACGATCGCAATGCCGACGAGCAACGACCCTCCTGCCAGCGCCACCATGATGGAGGTTACTTTCAACATGAGGCCGGTTAGGGTAATGACCCCGACTATCAAAGCGGCACTGGCGGCCGTGGATGACAGCAACAAAGCGCTCCGTGTAGAAGCTTCAAGTGCGTCGAGCAGGGATCGTGGACTCAGGCGGGTCTCACGGCGCAACGAGCTGACAATCAAGAGTGCAACCACGCAAGCGGATGACGCGTAGAATGGACTGTAATTCCGGATGAGCAAATAGACGAGCAGTCCGAGGGGGGACAGTAGATAAGCGCAACGCACCAGAGTGAGCCCAAGGCTCGGTGTTCGTCCTTCAGCCGGAATCGAAGTGAGCCCACGGCTTTTCGACTTGATATGCACATAGGCGTAGAGACTTCCGAAGTAGAGCAACGCCGGGAGCAGAGAATATTTGAGTATGGTGAGCAAGGGGATGCCGGTGATCTCCGCCATGATGAACACGCCGGCTCCCATGATCGGCGGCATCAAGGCCCCTCCGACCCCGGATGCGGTCTCAACGGCAGCGGCCTCGTGCGATTTGAAGCCCAAACGCTTCATCAATGGGATCGTGAACGTTCCGGTCGTCACTACATTGGCGATGGTGCTGCCCGTGACCGATCCCATCAACAAGCTTCCGATGACAGCGGCCTTGGCCGGCCCTCCGACCCAACGGCCGGCAACCGCAACCGTCAAGTCGGCAAAGACTCGCTCCCCGCCGGCGTACCGGAGTATGGCCCCGAAGGTGAGAAAGACCAGCAAGTAGGTTGCCATGACTCCGGTGACCATGTTGAACAGTCCCTCGGGGACCAGGTACAAATGCTCGATGAGAAGCCCGAGTCGAGCTCCTTTGTGCTCGAGAACGCCGGGCATGTAGGGGCCGGCGAGCGCATAGGCGAGGAAACCTACAGCGAGTACGACCAGGGTGGTTCCAAGAGTCCGGCGGGTCGCTTCCAGTACCAATAAAATCGCCAGTATCCCGAGCACCATGTCGATTGAAGACAGTGGATCCACATAGACCAGGCGGGTCACGATCCGGCCACGATCGAGGATAACCCAACCGAAGGCGACGAGTGCACCGGCGGCGCAGGCCATGTCCCAAGCTCGAACTCGGGTTTTTTGGCCTTTACGCGCTGGATAGTAGAGGAAAGTCAAGGGTATCACGAACCACAGGTGCCCGGCTCGTCTCGTCACCGTATCGAACCATCCGGTGAAAGCCACCGCGATGGTGAGGACCGGCAGGCCAATGGCCAGGATACGGGCAATGATATGAAGCCACCCCGAGAGATCTCGCTGATCCGGGATGGGGGCTGCGCTGGGCTCGAGCGACCTCGACGTGAGATCGTTCATGGGTCCATCCAACCACGCTCACGGTAGTAGCGGACCGCTCCCGGGTGTCGCGGCACTCCCAAGTTCGAAGGCATGTCCCGAGGCTCCCATGTTTTGAAGCCGACGTGTACGGACTCGAGATAGGATTTGTTCTCGGCGATGGTTTTCACCAAGGCGTAAACCAGTTCCGCACTAACGTCTGCCGTCGTGAAGAGGCCAAACTCCAGACCCGCGGTTTCAACGGTCTCACCCTGCGTCGGGTAGGTGTTTGCGACAATCGAAAGCGCCTTGACTCCCCAACGCACGTTGAGCTGCCTACGCACATCATCCCGGACGGACAACAAACGGGCAGGACGGCTCAACATGAGCTCGGTCACCAGCGACGATGGGTTGAACGGTGTGGAACGTGATGATATCGATGTGGTTGTCTCGAAACAGATCCGCCCGTTCTCCCGATCCAAGATACTCGACGCGTCCGCCCCACCTCCGGATATCCTCATAGGTGACTCCCCAGGATGAAAGGCACTCCTTCAGCAGGAACTCTTCACCCGATCCGGGTGGCCCCGTGCCGATTCGAACTCCCATGCGACGCTTTCCAATGTCGGCAAGCGACTCAATGGATACGGCACCGGACGCGACGACGTGAAACTTGTTTCGTAGAAGTGTAGCCACGTGCCGGAGCTCCGGGAACGACCGCGGGTACGGGACTTCACCCAAGTAGGCGGCACGAAGAAACGGCATAAAAGAGAGACCAAGATCACCGGGCATCTGGCCGACGCGGGCGGGATTGGAGACACCACCCGCTCCCGGTATAGCCGTGATGGGTTGGCCCTCAAAACCGGAGTTGGTGCGCTCGGCAATCGCCGATCCGATCCGGTACCAGCTACTTCCCGTGCTGCCGGTGATCAAGTTGGTACGGGGTATCGCATTGGGATCGGCCGGACCGCAGCTCGAGCACGCAACGATCAAGAGTCCAACTCCAACCGCAATCCGAGGCGATATCGATCGGAACTGGATCATGGCGGAACGAAATTTCAATCAGGTACCGAGCAGCTTCAAGCTTTCGAGCGCGCTTCTGACTTCCTCGATCTGCTCGGAGCTCAGTGGAAGTAAGGGTTGGCGCGGGTAACCACCGTTTCGGCCAAGGAGATTCATCGCTGCTTTCAGGTTCGCGGGGAAAGTACCAATGCTTCGCATTCGATGATCGAGCTCGAGCGTCCGCAGTTGGAGCTCACGCGCTTCGTCAACCTTGCCCTGCTCGACCAAGTCGTACATTTGTATGGCCTCGCGTCCCATGACCTGGGACTCCATCGAGCTGACATAGCCCTTGGCCCCCATCAGAAGCGCCGGAACCCCCCTTTCCGCCGAGTGACCGGTGACGACGATGATCTGCTCGCCGACCTCTCGGATGGTGTCTTCCGTTTGGATGAAATCGTTCGAGCTCTCCTTGATTGCCACAATCCACTCGAGTTGAGCTAACTCGGCAACCACGTCCGGGGTGAGATTGAAACCCACGCGCCGCGGGATGTTGTAAAGCAACACCGGGTGTTCAACGGCGTCCGAGATCGCGGCATAGTGACATATGACTTCCGCCCTTTTTGCCATGCAGTAGTAAGGAGGAAGGATCATCAAACCATCGGCACCCACTTCTTTGGCCCGTTTACTCAACTCGATCACGTCCGTCGTGGAAATCCCCCCGGTCCCGGCGATGATCGGCAGCCGCTTGCCCATGGTATCCACGGCGAGCTTGAAGAGCCGCGCTCGCTCCGACTGGGTCAATGCCCAGGCCTCTCCCGTGCATCCCGATATGATGAGACCGTGTACTCCCTCACCGGCGAGACGTTCGAGGTTTTCGCAGAACGCCTTTTCGTCGATGTCACCCGCCTCGGTAAATGGCGTGATGACGGCGACGAGACAACCTTTCCAATCAACTTTGCCTTGATTCATTTCTTACCTCGAAAGAGAACTCTGGTTATTACTCCTGTCGTGCGACCTGGCGTGGGACCGTGCGTTACGAATCGGTGATACCATCCATCGGTCTTTGCTGACATCGAGATTCGCAGAAGGAATTTAACATGAAGATCACGGATATCGAAACCATCGTGCTGAGGTTACCCAAGGTCTTGCCGGTAGGTGACGGACTCCAGGATGTGCTCATCATCCGCGTTCATACCGATGAAGGCATCACGGGAATCGGCGAAGCGCATACTTGTCCCACCGTACTGAAAGCGATCATCGACGCGCCGATCTCCCAGCTCACCGTGCAAGGGTTGAAACCTCTCCTGATCGGCAAGAATCCGCTCCAAATCAACGAGCTGTGGGATCTGATGTACGACTGCACGGCAACCTACGGCCGCCGCGGCGTGGTCATCAACGCGATCAGCGGGATCGATATCGCATTGTGGGATATCTTGGGTAAGGTTTCCGGTTTGCCCGTCCACCAGCTGATGGGCGGTGCGATTCGTGATCAAGTCCCGGTTTATGCGAGTGATCTCACCCCCGAAACTCAATCGCAGATCATCGTGAACGCCAAAGCCCGCGCCGATGAAGGGTACCGGGCCCTCAAGTTCGGCTGGGGCGGGCTCGGGCAAAATGTCAGGGATGACGCCCGGTGGGTGAATGAGCTCCGCCGAGCTCTCGGACCGGACGTGGACATCATGATCGACATGGGCTCCCCAGTCGCCTTCGACGACGCCGTTTGGATGGGAAGGGCGTTGGCCGAGGAGAACGTGTTTTTCCTCGAAGAGCCTCTATCACCGGACGATCTGGACGGCTTCGCCGCTCTGGTGGAAGCCTCGCCGACACCCATTGCTACAGGTGAGAAAGAAACGACTCGCTTTGGCTTCCGCGATCTCATGGATCGGGGAAAACTGAGGGTCATTCAGCCGGACATCGCCCGAGTCGGTGGCTTGACGGAGATGCAGCGCATTGCTGCTTTGGCGGAAGTCAGAAACGTTCGAGTCATCCCCCACTGCTGGGCGACGGATATTCTGGTGGCCGCCACGATGCACTTTCTCGTCACCCAAAAGGACGCGCCCTATCAGGAATTCAATGTCATGGAGAACCCTTTACGCACCGCGTTGCTTCAGGAGCCTATGCGTCCCAAAGACGGATTGCTCTCCGTTCCGCGTGGTCCGGGTCTAGGGATCGAGCTCAACGAGGAAACGCTCGATACCTATCGCTGATCACTTGTTCGCTAACGCAAATGCCGAGAGATACGTGATACGGATAATCTTTTCCATCAGCTCCGGACTCGCTTTATCCACCGTATCTGTAGGTTGGTGATAATAAACGCAAGCGAGCCCAATGAGCCCTGCGGTGTTTGCGCCTTCGAAGGTTGTGGTCAAGGGAGACAAGAACTCTGTCACTTTATGGTTCGTCTTCGCCTGTAATCAAGGTATCGATCGGGACCGGCTTTACCGGAGGACGTGGCGTGTGCCGGCCGAGCTCCTCCAACGAAACACCGGTGCGACGGGAGAGGAGATGGGCGATGGGCAGAGCGCACATGCGTGATTGACAGGGACCCATGCCGGTGCGGGTCCACGCTTTGAGCAAATCCGGGCTCTCGGCCCCATCATCTATAGCGGCTTCCAAATCACGGAGTCGAACCTCCTCGCAACGGCACAGCACGGTTTCCGGTGTCGCCAGCTCATGGAGCCCGGGTCTCGGTCGATAAACAGTGTCCATCGCCGCGCGGAAGCCCGCCAGTTGTTTGAGACGCCGGTGAGCCTGTCGTTCCCGCTCGTCGGCTTCACGACCGCCACGGGCATTCAAACGTCGCGCAACGGCGATCCCTGCGATCCGTCCTTCCTCGGCAGCGACGACCGCACCGGCTACCCCCGCTCCATCACCGACGACGAAGATGCCGGGCACGTTCGTCTCGAAATCTTCGTTGCGCTCCGGAACCCAGACATCGGTGGTATCGTCGTAACGTACCGCGCATCCGCAAAGACGCGGGAACTCAACGGAGGGAACCAGTCCGTAACCCATGCAGACCGTGTCAACATCGATGGCCACCTCGGTGCCCGGAATAGGTCTCCAGTTTGAATCTGCCCGGGCGATGACGGCCCTTTCAACTTCTTGATGGCCCTCGATACGGACCAGAACCGCAGGAGCGATCCAGGGTACGCGGGATCGAAAAAGAGTCCACCGGTGTCCCAAGCCCTCTCGTGTGATCGACCATGTCTTCAACAGGGCTCCCATATAGGATAAGAGGGCGCGTGTTGGAACGGCTTCGACGACGCCCGCGAGCTCTGCGCCCGCCGCGGCGAGCTGGCTCGCCACCACGAGCTGTAAAGGACCGGTGCCGGTCAAAAGGATGCGCTTCCCCGGCAACATTCTTTGGTTCTTGAGGATGGTTTGGGCGCCCCCTACCGTCAGAACACCCGGGAGCGTCCAGCCGGGAAGCGGTACCGGCCGATCGTAAGCTCCCGCCGCGATAACCAGCGCCTTAGCCTGCAAGCGCCGGCTCCTACCGTGTCGAGCCAGCTCGAGCACCCGATCCTCGAAGGCGCCCCAAACGACCGTGTCACTGAGCACGCGAATGGGCAGCCCCTCTAGCTCGCCGAGCAGCGCTTCGCCGCGCGAAAGCTCTTTCTTCAAACGCTCGCCGGTGACCGAAAACGCCTCCGGAAGTTGGCGAAAGATCTGACCTCCGGCATTCGGATTCTCGTCAACCACCACCACATCGAGTCCGGCCCGGGCGGCCTCGATCGCCGCACACAACCCTGCCGGTCCGGCACCCACCACCGCCAAATCGGCTCGCTCCATGCTCATCGTTTATTCGTTGTGTTTGTGCGTCGAGACAATCATGCCGTCCTCCACGGGTGTCGAGCAGGCTCGGACTCCTGTTTTTCCATTGACGGAGACAAGACATTCGTAACAAACGCCCATGCCGCAGAAGAGACCGCGCGGCGAGGCGGTGTGTGGCGTTTGGCGAAGACGGCGACGCCCTGCCGCCAATAGGGCGGAGCCAATGGTCTCGCCGAGATAGGCTTCGATGGACTCACCGTCCACGAGCAGGCTCACTCGTTTGCCACGACGAATCCCCACAGCAAGACGCGCTCCCTGGGTCACGTCGGCACCTCATCCGAGGAGGCGGTGGTCTTAGACGATGGCGTCATGAATCGCTCAACGTTGAACCGCTGGTCGGTGATTTGAGTATCCCCGGTCAGGACATAGTCGGCGGCGATCTGACCTGCGATGGGACAGAGTGTAAAGCCGCCCGCCGAACAACCGAGCACATGGAGACCGGCCGGTCCGAGCGGTCCGGATAGGAGGAGCTTGTCCGGCGTCCGACCTTCGAAGCCCACCCAACTTCGAAGTAGATCTCTTTGACCGATACCGGGGATCGTCTCGGTGATCCAGCGTAGATGTCCCATCAAGCTTTCCCGGGTGACGCGCTTCACACCGCTTTCCGGATCTCCCTCGCCCGGCCATCCCCCGCCTAGAATAATCTTTCCTGTCGTCCTCTGTTGCTTCAGGGTCAGGTTGCCGCGAACGTGGGTGACGATGTGCGGGAAGAGGGTTGGGCCGGTGGTGGTGATACTCACCTGCAGAACGGAGGTGGTGAGGGGAAGGTTCGCACCGACCATTCGAGCCAGTTTGTTGATCCACGTACCGGCAGCGATGATGACGGAAGGGCAACGCACGGCACCTCGCTCGCAATGCACGGTGAAGTCCCGATCGCCGTGCACCTCGATCCCGGAGACCGCCGAGTGTTGCCACAACCGAGCGCCCCGCCGGTGAGCTGCGGTCAGAAACGCTCGGGTTGTCGCCAAGGGATTTGCCATCCCGTCGCGAAGACAATAGGAGGCCGCCTTGATGTCTCGGTTCAGGTAAGGCGCTTCATCGAAGAGTCGGGGCGGGTAGACCATTTCGACGGTGGCACCTTGGGCCCGTTGATCGCGCACCGCTTTTTCGAGAGCCTCCGCATCCTCGTCCGTGTGGGCGACCCGGAATCCCCCTCTCTGCTCGTACTCCACATCCATTTCCAGGCGCTCGGAAAGCGTCTCCCAAAGATCGATGGATCGAAGCACCAGCGGAATCACTTCCAGCTTTTTGTTCTGGACCGCCAAGGTGCCTGCATTGGCTCCCGAAGCCTGCAACCCGGCAGCCGACTTCTCCAGCAACAGCACATCCTGCCCGTTGTCGGCAAGCTGGAAAGCCGCCGAGGCACCCATAACTCCCGCGCCTACGATGCAGACTTGGGTTTCGGCGATGTGGGTTTTCATAACAGCTTCGGGCGACTCACTCCCAGGTATCTACAGCGAATCGGTCCAAAGCCTCGTCGTTGAACTGGACACCGGTTCCCGGCTCTTGCGGAACCGGCAGCATGCCGTTTTTGGCACGGATCGGTTCTTGGATTACTTCCCCTAGATTCAACACGCTTAGGTCCGGGAAATACTCGACCATGACCGCATTAGAAATGGACGCCACCAAAGAGGTATGCAGATGGTGCATCCAATGTGGATACATGGGCACACCTTTACCGGCGGCCATGCCTGCGACTTTCTTGAATTCTGTGATACCGCCCAGCACGGTGGAGTCGGGCTGCAACATGTCCACCGCCTCGAGCTCGAGGAGCTCGGAAAATCCCCAGCGGGTGGCCTCGATCTCACCCGTGGCGATCGGCACACTGACCTTGTTACGAATCGCAGCATGACCACGAATGTCATCCGGCATCAACGGCTCCTCGACCCAGTACGGATCGACCTCGGCGAGTGCGTTGATGGCGGGGATGGCAGCAGCCGCGTCAGGCCAGGCGTTGTTGGCGTCCATCATGAGAGGGATGGTGGGCCCGATGGCGTCGCGCGCTGCCCGTACGCGTCTCATTTCGTCCTCGAGCGACAGTCGTCCAACCTTGATCTTTACTGCATTGAAACCGGCTTCCACATAGCCCCGGACTTCATCGGCAACATACTTGTCCGGTTCGGTGCCTTCCCAATAGTAGCCGCCGCTTGCGTAACAGGGCACCGTGCTCGCTTTGGGGCCTCCGAGCAATCGGTGTAAAGGAAGACCCGTCGTCTTGCCAATCACATCCCACAGGGCGATATCGACCGCGCTTATGGCACGCAATGCGGCGCCCCGGCGCCCGAGCAAAACGCAGTCGTTGTACATATGCGACCATATTTTTTCGACCGCGAAAGGGTCGGTCCCAACAACGTGATCCCGCAGGAAATCACGAACAAACTGGGTCACGAGGTGACCGACACGGTCACCGCAATAGCAGTAACCCCGACCCTCGACACCATCCTCGGTGCGGACGCGGACGACAGTATACTCACGGCGCTCAACGTAGCGCGTTGCGAAAGCGAGCGGCTTGCTTAGCGGGATCGAGATGGTGCGAGCCTCCACCGTCTCTACCCGGTTTGCTATGCCTGCCTTGGCGAAGTTGGCAGCGGGATTGTCGTCGCCCATGGTCTAGCCTCCCAAATCAACACCTTATTCGTCGAAGACTCTGGTTCCGAGCGATGCAATTCTCTCTTGTTTATCACGAAGCGTGCAAACCAGCTGCGACGATTGTGCGGCATTTCAATCCGGTTTGCTTCTATGTTAGTTTCGACGACCATCGAGCTGCTGAGAACGACGGATGCTGCATGACGTCCCAAGCCGAAATTGATCTCGATTCAGGCCCAAGCTCGGACGAGGATCTCCTGCCTGCTCAGCAACGAAAGCTCACCGGCCTTTACGCTTGGGTGGCCCGCGGCTTCACCGTATCACTATCACTGCCTGTGCTGACCCTCTGGTGCGCTTTCACCGGGTGGTGGGACGCCATGACCCGGTCCGCCGGCCATCTCATGATCGCCGTCCCCTTGGTTTACCTTTATTACCCCGCCAGAAAACGTACCTTCGAACGCGTCACCAAGGTCAACGTCGTACTGGCCGTGCTCAGCTTTACCGCCTTCGGCTGGGTCGTCGTCAGTCAGAAGAGATTGATGTGGCGCCTCGTCTATGTGGATCCTCTCACATGGCCGGATTTCCTTCTTGGAATCGTTGCCATCGCGGTAGTGCTCGAAGCGACGCGACGAATCATCGGCTGGGCCTTGGTGGCGACGGCGTTGGTGTTTCTGTTCTATGCGCTGGCAGGCCCCATCATGCCCGGAGTCCTACAGCATCAGGGGGTGCGCCCGTCGCTCCTCATCGACCACCTCTATCTCGTACCCGAAGGTTTGTTCAACGTTCTCATGGGCATCATGGCAACCTATCTATTTGCGTTCCTCACCTTCGCCAGCCTTTTCCAGGTCGCGGGCGGCACCCGCATCGTCATGGACCTGGCGGTTGCTTTGGGTGGTCGTTTCGTCGGCGGGCCGGCCAAGGTGGCCGTCGTGAGCAGCGCCATGATGGGTATGGTTTCCGGCAGCACCAGCGCCAACGCGGTGACCACCGACAGGCTATCCACTCGCCTGGTGCCTGAATATCTGATAGTATGATATACAGGAATTCTGAATGGCAGACATAACCAAGGTAGGAAAGCGCGGAACTGTGGTCATCCCGGCTCGTCTACGGCGGCGGTACGGAATTGAGGAAGGGAGTGTCGTTTTGGTCGAGGAGGGGCCCGACTGCGTCGTGATCCGGGCGGCTGCGGCGGTACCGGTGGAGGTATATTCGCGTGAACGGAAGGCCGCTTTTTTGCTGGAAAACGCAACGGGCAAAGAGGACTATACTCGAGCGCGTGGCGAAGTGGAGCGCATGGGACTCGACCCCGATTCGATCCCCCATGAAAGGCCGAACTAGTTGGACCGTCTTTTCCTGGACGCCAACATCTTGTTCTCCGCGGCCTACCGTGAGGACTCCGGGCTTCTGCAGTTATGGAAGCTTTCCGATGTGGAACTGATAACGTCGGCCTACGCGCTCGAAGAAGCCCGACGTAACCTAGTTTCTGAGGAACAAAAAGTACGACTGAACGGCTTGATGAAGCACCTCTTGGTGCTTCCGGAACGCCGTGAGCAAAACTTGCCACAGGGGATCGATCTTGCCGAAAAGGACAAGCCGATCCTTGCAACCGCTTTGGCCGCTGGTGCAACTCATCTCCTTACCGGCGACCGGCGGCACTTTGGCAACCATTTCGGTAACCGGATTCGACAGACTCTAATCATGATTCCCCGCGACTATCTCAACTCTCGAAAGAGCTAGCAACACATTCGTATATATTTGATGCGGTTTAGCGTCTCGACAACGTCCAGCAGATTGTCGCTGATTGTGAATGATCTTCATCCACTTTTCGACTCCTGAGGGGTGAGATCATCAGTTTCTGGGGATCGGGTTGTCAATCAGCCAGTGCACGAACCAGCTTCGAAGCCGCTCCAGGCGGTCAACCAGTAACCACGGCTCGCCGGTTCGGGACAGACCGTGCGATGATCTCGGATAGCGCACGAACTCCGCCGGTACGCCGTTCTTTTTAAGCGCCATGAACCACTGCTCCGCGTCCGGGATGGGGCAGCGGTAATCTCGCTCGGAGTGAATAATCAACGTCGGGGCGGTGACCTTCTCGACATAGGAGAACGGCGAGAGCTTGCGGTATAGCTCCCGGTTTTCCCACGGCTTGCCTCCCACGTAGAACTCGGCAAAGTGAGGGATGTCGGTCGTGCCCCAGAAGCTCTCGAGGTTGGCGTAGGATCGGCTGGTAACCGCGGCGGCGAACCGATCCGTGGTCGCAGTGAGCCAGTTGGTTGCGAGACCACCGTAGCTGCCACCGGAAACACCGACTCGGGTCGGGTCGATCGCCTCATACTTGGCAATGGCGGTCTCAACGCCCTTCAACCAGTCTTCGCTGAAGTAGAACCGACCTACGATCGAGTTGGCGAACTCGGTCCCGTATGCGGATCCGCCGCGAGGATTCACGTACAGCACGAAGAAGCCCGCCCCCGACAGAACGTGAAACGTTTGAAAAAAGGTGTTCCCGTAGGCGCCGCGCGGACCGCCGTGGATCTTGAGCACCATCGGGTACTTGCGATCCGGCTGGTAGTCGACCGGCTTGATGAGCCATGCTTCGATCGGTGTTCCGTCTGACGTGGTATAGGTCAATCGCTCGGCAGGCATCAGTTGCACGTCAGATAGCCATGGTTCGTTGAAAGAAGAAACGCGGTGCTCCTTGTCTCCACCGCCCGCGGCCACGAAGACCTCGGCCGGCGACACCGGGTCGGTCGCGATGTACGCCATGAGGCGTTCGTCTTTGGAAAACGAAAACGCGCTCAACTGGCGCTCGCCGGCGGTTATCTGCCGTACCTCTCCACCAGCGGACGGGACCTCGAAGAGGTGACGGTCTCCGCCGATGCTTGCTGCGAAGCGAAGCGTTTCCCCGGACGCCCAGCGCGGACTGCCCGGATCCAGATCCCAACCGGTGGTCAGGTTACGCGGCTCACCATCAAACGTCCCATCCGGTGCGATGGGCGCGACCATGAGATCCGTAGGCGTGCCCCGTCCATCAGTATGCAAATAGGCGAGGAGTTTCCCGTCGGGAGAAACGGCGGGAGCGTACTCGGATCCGGGATTCGGCGTAAGTCGCTTCACCTCGCCGCCGTCGGCCGACACCACGTACAGATCTCGGGTGGCCTCGAGCTTGGGCTCATCTCCGCGTTCGTCACCCCAGAAGAAGAACGTGCGCCCATCCGCAGACCAATCTACGTCTTGGACCTCGAAGCTCAGATCGGTGAGCTGGCGCGCCGGGCCGCCTAGAGCGGACACCACGAAGAGCTGATCGCGTGGCCGGGTGGCCGGGTGCGGTAGCAACTCGAGCGTTCCGTCTTGCTTGTATCGCATGGAGGTGATAACCCGCCCATCCATGCGCTCGGAGCTCAGGGTGCGCGTTATGGCGTCGGGTGCAATCCAGCCCTTGCGCTTCTGCTCGCCATCGGACTCCGAATCTTCCGGTGCCCGCGTGTAAGCGATCATGCCGGCGTCCTGTGACCAAATAGGCTCGCCCTCGACGCCTTCGATCGCATAGGCCTCGCCTCCCGGTGCGGTCACACGCGCAAACCAGGTCCCCTGAGAAGATTCCCCACGACGGGATTGGAAGCTCAGTACCTTCCCGTCGGGAGACCAGTGGGGCGAGGAGCTATCCTGGGTCGGATCGGTGAAGCGAAAGGGGTCGCCCGTCGGCCGGCCGCCTTCCAAACGCTGAACCCACACCTCGCGATGACGTCGGTTCTCATCTTCCAAGACTGTGGTCACGGTGAAGGCCACCAGCTCGCCGGGCGGAGAGATGGCGACGTCGCTCACGAACGTCATGCGGTAGTAGTCCTCCGGTTTCAAGCCTCGCTTCTGCGCGCCGGCCGGTAAAACGATGAGGATCGACGAGAGGAGCGTGGTAACGGTTATTCGTTCCATCCTTCCCATGACATTCTCCTTTGGGGAACTTCGTTAACGTAGCGCGACGAGCCGGTTGTCGAAACACGACCATCGCACGGAGCTCCAAGGGATCCTATCACCCTCTCATTTTGTCGAGCGGTTTGACATGCACGGTTCAACAAGCGATACCACTGAAGACTCAGGATCGTCTCGAGGCACGAGAAAAGGTACTAGGAACGAAGATGTATGGCTCAGTAGATTCCTTTGCGTTTCGATAACGACATTGGCGATGTTGGCTGTCGGGATCTCGACCGGAACCGCACAGGGAAGATTCTCGAATCCAGATGCGACCTTGGTGGAAGTCCTTCAGCGGATCGATAAGGCGCTATCTTGTTGAAATAGAGGCTAAAGTGCGTAGTGAATTTCATTCCGACCATCGAAGCCTGTGGGGTCCATGCTTCGGTTTCGTTATCCTAGCGCTCATGGTGCTGTGGGCCTGTGGGCCGGATGAGGCCCACCGCGAGGCCACGGCCGCGGCCGAGATCGCCGATCACGGTGGGCCACTGGAAACCGTTAGCATTCCTGCGGTCGGGAGTGCTCTGCAACGTTCATTAATTAGCGGCAATTCCTGCACGTTGTTCCCAAGACCGACACCTCATGGCCCCAAAACAACACGTTGTTCCTTAGATCGACACGTCATGTTTGTTCAGATTCAAGGGATTTGTCCACCCCCGCGACGCGATCCTCCACAGCTAGGATGCAACTGCTTGATGGTGTTGAAACGTTCAATCGAACGCGCCGTTGCCGAAGAAATGTTCCTTGAGGTAGGCCACGGTGTCGTAGAGGGTCTCGCTGGGATCGCGCGCCTGAAAGCCGAGCTCTCGTTCCGCCTTCGAGCAATCGAGATACCAGAAGTAGCGGCCCATCTCCATGCTGATCTTGTCCACCGGCGGGGTCTTGCCGAGCTGTTTGTAGATGTGGTCCATGGAGCTCCCCGCAAAAGCGTAGAGCTTGTCGGGAAGCTTGAGGCGAGGGCCCTTGATCTTTGTCATACGCTCGAGGCGACCGAAAAACGTCTCAAAGGTCCAGTTCGGCCCTCCCAGCAGGTAACGTTCACCGCTTCGTCCCCGTACCATGGCCTTGGGTAACGTCTCGGCCACGTCGCGAGCGTCAACGAAGCTCAGTCCGCCGGGAGGGATGGCTGGGACGTCTTTGGAGAGAAAACGCAGGACGTCTTCGGAAGATGAGAGTGTCGTGTCACCGGGCCCGAGAAGGATGCTTGGGTTCACCATGACGAGCTCGGGGCCGCCTTTGGCTTCACGCCAGGCGACTTCTTCTTGATAGAGCTTGCTCGTGTAGTAAGGCCAGCGCGAGATGAGATGAATCGGAGCCGGGTGCGTCTCATCTGGAATCGGATCGCCATCCTCCGTGACGGCAATGGTGCCACTCGTCGAGGACATGACGACGCGCTCGACACCGGCTTGGGCGGCTTCCTGTAGGAGTACCCGCGTCCCTTCCACGTGAACGTGATACATGACGGGTTTGTCGTCGGGGTTGCGGGAGACCTTGCCGGCAAGATGGTAGACCTGCTCAACACCCTTTAGTGCGACGGCGACGACTTCACGATCGGTGATGGAGCCGACGATGATCTCGACCTTTTCCGCGAGCTCGGGAGGGGAATTGATGGCGAGGACACGGAGTTCCGTTTGACCCGAGTCCAAAAGTTGCTGAACGAGGTTCGCTCCCAGAAAACCGGTTCCACCGGTGATGAGAATCTTGGGCAATGTCAACTCCCTGACGCGGCAGAGCCGCAACCAAAAGGGTTATCGCGGCTTGCCGCGAGCTATCAGCTGTCAGCCATCAGCCGTCAGCTGCGGAAAAATCGTTCACATTTGGCATTCAATTTCACCAATCAGGGACTACGCCGAGCCTACTCATGGCTGTCTTCGCCGGCCGGTATGGGGACGGCTTCCTTCGTGGGTCGATCGTCGTGAAATTTTCTCCGAATCTCGGAGGCGAAATCGTCCACCCGCATCTTCTCTTCGTCCCGCAAGGCCTCGACGACACGTTGACTCAGCGCAATGACCATGCGCTCCGTCTCCGACTGAGAAAATCCCTCTCCCATTTTCTCGAGTAGGTCGTAAGAAAGAAACGGACCGACGGTTGCGCTCACATCGGTAGACTTCAAGTACCAGCTACCGGCTGGAAGGGCGTTGAAGGTCAACAGGTGTATGGGAAGTATCCCCACTTTGGCACGAAGCGCCAGGTGTCCCACACCGCGCTGAAATTTCTTCATCCGACCCGTTCTGGAACGAGTCCCCTCGGGGAAGACGAGGATGTTGTAGCCTTGTTGAAGCAGGTGAAGCGACCAGTTGAGCGACTTCCTGAGGGAGCCTTTTCGCTCCATGGGCACAAGGTTGGTGAAGTTCTCGAAGATGGTCCGTTTGACTTTGTTGTCGAAAAAGTAGTCGGCGGCCGCAAGGGCGACCAGGTTCTTCCCTTGATCCCCCAGCGCGATCTTCGCCAGGCCCATATCGAGATGAGATGCGTGGTTGGCAACAACAATGAAATGGGTGTGCTGAGGGATGTTTGCCTTGCCCTTGATCACGGGATCGAGCACGTCATTGTAGAACCAGCGTTGCGCCGCCGTGAGTCCCTTCTTGCTGATTTCGGTGAGTGCCGGCGGAAGAGTGATGGTCTCCGCCCCGTCTTTGTCCTTGCTCTCCTTGGCGCGAGTCGATTCTTTCCGCGTTCCCGTGGGGGGTCTACGCTTCAAATAATCCGCCAGCTCGCGAATGTCTCCCAGGTTTTTGACAACGGCGCCTTCCGGAGCCTCACCGCCGGCGGACTCGATGGCCGTCCCGAGCTCCGTGTACATCAAGCTATCGAAGCCGAGAGCATCGAATCGAGAGTCCATGTAGATAGCGGAACGCGGCTTCTCGCTGATGGTAGCCACCAGGTCGAGCAACCAGGTCGAGTCCACGTCTTCGTCCCCGTCGCCGGCAAGCTCTTCGGACTCACGGCGCAGACGTTTGAGAATCTCGACGACCTGGCGGCGTTTCACCTTTTTGGTTGCAGTTCGGGGCAGCTCCTCTTCGTAGAAGTCGAGTGTTTTGACGCGCTTGTACAAAGGCAATTTCTTGGAGACTTCCTGAAAATGCTCTTCAATCTTGGCTCGAAGCTCCCCCCGACTGAGGCCTTCGTTTTCCTCGTAGTCAGGGACCACGAGACAAGAGACTCTTTCTCCACCACCTTCCGGCAAACCCACCACGGCAAATTCATCGACGAGATCCGGCTCGTCATAAAGCTCTTCGAGCTCGTCGGGGTAAACGTTCTTGCCGTTCTTGTCGACGATGACTTCCTTCAAGCGGCCTACGATGAAAAGATTGCCGTCCTCGTCGACGCGGCCCAAGTCGCCGGTGTAGAGCCACCCGTCCTTCAAAGTTTCCTCTGTGGCTTCCTTGTTCCCGTAGTAGCCCGACATGACGTTGGGGCCTTTAGCAAGGACCTCCCCAACCCCCTTGCGATCCGGGTTGAGGATTTTGATCTCGACCCCGGGAAGAGGTTTGCCGACGCTGCCCGTTACCACGCGCTCGTCCGGACGGGACACGGTCAGAACGGGAGAAGCCTCGGTGAGCCCGTAGCCTTCGTTCAAATTGAATCCGAGACCTCGCAGAGTCTTCATGGTGGGCTCGCTCAAGGCCGAACCACCGCTGATGAGGTAACGAATTCTTCCGCCGAAGGCCAGATGAACAGGTAGAAAGAGAAGCGGTCCGAAGTTGAGCGGCGTTTCGTCCCTCAACAGGAAGTTGGCATCGATGATGAAGTTGACGAGGTCCTCGAGCTTGGTGGACTTGTCCGAGAACCGGTTCAAGATGCGCCGCTTGAGTGAATCCCAAAGAGCCGGAACGCCTACGATACAGGTCACATGGCCCTTCTTGAGCGTATTGGAGAGCACCTCGCCTTCCAGCTCCTCGAGGTAGGTAATCTGCGCTCCCCGACTGAGGGGTAACAGAAATCCCGTGGTGAACTCAAAGGAATGGTGAAGCGGAAGAACGCTCAACAAACCGTCGTCTTTGTTGAGGTCGTAGACGGTGGCCAGCTTCGCCACGAGGCTCGCAAAGTTACGATGGGTCAGCACCACGCCCTTGGGATTTCCCGTCGTTCCCGAGGTGAAGATGATGGAGGCCGTCGTTGAAGGCTTGATGGATGAAGGAAGCGCTTCGATTCTTTGTTTCTCGGACTCTTCGTCTCCCAATGTGTATATTTTCTCGAAGGTCCACACTTTAACATCGAGGCCGGCGGCGGTGAGCTCGTCGTCGAGAGTCGAGTGCTCTTCTCGAAGCTCCTCGCTCATGATGATGCCGGCAGCTTCACCCAGTCGCAGGAGTTTAACGATATCCGACGTGGTCGAGTCCTTCTCTATGGGAATACAAGCCGCGCCGGTTTTGAGGATACCGAAGTAGCTCATACCCCACTCGGGCATGTTGGTGCTTATGAGTCCGACTCGGTCCTCGGCTCGAATCCCTTCCCCGGAAAGAAACGCCGCCGCCCGTAAAGTGCACTCGCGTAGCTCGCCGTAGGTGTATCTTTCCTCGCGTCCATTTCTCTCCATACGCATGGCAATGCGTCCGGTGTGATTCTTGGTCGCGGCATCGAAGAGCTCCGTCAGACTACTGTAGTTGTAGATGCGCCGGGGCTTTGGTTTTTCGCCCTCTTCGAGTTTTGGAAAGACCCACTTTTTGAGACCGGGAAGATGTATGTTGAGCCAGTAGTCGTACCAATCGAGCTTGTCGGGTCCCCAGGGCAAACGCTTCTGATCGTCGGTGTCGATACGCTCATAGAGCGCGCGAGTATTGTCGGCGCGAAAAACGTAACGATTGTCGACAATGAAGGGCCGAAACGTATGGTACTGATCCTCGCCCTTTTTCGAGAACCCTTCGAATCGATCCACAGCATCCCGAACCTGCTCCGCCAGCCCTCGTAGGGGCCCGAGTCGCGAGGGCGGGACCTTGTCCAAAAGATCAGTCACCTTCTTCGTTGCGCTGTGAAGCATGGGGAGCGAGTAGCTCTCGAAATTCTCGGGACTCACCGATTGCGCTTCCATGCGGGAGGCCACCTCGTTGAGAACCGCGTTTCCCGTGCCCTTGTCTTTGAAGTACTTCCGTTTGTATAAACCCAGCAAGGTGACCAAGCGTCCCAACTTGGCCGGATTCAAGTCTCCCGACGAGAGCTGATAGACAAGCGCCGGCTCTTCGACCATCGCCTGGGCGGTAATGGCCAAAGTCGCGGCAGCAACATGGTCAACCGGGATACAGTCGAGAATGAGATCGTCGCGAACCGGGAAGACGTTCTGCCCTTTAAGGGCGAGCTGAACCAGGGGCGCCGTCGTCGTCAAACCCTCGTTCCATCCAGGGAAGGGAAACTTCTCTGAGCTTTCCACGATAGCGGGACGCACGATGGTGCGGACGATGTCGTCGTTCTCCGCCACCACTTGCTCGCCCAGGCTCTTCGTATAGGTATAAATGTTCGGCCAACCCCACCAGTTCGCTTTCTCGATGCCGAGCTCGGTGAGGCGAGTACGGATCCAGTTTTTACGTTCGGACAAGATCGCGACACGTAGCCCCTTCTCGTCATCCGGGTCACGCCCTTCATCCAAAAACCTTTGCTTCGCCGCCTCCCGGAACTGATCGGCAAGATACTTGTCCTTGGACTCGTCGCGAACACGGGCAGCGAGACGGGCGCAATCTTTGATCTCCGCCTCAACGGAAAAGTCGGGAACCTCCGGCTCTCCCTTGCGTGGGAAGTACCCGATAATGGGCGCATTTTCCCAGATCTCTCCCGACCGGTTTCCGGCCACGAAGCAAGTGCTGACGTGAATGAGAGCCGGCCGTTTCATCCGCCGGGCGAAGTTGATCGTGTTCAAGGTTCCGGTGACATTCGTCTTGAGCGCGTTCTCTAGAGGTGGATTGAAGGTCACCCGGCCGGAGCAATTCAACAAAACATCGGTGTCGGACGTGATCTGTTCCGCCTCTTCTTCCGAAAGGCCCAAGTTCTCGCTGGTTACGTCGCCGCCGACAATGATCAGTTTTTCGCGAAGATAGTCCTCGAGCTCTTCCCCATATTCCGCACGCAAGGGATCGAAAGCAGGCGAGGTCAAAACCACGTCCCAAAAGCGGCTCACACTATCGGCGCGCGAGCTTGCGCGGACCATCAGGAAGATGCGTGCTACTCCGGGGAAGCGCGTGAGCAGCATGCTCAAGGCCACTTTGCCCAAAAAGCCGGTTCCCCCCAGCATGAAGATGCGGCTTCCCTCGAAGATCTCGCTAGGCTTGATTGGATCCAAGAAATTACTCCACGTCGGCCATGCCGATCGGCGGGACATGCAGGAAGGTGATCTCGGCCGATCTCCCGACGAAGCTTTTCGCCATGGCGATGGCCTCCGTCAAGGTCTCTGCCCGGTCCCATCCCAAGGTAGCCGGCACGTGCTCGTTTTCGGCTCCGGCTGCGATGATCTTCCCAACATGTTTCGTGCCATTGTAACCCCAGTACCACATGAAGAATGGATGGGCCCCGTGATATGCGTTGCCTTGGCGGTACATCTGAATGTAACTGGGGTTCTTCGCGAACTCGAGCTCGTATTTGTCTCTCATCGCAAAGGGATCGCGGGTCTCGGGAAGAATCCGATTGAAGAACTCGATGTAGCTTGGGTTGAAGTCCGGATCGAAATCATCGTAGAGAGGATGGGTTAGAATCAGCACTCCACCTTTTCTGACCATGGGTTGGTACCGGTAGAGATTGAACATATAACCGGGAGCCATCACGTGCACGAGGATAGGATTCGTGATCGAGTTCACGCTATAGGGTGAGATGAAAGGTATACCGAGAATGAGAATATCCGCCTGCCCCTTGACCCGGACGCAATATTGATCGTAGCACTTCTGGAGCGTCTTCTCGTGAACGGGCTCCGTGGCGCCGGCCGTGCACTGAATCAACTCATAGGGGGCCGGAACGGCTTGGAAGAACGCCCGCCGTGCAGCGTGGGTCATCTTGTCGAGCGACCACTTCGTCGCCTTGACCTTGAGCTTGTCCGACTCGGTAAAGTCATCTTCGTTCTTACCCAGAAAGTCGAGCTGATCGTAGAACATCCGATTGTTGAGAACCGTCTCGATGTGAAAGACGTTCATCGCCTCGTCGACGAGCCTCCCCATCCGATTGATCTTGGTCGCGAGCTCCGAACGCGGCGGGTCCATGTAGCTCCAAGATTTTGAGATGGTGTCCGGCTCGTGGTGCGCGATCACGCTCTCGTAGTCCATCAATCCCAAGGACACGGATTTGTGCCCGCCGTCCATGGGTGTCAAGTTGATGTTGAGATAAATGAGGAGATCGCTTTCCACCGCCCGACGGTTGATGCGAAGCTCCTCACCATGCGAGGTCTTTCCCAGGGAGACCATGCCGTCGGGATCTTCCCCGTCGTGGTTATAGTAACGGTCGGGATAAAACTCTTTGTGGATCTTGTCCCCCACCATCCGCTTGAGCTCCGATTCGGTCATCTTGCGGTGGAGCCCGTTGGCGGAGATCAAATGGATATCGTCGATCCCGTGATCGTCGAGCAACTCCAAGATGACCTCCAACATGGTCTGTCGGATGTCGGGCAACTTCATGGGCGGCAAAGGCAGGCTGATGTCATCCATGGCGATGGTGACTTTCATACCCGGCCCCAACTGCGCATGGAGCGGATCGCAGCCCAGGGGATGGTTGATGGCGTATCGGATCGCCCCGCGGGGATTGGGAAGACCTTGAATGGGCGGCTTGGGGTAAATCACTCGAGTTCCGACCGGAAGGTCCTCCTCCAAAATCATCTCGCCGCAATGAAGAATACGGGGAGCGGAATCGGTGTCGATGTAAACGACTTCCGGATCGATCTTGCGGCGCAACCTTGGACTCATCGAATCAGCCTTTCCTCTCCTTCTTCAAATTAATGATGGGCCAGTCGTGCCGGAGCGCGGTGCTCTTCAACCTCATATCCGGATTCGTGGCCGTGGGGTGCCCCACCATGGCCAGCATGGGCAAATCGCTCATGCTGTCCGCATAGCTGTAGCAATCGCTCAGGGAGATCTCCTCCCGCTCAGCGTAGTTGCGTATCCACGAAGCTTTGGTCGCGCTGGCCATGACCGGCGGAACGAGCCTTCCTGTGGCGATGCCGTCATCGAACTCCAAACGGTTCGCCGTGAACTCCTCGATACCGAGGTAGCGTAGAAGAGGCCGAATCGTAATGTCCAAGGCTCCGGTCACCACGACTTGACGCAATCCAATACTTCTCGATTTGTCCAGTAGTTCGAGAGTACCGGGATAGATGGAAGGCTTTATTACGTCCTCGAAAAGCTCGTCGGCGAGATACCTCAAGCGATCCTCGGACTGCCCACGGTACCACTTGTAGAAAAGCACGTTGAAGACGTTGCGGCTGTAAAAATCCGTCGCTAAAAACACCGGCAGTCCGGCAATCGTCGCCGCCGTTCTTCCGAAGCTCTTGAGAATCCCTTGGTCGTTTCGCGCATAAAAGGCGAAAACGTTCACCAAGTTGGTGCCGACCAAGGTTCCGTCCAAATCATAGAAAGCCGCCGCAGGCACTCTTTAATACTCCTATCTTCGTGGTCCGACCTAGCGCCGGACGCCCGCCCAAACCAGGAGGCAGACTGAAAATGATACGCGGTGCAACGGTGTTTGTTCAACTGTTTGGGCTAATCGTTCTAGCGGAAAAGACTTTCTATAAACTTTCTTTTGGGGTGGCCCCGTCTTTAGGAAAGAGCGTATTGACGCCAAACACGAGGGGCATTAGGATGTTAGGTTTCGTGAGAACGGAATCACTGACCGCTAATCCTGCCGCCCCGCCTCGACGAGGCGGCCTATTGAGGAGCTAGTATGACCACACGCCGTGCCACCATCACATCACTGGGTCGCTTCGTGCCCGAGAAAGTTCTTACCAATCTCGACCTAGAAAAACTAGTTAAAACTTCCCATGAGTGGATCATGGAGCGAACCGGCATCCGGGAACGCCACATCGCTGAGAAAGGTACGGCAACCTCGGACCTGGCCGCCGCCGCCGCTCGTAATGTGCTCGAAAGACGGGGCCTGACGCCGGAAGATGTCGAGCTCATCATCGTGGGCACGGTAACTCCAGATATGCTGTTCCCCTCCACGGCTTGCCTCGTCCAGAAGAAACTCGGCGCTCCTCGAGCCTGGGGATTCGACCTATCGGCGGCCTGTTGTGGTTTTGTCTACTCTCTTTCGACGGCCTCTCAGTTGGTCGCCAGCGGCGCTCACGATCGGGTCCTGGTCATCGGGGCGGACGTCATGAGCAGCATCATCAACTACGAGGATCGGACGACGTGCATTTTGTTCGGTGACGGCGCCGGTGCCGTTCTCTTGGAAGCGACCGAGGACGGAGGAGGCATATTGGACTTCAACAACTGGGTCGATGGTGCCGGCGGAAAATATCTTTACATGCCGGCGGGAGGAAGCTTGAACCCACCCTCGGCCGAAACGGTCGCCAAGAAAATGCACTACGTGCATCAGGACGGCCGACAAGTGTTCAAGTACGCCGTTCGCCAGGGCACGGCAGCGGCTCTCGAGCTCCTCAAGCGAAACGGATTCACGGCCTCGGATGTATCACTTCTCGTCGCCCACCAAGCGAACAATCGCATTATCGACGCTACGGCCGACCGATTGGAACTCGCCCCCGAGAAGGTCATCAAGAACATCGAGAAGTTCGGAAACACCACCGCCGCCACTATCCCGCTCGCCTTGTGCGACGCTCAAGAAGAGGGTCGACTCAACGAGGGTGACCTGGTCCTTCTCGTTTCCGTCGGCGCAGGCTTCACAGTAGGGAGCTGCATTATGCGTTGGACGGGCTTGAAGAACAGCTAATTCTCGACGCCCAACCTTTTCCGCTACCCATTCGCGTGGTGTGCAAACGTTTGCACACATTATGTAAAATGGCGAGGTTGGAAACGCGCGCCCCGAAAAGTCAAACTAGCGACCTAAAATTCCACTCTTGGGCTTGGTCGCCCCGTTTTGTCTAGAATGGTTTCATCATGTCGGAACACAAGCACACGAACCGTCTAGCTAACGAAACTAGTCCTTACCTTCTACAACATGCCCACAATCCCGTGGATTGGTACCCCTGGGGGCCGGAGGCTCTCGAGCGGGCCAAACAGGAAGACAAGCCGATCTTGCTTTCCATCGGATACTCAGCCTGTCACTGGTGTCACGTCATGGAACGGGAGTCCTTCGAGAACGAGGAGATAGCCGCGCCTCATGAACGAGGAGTTCGTCTCGATCAAGGTGGATCGGGAAGAGCGGCCGGATCTCGATGAGATCTACATGAACGCGGTCCAGATGCTGACCGGGTCGGGGGGCTGGCCTCTCACTGTTTTTCTTACTCCGGACAAACAACCGTTCTTCGGTGGCACGTACTTCCCTCCGGTGGACTTTTATGGGAGGCCCGGTTTCAAGACGGTGCTCAACCGCATCTCTCAAGTCTTTCGCGAACAACGGAGCCAAGTCATGACCAACGCGGAAGCTCTGACCGAGCGCATCCAGAGCTTCACCTTGGTTCCGCCGAGTGGCGAGCTCGTCTCGAGGAGCTTGGTCCGAGACGCGATTCGCGAGCTCTCCCAGCGGTTCGACTCGAAAGAAGGCGGTTTTTCTCCCGCACCGAAGTTCCCGCCTTCAGGAGCCCTCTCCCTTTTGCTTCGACATCATCACGCCAGCGAGGATTCCGACGCCCTCCGAATGGCCGAACTTACGCTCGACAAAATGGCGGCGGGAGGCATGTACGACCATCTCGGAGGAGGATTCCACCGCTACTCCACGGACGAGCGCTGGTTCGTTCCCCATTTCGAGAAGATGCTCTACGACAACGCACTTCTAGCTCGAACCTACCTCGAAGCCTATCAGGTTACGTCCAAGGAAGATTACGCTCGCGTGGCACGGGAAACGCTCGAGTACGTACTCAATGAGATGCAAAGCCCTGAAGGCGGATACTACTCATCGCAGGATGCGGATAGCGAGGGTGTCGAGGGTAAGTTCTACGTTTGGTCTCGTGAAGAGGTTGACCAACTCCTCGAGGATGAGTCCGAGGTCTTCTGCCGCTTCTACGACATATCGGACTCGGGGAACTGGGAAGGCACGAATGTGCTGAACCGTCCGTCGAGCATCGAGGACGTAGCGAGGGATCTCGGCATCGAAGCAAAAAACCTCGCGACCAAACTCGGTAAAGCCCGACGCCGACTCTACACGGAACGCGAAAGGCGCATTAGGCCCGGACTCGATGACAAGGTTCTGACGAGTTGGAACGCTCTCATGATCATCGCCATGGCCCGAGGTTACCGGATCCTCGGCGAGGAGCGATTCCTCGAATCCGCCCGGCGCGCCGCCCGCTTCATTCTCGACCACATGATCGTTGAGGGTCGGCTGCTTGCCACGTACCGGGAGGGCCGGGCACGGTTCCACGCCTATCTGGACGACTATGCCTACCTCATCGGAGGACTGGTGGAGCTTTACGAGTCCGACTTCGACATCGCGTGGCTCGATCACGCTCGGAACCTCGCCGAAGATCTAGAACGTCTCTTCTGGGACCAAAACCAAGGAGGCTTTTTCTTCACCGGCGCCGATCACGAGTCACTTCTCGTTCGGACCAAAACGGGATTCGATGGGGCGATTCCTGCGGGGAATGCCGTGGCGGCGACCTACCTCCAAAAGCTGGCGAGCTACACCGGCGAGGAGTCCTTTTCGGCCCGGGCAAGGGAAACGATCCGGGCCTTTCTCTCTCTGATGCAACGGTCTCCGTCGGCTTTTCCTCAAATGCTCTCGGCCGTGGATTACTATCTGAGCTCGAAGCGGGAGATCGCCGTCGTGGGGCGGGAGGGGTCTGAAGAATCGAACCAGGCTCTCGAACAAATCTGGCGTATCTATTCCCCGAACGCTGTGGTTGCCTTCCTCGATCCGGATGGGGAGAATTCCCAGGCCGTGGAATCCAAGGTGCCTCTTCTCAACGGAAAATCCGTATCCGACAACAAAACTCGCTTCTACATCTGCGAGAACTACACCTGTCAGGCCCCTACCGACCGATTCGAAGACGTCGAAACCGCCCTACGCTCCACGGCGGCGGATTGACAACGGGCGGAAGCCGATTCTTCAAGCGCGCTGTGCTAATATGAGTTTATGAGACGCCTTGCTCGTTTTGCCGTTGCTCTTGTCATTCTCGCCGCCGCGAGTCCAGCCTGGTCGGGCGACAAGATCAAGCTCAAGATGAAGGGTCCGCGCACGGTCTTCATGAAGCCCACCGGTATGTACAGACACGCTCCCGTCAGCGTTCGCATCAGCGCGGAGCTCGAGGGCACTTTCGAAGATCCCGAGGAATATTACTGCCTGGAACAAGAATGGGAGTGGGGCGACGAGACTGAGTCCTTTCGTGAGCCCGACTGCGACCCCTGGGAAGAAGGCGCGCAGGTGAGCCGGAATTTTTCCGCCTCTCACACGTTCCGATATCCCGGTACATACATCATCCATCTGAGGCTCCAACGGAGCGGTGATACCATCATCATGGGTAAACACTCGGTCCGAATACGCGGACAATAGCTCTTCCTAAAATTTCGGTTCGCCACAATCCTCGAATAAGCTTGAACTTTCTCGCAATTTGTCCAGTATTATCTAGTGTCCTGTATCAGTAGATCGTGGTCTAAAGCTCGAGGTCATTTTGTGTGCTGGCGAGGCGTGCCGACGAAGTAATATCCCGATATTTCGAGGAGGCACAACGAAGTCCAGCGCGCAAAAGGGGCCGAGAATTAGGCTACGAATTACTGACACAGGGCACTAGAGAAAGTCGAGCCTACTTCTATGGCAGATGAAACTCTAGACACGTCGAATTCGCGTGCTCTCCCGCGTTCCCTGGGCCTTTGGGCGGCTATAGCCGTTGTTGTATCCAACGTGATTGGTTCGGGTATCTTCACGACCTCCGGATTCCTTGCCCAAGATCTCGGCAATCCTTCACTCCTTTTGTTCGCGTGGATTCTCGGTGGAGTTTTGGCGCTGGCCGGAGCGCTCACCTACGGAGAGCTCGGGGCACGGATTCCCAAGGCGGGTGGCGAGTATATCTTCCTGCGCGAAAGTTACGGGCCCTTGCCGGCCTTCCTGACAGGCTGGGCATCGTTTTGGGCGGGTTTCTCTGCACCCATCGCGGCGGCCGCCATCGCTTTCGTGGAGCATCTGTCGTTTTTCTATCCTTCGCTATCCGTTGAGTCCGGAAACGCAGCGGCATCGAGCTGGTTTGATCGTATCGGTCCAGGCCACTTCGTGGCCATTAGCGCTATCGTTCTCATCTCATTGATCCATCGCAGGACCGCCACGGTGGGAGCACGCTTCCACGTCGGCATCACCGGTGTCAAAGTCGCCCTTATCTCCATCCTCATTCTTGGCGGGATCCTATGGGGTCGAGGCGATGTTTCCCATTTTCGTTCTTTCGAGCCTATCGCCTGGGAGGGCGCTTTTCCCGGTCTCGCGGTCGGGCTCATCTTCGTTATGTTCTCGTATAGCGGCTGGAACGCCGCCGCCTACATCGGAGAGGAAATAAAAAATCCGCGCCGAAACCTGCCTCTGTCGCTCATTGTGGGAACCGTTGTCGTCAGCATCATCTACATGGGACTGAACGCCGTCTATATCTACGCCATGCCCATAGAAGACATGAAAGGTGTCCTTCGCATCGGTGAGATGGCGACGCAGAGGCTCTTTACGGGGACCGCGGCCCCCTTCTTGAATATTCTCTTTATGGCCACCATCTTGGGATCAGTCAGCGCCATGATCATCGCCGGCCCACGAGTCTATTTCGCTATGGCCCGAGACGGTTTGTTCCCCTCCGCCATCTCCCGCATTCACCCGCGCTTCAAGACGCCGTCCACGGCCATCATGCTCCAGGCCCTTTGGGCATCGCTTCTCGTCCTGTCCGGAACCTTCGCCCAACTCGTTACATTCTCCACCGTGGTTCTCCTTATTTTTACGGGGTGGACCGTCACATCCCTGTTCGTGATTCGAAGAAAAGCGCCGGATTTCGATGGGTACCGCACCTGGGGCTATCCCTTCACACCAATCCTCTTTCTATCCATCACGGGATGGAGTGTGGTCTACACTCTTTTCAATCGACCGGGTGAGTCGCTTATCGGCATCGGTTTTTGCGCTTTGGGTGTTCCCGCATATTATTTTCTCAGGCGACGCCGTGAATAGGCCGAATAGGTGAAATGCCGTACCACAAGACCCTCTTCTTTTTCATTGTCCTTCTGGTCTATGGTGGTTCTTGGCTTCGACTCCCACCCGATCCACGAAATGCGGGATTCGTCGTTTCCCCGCCTGCGGCCGACGTCTCCGTGCCCCCCCTATTCGAAAGCCGCTTCGCTTCGAAAGGGTTCGACTCACGAAGTACACGCGGCCACCCTCGTCGAGATCTCAGGCGGCCGATTGCGTGCGTTTTGGTACGGTGGATCTCGAGAAGGCGCCGGCGACGTTGCCATCTATACTTCGGTGTTCGATCCGGGGCAATCCGAGTGGAGCTTGGAGCGGCCCATCATCACACGCGCCGGCACACAGAGGCACCTGCGGCGCTATATAAGCAAGCTTGGGAATCCGGTGGTGTTTCGAGGGCCGGATAAACGCCTATGGCTCACCTATGTCAGCGTATCGATCGGGGGCTGGAGCGGGAGCGCCATCAACCTTTGTTTTTCGAAAGACGACGGGGAAAGCTGGAGCCCGCCGAAACGCATCGTGACCTCGCCCTTCCTGAACCTGTCCACGCTCGTCAAAGGACCTCCTTTGTTGCGTAGCGACCGCACGATCGCCTTACCTGTCTATCACGAGCTCGTGGGTTTGTTCGGCGAGCTCGTGTTTTTAGATGAGACGGGGGAAGTGTTTTACAAATCGCGTCTGACCCGAGGCGCTACTTCTCTGCAACCGGTGATCGTGCCTTCATCGCCCTCGGCAGCCGAAGCCTTCATGCGGTACGCCGGACCACCACCGAATCGGCTCCTTTCCGTCGAAACGTCCGATGGTGGATTCCATTGGTCCCAACCGCGCAAAGAAGATCTTCCCAACCCGAACGCGGCGGTTGCCTGCCTAGGTCTCGCGAAAAACGAGCTCCTTCTTGCCTTCAACAACGCAGAGAGCGGTCGAGACGATCTGTCCCTTGCTTACTCGGATGGCGGGGGAGAAGGTTGGCGCGTTTTTCATCGACTCGAGCCCGCTGACGCTTCGACCGGGGCCCGAGAGGAATACTCTTATCCCTACTTTTTTCAAGCCCAATCCGGGGATATTCATCTGCTTTACACGTGGCGCCGGATGCGCATCAAGCATGTCCAGTTCAATCGAGCGTGGGTGGAGAGGAAGCTACAATGACACCGGGTCCTGTCGCAGGAGAGTTGGGCTGCGCACTTCTGTTGTCCTTTTTGGTTTTGAATCCCGTCCGGGCCAAACGTCAGTCGGTAAGAGCGGCGACTATCCTTCTGACCATCGGCGTGGTTCTTGTTCCTCTACATGACCTGTCACTAGCGGGCGCACTGCGAAGCGTCACGGGGGACCTCAGTATCACATCGATTGTTCTCGTTGTTTCGGGGATCGGGTCTCGATGGTTAGACCGCGAAATCTTCAGTTATCGTAACCGGCGACTCGTCATGCTTTTTGCGGGTATCGGCGGGCTCGCCTTCTATCCGCCGGCATTGGGTCTAACCTACGGAGATCCCTACACGTGGGGATACGGTTCCCCGCTCCTTTTTATTGCGCTCCTCGGTCTATCGCTTGCCGCCGTCCACTACGAGTGCTATCTCCCGGCGTTATGCGCGACCGGCGCAGTGGCCGCCTATACGCTCGGGATCTATGAGTCAACGAATTTGTGGGACTATCTTCTGGATCCACTGCTCACGGTATACGCGCTGGGTTGGCTCCTGACGCGGCAGAGCCGCAAACAAAAGGGTTATCGCGGCTTGCCGCGAGCCGTCAGCCGTCAGCAATCAGCCGTCAGCTCACGGAAGATCGTTCACTTTTTGCATTCAATTTCACTCATCAGGGACTGAAGCGAATACAAGACAGTAAACCAAAGCCATCCCGCCAAGACGCATTACAATTGCTTCAGGGTTAACGTCGTATTGCCGGCGTCTTCGACGATAACCGCAGTGCGTGCATCGGCGCCAAGGCACCCCAAGGCCCACCGTGCGGCGGCGGCGCGATCGGTGTGGAGCGCAAGACCGGCGGTTCGAGCATAATTCTCGGAAAGATGTGCAGAAATGATACCCAGTCGAACGCGACGCCGATCGGTCAAGGCACGTAAGCGAACCGCCTTGTGGTCACCCAGGCGGTAACCTTCACGCCGTACCAAATCCACGGCCTTCTCGTAATCGGGAGCTTTCTCGAGGTGCTTCATGAAACGATCGATTCCCACGCCTTCGCGGCAAGCGGCATCGAGAAGAATCACGCCACCGTCCCGCACCGCGTTCTCCACGTTCTTGATACCTTTGTCCGCCTGATAGAGGCTTTTGTCGAGCGGAGGGCACACTCGAGCGATGACGAGATCGGCCGCTCGCGACAATCTGTGAGAGAAGATACGACGAACCAGGGGAAGGCCCTGATTCAACGAATCGAGTGGTGTTCCTGCTGTACAACCAACGAGTCGTTCTTTTGCGAAGATCTCGTTGATGGCAAAGACGCTCCTCCCGCCTGAAGCTACGCGGGTGACCAGTTCTGCGATTTTATCGAAGACGGGGTTTCCTTCGAGCACCAGTCCCTTGGCTTCCGCGGACATGGCGTTCCTGTGGTTTTTGCACAAGCTTTCATAGGACATCACGCCGACCGTCAGGGTCTTGTGGGCCCCCGTTGCACCCGCGAAATAGTGGGGCTCGATACTACCGACAGCGAGGATGGGTCCTTTCCCGACCACCCAATGGTGAAGGGTAGCGTCTCCCACCGGGCGATGGAGGTCCGGATCCCGCGCGTCATGCCACGCGCGTTCGCCTTTTTCGACAAACATGCGGGGCAAAATGCGTTCTTCGTGGCGTCTTTTTTGCTCCGGTGTGTAGGCGTGACTCCCGGTCGCAAAAAGTATTCGGAAGCCGAGGTCGAGACGGCGCTCGCTCAAAATTCGTGCGACGGCGTCGAGCGCGATACGGCTGTCCGTAAAGCGATCGGGGTCATTGAGAACGATGGTGACCGTGGCCCCGGCACGGCTTGCCTGGGCCAAAAACTGTTCTAGACCCGCGGCGCGCGTGCAGGCGTCAACGAGACCTTCCGGCGTGTCGGCCGCCTCCGGCACGGACGGGCCGATTCGCTCTAGATCCAAATCATCGAAAAACCGTTCCCAATCGAGCAAGAGTCCTCCTGACGCGGCAGAGCCGCAACCAAAAATGGATGTTGCGGCTTGCCGCGAGCTATCAGCTGTCAGCGATCAGCCGTCACCTCCCGAAAAATTGTTTACTTTTTGCATTCAATTTCACTAATAAGGGACTAATCGACCCCAAGAATATTGGGGACCGGTGCTTCATCGCAAGTGACTCGAAAGCATATTGCCTGGCGAGGTTTGACGCCGGGTTTAAGATCGAGGATTCTCGATTTTACGACCTTAGAAACATTTGTCCATGGATATTGAGCTTCAAAGACGGATCGACCGATATGTCGGTGTACCCTTTTGCCGGCTCTTATCCTTTCTGTCGAGATTCCGTCGCAGGCCCCAAGGCATCCGGCCACAAAGAATCCTGATCATTTTGCTCTCCGAGATGGGTAGCCTCGTTTTGGCCCAGCCCATGTTTCGACAACTTCGGAGCGCTTACCCCAATGCATCTTTTTACACTTTGATTTTCAAGCAAAACCAAGATGTTCTCGACGTCCTCGACATTATTCCGCGTGACCATATTTTGACCTTGCGTAGCGGTTCATTCGGCGAGTTGACCGCAGACAGCATTCGCGCGATCCGCTAGATGCACACCCTAGGAATCGATACGGTCCTCGATTGTGAGCTCTTCTCTCGTGTGAGCAGCATCTTTGCCTATCTCAGTGGTGCGGCGTTACGCGTCGGCTTTCATCCGCACACTCAGGAAGGCCTTTATCGAGGAAGTTTCATCAATCGACCCGTCCTCTACAATCCCCATCAGCACATTGCGCGCCAGTTCCTCACGCTCGCGGAAGCCATCGAGTCCACCGGCATCCCCGGGGTCAAGCGACCCACGGACGAAGACGATTTGCATATCGAGCCCATGGCCGTCGATCGCAAAGACGTCTCCGTGATGAGCTCGCGTCTCGAGGCGGATTTTCCATCCATCAAGGGAAAACGACTCGTTCTGGTCAATCCGGGAGGAGGGCTTCTCCCCATCCGTGCCTGGCCGATCGAGAGCTTCTCGGACGTCACAAGCGCACTGGTCCAGAAAGGCTACGCCGTCGGAATCACCGGTATGGAAAGGGATCGGGACTTAGCTGGACAAATACAGACCCGGTGCGGAAGTGACTCCTGTGTCGATCTGACCGGATATACAGCAACGGTCCGAGAGCTCATGGTGCTCTTTCATCTGGCAGCGTTGCTGATCACCAATGATGGCGGCCCGGGACACTTTGCTTCCATGACCCCCGTTCCGTCGATCATTTTGTACGGTCCTGAAACGCCATCCCTTTACGGTTCATTGGACGAAAAATCGACGTCGCTTTACGGCCGACTCTCTTGCTCACCTTGCCTGACGGCTTACAACCATCGCAAATCGCCTTGCGATGGTGACAACCGTTGCTTGAAGCTCATCGATCCCGATACCGTGCTAAAGAGGACCTACGAAATTCTCGAAAGACAGAACCTTTGAGCAGGTCCTCATGACACGGTCATTCCGATCCCTCGCGCGCACCATTTTCGGTCTTCGCTTCTTCAAATTCGGTGTCGTGGGCTTTTCGGGAACCCTAGTCAACCTGGCGGTGCTCTACCTCTTTCAGGAGCTCCTTTTGAGCAACGTTCATCCAGAGGCCCGCCGTCTCAGCTACTCATTGGCTGCTGCCATTTTTCTGGCCACCATCAACAACTTTTTTTGGAATCGATTCTGGACTTGGGCGGACCGCAAGGGAAAGACAAAGCACGGATTCTTCGTGCAGATGGGCCAGTACTTCACGGCGAGCTGGCTTTCCATCGCTCTCCAGTTCGTCATCACTAAGCTCGCGGCCCAGTTCACCCACTACATGGTCGCCAACGTCTTGGCCATCGCTCTCGCGGCCGTAGTGACGTACCTACTGAACGATGTCTGGACCTTTCGTCTACGGAGCCAATAAACTCGCCTACGGCTTCGGCTCCTTGTAAATAGTCCCTCCCTTCATCACGAAACGGACGCGACGAAGGGCGGAGATATCCTGAGTCGGATCTCCTTCCACCGCGATGAGGTCCGCAAGAAGGCCGGACTCGACAGCTCCCAAACGGTCTTCCATGTGGAGCATCTTGGCATTGATCGACGTTGCCGACATGAGGGCGTCGAGCGCAGGCATCCCGTACTCCACCATGAGCTCGAGCTCCCGAACGTTGTCCCCATGGGAGTAGACCCCGACGTCGCCACCAAAACACAGGGTCACTCCCGCATCGAGCGCGGCTTGGAAACTGGCCCGCTTGTTTCGGATTCTCTCGGGCTCCGGATCGGTGCCTTTTTTCCATCCCCCATACTGCAAAATAGCGTCCCCCGCCGCCAGAGTCGGGCACAGAATCACACCACGCTCAGCCATGAGTCGGTAGACTTCGGGTGTGCCGCCGTCGCCGTGTTCGATGGTTTCGATCCCCGCCAAGGTGGCGCGGCGCATGCCCTCCGCCGTGGAGGCATGGGCCACGACGGGACGACCGCTCGATTCGGCGGTCTCGACAATGCGCTCTAGCTCCTCGATCGAGAACGTGGGCCTTGCCTCGCCACGAGGACCCCACCGATAGTCGGCGTAAACCTTGACCCAGTCCGCCCCCTTGCCGATCTGATCGCGCGTCACACGGATCAAGTCGTCGAAACCGTCCGCCGGCTCGGCACCCAGCGGTACGTCCCACGCGGGATCGAAGCCTTTGGGACCATAGCTTCCCGTGGCCACAATAGCGCGAGTGGAGGCCAAAACGCGTGGCCCTGGAATGATCCCTTGTTCGATGGCTTGCTTGATACCGACATCGGCATAGCCGGCACCCTCCGTTCCAAGATCCCGAAGCGTGGTCACGCCGGCCATGAGCGTGTCCCGGGCATGCACGGTCGCCCGCGCGACGCGAAGCGTCAGGGACTCGCGCAAGACCTGATCGTTCCAGGAAGCCTCATTATATGGATGTAGCAGGAGATGAGCATGACCTTCGATGAGGCCCGGGAGCTAACGTCATCCCCGGGAGAGGCACTCTCCGAGTCTCCCCTTCGACATGAACGCTCGAGGCGGGCCCGACAGCACGGATGTATCGGCTTCGACGAGAACGACCCAACCCTCGTGAAGACTCGGGCTCGACACCGTCGAAGACTTTGTCGGGTACGAGGAGAATGGGGCCCTCGGGCTCTTGCGCGAGGCCCGTGAAGGCAGCAAGCGATAGTGACAGTAGTAGCGCTGTTTTCTTCATAGAGTTAATCCTTACACCGTGTTGGTCCATATAGGGACAGGTGCCTTTTTCTCGACAGGGAGAAGGAAGAGAAAAAGGTACCTGTCCCTTTATAGGTTAGCGGTTGAGCGTGTAACCGGCACGAGAACGAATCTCAGCGTCCTTCTGCGTCTTGACCTTGACCTCGATGCTATGCCAGCCCCCCTTCGGCGCACCCTCCACTTGGTAGCTCAGCAGGTACCTGCTCTCCATGTCGCGCAAAACCTGCAAGAAAACATCTCCCAGGTCGGCGCTCGAGTCCGCATACCAAGCGCGGCCGCCGGTGGAATCGGCAAGGTCGTCGAGATAGTCACTGGCTCGGATTCTTCTCGCCTCCGAGCGGGAGCCCGGGTTGCGCTTCGCGCTCGTGTCGTCCGTCTCTCGCCTGGAAGACTTCTCTTCTGTTTTGATCCCAACGATGTGTACCACCGCATCCGAGACACGAACGAGCTCGAGAAGCTCTTGGGCGTTGAGCCAACTGGCGTTATCGGCACCGTCGGTGAAAAGGAGAACCATGGGCCTCCCCGTTCCCTCCTCGAGGAGCTTCAGACCCGCATAGAGGGCGTCGTTGAGAGCGGTGAAGCCTCCCTTGACCGGCTCGTCCAAAGAACGGTGCAGTGCGGAAATGTCCCGGCTCAGGCCTTCGCGAAGCTCCCACACCTGAGCGAAGGTCATGAGACCGGCTTCGTCGTCGATCGATAAACCATCGACGAAGGCGTGCGCCGCAGTGCGCAAGTGTTCGAGCTTCTCACCCGTAACGCTCGCGCTCGTATCGAGTAAGAGTAGAACACTCCAGTGCACCGTTTGGGGGTCCACAATGTCGATCTGCTGCGGGGCCCCATTGTCCAGAACCACGAACTCTCCGGCTTCGAGGTCGGTGACGGGTTGACCGTTTTGTGAAATGAAAACATCAACATATACAGTATGAACATCGAACTCGAAACGAAAAATTTTCTCCGATTGCTCTTGCTGCAGAACAAGTCCGAGAAGCCAGGCGAGTAGGATCATGGTCTGAGGGTCCCCCGCATTTGTTTCAACATGTCCTCCCCCTTTTGAGAATGGCCTTCTAGATAGCGCCACCAGGCGTCCGTTTTGTCTTGCGTCCCGTTCCCGTCGGTTTCGAGAAGACGCCTCAGCATTTGGTGCGAGCCTACCGTATCGCCCGATAGATGAACGGCGTGGCTCAGGGCTGTCACGGCCGCCTGGCAGAAAGGGTCGATCTCTACGGCGGCGCGGTACAACTCGATGGCTCGTTTGAGCTCACCGCGGGCACGATGGATGTCTCCCTCGACAAGAGCAGCCACCAGGATAACATCGGGGCTTTCGGTGTTCTCCGCTATCCAGGCCAATTCCTTGGCACTTTGTTCGTAATGGCCCTTCAACTTGAGGATGTGTCCCAGTCTCAAGTGAGCTTCCACATGTTCGGCATCGATGAGAAGGATGTCTCGATAGACTCTTTCCGCCCAATCTATCAGGTTCTCGTAGCCGTAGATCCATCCGGCCGATTCGCAACTTGTTCCCAAAGCGAGAAGGATTTCAATGTCGTCCGGAAAAAGAAACGCCGCTCTAGTAAGAAACGGCAATGCCACCAGATAGCGTTGTTCTTTCTGGAAAAGATAAGCAAGACAAAGTAACCATTGTCTCTGGGCGGCGCGACGGCGGGGCTCGTCTTCCAGCAGGCGAAGATACTCCATGGCTCGGCTAAAGTGAAAGGACCTCTCGCTGTCGGGTATCAAGGCTGCATCCGTATGAAGCAGCGCGGCCGACAAGGAATCCTCCGTGGACGAATGGTCCTTTTGATACAGTCGGCTCGCTTTTTGAGTTACGTCTCGTGGAAGCTGGGACAAGGCCGTTGCGGCATCGTTGAAGCCTCCACCGCGGTAGCGTTCGACCAAATCCGTATATCGCTTCAGAGAAATTTCCATCGACCTCAAGTCGGCCCGAGTGCTTTCCAATTGGCTTCGAATTCGGTCCGCTTCTGCTCCCTCCGGTTTTAGGGCTAGATAGGCTTCGAGCTCCGGCAGCACACGATAAAGCTCCCCGCGGGCGCGGTGGATATCGGCAAGAAGAAGGTACACCTGCGGAACGGTGCTATGGTCTCTTTCCAAAACGAGCTGAGCCGACTGAACCGAGGGTTCGAGCATCCCCGCATCGAACTGCAGCTTGGCTCGAATGTAGTAGGGCTCGGCTCTATCAGGATAGACCTCGCTGGCACGTACGAGAGTCTCTTCTCCTGCTTCGATGTTTCCCTGCAGACGAAAGACTTCGGCTAAATTGAGGTAGTTGGTCAGTAAGTCGGGACCATACTCCACGGCTTTCTCGAAATTGGCTTGCGCGTCCTCGAGCTGATTCATTCGCATATAGCACATGCCTTTTTCGCCATAAGCAATCGAAAACTCCGGATCGAGCTCGAGAGCTCGAATCGAGATACGGAAGGGCTTCGGCCGGAAAACCGGTTGTCCGCATTTCCCGTGCATAACCAACCTGTTCTCGAACGTCGGCGCTCGCGGCCCGCCAATGCTCGTTGCTCGCCGGGTCGAAGGGCCGATTCTCCATATCGCCCAACTGAATGGCGACACGCCGGCGTTGCCCGGAACGGACGCGGACTTGCTCCGTCGTGGTCTTGAAGCCGGGAAGACTGACTACGACGTCGTAGACACCGGAATCGAGATACTCGAAGGTGAAGTTACCTCGGGCGTCGCACAAGACTTCCTGAATGAGAACGTCGCCAAGAAACAAACGCGCCAGCACGCTTCCGGGTGGGAGCTCTCCTTGGGCGGTACGGACCTGAATCTGGAGCGATGCCGGATCGGAGATTCTGTCGCCCCGAGGTTGGGTTCGCTGCGCCCAGATGAGGCGTCCCCCGAGACACGAGAGCAGAGCGAATCCGACAACAGCTTTTGTAAAAGCGCCTCTCACCTTGATCCCAACCATCGTGAGGAGATCTTCTACCATGCCCTGAAGATAAATAAAAAGCTGACACCGGCGACTTCAGACGAAGTGGGTGCTCTTGAAAACGCCGACGGGTAGATCGTCTAACGCGTCAATCACGCGAGCTCGGGGGCCTCAACGACCGACGTAGAGGTTCGCCGCCAGCTCTTCGCATATTGACTATGACGAGGTGACTTTTTTCAAGGCAATCGGTCGTGCACTGACCTCCCGCGGAGTCGAACCCGAATTCTGCCCCATGGAGCAATGTCCGGTGAACAGTGCCCCTTCCTCGACTCGCAGAGTGGAAGTCGAAAGATTCGACTGCACGCGTGCGGTGCTCGCGAGCTCGATGCGTTGGCTGACCCGGGCGCTACCGCGAAGCGTTCCGCTTACGTATAAACACTCGACCTCTATTTCGGCATCAACGTGTGCCGATTCACCGACGATGAGGTTTTTTCCACTTCGGATGGAGCCCTCGAAACGACCGTCGATTCGGAGAGTCTCCTTGAAAGAGATCTCCCCCTTCATCACCATGTCTTTGTCCAAAAAGCCGGAGAGATCGCCACTCGGCTCGCCCTTCCATTTCACGGAGGGTCCTCCTTTCTGTTTAGGCGCGCTCCTAAGGATAAAGGTTTCCGAACAGGAAAAATGCGATGTTGGCCACAGATTGCCCGGGCCATCCGTTTTTATTTTGCTTTTACCCGACCTTGCTGACCTTGGACCGAGATCCACGGATGAGGATCTCGTAGATTTTGCTCAGCTCTTCTTCGGAAAAAAAACCGATCTCCAAAGTTCCACCCCGACCTTTGCGCAGAATACGGACCCGAGTTCCCAGAGCTTGACGTAGCTGGTCCTCGGCCGCTCGCGTGTTCGGATCGGTGTGGGACGCCACTTGCTTGCTTTTCGATTGCTTCGGCGGTGCCGAGAGCTTTTTGACTCGTCTTTCGACTTCCCGAACGGAAAGCCCCTTCTTGACGATCTCCTGAGCTATCTCGGTTTGGGTTTGGGCATTGTCAATCGCTAGGAGAGGTCGCGCGTGACCGGGAGAGATTTCGTTACATGCAATGGCCTTTCGGATACTGTCGGGCAAACGTAGCAATCGCAGCAAATTGGCGACCGTCGAGCGGTCTTTCCCGACTTTTTCGGCCACCTGCTCCTGAGAAAACCCAAGTTCGGAGACCATCCGCTTGTAAGCCGCAGCCTCTTCCATTGAATTTAAGTCTTCTCGCTGAATGTTCTCGATGAGCGCGAGCTCGAGCAAGCGCTCTTCTGCGACGTCTCGTATGACCGCCGGAACCTGTTTCAAGCCGGCGAGCCTCGCCGCCCTCCAGCGGCGTTCGCCGGCAATGAGCTGAAACCGGGACCCAACCCGTCGAACGACCAGCGGCTGCATCAAACCGTCTTGGGCCAGCGACCGTGCAAGCTCCTGGATCTTAGCTTGCTCCATATGCTGACGTGGCTGAAAGGGATTGGGATCGATCCGTTTGACGTCGATCTCCGCTAGGCTCTCGCCGCCCGTCGTCTCCGGCACGTCCGGAAGAAGGGCGGAAAGGCCCTTACCGAGCGCCTTCCGTTTCATGGTTCAGAATCTCCTTGGCCAAAGACAAGTAAGCTTCGGCCCCTCGGGAGCGAATATCGTAAAGGATGATCGGCTTTCCAAAAGACGGTGCCTCGGCGAGTCGTACATTTCGCGGGATCACATTCCGGAAAACCGCTCCACTAAAATGACGCCTCACATCGTCCACAACTTGAGAGGCCAAGTTGGTCCGATCGTCGTACATGGTAAGCACGATTCCCTCGATGGCGAGGCTCTTGTTGAAGCTTTTCTTGATTCGCTTCACTGTAGACATGAGCTCACTGACCCCCTCCAAAGCAAAAAACTCGCATTGGAGCGGAACCAGCACCGAATCGGCAGCCACCAGCGCGTTGAGGGTCAACAGACCCAGTGAAGGCGGACAGTCAATGATGATGTAGTCAAACAGAGGAACGACCGGTTCGAGGGCTTTCTTCAGGCGGCTTTCCCGATTCGGCTCTTCTACGAGCTCGATTTCAGCACCGGTGAGATTTCGATCCGACGGCACCACTTTGAGACGTTCGAGCTCCGTATCTACGATCAAGGCTTCGATCGGCACACCCCGAATCATCATGTCGTAAGTCGTTCCCTTGAAATGGTCCGGGTCTAGCCCAAGGCCACTAGTCAAGTTTGCCTGAGGGTTAACGTTGACGACGAGCGTTGCTTTTTCCGCCGCCGCAATGGACGAGGCCAGATTGATGGCAGTAGTGGTTTTGCCCACACCCCCTTTTTGATTGGCAACGGCGATGACTTTACCCATGGCTTTTTTACAGTTGAAACCGCGCCAAGGATAGCATGGAGCGCCGGATCCCTAAAAACCCGCATGATGTTTCACGTGAAACATCACGCCGGATGGCGGTTCAGGTGAGCTCGAGCACGACCAGCCGAGATTCTTGGCGAGGAGACAGGAAGACCTCGTTTGCGATACTCCACGGTGGGACGATATCTCTCGCGATCCTATTTCTAGCCTCATCACCCGTAAGAAGCATTACTTGGCCACCTGCTTCGAGCCAAGTGTTCATTTTCTTGATGCTCCCCATGTTCATCGACACGCCCCGAGTCGTCACCACCCGAGCTTTTATCTTCGGCTGGTAGTGCTCATAACGTTGCCGAACGACATTAATCTGCTTGAGGGATAGCTCCGTTGAAATCTCCTCCAGGAATACTTTCTTTCGCTGATTCGGCTCGAGCAGCGTCCAGCAGATGTCCGGCCTACAAACAGCCATCGGCAGAGCAGGACTCCCGCCGCCGGAACCGATATCTATCGCGTGGCCATTCTTCGGTAGCCACGTCGCCGCATGAACCGCTTCGATGAAAAAGCGGTCGATACGCTCCTCTTCGGAGGTGAATCCAATCAGGGATATGGATCGATTCCACTTGACGACCCACTCGTCCATTCGAAGCAGCTTGTCGATTTGCTCGCCGCTGAGGCCAAGGTGGTGTTCTGTTCCGAGCTTTTCGAGCTTATCAACGAGCAAACGCGCCGCGTTCATTGGATTTTCGTTTGACTGGTTTGTTTCGTAAGGAAATTTAGGAACGAGAGGTGCTTTGGCGGTTTCGCGTTTCTTCTTTTTCAGGCGGGCATGATGACGACACGTTTCATGAAGCCATCACCACTGCTCTCGGAGCTAACGCCCTCTTCGTCGGCCACCGCGAGGTGGACGATCCTCCGCTCGTAAGGATTCATCAAGCTGAGCTCCTGCCTTTCGCCCGACGACTTGACTTTCTCGGAGACCCTTTTCGCAATCTGACGTAGCTCTTCTTCCTTCTTCTTACGGAAACCTCCGCAGTCGGCAATAATTCGGAGACCGTCGAGCTTTCTACTGAAAATCCGATTCAAAAGATACTGGAATGCTTCGAGAAGCTCCGCTTTGTTCTGCAGAATCAGGTCCTTGTCCCGACCGTCCATCGTTACATACATATACTCATCGGAACGCTCGATATGGACGCCCAGCTCGCTCCCCATCTTTTCCAACACATCCGTCAGAAAGCTCAGAATCTCTTGATCGATTGTGTTCGCCGCGCCGGTCTTGTCCTGCAAGCCCTGCCGGCCCATGTTGACGACAATTCTTACGGGTCTTCCACCAACACCGAGAAATCCCTTGGCGCCAGAATCGAGGATTTCGTATTCCAGTAAATCTTCCTCGATTTGAAGCTCTCTTGCGGCGATTCGCACCGCTTCCTTCAAATCGCTCGCCTCGTACTCTCGCGCGTCTTTCATCCCAACCTAGCTTTTGTTTAGTGCCTTCTTCTTTGTCTTGCGGGATTTCTTCTCTTCCTCCGCTTCTCTTTCTTTCATTAAGCGATTTGTGAACGTCTGCTGGCCGATGGACACCAGGTTGTTAACAAACCAGTACAAAACAAGCCCGGCCGGAGCCCAAGCCAAAATGAATATGAACATGACCGGCATCAGCATCATGATTTTCTGCTGCATCGGGTCAGCGCTCGTTTGCGGACTCATTTTCTGTATTCCGATTTGAGTCACTCCCATGAGGATTGGAAGTACAAAGTAAGGATCATAGGTGGAAAGATCTTGAATCCAAAGCATGAACGGCGCATGTCTGAGCTCGATAGACACCATGAGCAGCCGGTAGAAGGCGAAGAAGAACGGGAGCATAAGTAGCATGGGTAAACAACCCGACATGGGCGATGCTCCGTGCTTCTTATAGAGAGCCATCACCTCCTGGTTCTTTTCCTGCTGGCGGGGATCGGTGGGCTTCAGCTTCTTATATTTATCCTGGATCTTCTTGATTTGCGGCGAAAGCTTTTGCATCTTCCGCATGGAAACGTAGCTGTGGTGCTTTAGCGGTATGAGGGCGACGTTGATCATTATCGTTAACAAAACGATGGACCAACCGTAGTTACCGACGAAACTATTGATCCAGACGAGCGCCGTCCGAAGTGGTACGGCCAGGAACCGCATCCACGAGCCATAGTCGATGACCTTTTCTAGCCCCAGCGCGGCCAGGCGATCGTGCTCTTTCGGACCGAGGAAAAGGTCGAAGGTCGCCGGAGTCCCTCGCGCCACCAGCGCCGCCGAGATGAAATCCCGCTTCTTTCCATCGCCGTCTTCAGGCACAAGAGCCTGAATACTGAACCTTGATTCGTACTCACGGCTTTCCGACGGCAGCATGAGCCCCGAAAAGTAATGCGACGAGACACCGACGAGGTCAATTCCAATCGCCGCTCCTTCACCATCTTCGATGTCGCCGGCATCGAAGAACTCGATCTCCTGCCCGGATCGCACGACACCCTTGTCCGGTTGCGCGTAGGTTCCGGACCTTGCCTGCTCTCCCGCACCGGGACCAAAAAAGACTGTTTTCCGAGTTTCTGAACCTGACCGACGAACACTCACCTCCACACCGATGACGTAGGTGTCTCCACTGAAAACCAACGTCTTCGAGACCCGCAGGCCCCTGCCATCAGCCCAGCTCATCTCGAGCCGCTTCTGCTCGTCTGCACCCAGTCTCAAATCCATGACGGACGTTTCGAACAAAGCGTTCTTGATGGTGTCGTTTGAAACTTCGTCTTCGACAACGACGTCCAACGGATGCATCCCCAGCATGCGGCTGGCCTCCTGGGGAATCATTTCGTACGGATTTCCTTCTCCGTCCGTATAGTTTTTTAATTTGAAGCTCCGCAGGTTTCCCCCGCGATTACTGACGAACGCGTTATAGAGGGGCGTGTCAATTTTAATCTGTTGTTCGCTCCTCGCTTCAATTTTCTCCTCCGTGAGCGGAACAACATTCGCGGTTTGGGCCGGTGCCGCCTCGGGCTGTCCCGTCCCGACACTCGTTCCAACGTCCTGCGACGGACGGTATAGTTCTCCCCCTGCCGGCGCGCGGTCACCTTCCTGAGTTTCCGACTTCTCCGGGTAAGTTACGGGAATATCCCCCGGCCGCGGACCATACATTCTCGAATACATAAAGAAAACGAGGAATGACAGCGAGAACGCAATTAGTATTCTTTTTTCCATGCTTGGTGCCTAAGGGACAGGATCGAAGCCCCCGGGGTGAAACGGGTGGCAGCGGCCAATTCGAAGTATCGCCATAATCATACCTTTGCTGCCTCCGTGCTTTTTAATCGCTTCGGATGCATAGGCCGAGCACGAAGGGACAAAGCGGCAGCTTCCCCTAAAAATCCATGACAGCCCGACCCGATAACCTGCAATCGCAAGTAGTAGGACTTTCGCAAACGCCTTATCGATGGTCTCGATGAACCTTCTCGAGCTCTCGATAGACACGTTGGACATACTCTTTTTCTATTTCTTTGTAGCCGACGGCGTTTATCGCCGCTCTCGCTATGAGGACCAGGTCCGCCGACGCCGCCCCTTCCGGGCGATTAAGTCTAAATGCTTCCCTTAAAAACCGCTTCGCCCGGCCCCGGAGTACGGAGTTGCCCACTTTTCTGCTTGCGACCACCCCAAGGCGAAGCGGTCCTTCGTTTTTCTTCAGGATGTAGGCAACGAAGAAACGTGTGACCCAACGATTGCCGTTCCGATAGACTCGGTCGAATTCCGACTTCCTGGCGAGCCTCTCCGACTTCTTCAGTCCCCGGTAGGCGCATTTCACACCGCTAGGCGATGTCTTCCTTTTCTTCTTCGTCGAGCCAGAACCGCTCTTCCGCCTTTGCTCTTCATCCTCGCCCGGAAACCGTGATTTCGGCTCCTTCGTCTCCGGTTTGGTTGGAAAGTTCTTTTCATGGCTTATCTCTTCTCGGCCTTTTTCAATCGGGGAACACTTGATTTCCCCATGCTTCGAATCCGTTTTGGACAAACTGCTGATGTTACTGCCTGCTGTTTGACTTGTCAATACCACGTCAACCACACAAACGTTCACTTCAGCTCATTTACTGCTTGCCCGCCCCTTTGTGCTGTGCTAGATTATCGCCCCTCCGCTCCTGAAAACCGACACGCCTTCCAGGAACGGGTAATCGTGATGTTCTTTTTTCCACAGGTGTTGAAAAAACTGTGCAAAACGCACCCGTACTCCTTTTTTTCATCTGTTTTGATCAGGGCGTCATTTTAATTAAGTCTTAATTTTATATGTGTTTATAAAGATGAACCTTTGGGAACAGGTCTTATCGAAAGTCGAGTCCAAGGTTAACCGCCATAGCTACAATACCTGGTTCCGCCCGACCCGCCTAATTTTCGATACCGGTGACACTGTCGCCGTACAGGTTCCTAATGCACATTTCAGGGACTGGCTGACCAAACACTATTCCGGAGTCATTCACGAATCCCTTGGTGAGCTCGATCGTCCTTTGGTGCGTGTTGTTTTCGAGACCGGGGTCGACTCTTCGGCATCGGAAAAGGGTCGCTCCGATTCAGCGACTGCCCCTGATGTTTCAGCAAACGATGCACTCCCAAAACCAGAGAATTCCCACGTCGTGCCTTCCCTCAACCTCAAGTACACTTTCGAAAGCTTCGTTGTTGGAACGAGCAACCAGTTCGCGCATGCCGCTGCCCGTGCCGTCGCCGAAGCGCCCGCAAGAGCCTACAACCCGCTTTTTATATACGGCGGCGTCGGCCTCGGCAAAACCCACCTTCTCCATGCGATTGCCCACGATATTCTCAAGCTCAATCCGACGGGCATGTTGGTCTATATCTCCGCCGAAAAGTTTATGAACGACCTCATCAATGCGATTCGCTACGATCGCATTCTCGAGTTCCGCGGAAAGCATCGTTCCATCGATGTCCTTCTCGTTGACGACATACAATTTATTGCAGGTAAGGAGCGCACGCAGGAAGAGTTCTTTCATACATTCAATGCTCTTTATGATGCCCAGAAACAGATCGTGATCAGCAGTGATTCTCCACCTCGACAGATACCGACTCTCGAGGAACGTCTCCGATCTCGTTTCGAATGGGGTCTGACCGCGGATATTCAGGCTCCTGATCTCGAAACCAAAATCGCCATTCTTCGGAAAAAGGCCGATCTCGAGCAGGTTCTCATTCCCGACAACGTCGCAATTTTTATCGCTTCCCGCATCAAATCCAATATTAGGGAGCTCGAAGGTTCCCTCATTCGTCTCGTCGCGTATTCCTCGCTGACGGGACGCCCAATCAATCTCGACCTCGCGCAAGAGGTCCTCCGCGACCTACTCCCTAGTCAGGACCGAATCATCAACCTAGATATGATCCAGAAGTTCGTTGCCGATCATTACAATCTCAACACCTCGGATCTCCGCGCACGCAACAACTCAAAATCCGTCGCCTTGCCACGTCAAATCGCTATGTACCTTTCAAAAAAGCTGACGAACTCGAGTCTTCCTGATATTGGTAAAGGTTTCGGCGGAAAGCACCATTCCACAGTTATTCACTCTATAAAGAAGATCGACCGCATGATGCACTCGGACCCGGATTTTGACCGTCTAATACAAGGTTTTCTCGATTCTTTCCGATGAGGCATCCATTTCACGTGATTCCACCATCAATGCGTCTATTCCTGCATCTGTGCGAATTCCACAGCTTTTATAACACTCCTGTGCATGGACACCCTCGGTCCTGTCAAAAACCTGCATGGGACGTTTCTTCACATTTTTTACGCATCTTTTCTTCAATTCTTCCACGGAGTGGTTTATCTCTAAACCTTTATATTTTAATATCTTAATTGAGATATAGTTTTTTTAACAGGCCATTATTGTTATAATTGATCGATCAGGTCTTTAATAAGTTATTACCCTGATCATTGTAAGAATAAGAGGAAAGGCTAATGGAGTTTAGCGCCCGGAAAGACGTCATCCTCAAGGAGCTGTCTCTCATCCAAGGGATTGTCGAGCGAAGAAATACCATTCCCGTTTTGGCTAACGTGCTCCTCGAGGTGAGCGAATCCCACGTCGACTTGGCTGCTACCGATCTCGATGTTGGTTTGAGATGCCGCTTCCAAGCCGACGTCAAGGAGCAAGGCGCCCTGACGCTATCGGCCAAGAAACTTTTCGAGATCACTCGCGCCGTATCCGATCAAGAGATCAAGGTAAAGGAGCTCAAAAACAATTGGGCCGAGATCCGAAGCGGTCGTTCTCAGTTCAAAATGGTAGGCCTCTCGAAGACGGAATTCCCTGCACTTGCAGATCCTCCGGAGGGACCGACCTCGGTCCTTTCCGGAAACCAGATTCGAGAAATCATCCAAAAGACGAGTTTTGCTATTACCGCGGATGACAGCCGGTATTTTTTGAACGGAGCCCGCCTCGAGATCGACGAGAAAAAGATTCGCATGGTGGCTACCGATGGGCATCGTTTGGCCTATATGGCCGTCGACCGTTCCGACGGCGGTGAGAGCAGTGCTAATATCATCGTCCCAAGAAAAACCCTTCTCGAGCTCGTCAAGATGCTTTCTGAATCTGACGAGGAAGTAGAGTTCTCAGAGGGAGAAAATCATCTTTTCTTTCGTCTTGGGGAGAGGCTTCTCGTTTCAAAGCGGGTAGACGATCAATTTCCCGCCTACGAAAAAGTCATTCCGAGTGGAAACGATAAGATCGTCACTTGCGATAGGGAAGCGCTACTAGGTGCAATTCGCCGCGTATGTCTCCTGGCCAATGAGAGATCGCGTGCTGTGCGTCTCGCTATCGAGCCGGGAAAGGTAGAAGTCTCGTCCCAGAACCCGGAGCTCGGAGAAGCACGCGAGGATTTGGAGGTAGAGTTCGACGGCGAAGCGCTTCAGATTGGGTTCAACGGACAATACGTCGTTGATTTCCTGGCAGTGGCAAGTACGCCGAAGATTCAGATCGAGCTCAAGAATGACTCTTCACAAGGTCTTTTTAGACCTACCGATCAAGAAGAAGGAAAGGACTATCAGTACGTCGTGATGCCAATGCGGCTCTAGTCGCATTCTGCTTTTAGGCGAAGATCTGCGATAGCTAGAAAGGCCTTGATTCCCGCCTCATCTATGCGGTCTTTGCCGGCACCGGTTGCGGTCTTCCCACCAGTGCTTCGATTCTTTGCACGCGATCTAAATACCCGGTTTGGGCTATTCCCTATTTGAGTGAGTACCGAGATGAATAATCCTATTGATTTCAGGATAAATTGAGCGATGACCGAAGAGCAAGAGCAGCAACAAGAGGACGGTAAGTCCGACTACACCGCCGATGAGATCCGAGTTTTAGAAGGCTTGGAAGGCGTCCGCATGCGTCCGGCCATGTACATAGGATCTACGGGCAGCGCTGGACTACATCACCTGGTCTACGAGGTTGTCAACAACGCAATAGACGAAGCGATTGCCGGTTTCTGTACGGCTGTGGCTGTAACGATCCATGTCGATAACAGCGTTACCGTGATCGACAACGGACGAGGTATTCCCGTTGATGTGGAAAAGAAGACGGGTAAACCGGCCGCCGAAGTAGTCATGACAAGACTTCACGCTGGAGGCAAATTCAACAATCGGATCTACAAATTCTCTTCCGGACTTCACGGCGTAGGTGTTTCCGTTGTGAATGCTCTTTCGGAACGTTTGGAGCTCGAGATACGTCGAGAAGGTCACGTTTACAGGCAGTCTTTCGAGATCGGAAAACCAGTCGGATCACTCGAGAAAGTCGGCGTGACCGACAAGAAGGGAACAACCATTACTTTTCGCCCCGATCCGGGGATTTTCGAGACCATGGACCTCAGCTTCGAAACTCTCTCACAACGTTTTCGCGAGCTTGCTTTTCTCAATCCGGGAATCTCTATTTCTCTCGATGACGAGCGTCACGGCCGTCAGACCGATTTTCGTTTCGACGGTGGTATCTCCTCCTTCGTCGAGTATCTCAACAGGAATCGAAACGCGCTTCATACACCTCCTCTATCGGTGGAGGGAGCTGCTTCAAGGATGGAGTGCGATATCGCTCTTCAGTGGAACGAGGGATACCGGGATTCCATCTTTTCGTTTACCAACACAGTTAATACCCATGAAGGAGGCACGCACCTTTCCGGTTTTCGGGCCGCACTGACCAGGACAATCAACGCCTATGCTTCCAGTAACAACATGACGAGGGATCTCAAGGGTAGCATCGACGGAGACGATATCCGCGAGGGCTTGACGGCCGTGGTAAGTGTTCGTGTTCCCAACCCGCAGTTCGAGGGACAGACAAAAACCAAACTTGGCAACTCTGAGGTCAAGGGTTTCGTGGAGGGCATGGTTAGCAGGCAACTGGCGCGTTTCTTTGAAGAAAATCCTACCTCCGCGAAGCGTATCGTCGCTAAAGTCGTTGATGCTGCGCGCGCTAGGGAGGCCGCCAGAAAAGCTCGAGACCTCGCGCGTCGTAAAGGTGCCCTCGAGTCCACGTCTCTTCCTGGCAAGCTGGCCGATTGTCAGGAACGAGATCCCGCGCTTTCGGAGCTCTACCTCGTAGAGGGCGAGTCCGCCGGCGGATCCGCCAAGCAAGGACGGGACCGTAAGTTCCAAGCAATCCTACCGCTCAAGGGAAAGATACTTGAACGTGGAAAAGGCCCGTTTGGACAAGATGCTCGAGAACGAAGAGATCAAGGTCATGATTGCCGCTCTCGGTACGGGAATCGAAGAGGAGTTCCAAATCGGCAAGCTCCGATACCACCGCGTCATCATCATGACGGACGCCGATGTGGACGGATCGCACATACGTACCCTCCTCCTGACTTTCTTTTATAGAAAGATGACCAGCATCATCGAATCCGGGCATCTTTACATAGCGCAGCCGCCGCTTTTCAAGGTAAAAAAAGGACGGTCCGAAAGCTATTTCAAAGATGAGCGTGAGCTCGAGCGTCATCTCATGATGCGTGCGGTAGAGAATAGAAAGGTGTCTATACCAGCTCTCCAGCGGGAATATTCTGGTGAGGAGCTCGCTCGCCTCCTCGAGCAGATGATTGCCTACGGCAAGCATCTGGATCGATTTGCGCGTCGCGGCTATCCCCTCGAGATCTTGAACGAGTTTCTAAGGGTCGGTGCAGGCGAGGAGATTCTCTCGGAGAAAGCTTGGCTCGAGGAGGCGCTCGAGCCGCTTCGCAAGCGGGGCCTTGCGGCCGACGTGGTGCGTGACGAGGAGCACAATCTCTATCAGATCGTACCTCGCGGCAACGGGAACGGTTATCGTTGGCAGAAGCCGATCGGAAGGAATTTTCTCGCAGCGGCGGAGTATCGAACCCTTCGGTCGCTCTATCAAGAGATAGAGCCCTTCGAAAATCCTCCTCTCATTATCTCCGAGGAGATTTCTCGCGGAAAAGACAAGAGCGTTACAGAGCATGAGGAACGCCGAACCGAGATCGACTCGAAGGAAAAATTGATTGAATACCTTCTTTCTGCTGGAAAGAAAGGTCTTCACATTCAAAGGTACAAGGGTCTGGGTGAAATGAATCCCGACCAACTCTGGGACACGACCATGAACCCCGAAACGCGCGTTTTACTCCAGGTGAAGATCGACGACGAAGTCTTTGCCGATGAAATTTTCACGGTTCTCATGGGCGACGCCGTCGAGCCCCGCCGTCACTTCATTCAGGAAAACGCGCTCGAGGTTCATAACCTCGATATTTAGCGGACGGGAAAGTTCGTTCGCAAAAGAGCTACTGAGATCCACGCGCTCTCCAACAAACCACCGGGGAGGGCAGCGAGAACCACGCTCGGTAGGAACCGAAGGAGAGCATAAATGGCTTTCGCGGCAGAACGTGTGCCGGTAAACATCGAAGACGAGATGAAGAAGTCCTACATGGACTACGCCATGTCGGTCATCATCGGGAGAGCTTTACCGGATGTACGAGATGGCTTGAAACCCGTTCACCGCCGGGTTCTCTATGCCATGTACCGCGAAGGACTTCTGTCTAACCGTCCCTACTCCAAATGTGCAGGCATCGTCGGCGAGGTACTCAAAAAATATCATCCCCACGGCGACGCCGCGGTCTACGACACTCTGGTCCGGATGGCCCAAGCGTTCAATTTACGCATGCCTTTAATAGATGGGCAAGGCAACTTCGGGTCAATTGATGGTGACCCACCGGCAGCTTACCGTTACACGGAAGCTAGACTGACTGCTCTGTCAGAAAGCATGATGCGGGACATCGATGCAGACACGGTCGATTTTGTTCCCAATTTCGATGAGACCACGAGCGAACCTGCTGCTTTGCCGACGGCGGTGCCCAATCTCCTGGTCAACGGGTCTGCCGGTATTGCCGTTGGAATGGCGACCAATATTCCGCCGCACAATATCGTAGAGGTTGTGGACGGGACAATTTTTGTCTTGGACAACCCGAATATGGAGGAAGGGGAGCTCTTATCCAGTCTCATCGACATGATACCCGGACCCGATTTTCCTTCAGCCGGTTTCGTCCACGGAAGACAGGGGATTGAGCAGGCTTATCGGACGGGAAAAGGAACGATTCAACTCCGGGCGCGTGCCGAAATCGAGGATACGGGAAAGGACCGGCAGTCCATCATCGTTACCGAGCTTCCGTACCAAGTCAACAAAGCCAGGCTCCTGGAGAAAATCGCAGAGCTCGTGCGGGACCGCAAGATCGAGGGCATCTCCGATCTGAGAGACGAGTCCGATCGAAGCGGAATGCGAATGGTCATCGATCTGAAGCGATCTGAGGTGCCGCAGGTTGTTTTGAACAACCTTTACAAACACACGATGCTTCAGACCAGCTTCGGCATAAACATGCTTGCCATCGTGGATAGTCGTCCCAAGGTCCTTTCACTGCTCGAGGTGATACAGCTATTCATCGGATTTCGCCGGGTCGTGGTCCGCCGCCGAACGGCATTCGAGCTCAGAAAAGCAGAAGCAAGGGCTCATATTTTAGAAGGTTTCGTCAAGGCTCTCGACCATCTCGACGAGGTTATCGAGCTGATTCGAGCATCGAGGAACCCGGCAGAAGCGAAGCAAGAGTTGATTGCCAAGTACGAGTTTTCGGAGATTCAGGCTCAGGCTGTTCTCGACCTCCAACTCCATCGGCTCACGGGTATGGAGCGGGAGAAGATTGTTCAAGAACACGAGGAAATCAAGAAACGAGTCGCTGAGCTGAAGTCCATCCTGGCGAGCGAAGAAAAGATTAACAAGATCATCCGCGACGAGCTCGAGGAAGTGAAAAACAAGTTCGGGGACGAGCGGCGAACCGAGATAATCGCCAAGACCACGGAAATCCGCATCGAAGACATGATCGCCGAGGAGGACATGGTCATCACCGTGTCCCATACAGGCTACGTGAAACGGAGTCCTGTCAGTGTCTATAGAAACCAAAATCGGGGAGGCAAAGGTCGTATCGGAATGCGCACCCGTGAGGAAGATTTCGTCAACCATCTCTTCATCGCCTCGACGCACAGCTATATTCTCATTTTTACCGATCGCGGACGCGTATATTGGCGAAAGGTCCACGAGATTCCCGACGTCGGAACGACTGGAAAGGGAAAGGCCATCGTCAATCTCGTTAACATGCGGCCTGAAGAAAAGCTCGCCGCGGTTTGCGCGGTACGCGAGTTTGCCGACGATCGTTACGTTTTGATGGCGACCCGTAGCGGCAAAGTCAAGAAAACGCCTCTTTCGGCCTATTCCAATCTGAAATCGAGGGGAATTATCGCTATGGGAATCGACCCCAACGATTCGGTCATAGCAGCAACCATAACAGACGGTGATGATGAAGCGATTTTGGCAAGTCGTAAAGGCTCCGCGATTCGTTTTCCGGAGACGGACGTCCGTTCTATGGGCCGCACCGCGCTCGGCGTCAAGGGGATCAGTCTCGCTCCGGAAGACGAGGTTGTCGGTATGTCCTTACTCGAGAAAGGTGAATTCGTCCTCTCCGTAACGGAAAATGGATACGGGAAACGGACACTGATCGAAGCGTACCGGCTCCAGAGCCGAGGCGGAAAGGGAATCATCAATATCCGAACATCGTCTCGAAACGGGAAAGTCACCGCCGTTCATGTCGTTCGAGACAAAGACGAGGTCATGGTCATCACGTCCAAGGGCATGTTGCTTCGTCTTCGGGTCAACGGAATCGGTGTCTTCGGACGAGCGACCCAAGGAGTACGCGTCATCCAGCTCGATGAGGATGACCAAGTGGTGGCCGTCGCAAAACTTCCGGAGAAACAGGAAGAGGAATCCGAACCTAAACCTGGAGGTGACGACTAGGATGTCAAGGGTCCGGGCTGTTTTTCTCTGGACGGGCCTGCTGGTGGGTTTATCGGCATGGGTCGGTTGCCGCTTGTCGGACGAACAAAGGCTCGTCGCCGGCCGTCAGGCGATGGGTCGTGGAGAGTATCGCGAGGCGATTCGCCATTACAACGAAATCGTGCTCGGAAACCCATCCTCTCCCGAAGCGCCTCGCGCGCTCTACGAGGTCGGCGTCATCTATTTCCTCGAGCTCCGCGACGTGGAAGCAGCAAAGAGAATCTTTCGAGAAGTGAAAAGCGACTATCCTCAGAGCCCGTCGGCGAAAGATGCTCGCCGCATGCTTGCTCGTATCTATGGAGACGAGCAGGGAGAGCTCCGAAGAGCTATCCGCGCCTACGAGCAGCTTTTGGATGAGTATGCGGGTCGGGATAAGAAAGAGATACAACTTGCTATTGCCGATTACTATTATGAACTTGACGAGATGACGACGGCCGTCGAGGGATACGGCCGCGTCATTGATGAGCATGCCTATGACGAGTTGTCCGACCGGGCGTACATCCGGTTGGCTCATATCAGCGCTTTTCTGGGCCGTGAGGAAGAATCTCTGGCGGCTGTCGAGGCCCTGCTCTCGAGAATCGGACCAGCCGGTGAGTCAACGACGGGCCCTGTTGTTTGCGGCGGAAGTTCATCTCGCGTTGGACCGATACGATGAAGGCGAAGCCTGTCTCGAACGAGCGGATCGAGAGTTTCCCGACGACCCGGAGATCTTGGACCGAAGAGCTCGTCTAACACGCCGGGAGCAGGACAGCAAGCCGCTCGATGACGGAAGGATCGACTCTCAGGCAACTCTCGAGGAGCTTCAAAGAAACATCAGCTGGGGGCGAGGAAAAAGAACCAAGCGACGCTGAGCGTCTACGACGAGTTCTCTGAGAGACCGATGAGGCGAATCCACTTCTGTCTGGCGATTTCCACGAGCCTCCTCGTTCTGACCTGCCGTGGGCCGGAAGAGGAGTTTCTCACGAAGTTCTTTGCCGCTGTTCGGAGTGGAGACCACGTCACTTTGGCGGGAATGTCCGTCGTAGGATTTTCCGGACCAGTCGATTCCTGGGAAGTTATCGAGGTTCGACCCGAGGCGCGCGAGCCCTTTCGTCTCGCCGAGCTCAGGCGTCGGGCCATCGAGGCTGAAGACGAAGTGGAACAGCAGTTCGTCGAGTTCAGCGAGTTTCGTAAGAGACATCTCAAGGAGTTCGAGATGATTCGAGACCGACTCGATGAGCAGCCCGAATACCGTTTCCGGGGAGAATGGGGTGAGATTCAGGCGGAGTTTGAGCGCTTTCGAGAGAGGTACGAGGATCTGTATTCAAGACGACAAAATATCCGTCAGGCCATCGATCGGGAAACCATGCTCGCCAAGATGTCTTTAATGAGCGCCGAGGAGATCGATCGACTAAGAGGCGAGATTGTCATCAAAGATGTTTTACTGAAGGTGATGACGTCGGAGACCGGGGAAACGTCGTACCTTTTCACGATGCGCAAATACGATCTCTTCAACCGTGAGACGGAGTTCCGGCCGCCTTCCCGGTGGATCATCACGGCCATCGAAGAAATCTAATGAAGAGAAGAATCAACGCCAAGTCGCGGAGACGCAGAGTCGCAAAGTGCGGTTTAGACGGGAAGAAAAATAAGTCGTCTCGCGATTTGTCAGGCCAAGCTCTTCACAGCGGCAGCCACTTTCCGCTTGGCGTCTTTGCGCCTTAGCGCCTTTGCGTTTTCTCTTTCGGTGTTAATAACTCAGTTTGAGGACCAGCGCTTGAGGTCCGCTTCAGCAGCGATGTAGCCGAAGGCCGGCCAATAGCTTCCTTCTAGGATCTTTTCCAGCAAAGCCTTGGCTCGAACCTGGTCGCCGTTCACGTAGTACCAGTTGGCGACACCATAGCCCTGAGTGAGCAGGTTGAGCTCGGTCATGCCCGAGGCGCTCATCAGAAGTCCGGCTCGACCATGCCTTTGTACATCAAGAGGCGCTGGTGGTAAGCCGAGTTTTCGAGAATATCCATGTCGTCGGAGATGAGATCGAGAACCGCTCGAGCATCTTCCTCCCGGCCCAGACGCCGGTAGGTCATGTAGAGCCAATCAGCCGTTGCGACGAGCATGTCGTCGTTGAGTTTCGAAAAGTCCATGCACACCTTGTAACTGCGCAACGCATTGTCGAAGTCCCCCTGGAGGTAGTACGCAAGTCCCAAGTGATACCAGATGTTGGAGTGCGATGTGCTCCGCGGAACCCCGGCCGCGTTGGGTGCTCCATCCTGCTCGATTTCGTCGGGCACAGCCTTGGTCAAGGAAGCGGCTTTTTCCAGGTCTGCCACCGCCTTATCGAATTGACGTATGGTGATATAGCGATGCCCGCGGTGTCTATAAAGCCTGTAGTTTTCCGGATGCATCTCGATACCCTTGCTGAACGCATCGATAGCTTCTCGATAACGCCCCAAGTAGGCGAGCCTGCGGCCGACCCAAATAATTCCGTCCGGATTTCCCGGATCTTTTTCAAGTTCCGCTTTGGCCTCGGCTAGGTTTTTCTCTAGTCCTGCTTTCTGCTCTGGGCTGAGCTCCATCGGGTAAAGCGGCTTGCCAAAAAGAGAGATCGCTTCCGGCTCGGCGGCTTGACCTTCCGGTGGGCTCGCGTGAGATGCGGCAACAACGAGGCCTAGTGTCACGACAAGAAGAAACGAAGTCATAGCGTCGTTCATAAAATCACCTCTTTGAACTAGTCAGGACGATGATCGAGCTCGGCCAGCGCCGCCACGAGCAAGACGATCTGTTGCGTCGCGACGCGGGCACTTTCTGTCTCCGCCCATTCGGCAAGGGTGTGCTGCTTGCCTCCGCGGCCCCGTCCGACGGCAACGGAGGGGATACCGCGAAGTACACCCGCATTCGCGTCGGTCGAGCCACTCGCCACCGCTTTGCGGTCTTCAGGGAGATCTACTCCCAAGTACTCCAGAACGTCCACAGCGGTTTGTACGATGGGATGAGAGCGACGTGGGGCGAGTTGCTCCGGCGTTCCACCGGCTTCCATACGTTGGATGAGTTTACGCTCGAACAGTACGCGGTGGTTTTCCGCAGCCTTCATGCATGTCTCGACGATCTTTGCATCCAGGTTCGACAGAAGCTCGGCGTCAACCGTACGAAGGTCGAACCGTCAATCGAACATCCTGCGGAATGGCGTTGACTACGAGACCGCCTTGAATCTTACCTACGTTGTAAACCGCCGAGGCCGGACCGGGAGGCGGGAGCGGGATCTCGTAGATGCCGGTGATGCAGTCAGCCGCCGCGCGGGCCGGGTGGGGCTTACCGCGTGAAGACAGAGTGTGCGCCCCCTCCCCATGAAAATGCATCTCCGACCAGTAGATTCCCAGTGCGCCGTAACTCACGGGGCCCAAACCGCCGTCCATTCCGACCAGCATGTCGGCGACCCCGGGATTTTCGTCCAGCCAGTGGATCATTCCTTTGAGGCCGAGCTCCTCCTGAACCGTACCGATAAAGTACACATCGCCTCTTAGTCTTCAATCCCGACGCGTGGAGAGCTCGAACCGCAGCGAGCATATTGGACACGGAGGCACTGTTGTCGTAAATCCCGGGGGCGTGGAGCTCTCCGCCTTGTCTGCGGACCGTAACGTCCGTGTCCATCGGATGGACCGTATCAAGATGTGCTGCGAAGACCACTGTCGGCCCGCCTCCGGTGCCCTTCATAAAACCGACGACGTTACCGATGGAATCTGTATCGACCTCGAGGCCCAACATCTCGAGGCGAGCTTCGAGGTGGGCTGCGCGACGATCCTCTTCCCGGGATGGAGCCGGAATCTCGGTGATCCGAATCCATTCTTCGACTTGCGCATCGAAATGCTCTTCGACATAGGCAAGAGCGGATCGAACCACCGGTGTGTCCGCGAGCTCCTTCGAGAATTTCGTGGGGTATTTTTCTTCTGCATTTGCCAAGGAGGTAAAGCAGAGAGAAACCATCACGGACAAGATGCTCGTCTTCATCTTCTCTTTCCTCGCGGGTTATTTGATCAACAGGACTCTTTCGTTGATCGGATAAAGCCATTCGACGCCTCGTTCGGTGACGATAGCGTCGTCTTCGAGGGGAACCCGTAGCTTTTTGCCTCCCCATTCTTCGACGGCGGTATAGGCGAAGAGCTCGATGGCGAAAATGTTGGTCGGCTTGATCTCGAAAGTGAGCCGCTGTGGATTGAACCAGGCGATAGAGGGGCCGATTCCGTGGCCCGTGTTCCCCACCGAGTGGCAGCCGATCATCACCTCCGTTTTGTCGACCCCGGAGATTTTGTTGAACTCCTCCATGATATGAAATCCGGCCTCGGCGATCTTCTGGTTGAGAATATCGAGCGTTTCTTCAGCGGTTCGACCCGGTTTGATGTTCTTACGAATAACGTCACGAACCTTACGACCCTGATCGAAGGCGTATTGGAATCCTTCGGGCAGCTCGGTCTCTCCCTCGCGCAGCACGTAGGCCATCCGTTTCATGTCAACGTACAGGTTCAGGAATCCGACGCCCCAGTCAATCATCAGGAGATCACCGCCTTTGGATGATCCGGGCCGATGGAGATGGCCTCGATACCGTCCGGGCCGGTGATGTAGATCGAGGGCATGTCGAAGGAGGAGTCGAGACCTCGTTTCAGAAGCTCGTCCGAGATCCACCAGGACACGTCCTCCAGTGTCGGTCATTCCCGGTGTGATGACCTCGTTGGAAAAGGCCCGTTCAGCGATTTCCCGAGACATCTCACCGGCCTCTGCGAAGGCGGCGATCTCCGTGACCGTTCGGCGGGAGCGAAAATCGGACACGAGCTTTTCAGCCGAGACGAGTCTCGAACCGTAGGTCTCTCCGAGTGCTTCGACCAGATGCTGGTAGCTGGTGTGGGACAATCCATCGGCCGCCCCGATATTCTTCGACATGTTCACGCCGATTCGTTTCGGGTCCCGCTCCGGCAGCGAAAGCGGCGAGATCGATACTCCCTTTCACTTTGTCGTAGGCGCCCACGCATGCCTCGAGCATGTAGCCGCCCACGCCATAAGCATGGCGCTCGATCCGGTCGCCGCCGCGATCCGTGAAAATGTAGTAACCGATGCTGCCGGGATAGCCCCGCCCCAGATCCTCGTAGAGCGGCCCGTAGTCGCCTTCCCGGACGACGGTGATCCACATGTCGATGCGGTTTTCCCGCATGACTTCGGGCAGAGACCAGGTCGAACTTGTCTTTACGAATTTGGCACATCCGCTCCCAACGCCGGCGGGCTTCTTGGCCTTCGAGACGCGGGGATGGGAGTGAAGTCGCGACACAGAGCAACAATGGCGACGAACAAGATTCGGTTTCGAAGCATAACGGCTACCTCCTAATTGAATCCGGCAGACGGCGGCAGAAGACGCCCTGCTGGTAAGTGCCGCCTTAGTGTTCCGGAAATTTGAACCATCGAATCGACGGATCTCCGTCCTGTCCGCCGAAGGCCATGGAAGGCGGAAGCCTTGGCGCAGGGGACGTCTTCTGATTCTTTTGTATTCATTCACCATCGTGGGCGAGGTGTTCTCGGTCGTGTTCCAGCAGAGAGATCTCCAGGTTCGCGAAGCGAGGGACGAGCTTTTTCCGTCCCGCCGACCGGAAAACGACCGTGACTTTTTCGTCGCGTCCGCTCGGGTCGGCTTCCACAACCGTTCCTTCACCAAAAAGAGGATGTTTCACGACCACTCCCCTTCCTGTACGCGTTCTGTCGCGCTCGAAAGTGCGGGCTGCGATGGGGCGGCCCGCTTCTCCGGTTCCAGTCGAGAAGCTCCACCGGAATCTCGTCGAGGAAACGGGAAGGGGATCGGTCGGCTTGTTGTAGCGCCGCCCGTCGAGAACGCGCATAAGTCAATGTCAATTGGGCACGAGCCCGCGTCATCCCGACATAGCAGAGCCGCCGTTCTTCCTCGACCGATCGCGGGTTTCCGATCGACAAAGTGTGAGGAAACAGACCCTCTTCGAGTCCGGCGAGAAAAACGGAGTCGAACTCCAGACCCTTTGCGGCGTGCAACGTCATGAGAAGGCAGGGAACATCAGCTTTGACGTTGTCGAGGTCGGTTAAAAGACTCACACCGTCGAGAAAACCGGCAAGTGAAATATCCTCTTCTCGTGCTTGGTAGTCGGTCGCTGCGACGACGAGCTGGCTCAAATTCTCGAGTCTTGTCTGTCGCCCGGCGGGGCTTTCCTTTTCGAATGACGTCGGCAGCTCGGTCTTCGAGATCGTCTTGTCGAACGAGCTCGGCCGGGGACAACCGATCTTTCAACGTGGTCAGTTTCTCGACCAGCTCTTGAAACGACCCGAGACCCTTTTGAGCTCGCGCCGGTAAGGAGCCATCCTGAACGAGCTCACGGGCAGCGTCCCAAAGAGAGGATTTTTTTTCTGTGGCGGCACGTTGGATGAGGGCGATGCTGGCGCCACCGATACCTCTCACGGGCACATTGACGACCCGGAGAAAACTGACATTGTCGTGAGGATTCAAGAGCAACCGTAGGTAGGCCAGCGCGTCCTTGATCTCTTTCCTTTCGTAAAAGCGCTGTCCACCGACCAACAGGTGCGGAATACCGCGGGAGACGAACTCTTCTTCGAAAGCTCGTGATTGAGCATTGGTCCGGTACAGAACCGCGATCCGTGTGGAGTCGTTTTGCTTTCGAACGTCCTGGATGCGGCTGGCGACGAATCCCGCTTCGTTGACCTCGTCTTCGGCTTCGAAGACCCTCGGGCGGGTGCCGGTTTCCAACTGGGGGATTAGCCGTTTTCCCTTCCGTTCTCGGTTGTTTGCGATGAGTGCGCCGGCGACCTCGAGAATGGCTCCCGTCGAGCGATAGTTGTCCTCGAGCTTCACGACCTGAGCTTCGGGGAAATCTCGCTCGAAATCCAGGATGTTTCTGAGATCGGCGCCCCGGAAGTTGTAGATCGACTGATCCTCGTCTCCTACTACGAACAGATTGCCGTGTGGTGCGAGCAACCTCAGCATCCGATACTGAACGCGGTTGGTGTCTTGGTACTCGTCCACGAGGACGTTCTTAAAGCGTCGGTCGGCGAGTCCGCGCGCGGCTTCGGAGCACTCGAGCAACTCCACCGAGCGGATGAGAAGGTCATCGAAATCGAGCCCTCCCTCTTCGTCGAGTAAGCCCTGGTATCGTTCCGCGATTTTATCGAGGACGGCGCGGTCGGGGCGCGCCTGCCACTTTTGGTAGCTGTCGGACGAATAAGCGGCGTTTTTGCGTGCCGAAACCGCCGACGCCACTTTCCACACAGGGTAGTGCTTCTCGAGAAGCCCGAGCTCACGAACGGAGCGCCGAATGAGGCCACGGCGGTCTTCTTCGTCGAAAACGGCAAAGCCCGCTGTTAGACCGATGTCGGTACCGAAACGGCGCAACAAGCGCAGTCCCAGTGCGTGAAACGTGAGTACCCATAGGTCGGGGGCAGCTTCGCCTACGAGGGTGGACACGCGATGTCGCATCTCTCCCGCGGCTTTGTTCGTGAAGGTGAGAGCGAGTATCGTCCAAGGGGAGACTCTCCTCTCACGTATGAGGTAGGCGATGCGGTGGGCGATCGCACGGGTCTTGCCCGAGCCGGCGCCGGCGAGGACCAATAGCGGTCCTTCAGGTGCCGTCACCGCCTCGCGCTGTCGCGCGTTCAATGAATCTAAAAGTGCGTCTCCGGTAGATGTCTTGATTCTTGTTATTCAACGGTCACCGACTTGGCCAGGTTGCGCGGCTGATCCACGTCGCAGCCGCGAGCGACGGCTATATGATACGCGAGAAGCTGAAGCGGAAGGACTGCAACCAGAGGGGAGACCGCTTCGGGGTGCACGGGCAAGGTCACCAGATGGTCTCGATCATCGAGGATTCCCTCCAAACGCTTGTCGCCCTCGGTCGCCATGGCAATGATTCGCGCGCCGCGAGCCTTGGCTTCCTGGATATTGTTCGACATCTTTTCGAAAAGCGGTCCGGAAAGCGCCAAGGCCACGACGGGCATGCGCTCGTCGATGAGGGCGATCGGGCCATGTTTCATTTCCCCCGCGGGGTAACCCTCAGCGTGTATGTAGGAGAGCTCCTTGAGCTTGAGTGCTCCTTCGAGGGCGATGGGATAGAGAGCTCCCCGCCCGAGGTAAAGGAAATTAGAAGCCAGGTGAAACTCGCGTGCAATGGACTCGAGCTCGGCAGACAAACCCAGGGCTTCCTCCATCCAGTGGGCGGAACGAGCAAGGTCGGCGAGACGCTCTTGCCCTTCTTCCGAGGACAAACGGCCCTGCGCTTGAGCGAGTTGGAGCGCTAGGAGGTAGAGGGCCACGAGCTGGGAGGTGAAGGTCTTCGTGGAGGCGACGCCAATCTCCGGTCCAGCGTGGGTATAGAGAGTTCCATCCGAGACGCGTGTTGCCATGCTGCCCAGCACGTTACAAATGGTGAGTGTGGTCGCCCCGTCTTCCTTTGTGGCCTTGAGTGCCGCCAGTGTGTCGGCCGTTTCGCCAGACTGAGTGATTCCGACCACGAGATCGTCCGAACCGAGGATCGGATTGCGATATCGAAACTCCGAAGCGACATCGACCTCCACCGGCAATCGGGCCATTTCCTCGATCATAAACTTGCCCACGAGAGCCGCGTGCCAGCTCGTTCCGCAGGCGATGAGCGAGACCTTCCGTAGCCTCTTCAGGAACTCGTCCTCGAGTCCGATCTCCTCGAGGTGGATCCGCCCAGTATCCAGAGAATAGCGACCCAACAAGGTGTCGCGTACCGCCCGCGGTTGTTCGTAGATCTCCTTCAGCATGAAATGCTTGAATCCCTGTTTTTCAACTTGAATGGGATCCCAAGTGATACGGGTGGTCTCGTGAGGGAGCTCTTCGCCCTGGTGGTTCAACACGCGCAATCCTCCCGGCGACAAAACGGCCACTTCGCCGTCATCGATGAGAACCACCGAGCGGGTATGGGAAAGGAATGCCGGGATATCCGAAGCGAGGAAGGTTTCTCCGTCACCGATTCCTACAACGAGGGGCGGTCCGTTTCTGGCAGCGACGATCGTGTCCGGCTCTTGGGCGGATAGAGCCGCAAAGGCAAAGACTCCCTCGAGCTCTTTTAGCGCACTCAAAACGGCTTGTACCAAGCTGTTGGTGAGATGCTTCTCGACCAGATGTGCGATGATCTCGGTGTCGGTCTCGGTGACGAAACGATGACCTTCAGCGGCAAGGCTTGCCTTCAGCTCCAGATAGTTCTCAATGATGCCGTTGTGAACCACCACCAGCGTTCCAGTGCAGTCTCGATGGGGGTGAGCGTTTTCTTCGTTGGGTCGCCCATGGGTGGCCCAGCGGGTGTGGCCGAGGCCGTAGGTCCCCTCGAGGGGTTTCGAGGCCACCTGGCGTTCCAGGTTCTCGAGCTTTCCTTGGGAACGAAGCAGGTGGAGTTGACCGCCGCTGGCAGTGGCAATCCCGGCCGAGTCGTAACCGCGATACTCGAGTCGTTTTAAGCCGGCCAAGAGCACATCGACGGGTGGTTTCGAGCCAACGTAACCAATGATCCCACACATAGGACACTTCCTTGCTCAGACGGTAAACATTGTGTTCAACATTCGTCTATAGGGGAAGACGAAAAAAGCTGCGTTCCTCTAAACTCAAGATTTCTTTTTTTTGCTATTTTGGCGGTTTACCCAACCTCGTTTGACCACCTGGCGACTCCGTGCCAGAGCGAGCGATTGCGCGGGCACGTCTTCCACGATACAGGAACCCGCAGCTACATAGGCACCTTTACCGACGCGAACCGGGGCAACGAGTTGGACATCACTGCCGATAAAAGCCCCGTCGCCGATGATGGTCTGGTGCTTCGACTGGCCGTCGTAGTTGCAGGTGATGGTTCCCGCTCCTATGTTGGCTCCACCGCCGACGGTAGCGTCTCCAAGGTAGGTCAGGTGCGGGGCCTTGGCGCCTCGTCCCAAGGTGGTCTTCTTCAGCTCCACGAAGTTACCTACTTTGGCTTGGTTTCCGATCACAGACTCGGGCCTCACGTGGGTAAACGGTCCGAGTTGTGCCTGCTTTCCAATTCGGCTCGAGCGGATGAAACAATGGTCGAGAAAGATGGTTCCCGGGCCTACATCGGAATCGACAATGTGAGTGAAGGGTCCAATCTCGCAGTTTGCGCCGAGACGGCTCTCACCCTCGATGACGACCCACCCACCGATCCGCGAGCCCCTCCCCACTCGGACCTGGGGGTCGATGTGAACGTTCGATGGATCTTCGATGAAGACGCCGGAGGCAAGCAAATTCTCCGCCTTTCGGCGGCGAAGAGCTCTTACGGCCAGGCTCCAATCTGCATGTGTTCGGACTCGGATGAGCTCCTCGGACGAGACCTGGACAGCCGTCGCGGGCTTCAGGCACGACAGGAGCGAATCGAGTCCGCCCTCGGTCGCGGGGTCGTTGAGCGCTCGATAGACCTCTTGCGTCGTCGAACAAAACGCCGCGGCATGATGGTCTGTTCGTCCCAATGCAGCGAGACATCGATTGCCCTTTGCACTTGTTATCAAGCGGCGGAGCGTTCGCGGTTGAATGCAGGCGAGCTCCGAAGAAAGCAAGAGAACTTTGTTCCTCGAGCGACGCAATACGTCGGGAAGCCGTTCCGGGACGACGACCTCGACATCATCGATATCCTCCATATCTTCCTTGTGCCGAGAAACGAGGAGGATTCGTTGAGGTCGAAGTTTCCGGATGGCGGAAAGGCCCGATTGCCACAACGGGCGTCCGAAGAGTTGAAAGTCGGTTCTATCCGACGACTGCCAAAGAACTACGGTGATTTTCGAGCTCATGGTACGTCTCCATTATCCCAAAGAAATATTCTAGAGCCACCGTCCAGAATGCCTCCACGGGAGGGCTGGGACGTCCCGCCAGCGTCGAAGGTTAAAGTTTATCACGGCCCGCCACAAAGTTTCAGCCGAGGTCATGGTCCGCTAGAGAATCGAAGAACGGAGCCGAACGCGGTGAAAGAGCGACTGCAGTGCGCGCGCCGTTTTGGCTCCATCGTGGCGAACGACCTCGCCCGCAGCCAGCAGGTCTTCCAATACGAGAGGGCAAGGCAAACCGCTGACAATGGTTCGGGGATCGACCGGAACCTGCTCTGCACCTTCCTTCTGGTACCGAACGAGGATGTCCTGAGGCACCGGCGTTCGATTCGCGAGGACAAAAGACAGTGGTAAATCGGGGCAGTGCTGGAGTAGGGCCCGAACATGCTCCAGGAGACCGAATCGAGTCGTTTCACCCGGTTGGGTCATGATATTGCAGAGGTAAACGACGAGGCCACTGGAGCGGGCAATCGCGTCCGCCACCCCCGGAACCAGGAGATTGGGCAAAACGCTGGTGTACAGGGAGCCCGGACCGAGCAAGATGAGGTCCGCCGCCTCGAGCGCCTGAAGCGAATCTTGAAGAGCCGGACAGTCGGGAGGATCGAGCGAGATCTTTTTGATGGCGCACGATGTGCCCGAAATCGCGGTTTCCCCACGCACGGTACTGTGGTCTTCGAGCTCGGCGACCAGGGAGACACTTTTTGTGGTCGAGGGGAAGATGCGCCCCTCGATAGAAAGCACTTGGCTTGCGGCGCGCACGGCCTCGTAGAAATCGCCGGTGATGGCGTTCAGGGCCGCGAGAAAGATGTTTCCGAAGTTGTGGCCACCCAGCCCCCCGCTGCCGCCGAAACGATATTGAAACAGAGAAGACAGGAGTGACTCATCGATCGATAGGGCGACGAGACAATTGCGAATGTCGCCTGGTGGGGGCATCTGAAGCTCGTCACGAAGCCGGCCCGAGCTTCCTCCGTCGTCGGCGACCGTTACCACCGCCGAAAGGTCGGCGAAATAGACATCGTGGTGCTCGCCATCATCGGAAGGAAAGGTGCCTACAGCCCTACGATGTCCCGGCAACGATGGGTAGACACAATGCTTCAAACCGGCAAGTATAGTAGCCAAGCCGGTTCCACCACCGATGGCGACAACGCGCAGACCGTAAATCACGGCTTCGGGCCGGGAGCCTCTTCCTCCGACAAAATTTGAGCGAGGGTGGGATCGCTTCTCATGGAATCGAAATCTTTATCCGTCATGGCGAGGACACGATTGTAGGGGTCCGAGCCGATGGCGCGTTTCAGGTGACGGACCGCACCGCGGTTGTCCCCGATACGTGCGTAAGCCGCCGCCAAGCAGTAGTTAGCGTGGTCGCTCTTGGAATTTATCTCAACGGCCTTAGCTAAAGACTCGACTGCACCTTGAAAATCGCCTTGATTGTGGAGGAACACACCGTATGTCACGGAGCTTTCGAAGTCCTTCGGTCTGAACGTCTTGCCTTTCTGTAACTGTCGCTCACATACGTCGAGATGGGCCCGAGCACGATCGGCGAGCTCGGTTTCATTGGCGTAATTGGATGTGATCGTTTCAAACTGACCTCGAGCGCGCTCCAGATCTCCTTTGTGCAAGGTTTTAACGGCGCGCTCGTAGGCCTCGACGGCCTTTGTGTAGAGTGCGGCTTCTTCCGAGCCCCGAGCGGACTTCTTCTTTCCGGCGCGGTTCGATCGTGCAGCAGTCTTTTTCGGCGACATGAAACCTCCTAGTTCACGATTGGCTTCCGGTCGCGTCCCCGAGCCGTGGCGATGGTTGGGGGAATCGGCTGTTTGTCACCAAACAACGTATGGATGCCATCGGTTCGATGGGCGAGAACCATGATTATAGGTCTCGAGAAAATTTCGGTCAAACTCGTCGTGGGTTTTAGAGGTCCTGTCGCCAGTACCGACGTCGGGCTTGGGCTGGAGCACGGGCTCGGGCGGGGAAGAATCCTGATGTCGGCGGCGACCAACCTCGTCGAAGGTAGAAGCCGCCCTCCATATTCCAATTCTTGAGTCCTGAGTTCAGAGTTCAGGGTTCTCTCCCGCATCTAAACCGATTCCGGCCAGGTCCAGTCGCGCCAGCTTTTTTGAGACTTGATAAGAGAGCGCGTGTCCCGATCGAGGATGACCTCGGGCGGGACACCTTCGACTTTAGCCTTTTCGAGGATCCGGAAGGTCTTGTCCCCGATGCCGCGGATGGCATCCGAGCTCTCACGTTCACCGGCGAACAGAAACCGAATTCCTTGAATCAGGGCGCCCGCATTCACAAGGTAGTCCGGAGCATACGCCACGCCGCGTTGAAACAGACTCCTTCCGACATTTGGCTCGGCGAGAACGTTGTTCGCAGAGCCGGCCACGATCTGAGCCGCGAGTTTGTCGAGGGTTGTTTCGTTCAGTGTCCCGCCGACAGCGCAAGGGCAGAATACGTCGCTGTCGGCCGCGTATATTTCATCGGGGTGGACGACGTGGAAGTCGATCTCCCGAGCCAACTGTTCGAGCCTCGATTCCTGTGGATCGGACACGGTGATCTCGGCTCCCTCCGCCGCCAGTATTTTCGCCAACCATCGGCCCACGCCTCCCGCGCCCTGCACGGCGACTCGAGTCCCTTTCCAGTCGGCGGTACCGTGTCGAAAACGAAGGGCGGCCCGGGCCCCCGCTTCTACACCTCGAGCTGTTGCACGATTCAAGTCGCCTACGCCGGTCTCGGTCTCATCCACCATGTAGGCGGTTTCGCTCCGGACCCATTCTCCTTGCTCTACCGGCAACCCCACATCTCGTCCAGCCAGGAAGCGGCCACCCAGGCTCTGGATAGTTTGCCCAACCGCGCGTAGCGCCTCCTTGCGTATCAGGTCGGAGTGCTCGATCAAGACGATCTTTCCTCCGCCCACGGTGAGATCGGCGGCGGCGGACTTCAACGTCATGGAACGGGCGAGTCTGAACCCATCCGCCAGTGCCTCGTCTTCGTTCGGGTAAGGGTAAAGACGAATACCGCCCGCCGCCGGTCCACGTGTCGTATCGTGGATGACGATGAAGCCGGTCAATCCGCAAGAGGGATCGTTCAGGGCGATGACCTGCTCAAAGCCGCCTTGAGCCATGGCGTCAAGAGTTCTCATCTTTTGCTCCTGTTTCGGTCTCGAAGTTCAGTATTTCGCGGTAGATTTGACGGGACGGTTGCCGGAGCTCCCGGGCCAAGGCTTTGACGGCCTCCCGCCGGGTCAACCCTTGGCTCGTGAGACGGGAGAACCGATCGTGAATTTCACGCCTTTCGGGCAGTATTGGAGGTTGTTTTTCGGGGGGCGCGATCACGAGGGTCAACTCGCCGCGTAGCGACTTGTCTCTCGCCCAATCGACGAGCTCCGGCAACGGACCGGACCGGTGCTCCTCGTGTATCTTGGTCATCTCGCGGGCCACAAATGCGGGGCGGGATCCTAGGTTTTCCGCGAGCTGATTCAGAAGTGTCGCCGCTCGCCTTGCGGACTCGAAGATCACGGTTGTGTGGGGCGAGATTGCGATCTCCTCGATGGCTTTGTTTCGTGCCGCCTTTCGGGTGGGAAGAAATCCGAGGAAGCAAAAGCTCGATGTGGGGAGCCCCGAGACCGCCAGCGCGGCAAGAGCGGCGCTCGGGCCCGGCACCGTGCGTACGGTCAATCCCTTGCGACGCGCTTCGTGGACCACTCGGTAGCCTGGATCGGAAACGCAAGGTGTGCCGGCGTCTGACACCAGGGCTACGTCCTGCCCTTGCTCGAGCTTCTGAACGAGCTCGGTGGCGCGGTGCTTTTCGTTGTGCTCGTGATAGCTGACGGTGCGTGCTCGGATCCCGTGACGGGACAGCAGTTTGGCTGTCACGCGCGTGTCTTCGCAGGCAATGACGCTAACGCGACGTAGCACTTCGACACCACGAGGGGACAGGTCGTCCAAGTTCCCGATGGGAGTTGCCACGACGTATAGGGTTCCCGACATGAAGAGACCAGTGATGGGCAAGCCTACCTCTTGGGGGTTGAGTGTGGCAAATCGCGTAAAGGAGAGAACTCGAGAACCCAAGGACTCAAGAACTCGGAATGGAAGCAGGAGGACGGCTTCCCCTCCTACGTCGGGCGCGGATTGACCAATCAGCCAACCGACTCCGCTCGGGAAAAGCCCGCCGTCATCATCAGGATTTATGAATTGACCGAGGCGCAAAGCGCCGAGCTCCACGGCTGGGTTCTTGAGTTCTCGAGTTCTTGAGTGCTTTGACAACTTCTCAGCCCCATAGTATCCTCACCGATTCGAACATCGTCGAGGGTGCCCGATTTTTCCGCGGGCTCCCGGCAAGTCCTATTAGAGGTCGCTATCCTCGAATGAGCTCACCGAGTCACGGCATCACCGTTTTCTTTCCGGCCTACAACGATGCGGGCACGATTGCCAGCATGGTGGTCGCCGTCCGCCGAGCGGTCCGCGAGTTGACCGACGATTACGAGATCATCGTGATCAACGACGGGAGCCGGGATCACACGGCGGAGGTGCTCGCCGAGCTCGAAAGTGTGTTTCCCGAGCTGAAGGTTATCCATCACCCCGAGAATCGCGGCTACGGGGGGGCGCTTCGCACCGGCTTTTCCTCTGCGACCAAAGAGCTCATCTTCTACACCGACGGGGATGCTCAATACGATCCGCGGGAGCTCACCGAGCTCTACGCAGAGTGGGGTGACGATGTAGACTTCGTCAACGGGTACAAAATCGGCCGATCCGATCCCTTGCACCGGATCATCATCGGACGTCTCTATCACTGGACGGTCCGCCAAACCTTCGGCATCCCGTTGCGCGACGTGGATTGTGATTTTCGCCTGCTTCGAAGAAGCGTATTCGACCGAGTCGAGCTGACCAAATCGAGCGGGGTCATCTGTGTCGAGTTGATGAAGAAGGTCGTAGACGCCGGCTTTCACATCAAAGAAGTGCCCGTCCATCACTTCCACCGGGCGTATGGAAAGAGCCAGTTCTTCAACTTCTCTCGAGTCGCTCGAACCCTCATGGACCTGTCGGGTTTGTGGTGGGATCTGGTGGTACGGAAAACCCACCTGACATCTCACGGGAATGACGTGAGAACCCCGGCATCGGACCACAATCCACATAGTACGGCGTGATCCCGCCGACCGCGCCCGTCGGCAATGTGTAGAATTGGCCGGGACCGGCACGGTCCAGAGAAGCAATGAGCAACGACTATCAACAGCAGTTCGAGGGTAAGCGGGTTCTCATTACAGGTGGACTAGGATTCATCGGGAGCAATATCGCCCGACGCCTGGTAAGCCTGGGAGCAGACGTCACGCTGGTGGACTCCTTGATTCCCGACTACGGCGGGAACTTGTTCAATATATCGGGACTCGAGTCCAGTCTCCGGGTCAACATCGCCGATGTCCGGGATGCCAATGGGATGCAATATCTCCTTCGCGGACAGGACCACCTTTTCAATCTCGCCGGCCAGGTGAGCCATGTGGACAGCATGCGTGATCCCATGACCGACTTGGAGATCAACTGTCGCAGCCAGTTGTCCATCCTCGAAGCCTGCCGCCTGGGAAATCCCGAGGTTCGTATCGTCCATGCCGGAACGCGACAGATCTACGGCAAGCCCGTCAAGCTGCCGGCGGACGAGAACCACCCGATCCATCCCACCGACGTCAACGGTATCAACAAGGCGAGCGGGGAGATGTACCATCGGCTTTACCACGAAGTCTACGGGCTTCGAACGACAAGTCTCCGCCTGACCAACACCTATGGTCCCCGTCAGCTCATGAAACATCCAAGGCAAGGTTTCGCAGGTTGGTTTGTTCGCCAAGCGGTTCTCGCCGAGGAGATCCAGCTCTTCGGCGATGGAAGCCAAAAACGGGACTTCAACTACGTAGATGACGTGACCGAAGCGTTCCTGCTCACCGCAGTTTCCCCGGAGGCGGAAGGCGAATATTTCAATCTGGGTGCGAGTCCACCCGTCAGTCTGCTCGAGTTCGTAGAAACGCTCATGTCGGTGGCGGAGGGCGGTGGCGGTTACCGCCTCGTTGCTTTCCCCGAAGAAAGAAAGCGGATCGATATCGGCGATTTCTACTCGGACTACGGTAAGATTCGGGAACTGGTCGGATGGGAGCCGAAAGTCGCTCTCAAAGAAGGCCTCGCACGAAGCGTCGAATATTATCGGACGAACATCGAGCATTATCTTTAAAGCGGCGGAAACATGAACCAACCCGTAACCTTTGCCGACTTTCATTCCCGAGACCCATCTTTGGATTCCGACATCCAGGCCGCATTCCAGCGAGTTATCGACCGCGGCTGGTACATCCTGGGCCCCGAGCTGCAAGCATTCGAACAAGAGTTTGCCGCCTTTGTCGGCTCGGCGCATGCGGTGGGCGTGGGGTGCGGCACGGATGCGATTGCGCTCGCGCTTTTTGCGAGCGGCGTTGGGCCCGGCGATGAAGTTATCTCGTCTCCTTTAACGGCAACCTTCACGGCTCTGGCGGTGAGCCGGATTGGGGCCCGGCCGGTATTCGCTGATGTAGATCCCGAGACGTTGAACCTCTCCCCCGACTCGGTGTGCGGGCGATTGACGAAACGTACCAAAGCGATTCTCCCGGTTCACCTCTACGGCAATCCTTGTGAGCTGCCGGATCTACAAGAGGTGGCGAAGGAGAAAGGCCTTCGACTCATTGAAGACGCATGCCAGGCACATGGCGCGAAGCTGAATGGAAGATCCGTCGGAAGTTGGGGGGACGCGGGGTGCTTCAGTTTCTACCCGACCAAGAACCTGGGTGCTCTCGGTGACGGCGGCATGGTGACGACCGATGACCGGAAGGTTGCGGATCGACTCCGCCGGCTCCGTAACGGCGGCCAGAGCAGTCGCTACGTTCATGAGGAGGTTGGATTCAACAGCCGCCTGGACGAGATTCAAGCCGCCATCCTTCGGGCCAAGTTGCCGAGGCTCGCAGAGTGGAATCTGCGCCGGACGAGGCTCGCCGAGCACTATCGGAACGTGTTGAAAGATACGCCCATCACCATCGTGGAAACCCAAGCTGGTTCCGAGCCGGTTCACCACTTATTCGTTCTCCGCTCTTCCCATCGCGACGAACTCCAAGAGTCGCTTGCCGCCGAAGGCATCCAAACACTCATTCACTACCCCGTACCGGCCCACCTTCAGCCGGCGTATCGCGGGTCCGGTCCCGGGGAGGGCCATTGTCCCGTGGCCGAAAAAGCGGCAAGGGAGATCCTTTCCTTGCCTCTTTATCCCGAGCTCAACGAGTCGCAAGTCGAGCGGGTCGCCGAGGCGGTTCGTGCTTTTTTCCGCTGAGACCTGGGCGATGGACTCCGTTTCTTCTCTCCTGAGCACGCTGGTCATTTTCCTCACGCCCGGACTGGTGTGCGTGGCGCTCATTGGCGGAAGCCGGAAGCAAACTCGACTCACTCTGGGCGAGCAGGTCTTTCTCGTTTTTGCCGGGAGCCTTTTGGTCTCGGGTTGGATCGGCTTGCTACTCGCCGAACTGGGGCTTTTCTCTCCAGCCCGGGTCGCCACGGTCGTTGCGGCCCTCGTCTTGGGGGTTGTCCTGGGGGCGCGCAATCGACTCTCGTTCCGCCTCGGACGGGTCGGGCTCGAAGAAGCGGTGGTGCTCGTTTGTCTCGTGGGATTTGCCCTGGTGGTGTACTTTCCTCCTTTCGAGTACGTGCTCGGCGGCAAGGATCCCGGCGTCTATGTCAACACCGGATTCCACATTGCACGTGAAGGGAATATCCGCTTCGTCGATCCGCTCATCCTGGACATCCCGTCGGAGGCCAAGTCTCTTTTCTTCAAAGATTCGGCCGAGCTTGCGCCGTGGGCCGAGCCGCGCTTTCTCGGTTTCTATATGGAGAGCCCCGAGACAGGCCTCGTCCTGCCGCAGGGGCTACACCTTTACCCTCTATGGATGGGCATCGCTTCCGGTCTCTTCCAGATGAAGTCCGGGCTTTACGTGACGCCTACCTTTGCGCTGTTTGCGGTCGCGGGTTTCTTTCTCGCCGTGCGGCGCCTCTTCGGTACCGAAGTGGCTCTGTGGTCCGCGGGCATCATGACGGTTTTTCAGATCCAAATCTGGTTCGCCCGTTTCCCAAACGCCGAGATCGTGGTCCAGTTTCTCTTTGTCACAGCACTTCTGGCCTTTTATTTCATGGAGGAACATCGTTCGAGCCTTGCCGGTTTCATCGCCGGATTCGCCCTCGGGTCAACTTTTCTGGTGCGACTGGACAGCGTCCTTTTCATCGTTCCCATTGGGCTCTATATGAGCTGGAAGCGACTGAGCCGAAAAGCGGGCAAACCCGAAGTCGCCTTTCTGATCCCTTTTGTTCTGCTCGGGGTCCACGCGGCCTTTCACGCCCGCATCTTTAGTTGGCCTTACGTTTCCAATGTTTTCGGCCGCCACTATTGGCGGTGGATCGGCGAGAACTTCATCGTTCTCGTTCTTGTGGGCCTGGTCGGTTTTTTCATCGTAGATCGCTTGTTGCCGCGTGTGGCCGTGCGGGCCTTTTCTCTCGTGCATCGTGAGAAGGCCAGAGTGGTCTTTGCCGTGGGCGTTTTCCTTCTCGCCTGCTACACCTATTTCATTCGGCCCGTTTGGCACGGCGCGCGGACGGCACCCCACGACGCCGAAGCGTTCTTGCGCATGAGTTGGTATCTCTACCCTCTCGGTATGGCGCTGGTCATTGCAGGTGCGATGATTTTGCTCTACCGCCAGGAACGACGCACGGGTCTCTTCGTTCTCGCCGGCCTGACGTTTTCTCTGTTTTTCTTTTACAAGGTGCGGGTTTCGAACGATCATTTCTTTTGCATGCGCCGTTTCATCCCGGTCATCCTTCCTTGTTTCTTCACCGCCATGGCGGTCTTCTTGGTCCACCTACGCCGGGGCAACGGACGCTGGGGCCGTTGGGCGTCGGGTCTCATTGGCGTCGTTGTTTTCGTCGTCTACTTCATGGATGGCCGACCGTTGTGGGGTCACAACGAGTTCCGAGACAGTCTGCACTTTGTCGAAGATCTCGGTCGCCACGTGGGCGATCGCGATGTGGTGATCTTCCCGCGCAAAGAAGGGTTGCACTTGCTCGAGCTTCCCCTCGCGGAGCTCGAGGGAAAAAACGTCCTCGAGTTTTATTCGCTGAAGCCGGATAAAAAACTGCTCGGGGATCTGATGAAAGCGTGGAGGGATCGGTACGAGGATATCTACTTCGTCACCAATTACAAGATCAGTCTCTCCGGTTTCTTCACGCGTCACGTTTCGGATTTCGCGCTGGGAACGACCAAGTACGAGTTCACTTATCTTCGGCCTCCGAAGCACGCCGAGCCTTTCCACTTGCGGTTCACGTTGTCGAAGGCGGTGGATCTGGACGAGCTCTCTCGACGCATGCCCAAGTTGAAAAGGGTTGACGTGGGGGGAAGCGATGATCCTTTGGTGGCCTGGTTTCACGAGAAGGATTTGGAAGAAGACGGTGTCAGCTTTCGCTGGAGCCAGAGAAATTCGTCGGTTTTCATTCCCGGGATGGGTGAAGAAAGCAGAGAGCTCCAGATCCGAATGGGCGGCCCGCGCGAACCGTCGGCACCGGACGCACAAGTGTCTCTATTCCTGAACGACCAACCGCTCGCGACGTTGGACCTTGGCCGTGATTTCGAAACCTACACGATCCCTTTGCCGGAAGATCTAACGGCGGGACTCGCCCTGGAATACCCGGTCCTTCGATTGGATTCCCGCACCTGGCGACCGGCGGACTGGATCACCGGCGCCACCGACTTTCGGGACCTCGGTGTAAGGGTGGATTGGATCGAAGTGCGTTGAGCTTATACACCAGCCCCAGGCTTTACAGCGTCAAGAAACTCCATTCCTTGGAGTAAGGGACGTTACTCATCAGCACGGCTTTGTCCTTCAAGACCAACAGTCTGTCGCTCGGGTTGACTCCGATACCACTTTCCGAATCATAAAGACCCGGCTCGACGCTAAAGGTCATCCCTTCCTCGATGACGGTGTGATCCCCTGACGCGGCAGAGCCGCAACCAAAAGGGTTGTCGCGGCTTGCCGCGAGCGGTCAGCCGTCAGCATTCAGCGGTCAGCTCCCGGAAAATTGTTTACTTTTTGCATTTAATTTCACTGATCAGGGACTAATGAGATGAAAGGGGCTTGATGTCCCTCGTAGTTTTGTCCTACGCCGTGACCGGGACGGTGATAGATATAGTTCTGCATCCCCTGCTCGACTTGATGCGCGTGGATTTTCTCGGCCACCTCGGAGCAGGCAACTCCCGGCTTGGTTTCTTCTACCTGGATCTACTTGTAACCGCTGGGAATGTCGGGCAGTTGCGCACCATGCCAGACGGCCACAATCCAAACCGTCTTGTCTTTGGCGCGATAGAAAAACCGGTACGGCCTTACGATGACTTCTCTATAGGGAAGCTCCGGAAACTCCGGGATGACTCGACCCGAGTTTGGAAACTTCTCCAGTCGCCGAAGAACCGTTTCCGCTTTCTTACGGAATTTTTTGCCTGCAACGGGTTTGTCTCTACGAATGTAAGCGATGGCGGCTAGGAACTGCGTACGAGCAGAACCTGTGAATCGAACCTTCAACTCAATCCTGTTCTAGAAGAGCGTCGGCTTCAGCGAGAACTGTGTCGAGATCGAATCCTTCCCCAGCTTGAATCTCTTCCTCTCCTTTCGCGAGGAGACGAAGAAGCTCCATATTGTGCTGGATTTGCTCGTACTCCTTGATGCTGAGCATAACGGCCGCGGCCCTTCCACGCTGAGTAATAATCAACGGCTGATTGGAGCTCTTTATTTGCTTGATTATCGTGGCTGCGTCCTGCCGGAGATCGGTGACGGGAATGATGTCGGGAACCTTATTCATTTTGGTGCCTCTGAACGTACGTTTAAGTGTATCGTAGGGAGGTGCAAAAAACAACCAAGAATTGTGTTCGAATACGGAGTTATTCGCGGACTAGTGGATATAGCCCAGCAATTCCAGTTGCTGTCGGGTAGCGGGATCGAACTCCCCCAGCGCGCGTTCGTCAGCGGCACTCGGGTCGGCGTCCCTTTTCCGGATCCGTTTGAAGCCACGCTTGGAGCAGAGGCCAAAGCTTCGCTGCCTCGCCGGGAAAATCATCGTAGAGATTTTTCGTCTCCCTGGGATCGGAGATGAGATCGTAAAGCTCGACAATGTCGCCATCCGGATTGGGAATGAGAATCAGTTTCCATCGCTCGGTTCGCACCATGCGCCACTTTCCCTTGTTTCCTTTGTAAAACACACGCTTTTGTTGGGGGAATTGGTGACGGTAAGGAGCGCTCTCTGCAAAAGCCGGCAAATAGGGAAGCGTTCGACCCTCGAGGAGCGGCCTCAGACTGACGCCCTCCATCTGCATGTCCGGGGGCGGCTCGAGATCAACGATTGCGAGCAAGGTCGGAGCGATGTCCATGAGGCGCACCTGCTGGTCGATCACGGTTCCCGGTTGAATGGTCTCCGGCATGCGGATGGCGAGCGGTACCCGGAGCACCTCGTCATAGAGCGTGAAATCGTGAGTGAAATAAAGATCGTGATCTCCGAGCGCTTCTCCGTGGTCGCCGGTGGCGACGACGGCCGTCGTGTCGCCGAGTCCCAGCTCGTCGAGTGCTCTCAATATCCTTCCCAAATTGTCATCCGTGTAAGCCAGGGAGCCGTCGTAAAGGTCGTGGATTTTCTGCAGATCGTCCTGCGAGTAGTGAACGTTGCCGAAGAAGATGTCTCCCCGCGGCTTTCGCCATAGTGCGAGGTCGAGCAAGACGGGGCTCTTCGGGTAGTGACGGAGAACGAGGTCGTAGTGAGGCCCACCCGATAGGTCCGCATAGGGAGTCGGCAAGAAGTCTTCTCTCGGACGGTTGATCATCGAGAACAAGTGCTCGACTTGGGAGTCTTTTTGATGCTCGGGGTGAAACATCACGGAGTAAGGATATCCAGGTGTATAGGGAAGATGGGGATCGAGAAAGTGAATCCACAAGAAAAAGGGCTCATCGGCGTTTGCACTCAGCCAATCGATGGCGGCGAGGGAGAGGCTTCGCGCATCGAGGCCGGCGGAGAACTTGTTGTTGTGGTACTCGTCGAAGCCCTGGTCGAATCCCGATTTTCTCCGGAGCCAGCTATGGCGGGTCATTGCGGCGGTACGGTACCCCGCCTGTGACAGGTGTTCGGCCAGGGTCGTGACCTCGGAACGCAAAGTTGCGGGGTGGTTCCGCACGCCGTGGGCGGGTGGTGTGAGCCCCGTCATCACCGTAGCGAGAGAAGGCATGGTGAACGGTGCTTGGGCGATGGCGTGACGGAAGACGGCGCCTTGTCTCGCCAACCGGTCGAAATTGGGAGTCGTGTTGCGCTCGTAGCCGTAGATACCCACGTGATCGGCTCGAAGAGTTTCGATGGTGATGAGAAGAAGATTCGGCCGCTCGGGTTGAAGCTCCGGCTCGGGTGCACGGCAAGAGGTCGAGCCGTAAGAGATGAAGAGCAGCAGACAAACCGTGGGGATATAACGACTCATTGCGGGAGGATCGACTCCGTTTTCAGTTGGGCTCGCCCGAGCCCTGCTAGGGTAGACGTTCATGGGTTGAGAGGCAAGCTCGGGTGTGACTCGGACGAACACGATGTGTCCGTCGCGGACGTCCACGTGGACCGAGTCGCCCTTCGAAAACTCCCCGGCGATCAGCTTGTGCGCCAAGACGTTTTCGACCTGTGTCTCGACGGTTCGCTTGAGGGGACGGGCTCCGTAAACGGGGTCGTATCCATCGTCGGCCAGCTTTTCCTTGGCGGCGTTCGAGACTTGAACCGCCAAACCCTGCTCGGCCAGGCGGCTTTCGAGATCCCGTAGGGTCAGCTCGACGATCTGTCGGATGTGCTGCCGATCGAGCTGGTGGAAGACGATGAGGTCGTCGATGCGATTGAGCAGCTCCGGCTTGAAGGCCTTTTTCACTTCACGCATCACCCGTTTCTTGATCTCCTCGTACTCCACATTCGGAACCGCCTTACCGAAACCGATGCTGGTGTACTCGCGCGTGATGTCCTCGCTGCCGATATTGGATGTCCCGATGATGATCGTGTTGACGAAACTGACCGTACGCCCCTCGCCGTCGGTGAGCCTTCCGTCGTCGAAAATCTGGAGCAGGAGATTGAAGACGTCACTGTGGGCTTTTTCGATCTCGTCGAGCAGGAGGACCGTGTAAGGGTTTCGCCTCACCTTTTCCGTGAGCTGGCCGCCTTCTCCGTACCCCACGTAGCCGGGCGGCGAGCCGATCAGCTTGGACACCGAGTGACGCTCCATGTACTCGCTCATATCCAGGCGAATGAGCCGCTCTTCGTCATCGAGCAAAAATTCCGCCAGCGCTTTGGCCAACTCGGTCTTTCCCACCCCGGTCGGCCCGAGAAAGATAAAAGAGCCGATGGGGCGTTTCTTTCCCTTGAGTCCGGCGCGGTTACGACGGATCGCATTCGATACCGCTTCGACCGCATTGACTTGACCGATGATGCGCTGATGGATGTTGTCTTCCATTCGCGTGAGCTTGTCCGCTTCCGTCTCGAGCATCCGCGTGAGGGGAATACCGGTCCAACGTGCCACGACCTCGGCAATATCCTCGCCCGTGACCGTCGAGTCTTGTGGGGTTCGGGCTTCCCTCCACTCCGAGACTTTCTTCCTCAACTCCTCGTCCACGCGAAGCAACTCCTGCTGAGAAAGCGCCGCCTTTTCGAACTCTTGGCGGTTGTAGGAGCGTCGTTGCTCGAGGGTGACCTTTTCCCGCTCGCGCTTGAGCTTGCGGATCTCCGCCGGTGCGTAAACGAGCTCGAGATGCTTGCGTGATCCCGCTTCGTCGATTAGATCCAAGGCCTTGTCGGGCAAAAAGCGATCGGTGATATAGCGTTCCGACAACTTTGCCGCCGACAACAGCGACTCGTCGGTGAAGCTCACATCGTGGTGGAGCTCGTAGCGGCGTTGGAGCCCTTTCAAAATGCGATAGGTGTCATCGACACCGGGCTCTTTGATGACGACGGTTTGAAATCTCCGCTCGAGGGCTTTGTCCTTTTCGATGTGCTTCTTGTAGTCCTCCAGTGTCGTGGCGCCGATGCACCGGAGCTGACCACGGGCGAGAGCGCTCTTCAACATGTTGGAGGCATCGAGACCGCCTTCCAGGTTACCGGCGCCCACCACCGTGTGCAGCTCGTCGATGAAGAGAATAATTTGTCCTGCCGCTGCGACCACCTCGTCCTTGATGGTCTTGAGCCGTTCCTCGAACTCTCCTCGAAACTTCGAACCGGCGACGACCTCACTCATTTCCAGCATCAAGACGCGCTTGTTGAGCAGCGTTTCCGGAACTTCGGCCTCGACGATGCGTTGGGCGAGTCCTTCCACGATGACGGTTTTGCCCACACCCGGCTCACCGATGAGAACCGGATTGTTTTTCTTTCGGCGCGACAGAATCTGAATGACCCGGCGAACCTCTTGTTCTCTTCCGACCACCGGGTCGAGCTCACCCTTTCTTGCCAAGTCGGTGAGGTCGGTCGTGTATTTCTGAAGCGTCTCGAACTTGCTGTCGCCTTTTTTGTCGTCCACCGTGCGGCCGGCTCGCAGGCGCAAGTAGGCTTCTTTCGTGCGGTCGTAGCGAAAGCCGAGCTCGCGAAGGATTCGAGCCGACAAACCCGATGGCTCACGATGAAGGGAAAGAAACATAGCGCCGGCGCCGATGAAGCGGTCTCCCAGTCCGTCGGCCTCTTCCTTGGCCATGCGCAAAACCTCGGCGGTTTGTGTGGAGATCAAAATCTGCATCGGTCGCTCGCGCCGGATCTTGACTTTGTTGCGCTGCGCCGCGTAGATCAAATTCAGGATGGACTTTTTCGTCTGAGCGGGCTCGAAGGAGAGCTCTTTGAAAAGGCGGACCACCTCCGAGTCGTCCTGCTCGAGAAGGCCCAGCAGGAGGAATTCCGGGTAGAGCTCGTTTTGTCGCAAGTTGACGAGCTCCATGGAACCGATATTGACAGCTTCGATGACCCGTTCCGTGCAGTGACGAAAGAGTACATTATTCATCGCTTCCATGAGCGCATCGCTACCTTGTTGGACGTAGTCCCATGATAGCATGGGGCGGGGTCGAGCGTGAAAAGATGAAGATTTGTATTCATCGAGGTCCTTTTGGATTCCCCGATGCCGGGAACCCGACCCAATCCATACTAGAAAACCGTTGCCGACGCTGTGAGAGTCCTTACCCTTACCACCTCGTATCCGAAATATCCAGGTGATACGACGGCTCCGTTCATCGAGTCCATCACCCGGGCTCTGGTGGAGCGGGGCCACGAGATTGCCATGGTGCTGCCGTTTCGGGCCGACCTCGACCCTTCCCGTTTCGATGGAGTGAAGTTTCATCCCTACACCTATGCTCCGACGAATGATTTGGAAGTTTTCGGCTACGCGGAGTCATTGCGGGCGGACGTTGCTCTCAAACGTTCGGCCTATATGGTGACGCCCCTTGCCGCCGCATCCGGAGCGGCAAAGATGCTCGCCCTCGCGCGAAAAGGCCGGTTCGACCTCATACACGCTCACTGGGTCGTGCCCAACGGTGTGATGGCGCTGCCGGCCCGTTGGCTCATGGGCTTGCCGCTCGTCGTGAGCTTGCATGGCTCCGATGTCTTTCTTTCGGAGAAGAGCTCCTTGGTTCGTCGAGGTGCGCGAAGCGTTTTTAGGCGCGCCGCCGCCGTAACGGCTTGCAGCGACGATCTGGCTGAGCGGAGCGAGAAACTAGGCTCGAAGAGTCCGATAACGGTTCCTTATGGCGTGTCAACGGATCATTTCGAACCGATCCCCGAGGATGCCGCGGCGCTACGCCGGAAGCTCGGACTCCCAAGTGATGCGCCGGTGATCCTTGCCGTAGGTAGGCTCGTGCATAAAAAAGGATTCGAGTACCTCGTGGACGCCGCCCCGAGGATCCGCGCCGAGTTTCCCAATACGGTGATATTGTTCGCCGGCCAAGGTGATCTGAAGCAAGCCCTCGAAGAGCGGGCGAAGAGTCTCGGCGTCTTGGAAAACGTTCGGTTGGTAGGTAACGTCCCAAGAGACGAGTTGCCCGCGTACTATGCTTTGGCTGCCGTGGTTGCGGTGCCTTCGGTTCGTGACGACGCGGGAAACGTCGATGGCCTTCCCAACGTTTTACTCGAAGGGATGGCGTCGGGGTCGCCTATCGTTGCCAGTGACGTGGCCGGCATACCCGAGGCCGTCCGTGACGGGCGTGAGGGACTTCTCGTCGGTGAACGGGACGCAGTAGCCATCGCAAAGGCCATCCTCGAGCTCTTGAGATCCCCGGAACGACGCGAACAATTGGGATCAGCGGCACGTGAACGAGCGAAGGAGAGTTTCGACTGGAGTCGGGTAGGAGAGCGTTTTGAAGAAATTTTTCGCTCCGTCACGGGAGCTCGCGGCACGCCGGATTGAAGAGGGCGGCCACCGGATCTACGATCCCCGCGAGCGTCTAGCCTTGGCGCTATTCGACCGGCTCCTTCGACTCGCGGCACCCCTCGCGCGTTTGAGCCCACCTCGACGAGACCTTCCTGACGTTTCGACGGCTCGCCGCATCCTGGCGCTGCGTCTCGATCGCCTGGGCGATCTCGTCATGACCCTCCCCGCTCTTGCGGCTCTCCGGAAGCTCGCTCCGGATGCGGAGATCGAGCTCGCGGTCGGCGGTTGGAACGAGGAGCTCGCGCGGGGATTGCCGTTCGTGGATCGTCTTCGCATCGTGAACGCCCCCTGGGCGGCGTGGGGGGCGGAGGCGAGCTGGTCGGCGGCCGCCCGAGCGGTGCGGGAAGGGGACCCTCCCGATCTGGTCATTGATTTTCAAGGGGATGTTCGGGTCATCCTTCTCATGGCGTTGACTCGCGCACCCTTGAGGGCGGGCTTCGGAGAAACCGGGGGCACCCATCTTCTCACTCATCGAGGAGTTTGGGACGAGTCCCGGAGTTGGTACCGGCAGTGTATGGACCTGCTGGCAACGCTTTATCCCGAGGCGTCGCTTTCGCAAACGATCGTTCCGTACAACTACCTCACCGAAGACGACCGTCAAAAGGGCAAAGAGTTGCTGACCCAAGCCGGTCTCACAAACGCGGCGCGGCCTTGGATCGGAGTCCACCCGAGTGCGGGCCGGGCAATTAAGGAGTGGTCCACCGATCGGTTCGCCGCCTTCATCGACCGTCTCGTGGAAGCGACCTCGGGTACGGTTGTTCTGACGGGGGGGCCGTCCGATCAAGGGCTCGTTGAGGGTGTGGCCCAAAAGACCACTGTCCAAACGCTCCGTCTCGTCGGCTCGGCCGGACTACGAGCTTTCTCGGCGGTGATCGAGGCGCTCGATCTCTTTGTGACCGGCGACACCGGTCCCATGCACATCTCTCAAGCGGTGGGAACACCCAACCTTGCTGTTTTCGGACCGTCCGATCCGACTCGATACGGCCCTGAAGGTGATGACGGTAGACGAGTCGTCGTTCGGGAGCCGCTTTACTGCTCACCCTGTAACATGATTCGCAATCCACCCCCTGAATGCACGACACACCCCGAGTGTCTCGAGCGTATTACGGTGGATCGGGTTCTTCAGGCCGCGCTCCGTTTGCTCGAGAGGCGAGCACGCGCTTGAGCTGGCGTATCTCGTCCTCGATACTACGTCGTCCAATCTTCTAACTGAAGCCCGGAAACTTGGCTGAAGTCTGCGGTATTTCGCGTGACCAGGGTGCCATTGACGGACAACGAAGTTGCAGCGATAGCGAGGTCGTTGGTGCCAACACGAAGCTTTTGATCGCGTAGCTGGTCGAAGATCGCGGCCGCGGTTGTGTCGAATGGAAGACAAACCCACCTGCGGTAGAAATCAAGTCCTCGCTGAAGCCGCGCATACGCCCGAGCTCGCGCCGTTCCATTCGACGCACGGCGACACGCAGGCAACCAACCGCCGAGATCTTCACCGAACGTTATTATGGTTGTGACGACCGAGTCTTCGGGCGACAAGTCCCGAATACGTTTCAATACTCTGGGATTCAACTGGGAAGCGAAGCCAACAACATCCGTGTCCAACACATAGAGCTTCATTCGGTGTTATCTCGCTGCACCTCATCACGTTCTCGTTTTCGCTCCCTGGCAATTTCCTCGAAATGCTCACGCATCGCGTCACCGTCACCCGAAAACGCCTCAAGAGCCCTGAGGAGGGCCTGCGGACTATCGGGTCGGAGCTCGTTTTCGGTTGACAGCTTGACTTCGACCGTTGTTACTTCGACTCTCGTCAGGTATTCTTCGGCGGCCCGCTGTGCGTTGCGAACGGCTTCCTCGCGCGACGTTCCTTCCGCACTGAGACCGGCAAGCGCGGGAATAAACGCCCGCCAGATGCCATTTTTTCGTTCGAGAAACAAAGGATACTCCACCGTTGCGACCTCTTTCTGTATTATAGAATTCTCCTTGACAAGAACCAACTCGTGCCGGTGTTTGCTATTGCCCCAGCGGGTTTCGTGGATAAGTAGACCTTATCCTTTCGGGCGGATTAGCTCTTGGAAAGGCGGATAATCTCGGAGAGGCTCCAAATTGACGTCTCGGTGAAAGCGCCAGTCGAAAGGAAGGCCCTGCGCGAGAGCGTCTCGAAGAAGCTGCACGGCTTGTTCTTGATCGCCCTGGAGCGCGGCGATGCAGGCACGCCAGTACATGTGGCGTCCAAATAGAAAGGGCCGATCGAGATTCTCTAAATCGGCCGAAATCCTCCTCGCTTGTTCTGAGTTTCCCTCTCGCACCGCCAGTGCTCCGAGGTAGCCAAGATAATCGATGTTGTCCGGGTACTCGCGATGCAGTTCTTCGAGAATTTTCTTCGCTTCGTTCCACTGTCCAGTAAGAAAAAGCGTCCGTGCGAGGCCGTAGCGATTTGTGTCGGCCGCCGCGTCGCCTCCATCCCGACTCTCGTGCCAATCCAAACATCGTTCCAAAACCTTCTTGGATGCCTCCAGATGGCCATGCACGCGAAGCTCTTCTGCCGCTTCGAGCATGACATCGCCCGGAGTTATGGGCCGGGGAGGCATCCTCAGGCACTCGTTGATAACCTTGTTGACCTGCTCGACTTTACCCAGGGCGGCGAGCACCCGCGCCTCATCCGAGCTCAGCGATATCGATTCGGGGAACGATTCACAGGCCTCACGGACTACATCCAGCTCTTGTTGGTAGTTCCTGAGAAGATGATGTGCGGCGGCCAGAGCCTGCCGATGCCATAGGGGGCTAACGCTTCGAACCACAGCACCTTCCAAGGGTTGTATCTGCGTCAAGGTGTTGACAGCTTCTTGGGGGCGGTTCAATCGCAAGGCGTTGAATCCGATGAGATATTTAACATTTGGAACACTTGGATCGAGCGTTTCCATCTGCCGCAAAACCTGGTGAGCCTCGGTGAGATTTCCCTGAGTTCGTGCCATATACCAGTTGGTAAACATGCGCTCATAGGGATTCGCCTTTTCACGGTCTTCGTACACGACCCTTAGGTGTGTCTCCGCTTCTGCCCATTGACCTTGGTTTCCCAAGGCGACGGCAAGCGTTAGCCGAGAATAAACGAAATTCGGATCGATCTCGGCCGCATTTTCCAGGTGTCGCATCGCACGTTTGTAGTCTTTGCCGAAATACTCGATCCCTGTCGTAAACTCTCGAAAAGCCTTCATGTTGCTTGGAGGGGTGAATCGCCGATAGTCCCAACCCCCGGTGTGAGCAAATCGAAAAGCCAATGCGGCCATAACCCGCTGGCGCAGGTTCTCCATTACGTCCACAGGGGAATCGCGGGAACCACTCACCGGTCTCAGGGCGTAGATGATTTCCTCTCGCTCTTTGTCCACCACATTGGACTGGAAGACGATCGTGTCTCCCTGCAGATAGTAGTTACCCGTAACCACGGTACCGGCTCTCAAACGTTCTGCGGGCGTTGTAGTTGCCGGTACGACTTCAATCATGCTCAACTCGGAAAGCCCCTGGGTTATCCAGTCGGCTGCCATGGCTCCCAGGGAATCGAGATAGGGGTCGGCAGTCCGGTTCGCGAAGGCTTCGACCGCGACTCGGTTCTTAGCATCGTCTGTCGTTATCGGGGCGGTTTGTTCAAGTTGCCGCAAGAAAACTACGGCAGCCAGTAAGGCGGCAAGAACTGCCACGCCGGCAAAGAAAATCGGCGCACGACGCCTGGCTGGTTTTTGAGACGGCATCAAGTCGGAGGAGTCGATGGAGATCGCTTTCAGGTCAAAAGCCAGATCCCGTGCCGATTGAAAGCGCTGTGCGGGATTCTTCTCGAGACAGTGGTGAACCACTCGGCTCAAGCCGGGTGGCATTTGCTTCGCAGGCTGGGTGAGCTCCGGAGGCTCCTCTTTCAAGATCGCCGTCATGGTCTCGGCCGCCGTGTGGCGAACGAAAGCATGCTCGCCCGTCAGCATCTCGTAGAAGACGCACCCGAGGGAGAATAGGTCGCTGCGGGCATCCGCCTTTTCGCCCTGGACCTGTTCGGGAGACATGTAGCCCACCGTTCCCAGCACGGTACCCGGCTCGGTTCTCTTTTCGGTCTCCAACTGCGAGGAAAAAACCGATTCCACGCGGGCCAGGCCGAAATCGAGTATCTTGACGGTCCCATCCTTGGTGAGAAAGAGGTTTTCCGGTTTCAGATCGCGGTGGGTGATGCCTTTGGAGTGCGCCGCGGAAAGGCCATCCGCTACGGCCGTGATGATATCCACCGACTTCCGCCAGGGGACGGCGCCGCGTTTCAGAAGCTCCCTGAGGGTTTCTCCTTCTAGAAGCTCGATAACGGCATAGGTGATTCCCTGACGGGTCTCGAGCTCGTGTATCGCGACGATGTTGGGGTGGGAGAGTTGAGCAACGGCGCGAGCTTCGCGCTCGAAACGATCCAGCTTCTCGGGATCTCTGGAGAACCGATCCGGCAAGACCTTGATGGCCACATCGCGCTGAAGCTTCGTGTCCTGGGCGCGATAGACTTCCCCCATACCGCCGGCACCAATTGCCGAGACGATCTCGTAAAGCCCCAGTCGATCGCCCGTTTGGAGAGGCATGGCTTGACTCTTTCAAACAGAAACTATGACAGCGTCACTTGGAATGTCAAGGGTAAGGATCGGATAGTTTTGTCACAAAGCCCGAGTGTCTCGAGCGCATTACGGTGGATCGGGTTCTTCAGGCCGCGCTCCGCTTGCTCGAGAGGCGAGCACGCGTTTGAGCTGCCGTATCTCGTCCTCGCGGAAAAAGCCCAGCAAGTAGAGCGCTGCCGGGAAGAGCGCCAAGACGAACACTTTGACCGTGAGAGCCGGCAGGATTTCCGCCGGTGCAAGAAGCGAAAGGCCGTAGCAGAAAAGCGCTGCAAAGGCGATGCGAGCCATCCTTCCCCACTCGAAGGGCAGCGGGTAGAGACGGTTGGAGTAGTAGATGCCCATGACCAACATCAAAGCATAACCGGCGACGGTCGACCAGGCCGCACCCATCATCCCGAGCCGCGGGATGAGCGCGAGATTCATGCTCACGTTGAGCACCGCCGCGGCGAGCGTCAGGACGGGAAAGGGATAGGTGTTTTTGCTGATTCCAATGCCGATCGAGGTCACGAGGAATATTCCTTGGAAAACGTGCGCGAGCACGATGATCGGGATGATCGGATAACCGGAGTGAAACTCGGGAGCGGTCATCAGAATCAGGAGCTCGCGACTTAAAACGGCGATGCCGAGCGCAATCGTCCAAAGGACGACGGAGGCGTAGGTGGCGATACGGGCCAAGGTCTGCGGGTGGTCGGCTCGTTTGAGGATGGAGTAAATGAAGGGACTCCAGGCGAGCTCGAAGGCGGAAAGAAAAAGTTTGATGCCCATGCCGAACTGGTAGGCGACATGGTAGATGCCTACTATCTCCCGCGAAGCGAACCAATCGAGGAGCTTGCGGTCGGAAAGATTCAGAACCTGGTAGGCCAGAGCATGGGGTACCTTCGGCAATCCAAAAGAAAGAGCTCCGCGTAGCATTCGCCAAGAAAAACCCCGGCCAAGGTTCACGAATAGTGTCGGGCTCAGCATGAGGATGAAGAAAGCGGCGGCGATCAAATCGGCCCAAAGTACGCCGGCCACGCCCCAGCCGCTCACGACTAAAACGAGTTTCAACGTCAAGTTGACGCCGTTTCGAAAGAGGCTGACGCCCGTGAACTGTCGCGACCGTTCCTGAATGCGGTACAAGTTCATGGGCACGAAGGCAAATACAGTCAGAAAGATGTCCGCCGCGACGAGGATGATGAAATCGCGTCCGCCCCCCAGCAGGAAGCGGCTGATGGCGCCGGCCGCCCATACCGTGGCGATGAAGCCCATCAGGCCGACGATGGCGGCGGTGGCGAAGATGGTGGTACAAAAGACGCGTTTTTCCTGATCCGACTCCTGTTCGTAATAGAGTCGGAAGAAACCGGAGTCCAAACCCATTCGAAAGAGAATCTTCGTTGTGACGCCGAATAGGACGAGGATCCCGAGCGCGCCGTAGTCTGCCGGGGAAAGGTAGCGAGTAAAAACGAACACCAGAAAAAAATTGATGACCCGCGGAAACACGTCGGCCGAGCCGTAGATTACGGAGTGCTTTCCCAGGGTTTTGAGCTGCTCGCGTAGCATTGCGGCCACGATCTTAAACCGTAATCGGTCCTTGTTATAATCCTCGTTTCGGACGAAGCATATCCATGTCGCAAAACCCGGTCCTCGTCATCGTTGGAAGCCCGCACCTCGGGCCCTCCGAGGTGAGCCTGCTCGAGGACTGGGCGACCCGAGGGGCCAACATCGTTGCCTGGCAGCACCCTTCCATCGTTCAAGAGCGCTTTCCCAGCGCGGATGTGGCGGCCGTGCTCGAGCAGTTGAACATCCCTGCGACGGCTCTGCCCCAAGCACTCGGCGAAAAGGTCAACAACGAAGTGGACGATGCCGTTATCGCGTGGATGAAGGCCTTTGGGCGGGCACCGCTCGCGCCCTCGGGCGAGAGCTTTCGCTCGATCTTCCGCTACCGCCACCTGTCTCTTTGGTGGTGGGCGGAGCTGTTTCTCTACCACGACACGCCGCTTCGGTTGCTCGTCCGCGACGTGGAGGCGTTGGCCCGCCTTTTAGAAAAGCAACAGCCCGGCCGCATCGTGGTCATCGCACCGGTGAGGGAGCTCGCTGCGGTGGCTCGGGCGCTGGTGAAGGATACGGAATTCCACGGGAAGGCGATCCCGACCCGGTCCAAGTACCACACCTCGTTGCACTTCGCGGCCGCTTTCTTAAAGATGGTGGGAACGGGCTTGAAATCCACTCTCCTCCGTCGTGCTCCAAGAGGAGCAGAGGCAACGCGAAAAGCTCGTAAGCACCTCTTTCTGACTCATGCCTCAATGTGGCGTGAACGCCCGAACCCCCAAACGGGACAGGTCGAGCTCGTGGAAATGTATTTCGACCAAGTGCCCTCGCTTTTGGCCTCGGATGAGGATGAGGTCGAGATGGTGGCCTTTGGGCCGCCCGTTCCGTACAAGAAAAGAGGCCTCCGGGAAAAGCTGGAAGATATCGCGGAAAAGGGAGACGAAACCCGGCCCTACGTTTCCGTTCGGGAGTATTTCGACGCGAGCTCGTGTGGGTCTCCACCTCGGCAACCTGGAATTGCTGGCGAATGTGGAGACGCTTTTCCGGCTGCCCCTCCTGACCGAAGCGCTCAGGCATCGAGGCGTTGCTTTGGGCGATGGGGCCTCGGGTCTTTCCGCGACACGTTTCTGCTACAGCTTCCGTGGGCATTGCGTTCTTACCATGAGATTCGCACCGTTCTTCTCGTCGAGAAGTCCGACGTCCTCGTTCTCTATGCGGAATCGAGCGGGCTCGGGCGCGCCGCGATTGCCGCCGCGCACGAGCTCGGAGTCGGGACATTCGCCGTGCAACACGGCATCATGTATCCACGATACTACTCTCATGAGCACGCCGCGCACGAGGTCTCGGCGGGTGCCGACGGCGGTGAATCGGTTCCGATTCCCATGCGCACGGCCGTTTTCGGAAGCATGGCCCGCGATCTGCTCGAGACGCGAAGCCGGTACCCCTCCGACCGCATTGTCATCACGGGAAGCCCGAAGTTCGATGCGCTGGTCGAGTCGGCCCGCGCCTACGATCCCTTGGCCACCCGCTCCCGGCTCGGCGTTGCAGACGATGTTCCCATGTTGGTGGTTGCCACTCGCTACAATGCCATAGGCCCGGTCTTCGAGGAGCTGGTACGTGCGGTCGAGGCCATCCCGGACCTATGGCTCGTGGTCAAGCCGCATCAAGCGGAGCCCTCGGAGCCCTACCGGGAGATCGTTCGCCGAGTCGGTGCCTCTCGAACCCGGATTTTGAGGCGTCGGAAAACTTGCTGGAGCTGCTCGTTGCCTCGGACGGCTTGATAACGGTAGACTCATTGGCCTCCTCTGAGGCCCTGGTTCTGGGCAGGCGCGTCTTGATCGTGAACCTCCCCAACAATCTGGGTGCGCTCGTAGAGCGTGGAGTAGCCCTTGGGGTGTGGCAAGGGGAATCCATCGAGCAGCGATTGCGGGAGCTGATCTTGGATCCGGCCACGGCGTCGAAGCTGGAAAAACGCCGTGAGGAGTATATAAAGGAGTTTGCTTTCGGGGCAGACGGCCGTTCCACCGAACGAATCGTCCAAGCGATTCGGGAAACCGCCGACTCCCGACGCCGTACGCTATGAATGTTCTTGCTGTCATTCCAGCTCGGGGCGGATCGAAGTCGATCCCCCGAAAAAATCTGGCCGAGGTGGACGGCCGTCCGCTCATCTCCTACGTCATCGAGGCGGCGCGAAAGGCGCGGCCGTGTCGATCGGGTGGTGGTCTCTACCGAGGACGATGAGATTGCCAGGGTGGCCCGAGACTGGGGAGCGGAGGTGCCCTTTCGGCGCCCTGATGAGCTTGCGACCGACGACGTGTCCATTATTCCGGTGATCCAACATGCCATGCAGGAGATGGATCAGGTTGGGTTCCGTTCCGAAGCGGTGATCTCACTTCAGCCGACATCGCCTTTTCTGGAAGGTGAGGATATCGACCGGACCGTCCTCATGCTCGAAGAGACCCGAGCGGACTCCGTCGTTTCGGTCCAGCCCATTGCGCACGAACACCCGTTTTGGGTAAGGGTCTGGAAGGCGACCGGGTGGTTCCGTTCAACGAATACACGAACGAATCGTACCTGCAGCGGCAAGACTTGCCGCCGGCGTACATCTATGACGGGGGCATCTTTGCTCGGACGAGAAGTCTTCTCGAGCGTTGGAGCGGCCGCGATTTTTGTCTCGGCCGCGGATGTCAGGGCAATCGTTCTCGGCGGGTGGAAGTCGGTCCACGTCGATGATGAGCACCACTTGGAGCTCGTGCGCGTCATGATGAAGCGAAAAGGAAGTGAGAGTGACTGAAGTCGTTTCCATCGGCCCGCGCCGCGTCGGTGAAGGGGAGCCGGTGTTCGTCTTGGCCGAGGTCGCCTCGGCGCACCAAGGGGAGCCCGAGCAGGTCTCGAAGCTCGCCCTAGCCGCGAAAGAAGCTGGAGCCGACGGAGTCAAGTTTCAGTTGTTTCGGTCCGAGGAACTACTGGCTCCAACCGATCCGAAAATGGAGGTTTTCCGGCAAATCGAGCTTCCCATTGCGGAGTGGGAAAAGCGACTCGACGAAGCGGGGGCACTGGGCGTTCCCGTCTTGGCGGATGTCTTCGACCGGACCAGTCTCGAGCTCGGTGAGCGCCGGGGCGTCGACGCCTATAAGGTCCACTCCACGGATATGGAAAATCCCGAATTCATTCGAGAGGTTGCCGCTACTGGAAAACCTCTGCTCTTATCCACGGGTGGATGCGGCTTGGGTGACGTCGAAGCCGCTCTCGAGATTGCCCGGACCGAAGGCAACGAGCAAGTCATTCTCCTTCACGGCGTTCAGAATTTCCCAACCCGAGTGGAAGACTCCCACCTTCGCTTCATCGCCACGCTCAAGGCGACCTTCGGACATCCCGTGGGTTTTCTGGACCACGTGGATGGGGGATCTCCCATGGCACGAACACTCCCCGCTCTTGCGGTCGCTTTTGGCGCCGACCTCATCGAGAAGCACATGACTTTGGATCGGGGATTGAAGGGTTTCGACTACGAATCGTCTTTCGAGCCGAGCGACTTTCGGAGAGATGGTGGCCCTGGTTCGGGACGCGCGAAAGTGCGTTGGGACAAGCGACATTGCCCCGTGTCGAAGGGGCTGAGCGATATCATCGGATGATGCGACGGGCCGTTGTTTGTCGTGAGAAACTGAGCCGGGGAGAACCTCTCCGAGGTGGAACAGATCGCTTTTCTGAGAAACGAAAAGGGCTTGGCGCCCGAGGGACGCGGGACGGCTCATTGGAAGAAAACCTCGCCGGGATATCGAGGCCTGGGAGTCTCTGACGGAGGAACTGTTTGAGTAAAGTTGATTTGCGGTGTTTCGGCGCGAATGCGTTCCCAGCGGTGCCCGGGAAAAGCATTGGCGCCCCTGGCGGGCAAGCCTCTGCTCGAGCATCTGTTTTCGAGACTCCTCTCCGTTCGCGAGCTCGACGCCGTCGTGCTGGCCACCTCGACTGCCAAGGAGAACGAGGTTTTGGTAGAGTTGGCGGAGCACCTGGGAGTGGGGGTGTTCGCAGGAGATGAAGACGACGTGTTGGGCCGTTACGTGGAGCTGGCGCGACGCTGGGACGCCGATCATGTGGTGCGGGTGACGGGCGACAATCCTCTGACCGATCTCAGCTTGGTCCGGCATCTCACCGCCCGTCATCTCGAGAGCGATGCCGACTATACCTATGTACCGGGCGACGCACTTCTCATGGGGATTTTGCCCGAGGTCATCTCCCGCCGCGCCCTCGAGATCAGCCATCGGGATGGTGAGGATCGCCACCGCTCGGAGCTCGTGACACTCTATATCAAGGAGAATCCATCGCAATTTCGGATCGTTCGGGTGGATATGCCACCCGAGCTCTACCGTCCCGCCTATCGCTTGACCGTCGATGAGCCCGAAGACCTCGAGCTGATGGAAATAATATTCGACCGACTCTATGAGCCCGGGTGTGTGCTCGATACAGCGTCCGCTATAAACCTTTTGGATGAAGAAACCGAACTGGCTCGGATCAACGCGCACATTGGCCACAAGGCCCATAACGTTCGATCCGTAGCTTTGGATGACGAGCAATGAAAGAAGTCCGTTTTGGAGAGCGCATCATCGGCGAAGGTCATCCGGCCTTCGTCATTGCCGAGGCCGGTGTCAATCACAACGGCGACCTCGAACTGGGACGAGCCCTGATTCGGGAAGCCAAGCGGGCCGGCGCCGACGCGATCAAGTTTCAAACCTACAAGGCGGGAAAGCTTTCGACGCGAACGGCTCCCCGCTACTGGTTCGAGCCCGATGACCCCCACGGTTCTCAGTTCGACAGCTTCGCGCGGCTCGACCGCTTTGGGGAGTCCGAGCATCGAGAGCTCTTTCGTTGTGCGCGGGAAGAAGGCATCCTGTGTTTCTCGACGCCCTTCGATGAAGACGCCGTGGAGATGTTGGAAGAGCTCGGCTCGCCCGGTTACAAGATTGCCTCCGCCGATTTGACCGACTTTCCTCTTCTCGAGCGCGTGGCGAGTAAGGGCAAGCCGGTGATTCTCTCCACGGGTGTGGCCAATATCGGTGAAATCAGCGAGGCCGTCGAAGTCCTTCGAAAGGCGGGAACGGACGAAATCGTCCTCCTGCAGTGCACATTGCAGTATCCCTGTGACTTCGAGAACGCAAACCTGAGGATGATGCTGCATCTCAAGGCGACTTTTCCCGAGCTCCCCGTGGGCTTGTCGGATCACACGCTGGGAATTGCCATTCCTCAGGCGGCGGTGGCGCTCGGAGCCGCCGTCATCGAGAAGCACTACACGATAGACAAGAAGCTCCCCGGTAGCCCGGATCACCACATGTCGGTGGATCCCGAGGATTTGAAACAGATGATGGACTCGATTCGGGCCATCGAAAAAGCCATGGGCGGCTACGAGAAGAAGGTGGTCGAAGCCGAGAGGCCCGCTCACAGCTATGCCAGGCGAAGCATCGTGGCCGCCCGGGCGATCCCGCGCGGGACGATGATCACGCGAGATATGCTGACCTTCAAGCGTCCCGGGACGGGGGTCTCTCCCAAGAACGTGGGGTTGGTGACGGGTCGGACGGCGAACCAGGATATCGCGGAAGATATCGGTGATCACGTGGGAGATGGTCTGATTTGAACGAGGTGCTTCGCGTCGTTGCCGTCGTTCCCGCTCGCGGGGGATATGACGAAGTTCCCTATTTGAACATCAAGAAGCTCGGACCCGATTCCACTGATTGCTCACACGCTTCGAGCAGGCGGAAAAGAGCCGATACATCGATCGGATCATCGTCTCCACCGACGATGATCAGGTGGCCGAAGTCGCCCGCAGCACGGGGCCGAGGTTCCTTTTCGCCGTCCCGGCCGAGCTATCGGGCAAGATACCGTCAACTGAAGCCGGTAGTCGCCCACGCCGTCGAGTTTTTGGAAAAGCGTGAGGGGTACCGGATCGATATCGTCGTCATCCTTCAAGCGACCTCACCTTTTCGCACCGCAGAACAGATCGATGCGGCCATCGACAAGCTCGTCGAGGAGGGCTTCGATTCCGTCATCTCGCTCTGCGAGGAAAAGGCCTTGACCTGGAGATGTCGTGGATGGAAGCTTGAAGCCCCTCTTCGGCAAAGCGGGACGCCGGGATGAGATGGAGCCGCTCTACCGGGAAGACGGTGCCATCCGGGCCATGAGACGCGAGGTGTTGGATTTGTCCGTCGCGATTGGGGCGAACGAGTCGGTTACGTTTTGATGGACAAGGGATCGGCCATAACCGTTCGCGACATCTATGACTTTTGGATGGCGGAGAAGCTGGTTCGCCTTCCACGTATTCTCTTTCGAGTCGACGGGGGTAGCGGCATCGGTATGGGGCACGTTTACCGAAGCCTGGCCATCGCCGATGAGATTCGCTCGATCTCACCGTCTGCCGACATGCAGTTTCTCATGAAGGCTGCGCATGCCGAAGGTGTCCAGCGGGTGTCGAGCGCCGGTTATCCGGTTCGCGTTCTTTCCGACGACGTTCCGGAGTCGGTGATGAAGGAAATCCAGGAGTACTCCCCCAATATCATCGTCAACGATTACCCGGCTCCGATGAGAAAAGAATACCTCGAGTCGCTGGCCAAGGTTGGAGCATCCACGGTCAATTTGGTCGATAGCCTCGAAGACATCGAAAAACCCGCCGAGCTGGCGTCCGTCATCATCGCGACCATGCACGAGGACCAGGTGGAGCTCCAGGATTTTTACGGAGGGCCGGCCTTTGCCATTCTTCGTGACTCCTTTGCCGAATCCGATCGACCGAGCTCCGTGAAGTGGGACGCCGCGTGGTCGTCAGCTTCGGTGGAAGCGATCCCCAGGGGCTGACGCTCAAGGTACTCCGAAGTCTTGAATGCGCTCGCGAGGGAGTGGGAGGATTTGAGCGTCGAGGTCGTTCTCGGTCCTGCGTTCAGCTACAAAAAGGAGCTCGAGGAGCTTCTGTCCGACGCTTTCCTATCGACCTCGGATTCTCGAGAACGTAGAGCACATGGCGGATGTCCTCTCCGACGCCGATCTGGTTTTCTGTTCGGGCGGAATGACGGTCTTCGAGATTGCCGCGTTGGGCACACCCGGAGTGGTGGTCTGCCAGAACACCAGAGAGCGCCGGCGAATGGAGACTTTTTCTCGTGAGGGCACGCATTACCCACCTCGGACTCGGCACGGAGGTGGGGGAAGCGCTCGTCCGTGAGACGGCGCGAGAGCTTCTGGAGAACGTGGAACGACGGCGGGACATGAGTGAAGCGGGCCGTAAGTTCGTCGATGCGCGCGGGACCGAGCGAGCCGCGAAGGTGGTCATCGCCTCGCCCCGTGGACCGGCGATGGGAGGGAAAAGCACATGAAGGTGCTCATTACGGGTGGCGCCGGATTCGTAGGCAGCCACTTGGCAGAAGCTCTTCTAGAGCGCGATGACGAGGTGTTCGTCATCGACGATCTGTCGAACGGGAAGTATCGAGAACATCGAGCATTTGAAGTCGCACGCGCAATTTCACTACACCATCGACACGATCATGAACGAACCGGTTCTCGCGGAGATGGTGGATCGGGCCGACGTGATTTTCCATCTTGGCGGCCGCCGTGGGTGTGAAGCTCATCGTGGAAAGCCCGGTGAATACCATCGAGACCAATGTTCACGGCACCGAGACGATTCTGAAGCTCGCGAACAAGAAAAGAAAAAAGGTGCTGGTCGCCTCGACGTCGGAAGTCTACGGCAAGAGCACGCAGTTTCCGTTTCGGGAAGGCTCGGATCTGGTCATGGGACCGACCAACAAGGGCCGTTGGAGCTACGCTTGTTCCAAGGCCATCGACGAGTTCCTGGCACTAGCCTATTACAAGGAAAAGAAACTGCCGGTGGTCATCGTGCGCCTGTTCAATACCGTCGGGCCCCGCCAAACGGGCCAATACGGCATGGTGATTCCCAACTTCGTCAAGCAAGCTTTGGCGGGGCGACCCATCACGGTGTTTGGTGACGGCAACCAGTCCCGTTGCTTCACCGATGTGTCGGACGTCGTGGGGGCGCTCATCGACCTGGCCGAGCACCCAAAAGCCGTGGGCGAAGTTTTCAACATCGGCAGTGGCAATGAGATCACCATTCTCGACCTCGCGAAAAAAATCAAGGAATTGACGTCGAGCACATCGGAGATTGTCTTCGTTCCCTACGACCAAGCCTATGAAGAAGGATTCGAGGACATGCATCGTCGCGTTCCGGATATCGGCAAGCTCCAGGACCTGACCGGCTACCGACCCGCTCACACTCTCGAGCAGACGCTCGAGCGAGTCATCGATCATTTTTCCAAGGCATGACGCTGGTGCGCGATCCCTGGCTGGCCGCCATTGTCGTATTGGCGGCGGTCTTGCGCCTCGTCGGTGCTCGGCCACGGTCTGCCCGAGGTCTATAACCCGGACGAGATCAACATCATGGCGCGGGCTCTCTCCGTGGCGCGCGACCTCAATCCGCATTACTTTCTTTATCCGAGCTTCTTCTTTTACTTCCTCTTCGGAGTCATGGGCGGGCTTTACGTTCTTGGACGTTTGACGGGTGGCTACGGAAGTCTGGGTGAGTTCCAGTCGCAGTTCTTCGAGGACCCATCGGCTTTCTACTTGGCGGGAAGACTCGTCGGTGTCGTCACCGCCTTGTTGGCGGTTATCGTCACCTATCGATTGGCGCATCGGCATTTTGGTCGGACGGTGGCGCGGGCTTCATCGCTCTTTCTCGCCGTCGCCTACTTTCATGTGCGTGACGCCCACTACGTCAAGCACGACGTTCCCGTGAGCTTACTCATCGTCGTGGCGCTCTTGTTCTTTGATCGCGCGATGGAAAGACCCACCTGGAACCGATACCTTGCTGCGGGTGTCGCCATGGGAGTTGCCTTCGCGACCCATTATTACACCATCTTTCTTGCACCCACCTTCGTACTTTGTCATTGGATTTCGCTGCGTTTTCGAGAGGGCGGAAAGCTCATCTTGGCGGCAGCAGCTTCCGCCTTAACGTTCTTCGTTCTGTCTCCCTACGTTTTACTGGAGTTTCCCGTTGCTCTCGAGCACATGAGTGCCAATCGCCAAGTCGTCGTCGATCGAAGCTTCGACACGGGCACATCCTTTTTCCCTTCCCTTCCCGCGTACGTGAAGTTCCTTGCCGAGCAGGGTCTCGGGTATCTGTTACTCGGTCTGATGATCGCGGGATGGATTCTGATGGCCCGGAAAGGGTGGCGCCCCCTCGTCGTCTGGGGTGCATTTCCTTTGATGTTCTTCGTCCTCATCTCCTATACGTTCTTTGCGGGACGGTACTTGAATCCCATCGCACCCAGTCTCGCCGTGGCGGGCGGGCTTGCCATTGGCGCGATTCATCAACGCTGGGGCTCGAGGGTGGCTGTGATCGTTACATTGGCGGCATGCATCCAACCTCTTTATAACGATATTCAGATCGATCGGCTTTTTTCGGGTGACGACACGCGAACCGTGGCACTACGGTGGATTCGTGACAACGTCCCCGACGGGACCATCATGGCGCTCCAGTCCTATTCCGTTCCCGTTCCGCAATCGAAGGAGAGCTTTCAGGAGAGCCTTGCTTGGAATGATGCGCTCGGCGAGCTGGAACGACGGGGTAAATACGCTCATCTGGGTGAGGTCGCCGAAAAGAGTCGGCCTTCTTACCACTTGTTCTTTTTGGGCAAGGGAGACGAGAAAAACCGGATCTACTTCGACTATTCGGATGTAGCTGATAGAGATCTCGAGCCCCTTTTATCCCGAAACGCGAAGGTCGTGGTGATTCGATATGCGCCGCAGGGGGCTCCACCTCATCTCGCGAGGTTCTTCGAGCGCGTCCGTGAGCGCGGCCGACTCTTGACTCGGATCTCACCGCACGTGAACGGCGCTTCCGGAGTCGCGCCCTATATGGACAACGAAGATTGGCCGGCGAGTGGGACGCTCGAATGCAAGGGTCCCCTGATCGAGATTTGGTCTATCGATGCGCGTTAAAAGCAACAAGACTCAACGCAAAGTCGCCAAGGCGCCAAGACGCCAAGGACCGGAGGAGAACTAGTTGGGAGGTCGGCGGGATCGCTGCATATTCATGCTATTGAAGACACGAGGCTCTGATCCGCTTTGCGACTCTGCGTCTCCGCGTCTTTGCGTTGAAATCTTCTCTTGTAGTCCAGGTGATGATGAATAAAGCGATTCGTTTCTTTCGTCAGCTAGGGCCCGGGATCGTCGTGGCCGCCACCGCCATCGGCGCCAGCCACATCGTGATGAGCCCGGTGGCCGGAGCCCGTTTCGGCTTCGATCTCTTATGGGTGATCCTGTTTGCCCACGTACTCAAGTATCACGCCTTCGAGTTTGCTCCACGTTTCACCATGGCGCGGGGGGAGTCCCTACTCGAGGGTTACGCCCGAGTGCCGGGGCCGCGAAACTGGCCTCTTTATATTTTTCTCCTGGGGACCGTCCTTCAAGGCGTGGCGGTTCTATCCGGTGTGATCTCCGTCGCTGCTGCGGTTCTTTATTCGTGGGTCGGTGCTTTCAGTCTCGGTTTGTGGAGTGTCGTCCTCGCGACCTTCATCGTCGTGTTGCTATGGACCGGAAAGTACGAGGGACTCGACTTTTTGAACAAGGTCATGATGCTGGTCTTGATCGGTGGCGCCCTCATTGCTTTTGCAGCCGCTCCGCCGCCGGTCGCCGAATTCAAGCACCTTTTCATTCCGGTCATTCCGGCCGATTCTATTTTCCTTCTCGCGGCTCTTCTCGGGTGGATGCCGACCGGCCTCGATGTGGCGGTGTGGCATTCTCTTTGGGCGATCGAGAAGAAAGAAACCTGGAAGCGCTATGCCACGGGCGAGCCGAAGGAGAAGCGAGCGCGCATGTTTCGGACCGCTCTCCTCGACATGCGCACCGGGTACCTGGTGTCCTTCGTGCTGGGGGTTGTTTTTCTCTGCCTCGGGGCTGTTTTGCTCCAACCCCGCGGTCTGGTGCCGCAGGGGCCCGCGGTAGCAGAGACCTTGAGCGAGATCTTCACGACCATCCTGGGACCGTGGATGGTTCCGGTCTTTTTCACCGCTGCTTTTTTTGCCATGTTCTCCACGGCCTACAATTGCATGGACGGGTTCCCGCGGGCCTTCGCCGAAACGATGAGGGTGCTTGCTCCGCACCGGTTCGCGTCGGAGTCCTCGAAAGCCAAAGCCTACTGGGGTTTCCTTTTCTTCATCTATGTCTTGGCGATTGGCTTCATGACCGTTCTTCCGGAACCGGTTTTCCTCGTGACCGCTGCTGGCGCCTTGAGCCTGCTCTTCGCGCCCGTGTACTACGTCTTGAACTACTACTGCGTGACGAGGCTAGTGGATGAACCCGAGTATCGGCCGGCGGCCTCGGCCCGCGTCGTTGCCATCGCCGGGATCGTCTTCGTCACCCTGGGTGCCGGATTGTTCATCATCACGAGGTTTTAGTCATCCCCGCGAGCTCGCCCCGTTTCCGGTTTGGCAACTCGTCCTCCCGTCATTAAGATTACGGTGCTCGTGCAACTCGCCAAGTCTCCAAGCGATATCCTGATTTCCAAAAAGCGGAGAGAAAAGCATGGCTGAGAAAGCAGGCGGATTGAGACCGGAAGCCTACGAGGAGATTCCGGGGATCAGTACACTCCCTACGTCCAGGCAGAGACGACCATACCGGAGTTCACCGTCAAGGCCGTTGTTCTGGGATCACTCTTCGGTATCACCTTCGGCGCTGCCAACGCCTATCTGGGACTTCGGGTTGGACTGACGATATCCACGTCGATTCCTATCGCCGTCATGACCGTCGCAGTTTTTACACTGCTCCGGCCAATCATCGGACGAGCCACCATACTCGAAAGCAACATGTCCCAAACCGTGGGCTCGGCGAGCTCCTCCTTGGCGTCGGGTGTCATTTTTACCGTCCCCGCGATCTGGTTGTGGGGCCTCGTGCCGGACTACGTTCAGGTCAGTTTGCTCGCCGCCATCGGCGGGTGCCTCGGCGTGATGTTCATGGTTCCGCTGAGGCGATACCTCATCAACGAGGAGCATGGGAAGCTGCCCTATCCGGAGGGGACGGCCTGTGCGGAAGTGCTGCTGGCCGCACAAGAAGGCGGCCGGGGCGCGAAGCACGTCTTCGCCGGTTTGGGTGTGGGGCTCTTCTATGCGTTCCTCTGGAAAGCCCTCCAGCTCTGGAAGAGCGAAATCGCTTGGAGGCTGCCGTTCATCAAGAAAGCTCAGGTGAGCTTGGAAACGTCTCCGGCGCTTCTCGGGGTTGGCTATATTCTGGGTTTCAAAATCGCCACCATCATGGTGTGCGGCGCCGCATTGAGTTACTTGGTTATCATGCCCGTCATCGCCACCCTATGGGGAAATCAAGTCATTGCACCGGCGTCTCAGGTGGTAGACGAGCTCACGATTTCTCAGATGAGGAACTTTTACGTCCGCTACATCGGTGCGGGGGCGGTAGCGAGCGCCGGAATCATCACGCTCATCAAGTCCATCCCCACCATGGTGAGGTCGTTCAAGCTCGGCATGTCCCGACTGCGGGAGGGGGCCGGCGGTCTCGTGCAAATAAGAACGGACCGCGATCTCAGCCTGAAGGCTGTCGGTATCACGGCGCTCAGCGTGATTGCGGTCGTCACGGTTCTTCCTTTCCTCTTCCCCACCATCGAGCCCTGGAACTTCATGCTGCGGATGGGGATTGCCTTGCTCGTGGTCATTTTCGCCTTTTTCTTCGTTACCGTTAGTGCCCGCATCGTGGGCTTGGTCGGCGTCACGAGCAATCCCACCTCCGGCATGATCATCGCTACCCTGATCTGCACGAGTCTGATCTTCGCCCTGTTTGGCTGGACCGACACGGCGGGAAAAGTCACCATCATCGTGATGGGCACCATGGTGGGAGTGGCGGCCTCCATCGCCGGCGATGCCAGCCAAGACATCAAGACCGGTTTTCTACTCGGGGCGACGCCGAGTAAGCAGCAGATCGGCGAGATCATCGGTGTTTTGACGACGGCTTTTTTCGTGGCGGGCTCGGTCTTCCTCTTGGCGGATCAGTACGAGATCGGCGGGCCGGAGCTCGCGGCCCCGCAGGCCAACATGATGAAGCTCGTGGTGGACGGCATCATCGACCAGTCGATTCCCTGGAGTCTCGTTCTCGTTGGAGTGGGCATCACTCTCGTGATCCATTTCCTCAAGCTTCCGACACTTGCCTTTGCGGTGGGCGTCTACCTTCCGCTCGCCACGATGTTACCCGTTTTCGTGGGCGGTTTGATCCGTCGGATTGTGGAGCGGAAGAGCGCGGGCGACAAAGGGTTGCTGCAGACGCGGCGTGAGAGCGGAATTCTTTTTGGGTCCGGTTTGGTCGGTGGCGAAGGTTTGATGGGTGTCGGTATCGCCGGTTACGCTTTTTTTGCGGGACGGCCGACGCCTCTTCTTCCGGATTGGCTCGGCTGGCTCGAACACTATCCGCAGCATCTGCTCAATGCGCTTCCCTTTCTGCTCTTGGTTTACTTACTCTGGCGCGCGATTCACACCGACGAGGAGAAGGAAGCCTAACGGGCCACCCTCGGCAACGGTTTGAAGCGCCGCAGATTCCTTACTATAATGTAAGGAACTTATAGAACGAAAGGATTCGCCATGGCGGTCTCAACTTTGACATCGAAAGGACAAATTACGCTCCCGAAGAGCGTGCGGGACAAGTTGCGTCTCAAAACCGGCGACAAGATCGAGTTCCGGGTCGAGAGTGACGGGTCGGTGAAGCTCTTGCCGATTGCAAAAAAGGTTTCCGAAGTCTTTGGTGCGTTTGCCTTCAAGGGTTCGAGCGCCCCATCCAAGTCCGAGATAAACAGGCGGTTGGCGAAAGCTTTTAAGGAAGGAAAGCTGTGAAGGCTCTCTACACGAACATCATCATTCGCTTTCTCGTGAACGACGACAAGCAACAGGGAGCAAAGGTCAGGCGGTTGTTCGAGAGGGCGGAGCAGTCCTCGGAGAGATTGTTCATCGCGATACCCACCGTTTTGGAAACGATTTGGGTACTCTCGGCAATATACGCTTTTCAACGAAGCGAGATTTTGGACGCGCTGGATTTACTAACGCAAATGCCGGTTCTCGAGTTCGAGCAGTACCCTTCGATTCGTCAGTTGATTCGTTTGGGCCGTGAATCGAAAGCCGACCTACCCGATCTGCTCATCGGTCTTTCGGGAAAGTCTTACGGATGTGAGGCCACTCTAACCTTCGACAAAAAACTTCCCAAGACAGGCTTGTTCGAGCTGCTCTAAGTTTAAGCAGTTTACTCGAACCTAAAAACGCGACGTTCTCGTGGGATGGAACCTATGGCGGTGCGGAAGAAAAACCCCCGGCCCGATGCCTTGTGAAGTTCACCGGACCGAGGGTATTCATTTATGATCAGTCTTGCGTCGTATCGGTTGTGGCGGGCGCCGGTGCACCGACGTCCAAGTCGTTCCAGTTCAACACGGCGTTGAACACGAACATGTAGTTACCGTGGCTGAGGTCGCGCCACAAGGGATTGAAGGTGAAAAGGAGCACGTGGCCCCGGCCCAGGGGCATGTTGACGATGGCGGCTTTGCCTTTGATGTGCTGCTTGCCTTTGATGACACCGCTCAAGAGCAGATCGTCTTCGTCGGCGAACCGGAGCACAATGTGCTTTTGCTTTTCCTTGTCCTCCTCCCGGAAAAACCCGGAGCCCTCGCCCACCCCGAGAAGCGGACCGGATTGGCTACGGTAGATGGTCGGATGGTCTCCATAGCCGTAGACCACGGGGTGCTTGGCGTTCGCCACTTCGCCCTTGAACAAGCTTCCCGGATTGTAGAAGTCGGGTCCGGTCTCCGCGATGGTCACGCCCCGTACGAAGCCGTAATCGATGGGAACCCGAACGCTGTTGTGTAACGCAATGAGCAAACCGCCCTGCTCGACGAACTTTTGGAGGTTGGCCACACCTTCGATTCCCATGCCGCCCGTGATGTCCTGGGCGGAAGCGGGGGTTCCCAAGTGTTTAAACTCGTTCGATTGGACGAAGGCCATGGGACCCCACTTCTCGGGATCGATACCGTTGACGATGTCGGCTCCGGTGCCGCCGCGGGCGTTGCTGAGGATGATGACGTCGTACTTGGACTCGAGGTTACCTTCGCGGAGGTGGTCCTTGTGGATCATGTCGAAGGGCACCTGCGTTTGATCGAAAGCGTAACGGACCCACCCGTCGTCCTGGGTGCTGGACCAGGTGTGAAATACCGCCACCCGTGGAACCTCGAGCTCATGAGTCGCCACATCGGGCATGCTCGACGAGGCGATCACGTCGAGGCCGAGCTTCTCCGCCGTCGATTTCACCGCGTCATGAATCTTGCCGTCGTTTCCGGACACGGGGAAAATGATGGAACCGGCATCGAAATCCCTACCCTCCGCTTTGAACGCCGCTTCCGCCGCGAGGGCCTTGTAGTCCTTCATCTCCATCCGAGCGGTCAGAAGGTGATTGATCGTTCCGTGATTGATGATGTAGGCGCCGGTGGCGTTTCCGCCGGCGACGGTACCGGCCGCCTTCACCGGAGCAGTGATGGGACTCAGGGATGCCCCGAGGATCGCCTTATCCTCGATCGCCAGCGTTTCGACATCCATGTGAAAACCGAGGGTCCAGCCCGTGTCGTCATAGGAGCGCGGGCCGTCCTCCGGGTAGTTCTGGACGCCGAGGAGGTTCAGCACGAGGTTCCGGTAAGGCTGATCCATACGGACCACGTAGGAACCTTCGGGATAGGAGACCCCTTCGGCCGTGATGCCGGCCGTCGCCCGGTGTACTTCGATTCCTTGTTTCAACAGGATGTTGACCAGATAAGCCGTGTCCACCGGATCCTTCTGGCCTGACGGGATCACATAGGCATAAGGAGGCTCGTTCTTTCCCATCTCGTAAGCCTTCTTACCCCGCTTCCAGAAGTTCTTGAGAAAGAACTCTTGGTTGGTCGCCACGAAGTAGAAGGCCGACAGATCCGCCGTCTGCTGGTAGTTGACGTTGTTCCGCATGGACCATCGGACGTTTTTGTAGGGCGGTGAAGGCATGTACCACTTTTTTTCCGTTCCACCGAACCGTCCGCTGACCTCCCTATCCAGCGTGTTGCCGATGGCGTTTCCGAAGGTCTCGTAAAAACGCCCTACCGCGTTGTGGTTGTTGGCGACGGCGAAGAGATAGTTGGGCGCCCAGCCGTCCCAAAAGGCGTGCGTCCAGACGCCGGGCATACCGTAGGAGGTCAGACGGGTCACTTCCCACCAAGCGATCATGTTCCATTCCGAGGTCACGCTCGGGTCGTAGGTCTCATTGTAAGGACCGGTTCCCGAGGAGACATAGAGAAAGGGAATGGACTCGTGGTTGTCCTGGACCACGATGGGACGAAACTTGAAGAAGGCGGCGAGCTCGTTCATCGTTTCGGGCTGGGAGGCGGCGACCATGTCCCGGTTGTTGTCGTGGTAGGTGTACTTACCCCAAAAGGGAACCCGGGAGATGTCCTCATACTCCGTCACGTCCGAGTTGTACTTGTAGCACCAATCCGTGTGCTTGTCGTGACCGTCCGGCTCCACGGACGGGGTGATCGAGAACGATCATGTTCTCCCGGATCGTTTTGGGGATCGGGTTCTCATCGACGGCCAGCCGGTAGGCCAGCTCCATCGAGGTTTCCGCGGCGCCGGTTTCCGGGGAGTGGAGGTTGCCGGTGAGCCAGTAGATTGGCTTGGCTTCGGCAATGATTGCATCGGCCTCCTCGGCCGTTGGCACCACGCGGGGGTCGGCCAACTTGGTGATGAGCCCGACGACCTTCTCGAAGTTCTTCATGTTCTCGGCGCTCGAGACGGCAACCATCACCATCTCACGACCCTCTCCGCTCTTTCCGATGGGCAAGACCTGGACATTGGGGGTCGCCTTGGCGAGAGCGTTCATGTATTTCAAGATGTCGTCGTAGTAGGTGAGCTTCCCTTCGGCCCCGGCGATGTAGCCCAAAACGTCCTTGGGTGTGGGTATTCCCTGGGCTGCCGGGAGGTAGCTCGTCAAGGGGCTCAAGAATTCCGGAGCCGTCGTCGCCTCCTTGATGAGGCGAGTATAGTCTTCGTCGAGAGCTTGCTTGGAATCGGCCCCCTGAAGGGGAGCCGTCATCGCTAGTACAAAGAGTGCAATGAAAAGTGAAATCCATGACTTCCGCAAGTGCATGAAGAACCTCCTTGAGTAGAGCATTTGGAGTGGTCCGGTGGACCGATTGAACGCGAGTTGGAGCTCAATAAACACCGACCGGGTTTGACTTTACGCAGCCAAACAAGATAGTTGACTACAGATGGAATGGAGGATAATGCACCGTCCTCCGTAGTGTCAAAAGCCAAGAAGACGCCGAGCAGTTCGTTTTAGCTATCAAACGTGGTTATATGCACCAATAGACGACTCAAATATGGAGGCAACCGATGGACTTTACCTTTAGTGATGAGCACCAGATGCTTCGCGACGTCGCCCGCGAGTTTGCCCAGAAGGAAGTCAAACCCCTAGCGGCGGAGATCGATGAGAAAGCAGAGGTTCCCAAGAAGATCATCGACCGGATGGCCGAGCTGGGCTTCATGGGGCTCGTCTTTCCCGAGAAGTACGGGGGATCCGGTTTTGGTGAGATCGGCTACTGCATCGTACTCGAGGAGCTCGCCCGCGCCTGCGCCTCCACAGGAGTGGTCCTGGGTGGGCACGAGTCCATCGGCACGATGGCCATTTACCTGGCCGGAACGGACGAGCAAAAGGAGAGTTACCTGCCCGATCTGACCAGCGGGAAGAAGCTTGCCGCGTTTGCGCTCACCGAACCGGGGGCCGGGTCGGACGCAGCGTCCATGCGCACGACGGCGGTCGAAGAAGACGACGGCTATGTTTTGAACGGACAGAAGACCTATATCACCAACGGGGGCATCGCGGACATTTACAGCGTTTTCGCACGAACGGCACAACAAGCCGGTACCCGGGGAATCTCGACATTCATCGTGGAGAAAGGAACCCCCGGTTTCGTCGTCGGCCCCCCACAAAAGAAGATGGGGATCCGAGGCTCCCACACCACCGATCTCTTCTTCGAAAACGCCAAGGTCCCCAAAGACCATATGCTGGGAAAACGCGGAGAAGGATTTGCCGTCGCGATGAGGACCCTGGACGTGGGACGTCTGTCGCTCGGAGCCCAGTGTGTTGGTGCGGCAAAAGAGCTCGTCGATCTGTCCATCAAGCATGCACGGGAGCGCGAGCAGTTCGGCGCACCCCTTGCCAAGCTTCAGGCCATTCAGTTCATGCTCGCCGACATGGCCGCCGACGTCTTTGCCATGGAGAGCATGACCTACCGCGCGGCCTGGATGTGCGACCGCGGAATGCCCATTGCGCGCGAGTCGGCCATGGTCAAGCTCCAGTGCACCGAAGGCCTCGACCGCGTCGTTGACAAAGCGGTACAAATTCACGGGGGCATGGGCTACATGGCCGAGTACCCCATCGAGCGGTTCTATCGCGATGCCCGTATCACCCGCATCTTCGAAGGGACCAATGAAATCCAGCGTCTCGTCATCGCTCGGCATTTGATCAAAGCCCAAAGATACTAAGTAGGCCAGGCTGTGTCTGGTAAGTTATCACCTGAATTTTGCACGAAATCGCCCAAATCGCACTATTGTCACTTCACAATGCGCAAATCGCCTCTTGTTTCTTGGCTATACCAATGCAAAAAATTTATTGCACGGCTATAAGCCTATAACCACCTGGGTGATAGGAGCACTGTTTAACCTAAAACCGATCTGTGCTGAAAATTAAAGCGATTTTGCGCATTAACGCGTGTTTGTACAATAGTCCGTGCAAAATTCAAGTATCAGAAGATGGAGGTACTCATGAATCCTAGATCCTTCACCTGCACTTTCATTGCCCTCGCGCTCCTGTGCTCCATGCCGATCGCAACCGCCGAGTCGGATCGAGATGAGGAGTATGCACGTCTCATCGCCGAAGCCACGACGCGCCCGGAGTTCATGAGCCCCCTCGTGAGCTATCTTCCCAAGGCCGACGGGATACCGACGCCGAAGGATGTGTTGGGTTACATCGCCGGGGCCGAAGGCAAGCTGACCTACTACGACGCCATCTTGAAATACATGAAAACGGTTGCGGACACTTCACCCAATGTCGAGTTCTTGCCCTTCGGAAAGTCTGGAGAGGGCCGGGAAATGGTGAATGTCCTGGTGACGAGCCGCGAGAACATGGGGCTGCATCGAGCAGAATAAAGCGCTCATGGCGAAACTCGCGGACCCCCGCGTCGTGAAAACGGCGCAGGAAGCCGACGAGCTCCTTTCCCAAATCAAGCCGGTGTACTGGCTGACCTCGAACATCCACTCCCCCGAAAGCGGCTCGGCGGAAGCCTCGATGGAGCTCGTTTACCGACTCGCCGTGGACGACCATCCCATGATCCGGACGATCCGGGACAACATGATCATTCTGAGTCTCGCCTTCCGTTGAGCCCGACGGACACGACAAGCACACGGACTGGTACTACAAGGTCAACAAAGATGTCACCGATTACGACCAGATCTCGCGGGTTCCTTACTGGGGCAAGTACGACCTACACGATAACAACCGTGACATGATCACCATGAGCCAGCCCGAGATGAAGAACATCAACGACGTGTTCTTCGAGTGGTATCCCATCATCATTCAGGACAACCACGAGTCGGTGCCGTTTCTGTTCTTTTCTTCCGGCAACGGCCCGTCGAGTTTTCCCGGGACGATGGACGCGGAAAGAAATCTCATCGCCTGGTGGGAGCTCACCCAGATGAACGCCTACGGCATGCCCGGCGTCCACACGCACGATTTCGGAAACACCTCGTGGAGCCCGAACTTCATGGCCTCCGTCGCTCCCAACCACAACGCCACGTTTCATTTCTACGAGACGTTCGGCAATGCGGTGGGGCAACACCCTGGAACGGGAGATCACTCGGGATAACCAGCTCGAGAAGGAGTGGTACCGGCCGGTGCCGCCCTACAAGAATGTAGTTTGGTCTTTGCGGAACAACTTGAACTACCAGATCACGGCCGACATCCTTGCCATGTACATCGTGGCTTCTCAAAAGGATTTTTTCCTCAAGAACTTCTGGACACGGGGTTTCGAGTCCTATGACAAGGGTCGGAAGGAGCCCCCCTATGCCTACGTCATTCCCGCCGGACAGAAGGATCCCCAGGCGACCGCCTTTCTCGTGAACGTGCTCCTCGAGCAGAAGATCGAGATTCGACAAAGCGACGTCTGATGTGACGCTCGAGGAGGGGACCTTTCCGGCCGGTTCGTACCTCGTTCGAATGGACCAACCGTACCGCAATCTTGCCGTTGTCCTTTTGGGCATTCAGAAATATCCGGAGGATGCCCATCGAACCCACGATGATTGCGGCTGGACTCTCGGGCTCAACATCGATGTGGAGACCGTCGAGATCAAGGACAAATCCGTGTTCGAGGTTGCTGCCGCCCCGGTCACCGAACCGGTCGTGGTCCAGGGCGCGGTCACCGGCGGCAAGGCGGCGGGTGCCTACATCATCAATCACGGAAGTATCAACGAGCTTCTAACGGCTCGCATGAAGCTCAAGGACTTTCGCGCTCTCGCCGCGGAAGCGCCCTTCGAGGTGGGAAGTCGAAGCTTCGATGCCGGCTCCATTATCTTTCCCGTTCGCGATGCTCCGAAGACTCTGCACGAAAAGGTTGCGGCCGTTGCTTTCGATTTGGGACTGCAAGTCGTGAGCTCGGCCACCGTTCCCGACGTGGCGACCCACGAGCTCGAAGTACCCCGGGTTGCCGTTTTTCACACGTGGTCGAGCACACAGGACGACGGGTGGGTACGGTTCGCTCTTCGATCAGCTCGATGTCCCCTACGACTACATCAACAAGGATCATCTACGAGCGGGAAATCTGGAATCCAAGTACGATGTCATCCTTTTCAGCAACGCCCGTGGCGAAAGCGGTGCCGACATCGTGGGCGGTCTCGATCCCGAAAAATGGGGGCCCCTGGGCTTCGTCAAGAGTGCCGAGTTCAAACACCTGGGAACGCCGGACTCGAGCGAAGACATCACCGGAGGCATGGGGATTGAAGGCGTGGCGAATCTGCAGACGTTCGTCCGCGCGGGCGGTCTTTTGGTCGCGCTACAGAATCCGGTGCGTGTCGCGGTGGACTACGGTCTAGTGCGAGGCCTCGAGTATTACAATCCCAGTCGGGAATTTTTCAATCCCGGATCCCTGCTCAAAGGACGAAATCATCAATGACAAGCATCCCATCGCCTACGGTTACGACGAAGAGGTCGCTCTTCTCCGTCGGCATCAGGGCGGGCCGCTTCTCGATGTCCCCGAGAAACTCGAAAAGTATGTCGTGGCCCGCTATGCCGAGGAAGGCGAAGTTCTTTTGAGCGGCATCGTCGCGAGCCAAAAGGAGCTCAACGGTAAGGCGGCCATCGTGGATATGCCGGTCGGCAAAGGGCACGTGGTTCTTTTCACCTTCAATCCCTTTTGGCGCGACACGAGTCACGGCATGTACGCTTTCGTGCTCAACGCGATCATGAACTACAACGACCTCGATGTAGGGATGGCGGCGTCGAAGAGCGAGAGGGAGACGCCGTAGTAGAAGGCAGAATACAGAAGTCAGAAGACAGAAGGGAATTTGAGGACGGCTCGAAGACTTGCCGTCGCCATCAGGATTTAATAATTGGAGGGAGTGATATGAGAAATGCTACTTACGTTCTTGCGGTGCTCGTGGCGATTTGTCCCCTCGGTGCTTTCGGTGGGTCGCAGCCCGATCTCACCATCGATTGGACTGAGTACCACAACCACGCCGATGTGACGAGACTCTTGAAGGGTTTTGCCGAGCAATACAAGAACATCAGCAAGGTCTATTCGATTGGCAAGAGCTTCCAGGGGAAAGATATTTGGTGCATGGAGATCACCAACTATGAAACGGGTGCGCCGGAGACCAAGCCGGGGATGTACATCGACGGCAACACCCATGATGGTGAGGTGAGCGGGGGCGAGACTTGTCTTTATACTATTGAGCACCTGCTCACGAACTACGGAAAGGATCCGCAAGCCACTCAGTTGATCGACACGAAGGTCTTTTACATCTTGCCCAAGATCAATCCGGACGGGTCCGACGCTTATTTGAGAGATCCCTCCGATCCCGTCGAGCCCGGTATCAAGAAGGTCGACGATGATAAAGACGGTTTGCTCGACGAGGATCCGGATGAAGATCTAAACAAAGACGGCATCATCTCTCTCATGCGTATTCGAGACGAGAATGGCACCCACAAGACATCGCCCAAAGATGCTCGTCTGATGGTCGAGCGGGGAGCCGGCGAGAAAGCGGATTGGCGGATTCTCGGATCGGAAGGCCTTGACAATGACGGGGACGGGAAGATCAACGAGGACCCGTACGGCATGGATCGAACCGTCTCGAATCGAAACTATCCGGCCTATTGGGCGCCGGACTGGGTCCAAGATGGGAGTGGTGTGTATCCATTATCGGAGCCGGAGGCCCGGGCTCAGGTGGATTTCGTTCTGGCCCATCCCAACATCGCCGGCATGCAAGCTTTCCACACGCATTGCGGCGTCTTATTGCGGCCCTACTGTAATCGTGGTGACGAGCACATCCCCCCTGAGGATATGCGCGCGTTCGAAGCCATCGCCGCCATTGGGACGGAGCTGACCGGGTATCCGCTCCTTTCCGTTTATAACGATTTCACGACCGACAAAACTAATCCACGGCACGGGGTCTTCGTCGATTGGGCCTACGACCACTTCGGCGCCAGCGCTCTTACGACCGAAATCTGGAAGGCGCCGGGCGAGACCGGCCAGTCCGCCTTCGACGGCCAGGATGAAGATCTGGCCATGGAATGGAACGACAAGGAACTGGGGGGAGCGGGCTTCATCAACTGGACGAAGTACGACCATCCGGAATTCGGTGAGATCGAGATCGGCGGTTGGAACAGCAACTACTTCACCCAAAATCCGCCACCGAAGTTCGCCGAGGCGGAGTGGAAGAAGAACTGCCTCTTCGAGCTGAAGCGTGCGGAACTTCTGCCGGATATCGAGATCGTGGATGTGAAAACAGAGGATCTGGGTGACCGGCTCCTCAAAGTTACCGCCACGATCGAGAACGTGGGATACCTTCCCACCAACGTGACCCAAAAAGCCATCCAAAACAGAATCGCCAAGACCGTCACGGTCGAGCTCGAGCTCGAAGGGGCGGAGCTTTTGTTCGGCAAGGCAAAGACCGATGTCGGTCACATTAAAGGCAATGCCGTGCAACCGGCACCGACGTGGCGCGACCGCAGTTTCGTTGACAACACGGCTACTGCCGAATGGTTGATCCGATTGAAAGGGAAAAAGGCCTCGGCGAATCTTAAGGCCGTTTCGCAAAAGGCAGGTACCGCAACCAAGACGGTCGCCCTTCAGGTCAAATAACACTCTCCTTTCTGGGGTGCCGCCCACATGGGCGGCGCCCCGCATCCGAACACATAAATAATCTCCCTCGGCGTTCCTCCGAAACCACAATAGAATGGGAGTATGAGCGCGGAGCAGCTTACTTGGATCGAAATCGATCGGAAGGCCTTACAAGCGAACGTGGAAGCTTTCCGAGCGGCCATGAATCGGGACTGCAAGCTCATGGCGGTGGTCAAAGCGAACGCCTACGGCCACGGGCTCGAAGCGGTCGCTCCTGTTGTTTGTGAGAAAGCTGATTGGTTCGGAGTCAACTCACTCGAGGAGGGGCGTGTTCTGGCGAAGCTCGACCTCGAACGACCGATCTCAATATTGGGACATACCCTACCCGAGATGGCCGACGATGTTGTGCGGCACGGTTTTCGCCAGGTGCTCTTTCGAGTCGAAAATGCAAGGGCCTTGTCGGCGGCGGCGGATCGTTTGGGCCGAAAGGCAATCGTTCACATCAAGGTCGAGACGGGAACCCATCGACTCGGTGTTCCACTTGCCGAGCTCGGAGATTTCCTCAGAACGTTGAAGGAATTGCGTGGGCTGGAGCTCGAAGGCATGTACACGCATTTCGCTAATATCGAGGACACCCTCGACCCTTCCTTTGCCCAGCTTCAGCTCCGGCGGTTTCACGACGGACTACGAATTGCGAAAGAGGTGGGCATCGAACCGCAGATCGTTCACACCTCGGCCTCGGCAGGTGTGTTGCTCTATCCGGAAACGCACTTTTCCATGGTGCGCGTCGGGATCGGTCTTTACGGTATCTGGCCCTCGCGCGAAACGCGCATCGCCGCCCGGGAACGCAAACGCGAGATCGAGCTCCGGCCGGCACTCGCTTGGAAGACACGAATCGCTCAGCTCAAAACCGTGGCGGCGGGGGACTTCGTGGGGTACGGTCTCACCTACCGCGTCTCGCGGAACTTGAGGCTCGCCGTGATGCCCGTCGGTTATTCCGACGGCTACGATCGGAAGCTCTCGAATGGCGGTCGGGCCTTGGTGCGGGGCCGTTCCGTCCCCGTCGTGGGTCGCGTGGCCATGAACATGACCATGCTCGACGTGACGGATACCGACGCCGCCGAGAACGACGAGGTGACTCTGATCGGCCGGCAAGGCGAGGCCGAAATCACGGCCGAGGAGTTGGCCGAAAAGACCGGGACCATTGCCTACGAAACCCTCTCTCGTATTCACTCCACGATCCCACGTGCACTTGTTGACACAAAATAAGTATGGCCATATAATTAGTTATGGCCATACCAAAAATCAAAGCGACCTATTCTCTGGATGTTGAGACTGTTGAGACGCTAGAGGATTTGGCTCGACGCTGGAACGTTACGAAGTCTGAGGCCTTGCGGCGTGCGATCCGTGGTGCTACGGGCCAAGTGCCGCCTCGGACCGACGCGATAAGAGCGTTGGAAGAGCTCCAAGAAAAACTGAGTTTGAGTACAAGCAAGGCTCGGCGATGGGAAAAGATGACACGAAATGAGCGGCGTTCTTCATCGGAACGACTCGAGTCTAGATAACCATGATCCACCTCGACACAAATTTCCTCATCCGGGCGCTCGTGCACGGTTCACCTCAAGACGAGGCCGTTCACAAATGGCTTCGATCGGAAGAGACACTCGGCATGTGTACTATTGCTTGGGCAGAGCTCCTTTGTGGGCCAATCGATACTCGCGACGTTGAACTAGCCTCCATCGTGGTTCCTGAGCGAACTCCGTTTCTGGAGGAGGACGCTGCCTTGTCGGCGCGACTGTTCAATGAGTCGGGGCGCCGTCGGGGTTCGCTTGCGGACTGCATGATTGCCTCGACGGCCCTACGATTACAGGTGCCTCTCGCCACCGCGAACCCATCTGACTTCAGGCGTTTTGAGAAACACGGCCTGGTTCTGTTTGCCGAATAAAGTGATTCCTCTCTGCGATCACATTTAGATGTCTGTACCCGTCTTTTTGAGGCTGTGGTACACTTGGATCTTCCATATTCAACATAGAACTCACTGAGTCGGAACGGGATGCTTCGTGTGATCCCGTTGCGGGTCACCGTGATCTTGATGGATGGTTCCACGAAACAAAGGAGGTACCTATGAAGAAGAGTCTCTTGATTCTGTTAGTCTTAGTGCTGGGTGTTGTATGGGCAGGGCCGGCAATTGCCGGGCAAATGGGACAGTTGGACAAACTGAAAGACAAAGCAAAAGAAGTGACCGACGGTATGACCTTCGAAGGTGAAATAACGGCCATCGACGAAGAAGCCAAAACCTTTACCGTCAAGGGTGAAGATAAGGAAATGACGTTCCTAGCCAAAGAGGGGAAGGTCCGACTCGACGGAGACGCTAAAGCGCTCACCGATTTGGCAACGGGGGCCAACGTCACCGTGACCTTCATGTCCAAGGATGACAAGCACACGGCGATGGACGTGAAAACAAAAGGCTAAAATCATCGGGAGCCACCACCACGGTCCAAACGTGGTGGTGGCTTTACCTACTCCTCTGATTTCAGTTTCTCGATAAAAGCCACATCCGCTGGAACCCAATCGAGATCCAGAAGCTCGGCCTTCCGTACCCACGCCACTTCTGCCACATCCAAAGCCCGCGGCTCGCCGTCGGTGAGCTCACAAGCATAAAAGAGCAGAAGAACGCTCTTTTCGGGATAGCGGTGGTAAATCGCTTCCAGAATACGGCCCACGCGGACCGAGACACCGAGCTCTTCACGGAGCTCACGGGCAAGGCATTCCTCGGGAGATTCGCCGGGCTCGAGTTTTCCGCCGGGAAACTCCCAAAACCCTGCCAAATGTGAGCCCGCCTTACGGCGTGCCACCAGCACACGGCCGTTGCGGATCAGCACACCCGCCGTGACAAGGATAGGATCGCGACCGTCCATAAGGCGCATCATATAACCTTCACGGAGTAACCGGAAGATCATATAGAATGATGCTCGATGTTACGACAGACGACCGGATCCGTGCTTTGTGTTTCCTGCGGCCAGTTGGTCGGGGTCAACGACGAGCGGTGTCTCAATTGCGGGCGCTGGAACCCCGGACTCTGGGGGTACGCAGGGACGATACGCAAGCTCGGCAATGATTTGGGGTTTGTGAAGCTCGTCCTCATGGCTTGCGCCGGACTCTACATCATCTCCTATCTCATCGATCAGCAGCCGATGGACGGGGGAATCCTGAACCTCTTCTCCCCCGGTCCCAAAGGATTGCTACTTTTCGGGGCGAGCGGGGCGCTCCCCGTCATCTTTTTAGGGCACTGGTGGACTCTCTTGAGTGCCGGCTGGCTCCACGGAAGCTTGCTGCATATCGCCTTCAATATGATGTGGGTACGAAGTCTGGCGCCCACGACAGCGGAAACCTACGGGGCGGGACGTATGGTCATCATCTATACGGTATCGTCCATCACCGGCTTCTTTCTGAGCAGCGTGGCGGCATACGTCAGGTATGGAATCTACTCTCAAGGGCACTATACAGTGGGTGCCTCGGCGGCCATCTTCGGCCTTCTGGGGGCACTCGTCTACTACGGACGGCGTGGCAGCGGCGCCGTCGGCCGCCAGGCCTGGGGATATGCTGTCTTCTTCTTCATCATCGGTCTGATTGTTCCCATGGTTAACAACTGGGCCCACGGGGGAGGATTCGTGGGCGGCTACCTCGCAGGCATGGTACTGAACCCGATGAAGCCGGAGCGGGGTGATCACCTCTTGATCGCGGTAGTCTGCTTGCTTCTAACGGCCCTTGCGATCGTGGTGTCGATTCTCACGGGTCTGCCGATGTTTTTTGGACGAGGCGCCTAATCGTAACGGCGTCTGGCCGAAGCCCCACTTCCGCCGACCAATCCCAGGTCGAGTAGAACGGCAATCACGACCGCGACTAGATAAACACCGGTGACCGTTCCATTCGTATTCACTGCCCAGGCGTATACGAGGGTGGTCAGGGGCATGATGAAGAACCCGAGCAGGGGCCAGAGAGTCGTTTCGTAGGCACGTCCCAGGTAGTTGGTGAAGATGAAGACCAGCGCCAGGGCGAACCGCGGCATGGCCAGGGCCAGGCAACCGATGATGCATCCCATGACGTGGTTGAGCATATCAATATCGGGGGCTACAAAGCCACCTTCTTGACCCACTCTTGAATTCCGAGGCGGGAATGCGGCACAATCCGTCTTTCGGGAGGGAAAATGACTCAAAAGGCTCTGACGCGTTCGCGGACCGACCGGTTGATGGCTGGTGTCTGTGGTGGACTCGCCGAGTGGCTCGGCTGGGACCCCACCGTGGTGCGAGTGGCGTATGTTTTGATCTCGATATGCTCGGCTGCGTTTCCGGGAATCCTCATTTACCTGTTGCTCTGGGTCGTGATGCCCGAGGGAGAGTAGCTCTCATCTCCACCTTTCCCGAACCAACCCCAAACACCATGGCCGAGCCAGCTCAAACGCCGTCGCTTATCGTCATCGGTCGCAGGCGTCCCGAGGACGACGAGGCCCTGGACCGTATGTATTCCGATGTCTTCGGGCAAGATGCCCTCGAGCGAAGCCGCGAGCGACGGCGCTGGCAATATCAGAAGAATCCCCATCGGCAACCCGAAGGGCCGGAGATCTGGGTCGCAAAGGAAAACGGAGAGATACTCGGCCAGTACGCCAGCATGCCCGTCCGCCTCAAGGTGAAAGACCGGATGCTGCGTGCCTCCTGGGGTATGGACGTGATGGTCAAGCCGAATCTTCAGGGCAAGGGCGTAGGTACCAAGCTCTTCAACTACTGGGATCAACACGTCGAAGCATCTCTTGGGCTTGGCCTATCGCTTGCGTCCTATACTTTGTTTCAGAAAATCGGTTGGCATGATGTGGGCCCGGTTCCCTGTTACACACGGTACTTGGATCTCCCCACGCTACTGTCGAGAAGGTTGGGCGCGCTACCGGGCCGCCTCGTGGCGCCACTGGCTCGGGTCGGGCTTTTCCTCGCCTTCCCACACGTTCGGCGATCGCCCGATCCGGGGATTCGAATCGCGCCGCTCGAGGGGCCCTTCGACGAATCCTTCGATCCTCTATGGGAGAAGGCATCTACCGGCTACGATTTCATCGCGGAGCGGAAAGCCCAATACCTCGAGTGGAAGTATCATGAAATCCCTTACGTGACCTATGAAATCTATAAGGCCGTAAGAGGAAACGATCTCGTGGGTTACGTCGTTCTCAGGGTCGCGGTTAAAAACGACGTTCGTCTCGGACTTGTGGTCGATCTCTTCGCGCACCCCGAGGACGCGGCCGCCGTGGATGCGCTGCTCGATTGGGCGGCCGAGTGGGGACGGGCTAAACGTACCGCGCGACTCCAAATGTTCACGTTCAATCGGCAGCTGGCGAACCTGCTTCGCAAAAAGGGATACTTCCGGATCAAGAGCCCCATGCAGTTTTGCGTTCGCATTCACAGCGACCACATCGACGACAACTTTTTTCTCGATACGTCTCGATGGCACGTGACCTTCGGGGACTCGGATATGGATCGAACCGCATGACACACGTTCTTCTAGGAGTCGACACCGAAGCGGACAACCAGTGGGAAGCCGCTTCGCGCGAAAATCTCACCGTAAGGAACATCGAGGCCCTGCCGCGGCTGCAGAAGCTCTGTGACGAGTACGGCGTTCGTCCCACCTATCTTCTGACTTACGAAGTCGCCGTCGATGAGGGATCAAAGTCCGTTCTGCGCGATCTGGCCGCGACGGGGCGGTGTGAGATCGGTACGCATCATCACCCTTGGACGACACCTCCACGGGTGGACGGACACCTGTACCCGCTCAATCTGGAGCCGTCCCACTTTTCCGCTCAGCTTCGAACGTTGACCGACAAGGTTGCTGAAGTCTCGGGCAGGCGACCGGTATCTTATCGGGCGGGACGAAACGGCTTCGCCGGCTGGCAGGTCGAGCTTCTCGAGAACGAGGGATACATCGTCGATTCGAGCGTCGATCCTTTTTTCAATGAACGCAGGAAGGGTGGACCTTCCTTTGCCGGTGCACCCAGGACGCCTTACTTCCTCGGTGGTGACAACCCGTGCCGATCCGGTTCGTCGCCACTTCTGGAGCTTCCCATCACGAGTGCTCTCAACCGCCGCTGGCCTCAGTGGCTCCAGACCGCTTACGCGGGCTATACGCCTGCCTACCAGTTCCGCCGGGTTCTCCGCTTGATGAAGATCGTTCGACCCATTTGGTTACGTCCCTCTTACTCGAAGACGGAAGACATGCTCTTTTTGGCGAAGAGGATCGTGGCGAGGCGGGAACCGCTGGCCAACATCATCTTTCATTCGAGCGAGCTCATTCCGGGAGGAAGTCCCTATAACGCGACCGAGGCGGATGTCGATCGGTTTTACGATGCCCTTAGAGAGCTTCTTTCCTTCTTGTCGGACAAGGGCGTCGAAGGCCGGACCTTCCGGGAGTTTCGGGACGGGTGGGTTGCGGAGGCTGCTCGTTGAAGATCTGCATGGTCACGCCGCATCTGCCTCCGGATCAAGCGGCCAACGCACTCCTTCCGCACCTCCTGGGAGAAGGTTTGAGGGCGCGCGGGCACAACGTTTCTTTTGTTTCCTTCGAGCCCAGGTACGGTGTGGCCGAGAATCGCGACGACGTGACGTACATTTCCCGGCCGGCTAACGGCTGGGTGCGCAAGGCCCGGCTCTCTCAGCTGGCCACACTCCTCGAGGTCTTGCGTCAACGTGCGCCCGGCACTCCGACAATCGGATGTCGTCCACGTCCATAGCAATACCTTCATGAATCAAGTCTCGGCGTTTCTGTCCCGTGCGGCGAATCGACCCTTCATCTTGACGCACTACGGCACCGAGATCTGGCACTTTCGGAGGCGAAGGCCCGTCGATCCTTTCCTTTGGATGAATGACAAGGCGTCGCACGTTACGTTTTACAGTCGATTGCTCCTCGAGCGATCGCTCGAGCTCGGCGTTGCCGCCCGACGTCGATCGGTCGTCTACCCGCCGGCGGAAAAACGTTTTCGGGTTTTCTCGCCTGAAGAGCGTGAGCAGGCGCGACAAGATTTGGGGATAGGTAAGGGCCCGCTTCTCATCAACGTCAAACGCCTTCATCCTTTGGCGGGGCAACGATATCTCGTGGAAGCGATGCCCGAGATTCTCTCCCGGTTTCCCGAAGCACAGGTTTGGTTCGCCGGTGAGGGGGAATCACGTACCGAGCTCGAGTCGCTCATTGCGGAAAAGAAACTCGCTTCGTCGGTCCGGCTTCTGGGGATGGTGGATAACCGCGAGCTTCCTCGCTATTACGCGTCGGCCGATCTCTTCGTTCTACCATCGAAGCTCGAAGCTTTCCCGACCGTTGCAGCGGAAGCTCTTGCCTGCGGCACGCCCGTGGTCACCGGCGACCATCCAGGAGGAAAAGAAATCAAAGAGCTTTTCCCCGAAGACGTGCGTGTCGTGCCTCGGGAAGATGCAGGCGCTCTGGCAGGTTCCATCCTCGAAGCTCTGGAGGTGTCCCGTCGGACCACCGAGGGTACCCTGAACCGCATCGAAAAGGAGTTTCGTGCCGACGCGGCTGTGGAGCGTTATTTGGAGCTTTACCAGGAGGCCATCGGGAGACCGTCGTGCGTGAGATCCTTCCCGACGCCATCAACGAGCATGGAGAGATCCGCTTTCGATCGCAGTACCACTACGCGGTTTTCGAGTACTATCGGAGCGCCAAGGTCCTCAAACAGCTCGAGCGAGCGGGGGTGAACGTGTCGGGACGGATTCTCGATGCGGGCTGCGGGGGAGGTGGGATCGCCGTGTCCTTCGCCGAAGAGTGTGAGCTTGCCGTGGGCCTCGACATCGCCGACAAGTTCCGAGATGCCGGTGTGCGTCTCGCGGCGGAGAGGAAGATCTCGAATGCGACCTTCGTTCGCGGCGATGGGACGGACCTTCCCTTTCGAGAGAACACCTTCGATCTCGTGCTTTCCCACTCGGTGATCGAGCATGTGAGCTCGGCGGCCGCTTACCTCGAAGAGTGCCTCCGGGTCTTGCGTCCGGGCGGGATGCTCTTTCTCTCGACCGCACCTTATAACTCTTTTACAGGCTCTCACCTCTCCCGACTTCGGATCCCGATTCCCATCCATCTCCTCATGCCGCGAAGCTGGGCCTTTCGATTGAACTTCTACATCGCACGGAAACGGCCCTCTTGGCTCAAGGAGCCCAAGGAATCGAACTCACTCAAGATGATGGCGGAGAAGGGAGAAACGAAGGAAGACGATTTGTTACAAAGCGTCACGGTGAAGAGAGTGCACGAGTGGTTGGGGGCAGCCGGCTTTCGCCTGCTTCGGGAGGACCGTCACATCAGTGGATTCTTTCGCCGCAACATTCCTGGTTTCCTCCGTCGCTTTCTGGAGGGCAACGGTTGGACGCAGAACATCATCATCAGCAACTTGGACTACGTTCTGGTCAAACCGGGCGAAGACATGAACTGATGTCAATAGGGAACTCGAGAACTCAAGAACCCGAGGACTCAAGAATGGAAACGGTGGCGGCTACGCCGCATCATCGTTGACGAGTATAAAGAAAGACGAATATTGAAAATACGGCATCTTTTTCGCGACCGAGGGGAGATGCTTCTTGCCCTGCTTCTGCTCGGTTCCGTAGTGCTCGTCAAACCCCGAATCGCTGAGTCCGACGCGATTGAGTACTTTTCCTATCTTCATTCGATATTCTTCGATGGCGATCTCGACTTCAGCAACGAGTACACGACCTTTTATCTCGAGGATCCGGAAGGAAGACAAGGCTTCAAAGAAACGTTTCTCGATCTCGAGACCGCCACCGGCTTGAAGCTCAACTTCGGGCCCATTGGTACCGCGGTTCTTTGGACTCCCTTTTACCTCACCGCCCATGTTGGAGTCATCATCGCCGACGCGTTGGGGGCCGATGTGACGGCGGACGGCTTGAGCCTTCCCTACCGCTGGGCGGTTTCCCTGGGCTCGATGTTTTACGGAGCACTGGGGCTGCTTCTGTCTTATCGACTGGCCCGGAACTATGCTATCTCCCGAGGCGTGCTTTTTTGCGGTGCTGGCTCTGTGGTGGGCGACTCCGGTGGCTTACTACATGTACGTAGCGCCGGGGATGAGTCACGCGGCGTCTTTGTTCGCGGTGGCGCTTGTTCTTCACCCTCTGGCATTGGGCGGCCCGGGGGAGTGTCCGCCGTTGGGCGTTCTGGGGTGCCTCGGCGGGCCTGATGGCACTGGTGCGGGAACAAGACGGACTTTTCGCGGTGGTGGCTCTCGTCGCCGCCTTGTCTCCGAAGTTGGAAACGGACACGGCGGGCAGGATACGGCGTCTTATCGCCTTCGGCACCGCCGCGGCTCTAGTGTTCGCGCCGCAGATCGTGGTTTACATGATACTGAACGGACGGCCCGGCCCCTCTCCTATCGTTCAGAGAAAGATGATCTGGTACTCACCGCACTTTTTTCAGGTTCTTTTCTCCTTGCAGCACGGGCTCTTTCTGTGGAGCCCCACCTTGCTCCTGTTTCTCATTGGCGGTGTTGGCGTTTTTTCGACGCGATCGGGAAGCGGCACTCGTTCTTGCTTTGGGCCTTGCCGTCCAGGTCTACATCTCCGGGGCCGTCGATTCCTGGACGCAAGCGGGCGCTTTCGGCTCGCGAAGATTCGTGGCGACGACCATCATCTTCGCCGTGTGGGGCGGCTGGCTCTACGCCACCCTTGAGCCGAAGCTCCGGAGAATCGGTATTGCAGCGATGACCTCCGTGCTCATTCTGTGGAACGTTTCTCTTATGATTCAGTTCGGCCTAGGCATCATGGATCGCCAGCGGCTCGTGTGGAGGGAAGTGATACACAACCACGTGTACGAAGTCCCTCCTCGACTTGCGTCCGTTTTCATGCGGTATCTCACCGCACGTGACAAGATCGACGACCCGGGAAGGGAGCAGCCGTGATCTCGGAATTCTTGCTGACGGTGGCCCGTTGCCCGGCCTGTCGTTCCTCGGACCGTTTGGCGGATGACACGGGAGGACTTCGTTGCAAGAGCTGCAAGTCCTTCTTCCCCTTTTTGGGCAATAGGAGCTTCGCCGATTTGCGTCCGCCGGCGGACACTTTCTCGGACTTGACCGAGTATGCCGAAGAGGAGTTCCACCACCGGCCCGGTCCTTTGCGCCCGCCCTTTTTGTCCGCCCGCATCAAGATCGACCAGATGAGCAAGATGCTCGAATTGTCACCCGGTGATCGCGTGCTCGATATCGGGTGCGGAAACGGACGGGCCGCCTATTACAAGAGGCCAAGCTGCGGTCAGTTGGTGGCCATCGACGCGGGCGATCACTATGCACCGGAAACGGCGGCAACGGTCGACTTGGCGCGTGGAGATATTCGCCGTTTGCCCTTTGCCTCGGCGAGTTTCGACAAGGCCTACTCCCTCGACGTGATCGAACATTTGACTGAAGAGGGGGTCGAGGCGATGCTCTCCGAAGCCCGTCGGATTTTGCGACCGGGCGGGCGCTTGTTCGTTTACTCGCACGTCATGATGAGCTCCCGGTTGGCGCACTTTCAGAGAAAGACGACGCGACTGGTTCATTGGCTCGACCGGAAGGGACTCGTAGACAACGCGCCGGAGCGGGAACGAAAGTCGGATCATCGAAACGCCCTGACGAGCTACGAACTGCTCGAGAGACTCATCGCCGAATCGGGATTCCGCATCGAGGATATTCGTTACTATAACGTTGTTTTCAAAGCCATCTTCGAAGATCTACTTCTTCCGTTGGTAGAGCACAACCTGTACGGTCGGCGGGCCAAAGCAAAAGCCAAAACTCAATCGGAGGAGTCCGAGTCTTCGCAGTGCGAGACTTCCGGCGCAATACGGCCGAACGTCGGGAGCTGGGCACACGGTCCTCTGGCCTTGGCCACCGCCATGATGAAGCTCGACGTCTCTCTTTTCGGGCGCATTCGAACCGGCCCGTTCTTTTTGCTTCTTCGGACCTCGGAAACCTCGTGAAAGTCCTTTACGTCGCGACCGATCAAACCGTCCCCGGTGCGACGGGCGGTTCGGTTCACGTTGAAGAAGTTGCCCGGGGGCTGGCCGAACGGGGGCACGAAGTTCACATCATGACCCACGGTGACCCCGAGGCTTCCAAGGTCTACCGGCTCCATCCTTCTCGACCGCTTTTCGAACATCAAATGTTTCGCTGGACGGCGGCGAGGCAGGTCGGAAATCTGATCGATCGACTTGGGATTGATGTGGTCTTGGAACGCTATTACAACTTCGCCGGCGAAGGTATCCGTGCCGCCTACCGGCGCGGCATCCCTTCCGTCCTGGAGGTCAACTCTCCCGTCATCGATCACCCGGGCTCGACGAAAGCGTGGCTGGATCAGCTTCTCCTTTTTCGACCCATGCGACGCCTTCGCGAAGAACAATGTCGCAAGGCTTCCGCCATCGTTACTCCTTTACCTTCGATTATTCCCGCCACCGTGCCGCGCGAAAAAATCTACCCGATTCATTGGGGGGCCAACGTCGAGACATTTCAACCGGGCCTGACGCTCCCGGGGACCGTCCGCGGAGACGCCCATCCCTCCGGACGCCAGGGTCGTCGTCTTCTCCGGAAGCTTCAGGCACTGGCATGGAGCAGACGTTCTCGTGCGGGCAGCGGCGATGGTTCTCGAAAAGGAAAAGGATTCGAAGGCCTTTTTTTTGTTCTTGGGGACGGGCCCTGGACACACCACGGTGACGGAGGAGATAGAGCGGCTGGGGATCGCGTCGCGTTGCCATCTCGCCGGCGCCGTGCCCTATCACCTCATGCCGCACTATCTCGCGCGATGTCACATCGGCGTGGCTCCTTACCAACCGTCGCGACACGGCCAGATGCAGCTCGGGTTCTATTGGTCTCCGCTCAAGATCTTCGAGTACATGGCAACGGGGCTGCCGGTGGTGGCGCTCGATATCGATCCTTTGCGGGAGATCATCCGGGAAGGGCGTGAGGGTCGTCTCGTTGAGGAACGAGATGAGGAGGGCTGGGCCGAAGCCATCACCGAGCTCGTCGGTTCCCCCGAGCTTTGCGACGAGATGGGTCATTCGGCTCGGGAGCGGGTCGTCTCGGACTACAGTTGGCAAGTGCATTGTGAAAAACTCGAACAAGTTCTCGAAGCCGTCACCCGTGGTTGAGGAAGGCCGATGAAAATCCTTGTCACCACCGACGTTTTCCCTCCCGGCGGAGGTGGAAGTGGTCAGTCAACGGCCGCACTGGCCGGGGCGTTGATGCGACGCGGACACGACGTTACGGTCGTGGTCTCGAAACGTAACGTCTCGGGAGAGCTCCGGCGCGATTGGGAAGGCGTCTCGGTCATCGAGGTCGGTGTGGGACGAGCGAGATCCGGTCGTTCCCGTCGTGAGTCTCGACTGGCTTCTTTTCTAGAAGATTGGGCGCCCCAGGAGAAGTTCGATCTCGCGCATGCCCAGCATTGGCTTTCCGCCAAAGCCACAGTGGAAGCATTCTCGGTCATGAATCTTCCCGTCGTGGTGACGGTTCGTGATTACTGGCCCGTCTGCATCTGGTCGACGAAACTCTCCGGCCATCATCGATGTCCCGGTTGTAGCACCCTGAGACGGGTCGTGTGCGTGGGACGCCGCCGTCCACTTTATTGGCTCCTGGCCCCGCTTGTTCCGACCTTGGTTGGACGAGAGCTTCGACGACGACGAGAGACCCTCGGGAAGGCGTCAGCCGTTGTAGCGGTTTCGGAGCACGTGAAACGTTCTCTCCCTGTTGATAAAGCCGAGGTGATTCCCAACCTACTCGATCTGTCCGAGATTAAGAAAAAGGCCGAGGGAGACACTTTCCCTGACCTGCCCGATCGCTTCGCTCTGTTCGTCGGAAAGCTCGAGCCGAACAAAGCTCCCGACCGGCTGATTCCCATTCTGCACGCTTCCGGTGTGCGACTCGCTCTGGTCGTGGCCGGTAGCGGGAGTCTCGAGAAAGAGCTCCGCAAGGCGGCATCTCGATTCGAGGGAGACGTCCATTTCAAAGGCTGGGTCGAGGCGGACGAAACGCTTCGATTGATGAGCCGGGCGACCGCATTGCTCTTTCCTTCCCGTTGGGACGAGCCATTGTCCCGAGTGCTTCTTGAAGGTCTCGGCGCCGGAGCGGTTCTCGTCGTCCAACCGACAGGTGGAAGCGAAGAGATCGTGGTTCATGGCGAGAGCGGCTTGTTGGGGCATACGGTGGAGGAGTTGGGAAGCGCCCTCCGTCGCGTCGTCGAGGAGGATGGGTTGCCTACCCGCCTCCGCCAGGGAGCGCTCGAGCGCGCGGCGGAGTTTTTTTCAAAGGATGTGGTCATCCCTCTTTACGAAGAGCTCTACGGACGAGTGGTTCGAAAAGGTGCTCAGCCGTGAGGCCCCTGAAAGTCGCCGTGTTGTCTCGGGTCGCCCATCCCTTGCACGGGTATGGGGGTCTCGAAAGGCACGTGGGTTCGCTCGTCCGTTACCTTGCTCGAGAGGCAGAGGTGACGCTCGTGACCTCACCACCACTGAGGGAAACGAAAGCGCTGAGCGGCGTCCGCATCGAGTCCGTACCCTACCGGCACATCCCGTGGCCCAAGCGGCCGGGTTTCGTCGTCGCGGATCGAATCACCAACTATTTGCTTTGGAACCTACGGGCCGGCAGGAAGGTCCTGGTACAGTCACCGGACATCGTTCACGTAGAAGCGGGCGCCGGTTTCGGCTATGCGTGTCTTCGCTCATCTTCTGATGTGCCCTTTGTTCTACAGGCGCAGGGTCTGGAAGAGTTCAAGGCGCCCTGGCTCAAACGGACCGCGTATCTTCCTCTCCGCATGGCGACACTCTACGCTTCACGACGGGCGGCACGGATCATAGTTCCCGACCATGTCATGGAAGAAGAAGTTCGGAAGATACTTTCGGTGGAGCCGGAGCGATGCGTCGTTGCGCCTTTGGCCATCGATCTCGAGAGAGTCGAGCGGACCGTTGCCGACGAAACGCGGCGAACGATCGACCAACGTTTCGGGCTCGAGAACAAGATGGTGATTCTTTCCGTAGGTCGCTTGGAGCCCTACAAGGGATTTTCCTATTTGGCCGAGGCTCTCTCGCGGGTCAAGAACGATATATCGAAATCCTGGCGATGGATTTTGGTCGGCAGCGGACCTCAGGAAAACGAGCTTCGGCGTAAAGCTCGAGAGCTTGGAATCGCCGACCAAGCGATTTTCGCCGGTCAGGTCTCCGATAGCGAGCTCGCCGCCCTATATGAACGGTCGGATCTGTTCGTTCATCCCACGCTTTTCGAGGGAAGCTCTCTGGTCACGCTCGAAGCCATGGCCCACGCCAAGCCGGTGGTTGCGACGGCGGTGGGAGGGATCCCCGACAAAGTGGTGGAAGGAAAAAGCGGCTTTCTCGTACCGCCCGGAGACGCGGGAGGCCTCGCGCGCGCCATTACCCGAGCGTTTTCCTTGGGAAACAATCTCACAGAGCTCGGTGTCGAAGGTCGAAAAATCGTCGAGACGAAATTCAACTGGACCCACCGAGCGCAAGACCTGATGGATCTCTATCGAGAAGTGGTGTCGTACTGACTTGGAATTCATGCCCTCCAAGCCAGAGCCATCAAGCTCACCGAGATATCCGATTTCCGCGGGCGGATCGAAACTTCTTCGAGCTCGATCTCGGAAGGAGCCGGCAACTCCTTGAGTCTATCCACCTTTTCTTCGAACGCTTCTTCGAGCTCGGCTAGTTTTGCCTTTAGCCGACCGACTTCCTTCTTGGCGCGAGCGATGTCTTCGCGCTCGCGGGCGGCGCGGCCGGCGGTTCGTGCCGCCGTGGTCGCGCGGCCCACCGTTCGAGCGCTTCCGAGTTTACGACCGGTGAGTGCACCGAGCAGCGTGGCCCCGAAGGAGATGGCGGTTTGCAGTTTTTGGTGTTCGTACTGCGACTGCTCGCGGGCGACTTTTTCTTGCTGTTTGTCGATCCGGTCCCGCAGTTTCGTCACCTTAGGGGCGAAGCGCTGTTTGAGTTTTTCGAGCTCGAGATCGCGATTTTCTCTCGTGAGCTCGGTCATGCGAATGCGAAACTCCTTTTCTTGTTCTCCGGGTCGGGACATCGCCTTCAGGGAAGGACACTTCCAGAGTTTCAGGCTTCGCTCTCGATAAAGATAGCTCGCGAAGGACTGGCTCCACCGTTTATAGCTTTCGACACGCATGGCGGCCGCCGGAAGCTCGCCGTGGGCGGCATCGCGCTCCGCCTCGTCTTCGAGGCTCTTGGGATCGCCCTGCCAGACCGAACTACCGTCCCATTCCACATCGGTCACCTGCATGTTTGGGGCGAGGGGCATCAGCATGGAGAGCTCATCCCAGTGATCGACCTTGGAGCGGGCGCTCACATAATGAAGCCTGGCATTGCCGAGGAGTCCAGGCCGATAGACGAGGCGCCCTTCAGCGGTATCCGAAGTCATCGGTAGGTAGACTTCACGGACCTGGGGCGGTAGCGCCGGTTTCTCCTCGGCTTCGGTAACGACTTTTTGTGTTGGGGCGGGGGACGCGCCTGCCTCCGGCCTGAGCGATTCGTCTTTGCGGCCTTCCATCAAAACGCTGATTTGGTTCCTGGTCAGCGGACCTCGCAGGTAGGACATGGCCCAGCGGGTTTGAAACACGACGGGTTCGTCCTCGTGGACGTTGTGCATGAGGAACGTCCGTTTGCCGAGCCGGGAAAGCAGGGAATCCACTTCGTTCCGGGGAAGACCCTTGCCGGCGGAAGCACTTTCGAGTCCTTCGAGAACGCGTTGTTTGTCGCGAGCCGTCTGGAGACGCCCCAGAAACCAGGTCCCCGTGTTGGCGAGTCCCTTGTAGTCGAGGTCCACCGGATTCTGAGTTGCCAGCACAACACCCAGTCCGTACGCTCGGGCTTGTTTGAGCAAGGTCAACATGGGCGTCTTCGAGGGCGGAGACGCCGTGGGTGGAAAGTACCCGAAGATTTCATCCATATAGAGAAGCGCGCGCAAGCTTCCGGTGCCGGAAAGCGTGCGCATCCAGGAGACGACCTCGTTCAGAAGCAGTGTCACGAAGAACATCCGCTCCGCGTCGGAGAGATGTGCGATGGAGAAAACGGCCAGACGTGGCTTTCCCTCCGGTGTGTAGAGAAGCTGGTTCACATCGAGGGCCTCGCCGCGTGACCAGGCTGAAAAGGCCTTCGATGCGAGCAAATTGTTGAGCCGCATGGCGAGAGCCATTCGGTCCTTGGATGGAAAAACGGACTCCAAATCCAGCACGCCGAGCTTTTCGAAAGGTGGGTTCTGGACTCCCCGGATGAGGCTTGCCACGTCCACGTCCTTACCCTCGGACCAGGCGCGGTTCATGAGGTTCGAGATGAGGATGTGGTCCCGGCTTTGGATGGGATCGGCGTCCACGCCGACGAGTCCCAAGAGGCCGGAAACTGCCGTTAGCGTTCGCTCTCTGAGCCCGTCGGGATCTTCGAGGATTTCCTTTGGCGGCGCGGCAAAGGACCGAAGCAGGTTCAGGCCGAGTCCCGATTCACTTCCCGGCGTGTAAATGGCAAGGTCGGCGGCGGCGCGAAAACGAGCGATGCGACCTTTCGTTTGTCCCCATTCGCGGAGTCCGGTCTGCCACGTCTCGGCGGTGCGGGCGGCGTAATCTTCCGGCGTGAGTCCCTTCCGTCCCGCTTCGCTTTCATCGATCCACGGGCGAAAGTCCTCGGCCCGGAGCTTGGGAAAGCTCAAGAGAAGATTTCCCATGTCTCCCTTGGGATCGATGATGAGGGCGGGGATACCGTCGATGGCTGCTTCCTCGAGCAGTACCACGGATAAACCGGTCTTCCCACTTCCCGTCATCCCGACGACGACGGCGTGCGTCGTCAAGTCCTTGGCATCGTAGAGCAGCGGATTCTTGCGCGCCTGCTGAGACTCCAGATCGAAACCGCGCCCGAGGTAAAAAGCGCCGAGCTTTTCGAAATCGCTCATGAGAGTTGACTCCAAAAAAAGAAAGCGCCGGGGCGTGGAACGGCTTTGCCACCCCCCGACGCGGCATGATGCGAATAGATTGTCCTATTGCGGCGGAATCCGAAGAACCTGACCCGGATAGATGAGGTCGGGATTCTCCAACATGGGCTTATTGGCCTCGAAGATCACCGGATACTTCATGGCATCGCCATAGTATTGTTTGGCGATTTTCGAGAGCGAGTCTCCGCTCTTGACCGTGTAGTATTGTGCTTCAGGCTCCGGTTTGACCACATTAATCTTGTCATCTACCTTGGCGATTCCCTCCGTGTTGCCCACGGCAAGCAAAACTTTTTCCCGAATGGCTTGCGAGGGAGTCGTTCCGGATACAGTGGCCACGTCATCCGCGACCGTGATGTTGAGGTTTTCCACCTCGAGGCCCAGCTTGCTGACGGTATCGGTCAAAATCTTGGCCTTCTCTTCCGGGGAAGGCCCACCGCCGCCGAAAAGCTTGGCACCTGCATCGAGTACGAAATCTAATAGACCCATAAAGCTCCTCCTTTTTTTCCTTAGTCAGTTTATTTGCTGCTAACTTGAAATCCAATTTATCGCTTGAAGAAACCGCTGAGCAGGCTCCCGCCGATCTTCATGACATCATCGATGACTTGGCCGTCGTCGTTGGTGTCGAGAAGGTTGCCGAGGGCCGACATGGCATCGGGCTGGCGCTGCTCGGCCTGTCGTCGCTCGTTGGTCAGGTAGCCGGAAAGGTCCTGAGCACCCAATCCCTTTTGCTTCGACATGCGACCCATGGCGCCCATGACGATCGGCGCCAAGATGGGTAGCAGTTTGGCAATCATACTCATATCGAGGCCGCTCGCCTTGCTCAGGCCGGTCTCGACCGAGCGCTTTTTCCCGCCGAGGATGTGACCCAGGATGGCGTCTCCCGGACCGGATTGCGCGCCTCCCAGAAATCCCCCGAGGTTGTCCAAAATACTCCCATCGTGGTCTCGACTGAGCGCGTTGAGCAGCGAGTCGGCGCCGCCCGGTTGGTCGGTGTTTCGATCCATGGCGCCGAGAAGGATTGGCAGTGCCGCAGAGATGGCGGTGGCCGTCGAGGTTTCATCGGCGCCAATCTGCCGGCTGATCTGTCCCAGGGTATTTCCTCCCAGAGCTTGAGATAACATGCTCATCAAGTCAGACATGACATTTCTCCTTATGGTTATGAGGCCCCCAAGCCTCGGGTTGAGCCGAGTCGTCAACCGGTAACCGTGGCCGCGTGTTTCAGTTGATTTGATGTGAAGGAGCTCTCGCGAGCGGCGATGTATTTTACATCAAAGAACATCGCGGTCAAATCCCCCGATTAGACTTGTTTCGTGTAAAGCGTCTGCGTGGGGAATGCGAAATCCAGACCGGCGGCGGTGAACTTGGTGAGAATCGACATGTTGACGTCCGTCTGAGCTCCGAGAATGTCGGCGCCGGCTTTGATGTAGTAAATGAACAAAATATTCATCGCCGAGTCGCCGAAGGCGCTGAACGAAACGAGCACCTTTTCTTCCAGGTTGTTGTTGTCGGCGGTGATGCCCTTGAGAATCTCCATCGCCTCCTGCATTTTTTCCGGTGGGGTGTCGTAGGTGAGACCTAGGTTCGAAACCACTTTGCGTGAAGGCTCCAGGCTGATGTTTTCTACCGGCGTATCGGAGAACTTGGAGTTAGGGATCGTCACGATCCGGCCCTCCAAGGTTTCTAGCCTCGTGCTTCGAACTCCAATCTCTCGGATGAAACCGTCGTAACCGGCGACCTGGACGCGGTCATTCAAACTGAACGGCCGGTCGGTGAATATGGTGAAACCCCCGAAAATGTTCGAAACGGTATCCTTGGCCGCCATGGCGAGGGCCAAACCACCGATACCGAGACCGGCAATGAGCGCGCCCACGTCGTAGCCGGCGTTGTTGAGGGCGACGATGATGCCGATAGCCCAAATACTGACCTTCATCCCTTTACGGACGATGGGAAGAAGCTGATCGTCGAGATCGGTTTCCGACTTCTCGGTGATGGGTACCAAGTACTCCCGGACGAATGCGTCGAGCAGCCGGGTAAGAAACCAGGCGACGGTGAGAATGATAAGAAAGTGCAGGATATTGTTCGTCCAGCGTTGGACGAGCTCGGGAAGCGTGAGGAGGCTCAGCCCTATCCATGCGCCGCTCACGGTGATGATAAAAACAATGGGCTCTTCAATCATGTCGATGATGAGATCATCGAGCTTCGTTTTGGTCTTTGCGGTGAACTTCTTGACGACGTTTCCGAAGATCCAGTAGATCAATCTCCCAACGATGACGGCGCCCACGATGACGCCGAGCGCAGTCAACCATTGCAGTATCGTGTTGCCGTAATAGGTTTGGCCCAGAATGTCCGCGAACATAACAGTCCTCCTGAATGATCCGATATTTGTCTCGGTGTCAGGGCAGGTGTGAGAGTCAGGCTGTTGGTTGCATACCCCGGTTCGTGTGCGCGCGCAAAGGGATTAAAGACTATACCGTTCAAACGAAGAGTTCAAGGTGAAACTGGGGAGTCGATGGAGCGGATCAAGGCTTCGACGAAACGCCGGCCTTGAGGGTCGCCGCCCAAAGCCAGGGCCTCTTCGAGAGCCTCTCGAGCCTCGTTCCCCCGCCCCAGATTCTCGAGGATGATCCCGAGAAGCTTCAAGCCTTCGAAGGATGGCTCGATCTCGAGCGCCGTCCGACAGGTCTCGAGAGCTTCAGCCTTCCTTTCCGACGTGAAAAAAGAAGAGGCGAGCTCGATGTAGACATCCGCCGGCGAGCTGTAGCCGGTGACGTGATCGAGTACGGTGGCCGAATGTCGAGCCATTCCCGCGCGGATCGAATCGATGTGATCTTTGTAGAGACTTCTCGGAGCGGCGAGCTCCAGAAGAAGGTTGTCGTCCGTATTGAGCCGGGCATCGCTCGTGTATGCCGCAAGCCCTTCTTCATCCAACCGGAGGTCGGCCAATAAATCGAAGGGATATCGCGCCATCGAGCTCGAAAGGCTTTCTTTGACCCGAGGATGGTCGAACAGCGCTTCCATGCGTGTGATGTCGAAGCGTATCGGCTGGCGGGATCCGAGCAAGATCAAATCTCTGTCCTTGAAAACCAAAGTATGAGGGAAAACGCTCTGGAATGTGGCCAACAAAGAGCGCGTTGACTCCTCGGACATTCCGTAAAGGTGGAACCACTGAGCGACGATTCCCTCCGGACGAAGACGAGAAGCGGCCAGCTCGAAGAAGTCCTTGGTGAAGAGATTGGCGACGCCGGTGATCCAAGGGTTGGAAGGCTCCGAGATGATCAGGTCATAGGTCTCGTCGGTTCTCAGAAGCCGGCTACGTGCGTCCCCTAGTATCAATCGCAATCGTCGAGTCCCCGAGAGGATTTCCGTTGATGGAATCGAAAAAGTGTGAGGCTTCGACGACGGCCGGTTCGATCTCGAAAGCATCCACCTTCTCGACATTGTGGGAAAGGACCGCTCCGGCTGTCATCCCACTGCCCCAGCCTATGATGGCGACTTTGTCGGCGTCCCTGGCCAGAAGGGGAAGGTGACCCAGCAAGAGCTGCGTGTCCGAATCTCCGGGACCGTTAGAAGCGTCCGTCTTTCCGTTGATCTTGAGAAAGAGATAACGATCGACCCTTTGGACCGAAACCGTTGCCGTTGGCCCGTCTCGGTAGTACAGAAGCCGGTGGGCCGCGACGAGCTCTCGGAGTCCGGTGGTGTCGTACCGGTCGTAAGCGCGTGGTTCGGTGTAGAACCCAAAGCCTTTGGCCACGGGCTCACCGCTTGGGTCAACGCCCAAGATGAACAGGATTGCTCCAGAGACGATTGCCAAGCCGGCGGTGGAAGAGCGTGGAGTCCTTACTTTGGCGAGGAGAAAGAAGGCCACCACCAGAGAAAGCACTGACGCGGAGCGAACCGAAAGCTCGATCCCGAAATAGCCCATGAGAAGAGTCGCGGTTATCATGGCGCCGGCCGTGGAGCCCACGAGGTTCGCGGTGTAAAGATGTGAAACCAGCCTGCCGAGCTCGGTCCGCCGATCCGAGGCCGTGGAGATACTTGTCGCGATGGGAAGTATGGCGCCCAGGCACAAGGTAGAAGGCAACATCAGCAGTACAGACACGACGAACTGAGTGAGGAATAGGGATAGATCGCGCTCGGGAAACGAGCGGTAGATATTGACGAACAGGAAAGGAAGGGCCCTCGCGATAATGAGACTCACGAACGCGCCGATCGATGATCCGACGAGAAGCCACGCGGGCGATTTCGGGGAGACCGGATTGCGTCGCCGCCGGATCCAGGAAGTGGCAAGGGCCGAGCCTGCCGCGATCCCGAAAAGAAATGTCGAGAGCATGATGGTGACGCCGTAGGCCGACGAGCCGAAGACGAGAGATAACGTCCTCGTCCACGCTACTTCATAGGCCATGGCCGTGGCTCCAGATACTCCTAAAGCGACGAGAAGGCCGGCTTCGGGCCGCCCCGATTCCTCAGAATCTCCTTTCTTCACGCTCTTCCAAGGAGGAAATATCCGTCGGGCCAAGATGAGACCGCCGAAGAGCACAAGGTCGGCGACCGATGCGATCCATAAAGTGCGACTCAATCCGAGCCACGGAAAAAGCCAAAAAACGGAAATCAGGGGACCCACGACTGCACCCGCCGTGTTGGCAGCGTACAGTTTCCCAACTTCCACCGCGGGCATATTGGAATCTTTTCCCAAAGCGCGTGAAAGGACCGGAAGTGAAGCACCCATGGCGATTGTGGCCGGAAGTAGAATGGCGAGAGCAAGGAAAAACTGAAGGGCCGGCGACGCCGTTGCGAGAGATCGAAGAAGGTACGGCGTGAGCAATCCATACCCACCCACCCACCCCTCGAGGATGGCGTATAACAAGATCGGATCGCGCCGGGACAACCACCCGCGCGCCGCCCATGCGCTCCCGACTGCCATTCCGCCCATGAAGGCTCCGAGCACGATTCCGACCGCGGTCGCGGTGGCCCCGAGGGAGATCAACAGGAGTCGAGTCCAGACGACTTCGAATATAAGAGAAGTTGCGCCGCTGATAAAAAAAGTGGCTAAGAGCAGCGCTCGAGGGCGGGAACCGAAGCCGGCTTTGCCGGTGTCTTGGTGGAGCACGTTAACCCTGAAACGAGTAGGGGCCAAAAGGTAGCATGACTTTAAATGTGTGCGCGTCCGTCGCTAATAGTTTTTCGCTTCAGTCCCTGATGAGTGAAATTGAATGCAAAAAGTGAACGATCTTCCGTGAGCTGACGGCTGATTGCTGACGGCTGACGGCTCGCGGCAAGCCGCGATAACCCTTTTGGTTGCGGCTCTGCCGCGTTAGGGTTGAATGATAGTTCGGGCGGGTTTATCGATCAAACGATGAAGGAGATCGTGGAATTAGCCCGACGCCAGGTGTCAGGCTATCGGGGCGTTGAGGGTACTACTTCGGTCGACCAGGACATCGTCGTCCCATTTGAAATAAACCACTCTCCAGGGATTCTCGAGTTCCGTAGAGTCGAGTACGAGGGTTGCTTCGATGCGGGCGACGTTTCTTTTGACGAACAAGAAGCGGCAGGATTGCTCTACTAAACTGAAGGTCGGCTGCTCGAACTTTTCATCGTAATCTTCGGGGACAGAACGGCCGTGCTTACGGGCCTCCTCTGCAATGACGTCCGTGATGCGAGGGCCGAAGTGCTTGACTTTCCAGGCCCGTCTACGCCGATCGTACTCGAGAAGCAGTGCTTTTGAAGAACCATCCACGAGCTGCAAGAGGGCTCGACAAGCCAAGGTTCCACGAATGGGGTGAGCTTCGTGTCGCTCGACGTCGGCGTCCCAATCGAGGCCGAATGAAGACGCCGCTTGGCGCATGGCTTCCACCACCTCGTCTTCGACATAGTCGAACTCCGTTGCCAAGCCTTGCGTCTGGTGTTTGAGCCAGGGATTGACCGCGTGGAGGATGACGGTATTCACGTACCGAACCACCCGCTCGTACTCACGGGCAAAGCGGGCGAGTTGGGCGGGATTTTTGGTCTTTTCGACGGTAGCGAAAAGTTGGTCCACTTTTTTAGTGAGACCGGACAGGATACGCACCACCGTAGCCGTATCTGCCCGCGCATCTCGCTCCGCTTCCTCGACGAACTGAGAAAACTCCTCGACTCGCGTCAGTACAAGACGTGCGTTTCGGAGGTGGGCGAGGAGACTGTGCCGATTGGTCTCGATTTTTTCGTAGGTTGTCTTCAAGTAGGTCGGAAGCGCCTGCCGACGAGCCCGCGAAAGAATCTTTTTATAACCGAAGAGTTTGTGAAAAGACTGATAAATGATAGCTTGGCTGTTGAGGTGGTGTCGAAGCTTTTGATTGATTTCGTCGCGATCACCGTTTTCAACCTCACGAATCACTTTTTCGACGGGAGAGAGGCCGTACCCGCGCCGGCGAAAAAACAGCAGGCCCACCATGGCACCCGATTCCTTGAGCCAAACCTCGCTGACATACGGATTCCCGTCCATTCCTACCAGGCCGGTGCTAATGCGTTCCTTTTCTACAGCCACCTGTAACTTCTGAAGCATCCCGATGGCTTTCAAGAGATTGGCCGGCTCGCCTCCTACAATGAGGTTTTCGAGCTCTTCGCGAAACTTTGTATAGGCGTCCCCTCCTTCTGCCGGATAGCCGGATGAAGCCACAGCTTTCGACAGGTCAATAGGCAAAGGCACCGCTCCCACCAGTGCTTGCCGGTCATCGGCACCCACGCTCGTTGGACGCAATTGGCGGAGAATGGCCCGGGCAAGTCGTTCCAAATCCTCGTTCGACGGCTGATCTGGAGAGTACAAGAAGTGCCAAGATGTCAGCTCGCCCCGCGGGAGAGTGAGCACAGCTAATACACGCAGCAGAACCTGGGTATCATCATCCGGTAGGTGTCTAGGCAAATCGAGGTAGCCGAGACGAATCGCCATATCCTCGACAGCGGCGGCCGTTGGATTTGTGGTCTCGATGAATTGCATCAGAAATTTGGCGTCGTCTGTTTGGATACGATCCAGCGGCTGCAGGTGAAAAAGCAGATCAGTGTAGTGGCGCCATAGTTGAAGATGAAGGTGATACTGCCATTTGTTGAGACGAACACTCTGCTCGACGGTTTGCAGGGCCTTCTCGTCCACTTCGGAGTCAACGAGGACCTCGAGAAGCTGTAAGAGTGCCGTCGCTCGATGGATCTCTGCCGGCTTCAGGCTCTCGATCGAGGAACGAAGGTACTGGAAATTCTCGAGCGCGAGAGGGCGAGCTTGCTCGATACTGCGTCTCAACAGGGGCTTGACGCTCTCGGCCGTCTGAATGTAGGGGTCGCCGCAGGCGACCATTTTGTCCACAATCTCACGAAAGAGCTCCGTTCTACCACGAATCGCTTCCTTTGGCTCGGGCTCGGATCGGTCTCTGATGAAATAGGCTAGAGGAACGATGATCTCGTCAACCACCTGGCGGTCCAGTTTCGGCTTCTCCTGGTCCAGGTTCGTCGCCGTGCCCATTTGCAGCTCCGCAATCTTTCCATAGAGGGAGCGAAATCTATCTTCCAGAACAAGGTATCCGTTTCTGTACTGCGCAGCCACGAGGCGTTCCCGAATGATGGACGGATCGAGACGGATGCCTGGCCGTGCTCCGTTCAGGAGAGCCATCTCAACGGATCGGAAGAATCGGTCGAGTGCCTCACGGCAGGCCTGCCAGTAGGAGGTCACTTTGCTTCGCAGTTGCTCGGGTGGAACATCTCCTTCCGGGAAAGCTCCGCTCAAGGGTGGAAGCGCCAAGACCTCGATCTGCGCCAGCATGTGGGTTCGTAGGATCTGATCGCGATATGCTTTCAGGTCGGTAGCGAGCTTGTCTTTGGAAGGTAGTAACGACGAGAGATCCTGTTCCGATTCGAAGTGGTTTTGCAGGTTTTGGATCAGCTCGGCAACCTGACCATCCATAGCTGCGTCGAGACGCTCCGTGAAAGCCGGATCGAGAGCGACCTGGAGTAGATCTTGGAGGCTCCGTGAAGCCGTCTCCTCCTGCAGTCGTCGTTGAATTTCGTTCAGGAGTCCATTGCGAAGCTCGCTCATGAGCGTCGCGGCACGGTTGTGGACTCGCTCGGAGAGTATTAGGCGTGCCTCACGCCGGCGTGCTTCACGCCGGGCCTGGATGGCGATTTCGATCTCCGGCTTTACTTCGGCTGGGGTCTCCGGCGCCGCGCCTTCCTCCTTTTCGGGGGGCGCGGATCTATCAGAGGACCCTTCGGGCGAAAATAGGCCTTCGATACGTTTTCGAAAACGGTCGAGCATAGTGGACGGCGACTACCGGAAGTCCGCGTTAAGTTATCGGTGAAATTGTATACGCTGCAACTACTTATCTTAACACAGCTTCCGGGACGCTCCAAGGTCCGGGCTGGTTGGAGGTCCGAATAGAGACCGGTCGGCATCGCCGACCGATCATGGGCATCTATGGGCAGACATTTTGACAGGCTTGGGAGGCTGTGCTAGCCTCTTTTTGTTCAGATTGAGACTCCGGCGGCGCTATCGTCTAGGGGTTAGGACGGGTGGTTCTCAGCCATCAAACCGGGGTTCGAATCCCCGTAGCGCTACCAGAAATCATTTTCGCATCGGGCGCCCGGCTGGCGCCCTTTTTCATTGTTAGTGATGGATAAAAAAGTCATTCTGGTTCACGGCGGCGCTTGGGCGATTCCAAAGATTGAAGAAGAGCCGCACCTGGTAGGAGTGCGAGAAGCTGCGCTGGGCGGCTGGGAAGTCCTGGGCAGCGGTGGTTCCGCCCTCGACGCTGTCTCCGAGGCCGTTCGACTCATGGAGGGCAATCCCGCCTTTAACGCCGGCAGGGGAGCCACATTGAATCTCGAAGGCGAAGCCACACTCGATGCGGCCATCATGGATGGCCGGACATTGGCGGCGGGTGCGGTTGCTTCCGTTCGAGGGGTCGAGCATCCTATCGATCTGGCTCGACGGGTCATGGAGCGGTCGCCTCACGTCCTTCTTGTCAGCTCGGGGGCGGTCTCTTTCGCGCGTGAGCAGGGACTACCCACCTGCGCTCCTTCCGACCTCGTCGTTGCCCGGGAACGGCTTCGATGGGAGGCAGCAAGAAAGAAAAGGATACCTACCGGGAGCACTTCCCATTTCGAGGCGCCCGTGGGCGATACGGTCGGCGCCGTTGCCTGTGACGAAGGGGGACATCTGGCTGCGGCGACTTCCACGGGAGGCTGCCTGCTCAAACTTCCGGGACGCGTGGGAGATTCTCCCTTGGTCGGGTGCGGGCTGTACGCCGATGATCAAGTGGGAGCCGCCTCGTCTACCGGTTGGGGAGAAGGCATCATTCGGGTCGTGCTCGCACACCGTGCCGTAAGCATCCTCTCGCAAGAAGGAAGTGCTTCGGAGGCCGCCCGGGAGTCCATCGGTATCCTCGAGTCTCGAACGGGAGGGCGAGGCGGGATCATTCTCATCGACCGGGAGGGAACCCCGGGTTTCCATTTCAATACACCGCACATGGCCTACGCTTATTTCAAGGAAGGTATGACCGAACCTGAGGTGGGTATCTAGAAGTCCTTACCCCAGCCCGTTCCCGAGCCCCTGCCCGACGAAAGCAGGGCCCATACCCTTCTGGGGCCGGTAGTTTGGATGCGAACGGAGCTTCGGCCGAGAACCCTCAGGCTCGGGCTCCCGTCTTCGCCTTCCGTTACTTAGCGCCCATTGGCTTCGGCGGGTCTCGCCCGCCTCCGCCGTTGGCGATAGCTGCAATTCCAACGGCTACTGCGAGGCCTTGCCGAAGTCTGAATTGACTAACCTGATTACGACGAAGGCAGGCTGTAGCTCAGCTCAAACCTGCGCTTGAGCGGAGCGGAGGGTAACGGGCTAGCGACCAGTGCCCCATCACCACGGTTTGACGAGGCATAACGCCTTTGCTAGCATACGAACTGCTTCACCACGGGCGCGCCCTTAGCTCAGTTGGATAGAGCGACAGTCTACGAAACTGTAGGTCGTACGTTCAAGTCGTACAGGGCGCGCCATTTTTTTTATTAACTCCATACCGCAGACCGGCTTCGATTCGTTCAATGGGCTCGTCTACTCATCTAAATCTGGGCCCCTTTTGCGCGCTGACTGCGTTGCGCCTCCTCGAAATATCGAGATATGACTTCGTCGGCACGCCTTGCCGGCACACAAGATGACCTCGAGCTTTGGGCAACGAACTACTGATACAGGACAGTAGTGCCCTGTAACAGTAATTCGTCACATAAATCTCGGCCCCTTTTGCGCGCTGGCTTCGTTGTGCCTCCTTGAAATATCGGGATATGTCTTCGTCGGCACGCCTTGCCGGCACACAAAATGACCTCGAGCTTTAGGCAACGAACTACTGATACAGGACACTAGTTCTAATGTTGATACGGACAACCACCCATCCCCCGGCCTACTGACAGATCTGTAGTTTTCGACTGGTGCTCCATTCTTTGACCGTTTTGGGCGAGCCATGTTAAACTGTTGTTGAATATCCAAACCAGAAAAAATTCAATTCGCAGCCCAAACGGGTAAGACGGGAAGATCCCAATGGCGGGCCGTTTCTTCAAATGTGCACTAATCTTGTCGTTGCTGTTTGCGTTGAGCCTTTCCTGCGCGGACAGTGACAACCCCGTAGGGCCGTCGCCCGTTTTGCAGAATCCCGGTGGATCGACACCCGGTCTCTCGACGGCGAACCGCGCGCTCCAGACCGACGAAGAGTTTAATTGCACACACCTCGAGGAGTGGTTCGTTCGGTTCAGCGATCCCGGCTCCGTGGAAGCCAATGTTGCGACTCTTTTCTACAACTACACTGGAGCACCGGCCGGAACCAAGACACTCGAGATCTTCTGGGACTACGAGAACGAACCGACGAAGACGGAAAGCATCCAGCTCGGGTTTGGCGATGTCCAGCGGGATAACGATGGTCGCAGCAACACGATGGGGCTCGTTCAACACGTCTATAGAAATATCACCGAGCCGACCCAACGAGTCGTCCGCATACACTTCATCGCCGACGGCAAGACGGGGAACTGTGCGACCGTTCGGCGCATCAGGTTGACTCCGCCGACGGGTGTGGTCGTTGGTGTTGCGGCTCCCATTTGCGGCACCATGACGTTTGCGAACTCGATTCCTATCAACATTCTAGACGCTTCCCCGGCAAGTCCTTACCCGTCAGGGATCTTGGTTTCAGGGATGGGAGGCACGATTTCAAATGTCACGGCCACCGTCTATAACGTGACACATGGAAGGAGCTTCGACATCGATATATTGCTCGAGGGTCCGAGTGGCGCGAATGTGTTTTTGATGAATTTTGTGGGAGATCAGACCATAACACCGGCACAAACCTATACATTTGATGACACCGGTCCGAACATGCCTAATACTGGGATGCCCGTAACCGGCACATATCGTCCGACGTCCTATCTGTTTTTTGGTCCTCTTCCTCCTCCGGCACCGAGTACGCCCCCCCCGTATGGCTTTTCTATGGGGGCGGCCCTTAATGGCACAGATCCCAATGGAACCTGGAACCTCTGGGTAAGCGACTTTTTTTTGTTTCCCGGTCAGACTGGGATTATCAGCGGCGGCTGGAGTTTGACCATTACAACAACATGTCCGTGAACAACGATACTGTGTCGGCTATCCATTCCCACGACGAGGGACCGGCTAGAACCTACGGTAGTTCTCATGTTCGAGTCCGCTAAGCTTCTACGCTCCTACATTCGGGCCATTGCTCGGCTGAGCGAGGCTCAGTCGGTCTCACTCTTTGTCCCGTCTTCCTCTCGGTCCGTTACCAACGCCATCCTGATCCATGAAGGCCAAGCGCCGCCGGTTCCGGAACTGCAGGACCTCGACCAAGCGTTCCGCTTCTGTGAGGCCGCCTACGAGGAAATCAACAAGGAAAAAGACAAGATCGAGTTTGCTCTACAACTTCCTAGCGGATCGCCGGACTCGATTCTGATTCGCCTTCCCACCGTTCAGTCGCTCCTCCTTCTGAGCGCGGTGAGCGGGCAGTCGACTCCCCATAAGGGGCGCCGGAGGACGGATGCCGAGGACGTCTCCTGGGATCCCGCTCCCGCTGCATGGGTCGGAATTCGATTCCGTGACGGTGTGCGTTCGAGAGAAAGAACAGATCACGAGCGGCTCGTGCCGGAAAAACCCGAAAATGCTCAGGCGTGGTGGTCTTGGATACTTGCTCTAGGCGGAGCCTTGGCGTCCCACACACAACAAGTGTCGGAGCTGCTGGATGATCGGGTAACGGGATTGCCCGGGCGAACGGAGTTTCAGGCCAATTTGGCGCAGGCCATGGAGATTGCCCGTGCGACGGGTAGCCCGCTGACCTTGCTGTTGATGAATCCGGACGAGTTTGCCGGTGTCAATGAACAGTTCGGACGAGAGGCGGGAGACGTCGTTCTTCGCGAGATCGCCGACCGGCTCCGATCGACCATTCGAGACACCGATATCGTCAGCAAGTACGGTGGCGCTGTTTTCGCGATTATTTTGCACGGCACGATGCTGCCAGGAGGCGTGCAGGTTGCCGAGAAACTACTGGAAAGCCTGATCGAGGGCCCGTATCTGGGAGGGGCCCTTCGGTTGAGTTTCAGCATCGGCGTCGCGTCATTCGATCCAGCTCAGCAGGGGGACGAGCAAGTTCTCAACGTCACCCGGAAGGCTGATCAGGCCCTCAATGCAGCAAAACGCTCCGGCGGGGGACGATGCGTCACATGGCGCCAAAGTTCCGAGATGGAAGAAGTGGGAAACTTGGATCGGCTGTCCGGGATCTTCACCGCCGACATCGGAAAAGACTACCGCAACATGGTCCTCTTGTGGGACACGGTGACGGTCGTGGCGGGAAGCTCTGATTTCAAAGAGCTCTCCGGGCGGGTGGCGGAAAAGCTTTTCAGCAATTTCAAGCTCGATTGCGTGGGATTGTTCCGGTGGTCGGAAGGAGGGGAGCTCCAGCTTATCCACAGTCTCGTCGGGAGGGAGTATGAATCGTTGCATGGCGGAACGATTAAGCTCAGTGATGAACAAAGGAGTCTCCTCAAGGACGCACGGGTCCAAGGACGCCCGCTTCAGGCGAAGCTCAAGGCACAGCTGGAAGCGTCGGGTGAAGGGCGATATTCCTACGCGATCCCGTTGCTCGTGGGTGATGACTGTCTCGGCTGCCTTTACCTGGGCGGACAGGAGACGACTCTGGCTCTGGACTCATCGGACTTGATCTTTCTGCAAGCCTTGGCCGGGCAGCTTGCAGTTGCTCTGGATCGAGCCAGGCTCGTCGAACAGGAGCGCCGTCGGCTTCAGGCTGAAGTGAAGGAGCTGCGTCAAGCCCTCCAACTCTCGAAGTTGGTCTATCGCTCTTCGCAGATGGAAGCAGTTCTGACCACCCTGCGGCGAGTTGCTCCCACCGACGCAACCATACTTGTGATGGGAGAGAGTGGCACGGGAAAAGAACTACTGGCTCGAACGATTCACGAGCTCAGCCCTCGCCGCAAAAAGCGTCTGATCGTCGTCGACTGCGGCGCCATTGCTGCATCTCTTATAGATAGTGAGCTTTTTGGACATGAGCGCGGCGCTTACACCGGTGCACAGCAAAGGCGCATCGGTCGCCTCGCCGAAGCTGACGGAGGTACGGTTCTCCTCGATGAAATTGGAGAGCTGCCGCTCGAAGTACAAAGCAAGTTGCTTCGCTTCGTACAGGAACGTCAACTGACCCCTGTCGGCGGCAGCCGCTCTCAACGTGTCAACGTTCGGATCGTTGCTGCCACCAACCGTGATTTGGCGGAAGAGGTCGCGAACGGTCGGTTTCGCCAGGATCTGTTTTACCGGCTGAACGTGGTCAAATTGGTGCTTCCTCCGTTGCGCGAGCGGCCCGACGACATTCCGCATCTCGCGAATCATTATCTGAAGACTTACTCGGTTCAGTATCAGAAACCGGTTCGAAGGATGACCGCGGAAGCCGAAGCGGCCCTTCTCGCCCATGGCTGGCCCGGAAACGTTCGCGAGCTTCAAAACAGAATCATGCAGGCGATGCTTCTCTGTGAGGGGGAAGAGCTCAGTACGAGCGAGCTGGGTTTCGACACGGCAACTCCGCCCGTACAACCGGTACGATCCGATGTTGCGTCTCCTGCGAATGCGACAAACGGGCGCGACCGAATCGAATCCTCCGCTCCCTTTCTGCCGGAATCGCCTGACTCAGGGGATCTCTGGCAAGTTCTGAAAGACGCTCTTGGAAGGCAGGTGGATGAGTCGTTGAACAATGGTCCACCTCCTATCGCTTTGGGGACTTGTTTGAACGAGGACTTCGTGCTGGAGGCGCACGCAGTGGCCGACGGAGTGATGAGCCGCGGAGCGGTCTTGCTGGGGATACCCGAAACGACCTACCGGCGAAAGCTGCGAAAGGCACAGCACCAAGTCGATTCCGGACTGTCTCGCCGTCCTCCGGCATGGGAAAGCGTCCGCAGAGTCGTGGCGTCGATCATTCAAAACCATGAGCGGGCGCCGGAGGATCTGCTACTGCGTTCGCGGGAGTTGCTTCTCGAACAGATTTCGGCGCGCCTACCTCGAGAGTCCAACCGTGGCGCCGCACTCATGGGCGTCACTCCTCTAACTTTTCGTCGTTGGCTCTCGGAAGATCGACTGAATCAGAACGAATTGTCCTAGAAAGGCGGCGCCCCCGCAAATCGCGTTCCGGTAGTCTCGAACGAGGGGCGCCTCACGCGCCACTTTTTCGGTGTTTCTCGCCGCTTTTACCTTTGATTACACGAGCCGGAAAGAACATCTGAGTCGTCTATCTTCGATTTGAAACGAACCTTCTCTCGTCGTCCGGGCCTGGTATTTCAGCCGTAAAGCACTGGCTGACTTCGGTTTTTTCGTCGCATTCACATCGAGTCATCAGGCCGTGTGGGGTGGTCTAGAGCGAGTAAAACGAAGCGTTAAAAGAAGAATCCTTAGTGGCACGGCCCTTGCTACTAAGGCGGACGATCTAATGGAAATACTAAAAGCCGAAAGTTGCTCAGGAGAAGGTCAGGAATCTTCCTGCAAAACTACCTTGCTCGAGGCTGACTCATGTGCAGGTAACGTGAAGAAGGTGAGCGGTCGTTCCATTGTTCTATTGAGCGACGATGATGAAATCCGTAGCATTGGGTCGGAGTATTTCGTCGCACCGGAGTTCACCGTCGAGAAGGTTGAGTGCGCCGTCGAGGCACTTTCTGCTTTTGGGCGACTTCGCCCCGACGCGTTAATCCTGGATATCGACACGCCAGACGTGTCGGGCCTCGATCTTTGTAATGAGGTTCGTGCATTGCCGGAAGGTCGATGCCTGCCGGTTGTGGTGGTTTCCAAATCCGGCGATCCGCAGCTCATTCGGGAATCGATTTGGGCCGGTGCCACTGATTTCATGGTCAAGCCGATCAATGGACTTGTTCTTCGTCACCGTCTACAGTCCTTCTTCGTGGCGAGTGCGGCACTCGCAGAGTGTCAAGACTGCACCGAGTCTTCGAAACCACCCGCTGAGCTCGATGCCGGTCGTTGGATTGATAGGTTGCTTTTGTTCGATAGCCTGACAGGGCTTCCGAGCCGTGTCATGTTTCAAGAAGTGCTGAGAACCGCAGTGGCGCGGAGTCGTCGCTCCGGTCGCTCTGTGGCCGTGCTCTACCTGGATATCAACGACTTCAGAGAGATCAACGAAAAAATGGGTCACGGGCTCGGAGATCAACTTCTCCGGGACGTAGCGGGTCGGCTCGTTCAGGCCGTTCGACAATGCGATTATGTGGCGAGGGAGACGAAACGCGGCGACAAAACTGCCGTGGCCCGAATGGGTGGCGACGAGTTTCTAGTCATGTTGAGCGAGATCGAGAGTCGCGACCATGTCGAGTCCGTGGCGAGAAGAATTCTTGACACCATGCTCCTTCCTTTCGAGCGCAGTGGCCAAGATATTAATTTGACCTACAACATGGGCGTGGCCGTTGCCGAACCGAGCCTCGATGGAAAAGAGAGTTTGGTTCAATTTGCGGAAACGGCCATGTACGAATCGAAAGTGCAGGGGAGCAACAACTTGCGTCTATTCAACGAGTCGATGCAGTTGGCTGCTTCCAGGCGGCTCGAAATCGAGGCGGACCTTCGTCAGGCCATGATCCGAAACGAGCTCGAGTTGAAGTATCAACCTTTGGTCGAGGGGAAGGAAGGAAAGCTCCTGGGTGTAGAAGCACTGCTCCGATGGACACATCGGGAATGGGGAGACGTACCGCGACAAGATTTCATTCCCGTGGCCGAGGAGACGAGACTGATGGTACCCATCGGCCGATGGGTTCTGAGGACTGCTTGTCGGCAACTCCGGGATTGGATTGACGAAGGGCACCCTCCAATAAGAGTCGCCGTCAATGTATCTACGTGCCAGCTACAGGATAATGAGCTGGCCCAGGTCGTGAGAGAAGTGCTCGAGGAAACGGGATTGGAACCTCATCTTCTCGAGCTCGAGATCAGTGAACGTGGAGTTTTGAGTGACAACCAAGCGATCGCAGAACTGCTCGGGAACTTGCGGTCCCTGGGCGTTCGATTGGCGGTCGATGACTTCGGTGCAGGGCAGTCCGCGCTCGGCTACCTCAAGAACTTGCCTCTAGATTCGGTGAAGATCGATCGCTCCTTCGTACGGGGCCTTCCGAAGAACGGGGAAGACAGCGTGATCATATCTGCCATCATCGCGATGGCGCACCGCCTTCAGCTCAACGTTACCGCCGAGGGTGTCGAGACCGAGGAACAACTCTCCTTTTTGTGTGACAGTCGGTGCGACGAGATCCAGGGAGCGTTATTCGCTCTTCCGATGGCGCCAGAGCAAATCCGAGCGCTTTTGCTCAAGGGAACGCGGCCGTTCCGTAATCGCTCCCATCAGGGTGTGTCGAACGACAGGCTCATCGAATCCGCCAATATTTAAAGTCCCGCCGTTTTTTCGGCGCCTTTCCAGAAACTCGACATCAATCGTGGCTTGCCGCCCTTCATTTTTTTGCTAAAACCACTAAATCACCGTTTTTTGTCTTCCCGGGTGGTCACCCTATCGGGTTGTATTTAAACCGTTTCCGTCGACTCGTTGGAAAAATGATTCTCAATTGGCGGAGTTTATTTCGGCGCGCTCGAAGTGGAACAGACCTTGCTCTATAAGAGCTGGTTCGGGGGGGAACCAAAAGATGGTGGTTAAGTTGATGGCGTCGAAAAAGAAAGCAAAGACACTCTTCGTGGTGGCGGCTGCCTTGGTGGGATTCCTGATTGGCGGCCTTTCTGTTCCTCTGACCGGCTCCGGTGAGCAGCAGTACGAAGTCATCGTTCAAGGTCGAGACATGGACGAAGTCTTCCGAGCGGTTCAGGAGGTCGGTGGAGAAGTCACGCACGAGCTCTCCGTGATTGAGAGTGTGGGAGCCAGGCTTACTAAAGAGCAGATCCGAACTCTGAAGGGATCGGGGAGCGTGGTCCGAATTTACAAGAATCGCAATGTTGCGGCGACACAAGTCACCGATTGGTCCTTCCTCAAGCTGTTGATCTTGGAGCGCGCCAAACAGAGCCGGTTGAGCTTCGGCGCCGACACCTACTACGCGACGGTCGTCGACGCAGACGATCTCCATCTCGAAGGAATCGATGGAACCGGAGTCACCGTTGCGATTGTAGATACAGGGATCGCCGTTACCGACGGGACGACCGAATGGATTGAAAAGAACATCTATGGTCAGAGTCGAGTGATCGCCCACTATGATGCCATTACCGACGAGATTTTGTCCTGGACCGCGACCGACAGCTACGGTCACGGGACGCACGTCTCGAGCATTCTCGTCAGCAGCCGAGCTACCATGCGAGACGATGTCTATACAGGCTCCTACAACGGAGTTGCGCCGAACGCCAATTTGCTTTCGGTCAGGGCCTTCGACGACGACGGCGCCGGTAGCTATCTCGACGTCATCCGAGCGATCAGCTTCGTGGTCGAGAACAAAGATGCTTACAACGTCGGCGTTTTGAACCTCAGTTTCAGCGCGCCGCCGGAGTCGCACTACTGGGACGATCCTCTCAACCAAGCCGTCATGAGGGCCTGGCAAGCCGGCATCGTTGTCGTTGCATCGGCTGGCAACAACGGGCCGGATCCGATGTCGGTCGGCGTGCCCGGTAACGTGCCTTACGTTGTGACGGTCGGAGCGATGTCCGACAATTACACCCCCTTGGAAACCTCAGACGACATCTTGACCTCTTTCTCGTCTGCGGGGCCGACGGTCGAGGGCTTCGTCAAGCCGGAGCTGGTAGCCCCTGGCGGACATATGCGGGGCCTTATTGGCGCGGATAGCGTTTTGGCTATCGACCATCCCGAGTTTTATAACGACAACGACCTCTTCACCATGTCGGGAACTTCCCAGGCGACCGCCGTTGTAAGTGGTGTTGTGGCTTTGATGCTTCAAGCGGATCCGATGTTGGCACCGGATGACGTGAAGTGCCGTCTAATGGCTGCTAGCCGACCTGCGATAAACGGAGAGGGTCTCCTTGCCTATAGCATCTTTCAGCAGGGTGCGGGCATCGTTAACGCCTATGAAGCCGTCTATGGATCGGATCTGGGGTGTGCCAACCGCGGCCTCGACATCGAGTTGGAACTTGAAAATGTTGAGCACTACGGAGGCGGAGCCAACGTCGATGAAGCCGGCAACTACTACATCATGGGAGACGATGGCGAGAGATACGACTGGAACGGAGCTTATACCTGGAGCGAAGGTTACGCCTGGAGCGATGCATACCTTTGGCGGAATGCTTACCTCTGGCGCGACGCTTATCTCTGGCGTGATGCCTACCTCTGGCGTAATGCGTATCTTTGGCGCGATGCCTACCTGTGGAGGGACTCCGAGCTAGAGAACGACGCAGCTCTAGACGATGGAACGACGGAGACCGAGCTCGTGGAGCCCGCGCCGACTGCGGCGGATGCACCAACGGCTTCAGAGCCTGCCCCGGCGACGGAGCCTGCACCGACGACGGAGTCTGCACCGACGACGGAGCCACCACTGACGACGGAGCCTGCACCGACGACGGAGCCTGCACCGACGACGGAGCCTACACTGACGACGGAGCCTGCACCGACGACGGAGCCTGCACCGACGACGGAGCCTGCACCGACGACGGAGCCTGCACCGACGACGGAGCCTGCACCGACGACGGAGCCTACACTGACGACGGAGCCTGCACCGACGACAGAACCCGCGCCGACGACGGAGCCTACACCGACGACGGAGCCCGCACCGACGACTGAGCCCGCACCGACGACTGAGTCAGCACCGACTGCGACGGATGCACTAACGGCCGCAGAACCCGCGCCTGCTGACGATGCTGCCGTTTTGGTCGACAATCCGGCGCCTGCAGACGAGACCGTGCCGGTTGAGGAGTCCGCGCCGGCGAGCGAGCCGGTTTCAGAAGACGACGGGTCGGAGGAAGGCGAAGAGGATCCTGATGGACGGGTTGCTCGAGCGTAAGATATCGATCAACCACTGGGTCGAACAACAATGAGCTTTTTGGGGGGCATGAAAAGGGGGTGTGGCGGCAGCCGCACCCCAACAAAACCGAGGAAAGAAAGGGATGAGACTCTCATGAGCAGAATGACACTTGGTTTGATCATCGTGTGGTTGTTCCTAGTCGCCGTGAGTCCGGCGCTCGCGGCGGGAGTCCGACACGACGAGGCAGGAATCGAGCTCGACGTGCCCTCAGGTTGGATCGTCAGCCCGGCCGAGCAAGGGGTCATGATGGTCGAAGCACCCGACCACAGCCTCGCTATTTTCTTTTGGGTACCTCAGGATACTTGGGACGGTGCGGTGGCAGGTCTCAACGAATCTCTCGAGACCATCATCGAGTCGCCGTTCGTGACCGCCCAGCCGACGGAAGGGGAGCTCAATGGAATGAAGACCGTTGAGCTTGCCGGAACTGGTTCCGTGGCGGGAGTCGGAATTGAGTGGCAGGTAACCCTGATTTCAGCACGAAAGCCTCTACTCGCTTTAGCGTTTGCCAATCCCACGGCGTGGCAGGCGAACGTCGAGTCGGCGGATGCTCTTCTGAGTAGCGTGCGAAGTATTGACTGATTTTCGGGGCGAACAAGGTGAACTCTTTCACTGTGCTACGAAGGCGGTGGCTGATGCGCTACGAAGCTTGTCCTTCCATCGCAGTCGATCCCAATTCCAACCGCCGCGCGTTGTCGGCAATCCTCGGTTTTGTTCTCCTCGTTGGCACACCCGTCTCGGCAAACGCGACTGCTCGGAATATTCGCTTCAGCGCTGTTTCCATAGATGATGGTCTGTCCCAGAGCAGTGTGAACTCCATTGTTCAAGACGTCACTGGATTCATGTGGTTCGGCACAGAAAACGGATTGAACCGCTACGACGGCTACAACTTCACTGTCTACAAAGACGATCCCCAGGAGCCCCAGCGCCTGACGAACCGTTGGGTTTGGGACGTCTACGAAGATAGCAGAGGGATTGTCTGGATCGGGACGAAAGGGGGCCTGAACCGGTGGGATCCTGACAGCGAATCCTTTACACACTTCAATCACGACGATAGGGATCCCACATCACTGAGCCATGATGATGTCCGAGTCATTTACGAGGACTCGCTGGGGACGCTTTGGATCGGAACGGACGGGGGTCTCAACAGTTTCGATCGCGGCACCGGGCAATTCACCGGCTTCCACCACAATCCGTCTAATCCCGACAGCCCCAGCAGCGATCATATCCGCGCCATCTATGAGGATCGGCACGGTGTTGTTTGGGTCGGCACCACCGACCAAGGACTCAACCGATTCGATCGGGATTCCAAGTCCTTCAAACACTATCGCCACGATCCCGAGGATATCGGGAGTCTCAGCAACAACAACGTATGGAAGATGGTTGAAGACCAGCAAGGCAACCTTTGGGTCGGTACGCAGGACGGACTGAATCGATTCGATCCCGATACCGATACCTTTGTGGTCTACCGGTACGACGATTCGAACCCCACCAGCTTGAGCGACAATCAAGTCCTGGTTCTTGCCCAGGATAACCAGGGCGTGCTCTGGATCGGCACGGAGAACGGGTTGAACGAGTGGGATCCTTCCACATCGAGCTTCCGTCGCTACGAGCAGTCCGAAGAGTCCGGTAGTTTGAGTGACGACAACATTTTGTCTTTGTACGTGGATCGCGGCGGTCTGCTTTGGGTGGGAACGAGGATGAGGGGACTCAACAAGTGGAATGCCGCCACAGGGTCGTTCGCGCATTACGAGAGCGATCCCAATAACCCGTCCAGTTTGAGTAGCAAATACGTGACGTCCTTTGTGGAGGACCGTGACGGCTCGCTGTGGGTGGGAACATTCGGTGGCGGTCTCGACCATCTCGATCGCAAAACGGGAACCATCGAGAATTACAGGAGGGATGATTCCGATTCGGGTAGTCTAAGCGGTGACCGTATCATGGCCCTTCTGGTGGATAGTTCGGACACGCTTTGGATTTCTACTTTCAATGACGGGCTCAACCGATTCGAGCGCGATACCAAGACCTTTACTCATTTCAAGCACGACCCGGACGATCCCGGTACGCTGAGTTTCGACAGGATCACGTCTATCCTCGAAGATGATGAGGGAGTGCTTTGGATCGGAACGTACGGGAAGGGCTTGAATCGAATGGCGGCGCCGGGAGACCCGATCATTGTCTACAAGAATGATCCACAGAATCCCACCAGCTTGAGCCACGATAGCGTGATGTGTCTCCACCAGGACTCACGAGGCATTCTTTGGGTGGGAACGGAAGGTGGCGGCCTCGATCGATTCGATCCCGCGAGCGGTACATTTGCCCACTATCGTGCTGATCCCGAGGACCCGAACAGCCTGAGCGGCAATATCGTTACTTCGATACACGAGGATGATCGGGGAACGCTGTGGATCGCGACCTATGGAAATGGATTGAACCGTTGGGAGAAAAAGGACCGTGATGCCCATGTTGGGATTTTCAGGCGGTACACGGAGCGAGACGGCCTTCCCGATCTGGTTATCTATGGAATCCTCGAGGATGAAGATGGACATCTTTGGCTCAGTACCAACCGGGGTATTTCCAGGTTCGATCCGCGGCAGGAGGTGTTCAAAAACTACGACGAGAGTCAAGGATTACAGGACCGTGAATTCAATATCGGTGCCTACTACAAAAGCCCCGGCGGTGAGATGTTCTTCGGCGGGATCAACGGCTTCAATGCTTTTCACCCCCGCGAAATCCGAGACAATCCGCATGCCCCGCGAGTGGTCTTGACAGGCTTTTACAAGTTCAACAAACGTGTCGATCTCGACACGCCGATCTCCCAGCTAGAAAAAATCGATCTCACTTACCAAGACAATTTCATCTCCTTCGAGTTCGCCGCTCTCGACTACACCGTCCCTCACAAGAATCGGTATGCCGTCAAGCTCGAAGGATTCGACGAGAAATGGATCGACTTGGGGGAAATGCATCGAGCCACCTACACGAATTTGGACGCCGGGAACTATACCCTTCGGGTCAGGGGCTCGAACAACGACGGGGTGTGGAACGAAATGGGCGCGTCCCTCGGGCTCTCCGTGAGTCCTCCGCCGTGGAAGAGCTGGCCGGCCTATGTCCTCTACGGGCTTACCCTGACCGGTATCGTGTTCGCGTTCTTGAGGGCGCAGCAACGAAAGCTCGAACGCGAGGCCGAGTACAGCCACAAATTGGAACAGGACGTGGAAGCCCGCACTCTCGAGTTGGCTCAGCGAAACAAAGAGCTTCAGCAGCTCAACGTGAAGTTCGAACAAGCAAGCCTCACCGATTCCCTTACGGGCCTGTGGAACCGTCGGTTTCTGAGCAACTATATGAAAAAAGAGGTTTCGCTCGTACTCCGCGAATACGATAGCCAAAAACCAGATCAAAAGGGCGGTAAGGGAGCTTCACTATCGAGTCTCGTGCTGTTGATGATCGATCTCGACGGCTTCAAGCCCATCAACGACCAGTACGGTCATGCGGCTGGAGACGAAATCCTTCTCCAAATGAGGGACCTCCTTCGGGACGCCTGCCGGTCTTCGGAAGTGTTGGTTCGTCTGGGCGGCGACGAGTTCTTGATCGTCGGTAGGACCGCCAATCGGAAAAGCACACAGTTTCTTGCCGAGCGGATTCGCCGCTCCATCGAAGCTCACCTGTTCGACATCGGGGCGAGTGAGCCCGTTCACCTGGCATGCTCGATCGGCTTCACTTGTTTTCCGTTCTTGACGTCCGAGCCGAGGCTTCTCAACTGGGAACAAGTTCTGGCCGTCGCCGACCAGGCGCTCTATGCCGCCAAGTACACTGCCCGCAACGCATGGGTCGGTATCTTCGATACCGATCAGACCGCACCGGACCATTTGTTTCAGTCTATTCTCGAGGAGCCCCAAGCCGTTTTGGACGCTGGAGAAATCGATGTCGTAAGCTCCATTTCGAGAGCACGACCGCTAGATTGGGGGCTCTACAAGACCAAGACGGCGAGTGAGCCGCCGGTCCCTGGCAAGAAGAGCTAGCCCTGAAGCGACAATAAATAAGCGAATCAGCTTTGGCAGACGCAACAAAAGCCATGATAGTGGCCGCTATTGTTGGGAAGGGGGTCTGTGATCTACGCAAATTACTGGAAAAACAGGGACAGGTCCGTTTTTGGTGGACCGTTGTCTTTGCCAAAAAGGGACCTGTCCCCGTTTTTCCTGCAATTTACCCTGAGTTTATTGTCGGATTAGGGCTAGCTCCACTATCGACTTTCCATATTATGGACCTACCGGGTTGGCTCGTCCTCAGGAGATCTGATAGTTTCTTACCAGCCCGGCGCGTGGAAATATCCGCGCCGCATGTCGCAAACGAGATGACGACTAAAACGATCCGTGTCGAAATACACGGGTGGTTCGTGACCATCGAAGTTCGGGACCTTTCAAAAAGGCCGAACTGGGAGGTCCGAGTGAGTATCACTCGAACGAAAGAAGATTTGAAAGAGCATCGAGGTCATCGATTCTACGTTGCACCGGAGGTGGCCTTGAAGCTGAAGATGGACAAGTGGACAAAACAAAAGCTCACGACTACCCTTTCTCAAGGGGCGAAGAGAGTCATTCTCAGAGAATTCGACGACATATTCTCCGAACCAGAGGGAGGGCTTGATTCTCTGCGATTGTTGACTGAGGCAGACCTGGAAGTCTAATCTGTCCGCTTTTCTGAGAGCTCGAAATCGATCTTGAGCTCGAGAACGGCATCTACGGGCCGTCCCTCGCGCGTAGCCGGCTTGAAAACCCATTTCCGGACGGCATTGACCGCGCTCTCATCCAACGTTTCTTCCAAGCCTTGGGAGACGCTCACGCCTCCTATCGTTCCGTCCATACGGACGAGAACGAGGATGACTACGGTGCCTTCGATGCCGAGTTCTCGAGCTTGGTCCGTGTAAGGAGCGGAGTCTTGTTCGAGGATTTGGGGTGGTACGGTGTCGTCCCCTTGGCGGTCTTCCGGTACAGCGTACTTGCGATTAGCTTTCTCTTGAGCGGCGTCTTGGAGTAGATCGATCATCTCTGCGTTGCCTTGCTCGATCGCACGGTACAGAGGGGTTCGGCCTGCCGCGTCTCGCACGGAAAAGTCGGCACCCTGATCGAGTAGGAGTCGGGCTGACCTCGGTACTTCCGTTTCTCGCTGCCAGATGGAGAGCCGTATCCCCGAGGTCGTTCTCGAGATGGTGATTCGCGCCGGCCCTCAAGAGTAATTCGACGACACCGGCGTGCCCGGCATTGGCCGCGTACATCAATGGCGTCCAGCCGTCCTCGTCCCTCGAGTTGACGTTGACCTCTTTGGAGCTCTCGAGAAGCTCCTGGATGGCCTGGGTTTGGCCGGTGGCCGCCCAGTCCTGGAGATTCTGATCGGTTTCTTGGGCTCCGGAGACAACGGATGCAAGGAGGAGAAAGAGGCTTGCCAAGCAGGCCTGTCGATTTCGTTTGGACCCCGATATTGTTCTGCAAATCATCGCGACACCATCTGCGGTATGCTCCCACACCAATATACCGTAAGGAATCGGTAACCGGTGAAAATATGAAGTGTATTCATTATGGAGCCTGGATTTCCCAGTTCGTCACATCGAGTGAAAAATTCACCCATATCGCGACGATAACCACGCTCAGCCTTCCGGTTTCTCATCCTTTTCTGAGTTGAGCCGTGGGTGCCTATGGCCCAACGATCGAAAAGAGCGAGATTGTCGCGCTTTTTTGTTCGCCCCAGCTGGCTGTCGTCGTGAGCCCACCTAGAAGCCCTGGCGTCGCCGCCGCACCTGGAACTTTTGGCGGGACTCGATTTCAGCGAGTGCGTCTCGAGCCGCTTTTTCCACCTCTCTAGATGGATCGAGGCCGAGCGCTTCCACGAGGTGTTGGTACGCAGCCGTGGATTCGGAAAGAGCGTGAAGCTGAATGAGACCGGCGCGGGTGTGCGCTTCGGCGGCGCCGGGCCCGATGGGATAGTCTCGCAAATACCTCTGGAAAACGACCAGCGCGGCGCGGTGATGGCGGTTGTTCTCGAGCCAGTGACCGAGGGCGAGGGAGTCTTCCGGGCTCAGCAGGCCCCGGGAGCGCTCCGGCGGTAGAGCAAAATAAAGACGTGCCGCCTCGCCGAAGTTGCCATTTGCAATGGCATCTGCAATCGGGCCGTTGGCGGTTTTCGCTTCGGACGGTGCCGGACGAACAGCACGATATTCCTCGGGACTCCGATCCACTTCGCGCCGACTCATCACCCAGGCGGCGGCGAGACCGGCCAAGAAACCACCGATGTGCGCACCGTGGGCAACCCCGGCACCCTCGACTCCTCGTGTTACGAGGAAAGGTAGGAGGTTTTCCAGTAACAGGTAGATACCGAGAACGATGCGCGCCGGGACGAGGATGACGTTCATGAAGAACGGGAACAAAAAGACCCAGAGTCGAACCTTGTTCCGGGGAAACCAGAGGAAATAGAAGCCGAGGATTCCGGAAATGGCACCGGAAGCACCTACGAGCGGGAGGGGCGAATCGCTATCGAAAAGGGCGTGAAAGAGAGTCGCCGCTGCGCCGGTGGCCAGGTACCAGAACAAGAACTTGAGTCGGCCGAGGCGATGCTCTACGTTGTCTCCGTAGATCCAAAGAAACAGCATGTTGCCGAACAGGTGCATGAACCCGCCGTGGAGGAACATTGCGGTGAATAGGCTGAGCAGCGACGGCGCGACGGGTCGGTAACCGTAGGAGAACACGACGAGGTCGTAGGCCGAGACCTGTTCGAGAATTTGCCGCGGCGAGACACCCTGAGGAAGATTTTGGCCGACCACCCTCACATACTCCGCCAGCATCGGGTCGCTGGGGTCCGCGGGCTGCAAGCTGAGAGGGAGCGTCACGATCACATAAATTGCGACGTTCAAGAAAAGGATGAGGTAGGTCAAGATTGGGACGAAGCCGCGCGGGTTGGGCTGATCGCTGAGCGGTAGAATCATGTCGAGGTCTCTTTCGTCGTTCGCCACGACGGATTCGTGTGGTTTGTCTGGGGCCAGCCCGGCACCAGCACCCCGAGCGAGATGATCATTCTAAACGCCTCTTCAACGGTCATGTCTAGCTCCACCACGTCCTCTTTCGGAACCGTGATGAGAAAGCCCGACGTAGGATTGGGTGTTGTGGGGACGAACACACAAAGGACTTGCTTGTCGGTTTTAGCTTGGATTTCTCCCAGATCCTTGGACGTCAGAAAGGCAAGGCTCCACGCGCCTCGTCGGGGATATTCCACCAGCAAAACTTTACGGAAGGCCTGCCTCTTGTCGGAAAAGAGTGCTTCAGAGATTTGTTTGGCACCGGAGTAGATTTTATTGACGAGCGGGATGCGGGCGAGGATTGACTCCCAGAGCGCCACGAGCCGCCGGCCAATCAGGTTCGCTGCCAAGAAACCGGTGACCAACAAGAGCGTGACCGTTAGTAAGATGCCTAGTCCGGGGACTCGAAAGCCAAGGACGGTCTCGGGACGGATGCTCGGCGGCAACAACAACAGGGTACGGTCCATGAGGTCGACCAGTAGCCTCAGAACCAAAAAGGTGACGCCGGCCGGCACCCAGATCAAAATACCGGTGATGAGATAGCGTCTCAGACGACTTTTTCGGCTCTTCGCCATCGAAGTTCCTTCCGGATCGGATTGTACCTCGGATTATTGCGAGCTCATGACCTCACGAACCATCGTGAGCGCTTCGACGACCATGGGAGTCGTGACACCGAGGTGGGTGACCGCGCGAATGTCTTGATTGCCGCTCGGCAGCAAATACAAGCCGCGAGCATGACATTCATTTGCGAAGGCCGACGCGGTGAGGGTCGTGACCCGGAACCGGATGATGTTCGACCGCACTAACGAGGTATCAATTTCGATGCCGGAGATCTCGGCCAGACCCTTTGCCAATCGATCGGCGTTGGTATGATCTTCGACCAGTCGTTCCCGGTGGTTCTCCAAAGCGTACAAGGCTCCGGCGGCGACGATTCCTGCCTGGCGAAAACCGCCGCCGAACATTTGCTTGAACCTTCGCGCGCGCCCGATGATCTCGGCGCTTCCCGCTAAGGCCGATCCCATAGGGGCGCCGAGTCCTTTGGAGAAACATACGCTGACCGTATCGAAGGAGGCCGCGTATTCGAGCGCCGGTGTCCCCGTTGCCGCCGAGGCATGCCAGAGCCGCGCACCGTCGAGATGACAGCGTAGTCCGTGGGCACGCGCCGCACTCGTAACTTCCCGAACCGCTGCGAGCGGCCAGATCGTTCCCCCGCCGGCGTTGTGCGTGTTCTCCACGCAAAGCAGCGACGTCGGAGCCGCGATCGTGGACGGCATGAACGGGTGTGGCACAGGTATCGCTCCATGAACATCGGCGGCGGTAAAGATACCTTTCGATCCCATGAGGGGACGGATGGTCAATCCTGAAAGCCCAGCGGGCGCGCCGCCCTCATTGTGAAAAATGTGGGCGTTGATGTCGGCCAGCACCTCGTCGCCTGATTCAGTGTGGGTGCGAAGCGCCACCTGGTTGCTCATGGTTCCCGTCGGCATGTAGACTGCGGCCTCCTTGCCCAGGAGCTCCGCCGTCCTGTTCTCGAGGGTCCGAACCGTCGGGTCGTCGCTGTAGACGTCGTCACCCACCTTGGCTTCCGCCATGACCCGACGCATTTCCGGCGTGGGTTGGCTTACGGTGTCACTTCTCATGTCGATCATGGCTTCGGTACCTTTTGGAGTATTGACCGAAGCCCATCATGGCTAACGGCCCCCCGCTTTTTGGAGCAGAACATTGGAGTATCAGCCGAAGCCATTCGACATGCAAGTCGGTTATTCGTGGACCTTGGTTTGCGTTGAGCGACGATGAATGCTGGTGGATAATGGCAGGGAACGAGCTTGGGAGATCAATGAACAAAGCCTTCACCAAGGAATCGGACGACGGATTCGATGAGGTCGTTCCCGAGCCCAAGGATCTTCTGCCCCCAGGGGTAAAGAACTACGTCACGCCCGAAGGGTCAGAGGCGCTCCGGTCGGAGCTCAAGCATTGGGTCGAAGTCGAGAGACCTCATGCCCTAGAGGGTAGTATTGCGGAAGCCGGTCCGGGTGGAAACGTCGCGCTGGAGAAACGTAAGCGTCTCCACGCTATCGACCGGCGCATCCGGTTCCTTCAGGATCGGGTGGCGAATATGGAAGTGGTCGCCCCATCTGGACGGAGCGATGACAAGATTCGATTCGGCGACCGCGTGACGGTGGTCGATGAGCGCGACAACGAGAAGACCTACCAAATCGTCGGCGTCGATGAAGCCGACCCTTCCGAGGGTAAGGTGAGCTGGCTGTCTCCCATCGCCAAAGCCCTGCTCGGCGCAGGCCCCGGGGACGAAGTGAGAGTCGAGCTTCCCCACGGAACGGCCGAGCTCGAAGTCCTCAAGGTCGATTAGCATCGGGGTCAGACATTGTTTTCTTGAATTCTGATAGGCACATAAAATTGGATTAAACTGCTTGTTTGCAGCAGTTTGAAAGTGATGACGTGGTGGGGTCAGACTTGTGTTTCTTGAAATCTGACACTCAGGATTGAGTCGGCGAGAATACAGCGAAATTCTGGGCGGGCAGGTAGTCGAAGTTGTGTCTCCTCGAGTAGTTCGCCTTCTGCATTTCTACCGTCATGGTCTCGACCGTCGTCCAATGCCCGGCGGGCGCGAGGAGGCGGACAAGAAAGCTCACTTTCAAATCGATGACTGCAACGCGGCCCTTTGGGGAAAGGTCTTTACGCATTTGATCGAAATAGGCCACGCGATCCTTGATGTGATGATAGGAGTTGCAGAGAAAAACGAGGTCTATCTCACCGTCCGGTAGGAGTGGATCGTCGTACTCCCCCTGCACGACGACGACATTGTCGTATCCACCGTCGCGAGCTTTCCGGGTGAGCTCGTCCACGAGCTCCTCGTCGACTTCGACGGCATACACCTTTCCGTTCGTTCCAACGGCTTCAGCGAGCTGAAAGGTGAAATAGCCGTCTCCAGAACCGATATCCGCCACCCGATCACCCGGTTGAATCTCGAGTGACTCGATGACTTGGCTCGGCAGTTGCCATCCGGATCGGGAAAAGATGTTTCCATAGTCCATCTTGGTGAGGTCGGGCCCCACCAGCATGTAGGAGACAACGAGAAACAGGACGAAAGCGAAAAAAGCGTAGAGGTGCCACCGAAATTTTTTCTTCTCCATCGTTGCTCTCCCAGAAGAAGAAACGTTGTTTGCGATAGGTTTGTTCAAAGTCTGATCCCGACTATTTCGGGATGGAGACGGAGGCGGAACCGAAGCCTCGGCCTCGGCGGCGAGCGTAGCGGGCGTCCATAATGTGGACGATGATAGTCGAGTCGGTCTCCTCAATCTCAATGAAAGGGAACCGAACCCAGTTCGCAAAGCCTCGTATCTCTGGAGCTTGAAGTGCCCGGTCGACGAGGGGGGATGGTTTCGGCCTGGGAATGGCGTCCCGGTCGAGGTGAAGTCGGTCGCGGGAACATATCGAGCGTGCCGTGGAGGTATTCTACCGGCGTGACCACAACCACATCGCGCACAAAAGGATTTGCCGGGATGGGACCCACCATGAGCTGTTCCCAAACGATGCCTCTGCGCGACAGCTCATTTCCGACTTCATGGCGTGCATGGGTTGTCGAACCGACCATGAAAGACAATACAAAGACAGGGCGATGAGAGAAACCATGGCCGTGCGACGAAATCCAGTATCGCTCGATGGTAATCTCATCCGAATCGCATCAGATAGCCAACGCCCATCCGACGATCCAAAGGACTTTTGCTCCCCAAAGGTCTGCCGGAGTAGCCAGAAAGACGAGAAGTGTTGTGAGGCTGATTCCGAGAATCCAGCCGAATTGAGCATATCGACTCTTGGAACAAGCGAGAAAAATACCTGCTCCCAGAAACGAGCCAGATCCAAGGATCGACGATGAAGACTGCGTCACCATAAAACCAGCGAGGGTCGAGCGGCATGAGCAACCTGATGCCGTAGGTGTTGAGCCAGTCGAGAAGTGGATGGGTGGCGACACCAAGATAAGACAGACCATACCAGAGACCAAGACCTCGTTGGAGGTTCGCTTCGGTGTCCCAATAGTGACAGCAACCCTCCGAGAAGAAGCGGCAACACGACGATGGCGACCGCACCGTGCGTCCATCCTCGCCGGTAGTAAAGCCCCGCGTCACTTCCGATGAAATAGACCAAGCTGTCGATATCGGGTAAGGTTGGCACCGAGGATGAGCGCCGCAGTTCCGTAACGCACGCGCTTTCCTAGGCCGGTTTGCGCCAGAGGAGGCGCCGACGAGGGTGTGGGCGATAGGATCCATAAGGCATGCATATTAGCAACTCGAAAATCGCCATGCGGTAGACGATATGAGTAATTCCTCGGTTTAAGTCCTTTTTCCTTCGTCCGCGAGACAGGGCGAGCTATTCTGGAGTGACATGAGAAAGAAGTTGCTTTTAGCGTCGGTATTTCGCGGATCGACTGCGGCGGTCGGACATCGTTGGCACACTCTGGCGATCGGTCGGCTCTTGTCTTTGCCATTTCGGACCGAGTTGGGAGCTCGGTTGGCGCGAGAAACGTCTCGCAGCCAAGCCCACACGATATGTCGTAGTTGAAGATAATGGGCGGGAAGTGCTCATGGCAATCAGTAGAAACTCTGCCTCGGCGCTATGGACACCACTTGAAAAGGAGCTCGGTGAGGGAGCCGAACTATCGTGGAGATGGAAAGTAACGCGAGGATTATCCAGGTGCTTTGCAAGAGAGATCCAAAGCCGGAGACGATTATCCCGCCCGTGTTCTTGTTGCTTTTGATCCGGATCCTTTTGACAAAAATGCTCGTGCGTTGTGCTACGTGTGGGCGAAGGACCAGTCCCATGGTTCGGTTTACGAGAATCCCTACTCGAGCAACGTGGCGACGATCGTTCTCCGTAGTGGTCAACGGGGAATCGGAGAATGGATTCCGGAATCTCGGAACGTCGTTGCGGACTATCTCCGGGCTTTTGGAGAGTTCCGAATAAGATTTATGCTCTTGCCGTCATGGTCGATACCGACAATACGAGCTCCCAGGCCACAGCCTGGTTCTCCGATATGATACTCGCGCGGCAAGATCGGCAACGGAGGGCGGACGATGAGTTTTCGTCAAAACGTCGTTAGATTTCCACTAGAAGACTAGATTGATACGGACAACGAAGGTGAAGCGCAGGTATCTCCATTCCGCGCGGGCTCCCGTTGCGATTCCTTGAAGAATTTCCTCTCTCGTGGTGGCCGTGCTCCCGAATGCGAGAACTCCACCCAGAGTGATGTCCTGACCTCCTGCCTTGAATACCGCACCACCGGACAGATGGTAAATGTCGAGGTAGCTGACTGAATCCATTGTTGCCCGACTCCCGGCCGAGACCGCTGAAATCCGTGCGAAACCCTCCGTAGGCCTGTAGGCTCTCACTGAAGGTGTGTTCCAAGCCGACCGCGACGTTGAAAACACTGTCTAGAGCGTGATGCAGGGCTGTATCGATGATCTCGCCCGAGCTCTGTGCCTCGAAGGGCTCGGAATCGAGAACGGTAAACTCATCTGCTTCGGCAAACCACTCGGCGGAAAAGTGGAGGCGCGTGTCCCCGAAGAGCCGTGCCGCTCCACCCCCGATGGAAAAGGGCGAGTGGTAAGTCGGTGAGGGGTTCTGAGTGTTGGTGGCGATATCGGTCCTTTTCTCGCCGGCTTGCAACGGGGTCATGATTCGGCGAAGATGTTGCCCTAACGGGGATGTGAAGCTATGGCGCTCGAGCTCAGCGATCGGCAAAAAACGACGGTGGCGACTGCCATTACGATTCTTGCCGTTCTCGTTATCCTGTCGCCGTCGGCCTCGTGGTGTGGGCGACGGCGGTTTTTTTCCGAACTTTCTCGAGCGTTTTCCTGCCCATCGCCGTGGGAGGCATTGGCGCGCTTGTTTTTCGTCCCTACTTTCAATGGCTTCACGAACGGGCCGGTCTTCCGCGTCCGCTGGCGTTGGTGGCCGTCTTCCTGTCTGGCCTCGTGCCGATCGTCGCCTTCTTTTGGTTCTTCGGCTCTATCATTGCCGAACAGCTCGTCGAGCTGATCGCTCGCATTACCGGAATGGTGGATCAAGCAACATCGTACATCGAGAAGCAGTGGCCGCAAGTGAAGCAGTTCTTTGCGGAGACCCCAGCCGGACGACAGATCCAAGACGCCGTAACGGCGCAGCAGGACAACATTGCGGAAGGACTTCGGATATTCGGGATAGAAGGCTCTGTCGGCCGGTGCCGGCATAATGAGCGGGAGTCGGCTCGGTTTTGAGCTGGGCGGTGCTACCCGTGTATTTCGCCTTTTTTCTGATGACCGGGACAGAGCAATATCGACTCCGCTCAGCTTGTTTCCCTTTCTCAAGAAGGAAACGCGCGATGACGTGATATACCTCATCCACGAGTTCATTGACATCATCGTCGCCTTCTTCCGCGGCCAGCTCATCGTGGCTTTTCTGCAAGGCTTGCTCTACGCGATCGGCTTCAGTTTGGTGGGTCTGAAGTACGGCTTCGTCCTTGGTTTGATGTTGGGTTTTATCAACATCATTCCTTACCTGGGGAGCATCATCGGTCTGGGGATCGCGTTACCTTTGGCCTTTTTCCAAGAGGGCGGCGGTACGGGAGAGCTCGTTGCTGTGCTGGTCGTTTTCACGGTGGTGCAGCTCATCGAGAGCTACTTTCTCACCCCAAGATCATGGGCGACCGGACGGGTCTTCACTTCATGGCCATCATCGTGGCGGTTTTCTTCTGGGGAGCCGCTTTGGGCGGGATCACGGGAATGCTCCTGGCCATACCCCTCACCGCCTTTCTTGCGTCCCTGTGGCGACTCGTCAAAGAGAAGTACATGACCGAGATCGTGTGAATCAATTCAGGGAACGTTTCTTCACATATTCCAGTACTTTGCTCGCCGGCAAGTGGCGGGTGCCCGAGCCGATGCGGACGAAGAACTCCTCTTGATCGCCTTTGCGAAAAAACACCGGCTCGGTCGAAGGGTCACAGTCCACCACGAAAATGCGCTTGTCGCCGACCGACCGAATCGCAACGGAGATGAGGGCCGCCTGTTCGAGACCCACATGCTGTTTGATCTTGTTGTTGAAGTGAAGGAGGACCTTGTCCTCATTGGGGAACTGGTCGGCTTCGAGACCGGTAACCTCTCCGTTGTCCCGGACCCCGATGAGTAGCGTACCCCCATCCGTGTTCAAGAAGGCAACGAGCGTCTTGAGCCACGCCCGTTCGATCTCCGGTCCCGCTTTGTTCGCCTTGAGGTTCCAGCGCATGGTGGATTTGAGCTCCAAACGCTCCTGTTCGCCTCCGTGTATGAGAGACCGTATCTCATCCTCGGGCGCTTGGGAGAACTTGGGCCGTTTCGCGATAGCCTGAAGCCGATCGCCGTATTGTTTGGCGAGAACGACAACGAACAAAACACCCAGGGCGATCACGCCGCTCAAGATGTAAATGAGTAGGTCCACATCTCGGCGGAGATCGGCAAGGAGCTCGCTTTCCGGCAGCGCCAGACCCATCCAAACGGTTTCCTGCCGAATGCGGATGGGACTGAGGACACACCACCACACAGCCCCAGTGTGAGTGAAACGAATCGGGGGCGGCGGTTCCGTGACGGAGTCGAGCCCATCCAGAAGCGCGAGAAGATTCGAGCTCGCACGGTCTTCCGTTTCGAAAAAGAGTTTTTCCCGTGACGTTATCTCGAAGGCGTTTTCCAAGTTTGTGGAAAGGCGGACGATGGTGTCATCTTCGGAAAAGACGTAGACGTCACCTGCCTCTCCAATAGAAAGCTCGTCGATGAAGCGACGGATGCTCTCCTGCTCGATATGGAAAGCCACGACGGTCTGTTCTCCGGCGGCGTTGCGCCAGGCCGTTGAAGCCGTGATACCGATTCCACCGTCAACGGTCAACCGCTGAATGTCGTCCCAGTAGACGGGGTTGTTCGAATCGACCTGCTGGGCGCCGCGGTACCAGGCGGCGGTCTCGAGTTGTCCTATACCTTCCGTTTCGATCCGCGTTTCCCATTCGGATCCGGTCCAGCGAAAGATCAGCAATCGCCCGTCTGCTGTGCTGACCGTGCACGCGTCCACCTGCTCCAAAGGCTCCAGCAAGGGAATCATCACATGTCCGGAGGTTTCGAGTCGTGTCGCGTCGAAAAAGCCCTGCTTGCCGAACGACCGGGCGACGACGAGCTGGGCGACGACGGGTCGGAAGAAGAGGCGAACCGCGCTCCGAGCCGCCTGGGCTTGCTGGGTCACGAGTGTGGCGGCCGTCGATTCGGTGAGCCGGGCTCGATGAACTCCAATAGAGACCGTTAGAACGACCGTGGCAACAAAGATGACGAGAACGATCCGGCGAAGAACACGTCCCCCCGACGTATCGGACCGGGCTACAAGAAGACTCGAAGCGCGGGACCGCCAGCTCATGAAGGTTCTCCGTCGCCCGAGGCTTTTTGCGTCGGGGACAATCCTCCCGTTTGAAGAGACTTTGCCGGGAAGATCGAGACCCTCGGCTAGTTTCATAATTTGCTCGAAGATAACCGCTCGTTCTCCGTGAAGGTGGCGGATGGAATCGGAGCGTCTCGCACGCGTCAAGCGAATGCGAAGGGATCGCATGGTCTCTTGCACGAGTCGCTGGTACTGGAGAGCCACGATGCCTCCCAAAGCGCTCAGCAAGAAAGCCAAGCAGCCGGTCAGAATGGGAGCGCTCGGGATGGCCGGGTACATTCTGTGCAGTCGAGTTTGTCCCCAGGCGACGAGCAAAGCCACTCCGAGCCAGGTCAAAGGAAATGCGATGGAGCCTACCAGCAACTTCACCGAGGCTTCGTCCTTGTAAGACTTCGAGACCAGTTTGGCGAAAGCGGTCAGTGCCGCGGCTGTTGGCAAGTTCACGACGAAGCCGATCACAAAGATCGGCGGGAGAAGCAAATAAACGAACACGAACTGGAGGAAGACAAAAGCGGCCAACCAGGGCGATGCCAGACGTGGAGCTCCATCCAGCTCATGATCTTGGATCTTGAGTGTCCGAAGATCTGCGTCGTAGTGTTCGACGCGCTCGGTGAGTCGTGTAACTTCCTTCGGATGGGTCAGGCTCCGAGCCAGATATCCTGCACGTAGCCGCGCAAAACCCAAGATACGTTCGATCATACCGGGGCGCCTCAAATGGGCGCCCGCCCGATGAGCGCGCTCGGCCCGGACGAGCTTGCGGGCACGATGCATCAAGTGATGAAGCCTCCAGTTCTCGGTAGCGTAGACGACTTCATGGAGTGTACGGCCGAGCTCCACTGTGAGACGACGCTCTTTGTCGAGACGGTCTTTCTCGGACGCGTCCGGTCCGGGTGGCTCGGCAAGCTCGGTCTCGAGCTCGATAGGAGGATGGAAAGCAACCAAAGCGTTCGATCCGAAGACGCCCTTTCGATCGTAGTGAAGGCCTACCGGGATGATGGCGGGCGGCGGGGCGTCTTCCCGCTCACACGTAAGGTAATAAAGACGGGCCGCGCCGGTTTTGAGCTCTCGGGGATGAGGTTCGTCGTGGCTTAGTCCCTCCGGAAAGAGGGCTGCGAACCGCCCCTTGGCCACGGACTCGGCTAGCAAGCCGAGGCTTTTCCGGTTTGCCGCTCGGCGCTTTTGGTCACCGCCGCTCTCGAAATCTTCTTTTCTGTAAATCGGTACCGCCCCGATGGCCCCCATCAACCAACCCAGCAGGGGCCATTTGAAAAGGCCATGACGGGCGCCGACCACAATCTGTCTCGGAAACTGAGTCAAGATGAGACCGGGGTCGATGAGCCCATTGGGGTGCCACGAGATGAGGATCCCGCCACCGCTTTCCGGCACATGCTCGAGTCCGGTGACCTCGATTCGACGGAAGAAGATCCGGGCAAGGAACCGGAAAAATGCGACGACAGACCGGTAACTTCGGGACAAATCTCGAGCCTCCTTGGGCGTGGCTATCATAGTTGCTCGGCGGGTTCTCGTGCCACTGAACAGATATTTTCATCGCTAGGATGGGAACTTTCCGGTGCCCCCGGCGTTATTTAGGTTGGAGGTTCGATGGAAAGCGTAACCGATGCCGAGCTGATGGCCGAGGTCCGACGAGGCGACCGGGAGGCCTTCGCCGAGCTCATCAACCGCCATAAGGACATCCTGGTGAACTACCTCAATCGTTTGACGGGCTGCAGGGACCGGGCCGAAGATTTCGCTCAGGAAGCCTTTTTACGGCTTTTCCAATCCTCATCCCGTTATCACGAGCAGGGCCGCCTGGTCCCCTATCTTTATCGTATCGCCACCAACCTCGTTCGATCGGAGGATCGAAGGGTACGACGGTGGCGGTTCTTGTCTTCTGCATTCTCCTACAACGGCCATCAACCTGAGCGGGCCGAGCGGGGACCTCAATCCCAGTTGCTCGAAAAGGAAGTCAAAGAGCAGGTGAACGAGGCCCTCGCAGCGCTTCCCGCCCACTATCGCGCCCCACTAGTACTGAGAGAGATCGAAGGTTGGTCCTACCAGGACATTGCCAAAGCGGTGGGGTGTCGCGAGGGAACGGTGAAGTCGCGAATCAACCGAGGTAGAAGCCAATTGAGAGAAATTTTACGACCGTATTTGAACGGAGGTCGAACCATGAGCGAGGAGAAGCTCGGGAACCTGCTACGTTCCCTCCCTCGTGAAGAAGCCTCAGAGGGATTCACGGACCGCGTCATGAGCCGGCTCGAGGAGGGTCGGCGACCCTTCGTCTTCCAACCTCGCTTCGCGCTGGCGGCCAGTATCATACTGATTGTTGCGGTATGGATCGGTACCGACCGTTGGATGGCGATGCAGCAGGAAGAGCAAACGAACCAACGCATTCACACACTAAAAGCTGAAATCGAAAAAATTCAAGGTGACATTCGCCTCTTGAGAGACCTCGCGCCCGTGCTCTATCTAGGAGGAAACGAGGACGTCAACTTTGTTCTCGACCTTGGAAAAGCGGCGCGCGAAAAAGGTGATGGAATAAAGCCGATCTCTTACGAGGGCTCGGGCCAGAAGGGAGAAAGCGAGCGATGGTGAAACTCAGCACGATGGTAGCGAGCATGGTTCTCAGTGTCGTAGTAATGGGATGGTCGGCACCGATCGAGAAAGCGGCGCCGGGATTTGGGCAGGAGGAAGAGGAACAGCGCGACAAAAGAGAAACAAGAGATAAACGAGTAAGAGTGCGCGTGGGTAGGAATCCTTGTGTTTTCGTTTCCTCGGGTCACAAACGCGGCACGCTCGGCGTTCAACTGACGGACTTGACTTCGGAGCTTCGGGCGCACTTCGGAGCGCCGGCGGACACCGGAGTGATGATCTCCAAGGTTGTGAGCGATAGCCCTGCCGAGAAAGCGGGCATTCAGGTCGGGGATGTCATTACCGCCGTTGATGGCAAAGAGGTGTCCTCCACTAGCGACGTCTCTCGTCGGATCCGCAGGAAAGGCGACGGCGACGTCGTCATTCTTCAAATTTATCGAGACAAAGGCCTCGTGACTCTGGACGCAACGATCGAAGCAAGAGAGCGATCGGAGATCGATCTCGGCGGGATGTTCGTGGATTGTGATGAGCTCGAAGACTTGGAAGATCTCGAGGACCTCGAAGATTTCGACTTCCAATTCGAGATCGACGAGGAGCAGATCAAGGAGTCCGTCGAAAGAGCAACGGAGTATCTCCGAAGTCCCGAGTTCAAGAATCAGTGGAAGTGGGTCGAGCGTTGGGACGAGGACGAGCTAGAAGAAAAGCTGGAGGAGATGGAGGAGAAACTGGAGAAGATGGAAAAGGAGCTGAAGAAGCTCGAAAAGAAGAAGGACAAGATTAAGGAAAAACTCTAGCTTCGAATATCTTTTACATGCGAGACTTCCACCGCGGTCAAGCGGCTCGATGAAAGACACGATTCTCAGCGCCTTATCGCTTGCCGCCACTGGGTTACTGAATGCTGATTGACAAGCTCCTACCGGGCTCAGGCACGGGCAGGGGCTCGGTCACTGCTTGACATACTTGCTGTACCAATCCAAATACCGCTCGAATCGAATCCTTCAAGTAGGAAGGTGTCTGGATCCCGTGGTGCTCTCCGGGATAGACCACGAGCTCGGCGGTCCGGCCGAGTCGCTTGAGCGCCTGGAAGAGCTGCTCCGAATTGACGACAGGAACGTTCCAGTCCTTCTCGCCGCATACGATGAGCGTGGGCGTCACGATGTTCTCGACGTAATTGAAAGGCGACAGCTTGTCCCAGAGCTCGCGGTTCTCTTTTTTCCAAGGCAGGCCAAGCTCGCTCTCCCACCATCGCTGATATTGGTCGTGGCCGTAGTTGGACACGTAGAGTGTGGCGCTGGCACCGGTAATGGCGGCCTTGAACCGATCGGTCTTGGTGATGACATGATTGGTGAGCATTCCGCCGTAAGACCATCCACCGACACCGAGTCGATCGGGATCGACATACCCCTCCGAGATGACGTGGTCAACGGCGGCCATCACGTCTTCGGAGTCCTTGTTTCCCCAAGACTGCCAGATACCCAAGGCGAACTCTTGCCCGTATCCAAACGAGCCTCGAGGGTTCGGCATGACAACAACGTAGCCGTTTGCGGCGTAGAGTTGTGCTTCGAAGTGGAAACCGTGGTCGAACTGAGACTGCGGGCCGCCGTGGATCTTCAAAACTGCAGGGTAGCGGAAGCTCGGATCGAATCCAGGAGGCTTGACCACGAAGCTCTCGATGGAAGTGCCGTCCTTACTTTTGAAACTCACTTCCTCAACGGTCCCGAGACGTATCTCCGAGAACAACTCGTCGTTGGTGTGGGTTAAAGGCGTGAGTCCGTTCTTGTCGAGCAAGTAGACTTCGGAGGGGCGCTCCGGTTTGTCGATGAGCGCGGCCATCGATTCTCCCTTGCCGAGTGAAAAAGCTCGCACGGTCGGTGGACCCGTTACGACCCGTTCGATGTTGCCGCCCGTGGCGGAGATGCGCGCGAGGTTCTGCTCCCCGTTGTCCTCGATCACGAAGTTTATGAACCGTCCATCTCGGGAGAAGGCCGGGCTGAAAACCTGCCGGTCGAGAGCTTCTGTGAGCACCTTTGCTTCCCCACCTTGGGAAGAGATCAACGCGAGATGAGGTGTTGCATACCCGATCGCATCGGTATCCGTGGTGGAGACAAAAGCGAGGGTTTTCCCGTCCGGGCTCCACGCCGGCGAGTTGTCGGGGCCGGTGTTCGAAGTGAGTCGGCGCAGCGTTTGGCCTTGATCCGGGTTGTCCGGTGCCACAATCCAGATATCGGTGTTGTAGTTGCTGTCCGGTTTCTCGGATCGGTTGCTCACAAATGCGATGAGTTTGCCGTCGGGTGACCAGACGGGCTCGGAGTCGTCGAAATCGCCCGATGTAATTTGCCTTATCTCTTCGGATTCCAAGTCGAAGACGTAGAGGTGGGTTCGACGTCGATCCAGATACCCCGTATAGTCTCGTTTGAACTGGAGGCGGTCCACGACCCATGGGTCGGGAGTTTCCTCCTCCTCCTCGTCTTCATCGTCTTCCTCGCCCGGCTTGGGGTCTTTCAGGACGAGGACCAATTTCGTTCCGTCGGGAGACCACTCGTACGACTGAACACCTTGGTCCGTCTCCGTGAGCTGGACCGAGTCCCCTCCTCGGCGGAACAAGGTCCATACCTGGGTTTCGTCGTCCTCTCGCGAAGCCAGGAAGGAAAGATATTTGCCGTCGGGGCTCCACCGCGGACGAGACGCTGAGGAGCCCTGCGCTGTCATGGGAACGGGATCGCCACCCGAAGTCGGTACCATCCAGACGCGGGTTTCGCTTTCGTCCTCCTCGAGATCCATGGTCGATACCGTATAAGCGACCCAGTCGCCGTCGGGACTCATTTGCGGATCGGCGACGCTAGCGACCTCGAAATAGTCGTCAATGGTCAAATCGCGTTTCACTTCTCCGACAGCCGGAGTGTTGTAGAAACAAGCGATCAAGGTAATGGAAAGGAAAAGAGATACTCTCATGGATATTCAACCTTTGGATTCATGGGTTCGTTCTGGACTACTCCGCTATGATGTTAGCATTCTATTGCATGGATAGACTCATGGCTCCTTGACCTTGTTCGACCCGATATCTACCGCCACTTTCCATGATCCATCCCCTTGTTTCTTCCAGATGGTGACGTAGGTCCCGGTCCTTCTGCTCCGTTGACCGTCGGGCCCGACGACGGTACTTTCGAATCGACCGATGGTATAGCCGAGGTCACCAGAAGCGGAAATGTCGGCCTCGGTGGGCTCCCACTCGATGCCTGAGCCCTCGGTCGCAAACGCCGGTTCCATGAGCGTCCGTATGGCTTCGCGTCCGCGGACGAGCTCTCCATCACGAAACATGGTGCCCGTCTCGGCAAAGTTGGAAACCCAGCCGTCGATCCCGCGGTCCGCTGTGGCCCGGGCAAAGTCGCGGTCCGCCTCCATGAGCGCTTCCGGACTCGCAGCGGGTATCGAATCGGTGGCGCATCCCGGCAAGGAGGCCGTAAGGAAAAGCAGGAAACCGATCTTTTCTCGAATCATTTTGAAGCTCCTACAAAATGGAAAGGTGCACTCGGATAGGGTAGATTAGTGCGTTTCGATCAAAAACGACAAGCCGGATGAGCGAGGAATCAAACGATGGAGCAAGCACTTAAAACGGTATTCTACGAACGCCATGTAAGCCTCGGGGCAAAGATCACCGAGTTCGGCGGGTGGGATATGCCGATACAGTTCCCCACGGGAATCGTCCAGGAGCACCTGGCCACCCGGAAGAACGCCGGGCTTTTTGATGTGTCTCACATGGGGCGATTCAAGGTTCGCGGCAAACAAGTCTTGCCTTTCCTTCAACACGTGCTGACGAACAATGCGGCCGGTCTGGATGCGGGGCTCGGCCAGTACACCATGATTCCAAACGAGAGCGGTGGGGCCCTCGATGATGCCTATCTCTATCGCTTTGTCGAGGACGAGTACATCCTCGTCGTAAACGCGGCCAATCGCGAAAAAGACTGGAACCATCTGGAGGCGGAGCGCAAACGTTTCCCCGAGACCGAGATGGAGGATCGAACCCTCGACATCGCTATGTTGAGTCTTCAAGGTCCGCGTGCCAAGGACATTCTCTCCGAGATGATCGGTTCCGATGGATTGCCGGAGCCGATGCGAAACGCCCTCGGCACCGTCACCATCGGCGGCGCCCGGGTGCAGGTGGCCCGAACGGGATACACGGGGGAGCCCATTTGCTTCGAGCTTTTCATCGATCGAGAGAACGCGCTTGCGATCTGGGACCAACTCACCGAGCGCGGTGCCGTTCCGGTCGGTCTGGGAGCACGGGACACGCTACGTCTCGAAGCCGGATTGCCGCTTTATGGACACGAGCTCGGCCTCGATCCGGAAGGTAAAGAAATCCCTTCCTTTGCTTCAGGTTTGTCTCGATTCGCGGTTAGCTTTTCGTCCTTGAAGGGTGACTATATAGGTCGCGAAGCGCTCCATGGACAGCTCATGGCCTTCAAGAGAATCATGGATCGGGACTACTCGAACATCGACGCGCTTCCTCGCCGTGTTTTATCGCTCGAGCTGGCGGACCGGGGCATTGCACGTGCCGGGGACAAGGTCTTCCGAAACGGTGAGCTCGTCGGCCACGTCACGAGTGGAACGATGGTGCCCTATTGGCAGACCGTAGGCGAAGGTATCGATTCTCGCTTCACGGATGAGACCGGACGCCGTGCGATTGCCTTGGCCCTTCTCGACAGCGAAATTTTGGAAGGGGACGATGTGGAGATCGAGATTCGCGGGCGCAAGACCCGAGCTGTCGTCGTACCTTACTTCTTGCGTACCGAGGCGCCTCCCTACGCCCGAGCCATCGTACACCTACAGGAGGACGACAGGGTGGACGCTACGCCACCCGTCGAACTCGACTCGAAAAGTGAGCGAGCTTTTGAGCCGCTCCATTGATAACACGGTTTGGCGCCAACGGGATTGTATCAATCTGATTCCGTCCGAAATGGCTCCTTCGCCCCTCGTCAAGATGTTATCCATCTCGGATCCCGTGGGTCGCTATGCGGAGCACAAGCAGATCAAGGCGCTCGACGAGGCGGAGGTCTTCTACTACCAGGGAACCGATTTCATCGGCGAAGTCGAGGAGCTTCTCAAGCAGGAGCTCCGCGAGTTTTGTGGCTGCCCGCAGATCGAGGCGAGATTGGTGTCGGGCCAGATGGCCAACATGACCGTTTTCAGCGCGATGGTGGACTACATCAACCGTGCCGATCGCAAGAGCGAGCAAAGACGCATGCGGAAGGTCATGAACAACCACATCATCAGAGGCGGTCATCTCAGCTCGCAACCCATGGGAGCCTTGCGTGACTACGTCGCCCGGGACCCGAAGACCGAGAAAGCCGCGGCCGTGAACTTTCCCGTTCTCAAGGACAACTCCTACAAGATCGACACCGCCGCCGCCAAGGAGCTGCTGGCCGAGCACCGACCCGAGCTCATGATCCTCGGCAAGAGCATGGTGCTTCACCCCGAACCGGTCTCCGAGATGCGGGCGTTCATCGATGAGCTTGGCCTAGGCACCGTACTCATGTACGACATGGCCCATGTATTGGGATTGATCGGGCCCCACTTTCAACAGCCTTTCCAGGAGGGGGCCGACTTCGTCACCGGTTCGACCCACAAGACTTTCTTTGGAACCCAGCGGGGGATCATTGCCTCGAGGTTCAAAGAGGAGGATGTAAGGTTTCCTCTGTGGGAGGCGATCGAGAGGCGAGCTTTTCCAGGAGCCGTGAGCAATCATCACCTCGGCACTTTATTGGGTTTGCTGATGGCTACCTATGAAATGAACGCTTTCAAGGACGAGTACCAGCAGAAGGTTCTGGCCAACGCCAAAGCCTTTGCTCGAGCACTGAAGGAGTGTGGTCTCGATGTGGCCGGCGATCCGGATGTGTCTTACACGGAGACCCATCAGGTTCTATTGCGTGTCGGCTATTCGAAGGGGCCGGAGGTCGCGAGACGTCTCGAAGACAACAACATCGTGGTGAACTACCAGGCTTCCCCCGAGGAAGAAGGATTCACCGCGTCCGGTTCCTTGCGGATGGGCGTTTCCGAAATGACTCGGTTCGGCATGGAAGAGATCGACTTCGGAGAGCTTGCCGAGCTCGTTCGCGATGTCGTGACCCACGAGGCCGCCGTCAAAGACAAAGTCTCCGACTTTCGGAAGCGTTTTCTGGAGATGAAGTTCTGCTTCACCGGTGAGCAGTTCGAGGAACGTCTTCAGGAGCTCCACCGCCTGGTTTAGCTCTCCATCCGGCAACGATACCGAGCTTCGGGAGCTCCGTCGAGTGGACCTAGGCGTGGTATTTTTTTCGCCATTTGGGACGGCTGATGGGCCCCTATGTAAAACTTACTTACCGGTAGTGAAAAAAGGGGGGTGGCGAGCCGGTTGGTGGGGGGTAACCGGCCCGCCCCGAGGGCTGCTAAACCGTTTAATCGCTAACGGCTTAGCTAAAAAGTTGTGACTCTGAGAGTCGCAACTATTATGCTAATAAGCAATCCCCATGCCAAGAACCAGACTCGAGTCAGAGGGAGGGTGCGATGGCGGATTCTGAACACAAGGGTGATCTTCACGATAGAGTGGAGAACGGCTTCGCCGTCACGAACGGAATCCATTTGCACTTCGCGACCATCGGGAAAGGTCCCCTTGTGGTGATGCTCCACGGATTTCCCGACTATTGGTATACCTGGCGTGACCAGATGGATGCAATTTCTAGCGACTTTAAAGTCGTAGCCGTCGATCTGCGGGGTTACAACAGGAGCGATAAACCCCAAGGAGTCGAAAACTATGCGATGCCGATTCTGGTAGGCGACGTCGAGGCGGTCATCCGTCATCACGGAGCCGAAAAAGCCGTCGTGGTGGGACACGATTGGGGCGGAGCCGTTGCGTGGAGCTTTGCCCTCACCCGTCCCGAGATGACCGAAAAGCTTGTGGTCTTGAACCTACCACATCCCAACGGCTTGGTGAGAGAGCTTCGCGACAATCCAGAGCAGTATGAGGGGAGCTCTTATGCGAGAGTATTCCAGGAAAAGGATCCGTCGGCCCCCGATGTTTTCTTTGGCAGACCCATGACTCCGGAGACGCTTTCCTTTTGGGTCAAAGATGCCGAGGTGAAAAAACGTTACATCGAAGCCTTCAACCGCTCCGACTTCACCGCTATGCTGAATTATTACAAGGCCAACTATCCCCGGATTGAACCTGGTGCTGCCTTGCGACCTTCAACATTGCTTCCCAAGGTGAAGATGCCCGTACTCATGTTTCATGGGCTCGAGGACCAAGCCCTTCATTCGAATGGGCTGAACAACACATGGGATTGGCTCGAAAGTGATCTGACCCTCGTGACTGTCCCTGGGGCGGGCCATTTCGTCCAGCAAGACGCGGCCGAGCTCGTTTCGGAAACGATGAAATGGTGGCTCGGTAGAAAGTCGTCTCTTCGGTAGAAAGTAGCTACGACTGTTCCCCGGGGATTTTCAAAATCCGAATGGTGGGCCCTTGTACACGGTCCTTCACGGGCTCGAATTCTTTCACCGTAGGGCAGATCTGAAACAGCCGCGCATAGGCCTCCGTCACGCGGTGTTCCGGACCGAAACGGTCGTAAACCTGTGAGGAGACCACTAGGTACTGAACGCCCAGCTCACGGTAGCTCTTGACCGATTTCATGATGATTCTGGCTTCTTGTAGGACATGGAAACGTTTGCGGTCGGGAACGGGAGCGTGTCGCTCGACGGCGAAGCGAGTGCCGGGAGGAAAGGCTCCGTTCACCCATCCCCGGGCTTGGTTGCCCGTGTCGGGAAGGGTCAATTGTTCATTGAGACGGACGGAGGTTCGCAGCGGAGACAACATCAGGAGAAGCGTGACTCCGGCCACCGCATAGGGCGTGGTGACCCGGTAGCGCCTCGCCCGAGGTCGTTCTAAAACCCAATTCACGAGCTTGACCACCGCGTATCCTGCCAGAACGGCCAAGAACGGATAGACCGTGATGAGATTTCCAGGCCAGTTGATCTTCTGGCTGCTGTAGTGGGAATAAAAAACAACGGGGAAGACCAGAAAAAGGAGCATGCGCGCTTCGAATCGGTAGAGCGCGAGGGCGAGTCCGGCGATGCCAGCAAGCGTTGCCGCTAGGCCCGCACCGTATCTCGATATATACGAGGCGTGCGTATACCAGTTGTTCACGCCCTCGGCTCCCGGTCGTCCCATATAGGAATAGCTGTAAATGTCGAACGAGACGTGCTCCAGAAACCGTGGAAAGTCGGCCATGAAGTACGGGTTGATTGCGATGAAGGTCAAGGCTGCCACGCCCAAACCGATATAAAGATCCGCCCGGGCAAACATCTGTTTTTTCAACCGGAAAGCGACGGCGAGGATGAAGACCACAGCGACGAGCACGCCGTTGTACTTGCTTGCGGCAACGAGGCCCATGGTCAGTCCACAGGCGACCGCATAGGCTCTCCCGCCTTTCTCGAAGTACCGTAGACAAACCAGGACACATAGCAGCGATGTGAAGTACAGAATTACATCCGGCTTGTTGTGTTGACAATGCTCAACGGCGCCTGGAAAAACCGCTAGCAGAGCCGCCGCCGTGAGTCCGACCCCTGGGTCGAATAAATGTTTGCCGACGACGAACGTGAGAAGCACGGTCAGTGTACCGAAGACCACCCCGAGGAAACGGCCCCAGTAGATCATGTCCTCTTCCACCACTTGGTGGATCGTCGACCAGCGCCCGTTGGGAAGCTCGGCGAGATAGACGCCTAAATAGGTTGTCGCGGCGAGGTAAGGTTGAAGGGACGGGTAATACCACCACTTCGGGTTGAAATCGCCCGTCTTCAACATCTTGAGGGCCGAGCTGACGTAGTCGTACTCGTCGGGGACGTAGCTTTGGGGAAGGCCGGATGTGATCCCCCATTGACGCAGGCCGAAAGCCGTCACCAAAATTGTGGCCAACAACGCTGGAACGACGAGCCGCCGAGCGGTGGATCTAATATCGCTCGGAGAAGGAATCCCCTGCCGAACCACGACCACGATGGCGACCGCCAGAAGAATCGAGGCCAAAACCAGGACCCCACGCGAAATCGTCGGTTCGAAAATCCTTAGGTAGTAGCCGTTGGTGAGTAGAGCGGCGGTGGCGTTGGTGAGAGCAATCCACCGCATGGCTTTACCGACGGCCGGTCGAACGCGCTGACGTTCGAGTTTTTCACTGGGAACGGTCAATCTGTATCGCTCCGCGAGTCGATTCACATTTGGGCGAAAGCTTTGAAAGATTAGCACGTCGCCGAACCGAGTTCGAGTCGGCACGGGCTCGACTCCTGTGCGTATGTTAAGATCCCTCCTCTATGGCAACGGCGGACTCCAGATTGCAGCCGCTTCATGCCACCTTATTGCTTCTGCTTACGATTCTTTCTCTGGCCACTGCCTACCAGGTACATCGCCCCATTGAGATCGACATGGGGTCCGGTCCTGCGAGTGCTCCCTTCGTGGATAACTTTCACGATGCCGAGGGCGCCTATCGTTGGAGCCGGGCAAGAAGTTGCGTCGTCTTCCCCGACGCCGGTGCGGGTGTCCGCGGTCGAGTGGAAGTGGAGCTGTCTGCTTTTCGGCCGAGGAATCTGAATTTGCCCATCGTGATCGTCGAAAGCGGGTCCGAACGACAACGTCTCGAGTTGAAACGAGGTCTCCACACGGTGTCGCTCGACGTGACGACTCGAGGTATCTGGAGCTCGGATCTGATCGCTTGTGTACGTTCGGAAACCTTCCAGCCAAGCCCTACCGATCGACGTTCCCTGGGAGTGCGTGTCCATCGTGCGCGATGGGTGGTCGAAGACGGGTTCGCCTCTACCGTACCTGCCGTGCGACAGGTGCTCATGTCGTGCCTCACGGTTTTGTTCTTGTGGGGCATCTTGAGGCAGGGCGGGATTCGATCCCGAATCGCTTTGGCTTGCGCTGCCGGCACGGCCGTCGCCTTCGGCGTCGCCTACGTTTTAGCTCGTCCGATCGCGGCGGTCGGTGCGTTTCCGGTTCTGATACTGGCGGTTTTAATCTACGCGACCATGCGGCTGTTTCCCTTTTTCGCTTCATCGGTGGTCCGGTACGTTTCGCAAACGGTTTCTTGTTGGCTCCAAGGGATTCGCGTGCTCGCCGGGTGGCCGACCCTGGCGCTCGGCGTTGGAGGAGCGGTGCTCGTTACGTTTGCCTACGTGGCGCGACCGACCATGACCTTCGACTTGGGCTCCGGCCGGGAGACCGATTTGGCGAAACGATTCGCGTCTTACGATTCCAAGTCGGGAGTGAGTTTTCGAAAGGCCCTCCAAGGCGCGGAGCTCGACCTCCGCGATTTCGGCGGCGGTCATGTTTGGCGTATCTCCGTCACAGCATCGCTGCCAGGCGGCGGCGGGCGAATCTTGCCGCTCCTACGTGTCGAAGGAGCTGAGACAAGCGTCGCTTTGAGCGACGATTGGATCACGGAAAGTCTGACTATAGAAACCTCGAGCGGATGGAGCTCGGGTGTGCGTGTCGAGTTTCCGGTCAACGGGATTCTGGTCGATCGTATCGAAGTGGATCGCGGGCGGAGCTATCCTCCTCTCAGAATGGTCGTTGCCCTTGTTGCCGCCGCTCTGGCCATGACTGTCATCGGCGGCGCACTCGGACTGAACACACTATGGTGTTTCATCGCAGGCGCGACGTTGCTCTTGTTGGAATGCCTCGCCATAGTCCTCGATCCGGTGCTGACGGTGCCTTTTGCCGGGACTTTTACTGTCATATGCGGGTTGGGAACGGTGGTTGCCGCTTTAGGAGGCGGCATGCTTCCGGTGCTGAGAGTGAAAGGCATGGACTTCAAAGAAGGTCCTTACGTGATCGCCACCGTAGCTCTCGGCTTCATCATCTGGCTCGCTGCGATGAGCTTTCCGCTCTACCATGGCTTACACTTCGTCTATCACTCCAACATTGCCGAAGAGATATGGAAAGGCAAGTTTTTCGTTTTCTATCTTCCCCATCCGGACAATATTTTGAGTCGAGAGGCCCAGTGGGACGGTCTGGTGGTTCCCTACTCGTGTCTTTATCACACACTCGTGGCGCCCCTGACGGCCCTTCCGGCCGCGTGGTTCCAGATGATGCACAAGGTTTTCCAATCTGGACTTCTTGCGATGACGACGCTCACGGCGGCTCTCCTGGCTTGGCGTTTTGCCGGAGGCAGAGCTTCCCTTTGGACCGCCTTGCTCCTGATCAGTGGGTCGTCGACGTTCCAGCTCCTTGCCTTGTCTCATTTTCTGACCGTTTTCGGCTGCTGGGCCTCGACCCTCGCGCTGACGTATATCGTCTTTGCCTGGGGGAAGTTGGGGAAGGCGACTTATTGGTGGGGAGGCGTCGGTTTGTTGACGCTCAGCTTTCTCTCCTACACCGCGTCGCTTCTTTTCACCAGCGTCACAATCGCGATGGCTTTGGGTCTTCTCGCAAGGGTGAATCGTCGGCAGGCTAGATACTTTCTAACCTGCTCCATCGCGGCAACGGTGGCGGCACTTCTCCTTTACTATATGCACTGGGTTTTGCCGTTCATCAGGGAATCGATCCCCATTCTTCTTTCGTCCGGCGAGGAGGGACCCGTCCCTTTGTGGGCGCGGTTGAGTCAGATTCCCGGGAAGCTGGCTTACAGCTTCGGTTCCGCCTGGATCCCTTTGGCCGGCCTGGCCGGCGTCGCTTTCGTCACCGCCCGGTCCCGCGATGAAGCGCGCTTTGTCTTGGCTGCATGGGCGGCGATACTGGTGCTTTTCAGCGGGCCCGATCTCTTCTTCAACTTTATTCTGAAGCATCACTACTTCACCATTGTTCCCATCGCGGTCGGTGGGGGTGTGCTGCTCGACATCATGGTGAAGCGTGGCGGTTGGATCAGATGGTCGGCCGTAGGCATGCTGATCTATGCCTTGGCGCTAGGCGGGAGGGCCGCATTCAGCTTGGCCATGGGAACGATGCAGTAAATGAGGTGAGAGAATTCAAGGACTCTAGAACTCGAGAACTCAGAATGGGGCGGGAAGCGGCTGCGCCGCGGCATCAGGATTAGTTCCAAGCCAACATTCTGAGAGCCCAGGTTGCCTGTTCTCTCACGTCGGGATCCTCATCCTGTAGGGTCGCTGTGAGTGCATCCATCGCCTGAGGATCTCGAATCATACCCAGTGCCCAAGCGGCCTGCTCGCGTACGTCGGCGTCCTCGTCATGGAGTGACTCGATCAAAGCATCGACAGCGGATTCGGACCGCAACATGCCGAGGGCCCAAGCGGCCTGCTCCCGCACGTCCGGGTCTTCGTCTCGAAGCGTACTCGCGAGTGCCGGCGCGGCGCGTTCGTCGCGGATCATTCCGAGAGCCCACGCAGCCTGTTCTCTCACATCGGGATCCGGATCCTTCAAAGTCGCCGTGAGACCATCCACGGCGCGCGAGGAGCGGGTCATGCCCAAGGCCCAAGCAGCTTGTTCCCGTACATCCGGATCCTCGTCTCGAAGAGCGGCAACAAGGGCTTCGGTGGCACGCTCGTCTTGAATCATTCCTAAGGACCATACGGCCTGTTCTCGCACGTTGGGCGCCGTGTCCCGGGCCGCTTCGAGCAAAGCCTCGACTCCCCTCTCGTCACGGATCATTCCCAGAGCCCAGGCGGCTTGTTCTCTCACCGAGTCGTCACCGTCGCCGAGAGCGGTTCTCAAGGGTTCGATCGCTTGGTCGGTCCGTAGCATTCCGAGGGCCCAGGCGGCTCGTTCGCGAATGGCCGGTTCTGCGTCCGAGAGGGATTGGATAAAAGACTCTGCCGCGGGCTCGTACCGAAGTTCGCCCAAAACGGAAATCGCCTGCTCACGCACCGACGGCTCGGGGTCGTTCAAAGCGTCGATCAGGGCTGAGAGAGCTTTTTCATTGAGAGTGTGGGCACCGTTGTCTCCGGGTTTGGGTTCCGGTTTCGGAGAAGGTTCAGGCTCCTGCACTTCTTCAACCGTGGCCTCCGCTTGGGCCGTGGATTGCGATGCGGACGCGACTTCGTCCACCCGAGTGCCGCGCGCGTCCATTTGTGCGATTCGCGCCTCAATCGAGGCCAGTGAGTACGGTGCGGTGATGCGCATATCAACGTCGGTCGAGGCATGCTCTTGTTGCGTTGGTTCGGCCCGAGTTGTGGGTTGAAGAGCCGCGAGCGGGACGAGAAGAGCGATCGTTACAAAGGCGACGGACAGGATACTCACGCGCCCTAAGGTGTAACGTGCCAGCTTGGGATCGAGGATCGCTAAAAGGCGATCTTCGAATCGTGAACGATGGGCCAGGGCCGCACTGGCCAGAGGCGTCCGGCGCGTATCGTTGAGTGCCCGCGCCATTTCGAGGAGGTCGTGGGCGTAGTCCGAGGCACGGGTGCCGGCATCGAGCACCAGATCATCACAGGCTCGCTCGCTCTCCTGACGAAGCTGCCGGGAGGCATACCAAACCAAAGGATTCCACCAGTAGACGGCCGAGGCCACTTGGGTCAAAAGCTGTACGAGACAGTCCCGGCGACGTACGTGCGCGAGCTCATGAAGGAGCACACTGCGGCGTCTTTCGTGGGACCAATCATCGGCGCCGGCCGGAAGAATGACCACGGGTCGCACGATCCCGCTCGTGATGGGCACCATGGAGCGATTCGTCCGGAGAAGGAGGACGGTTTGTTTCAAACTCATACTCCGGCCGAGCCGGCGAACCAGACGGTTCCATGTTTCATCGGTAACGACGTTGGCTCGGAGCGTCATGAGGTGGATCAAAACGAAGCCGAGGGCGAGACGCAGAAGGATCAGTAGTGTGCCCGCCAACCAGACGCCGGAGATGATGTCTCGCCATGACCAGGAGGCCGAGCGAGCCGACCGCGTACCGATTTCATCTTTGGCAGGTATCGCACCCGATGTCTCTCGCGACGAAGATGCGTCGAGATTCGAGGGCTGAGAGAATTTTGGTGTAACGAAGATGGATTCGCGTATCTGGTCGAGTGTCGGAGAGACCGGCGTCACAACGAGGGGAACGGACCACTCCGGAAGAATCATCGAGGCAAGAGGAAGCGCCATGAGACAGGCAAAAGCTGATGCCCAGATCAGGTGCCGGACCGAAGCCGAAACCCGACGCAGGAACGTGGTCAGGGCCAAGGCCGCAACGAGGACGAGCGTCGCTTTGAGGAAAATCCCGAGTCCGAAGCTCAACCAAGTCGGTAAGGCGGAGGAATCGAACCACCACATGTGTCACTCCCCTTTCGAACGGGCCTTCTCGATCAGCTTTGCCAGCCGATCGAGCTCGTCCTGGGACATCTTGGAGGATGAATCATCCAGCAGCGTCGCGACAGCTTGCTCCGTGGAACCGTCGAAGAAAGTGCGTATCAAGTGCTTGACGGCCGAGCGCTTGGCCTTGTCACGGGCTACGGCGGGCCTGAACAAATACCGAGGACCGTCTTGTTGGTGTTGAACGTGCCCTTTGTCTTCAAGGATCCGGAGTGTCGCCCGCACGGCCGAATAGCTGGGCGGCTCGGGCATGTTTGCCTGCACTTCAGCCGCCGAAGCCTGGCCGAAGCGGTACAAGATGTCCATGATCTGGCGCTCTCGAGTGCTCAAGTTCAGATACGATCTTTTGGTCATGAGATGTTCCGTCCTCATCGGATTATAGCTAATAATTTAGCATCTGCTGAAAATTTAGCATCGATGGGGCCTTGTGTCAACATGAATTGGGCTCATTTGGGCCCAATTGGACCGATTCAGTCCCTGATGAGTGAAATTGAATGCAAAAAGTAAACAATTTTCCGGGAGCTGACCGCTGATTGCTGATGGCTGATAGCTCGCGGCGAGCCGCGACACCCTTTTGGTTGCGGCTATGCCGCGTCAGGATCTTTTCATTCGTGGTTCCTTCAACATGTAGTCTTGCGGAGGGGACCGCGGTCGAGTATCCTCATGAGTTGCGCGGGTATTTCCACTCGCGCGAATAGTGATCTCGGCGAGTTAGGAGAGCTCAAATCGGTACGCACGAACATATGATGAAGCTCGCCCTCGAGGAGGCACGTCATGCGCTTCACCTCGGCGAGGTCCCTATCGGCTCTGTGTTGGCGAGGGATCAGGAGGTCGTCGCGACGGGATTCAATCAGCCGATACACACTTTGGATCCGACCGCACATGCCGAGGTCGTGGCTCTTAGAAAGGCCGCCCAAGTGCTCGACAATTACCGGCTGACCGGTTTGACGCTCTACGTCACCGTCGAGCCCTGTATGATGTGCGTGGGAGCCATCATGCATTCGCGAGTCAAGACCCTTGTCTACGGCGTCTCGGAGCCTAAATTCGGCGCGGTAGAATCGATCATCAACTTGGAGGAGGTTCGGGTGCCTCATCAGTTGGTGGTCATATCAGGAGTGCTGGAGCACGATTGCCGAAAGATTATGCAAGATTTCTTCAAATACCGTCGCGATAACTTATAAATCGGCGCGGTTGTTTTTTGCGGAGAGGTACCGAAGTGGTCGTAACGGGGGCGCCTCGAAAGCGTCTTGTCTGGTTAGTAGCCGGGCACGTGGGTTCGAATCCCACCCTCTCCGCCATTCTCATCCATCCGTTCCCGGTGGCCGGCACGCTCTACACGTAGGGAACCGTCCCCTCGTAACCGTCGATCGTCTAATTAGCAATTGTATTTTGCGTCCTGAAGATAGTTTAGAGTAATGGGCAAGCGTTCCTAGAGATGATCGTCGTTCACGGAAGTTGGATTCCGTCAGACAAAAAAGGAAGCTTCTTCCTTTGGGGTGAGACTCGTTCGACCAAAACCGGCCGTCGCCGTCGCCGGGAAGAACACCCTCGCCATCCATTTCACTTTACCCGCAAGCAAGTCGAGCATGAAATTTATCGCCCTTTGGGAGAAGACGGGCGGCGGGCGGAGGTATCGGGAGCGGAACGGGTGCTCGTTCTACCGACCGTCTCCGGGGCACCCCTTCCTTCGCCGGAAATGGTCTCGGAGTCGGTTCCTTCGCGTGACGAGGCACCGACACTTTCCCCTTGGCGCGTAAGGGGTCTGAGTCTCGGTCCGCTTACCGCGCTCGGTTGGTTGGTCGGTCAGCCATCGGAAGTCGGGTCCATGCCGGAAGCGATCCGGTTGGGTGAGGACGTTCGGTATTGGGTCGTGGCTTCGAGGCTCGCCCTCGAGATTTTGGCTCGACAAAGGTTTCTTCCCGATCTCGAGACTTCATCGCGCGGTACCCGCGCCTCGACAAAATGGAAGCCTCTGCTCGAGGAAGAAAACGAGCGATTGGAGCTTCTCATTGCATCTATGCCCCCGGTTTGCCGGGCCTTCGTCGAGGACCCGGGGGCTTCGTCCGATCCAGAGGCGTTGCTGCGCAGCTTTTTCGCGGACATCATCGATGAGTTCGTCCGACAAGCGGCATCGCGGCTCCGTCTGCGGCCGCGGGTCGTCGATTCGGAGGGTGCCCGCTTTGCCGCCGCATTGCTCGATCCGCTCGGTCAACTCAGCGAATCCAAAAACGTGCTCGTTTATCTCAAAGAAGAGCTGTCGGATTGGAAGCAGTTCCTCGAAGAGGAGATCGAGGCTCCTTTTAGGGTTTCGTTTCGGCTCGAGCCTCCAACGGACGTCGCCGAAGCGGCGGAGGATGCCGCCGAAACGGCGGAAGACGGCGAGACCTCGGAATGGATTCTTCGCTATTTTCTCCAGGCGGTGGACGATCCCAGTCTCCTCGTCCCCGTGGCGCGCGTCTGGGAACACTCGGGTGCGACCTGGAGGTATCTCAACCGGAGGATGGATCGTCCGCAGGAACGTATTCTCGAAGCACTGGGACGTGCATCCTCGTTTCTCCCCGCCATCGAGGAAAGCCTCAAAACGCCGCGCCCGGAGTTTTGCCGCTTGAGTTTGAATGAGGCGTATCATTTTTTGCGTGAAACCTCCTTTCTGCTTCGGGAAAGTGGCTTTGGTGTCTTGATCCCATCCTGGTGGGGAGAGCGCGAGAGTAATTTTGCACTGAAACTGCGGGTCTCGGCTTCGGGAGAGCCCGACCGTGTCACGTCGAGCCTCGGGCTGGACGCCATCGTCAACTTCGATTGGCAGGTTGCTCTGGGGGACGAGAGTCTGAACCGCGACGACTTCCTTCGACTGGTCGAGCTCAAGCAACCTCTGGTTCAAGTCCGTGGACGTTGGGTGGAGCTCGAGCGTCAAAAGGTTGAAGAAGTCCTGACCGTCATGCGCGCCCAGCCCACGCAGGCGGAGATGCCGCTTCGCGAAGTGATGCAGCTCGGTTTGGGCCGAAAGTGGGAGAGCGGACTCGCCGTAACCAGTCTCGAGGCGGAAGGTTGGATCCAAGCACTTCTCGAGTCGCCTCACCGGCTCGGAGCCTATGGCATCGCTCGAAACGCCCGAGAGTTTTCGCGGTCAACTGAGACCGTATCAAGTGACGGGGCTTTCCTGGCTCGAGTTTCTGGCCGACTGGGGACTAGGAGCCTGCCTGGCGGACGACATGGGGCTGGGAAAAACCATCCAGGTTTTAGCTTTGCTCCTTCACCGACAGGAAGAAGGTCGTTTGGATCGGCCGTATCTCCTCATTTGCCCCACTTCCGTTGTTAGCAACTGGAGAAAAGAGGCGGAACGGTTTGCGCCTTCGCTACGGGTTCTGATCCACCATGGTCTCGGCCGTCATGGCACTTCTTTCGCCGGGGAGGCGGTTCGCCACGATTTAGTGGTCTCCAGCTACAGCTTGCTGCATCGGGACTCGGATCGTCTTCGCGCGGTGGAATGGGGTGGGCTCGTGCTCGATGAGGCGCAAAACATCAAGAATCCTTCCGCCAAGCAAACCCAGGCTCTTCGGCGACTTTCCGCGCCGGCACGTATCGCTCTCACGGGCACTCCGGTGGAGAATCGCCTGAGTGAGTTGTGGTCCATCATGGAGTTTTTGAACACCGGCTACCTGGGCTCACGGCTCGCCTTCAAGCGCAACTTCAGCGTTCCCATCGAAAGGTATCGGGATTCCGCCGCCACGGAAGAGCTCCATCGTTTGGTTCGACCCTTCGTGCTTCGTCGCCTCAAAACCGATCCGCGCGTCATCAAGGATTTGCCGGAAAAAAACGAAATGAAAGTGTATTGCAGCCTCACGAGCGAGCAGGCGACGCTTTATGAGGCGGTGGTGCGGGAGTCTCTTAAGCAGATCGATCACTCCGCCGGAATGCAGCGCAGAGGGGAAGTCTTGGCGGCGCTTACTCGGCTGAAGCAGATCTGTAATCACCCCGCCCACTATCTGGGCGACGGTAGTCGTCTCGACGAGCGTTCTGGAAAGTTGGCGAGGCTCCGGGAAATGCTCGAAGAAGTCTTGGCGGAGGGTGATCGCGCTTTGGTGTTCACGCAGTTCGCTAAAATGGGAGGTTTACTCCAGGGGCATCTCCGAGAGTCGCTTTCGACAGAGGTCCTTTTTCTTCATGGCGGCGTGCCGGCTCCTCAGCGAGAAAAAATGATCGAGCGTTTTCAGGATGATCCGCAAGGACCATCCATTTTCGTGCTTTCCCTCAAGGCGGGAGGTTTTGGCTTGAACTTGACCCAGGCTCGGCACGTTTTTCATTTCGACCGCTGGTGGAACCCCGCGGTCGAAGATCAAGCCACCGACCGTGCCTTTCGTATCGGGCAGACCCGATCGGTCTCGGTGTACAAGTACATTTGCGCCGGAACGGTCGAGGAACGCATCGACGAGCTTATCGAAAAGAAGAAGGAACTGGCGGGTCTCGTGGTTCGGTCCGCCGAAGATTGGCTTACGGAGTTCTCCACCACGGATTTGCGGGAGCTTTTTGCTCTGCGTCACGATACGGTTTTGGATTGAGAATGACTCCTCCGCGACGGGATCCCGAGAGCAAACCCGAAAAGCTCCGTCCGACTTCTCGGCCCTGGTGGGCTTCCCGCTGGATCTCAGTTCTAGAGTCGCTCGGGCTTGCCAGTCGCATGGCACGCGGTCGTCGCTACGCACGGTCGGGTCGAATTCTCCGATTGGATATCGAACCGGGTCGAGTGGAAGCCCTCGTTCAAGGCTCCCGCTACGAGCCTTATCGCGTCCGGGTCCGTCTCAGAAAGTTCACCGAGCTCCAGTGGAGCAAAGTGATCGAAGCTTTGGCGTCGAAAGCTCTGTTTGCAGCCAAGCTCCTCGCCGGGCAGATGCCTGAGAACATCGAAGAAGCCTTTGATGCGGCCGGTCACACGCTCTTTCCCTGTTCACCGCGCGATCTCGAAACCACCTGCTCTTGTCCCGATGACACAAATCCATGCAAGCACGTCGCTGCCGTTCACTTTGCCCTGGCGGATCAGTTCGACCATGACCCGTTCTTGTTGTTCCGACTACGCGGCCGGGGTCGCGATCGGATTTTGAAGGATCTGCGCTCGCGTAGAGCGGCCGACGCAACCGGAACGTCGCCGGCGCGAGACAAAACCGGACCGCTGAGCGAGACGGTCGATCGTTTTTGGGAAGCCGGCAACGAGCTCGAATCTGTAGCTGTCTCGGTAGGTCCACCTACCGTCTCGGCCTCCCTTTTGAAGCGGCTGGGCGTCCCCGGATTCTGGAAACCCCATCCCGAGATTCGGGGCGCGTTGGAGCGCCTCTACGCCAAGGTGACCGAGCGTTCCATGGCCCTTGCGTATGGAGGCCAAGGCACCAACTCCAAAACAAAAAAGCACAAAACTAAATCCGGATGACGACGGCTGAGGTCGTCCCCCTGCGCCATTCTGAGTTCTCGAGTCCTCGAGTTCTTGAGTTCTTTACGGCCAGGCACAGCCTGGCCTACATTGGCAAGCAATTTGCTTGCTAGTCCACCAAACGGCATTTTTCAACCCAACAACTGAATCGTGTCGAGGTGCGGTCATGGCTGCTAAGTACCTGTGTCGTTGCCGTTTAGAAGCTGTCAAGCCTTCCAGCTCCGTTCTCTTCACTGCCTCGTGGGTAACAATTTTTGTCGCCACATCGATGCTTGCCACGGCGGAGCTTCCCGGGCCTGAATGTCGTCTCGTGATCGGGGCCCCGTGCCAGGTTCGACCCGTGCTCGCTTCTCGAACAGGCTCACGATTTTCTAACTCGAATGGAGCCGTCCACGGCGGAGCACCTTCGGGTCGCGGCGGCTGAGTTCGACGTCGAGCGTAGTATGCGTGTTCAACAGGCGCTGTTTCGGGAGGACTTGGTCTGGATGAGAAGGGGTTATTCACAGCAGCAACTCGACGTGATGGTGTTCGTCGCCATTGCCCTCAGCCTCGAGCTTTCCGTCGAGCGTGAGGTTGCGTTACGCGACGAGTTTGTGGAGAACCCAGAGCCCAAGACGATGAAGCGTCTCCAGAACATTGTGCGATATCAAACGCAAGCTGTTGATTTGCTCGCTCGCCTGGCGCCCCAGCTACGGCGGCTCCCGGAACGCGTCCTGGCGTTTAACTACTGAATCGAAGGAAAGACTCAACGCAAAGTCGCAAAGCCGCGGAGACGCAAGGTGAAGTCAGAATCAAGATCGTTTGGTCATTCTCGTTTCGCGAAGCTCTGAATCTTCTTCCGGAAATCTCTCGACCGCGTCCTACCTCAGAATCCGTTGCGGATTGATCGCTCATTCCATGTTCCGCTTGGTGGCTTTGCGCCTTTGCGCCTTGGCGTTTCTTTTCTTCGAGTCTTAGCCCTGAAGCGACAATAAATAAGCGAATCAGCTTTGGCAGACGCAACAAAAGCCATGATAGTGGCCGCTATTGTTGGGAAGGGGGTCTGTGATTCACTCAACTATGAAGCCGTTCTAATGTGTCTTTACGCAATGGCTTTGTTGGCTCGTGTTCGCTTCAGGGCGAACCCTAATCCGAGTTCACGAAATCTACGCAAATTACTGGAAAAACAGGGACAGGTCCGTTTTTGGTGGACCGTTGTCTTTGCCAAAAAGGGACCTGTCCCCGTTTTTCCTGCAATTTACCCTGAGTTTATTGTCGGATTAGGGTTAGTCCCATTCGAACCGCTCCGCTCGCCGCAGCGCATTCTTCTTTTTGAGGAAATAAATCACACCGAAAACAACGCCCACCGCGAAACCAATGCCATGGGTGCGATAGCTGACCGATGGATCCCAAACCGTCGGAGCGAGAACGATCAAGGAAAAGCCAATCGCGCGAAAGAGCCTTTTTCCCGGGCTGAGGCTTCGTTCGATACACAGATACATCGTCAGCCAAAATCCTGCCATCAAGTAAACGACCCCCGAGGCTCCTACAAGATGAGTGGTAGGTGGATAGGTCGCAAGAGAGAGGCCGGTAACGAGTACGCCGAGTGTCCAGGTGAGAACCGGGTATACCATCCCGCCGAAGTATCCGTACAGCAAAAAACTCAAAACGCCGAAAGCAATGCCGTTGCTCACAAAATGACGAAAGTCGGCATGGGTCCCGATCGATGTAAGCAGACGCCAGACCTCGCCGTCTTGGTGCACCTTTTCTGAAACGGCCGGCAGGAACGGTGCTATCCCAAAAAGGTTGAGCCAGTAGGCGAGCGAAACGACCAGCAGCAACAGGATACTGGCCAGAGCGACCCATGGACTTCCACGCTTCGGTTTTCGTGAAAGGTGGGTTTCTTTGACAACGAGGTCAGTCATTCGGTCCACGATCGAATCAGGGAATCCAGTCGGCGATGAAAACGTTCGTCTCGCCACGCTCCTTGGCGTTTCGGTTAGAAGGAAGCAAAGACGGGCGAAACGGCGATCGATATCGCTGTAATTGTCGAGAAAAATTAATTTTCATGCCTGTCATCTTAGCAATCGCAATATAAATGTGGAAAGCCGGGTGACACTGGACTAAAATCTGCTGGCCTTACCTGTGAAAGCAAGACTGGTTCTAGAAGACGGACGTTGGTTTGCCGGAACGTCACTTGGCGCTCCGGGACGAGCCGCCGGCGAAGTCGTTTTCAACACCGGTCTGACCGGCTACCAAGAGATTCTGACGGACCCTTCCTATCGAGGTCAGATCGTCACCCTCACCTACCCGCATATCGGTAACTACGGGGTCAATCGACAAGACGTTGAATCAGCCGGTCCACAGGTCGAAGGGTTCGTAGTACGTGATAGCTCTCCCGTTGTGAGCAACCATCGGGCGACAGGGTGCTTGAGCGACTACCTCGTCGAGCACGAGATCCCGGCTCTGGCGGATATCGATACGAGGGCGCTGACACGACACATCCGGTCCCGTGGCGCGATGCGTGCGATTCTGACGACCGAGGAAGACCCGGTGGAGATCCTCGTCGAGCAGGCGCGGAGCCTACCCGAGATGGCCGGCTCGGATTTGGTGCAGGAGGTTACCTGTAAAAGTCCCTACACGTGGGCCGCTACTGCGGACGAACGGTTTCATGTTGTCGCCTATGACTTTGGAATCAAGCAAGGTATTTTGCGCGAGCTCGCCGCCCATGGGATCCGGGTGACCGTCGTACCGGCTGCGAATGCCGGCGGCCGAAGCTCTCGCGTTGAAACCTCAAGGGATTTTCCTTTCCAACGGCCCCGGAGATCCCGAGCCCGTGACATACGCCATCGAAACGGTCCGTGAGCTTCTGGGGCGTCTTCCCATTTTCGGGATCTGCTTGGGGCATCAAATCCTCGGACTCGCCGCGGGAGGTCGAACCTTCAAGCTTCCCTTCGGGCATCACGGGTCGAACCATCCCGTTAAGCGACACTCGGACGGTGCCGTGGAGATCACCTCTCACAACCATGGCTTTGCCGTCAATCCGGATTCTTTGCGAGGCTGCCGGTCGAGTTGACGCACCACAACCTGAACGATGGAACCCTAGAGGGTTTTCGACTCAAAGATGTTCCCGCTATGTGTGTTCAATACCACCCCGAGGCCTCGCCCGGTCCCCATGATGCGCGGTATCTCTTCGAGCGTTTCGCTCGAATGATGGAAGGGACGGGAAGCTGATGCCGCGCCAGTCGAAAATCAAGAGCGTGCTCGTACTGGGCTCGGGGCCCATCGTGATTGGACAAGCCGCCGAGTTCGACTATGCCGGTACGCAGGCGGTAAAAGTGCTCAAGCAAGAGGGTCTTCGGGTCATTTTGGTGAACTCCAATCCCGCCACCATCATGACGGATCCCGAGTTGGCGGACCGTACCTATATCGAGCCTCTCACCTTGGAGCATGTGGTTCCGATCTCTGGAGCGAGAACGACCTGACGCGCTCCTTCCGACCGTGGGCGGTCAAACCGGTCTCAACCTGGCTGTCGAGCTTGCCGAGGCGGGCCACTTGGAGCGACTCGGGGTGCGGTTGATCGGAGCCCGGGTCGAGTCGGTGAAGCTTGCCGAGGACCGGCAGCTTTTCAAGGAAGCGATGATCGAGGCGGGTTTGGACGTTCCCCGCAGCGGCTATGCGGGAAACACCGAGCAGGCCGTCGCATTCGTCGAGTCGATTGGTTATCCCGCTATCATACGACCGTCGTTCACCCTCGGCGGCGCCGGTGGGGGCATCGCCTACAACCTCGAAGAGCTTCTGAATCTTTGTCACCGAGGACTACATCTGTCACCGGTAAAGCGGATCCTGATCGAAGAGTCCCTGCTCGGGTGGAAGGAGTTCGAGCTCGAGGTCATGCGTGACGGGGCTTCGAATTTCACCGTCATTTGCTCCATCGAGAACTTCGATCCCATGGGCGTGCACACCGGCGATTCGATTACGGTCGCTCCGGCGCAAACCTTGACCGATGTCGAGTACCAGGAGATGCGCGATCAGGCCCGGCGGGTCATCGATGCCGTGGGTGTGGAGACAGGGGGAAGCAACATCCAGTTCGCCGTGAATCCGGAGACCGGCCGCATGGTGATCATCGAGATGAATCCGCGCGTGTCACGAAGCTCGGCGCTGGCTTCCAAGGCGACGGGATTTCCCATTGCCAAGATTGCCGCCAAGGTCGCGCTGGGTTATCGTCTGGACGAGATCGAGAACGACATTACCCGGACTACGCCGGCGAGCTTCGAGCCGACCATCGACTACGTGGTGGTGAAGATACCCCGTTGGGACTTCGAGAAGTTTCCTTCCGACGGAGCGAACTCTGGGCACTCAGATGAAGTCGGTCGGCGAGGTGATGTCGCTGGGCGCCATTTTCGTGAGGCCTTCTCAAAGCGATCCGTTCGCTCGAGAGGACCGACGAAGGTGTCGGCGTCTTGCGTGCGAAGCCGGACGAGGGGATCGATGAAGAGGAGCTTCGGCGCCGACTTCGCATGCCGCAACCGGAACGATTGACGCTCCTTTTCGGAGCATTGGCGCGGGGATTTCCCGTGTGGGAGATGCACGGATCACGGGAATCGATCGCTGGTTCCTGGCGCAGCTCGAGATCCATTCACAAGTTAAAACACCGTATTATTTCCGAGGGGCCGACGGATGAAGTGATTGCGGAGGCGAAGTCTGTGGTTTTTCTGACCGACAGATCGGGGTCTTATGCGGCGTCGAACGAGCGTTGGGTGAGGCAAAAGCGGCGTAAGTCAGGGAAGAAACCGGTTTTTAAGAGAGTGGACACATGCGCTGCCGAGTTCGAGTCCTACACCCCGTATCTTTATTCGACCTACGAAGAGGAATGTGAGGCGGAACCCACCGAGAGACGCAAGATGATGATCCTCGGAAGCGGGCCGAACCGAATCGGCCAAGGGATCGAGTTCGACTACTGTTGCTGTCAGGCCGCTTTCACGTCTCCGCGAAGCCGGAATCGAAAGCATCATGGTCAATTGCAATCCCGAGACCGTCTCCACCGACTACGACACCTCCGATCGTCTCTACTTCGAGCCGCTTACGCTGGAAGATGTCTTCACATCGTCGATATTGAAAAGCCGGAGGCCGCCATCGTCCAATTCGGCGGTCAGACGCCGCTGAAGCTGGCGCGTGACTCTTGGAAGCGGAAGGTGTATCAGATACTCGGTACGTCGCCCGAGAGCATCGACGTTGCCGAGGACCGGCGGCGTTTTTCGCGCCTTTTGGACCGGTTTGGATATCCCTCAGCCGGCGAGCGCCATTGCGCGTTCGCCCGAAGAGGCGCTTCATCGGGCGCAAGATCTGGGTTATCCCATTTTGGTCCGACCCTCGTATGTGCTCGGTGGACGGGCCATGGTGATCGTTTACGACAAAGACGCATCTCGAAAGATACATTCGGGAAGCCGTCGAGGCCTCGCCCGACCATCCCGTTTACATGGACCGATTTCCTCGAGGACGCCTTCGAGGTCGATGTGGATGCGATCTCGGACGGTGAGGAGTCGTGATTGGCGGCATCATGGAGCACATCGAAGAGGCAGGAATCCACTCCGGAGACAGCGCCACCGTCTTGCCGCCTTACCTGGTGGATCCGGTTCACCTCGATGCCATCAGGGAATACACGCGCCGTATCGCCATGGCCCTTGCCGTGAAAGGTCTTTTGAACGTTCAGTATGCGATCAAAGACGGCGTCGTTTACGTTTTAGAGGCCAACCCCGTGCTTCGCGTACCGTTCCCTTCGTGAGCAAGGCCACCGGCGTGCCCTTGTCAAGGCGGCGCTCCGAGTGATGCTGGGTGAACCTCTGTCTTCCTTGGGGCTTCCCGAAGAGCTCCCGGTTCCCGTTATTGCGGTCAAGGTGCCGGTGTTTCCCTTCGTGAAGTTCCCCGGCGTGGACAGTTTGCTCGGGCCCGAGATGAAGTCTACCGGTGAAGTCATGGGCATCTCGACGAGTTCGGAAAAGCTTTCGCCAAAGGTCAGATTGCGGCTGGACAAAACGTACCCATCTCAGGAACGGCCTTTCTTTCCGTCAATAACAACGACAAGCCGGCCCTCGATCGCCGTAGCCCGGAAGCTGTCGCAATTGGGATTTCGTCTCATCGCGACCCGAGGCACGGCTGATTACCTCCGCGCGGCGGGCATTAACGTCGAGCATGTCTACAAGGTCAATGAGGGCCGGCCCAACATCGTAGATCGGATGGTGAGTGGCAAAAATCGACCTCGTCGTGAATACTCCCCTCGGAGAGGAGTCTTTCTATGACGAAGGTGCGATTCGCAAAACAGCCATCCAGTACGGCATCTGGCCGTCACTACCCTCACCGGCGCCAACGCCACCGTCGCCGGAATCCAAGCCCTCCAGCGCCAATCCTTGAGAGCCCGCAGCCTCCAGGAAATCCACTCGGAGTCAGATTTGAGATCTTATTTCTTACCGACCCTGAGTCTTCCTATGTTATTTTGTTGCAGTTACATAGAATATGTTTGGCCTTGGGGCCAGACTTTGAATTCTGCATTCGTCCGCATCGGGCTCCTCCAACGGAATGAGATGTTGCGGGGCTGCCGACAACGGGCCGTCCCTCCGCAAAATTCTAGGCAGGAGCTCGGTGGAATTCGTGATACATAATACAAAACGTTCGACCTATCTGAGCGGGTGGAAAACTGATGAAGAAAGACATTGCACTACTTCTACTTCGTCTGACCGGAATCGGTCTCGCGGTGGGACATGGCTGGGGCAAGGTTTCGGCCTTGGCCACCGGCGGCGGCGATCGCTTCATCGGCGGCGTCGAGGCTCTCGGCTTTCCTCTGCCGGCTCTGTTCGCCTGGGCGGCGGCATTGGCCGAATTCGGGGGTGGTCTTCTCGTGGCCCTCGGGATCGGTACCCGGTATGGCGGCGGCCTTCGCCAGCGTCACGATGTTCGTGGCCGCCTTTGTCCGCCACAAGTTTCATCTCCATCTCCTGGTGTCCGTCGGGCTGATGCAGGCGTCGCCTGACGTGGTCAAGAGTTGGGGAAATCCCGAGATGGCTCTGATCTATCTCCTCTGTTTTCTGGCGATCGTGTTGATGGGTGGGGGGCGTTTCTCTCTCGACCACCTTCTTCTCAAGCGACGGAAGTAGACGCGTAAGAGAAAGGACTCGTCCTTCTCGGCCCTCTGCGCTCTAGTGCCCTTAAAGGGTGACTTCTCGATCTGACACAGCTCGGTGAGGCAACTCGATCGGGGGTACTGGGCCCCAGCGAATGTCTGAGCGTGGCGGCCGTGATATCGCGCTCGTCAGGAATGAGCTTGATGGTGAGTTTGTCCGCGGTCGACTCGCGTCTTTTCCCAATTTAGTGGAACTTTGATACCGCCCGTGGTCCGGTCCACCATGAAGGCATCGAGCTTCTTCGAGCGCGCCTCCTTGGGATCGAGGAGGACGAGAAACCAGTCATCATTCTCGGTTCGTTCGAGGACCAGGTAGTAGTAGCCCGAGGCGACCTCGACACCGGCCATCGTCAGGTCGAGGTGGGAATCGAGTGTCGTCCAGAAGTTGTTCCCAAAGCGCCAACGTTTGCCCTTGGTGAGCGAATCGAATTGAGTCTCGTACTCCGCTTTCCACTCGGGTTGACCATAAGCGATCGCAAGTTGACCTTCCGAGGAGTTTTGGCCGAAAAAAGCGATGCGGGTGCTCATCCGCGGGGTCTCTCCCCCGAAGCGCTGAATCTCCTGTGCTCCCACCAAGGCGGATACCCACACGAAGGAAGCGATTCCCGTCAGGCCATTTGTTTCTTCATCGTCGGACCTCCACGGAAGCTGACCCACGGTCACAAGCTGTGCAAGCCTACTCAGGATCGGCCCGGCGAGTCAACTCGTGTCGCCATCAAGTGCCGGTTGATTCGGATCGGCGGCTGACTGTACTATCCTTCGTTCCATCTAAACGACCAAGGGAGCAAGGAGCCCATGGACTACCGTTCAGCTGGGGTTGACATCGACGCGGCGACGCGCGCCATGAAGGGGATCGGCGACCTCGTCCGCGGCACTTTTACACCCGGTACGCTGGGAGACGTCGGTAATTTCGGAGGCCTTTTTCGACTCGACCGAGAGGCCTATCGCGAGCCGGTGCTGGTGGCGAGCACGGACGGCGTGGGCACCAAGCTCAAGGTGGCCTTTGCCTGCGCACGGCACGACACGGTCGGCTACGACCTCGTCTCCCACTGTATCAACGATATCCTCGTTCAAGGCGCCCGGCCGCTGTTCTTTCTCGACTACCTGGCTTTGGGAAAGCTCGTCCCCGAAGTTGTCGAGGCCGTTGTATCGGGACTTGCCAGGGCCTGCCGAGAGTTCGGTGTCGCGCTTCTGGGCGGGGAAACGGCTGAGATGCCCGGTTTTTACCCACCGGGTGAGTACGACCTCGCCGGGACCATCGTCGGTGTCGTCGATCGAGACGCCGTCATCGACGGGTCATCCTTGGCGCCGGGAGACCGCCTGTTGGGACTCCGATCCACCGGGCTTCACACGAACGGATACTCCTTGGCCCGAAAGATTTTTTTCGAACAAGAAGGACTGAAGCCCGAGAGTCCGGTCGATGAGCTCGGCAGGTCGGTGGGCGATGCGCTTCTGGAATCTCATCGCTGCTACGTTTCACTCCTCGAGGGTTTGCTCGAGAGGAAGCTCGTCAAGGCGATGGCTCATATTACGGGCGGCGGGTTGACGGACAACATTCCGCGGGTTCTTCCGCCGGGCACCTCGGCGAGAATCGAATTGGGAAGCTGGTCCCTTCCGCCGATCTTCCGGTATCTGCGTGATCGGGGAGAGATTGCCCAGCCCGAGATGCTCAGAACCTTCAACGTCGGCATCGGTATGGTCGTCATGGTGGCAAGTGAAGCTCTCGAGGAGGCCACGGAAATGCTGACGCAAGCGGGCGAGAAGCCTCTCCTCATCGGCAAGATTGTCGAAGGGGATCGGCAAGTGGTTTATGAGGGGGCGTTATGAGCAGCGACGGTCGCACGTTGGGCGTTTTGATTTCGGGGCGGGGTACCAACCTTCAAGCCATACTCGATGCCATCAAGGAGGGTCGTCTCGACGCGCGAGTTGGTGTTGTCGTCAGTAACCGAGGCGACGCACAAGGTCTCGAAAGAGCCAGAAAAGCGGATGTTCCGACGTCGGTCATTGACCACAAGGCGTTTGCCTCACGGGAGGCTTTCGATGAACGGGTTCTGGAAGAGCTTCGGAAATACGAGGTTGATGTGGTGTGCCTCGCCGGCTTCATGAGACTCCTTTCACCCGTTCTCAGTCCGAGCCTTTCCAAATCGCATTTTGAACATCCATCCTGCTCTCCTGCCTGCGTTCCCGGGTCTTCATGGACAACGTCAAGCGCTCGAGTACGGCGTGAGAGTC
>CAVROO010000017.1:205000-218344 GCA_963722765.1 uncultured Acidobacteriota bacterium
CCCAGACCGCCAGCTAAGGTCCCAAAATGCAAGCTAAGTGGGAAAGGATCTGGAGACGCTTAGACAGCCAGGAGGTTGGCTTAGAAGCAGCCATCCTTTAAAGAAAGCGTAATAGCTCACTGGTCAAGTGGCTCCGGGCCGATAATGTAACGGGGCTCAAGCTTGCTACCGAAGCTGCGGATCTCGATTCACTTCGGTGAATCGGGGTGGTAGAGGAGCGTTCCATTCTGGATGAAGCTGGACCGTGAGGACCAGTGGACGGTATGGAAGTGACCCTGCCGGCATAAGTAGCGATAATCCAGGTGAGAACCCTGGACGCCGAAAGCCTAAGGTTTCCTGAGGAAGGTCAGTCCGCTCAGGGTTAGTCGGTACCTAAGGTGAGGCCGAAAGGCGTAGCCGATGGGCAGCAGGTCAACATTCCTGCACCACCTAAAGGCGTTTGAGCGATGGGGTGACGCAGAAGGATAGGCCTACGCGCGATTGGAAGTGCGTGGCCGTGGCCGTAGGTGGGAGTCTAGGTAAATCCGGACTTCAATACACCGAGGGTTGCGGGGAAGTGCGTCTTCGGACAAACCAACTGGTTGACTCCACGCTGCCAAGAAAAACCTCTAGTGAGCTCTTGGGTGACCGTACCGCAAACCGACACAGGTAGGCGGGGAGAGAATCCTAAGGCGCAAGTGAGAACCCTCGTTAAGGAACTCGGCAAATTTACCCCGTAACTTCGGGAGAAGGGGTGCCTCGTTAGGGTGAAGGAACTTGCTTCCTGAGCCCGAGGAGGTCGCAGAGAAATGGCCCAGGCGACTGTTTACTAAAAACACAGGACTCTGCAAAGTCGAAAACGACGTATAGGGTCTGACGCCTGCCCGGTGCCGGAAGGTTAAGAGGAGGGGTTAGTCAAGGTATTATTTTGACGAAGCTCTGAATCGAAGCCCCGGTAAACGGCGGCCGTAACTATAACGGTCCTAAGGTAGCGAAATTCCTTGTCGGGTAAGTTCCGACCTGCACGAATGGCGCAACGATCTGGGCGCTGTCTTGACGAGGGGCACTGCGAATTTGTAGTACCGGTGAAGATGCCGGTTACCCGCGACAAGACGGAAAGACCCCGTGCACCTTTACTATAACCTAGCAGTGAATTTTGGTGCGTTGTGCGCAGGATAGGTGGGAGGCTTTGAACTTAGGGCTCCGGCCTTGGGGGAGCCACCGGTGAGATACCACCCTCATCGTTCTGAAGTTCTAACCTAGGCCCGTTATCCGGGTCAGGGACACTGTTAGGCGGGTAGTTTGACTGGGGCGGTCGCCTCCTAAAATGTAACGGAGGCGCTCGAAGGTGCGCTCAGGCTGATTGGAAACCAGCCGTAGAGTGTAAAGGCATAAGCGCGCTTGACTGCGAGACCTACAAGTCGAGCAGGTGGGAAACCAGGACTTAGTGATCCGGCGGTTCCGTATGGAAGGGCCGTCGCTCAACGGATAAAAGGTACGCCGGGGATAACAGGCTTATCTGGTCCAAGAGTTCACATCGACGACCAGGTTTGGCACCTCGATGTCGGCTCATCGCATCCTGGAGCTGTAGCAGGTTCCAAGGGTTGGGCTGTTCGCCCATTAAAGCGGTACGTGAGCTGGGTTTAGAACGTCGTGAGACAGTTCGGTCCCTATCTGTCGTGGGCGCAGGAGATTTGAGGGGGGCTGACCTTAGTACGAGAGGACCGGGTTGGACGAACCTCTAATTTACGAGTTGTTCCGCCAGGAGCAGCGCTCGGTAGTCACGTTCGGATGGGATAAGCGCTGAAAGCATATAAGCGCGAAGCCCACCCCAAGATGAGATCTCCCGGACCGTAAGGTCCCTAAAGGCCCCTGGTAGACTACCAGGTTGATAGGCCCGATGTGTAAGGCGAGTAATCGTTTAAGCTAACGGGTACTAATCGGCCGTGAGGCTTGACCATAGAATTTACCGAAGAGCAAAGATTCACATCGCACTGACGCAATGCTGCCTTCGCCTGCAAAGTAGATACCCAATTTATCCGCCTCGCCCAAAAGGCGAAGGCGGGCCAGATATTCTGAACAGTTTCCCGGTGATCGTAGCGGAGGGGTCACACCCGTTCCCATTCCGAACACGGAAGTTAAGCCCTCTAGCGCCGATGGTACTGCAAGGGCGACTTTGTGGGAGAGTAGGTCGTCGCCGGGGATATAAATCACGAAGAGCCCGGCTCGTCTAAAGACGGGTCGGGCTTTTGGCGTTTGTAGCTCAATCCGTTGCGAATAATGGCAACGCTCGGAATCGGGCGCGAATCCCGCGGCCGGTAAATTTCGCGAGGAGGAGAAAAGACCGGTCAAGTTAAGGGAGGGGGGTGAGCAGAAAAAGCTCGTAGGGCCTATCGTGGCCCCTAACCTAACCTTTTCCAAGTCGGAAGCTCGACTTGACGCTTCGTTGGGGGAAGTACTGGACGTGCTGTCACCGTTCGGCCGGTACTTCTTAGGGCTGACTTCGAGGAGCGCGTGACCTTCGCTTTTAGGGCTCCTCGGTTCCTTTGGAAGGAAATCCTGGGAATGGAAAAGCGGGTTGCTCTTGGAAAGCATCTCATTGCAGAACTTTGGGTGAGAGATCGCAATCTACTCGATGATCCGGATCTGATTCGAAGCGCCTTGCTAGCTGCATGCCAACAGGGCGATTTCTCCGTCATTAAACTCAACGTCCACCAGTTCTCACCTCACGGTGTAACGGGAGTCGCCTTACTCGCCGAGTCCCACATGTCCATCCACACCTGGCCGGAGTATGGCTACGCGGCGGTCGATGTTTTTACCTGTGGCGGAGAGGCTTGGGACGCGCTCGAGGAATTGGAACGGAGGCTCGATGTCGAGCATATGGATGTCCAAGAATTGGATCGCGGCATCGTGGGACCGCCTGAGCTCCGGACGGCAGATACTGCTGGGTATCGAGCAATGGATCTTTCGTGAAAAGTCGACGTATCAGGAAGTCGCGATAGCCCGCGTGCCGGAGTTCGGTCGCGGACTGTTCCTGGATGGCAACGTCCAGTTTCTGGAACTGGACGAGTTCGTCTATCACGAACACCTGGTTGTGCCGCCCTTGCTCTACCATCCGTCGCCGAAGAAGGTCTTAATCCAAGGCGGTGGAGACGGGCTTGCGCTCCGCGAGCTTTTGCGTGATCCCCGTTGGAAGAGGCGGTTCTCGTCGAGATCGACGAGGTCGTCATGAAAGCTTGCCGTGAACATCTTGCCGAACTTCATCAAGGCAGCTTCGATGACACGCGAGCCCGTGTCCTCGTCGGCGACGTGGTCGAGTACTTGACCGCCGAACCGGGATCGTTCGACATCATCTTGGGGGACCTCATTGATGTGTATGATGATGGGGCCCTGGCGCTTTACGACAAGGTCCTTCCGTTGACCAAGAAGTCTCTCGCCCCCGGCGGCATCGTATGTCTCTTCGGGGAGTTGACCCATCCCTCCTACCGGGTGACTCCACTCTACGTTGGATTGGCCCGAAACTTCCGCTACGTAGAAATGCACCGCGTTTCTATCGACTCGTTCAGTAGCGACTACGGTTTCATACTCGCGTCCGATGAAATTGACTTTCGACAGGTCCCGACGGCTACGCTCTCCGAGCGCGCGGAGGCCCTCTCCGGTTCCCTGCGCTCCGTCGTTCCCGAAAGGTTTCCATCGGATTTCCTGCTTCCGCCCTACCTGCGAAGAACACCTGGAGAAGGCTCTCAAAAACGCGTCCTACGTGCCCCAACCGGCCGGCGACACGCTGAGTTGGATTTATCCGGAATGAAATGAACCTTGGTCATGCTACGGGCCTGATCGACGTCCACGCCCATATTGGGGCGGAGGAGTTCGATACCGATCGCCGGGAGGTGATCGAACGGGCGCGGGCGAACGGGGTCAACCGCATCGTTGCGGTTGGTGAAACTCTCACGGAAGCCGAACGTAATCTCGAGCTCACGAAGGAGTATCCCGGCAGGGTATTGGCCGCCGCAGGGCTTTATCCTACCAGTTGTCGATCTCGAACAGGCCAGGGAGCTCATTGATTTCATCAGGCGACGCAAAAACGAACCTCGTGGCCATCGGTGAAGTAGGTCTCGATCATTGGAAGGTCCAGGATGAGAAGGATCGCGAGATTCAACGAGAGATCTTCGGTCGCTTCATCGATCTCGGCGTCGAGCTCGCTTTGCCCCTCAATGTTCATTCCCGATCGGCGGGTCGCAAGGCGATCGAGCTCCTGAATGAGCGGAACGCCGGCGCCGTTCTGATGCACGCCTTCGACGGCCGGGCCTCCGTGGCACTTCAAGGCGTGGAGGCGGGTTACTTCTTTTCCATCCCACCCTCTGTCGTTCGTTCGAAGCAGAAACAAAAGCTCGTTCGGCAGCTTCCGCTCGAGAGCATCCTTCTCGAAACCGATAGCCCCGTTTTGGGACCCACGCCTCAGGAGCGAAACGAGCCGGCAAATCTGCTCGTTTCCCTTCGTTCTGTGGCCGAGATCAAGGGGCTCACGGAGGAGGCGGTCGCAGAAGCGGTCGTAGAGAATCAGAGGAAACTCTTCACCACGAACCGAGCCCATTGAGATGAAAGTCCTCGGTCCGGGGTTCAAGTCTGAGTCGTATCCCATCGAAGGCCCAGATTGATGATGCGCTGGAGAAGCTGCTCGTAAGAGAGTCCGGCCCGTTCCGCCGATTCAGCAAAATCCTCGCCGTAGGCAAGTTGAGGATTGGCGTTTGCCTCGATGATGAAAACGCGGCCCGATTCGTCCAAACGAAGATCGAGTCTGGCATAGCCACTCAGTCCTAGAATTCGATAAGCACGTTTGCAGATGTGCCGTATTTTTTCCTGAAGCGAGGTGGGAAGGTCTTCCGCTTCGCCCGTACGGATGCCGTGTTTTTTCTGATACGTACTGCTCCATTTGACCCGGTCGGTCGCGATGGGGTGAACGTCGTGCGGTAGCTTCGAGAAAAACATCTCCCAGATTGGAAAAACCCGGAGCCGTTGGTTTCCGAGCATACCTACGTAGAGCTCGCGACCATCGACATAACGTTCCGCGATAGCATCGGTGCCCACACGTTCGTGAATGAACGTAACCCGCTCCTGTAGCTTCTCGTCGTCTTCTACAACGGAAGCTTGGGCTATACCTACGGAGCCGTCATGGGTCAGGGACTTGACGATCAAAGGATAGGACAAGCGTTTGGGCCGCCTTACTTTTTTACCCATGCGAAAAACGGCGAACTCCGGGACGCGGATCCGGTGATAGGAAAGCAGCTCTTTGGACAGCGCCTTGTCTCTCGACAGCAAAAGCCCGCGAGGGTTCGAGCCTGTGTAGGAGACGCGTAACAGCTCCAGATAGCTGACGACGTTTTGGTCGTAGATGGCGACGTCGTGAAAATCCTCCAGTAGGTTGAAAACGATCTGAGGTTTGAAGTCGCGGATGGCCCGCCTGATGTCGCCGAGATTGCTGCCGACGCCGAGCTTCAACACCTCGTGTCCGATGTACTCGAGTGTTTCCGTCACGTCGAACTCCATTTTCCAGTCAACGTCTCCCACATCGAATCCGGTAACGTCCTCGGGCGGGACCATGTTCTCGTGCATCAAAGCGAGTACGCGCATCTTCTTCATAGGGCGAGCCGGTATCGATGGTTGCGGATGTGTTCGACAGCGCGCATGGTAAGTAGAACGACGAAGTCGAGCTCCGTCTCTTCCGTTGATTTGATGAGTTGAAGGTCGAGTTTCCGGCAACGCTCGATCATTTCTTCTATGATTTGATCGATGGTGTACTGATAGATCCCCGTGGTCTCGGCGACGCTTCGGCGCGCTTTCCTCTTGGTACGAGATAAAAAAGAGGCCGCCGATGAGCTGCTTCCGGATATGCCGGTGCCTGAGAAGAGCTTCAGGAGATCCTCGTCGTAAGTTTCGGAAAAGTCCACTTGGTGGAGCTCTCTTCGAGCTCGGTAGTGTTCCCGCAAGGTGTGGTCGAGGTCGTCGATAGAGGCCAAAGTGTGTCGGTTCGTGACCCGCGGCTGTTCGTTAAGGATTTCCGTCATGAGCTCGTCCACGTACTCGAGCTTCTTCATAGCCGGCCAAGCGGAGTATTTGGCTCGCCATTGGGATTCGGGATCGAGCCACACCGCGAAGGTTTCGGCGAAGTCCTCGTCGGGATGGCTTTGAGCGTAGCCGGACTCGAGATGCACCACAAAGCTCTTGCTGTATGGCTTCGGCGAGTATCGCTCGGGGTAGGGTTCGGAAGAGCGGCCGAAGATACGGAGTCGTCTGTTTTTTTCTGCGGAGTCGATAGGCGTTGTCGATGGCGTGGCCCGTTTCGTGACGGAGGATGCGCATACACCACTCGGTGGTCCCGCCTTCGACTTCGAGCATTTGAGCCCGCTCGAGCTCCATGAGTCTGGGATGGGCCATGTAAAAAGGTACGGCAAAGCCCGCAACTCCATCCGGTGTGAACCAGTCGTCGGAAAGCCAGGTATGGGGACGAAATTTGAAGCCACGCTCGCAGAGCTCGGAATGGAGCCGTCCAATCCTTTCCTCTAGGACGGTGCCTTCGATCCGTACGCGGAGATCGCAGAGACGAAGATCCAAGAGCTCGTCGTCTGTGAACTGAGCCCAAAAGGGCGGATCTTTCTCGTGCATGAGGAAAAAGCCCGGCGCGCCGCAACAGTGTAGCTCAATGAACGGAGCTTCTGCATCTTCAAAGACGAGAAGGCTTGTAGGCCGGGCGGCGCCTAGCGAATCCCACCTTCTCAGTTTTCGGAACTCCTTTTCGAAGCCGCGCGAAAGATGATGCAGTAGTCGCGCCCATGCCAAGGCCGCACTTCACGGTCCACCTCGAAGCCGGCGAGAGTCATTTCATCGATGAGAAGCTCTTTCGTGATACCGTGTCCGCCGCGGTTATCCGGCACACCTTTGGGAGGGTCGAGACTCCGGCTGCTGCTGGGTTCAAATTCGATAACGGCGATCAAACCATCGGGGCGGATCGCGCGGGCGAGACTCTGCCGCATCGCGTCGGGATTCGTGAAGTGGTGATAGACACGGCGCAACAAAATGGCATCGCAGCAACCGGGCGGAAGTCCGGTGTCTTCTTGACTCCCCCAGATGACGCTGACGTTTCCCACACCGGCGTCACTAACGGTTTCGCGAATGTCCTTCAGCTTCTTCTCGTCAACTTCAGTGGAAAAGATGTGACCTTCATCTCGGACCTTGCGAGCCAGTTCCACCGTCCAGCCGCCGTAGCCGGCTCCAAGGTCGGCCACGTCGTACCCGGGACCAATCTCGAGCACTTCAGCGATTCGCGTTGCTTCGGCGCTACTGACGTCTCGCTCTTGGGTGAGAACGAAAAGGGGTGAAAGCGCGGCCAAAATGGCTGCACCGATGACGGCCCATCCGCGATCGATTCTCATGACTGGATTCCTTTCCGCCTGCTCCCCACCCAGTATAGTCATGAATCAAGGGGGGACGAAAAACCGGCTGGTTGGACTCCGAGCGGCATGGACAGTATCATTCAGCGCGCTAAGTGGCGGATTTCATGGAAGCTGAGGCTTATCTGAGACGTTTGGGAGTCCCGGAAGTTGAGGAGCCGACACTGGAGTCCTTGACGCTCCTTCATGAGCACCATCTTCTAGAGGTTCCCTTCGAGAATTTGGATATCCATTACGGCGTCGAACATCATTCTCGACGAAGGTAGAATCCTGCGGAAAATCGTATCGAACCGCCGTGGAGGTTTCTGCTATGAGCTCAATTCGGCTTTCGCTTGGCTGCTCACCAAACTAGGTTACTCGGTGACGCTGCTGTCCGCCGAGGTGGCCAAGAAGGAGGGAGGATTCGGCATCCCCTTCGACCACATGACCCTTCGGGTGGATTTGGACCAGCCGTGGCTCGTCAACGTCGGATTCGGGGACTCCTTCCGGTATCCCCTGCCGCTGATCGACGGCGTTACGGTTGAGCAACACGGAGATCGCTTTCGACTACGCAGAGAAGAGTACTATTGGATGCTGGAGCGCGGTGTGGGAAACAATGGCCTCGTGCCTCAATACCGTTTTACTCTCGAGCCTCGGCGTCTTTCCGATTACCAAGCCGGTTGCCGTTATCACCAGACCTCTCCCCAGTCCTCCTTCACTCAAGGTGCCATCTGCACGCAGGCGCTTCCCGAAGGTCGAATCACGCTCCATCGGGATCGTCTCGTGACGACCCGCGGTAAGGTGCGCGAGGAGCATCCCATAGGAAACAGGACGGAATGGTTGGCCGCGCTCGAAAAAAACTTCGGCATAGTAATATAAGCTCTAGACGAAAGGTTAGGCATGGCAGACAAAACGCGCAAGGAACCGACACTCCTCATTTCGATCCTTCCGGTAGCAATCCTGATCTTGATGCTCGGCTACTGTCTTTTCTTTTTGGGCCTCGATCTCGAAACCGGTGGGTCGCACATCCCTCTGATCATGGGGGCTGCCGTCGCATCGTTGGTTGCGGCCTACCTCGGGTATCCATGGAAGGAAATCCAAGACGCCCTCATCAAGGGTATCACTCTGGCCATGGGCGCTATTTTGATCCTCATGGTCATCGGAATATTGATTGGAACTTGGATGATGAGCGGCATCGTGCCCGCCATGATCTACTACGGCCTGCAACTCATCTCTCCGTCGATCTTCCTAGTCACAACCTGCATCATCTGCGCCATCGTTTCCATTTCCACCGGAAGCTCTTGGTCAACTGCGGGCACGGTGGGCGTGGCTTTGATCGGGATCGGCGCCGCCATGGGCATTCCCGTTGCTCTCGTCGCGGGCGCCATCATCTCGGGAGCCTACTTTGGTGACAAGATGTCGCCCCTTTCCGATACGACCAATCTCGCCCCAGCCACCGCCGGGACCGATCTCTTCAGTCACGTGCGGCACATGTTCTACCCTCCGGTTTCGAGATCGAGGCCCAAAAAGAAAAGACAGTAGCCGAGCATCAAGATCAGATTGCTACCGGAAGGATCGAAATGAGGAGTATCGTTCCTTGCGCGTTTTGTCTGCCATGCCTAACCTTTCGTCTAGAGCTTATATTACTATGCCGAAGTTTTTTTCGAGCGCGGCCAACCATTCCGTCCTATTTCCTATGGGATGCTCCTCGCGCATCTTACCGCGGGTCGTCACGAGACGATCCCGATGGAGCGTGATTCGACCCTCGGGAAGTGCCTGCGTGCAGATGGCACCTCAAGTGAAGGAGGACTGGGGAGAGGTCTGGTGATAACGGCAACCGGCTTGATAATCGGAAAGACGCCGAGGCTCGAGAGTAAAACGGTATTGAGGCACGAGGCCATTGTTTCCCACACGGCGCTCCAGCATCCAATATTCCTTCTTCTCTGCGTAGTAGAAAGCGATCTCCGTGTTGCTAAACCGTAACGCCGTTGATCAGCGGAGGGGATACCAAGGAGTCCCCGAATCCGACGTCCACGAGCCACGGCTGGTCCAAATCCACCGAAGAGTCATATGGTCGAAGGGGATGCCGAATCCTCCCTCGTTCTTGGCCACCTCGGCGGACAGAGACCGAGTAACCTAGTTTGGTGAGCAGCCAAGCGAAAGCCGAATTGAGCTCATAGCAGAAACCTCCACGGCGGTTCGATACGATTTTCCGCAGGATTCTATCTTCGTCGAGAATGATGTGGACGCCGTAATGGATATCCAAATTCTCGAAGGGAACCTGTAGAAGATGGTGTTCCTGAAGGAGCGTGAGGCCCATTGTCGGCTCCTCAACTCCAGGACTCCCAAACGTCTCAGATAGGCCTCAGCTTCCATGATATCCGACTTAGCGCGCTGAATGATACTGTCCATGCCGCTCGGAGTCCAACCAGCCGGATTTTCGTCCCCCCTTGATTCATCACTATACTGGGTGGGGAGCAGGCGGAAAGGAATCCAGTCATGAGAATCGATCGCGGATGGGCCGTCATCGGTGCAGCCATTTTGGCCGCGCTTTCACCCCTTTTCGTTCTCACCCAAGAGCGAGACGTCAGCATCGCCGAGCAACGCGAATCGCTGAAGTGCTCAATGGTCCCGGGTACGACATGCCCGACCTTGGAGCCGGCTACGGCGGCTGGACGGTGGAACTGGCTCGCAAGGTCCGAGATGAAGGTCACATCTTTTCCACCGAAGTCGACGAGAAGAAGCTGAAGGACATTCGCGAAACCGTTAGTGACGCCCGTGTGGGAAACGTCAGCGTCATCTGGGGGAGCGAGAAGACACCGGACTTCCGCCCGGTTGCTGCGATGCGATTTTGTTGCGCCGTGTTATCACCACTTCACGAAACCCGACACGATGCGCCAGAGTCTCGCCCGCGCGATCCGCCCCGATGGTTTGATCGCCGTCATCGAATTTGAACCCAGCAGCAGCCGGAGTCTCGACCCTCCCAAAGGTGTGCCGGATAACCGCGGCGGACACGGTATCACGAAAGAGCTTCTCATCGAAGAAATGACTCTCGCCGGCTTCGAGGTGGACCGTGAAGTGCGGCCTTGGCACGGGCGCGACTACTGCATCATCTTTCGCGCGGCTTCGAAAAGGAGTTCCGAAAACTGAGAAGGTGGGATTCGCTAGGCGCCGCCCGGCCTACAAGCGTTCTCGTCTTTGAAGATGCAGAAGCTCCGTTCATTGAGCTACACTGTTGCGGCACGCCGGGCTTTTTGTTCATGCAAGAGAAAAACCCGCTCTTTTGGGCTCAGTTCACAGACGACAAGCTCTTAGATCTTCGTCTCTGCGATCTCGGCGTTCGGATCGAAAGCACCGTCCTAGAGGAAAGGATCGGACGGCTCTATGCCGAGCTCTGCGGGCGTGGCTTCAAATTTCGTCCCCATACCTGGCTTTCGGACGACTGGTTCACACCGGATGGAGTTGCGGGCTTTGCCGTACCTTTTTACATGGCCCATCCCAGACTCATGGAGCTCGAGCGGGCTCAAATGCTCGAAGTCGAGGGTGGGATTACTGAGTGGTGTATGCGCATCCTCCGTCACGAAACGGGCCACGCCATCGACAACGCCTATCGACTCCGTAGAAAAAAAAGACGACTCCGTATCTTCGGTCGCTCTTCCGAACCCTACCCCGAGCGATACTCGCCGAAGCCATACAGCAAGAGCTTTGTAGTGCACCTCGAGTCCGGCTATGCTCAAAGCCATCCCGACGAGGACTTCGCTGAAACCTTCGCGGTGTGGCTCGATCCCGAATCCCAATGGAGCTCAAAGTACTCCACTTGGCCGGCTATGAAGAAGCTCGAGTACGTGGACGAGCTCATGACGGAAATCCTAAACGAGCAGCCGCGGGTCACGAACCAACACACGTTGGCCTCTATCGACGACCTCGACCACACCTTGCGGGAACACTACCGAGCTCGAAGAGAGCTCCACCAAGTGGACCTATCCGAAACTTACGACGAGGATCTTCTGAAGCTCTTCTCAGGCACCGGCATATCTGGAAGCAGCTCATCGGCGGCCTCTTTTTTATCTCGTACCAAGAGGAAAGCGCGCCGAAGCGTCGCCGAGACCACGGGGATCTATCAGTACACCATCAATCAAATCATAGAAGAAATGATCGAGCGTTGCCGGAAACTCGACCTTCAACTCATCAAATCAACAGAAGCGACGGAGTTCGACTTCGTCGTTTTACTTACCATGCGCGCTGTCGAACACATCCGCAACCATCGATACCGGCTTGCCCTATGAAGAAGATGCGCGTACTCGCTTTGATGCACGAGAATATGGTCCCGCCCGAGGACGTTACCGGGTTCGATGTGGGAGACGTCAACTGGAAAATGGAGTTCAACGTGACGGAAACACTCGAGTACATCGGACACGAGGTGTTGAAGCTGGGCGTCGGCAGCAATCTCGGCGACATCAGGCGGGCCATCCGCGATTTCAAACCTCAGATCGTTTTCAACCTACTGGAGGATTTTCACGACGTCGCCATCTACGACCAAAACGTCGTCAGCTATCTGGAGCTGTTACGCGTCTCCTACACAGGCTCGAACCCTCGCGGGCTTTTGCTATCGAGAGACAAGGCGCTGTCGAAAGAGCTGCTTTCCTATCACCGGATCCGCATCCCCGAGTTCGCCGTTTTTCGCATGGGTAAAAAAGTAAGGCGGCCCAAACGCTTGTCCTATCCTTTGATCGTCAAGTCCCTGACCCATGACGGCTCCGTAGGTATAGCCCAAGCTTCCGTTGTAGAAGACGACGAGAAGCTACAGGAGCGGGTTACGTTCATTCACGAACGCGTGGGCACCGATGCTATCGCGGAACGTTATGTCGATGGTCGCGAGCTCTACGTAGGTATGCTCGGAAATCAACGTCTCCGGGTTTTTCCAATCTGGGAGATGTTTTTTTCGAAGCTACCACACGACGTTCACCCCATCGCGACCGACCGGGTCAAATGGAGCAGTACGTATCAGAAAAAACACGGTATCCGTACGGGCGAAGCGGAAGACCTTCCCACCTCGCTTCAGGAAAAAATACGGCACATCTGCAAACGTGCCTATCGAATTCTAGGACTGAGCGGTTATGCAAAACTCGATCTTCGTTTGGACGAATCGGGCCGCGTTTTCATCATCGAGGCAAACGCCAATCCTCAACTTGCCTACGGCGAGGATTTTGCTGAATCGGCGGAACGGGCCGGACTCTCTTACGAGCAGCTTCTCCAGCGCATCATCAATCTGGGCCTTCGATGGGATACGACTCAGACTTGAACCCCGGACCGAGGACTTTCATCTCAATGGGCTCGGTTCGTGGTGAAGAGTTTCCTCTGATTCTCTACGACCGCTTCTGCGACCGCCTCCTCCGTGAGCCCCTTGATCTCGGCCACAGAACGAAGGGAAACGAGCAGATTTGCCGGCTCGTTTCGCTCCTGAGGCGTGGGTCCCAAAACGGGGCTATCGGTTTCGAGAAGGATGCTCTCGAGCGGAAGCTGCCGAACGAGCTTTTGTTTCTGCTTCGAACGAACGACAGAGGGTGGGATGGAAAAGAAGTAACCCGCCTCCCACGCCTTGAAGTGCCACGGAGGCCCGGCCGTCGAAGGCGTGCAACAGAACGGCGCCGGCGTTCCGCTCATTCAGGAGCTCGATCGCCTTGCGACCCGCCGATCGGGAATCAACATTGAGGGGCAAAGCGAGCTCGACGCCGAGATCGATGAAGCGACCGAAGATCTCTCGTTGAATCTCGCGATCTTTCTCATCCTGGACCTTCCAATGATCGAGACCTACTTCACCGATGGCCACGAGGTTGTTTTTGCGTCGCCTGATGAAATAGACGAGCTCCCTGGCCTGTTCGAGATCAACAACTGTAGGATAAAGCCCTGCGGCGGCTAATACCCTGCCAGAACAATG
>CAVROO010000018.1:0-173258 GCA_963722765.1 uncultured Acidobacteriota bacterium
ACATGCATGAAGTCATCCTTCGTGTCGTCGATCGAGGCGATTTCATGGAGGTTCAGGAGCATTTCGCTGCCAATATCATTGTCGGCTTTGGTCGCCTCGCAGGACGGACGGTGGGTGTTGTGGCCAACCAGCCTATCGAGCGGGCCGGAGTACTGGATATCAATTCATCCGATAAGGCGGCACGCTTCATCCGTTTCTGTAACGCTTTCAACATTCCTTTGATCACGTTCGTCGATGTGCCGGGTTTTCTGCCGGGTGTCCAACAGGAGCTGGGTGGAATCATTCGTCACGGCGCCAAGATGCTCTTCGCCTACGGCGCGGCCACTGTTCCCAAATTGACGGTTATCGTCCGGAAAGCCTATGGAGGCGCATTCCTGGCGATGTGCTCGAAGGACATGGGGGCGGATCGGGTGTTCGCCTGGCCCACGGCGGAGATTGCGGTCATGGGAGCTGAAGGGGCGGTCAAGATCCTCTATCGGAAACAGATCGCTGATGCAGACGATTCGGAGGCGGAACGTCGTCGTCTGGTACAAGAATACAAAGAGACTTTTGCGAGTCCGTATGTGGCAGCGTCTCGGGGAATGCTCGACGACATCATCGAGCCGGCCGACACGCGGTTGGCGTTGGCCTCGGCTCTCGAGGTTTTGAGAGCAAAGCGCGAGCTCCGTCCTCAAAAGAAGCATGGGCTGATACCGCTGTAAGAACGAAGACAAGAATTAACGCAGAGTCGCCAAGGCGCCAAGTCGCAAAGGGAGAAATGAAATGGAGTGTTCCGATTGGCCTCCGATCCGAGACATTCCTTCGCACTTTGCGTCTCTGCGTCTCCGCGTCTTTGCGTTGAGATTTCTTCCTGAAGCAGGAAAGAAAGTTTAGTGCCGGAAGAAGTATGGACTCTGGTCGTTCTCGGGTTCGGGATCGTCTTCGCCGTACTCGCTCTGATTGCGCTCGTCGTGGCCTGGATCCGACGATTAGATGATTCGTGGCAGGCCAGGGAAAAAGCTCAGGAAGAACAGGCGTTGGCGCGGGAGCCAACCATCGATGCGACGACGCTCGTTCTGATTGCGGCAGCCGTCACTACCGTATTGAAGGGGCGAGGACGTATACGAAAGATACGCAGACTTCTTCCCGCCGATTCCCCGAGCAGTGCGTGGTCATCGCAAGGTCAACTGGCTGTGCACGGCTCCCATGTCATTACCAAGAAGCAGACCAAGGACAGGACATGAAGCTCAAGATTACCGTTCATGGTGTTGCCTACGAAGTCGATGTGGAGATTCTCGATGCGGAGGAAGGTTTTGCCGAATCCGCACCACTTCCTCCAGTCGGGCGCACGGCTCCGACCCACAGAAAAGGTGCGACGGCGGGCTCGCCCGGTTCGATCCCGTCGGCGACGATGAAAGCATCCTCGCCGACGGCTGGAACGAGCTCTCTGCTTTCTCCCATTGCAGGGACCGTTCTGGAGCTCGAGTGCAAGGTCGGCGATCGGGTAACCGAAGGACAGCCGCTGGTCCTCATCGAGGCGATGAAAATGAAGACGGCGGTTCCGGCGCCGGGTGAGGGTTGTATCCGAGCCATTCAGGTCGCGGTGGGTGATACGGTGCGAGAAGGCCAGACCCTCGTTGAGTTCGAATAGGGGCGAACGGCTATAGGTTCCATGGAGATTCTGACCGATTTTCTGGCTTCGGGCGCCTTCGGGAATTTCACCTGGGGCAACTTTGTCATGCTCTTGGTGGGACTGGTTTTCATTTGGCTGGCCATCACGAAAGACTACGAACCCCTCTTATTGATTCCCATCGGTTTCGGAATTCTCATCGGCAACATTCCGTTTCGTGAAGGGTTGAACATCGGGGTCTACGAAGAGGGGAGCGTTCTGTCCATCCTCTATCAGGGGGTCCGCCAGGGTTACTACCCTCCACTCATTTTTCTCGGCATTGGCGCGATGACCGATTTTTCCGCCATGCTCTCATCGCCCCGGCTCATCCTGCTCGGCGCAGCGGCCCAAGCAGGTATTTTTCTCGCTTTCCTTTGTGCCTTCGCCTTGGGATTCAGCCTTCCTCACTCTGCTGCAATCGGAATCATCGGTGGGGCCGACGGCCCGACGGCCATCTTTCTCTCTTCCAAACTGGCGCCGGAGTACCTGGGAGCTATTGCTATCGCCGCTTACTCTTATATGGCTCTGGTGCCGTTGATACAGCCTCCCATCATCAAGCTTCTGACGACCCGCGAGGAACGCCTCATCCGCATGAAACCGTCCCGCCCGGTGAGCCGGCGGATGCGAATCATCTTTCCCGTCGTGGCCTTTCTCATTACCGCTTTTGTCGCTCCGGGGGCGATCAATTTACTGGGCATGCTCTTCTTCGGTAACCTGCTCAAAGAGAGCGGCGTGACCGACCGGTTGGCGAAGACGGCGCGCACTTCGTTCATCGACATCGTCACCATCTTGTTGGGCCTTACCGTGGGCACATCGACCGATGCCAGCCGCTTTCTTACTCCGGGCTCCATCAAGATCTTCGCCCTGGGCGCGATGTCGTTCTGCGTGGCCACGGCGGCGGGCGTGCTTTTTGCGAAGCTGATGAACGTCTTTTCCAAGGAGAAGATCAATCCTATCATCGGCGCGGCGGGGGTCTCCGCGGTGCCGGACTCCGCCCGGGTGTGCCAAATGGTGGGTGCGCGGGAGGACCCTCAGAATTTTCTCATTATGCATGCCATGGCCCCCAACGTTGCCGGCGTCATCGGCTCCGCTGTGGCCGCCGGAGTCCTTCTCGCAACGCTCGGTTGAAGCCAACTCTTCTCGTTTTCTCGCCCGACCCCAAGAGGTTATGATCGGGCCATGCGGAACAAAAACAGCAATCATCGCAGCAATTCTCGCCGCGACGCTCGCCGTCGCCGGCATGGTTCACGCGGGCTCGACGCCCATCCGGGCCCGAAACGGCATGGTGGTCTCCCAAAACGCCGTTGGAGCCCGTGTGGGGATGGAGGTCCTGAAAGAAGGCGGCAATGCCATCGACGCCGCGGTGGCGACGGCTTTCGCCATGGCCGTAACTCACCCGACCGCGGGTAACATCGGCGGCGGAGGATTCATTGTCTTCCGGCCGACCGAGGGCGAGCCCATCGTCTACGATTTCCGCGAGATGGCGCCGGCCAAGGCGAGCGCCGACATGTGGCTCAAAGACGGGGAGTACGATCGCGAAAGGCATCACATGAGTCATCTCTCGGTCGGCGTTCCCGGTACCGTCGCCGGCCTTCATCTGGCGTGGAAGGAGCAGGGAAGCCTGCCGTGGAAACGGCTGGTGGTACCCGCCATCGCCTTGGCCCGCGACGGCTTCGCGGTCACCGACGGCCTGGCCCGCTCTCTCGAGAGGGTTATGCCCCGTTTCGAGAAACATCCTGCATCGATGGCGTCAGTTCACGAAAAACGGCGTGCCCTACAAGATGGGAGACACCTTGAAACAGCCCGACTTTGGCGGAGACCCTGGCGCGCATCGCTGACGTCGGGCCCGGCAGGCTTCTATGAAGGCGAAACGGCCGAGCTCATCGAAAAGGAGATGAAAGCGGGCGGCGGCCTCATCACGAAAGAGGATCTCAAGAATTATCAACCGAAGAAACGAAAGCCTGTTCGGGGCACCTATCGTGGCTACGAGATTCTGTCCATGCCTCCGCCGAGCTCGGGCGGCACGGTTCTCGTCGAGATGCTCAACATTCTGGAAGGTTTCGACCTGGCGGGCTCGGGTTTCGGCTCCGCCCAGAATCTCCATCTCATGGCCGAGGCCATGCGCCGCGGTTTGCCAACCGAGCGCGGTATCTCGGCGATCCCGACTTCAACCCGGATATGCCTATCGAAAAGCTGACTTCGAAAGAATACGCCGACGAGTTACGCAAACCATCCAAAAGGACCGGGTATCCAAGTCGTCCCCGGAGAGCTTCGTCTGGTCAACCGAGAGTCCCGAGACGACTCATTTCTCTGTGGTGGACAAGAAAAGGAACGCGGTGGCGCTCACCTACACGCTCGAGTTCGGCTACGGTTCGGGCATCGTCGTACCGGGCGCCGGATTTTTGCTCAACAACGAAATGGGAGATTTCAACGCGGGACCGGGATTGACCGACGAGCGCGGTCTCATCGGCACCGAGCCTAACCTGGCCGCTCCCGGTAAACGGATGTTGTCCAGCATGACCCCGACGATCGTTACTAAGGACGGCCAGCTATTCATGGTGACGGGAAGCCCGGGCGGGCGCACGATCATCAATACCGTGCTCCAAACGATCTTGAACGTCATCGATCACGGAATGAATGCCCAGGAAGCGGTCGATGCCGGGAAGGATTCACCACCAGTGGTTGCCGGACCGTATACGTCACGAGAAGAATGGGTTTTCACCGGATACCCTGGCCATATTGAAGCAGTTCGGTCACGAGCTCCAGGAGATCGGCGGGCAGGGAGCGGCCAACGTCATCGTGGTCAATCCGGAGGACGGCATGCTCGAAGCGGGTATCGACCGACGTCCCGCGGATGGTGGAGCGGCCGCGTACTGAGTTCCCTAAAAGAGAAGAATCAACGCAAAGCGAGGTTTATCACCAAGATTTGGCTTCTGCGCAAAGTCCATATTTCAAATAAGAAACAATCTTGCCCGGGCGAGATTGGCACTAGACGTCCTTCAACTGATCCAGAACCTCTACGAGTCTTTTGACCAGGTGGTCGTGGTAGGCCTTTCCCTTTTCGGCTGAAGACTCGGTGGGTTTGCCGCCGATCGTGTCTCCTGTGCCATCGAGCACCTTCTTCATCATCTCGACGGTGGCGGGAACGTAACAGAGGGAATCCCGCCCGTCGCGTGGGTCAATGTGGTAGAGCGGTTGTTCTTTGTGTGGATTATCCTTGGCCCGGTCGAGGGACATGAGGTCCGGGTGGCGGTAGAGCATGTGGGACGACTCGATCTCATCGGCGTGACCGATAGGGCCGAAACCCAGTTCCTCCACGATGTCTTTACTCATGTGGGCCGGGTCGAAGAGGACGACCTTTACCTTTAATTGCCGCTGAGCTCTTTCGGCCGTGATCTGCATCCAGGAGAGATTGACGATGCGGTGGCCGTTTACGACCACAAATTTCTTGAACCCGTGTTGGGCAAGTGACTCGATCGCGTCGTAAAGGAGCTCGATGAGCACCTCCGCCCTAACGCTAATCGTACCGGGGCACACTAAATGGTGTGGGCTCCACCCGGTCCAGATCGGAGGAGTGACGAGAAGGCCCGACCGTTCACTTGCATCTTCTGCAAGCGTTGTCGCCACGTAAGTATCGGTGCCCAGGGGCGAGAAACGGCCGTGCTGTTCGGTGCTTCCCACCGGCATGATGATGCGGTCCTCCGATTGGAGATACTCCGCGATATCCTGCCAAGTCAGTTCTTGGAGCCATCGTGCCGGCACGGTTCCCTCCTCTATGTGATCGGGTGGTCTTCGTGGAATTTTTTCAACCGCGCCTCGAGAGTAGGGAACTGTTCCCGCTGCACCAATGAGACACAGGCGCGGACGCCTTCGGATCGCGTGCTTCCCGTAATGGCGAGAGAAATGGCACTGATCCCGTAGAAGATCATTTCGTGAACGAGATCCGCTCCGCTGAAACCCGGGTAGGAGTAGGTGAAATAGAAGCCATCCGCGATGGGCTCGTCTTCATCCATATCGTAGACAATCTCGAAGCCGTTGTCGGTGAAGAGCTTCTTCATGATCTTCGCCTTCGCTCCGTACTCTTTGACGATTTCGACGAAGTCGAGCTCGCCATCACTGGCGGCCTTCAACATGGCGGCGAGGCCATATTGTGCGGTGTGGGTGACGCCGGCCGACAGAGAGTAGAGGGTTCCGAAAATCATGGCGTGGCCGAAGAGATCGATTGGGTAGAATCGCTTCAAATCGGGAAGCTTTCTCTTGAAAAGCTCGTCGGAGATCACCATCATCCCGACACGTTGTCCCGCATAGCTAAAGGCCTTGGAACTGGAGACGAACAAGATGTAATTGTTCGTGAACTTCGCCGCCGTGGGCTGATAGGGTGGTTTCCCCGGTTTGGAAAGATCTTTCCGAAAGTCCATCGCGAAATAGGCTAGGTCCTCGAGCACGACAACGTCATATTTGTCGGCTAATTCGGCGACGATCTGGAGCTCTTTCTCTGTAAAGCAGATCCAGGATGGATTGTTGGGATTGGAGTACAGAAGACAGGATATGTGCCCTTTCTCGAGCATGGACTCGAGCTTGCCTCGTAGTTTGTCACCTCGATAGTCGTAGACGTCGAAGTTCTCCCATTTATTTCCCATCACGTTGAGCTGTTGCTTGTGGACGGGAAAACCCGGATCGATGAAGAGTGTCGTGTCCCGTCCTTCAAACATGCGATTGACGGTCATGAACGCGGCAAAGCAACCCTGGAGAGAACCCACGGTTGGAAGGCACCCGGCGGGGTCGACGTCGACGTCGAGAAACATTTTGATGAACCTCGACATCTCTTTTTTGAGGGGCGGAATGCCGTGAATGTCCGGATAAATAGAGGCGACCCCCTTACGGTGAGCTTCGAGCTCAGCATCGACGCCGATTTGAACCGCCGGAAGCCCGGGGATTCCCATCTCCATCCGGACGTATTTTTCGCCCGTCTCGGACTCGACGTCGTCGACGAGTTTCTTGATCTCCCGGATCGACGCTTTGCCTACGTTGGCGAGATAGTTCTCCTTGATCTTGGCCTCCACGACTGCGTAGTTGATCGGTGTGTTCTTCATCGATTAACGTCCTTTTAAGCCGGCCGAGTGATTGTTTGAGGGAGAAGGGAATGCCTGGACTGGAAGTGGGCGCGCATCTTCACCATTCATTCTGCTGGGGCGATGATGGCGGCGCTTGTCAATTGTCGCTGGCAGCAAAGCTGGCGATAGCCGCATCCTCGTCGTCGAAGATCTCGAAGATGGGGAGGAGTTTGGCTAAAGACAGTGATTTTTTGACCTTGGAAGGCGCGTTCAGGATCTTGAGCTTGCCGCCGAATCTTTCCACCATCCGGAAGCTCGCGACAAGTTCCCCGACGCCGGCGCTGTCCATGGACTGCAATCGCGAGAGGTTGAGCAAAATCTTGGTGCGTCCGGTGCCGAGAAGAGTATCTACCGCTTCTCTTAAAACCTGGTCGCCTCCTCCAACCGTCAGTTGGCCGGGCGGCTCCAAAATTGCGACACCTTGCTTTTCTCGGAGATCGGGCTTCATAAATTGTTTCTCCGTTTATATAAAGTGGGACCGCTTGTCCCACAGGGCCATCCGCCCGGCTATTATAAGATATCGACGCAAGAATTGCTTGTTCTGGGAAAGGTTGTGGCCGGACTGAGTAGAAAAAAGGGACAGGTCCCTTTTTGCCAGTGGGGAAGCAAGCGTCAAAAACGGACCAGTCCCTTTATGAGTTCTCTCCTACTACCCCGTTATTTGGCGGACCAAATCGCGGTTGATCTGAACGGAGTAGCGGCGGCTCAGTTCTTGGAGATAGGAAGACCAAGCTCGCTGTTTTTTCTCGTTGGTGAACTGATCCGTAAACTCACTTTTCTTCTCGGAGAATTCCTCGTCGGAAAATCCACTTCGCTCTGTGACTCGCAGTAACACGTATCCGTTATCGGCACTGAGAGGGTCTGAAAACGTATCCAACTCAACGGAAAACGCCGCCTCCTGCGCGCCGGGCGACCTGCCGGCCTCCGAGATTTGTCCCGTTCTGAGAAAACCTTCTGAGGTTTTGAGCTCGAGCTCGGCAGCTTTGGCTGTCTGCTCTGCATCCGAGCCTTCGGCGAGTTTCTTGGCTATTTCCTCCGCGAGAGATCGTGCCTGTTCCATGGCTTTTTTCTGACTCAAATCGGCACGTACTCGTTCAGTGATCTCATCGAGAGGCGGAATCCTCGGTTCCCTTTCTTCGACAACCTCGAAAAAAACATAGCCATTGCCTACGCGGATGGGTGGCGAGACCGTCCCGATTTCTTGCTCGAAAGCGAGCTCGCGGGCCTGGGGTGAGCTACCCAATTGCGGAATCATATCCTGGCGGCCAACGAATTCGGTTTCCTGGAGCTCGACCTTTTCGTAGCGTTGAGCCAGTGCTTGGAGGCTGTCCATGTTGTTTAGAAAAACGTTGGCGTTGTTGACGGCCTCATCGACCGATCTCTGTGCTTCTTCCTGCCTCAAGGTATTGAGAATTTCGTCCTTGACGGAGTCCATCGGCCGGATCATGGCAGCCTGGCGATTGATAACTTTGATGATGTGAAAACCGTAGGTGGTCCTGACGAGATCGCTCACCTCACCAGGTTGCATCGAAAAGGCGGCCTGCTCGAACTCGGGGACCATCTCTCCGCGACCGAATAATCCCAGTGAGCCTCCATTTTCCGCCGACGTGTCTTCGGAGTACTTTTTCGCCAACTCGGCAAAATCTCCACCCGCTTTGACCTGGGCCAAAACATCCTCCGCTTGCCGGCGGACCTCATCTTCATCCTTTTCGGCGGTCTTGAGGAGAATGTGACTGGCCCCGACCTGCTCGGGCGTCTCGTACATGTAAATGTTTTGATTGTAATAGCGCTCGATTTCCCGATCGGTCACTTCCACCGAGGCGACGAAGGACTGGGGGCCGAGCGTCATATATCTCAGCTTTCGTTGAAACGGCAGCTTGTAGTCTTCCTTGTTCTCTTCGTAGAACGTTGAAACGTCGTCGTCCGTCACCTCGACCTGGTCTTCGAACTTGGAGCGCGGCACGAATATATATTCGAGGTTCGCTTTCTCGTTGCGTCTGCGATACTCCTGTTCGACCTCCTGAGAGTTGACGACGACGCCATCCATAAAAAGCCCTTGGAGTTTATTGACCAGAAGGCCTTGGCGCACCTGGTCCTCGAACTGTTGAGGGGTGAGCCCTTGCTCTTTCAGCAGTCGCACGTAGGCCTCTTTGCCGATGAACTGACCGTTCGTCTGGAGATTCGGGTTCTTGGTGATCTCTTCACTCACCTCTTGGTTGGTGACGGTGAGTCCTTGACGACCCGCATCGACGACCAGCAAAGTGTCTTGGATGAGACGTTGCAGGACCATCTCGTCCAGTCCGAGCTGCTTCAACAAGGCTGGGTTGTACTGCCCGCCGAGTTGGGCTCGGTAGACGCGTTCCTGCATTTGGTAAGTCTGCAGGAACTGCTGCGCGGATATAGAAATGCCCTCGACGTTGGCGACCTCATTGCTCGGGCCGGCACCGCCCGGCCCCATGAAATCGGGTAAATACAGGGCGATAAAAGCGACGATGACCAGAACGAGCATCACCGATCCTACTGCGTAGCCAATCGTTTTACGGTTGCGGAAATATTTGAGCATGTCGAAACCTCGAAACGACCATGCTATCGAATCCCATCCGGGCAATCAAGGACGGCGGGGGCTTTTATCGGAACATTCGGGACTCGTGATACCGTATCCTCTCAGTGTCAAGTCGTTAATTTTCAATACGAACGAGCTAGGATTATCCGCCCTCAAACATTGTATTGACCCGGCGAAATATGCTAAACTCAAGAAAAAGTAGCGTTTAGAAGCAATGGCGAAAAGGACTCCATACGGAAATCAGCCGGGAATCCATGTAGAGTGGGTTGCCGTTAGAAAGGGAACCATCTATCTCCTCATTGCCTCGGTGATGGGATTGATTGGCGCCGGCGGAGGGCTTTTCTGGTGGTTCAAGACTGGAGCGTTTGCAAGAAACGCGGATAAAGGTCCGGTCGAGGCAGCCACAACGGCGGATGACAACGCGCGTTTCGTCACGCTCGATGGAACGGTAAAGGTCAGGAAAGCAGGTAGTTACGAGTGGATCGACGCCAGTCAGGCCACCGCCCTTAGCCGCGGCGATACGGTTCGAACTGTTGGTAAATCGTCTGCTCAGCTTCGACTCTTTGACGGAACTGAGTACCTGATCAAGCCCGACACGATTTTCATGATCGAGGTTATGCACGAAGACCCCCAAACCCGAGCCAGCAAAATCCGGGTCGAATTGACGGCGGGCCAAGTCAATTTGCAGACACCTCCGACGAACGTGGCGGGGTCTAGCTCCGAGCTGACCACGCCAACCACCGAGGCGAGTTTCAGTGAAAGTACCGTTGCCGATGTGGGCTTCGACGAGGGGAGTCAGGTTTCTGAGTTCGCGGTATTCAGCGGCAGTTCGCGACTGAAATCTGGAGACAAGGAAGTCACTCTAAAGTCGAGTCAGGCCGTTGAGGTTCGGGGTGACAGCATCTTTTCGGAGATCATTAAACTACCTGGAGTGCCGGCTTTGTTGACTCCCGCGCACCTTTCTCGGATCTCATACCGTGACCCGGGGCGAGAGACCACGGAGCTGAGGTGGGGGTCGGTCAGCGAAGCCCGCCTCTACCATGTGATGCTGGACCAGAATCCCAATTTCCCAACACCGCAAGAGTACAAAGTCAACGATGTCAGGGTGCTCGTTCCGGGTTTGAAGCCGGGAGCTTACTTTTGGACGGTGAGAGCCATTGACCGTCGCAATCGCGAGGGAGGATTCGCCAACTTTGCCAAGTTCACAATCACCGGTCAGACGGCCAAGGCTGAGCCTCCCCAGCTGAGATTGTCATCACCCAGTGTTTCTATCGATGGTCTCGTTACGATCAATGGGGTGACCGAACCCGACGCGGTCGTCACCATCAATGAAGAGCGGGTTTCCGTTAAATCGGACGGCTCGTTTCGACATTACTTGACATTCACCCGTTCCGGACGTCATCCGATTGTGGTCAAGGCCCACAAGCGCAGCGGCGGCACGGCTGAGGAGACAATCTACGCAGACGTAGGTTCTGATTAGTGCCGTCTCCCGCCGGTTCCAGAAACGACAGTTGTCCAACAAACACGGCTCATCTGAGCCTTTCCGCGCGTCGCATTTGAATGAATCGTGGTAGTCGAGCACCGAGTTACGAGAAAAAGGCGCGCATCCCGCAATGAGCGAGGGGACCGAAAGCGCCCTGCCCGAGCGACGACGAGGTCTGCCAAGAGGGCAGACGCGAAGACGGCGTCCGCCAAGTCGAAGTCCGCCGTCGAGGAAGTGCGCATTGCCTTGTTCTTCACGACCCCGAAGGTTCAACGAGCTTTCCGAGTGCTCGGCCGCTCGGAAGGTATGTTGCTGAAAGACTACGACCTCTCGCGTTTCTCGCGCCATGATTGGAATGCCGATCCTACGCCCTTCGACGTTGCCGTTGTGGAATTGCCCGATGGACTCCGCTCGGAGCCGAATTTGGTTCGCACGCTCCGTAAAAGCCACCCGGACTTGCCGCTTCTTGCCTATGGAGAGCCGCCGGGGAAAGGCCGGCATTCCGTCTTTGCAATGCATCTGACCGAAGTCCCTTCGGCCCGTAGGGTTCGTTCATTGCTTATCGATGCAAGACGACACCACGAGATGGAGAAGAAGGCCACCCGGGCGACCCTGAGGTTCCGAGAAACGGTCAAACGTCTCCAAGTTCTGGGCGATATCGTGTTGACCGCCAATTCGAGCCTCGAGCCGAGCCGAGTTGTGGCGGTCATCATGTCGCAAATCCAGCAACTCATCCCGTCTGAAGCCTGGTCGATTCTGCTCGTTGACGAGGAGAGAAACGAGCTCACTTTTGAAATGGCTCTGGGCGAGAAGGGCGAGGACCTCGGTGACTTCCGTTTGAAGCTTGGCGAAGGAATTGCGGGTTGGGTCGCGAAAAACGGTAAGCCTGCCATCGTGAACGATGTGAGCCGGGACCAGCGCTTTCAACGACGGTTCGACGAACAAACCCAATTTCAAACTCGCTCGGTGCTCTGTGCGCCCCTTGTCTCACGGGGAAAGACCATTGGTGTGGTCGAAATCATGAATCGAGAGGCGGGAACCCGGTTCACCCGTCGAGACCTGAACTTGCTCCTCACGCTCGTCGAACCGGCCGCCATTGCACTCGAGAACGCTCTTTTATTTCAAAGAGCGGAGCGACTGGCCGTCACAGACGATTTGACCAAGCTCTACAACTCTCGTTTCCTGAACTCCTACCTTGGCAAGGAGTTGAGTCGGGCAAGCAGGCATAAGACGTGTCTGTCCTTGATTTTCTTGGACCTGGATGGGTTCAAGCTGGTGAACGACCATCACGGCCATCTGTGCGGTTCCCGGACGCTTCATGAGGTTGGGTCGATTATCAAACGGTCGGTGCGGGAGGAGGAGATTGTGGGGCGCTATGGCGGGGACGAATTCGTCGTGGTGCTTCCCGACACGGATTCGCGCGGGGCGGTTCTCGTCGCTGAGCGCATCCGACAATCTCTAAAAAATCATCGATTCCTGACCGATCTCGGGCTGGCAGTCAAGGTTTCGGCGAGCTTGGGCGTGAGTTGTTACCCAGAACATGGCTCAACCCCTCAGGATCTTATACAAAAGGCGGACCAAGCAATGTATAGTGTTAAGGAGCAAGGCAAAGATGCCGTTGGACTGGCCGAGTGAAGTCCGGCTGAAGCGTTTACACAAACCTATGAACCTGTGGTCTTTCAGAAACGATTGGCAAGCAAACCTCAATGAACCTACGCTCCGTATTCAGTGTTTTCTCGAACGAATTAGCTATTGATTTGGGTACGGCGAATACTCTGGTATTCGCCAAAAGCAAGGGGATCGTCGTCTCCGAGCCCTCCATCGTCGCCATCAACAAGGTGACCGGCAAAGTCGAGGCGGTGGGCAGGGAGGCGAAAGAGATGCTCGGGCGAACTCCCGGCAACATCACCGCTATCCGGCCCATGAAGGACGGGGTGATCGCCGATTTCGAGGTCACCGAAAAGATGCTGACCTACTTCATTCAGAAGGCCCACAACCGCAAGGTTTGGGTGGCACCGCGCATCGTCATCGGGATCCCTTCGGAAATCACGCAGGTCGAAAAGCGGGCCGTAAAAGACAGCGCTCTGCGGGCCAAGGCGAGCGAGGTCTTTCTCGTCGATCAAGCCATGGCGGCCGCCATCGGTGCCGGCCTTCCCGTCACGGAGCCGTCGGGGAACATGGTCGTGGATATCGGCGGGGGCACCACGGATATTGCCGTCATCTCCATGGCGGGAATCGTCTACAGCAGCTCGGTTCGAGTGGCTGGAGACGAGGCGGACGAAGCTATCATCAAGTACCTCCGCAAGAAATACAATCTGCTCATCGGTGAGCGGAGTGCGGAACAGGTCAAGATGGAGATTGGATCGGCTTATCCGCTGGATAAGCCCATGACCATGGAGATCAAGGGGCGGAACCTGATCGAAGGTATCCCAAAGACCCTCGTCGTCACGGATGAAGAGGTCCGGGAAGCTCTCGAGGAAACGGTGGGTATTTTGGTCAATGCCGTCCGGGTGGCCTTGGAGCGAACGCCTCCAGAGCTCTCAGCGGATATCGTGGACCGCGGCATCGTTCTCACCGGAGGAGGGGCCCTTCTGAAGAACCTGGACAAGAGGCTCCGTGAAGAGACCGGTTTGCCCGTCTCCATGAGCGAAGATCCCCTCTCGTCGGTCGTCTTGGGGACCGGGAGGATGTTGGAGGACCTCAAGCTCCTCAGGAAAGTTTGTTTGGATTAGGTTAGTCAAGAACTCGAGAACTCGAGAACCCGAGAACCCAAGAACTCAGAAGGATTAATGCTGGCGGCATCCGCCGCCACCAATCCGGAATCAATTAGGAAATCACCATGGCTACCAACGGATTCGCCTTGACCAAGCGGGGGAGCCATTTGGTGTTTTTTCTTGTTCTTGCAGGGCATACATTACTCATTTCTTCTCAGGTCACCACGGAGACGGGACAGTCGGCGCTCCAAGCAGCGCTTCTAACGGCCTTTTCTCCATTACAGCGAGGCGGTGAGTCCGTTATCAACGGAATTCGCTCCACCTGGTCGGGATATGTCGATCTTCGAGGGGTTCGCCAGGAAAACCAGGACCTCCGGGAGAAGGTGGCTCGTCTCGAACAATCGCTTTGGATGGAAAGAGAAATCGTTGCCAGCTACGACCGGATTAGTCGCGTGCTCGACCTTTCGGAACGCCTTCCCTTCGAGTCTATGGTGGCGGAGGTCATCGGACTCGATGCGAGCGCATGGTTCCGCACGGTCACCGTCAATCGTGGATTGCGAGACGGCGTCGAGCTCAATGCTCCCGTTATCGGGCCGGGAGGCGTGGTGGGTCGCATCATTGCGGTCGGAAACAATGTCTCTCAGGTACAGCTCTTGTCGGATCGAGACAGTTCGGTAGGCGCTCTTTTAGTTCGAAGCCGGGCGCGAGGGATCATCTCGGGGATCGGCCGAACGGACCTTCAGATGAAGTACGTGAGCAATCTCGAGGACGTCGTTGTGGGAGATCTCGTGGTGACTTCAGGGATAGACGGTATCTATCCCAAGGGAATTGCCATTGGAAGAGTGGCTACGGTGTTCAAAGGACCGCGTCTGTTCAAAAATATCTCTGTGGAACCGGCGGCACGTTTGGATCGTTTGGAGGAAGTCTTCATTCTCGAAGCGATCGAGAGCGACAATACCTTCACGAAACAGGTCGAATGAGAGTCCTCGAGGTTGCGGCGGCTATCGCGGTCGCTTTTTTGGTGCAAACGCTGGGAGGACGCTATCTGACTCCTCTTCAGAGCTACATGGACCTGTTTCTTGTGGTTGCGGCGGGTTTCGGGCTGGTGCGAGGGAGGATGACCGGTCTAGCCGCCGGCACCGTAGGTGGGCTTGTTCAAGATGCCTTTTCCGGCGGGATTTTGGGGCTAAACGGGCTCTCGAAGTCAACGGTCGCATACCTGGCCGGAGTCGTGAGTCGCTGGCTCATCATTCGCGGCTGGGCGGCGCGTTTCTTGTTTTTCTTCGTTGCTTCGATGGCCGATCTCGTCATCTTGGCCCTTGTGGGATTAGCAGCAGAGCGCCCCATTGTGGCGGGCGAGGGGATTACTTTGTTGATCGTTTGCACCGTCAATGCCGCAATCGGCACGTTTGCGCTGGGCTTGATGGATCGCCGGAAGTGATTCGAGCAAAATGAACATTTACGAAGACCTACGTCCACTCCAATCCAAGCTACGTTGGGGAAGATACTTCTGCATCATCCTCGTCTTCGGACTGTGCGCGCGATTCTGGCAGCTCCAAGTCGTTCGGGCCACCACGTATCGAGAGCTGGCACGCGCCAACCATGTTCGAAATATACCCGAGAACGCCCCACGAGGATTGATTCTGGATCGCTATGGTCGGATTGTCGGCGAAAATCGGCCTTCATTTAATCTGACCATTCAGGATCCGCAAAAGGATGGCGAGACCATCCAAGAGCTGACTGCGCTCGTGAATCTTACCGAAGAAGAGCTCGATCGCGTCGCTGCCGGGCGGAGTCAATCCGCCCGGTATGACCCTACCCTTCTGAAAGAGGACATTCCGCTCGATGAAGTGGCTTTAATCGAAGCCCGTCAGCTCGAGCTTCCCGGGGCCATCATTCAGTTTGTTCCGCGCCGGTTCTATCCCTTCGGGAGTTTGGCATCCCATGTCCTCGGTTATGTGGGACGTATCACAGAGGAACAGCTTGGCCATGCACCCTTCGAAGATGCGGGTCGAAACGACTATGTCGGCCAGTCGGGTGTGGAATTAATCTACGATGAGATTTTGTTCGGGCGCAACGGCGTTCAGCGTTTGGTCGTGAACTCTCACGGTCGGCGGGAGAGAATGCTCGAAGAGATTCCACCTCTTTGGGGCGATACGGTTCGTCTATCGATGGACCTGGATCTGCAGCGTACTTTGGAAGACGCCTTTGGGGAAAAGATAGGCGCGGCGGTCGTGCTCGACCCGAGAAACGGCGACCTGCTCGCTCTTGGGAGCTTCCCGTCCTTCGACCCGAATTTCTTCTCCGGAAGATTCGACGAAGAGCAATGGAAGGCGCTGTCTCATGACCCGGACCATCGTCTACAGAATCGGGCCATCCAGGGATGGTATCCGCCTGGATCCGCCTTCAAATTGGTTATCGCGGCGGCGGCGCTCGAAGAAGGGGTCATCACTCCCGAGACTCGAATGACCTGTCATGGCGCGGTGCGTCTCTATGGCAAGGTCTTTCGTTGTCACAAGGGCGGGGGCCACGGGTCGGTGGATCTTCACGAGGCAATCAAGCAATCGTGCAATGTCTATTTCTACCAGGTCGGCGTGAAGCTTCAGATCGAGACCATTGCACGTTACGCCCGTATGATGGGATTGGGCTCGGCCACCGGTATCGATTTACCCTACGAGGTCGAAGGGCTGATACCCGACCCGAACTGGAAACGCCGCGTTCGCAAGCAACCCTGGTTTGCCGGGGAGACTGTCTCGGTGGCGGTGGGGCAAGGATCGGTCCTTGCGACAACCGCACAAATGGCGCAGGTTGCCGCAATTGTCGGCAGCAATGGGGAGGTCCATCGCCCCAAGGTCTTTCTCGAAAGTCACCCATCCGGGTCCACTCCGGATCCGGCTTCCGCATCGGTCATTAGCCAGCCGGTGCGTAACGTGCGTTTGAAGCCGGAAACATGGCGTGCCATCCAAGATGGGATGTATGCCGTCGTCAACGAGGGCGGGACAGGATGGCGTGCCAGAGTGTCGGGTGGCGAGGTCTGCGGGAAGACGGGTACGGCTCAGGTTGCCTCGAGCGATCGTATCGCGCAAACGGTCAATGCGGACCGTCCGGAGCATTTGAGAACCCACGCCTGGTTTGTTGGCTTCGCTCCTCGGGTCAACCCCGAGATCGCCCTCGCGGTTTTGGTCGAGCACGGCGGCGGTGGCGGACAGGCGGCTGCACCCATTGCAGGCGCGATCTTCAAGACCTATTTCGAAGGCCGCGCGAAACGGAAGGCCGAAGGTGTTCAACAGGCGTCTCTGGCACAACATTGATTGGCTCATGATCCTCGGGATCCTCTTGGCCTCCGGGGTGGGGGTGGCTGTGGTTTATAGCGCCACTCAAGGCGGGCCGACCCCCGATGTCTATAAACGCCAAATCACTTTGATTGTGCTGGGCTTCGTTTTGATGTTGCTGGTGCTTCTATTCGACTATCACGCGATCGTCGACCATGCAGAAATATTCTACATTTTCGTCGCCGGCCTTCTCCTCTATCTACTCGTGTTCGGATCACTCCGTGCCGGAACCAATCGGTGGCTCGAGCTCGGCCTGATGACCGTGCAGCCCGGTGAGCTTGCCAAGCTTGTGGTCGTGCTGCTCTTGGCTAAGTACTATTCGCGGGTACGCCGGAATCAGCTCGGCACGAACGAAGTGCTCATTTCGGGTGCCATCACCGGGATTCCGGTATTGCTCGTGGCGCTCCAGCCCGATCTCGGCACGGCGGCAACCCTGAGCATCATCTATGTCGCCATGGCTTTGTTGGCCGGTGTCAGGCCTCGGTTGGTCTTGGTGGCCGTTGTCATTTTCGCCTTGGCTCTTCCTCTGGCCTGGAGCTTCGTACTCAAGGACTATCAGAAGGACCGGGTCCGCGCGTTCATGGACCCCATGCGAGACCCCCGCGGGGCGGGCTACCAAAGCATCCAGTCCACCATCGCCGTGGGCTCGGGTGGGATCTCCGGTGCTGGATGGCTCAAGGGATCTCAGAGTCAGCTTCAATTCCTTCCGGCTCCCCATACCGATTTCGTTTTTGCAGTCATTGCGGAAGAGTTCGGTTTCATTGGAGTCGCTTTGGTTATGATGCTCTTTCTCGCTATCGTCTTACGAGGTATAGATACGGCGCGGCGGGCGCGAGATCGTCTCGGGATCTATATCGTCGCGGGGTTCCTCTCCATGTTCTTTTTTCAGGCGGTCTACAACACGGCCATGGTGGCGGGTCTGGTTCCGATTAAGGGTTTTCCACTCCCGCTCATCAGCTACGGCGGATCCTCCATGCTATCGACCATGATGGGCTTGGGACTCATTTTGAACGTGCGCATGAGGAGGTTTGTGAACTAAAAAAGAACTCGAGAACTCCAGAACCCAAGAACTCCAGAATGGGGCAGGAGGACGGCTTGCGCCGTCTCCATCGTGATTCAATTTTGCCTGGCATATATGCCCGGTTTGTTCATCTCTTTTTATCGTGGTAATTTGAGCGGTTATGTCGAAGGAAATGATCATCAGTCACACCGCGCTCGAGACTCGAGTTGCGATCGTTGAAGATGGAGTCGTGACGGAAGTTGCCGTCGATCGAGAACGCCACCGAGGTGTTGTCGGCAATCTTTACAAGGGTCGGGTCAATCGTGTGTTGCCCGGTATGCAATCGGCCTTTGTGGATATTGGTCTCGAAAGGGATGCCTTTCTCTATGTCTCGGATGTCCTCGAGGACGAGGATGCTCCTTTCCTCGATCTGGATGAGGAAATCGAGGAAACGGACCGAGAGATTGCACGCGCCGCAGGAAACACCTCCATCGACGAGCTCCTCAAAGAGGGGCAGGAAGTGCTCGTACAGGTGGCGAAGGAGCCACTCGGCACCAAAGGTGCGCGAATTACCGCCTACGTCAGCTTGCCGGGTCGCCTGCTCGTGTACATGCCGACGGTGGACCACGTGGGTGTCTCGCGAAAGATCGAGTCCGCCGAGGAACGGTCGCGGCTTCGTCGTTTGATTAAGGAGAATCGTAAAACGGGAGGAGGATTCATTGTCCGAACCGCCGCGAAGGGAAAGGACGACGAAGCCATTCTTGCGGATATGAGCTTCTTGGAGAACCAGTGGGGAGAAATTGGCCGCAAGGCGGAATCGGATCGGGCCCCGGCGGTGATCCATCGGGACCTGGGACTCGTTTTCAAGTACATACGGGATCATCTCTCGCCGGACTACACCGCCATTCGCACCGACTCTGAGGCGCTCTATGAACAAGTCGCGAACTATATAGAGCAGATCCAGCCGCGAATGCTCCACCGTGTCAAGTACTATTCGAGAAACTATCCCATCTTCGAGGAATACCGTGTCCAGACCGAGATCGACAAGGCGCTCAAGAGCAAAGTATGGCTCAAATCGGGGGGCTACATCGTCATCAACCAGACTGAGGCTCTGGTCGCCATCGACGTGAATACAGGTCGGTACACGGGAGACAAGCGGCTCGAGGACACCATTACCCGAATCAATGTGGAGGCCTGTGAAGAGATCGTTCGCCAAATCCGACTGCGCGATCTAGGCGGCATCATCGTTTTGGATTTCATCGATATGGAAGAGCGGCGGAACCAGCAGGACGTATTCTCCGCGCTCGAACACGAGCTCCAGAAGGACAACTCGCCGACCAAAACGATCCAGATCAATGAGTTCGGTCTCGTGGTCTTGACTCGAAAGAGGGTCAAAAAATCGCTCGAGAGAATTTTGTGTCAACCTTGTCCTTATTGTCAGGGAAGCTCCTGGGTCAAGTCTCCGGAGACGATCTGCTACGAGATCTTGGATAAGGTGAGGATGAGCGTCGATGAGTTCCCGTGGGGACTCACGCTAAGAGTCAATCCTCACGTCGGCCGGGCACTGCAGGGGCACGCGGCCCAGGTGCTTGAGGAAGTCAAGACCGTTCTCGACCGAGATGTCTCAATAAAGACCGACGGCAATCTCCACCAGGAGAAGTTCGACCTCGTACCCAAGAGGCGGAGCGGGTCGGGCAGTCGCTGATTGGCCGACCGAGAGAATAAAGAATACAGAACACGGAAGACAGCCCGCCTTCGCCAAGGCTCCGGTGGACAAGACGGCGGACGAGGCTGCCGCCGCATCAGGATTGCTGGCTACTCGGGTTTGGGCTTCTGGTAAATCGTGCGCGGATCAAAATTGGGCATCTCGTCGAAGGAACGACGGAACGCTTCTAGGGACAACTCGTATTCTCTGAGCATCAAGTGGCAGTAGCCGATCAGATAGTGGACTTCCGCACGGTCGGGTTTCATCGCCACCACTTTGTTGAATTCTTCCAAAGCTTGTCGAAAGCCGCGGTTGCGATATTGCCGCAGCCCACGTTCGAACGTCTCCTGGACGTCCGCATCGTCGGCTCGAAGGGCCGTTACCTGAGGTGGCTGCTCGGTTTCCTGGGATGAAGATAAGGGGGCTCCGAGAACCGAAACGAGTAAGACGAGAGGCATCAGTCGAACAAGTGTGTTCATCGGTTTTCTCCACATTGGACATGCCTTCCATGAGAAGTGGCGACTTCCTAACGGAACCTCATATCCATTCGCAGATTTTCGGCGCTTATTTTCTTTGAAATTGTACCACGAAAAGTGCTCCTTACAGGTTTGCCAATTTGTCCAGGCTTTTGCGGAGTGTAAGAGTGCTATCTCCCGGTAGTCGAGTTTTGGTTATTCGTCCCGGCGCCCTGGGGGATACGATCCTCAGCCTACCCGCGATTCGTGCTTTGCGCTTGGCCGTTGGCTCAACGGGACGAATCGAGATCGTGGGCTACCCGACGCCGCTTCAGCTTGCCGTCAACCCCCGGCATGCGAATGTGGCCCACTCGGTGGACCGGCGTCTTTTTACGAGTCTGTTCTCCGATCTCGCCAATTCCGAGCTAAAGGGATTTCTAGAGACCTTTGACTTCGTCGTCGCGTGGTGTAACGACAAAGAAGGCCGTCTCACGGGCCTTCTCCGGGAACTGGAGCTACCCCATATTCAGGCCCCGGCGTTTCCCCCTGAGGCTTCGGAAATGCACGCTGCAGATTACCTCCTGCAAACCTTGGCACCCCTGGGCGTCAACGGGGTTTCCCGGCCCGATCTCTGGATTCAGGAGGAGGAGGCCGAGTCCGGAGCGTCGGTTCTTAGAAAAGGGGGCCTCCTGGGGCGCAATTTTATGGCACTCCATCCCGGAAGCGGCTCGCCGAGCAAGAACTGGAAGCCGGGGTGCTTCTCGAGACTGGCCAGCATGGCTAAAGAGTCAAGCGTGGAGCCTGTTCTGATCCAGGGGGATGCGGATCGAGACGTGGTTCAGGCTGTATCGAGACACCTGGGTTGGATTCCCTACACATTAAATAATTTAAGCCTCCCTGTCCTTGCTTCCGTTGTCTCCAGGGCTTGGGCCTACGTGGGAAACGACTCTGGAGTCAGTCATTTGTCCGCTGCGGCGGGCTCGCCCACGGTTGCGCTGTTCGGCCCCACCAGCCCAGCTATTTGGGCGCCTCGGGGCCCTAAAGTGCACATTATGAGCTTGGAATCGAACCCCGCGGACGTGTGGCAAGCTATCCGGGAGGTTAGCTCACCTTAGACAAGACGAGTGAAATGGGATAGCCGGCTCAGTTTGCTATGGGATTAATCCCGCACAGAATGTAGGAATTTTCCTACATAACGGATCATATAATGTCACCAAAGGTAAAGAAATGAAATGGTTGTCCTTGTGGTTCCGGCCAAATCCTACACACCATCTAGTGGATGAGAGCGTAACGATGTAGGGAGTTCCGTATTTCGGATCTGGGCACGCATTTTGCTATATAGGCGTTCAAGAATGCTTGGAGCTAAAGGAGTTCAGATAATGAAGTCGATCGATAGGCAAGAGTTCGGGGTCGGAATCTACCGTGGTTCGGAGCGGGTCGGAAAGCTCTGCTTCGAGATCGGGATCCGGGATATTGTCGGCCAGGTGTCTTTCGATACTGAAGACGGAGAGCTTCGGAAGGCGTTACGTCGGGTGCTCGGAAAGCAGCGCCGCTGGCAGTGGAAGGATTTGACCCGGAAGCTCATCGATCATCTGTCCCTCACGACAGGAGGGCGGTTCGTACTTCGTTTCGGAACCACACCGTCGGATGAAGGACGGGGAAGCTCTGAGCACGGTCTCCGCCGCGCAATCGATAAAGCGGTGAACGAATAACCCACCAGCGGCCACGAGCTCGGTCTTCCCAGCCCGTCCCCCCAGGTTGAAGGAGATCGATGGTCGTTTGAAAAAGCAGCCCCCCTCGGGCTGCTTTTTTTTATGTGGTGTACAATCTGAATGGCGACGGCGTAGCCGTCCTCAAGTTTCCTTCTGTCTCCTGTATTCTGACTTCTGTATTCTTTTCTAGCGTCCCAACGCCAGTCGATCGGCCAGAGGTTTCGGAAGTCCTGCAGCTCGAATTCTCGATTGTGTGTTCTCGAGTTTGTACTTCACACGATGGATGGCAATCGTTGCCTTACTGGAATCATAGATGCCAAAGCTGGCGCGGGGATCGCCGTCTCGGGGTTGACCGACGGAGCCGGGATTGATCAAGTAGCGAGTGTCTTTGCGTAGTTTCAGCCTGAATTTTGAGTCACGAGGGACATGCGTCGTGAGAGCCTCGGAATCCAGACCGAAGACGACGGGAAAGTGGCTATGACCAAAAAAGCAGATAGGTAGCTCGAAGTAGCGAAACATATTGAGGGCTTCGATTTCTCCAAAGATGTAGGCGTCTTCGTCCAGAGGAGTTCCGTGGGCCATAGAGAAGGCATCGTCCACGTGCGCCGGTCCTTGAGGCAAGGCCGCCAACCATTTCCGGTGACGGGACATGAGCTTGCCCTGAGTCCACTTCGCGGATTCGAGCGCGATTCGGTTGAACATCTCGCCGGACTCGAGGCCGCTGCATACCTTGTCGTGGTTGCCGCGGATAATCACCGTTCGCTTGAGGCGGCGCACTTTATCGATTGTGGTGTTGGGATCGGCGCCGTAGCCTACGACGTCGCCCAACACGATCGTTCGGTCGAACCTTTTTCTTTTGACATGGCGGAGCGCGGCGGTGAGCGCCTCCAGGTTCGAATGTATGTCGCTCAGTATGAGATATCTCATGCGTGGTTTTGTGTCTCGAGTACCTTGATTAACTGTTCGGCCGCCTCTTTGGGTGACCACGTATTCAGATCGAACCGCACGTCCGCCATTCGATAATGAGGAAGGCGTTTCTCGAGCAAAATTCTGGCCTCTTCGACGCCGGCCCACAAGGGGCGATGAGCACCTCGGCCGCCCCGTTCGAGGATCAATTCGGTCGGGGCATCGAGCCAGATGCTGACGCCGGAAGAATGGATGATCTCACGATTCTCGGGTCGTGTAAAAGCGCCACCCCCCGTCGCGACGATCCCGGGCTCGGATGCGGCGACTTCCTTGAGCATCTGGGTTTCTTCAGTGCGAAAGACGCTCTCGCCATTTTCCATGAAGATCTCCGTGATTGGTTTACCCAGGCGCTTTTCGATGAGTCCGTCCAAATCGTAAAAAGGGATTTTTAGCTTCCTTGCCACATCTCGTCCTACTGAAGTTTTACCGACACCCATGAATCCGATCAAGAAAAACCGTCGCGGCCGTCTTTCTCCCCTCATGAGGCCAACCGGTCCAGGTCTTCCCAGAATCCTGGGTAGGAGACCGCCACACAGTCGCGGTCCGTGACAGTACAGGGTCCATCGGCGGCAAGAGAGGCCACGGCCCAAGCCATCGCCATACGATGGTCACCATGGCTCGTGAGACGCCCGTTTCGGAAGGGACATCCACCTCGGATCAGAAGACCGTCCGGCCAAGTTTCCACATCCACGCCCAGGGTTTCGAGACCCGATGCGATGGTAGCAAGGCGATCCGATTCTTTGTGACGAAGCTCGGAGACGCCACGAAAGACGGTTTTCCCGTGAGCCAGGGCGGCGGCGACGGCAAGAATCGGAATCTCATCGATCAATGTCGGCACCATTTCCGCTTGTATCTCTGTTCCCGAGAGCTTCGAACCGGTGACGTGGACGGTCCCCACCACTTCATCACCGGGGTTGCCCGGTGAGCTCGGCTCGATATCGATTCGGGCGCCCATGGATTTCAGAGCGTGAAGAAAGCCGGTACGGGTGGGGTTGAGCCCCATACGATGTACAACCAGGTCGGAGCCGGGTAGAGCGGCCGCCGCAACGATGAAAAATGCGGCGGACGACGCGTCACCAGGAATGCGATAACTTACCGGCTCGAGCGGTGTCCCGCCATGAACGGCGACCCCATCGTTTTCGTGTCGAAGCGGTACTCCGAATCGAAGGAGGGCGATTTCGGTGTGGTTTCGCGTCGCCCAACCCTCGCGCACCTGCGTTCGGCCTTCCGCATGAAGTCCCGCTAGAAGGACGGCGGTCTTGACCTGAGCGCTGGGCACGGGAAGCTCATAGTCGATCCCTTTCAGGGTTCGTCCTCCACGGATGAGAAGCGGCAGCCGGTCTGCGTCGGATTGAACGGCCTCGATCTGAGCTCCCATCCGTGACAAGGGATCCATGACACGACGCATCGGGCGGCGCCTGAGACTTGCGTCTCCATCGATTCGAGTGTCGAATTGCTGGCCGGCCAGCAGGCCGCAAACCATTCGCGCTGTCGAGCCCGAGTTACCCGAATCTAAAAAGCCATCAGGCGGTTGGAATCCGAAAAAGCCCACTCCGTCTATTTGAACGGTCCGGTCCTGGTGACCGACGGTGAGGCCGAGCGACTGGAGTACCCCTAGAGTCTTTTGGCAATCGTCTCCCGGGGCATAGTTATCGATCGTCGAACGACCGGACGCCAGAGCGCTCAGCAGCGCAAATCGGTGCGCGATCGATTTATCGCCCGGTGGTTCGATTTGACCGCGCAACCTTGCCCTTGTTGCTTGTTTCAATGCACTCCACTCGGAGGTGAGGAGCAAATCCCACTCTCTCGCATTCTACGTGGGGTTTCCACGGCTTTCCTTGTTAGCATAAGCCGCAGATCCCATTGGTTTTAATGGTAGCACGGAATCTCGAGAGCGGTCGAGCCATGATAAAGGAGGCGAAAGGAGGCTGGGAGGCGTTCGAGGCTCTCCAATCCCGAGGGGACCGCCGCCTGCTTTTTCGGCCCGATTTCGTTCGGCAAGCCTCTTGCCTTGATCGAGGTATCGGGGTTATGTTAATTAATCTACATCTTCTATTATTGTTTGAGGGTATTCTGAAGCAGGAAGCGCTTTAATGACCGATAAAAGCAGCATCATTCATATCGATTTTCGCAGCAGTTTCGAGCTCGTCGATTTGGTACAGACGGTGTTCGAGTCCCTGGCGGACCAAGTCGGATTCGACGCCGACTCGTCCCATTGGATGAGCGTTGCCATCCGGGAATCGGTGACCAACGCCGTCCGCCATGGCAACAAATTGGACCCGACCAAGAGGGTAAAGGTTCAATTCGAAATCCTCGAGCCGATGTTCAAAGTTCTCGTTGAAGATCAGGGGGAAGGTTTCGATCCCGACGAGCTGCCTGATCCTCTCGCCGAGGAGAATCTTCTGCGCGCCAACGGGAGGGGCATCTTTTTCATGAAAAGCTTCATGGATGAGGTCGTCTATAGTTTCCCGAACGAAAACGGCACTCGGGTCGAAATGGTCAAGAAGATTCCCGTTTCAGAGGGAAGCTGACCCGCCGGCGGGATCGTCGTCTCGAGCCGCCAGCCACATCAGTCCTCCTAAAAGAGAGAAGAACCCGAAAAGAAGGGCGGTGGCCGCCCGGACGGCGTTTGAGCTTGCCGTGACTCCTGCCGCAATGACAGAAAGCTCGCCGATCATCGGGAGGGTCATGAGGATTGAGATCCTGACGGATGGCCGAGGTCGTCGCGTAAAAAGATAGACCACCGCGAGAGTGGCGCCTATGAGAATTGCGGTACAACGGATGCATAGAGGGAACTGGACTCCTCCGAGGAACAGGCTTCGCTCCGGCAACTGGTGACAGAAAAAACCGGCGAGGCGGAAAGCCAAATCAAATAGCTCGGAAATCAATCTCCAAATCTCCTCGGATCGCTGTTGAAGCTCAGAATCAATCTCTGAAGATACGGAATCCTTTCTGAAAAATAAGGGGTTTATCTCCCTCCAGCAGGATGGCCTCGTCGTAGGAATGAATGGCTGCCGCCATATTGTACAAGAATAAAGGTACGCCACAGCACACGACGGCGAGGCCCAAGGTCAAGATGCTGAACAAGATGACGACCATCACCGCTGCAATCCAGAGGCCGAAAATGAACAATGCGTCTTTGACGCGGTCCCTGGTCTCGAGGAAGAGCAGGCCTAGTCCGGGGGCGAAGAGGCTGATCACCGCCGGAATGGCGGGGTGCATCTTCGTCGTATGGTGGTTCCGAGGGGATCTGGATGGCGGCCCTTTCTCGGAATGCGATGGTTCAGGAGGTGGAGTCGGCGGCTCGCCAGGTTTCTTGGGAGGTGTCAACATCGAATTCTCCTACGGATTGGTTGAGGACCTTGATTAAAGAACTCAAGAACTCAAGAACTCAAGGACCCAAGGACCCAAGGACTCGAGAATGGCGGGAATATATCTAGGCTGAGGCCCACTGTCAACGGCTCGGACAAGGGGGGAGTAATTGGGAGTAGAATTCAGGAGACAGAAGACTGAAGACAGAAGGAAACAGGGTGACGGCTGCGCCGTCGTCTTCAGGGTTTAGTAAGAGGTCGAGGTAGATAGACATGACCGATTATCACAAAGAACGTGCGGTGGCCATCGAGGCGGCTTTGGCCGGCGGAGAGGTTTTGAGAAGCCACTACGGCAAACAACTCGATATTTCTTACAAAGAGGGAGACCTCAATCTGGTTACGATCGCAGATACCGAGTCCGAAGAAACGATCGTATCGATTCTCGGAAAACGCTTGCCGGGGGTCGCCGTTTTAGCCGAGGAAGGTGGCGAAAGTGGAGAGGACACGGGAAAGCGTTTCGTGGTCGATCCTCTGGACGGTACAACCAATTTCGCTCACGGCTACCCCCATTTCGCGGTGTCGATTGGATACGAGCATGAGGGACAGATCCGGGTCGGCGTCGTTTATGACCCGCTCCGAGAAGAGCTCTTTGTCGCTGAAAAGGGCGAAGGCGCTTTTTTAAATGGTAAGAAAATACAGGTCTCGGCATCTCGTGAGTTGGTGCGAGCTCTACTGATCACGGGTTTTCCCTACGACCTGAGAGACGATGTGACTGCGACCCTGCGATTTTTCAATCGGTTCATGGCCGTGGCACGTGCCATCCGCCGCGACGGCTCGGCCGCGCTGAATCTTTGTTACGTAGGTGCCGGCCGTTGCGATGGCTATTGGGAGGAGAAACTCAATGCCTGGGACATCGCAGCGGGGTCATTGATTGTATCGGAAGCGTCAGGAAGCGTGACGGACTTGAAAGGGCAGGTTTTCGACTGTTTTGGTGGGTCGGTTCTGGCCACGAATGGAGCTCTTCACGAGGCGATGCTTGAAGTGCTTTTGAGTGTGGATTGAAGCACGAAGAAGACAGAAGTCAGAAGACAGGAGGCAGAAGGGATCAGGAAGACGACTACGTCGTCGGCATCAAGATTCAATTGCCAGGCACAGCCTGGCCTATCCTTCGATGATGTCCACTTTTTTGTACATTTCTCCGCCGCCAAAACAGCCTTCCCCTAAAATAAACTCCAATCTTAGAATAGTTTATGTGTCGGTAGCCTGCCGGCAACCCTGGCATGTCTTGTGCAGTTGACTATCCGTGAAGCTCGGCCCCCCGAGAATCCGGCCCCCACCGGTAAGTGAGAGGCATGTGATGAACGCGAAGATTTCGGTTTTTCTGTTTTCCTTGTTGCTTTTCTCCTCCGTGGCTGAGGCGGACTCCTTCGCTTTTCGGATCGGTCAGTTTGCTCCTAAAGGCGCGAGCGACCTGTGGGAGGAGAATGGTGCTACATTCAACGTTGAAGTGAAAGATTTCAACTACATCTTCGGTGGTGGTGAGTTCACCTTCGAATTGAACGAGTTCGCCGACTTTGCCATGGGCGTCAACATCTACAGTCGCCGAGTGAGCACCCATTACAGGGAGTTCGTGCGTGATGATGGGACCGAGGTCCGCCAGGATCTGAAACTCAGCGTGATTCCCGTGACTGCGGGGCTCCGATTTCTGCCTATTGGCAAGTTTCATGTTGTGTATCCATATGTGGCCGGAGGCTTCGGTCTCTATGCCTATGAGTATGTAGAAGACGGGGAGTTTATTGATTTTGCGACATGGGACATTTTCGGTGCCCGCTTTCGGGACAGCGGAGTGGGATTCGGCGGTTACGCGGCTGCGGGGCTGGAGGTAAGGGTGTCGCATGGATTCGCAGTGTTTGGCGAGTTCCGGCGGCATTGGGTCTGGACCGAGCACGGCGGAGACTTCAGGGATTACGGCGATTTTGATCTTGACGCCAGGCAAATTGCATTCGGATTCATGTTTAGGTTCTGAAGAGGCGCCAAGTGACGGCTCTCCTTGCTATAATGTGCTCACGAGCCGGGTGCCACGAATATCCCGCTCGAGACCATTGAATCGAGGAGAGATGAGAAGATGAGCTCCCAAGTTTCCCCACCGGTTGGCAATCGTCCTTCCGAGCCGTCGGGTTGGCTCCGTTTCCTCGCCGCCGTGACCGGCGTCGCGGGTGTTTTCCTGGCGATCGCTGTTGCTTTGGGCCCTTTCGCCGAGGGATCGGCCAAGAGAGGATCGGCGAAGCAACTACCTAAACCGACACCGGTTCGCGCGGTGCTTGCCGCAGAGGAAGCCTCAGATGGCTATCCTGACGCGTCGGATCTTTCCCGTGCCTTCGCTCGCGTGGCGGAGCAGGTTGGTCCCGCTGTCGTGAACATCACGACACAGCAAGAAGCTCGTAGCGATTTCCAACATCCGCGGACGGGTGGACCTTTCGATGATTTCTTCGATCGGTTTTTCGGTGGTCCAATTCCCCAGCAGCGTCGAACGAGTCTGGGATCCGGCGTCATCGTCGACTCCGAGGGATATATCATCACCAACAATCATGTAATTGAACGGGCGGACGAGATTGAAGTGTCGCTTTCCGACGACAAGGTCTTCCAAGCGACGCTCGTCGGGTCGGATCCGGAAACGGACATGGCGGTTATCAAGATCGAGTCGGAGGACGACCTTCCCCATGCGCCTCTCGGTGATTCGGAAACGATAGCCGTCGGTGAATGGGTATTGGCCATGGGAAATCCCTTCGGCTTCGGCCATTCAATAACCGCCGGGATCATCAGCGCAAAGGGTCGCATCATCGGCGCCGGTAACTATGACGATTTTCTACAAACGGACGCGGCTATCAATCCCGGTAACTCCGGTGGTCCTTTGGTCAACATGGACGGACAGGTTATCGGAATCAACTCGAACATCGTCTCTTCGAGCGGTGGGAACATGGGCATCGGTTTCGCCATACCCTCGAACTTGGCGAGAAATATCTATAACCAGCTCGTCGAGAGTGGAAGTGTGACCCGCGGCTGGTTGGGAGTCAGCATCCAGAATCTATCTCCGCAACTGGCCCGCGGCTTCGGCCTCGAGGGCCAAAAAGGTGCGATCGTCGCCGATGTTCTCGGGGAGGAATCGCCCGCGGCCAAAGCGGGCCTCAAGGCCGGGGACATCATTGTAGAGATCGAAGGCAATCCCATCGAGTCCAACAATCACCTCGTTCGTATTGTGGCCGATTTTCTTCCAGGTGCCGTGGTAGAGGTCAAGTACTACCGTAACGGCCAGATAGAGACCACTCGGGTCACGTTGGGAAAACGTTCCGACAACTTGGCTGCTCAAAACGACGGCGTTCCGCGAGAGAGTGAGCGAGGCCGCCTCGGCGTGACCGCACAGGATCTGACCCAGCAACTCGCGTCTCAGATGGGCGCGACCAGTCAAGACGGCGTCATTTTGGTCTCCGTCGACGCGGACGGTCCGGCGGCCGAAGCCGGTCTGCAACGGGGTGACATCATCATCGAGGCGAACCGTCAGCGTATTCGGGGAGTCGAGGACCTCGAACGGGTGATGGGGCAAATCCCGGACGGCGACGATCTGCTACTTCGAATCGAAAGGTTGACGCGCGGCCAGTCGAGCATGCTCTGGATTCCTGTCGAGCTCCAATAGATCGAAAAGCTTTTTGTTGGGCGCGGCATCCTGGTGGTGCCGCGCCCTAATCATTTCTTGAGCAAGACTCAACGCAAAGTCGCAGAGACGCGGAGACGCAAAGTGGGGCGAACCCTAATCCGACAATAAACTCAGGGTAAATTGCAGGAAAAACGGGGACAGGTCCCTTTTTGGCAAAGAGAACGGTCCACCAAAAACGGACCTGTCCCTATTTTTCCAATAATTTGCGTAGATTTCGTGAACTCGGCTTAGGGTTTGCTGTGAAGCGAACACGAGCCAACAAAGCCACACATTAGAACGGCTTCATATATGAGTGAATCACAGACCCCTTTCCCAAGAATAGCCGCCACTATCATGGCTTTTGATGCGTCTGCCAAAGCTGATTCGCTTATTTATTGTCGCTTCAGGGCTGAATGATGCTTGATGAAGCCTACGGCAAATATCTGCTGTTCCAGGAGTAGAATTCCGCGGGTTTGCCGCATCCGGAGGTCCGCCGGATCCGGGATGATATCGAAAGGTTTTTGATGCAACGATTTGCGGGCTTTCTGCAGGTGACTGTGGCGAGCATGGGGGGCATCTGGGGGGGATTCGGTCTCTTCCTCATAGCTTTTGGCGATTCAAGCTTCATCTCCCTACCGGAAATCAACGATCTTCTCATCATCTACTTCTGTACACGTTTCAAGGAATATGCGTATTTCTACGCGCTTATGGCCACGCTGGGCTCGACGGCAGGTTGCGTTGCTCTTTATGGGTTGGGGCGCTGGAAAGGCTATGGATTTCTTCGTCGGAAATATTCCGAGAGCAAGCTCGAGTCCGTCTTGGGCATCTTCCAGCGTTATGGAGTCGTCGCTCTCATCATCCCCGCCATGTGGCCCCCCCCGCTGCCGTTCAAGATTTTCGTTCTGACGGCTGGTATCTTCGGCCTTTCTTTCCCGCGATTCGTAGGTGCCATTCTCCTCGGTCGAAGCACTCGCTATTTCTTCGAGGCGGCGATGGCCGTTCGATACGGCGACCAAGCACTGGCTTATCTGCGGGAAAACTACATGACTGTTGTGTACGTGGTCATTGCCCTCACGGTGGTTGGATTTGGGACCTACCTGGCTGTGGCGCAGCTTCGACGCCGCCAGCTGCAACTGAGATAGTGTAGAGACGAGTGCGCCCATCCACTCGGTGTCGGGCTGAAGGCTCAAAGTTGAGCCTTCATGCACGATCGAAGACAATAGTGAAGCTCCTTAGTCGCTTCGCGCCAACACTCTAGAGGTTGTTCCGATGTCCGACTCGACCGAGTCTTCAGGCTCACCCATTCGCCGCTCACCGATCGCCGGGACCTGGTACCCGTCCGAGCCCGAGCGGCTCGAACAAGAGATTCTTGACATGCTCGATGCTCCAGGGACTGACGAGGTTGCCGGGGAGCTCGTCGCGTTGATCTCTCCGCATGCCGGGCTCCGGTATTCGGGGCCGGTGGCCGCAGCGGGATATCGACTTCTCCGTCGGAGCACTTTCGATACGGCCGTTCTCATTGGGCCCTCCCACTTCGTGCACTTTCAGGGAGCGTCGGTCTATGCCCGTGGCGCTTTCGAGACGCCGCTCGGGCGCATGCCCATCGATGAGGAGCTTGCCGAGGCTGTTCGAGAGAGCGATAGTCGAGTTCGTTTCTTCCTCGAGGCTCACGAACGAGAGCATTGCCTGGAGATGCAGCTTCCGTTTCTCCAAGTGTTGGCTCCCCAGGTGGCCATCGTGCCTATCATCATGGGGGATCAGCAACCGGCCAACGTGGACCTGGTGGTGAAAGCAGTGGTGGCTGCGGTGTCCGAAAGCTCGAAGAAAGTTCTCCTTATTGCGAGCTCCGATCTTTCCCACTATAAATCGGCTAGGATCGCGTCGAGCATGGATGGTGAAGTGAGCCGACTCGTAGCACGGTTCGACGCCGACGCCTTGATGGAGCTATTCGAGCGAGACCACGATCATGCATGCGGTGGTGGACCCATTGTGGCGGTCCTCAAAGCGGCCCGGGTCCTTGGTGCAACGGAAGCCCGCATTATGCGGTATGGGGACTCCGGAGACGTAACCGGCGACAAGGACCAAGTCGTGGGCTATCTATCGGCGGCGGTTTTCCATTGACCATGCGCCACGAGAATCTGTTGTTGCTCGCAACGGGAGCCGATTGATGACGGACAAAAGTGAAAGAAAAAACGGAGACGTCCGGCTAACATCTCAGCAACGTGAGTCACTTCTGAAACTGGCTCGGGATACGATTGCGGCTCACCTAGGTCACCAAAGCGAGCCGGAAGCGGGTACCGATGATCCAGCGTTCGAGGTGTCTCGGGGCGCTTTCGTTACTCTGGAAAAGGATGGCCGGCTACGAGGTTGCATCGGCTATAGTGAGCCGCTTTATTCGCTTCAAGAGGCCGTGGCACGATGCGCCGTGGCTGCGGCTACCCAAGATCACCGGTTCGAGTCCGTGAGGCTCGAAGAGCTCCCGGATATCAGTATTTCCATCTCTGCTCTGACGCCGTTAAAGAAACTGGAAAAGACGGATGACCTCCAACCCGGTCGGCATGGCCTGATGATTGCCGGCAAGGGCTGTCGCGGCCTTCTCCTTCCGCAGGTTGCCGAAGAGCGAGGCTGGAACCGTGAGACCTTCCTGAAAGAGACTTGCCGAAAGGCCGGACTGCCGAAGGACGCTTGGAACGAGGAGGAGGTGGAAATCTTCGTTTTCGAAGCTGAGGTATTCGGTGAGGAACAACCCGAAGATCGGGGCAGCTCAATCTAGATTGTTACAATAAGGTTAATTTCTCGCATTCAGTCTATTGACCCTTGACGACCCGAGAGGCTTGAGGTATCAAGGACGGCTCTATTGATTTCAAAATCATAAAGGCCATATATGAGTGTAGCCGCTGAAAAGCCCACTTCTCACGAAATACCCCCTCTTTTACGCGCCGTGATGGTCCTCGGCCTGCTTTTCGTATTCCTCATGGGAGTCAAAGGGCTGGGGGACGGTTTCAAGATGTTGGGGAAGAATATTCTCGATTCCGTCTTCATGGCGACGGAAAATCCCTTCATCGGGCTCATCGTTGGGATCTTGACGACGAGCATCATTCAAAGCTCATCGGTTACGACTTCGATGATCGTGGGGTTGGTGGCCGCTCCCGAAAATCCTCTACCACTGGCGAATGCTGTGCCCATGGTTATGGGTGCCAACATTGGTACGACGGTGACCGCGACCATCGTGTCCCTAGCCCATATGGGAAGACGGGCCGAGTTCCGGCGTGCTTTTGCTGTTGCCAATTGTCACGACTTCTTCAACTATTTCAGTGTTCTGGTACTTCTCCCGCTCGAGTTGGCTACCGGATACCTCCAGAAAACGGCGGGCCTTCTTGCGGAAGCTTTCCAGGGAACTGGTGGCTACGAGTACGAGAGTCCGTTGAAAGGCGCCATCAGTGCCGGGCTGGCCCCCTTCAAGGATCTCGGGAAAGCGCTTTTCGAAACGGAGCGATCGCAGGGCATTCTCCTCATCGTTTTGAGCGGGCTGTTCATTTTCTTCTCCTTGTACTTCCTAGTGAGGGTGATGCGCTCGGCGATGCGGAGCCGCGTCGAGCGGTTCATGACCAACGTCCTCGGTAAAAGCGCCGTCTTATCCATGGTGGTGGGAATGCTCGCCACCGTGATGGTCCAATCGAGCTCCATCACGACGTCACTCCTCGTTCCGCTGGCCGGCGCCGGCGTCATTACGCTCGAACAGGCCTTTCCCGTTACTTTGGGGGCCAATGTCGGTACCACCATTACGGCGCTCCTGGCGTCCATGGCTGTTTCCGGCCCCAATGCCGTTTTTGGTATTCAAATTGCTTTCGTACATCTTTTCTTCAATCTTAGCGGGATTCTCATTATTTATCCGATAGCGAAGATCCGGCACCTACCGCTTCGCGCTGCTCGATGGCTTGCCGATTGGGCCGTCGAGTCGCGGCAGGTGGCAATAGTCTTTGTCTTGTTGATGTTTTTCGTAATTCCGGGAGGGTTGGTATTTCTATTCAACCTCCTGCAGTAGATTAAGGGGACCGAGCCCATGCTTCGTGAGCTCATTGCGATACTCCGTTCCAGCAACCCACTCCGTGCCATCCGGGACAACTTTGCCCAGATGATCCAGACGACGTACGAAATGACGACCACGGCGGGAGACATTTACTTCGGAAAGCACATCACTCCGGGTGACCGAACCCGTATTTACGAGCAGGATGTGGAAGTCAACCAGCTCGAGCGGACGATTCGTAAGCAAATAGTGGCACACCTTTCGTTCAAGGGGAACGTTCCCGATGTTCCTTATTGCCTGCTCTTGATGAGCTTGATCAAGGACGTGGAACGCCTGGGCGACTACGCCAAGAACTTGTCCGAAGTCGTCGATCTGTGGCCCGAGTCCCTTCCCGATGACGAGGTTCGACAAGAGCTCCTCGAAATTCGACGGGGCGTGGAAGAAGCTTTCCACTGGTCCCACGAGGTCTTTGAAACCGCCGATGAAGAACGGGCACTTCAATTCATCCGACAGGGACGCGATGTCGCCCACCGGTGCGAAGCCCTGTTGCAGAGAATTGCCGGCGGTACGTGTGAGTCGGGTATCACCGTCGCCCAGGTTCTGGGGGCACGCTACTACAAGCGTATCGGTGGACACGTGCTCAACGTTCTTTCCAGTGTCGTGATGCCTCTCCACAAGGTCGACTACTACGACGAAGACGAGATCACGGAGGAAGAGGCGAAACGTTTGGAAGAGGATAAGCAGGAGTCAGAATAAGAATTCGCCCCTCAAACCTACCGTACAAGCCGGGACACCGTCCCATCAATTTAGCAGGTGAATTGGGAACTCCACGAAGGATCTCCTATTGAGTCCGGAAGATGACGGCAGCGCCGTGCTCAACTTTCATTCTGAGTTCTCGAGTTCTGAGTTCTCGAGTTCTTTATTGTCCCGTCACCCGCACGACCTCGGCCACCGTCGTGCCGCCTTTGAGGAGTTTTTCGATGGCCGATTCTCTCAAGGCGCGCATCTCTTCTTCTCGGGCCACGCGGACGATCTCAGGGGATTCCGCTCGCGACACAATCATCTTTCGGATACGCGACGAGATCGGCATGATCTCGAAAATACCGCTGCGGCCCCAGAAACCGGTTTGGCGGCAGTGGATACACCCGACTCCTCGCCGGAAACGATAATCGGCGATCTTCTCGTGAGGTACCTTCAACGCGAAAGCTTCTTCGGGCGGCGGGCTGTACTCTTCCGCGCACTTGGGACAGATGACCCGAACTAGGCGTTGGGCGACGACACCAATCAGGGTCGATGCAATGAGAAAAGGTGGAACTTCCAGATCGAGAAGACGGGTAATGGCGGAAGGTGCGTCGTTGGTGTGAAGGGTGGAGAAAACCAGGTGACCCGTGAGCGCTGCCTGCACGGCCATCATCGCCGTTTCTCCGTCTCGGATTTCACCGATCATCACGATGTCGGGGTCCTGCCGGAGTACGGTTCGGATGGCGTTGGCGAAAGTCACGTCGATGACCGGTCTGATTTGAACCTGGTTGAAATCATCGTGGATCAACTCGACGGGGTCCTCGATCGTGACGACGTTGACTTCTGGACGCGACAAATGGCGTAGCGTCGAGTAGAGAGTCGTCGTCTTTCCGCTGCCCGTGGGGCCGGTGACGAGGATAATTCCTTCCCGATGACTCAAAAACGGCATGAAACGAGGCAGATCCTTCTCGGAGAAACCGAGCTCCTCGACGGATTGCAGGAGAACATCGGGGTCGAAGATCCGTAGAACCCCTTTTTCGCCGAAGACCGTCGGCATCGTCGAGACACGGATCTCGATCTCTTTGCCTCCTTGGGTCCGTTTGATTCGCCCATCCTGCGGCCGCCGTTTCTCGGCGATATTGAGACCGCTCAGCATCTTGATGCGGCTTACCACCGCCTGGTAGACGATCTTGGGAATGACATGAACGTCGTGGAGCACTCCGTCGATGCGCAGTCGCACCAGCGCGATGTTGCGTTTCGGCTCGAGATGGATATCCGAAGCTCGCTGATCGAAGGCATGGTTGAGCATGCTGTCGAGAGCCGTAACCACCGGCTGCATGGTGGGATCCATCTCGACGGCCGGCCCGGAGAGAAACTCCTGGTTCGTGATGTCGATGCTGGAAACGCGGCCTTCGGTGAGCTGGCTCTCGGCGGCTTTTAGAGAAGTTTTGAGATCGTAAAACCCCTTGTTGACCATCTCGATGTCTTTGCGCGTCGACACGACGAGCTTGACCTCGAGGCCGCCGAACTGTTGCAGGTCTCTCAACGGGGCGGTGTTGTAAGGATTGACGACCGCAATGGTAATCGTATTCTCGTGTTTCGAGATGGGGCACATGGTGTGGGCGCGGGCAAAACGGGCCGGTAAGGCACTGGTCACGACGTCGAGATCGAGATCCAAGGGATTGATTTTCAGAAAAGGCAACTTGGCGTGCCCGGCGACCGCTTGAGCGATCTCGACGTCACTCAACAAGCCGAGCCGGAGAATGATCTCTTCGTCCGATCCCGTTTGGAGCTTCTTGGCTCGTTCGACCTTTTCCACCTGTTCCTTGGTCAAAAGCTTCGCTTTGACGAGGATGGAGAGGAGTCCGGGAACCGATGGTGGGGCAACGGGCCCCGTTGTTGCTTGCTGCGGAGGCGTGGCCATATGTGCTTCGCACCTGAGGGAGCGCCCTGGAACCTGGGTCCCTGGGTGATCCCAGGGAACTTTCGGGTGTAAGGGCTGAATCTTCATCATATCATGTTAAGACGAAATGCCGCTCGAGATTCCTCCCTGCTTCGGCCTATCTATCTGTGTAAGAAAGGCTTGAATAGTTGACAGGGACCAGCAGCCTTGTTATACTGCCGCCCGAGTTGGTGCGTATAGGCGCGTAGCTCAGGGGGAGAGCGCTACCTTGACGCGGTAGAAGTCGGCGGTTCAAATCCGCCCGCGCCTACCATTTGGATACGACCTGACAGTCCGCGGGGATCGAAACGGATCCACGCGGATTTTTTCGTCGGTTATCGAAAACGAACGATGAGTAACATGCAATCGGTGGTTGTCACACTGCCCGACGGTAATCGCCGGGAGGTTCCGTCGGGAACGACGGTTCGGGAAGTAGCGGAGCAAATCTCGCCCGGACTCGCCCGTCGTGCACTGGCCGCCCGTGTCAACGGGGACGAGGTCGACCTGTCGTACAAACTCGAGTCCGACCAGGAACTGAAGATCCTTACTCCGGAAGAACCCGAATCCTTAGAGATCTTCCGCCACAGCTCGGCGCATCTTCTGGCGGCGGCCGTCATGGATCTTTTTCCGGGCACGGAGTGCGGGATAGGGCCACCGATCGAAGACGGGTTTTTCTACGATTTCAAAGTCGAGCGTCCTTTCACTCCCGAAGATCTGGAAAAGATCGAAAAACGGATGAAGGAGCTTGCCAAAGACAACGTGCCTTACGAGCGAGTGGAGATCCCGAAAAAAGAAGCGCTCGAAATCTTCGAGAAGCAGGGCCAGGAGCTCAAAATGGAGCTCGTCGATGAAAAGGGCGGAGATGTGGTCTCCTGCTACCGTCTCGGGGACTTCTTCGATTTCTGCACCGGGCCGCACGTGCCCTCGACCGGGCGAATCAAAGCGTTCAAGGTGCTGACCAGCTCGAACGCGTACTGGAAGGGCGACGAGCGAAACGCTCCCATGCAGCGGATTTACGCGACCAGCTTCTATGACAAAAAGCAGCTCGAGGAGCATTTGCATCGGATCGAAGAAGCCAAGCGACGGGATCATCGAAAGCTCGGGCGGGAGCTCGAGCTCTTCCTCGTCGAGCCGGAAGCGCCCGGACAGGCCTTCTGGCTTCCCAATGGCCTTCGGATCGTGAACATACTCACCGATTTTATGCGGGAGAAGCTCGACCGGCGGGACTATCTGGAAATCAGGACACCGCTCATCCTGGACGAGGAGCTCTGGGGCCTGACCGGCCATCTGGATCACTACCGGGACAACATGTTCTTTGTGGAGGACGAGGGAAAACGTTTCGGCGTCAAACCCATGAATTGTCCTGGGGCCGCAATTGTTTACCGAAGCTCGCTTCGCTCCTATAGGGACCTGCCATTGCGTTTGTCGGAGTTCGGACTGTGCCATCGCAATGAGCGTTCGGGCGCTTTGTCCGGGTTGACCCGAGTGCGGGCATTCTTAATGGATGACTCGCATATTTATTGCACCTTGTCGCAAGTCGAATCTGAAGTTGCCGATCTCATCGACTTGGTGCATGAGGTTTATGGAGAGCTGCGGATTCACCGACGTTCGCGTGGAGCTCTCGACTCGGCCTGAAAGCTCCATCGGGAACGCGGAGCAATGGGAAAAGGCTGAGAGCTCACTGACGGCGGCCCTCGAGAAATGCGGCATCGAGTTCAAGTTGAATCCGGGTGATGGCGCTTTCTACGGACCGAAAATCGATTTTCATGTCCTGGATGCTCTCGGCCGATCCCATCAGCTGGCCACCATCCAGGTCGACTTTTTTCAGGCCGAGCGCTTCGATCTGCACTACGCCTCCGAAGACGGTGGGCGTGAGCGGCCCGTTTTGATCCATCGAGCCATTCTGGGCTCCCTGGAGCGTTTCATGGCGCTTTTCATCGAGCACACCGGTGGCGCGTTCCCGATCTGGTTGGCACCGGTCCAGGCGGTCGTAATTCCCATCGCTGAAAGGCATCACGACTACGCCAAGCAGGTCACCCAGCGTCTTCGAGACGGTGGATTTCGGGCGAAGCTGGATGCCCGTAACGAGAAGACGGGCTATAAGATACGGGACGGGCAGCTCAAAAAGATCCCTTTTATGCTCGTTGTAGGCGATCGAGAAATGGAGTCCGACAGTGTGGCGGTGCGGAACCGCTTCGAAGGAGATCGCGGCGCCAGCAAGGTTTCGGATTTCGAGTCGGAGCTCCACCGGCTCGTCGATAGTCGTGCCCTAAGCCCTTGAAATTAGAAGGTGGACCCCTGAGGGTGAGCTGCGGCATAATGTTGGGATGATTGAGTCGTCCCGCAGACATCCTGGGGTACGGCGTGGTTGGGTTTCTAGCCTGGAGGTGAGGTATCCAAAGAGGGTATCAAAGCGATAGAAGAGGGTCATCCCGAGATCGTGTCAACGAGCGCATCCGCTGTCCGGAAATTCGGCTGATCGACGAAGAGGGAAAACAAGTCGGAATCATGAGACCCGAGGAGGCACTAAAGCTCGCTCGGGAAAAAGAACTGGACTTGGTGGAGATTGTTGCAGGGTCGAAACCGCCGGTCTGTCGGATCATGAATTATGGCAAGTACCTCTACCAGAAAAACAAGCGGGCGCACGAGGCCAAGAAGCACCAGAAGCAGATTCAGGTCAAAGAGGTGAAATTTCGAGTCAAGATCGACGAACATGATTACCAGTTCAAAAAGAACCATATTGTTAGGTTCTTGATGGAAGGGAACAAGGTGAAGACCACAATCATGTTTCGCGGTCGTGAGCGGCGGCGCGGTGAGCTCGGAGATCGGATATTGGATCGACTGGCTAAGGAATTGCTCGAGATGGCTACAGTTGAGGCTCGAACACGTCTAGAGGGAAATCAGATGTACCAGGTGTTTGCTCCGAGGAAGGGCATCGCCGAGAAGATGAAAGCGGAAAAAGAGGAAGCAGCCGCTCCCGAGGCCGAGGCTGAGGCGTGACACCGGATTCAATTGAGAGTAGAGGTCGAGAATCAGCATGAGGATAAAACGGAAGACACATCGTGGAGCGGCAAAGCGCTTCAAGTTGACGGCGAGTGGCAAAATCAAGCGCAGTCGTGCTTACGCCAGCCATATTCTCACCAAGAAGACCACAAAACGGAAACGTAAGCTTAGAAAGTCTACAATGGTCTCCAAGGCGGATCATGCCCGTATCGCCGAACTTCTGCCGCGTTGACCTGCTGATCTTCTTAGGGATGAGCGTGAACCATCGGTCGGGAGAAACCGAGAGCCGTTTGGAGTATCGAGTTACCTGGAAACCCGGCCTCCTGGGTTGGACCTGGGTTGGAGAATGAATAGCAATGTCTAGAGTCAAACGAGGATCACATCGCCGGGAACGGCGAAAGAAAATATTGAAGCTTGCGAAGGGCTACCGCGGCATGAAGGGTACGCTCTACCGTCAAGCGAAGCTGGCGGTCGAGAAATCGCTCGGTTACGCGTACCGTGACCGCCGGGCTCGGAAGCGAGATTTCAGGCGCCTGTGGATCATCCGTATCGGGGCGGCGGCCCGCTCGAACGAGATGTCTTACAGCAAGTTCATGAACGGCCTTGGAAAGGCCGGCGTGGATCTCGATCGCAAGCAGCTTGCGGCTATTGCAGCGAACGACGAGGGAGCCTTTCGGCACCTGGTGGATGTAGCGCGACAGGCCTTGGTCTGATCCGATCTCTTTCGAGCAATCTGCGAAACCGAAGGGGGCGCGGCATGGGAGACTCGGGCGAGCGCGTCAAGGAGCTAGACTATCTTGGTGGCAAAGTCTACCAAGCCAAGGAGCTCATAAGCCGGCTCCGGGAAGCCAATCGAGACTTGGCGTCACGCCTCGAAGACGCCGAGCACCGCCTCCATAATCAAACAGTCGCCGAACGACCGGTCCGCGCCGAGGTGCCTGAGGGCCCCGGACCCGATGCCGAAGCTCTTGTCGCCGAGGTTGCCCGTCTGCGTGATGAACGCCGCCAGATCCGTGAAAGAGTTTCCAGCTTGCTCGAACGGATTGAGGCACTGGAAGGTTCGTAAAGAATTCAGAATTCAGAACCCAGAATTCAGAAGGAAACTTGAGGACGGCTTCCGCCTCCGCCAAGGCTACGGCGGACAAGACGCCGTCATCTTCAGGATTTAGCCCTCCCTCACTAACGTCGTATTTCTCTCCTGTAAATCCCCGGTTGCACATGCTTGAAACATGTGTCCCGAGTCGAATAAAATGGCGTTGTACCGTCCGGGTACCTGGCCACAAAAAAGATTATGAATGACCAACTCGATCCGAATCTGATTCAAGTCGAGATTCTCGGCCAGGTCTACAAGGTCCGGGGGGAGGAAGATCAGGGGTACATCGAGGAACTGGCCCGATACGTTGATTCTAAGATGCAAACCATCGCGGAAACGACCGGGGCCATCGACTCTTTGAAGGTTGCCATTTTGGCGGCCCTCAATATCGCCGACGAGCTCTTCAAGATTCAAAACGAGCGCGAGCGCTCGGAGGAGCGTGTAACGATTAAGGCCAATGAGCTTGCTGATGCACTCGACGAGGTTCTCAAAGAGGAAGGTATCAGCGAGCCCGAGGAGGCTCGTGACGCTCTATCTTGAATCTTTGGTGGGATGAAATTAAAATAATGAAGCTGCCCTGCTTTGTACGTGATGAGGAAAAGTTTTTGAGCCAACATCTATTTGTATGGGTTTGTCAGCTCCCGCGATGCGCAAGCCTCCTCGTGAGGAAGCCTGATGTGGTAGTGAGACTTACCCACCTGTGGTCTAGGTTCAAATAGATCTCCTCACACGGCAAAGCGGGGCACTACCATTCCTCAGAAAGACCCCAAGTTTTAGCTTCCTTCCCGGAACGATTGTCTTTTCGGAGGGTACGTTCCCGCACCTGTTGCGGGCCGTTGCCGAACCAAGGAGATGAACCGTGTCAACATATATCACGGCGGCTATTGCCGTCGTTCTCGCCGCCGCCGGGTTTTCCATCAGTTGGTATTTGGGACGCAAGCAGGCCAAGGAGACCATTTCTAAAGCGGAAGAAGAGACGGCCCGCATCCTAAGGGATGCTCAGAAAGAGGCGGAGTCTCTCAAGAAGGAGTCCATTCTCGAAGCCAAGGAGAAGTATTACACCCTGCGGACCGATTTCGAGAAGCAGGCCCGCGACCGTCGGCGGGAGCTCAATTCTCTCGAGAAAAGACTCTCCCAAAAAGAAATCAAATTCGAGCACCGCGAAGATGTCCTGAGCACAAAGGAGAAGGAGGTCGCGGATCGCGAACGACATATCGCAAAGCAGGAAAAAGAGCTCGAACAGGCGCGTACCGAAGTCGAGAAACAGGGTGAGGAACACAAGAGAAAGCTTTCGCGGCTTGCGGGCTTGACATCGGAGGATGCCAAGAAGCAGCTCTTCAGAAACCTCGAGAAGGACGCCCGGCGTGATGCCGCCGCCATGGCACGGCGGATCGAAGAAGAGGCCCGCGAGCAAGCGCAAGCCACCGCTCGTCGCTACGTCGTGGAAGCCATCCAGCGTTCCGCCGCCGATCACGCCGCGGAAACGACGGTCTCGGTTGTCGATCTACCCAACGACGATCTGAAGGGACGTATTATCGGACGCGAGGGGCGCAACATCCGGGCACTGGAAATGGTGACCGGAGTAGATTTGATCGTGGACGATACCCCGGGCGCGATTATTCTATCGGGTTTCGACCCCGTTCGGCGTGAGATCGCCAAGCTGACCATCGAGCGTTTGATTTCGGACGGCCGAATCCATCCGGCGCGCATCGAGGAGATGGTCGAGCGTGTGACTGCGGAGCTCGATGAGCAAATGAGGCAAGAGGGCGAAATGGCCGCCCTGGAGTTGCGTATTCCCGACATCCATCCCGAGCTCATCAAGCTTTTGGGGCGATTGAAATATCGAACCAGCTATGGTCAGAACGTGCTCCTTCACTCCAAGGAGGTTGCGTATCTTGCCGGATTGATGGCGAGGGAATGCGAGGTCAATGTCGACGTTGCCGTTCGCGCCGGGATTCTCCATGATATCGGCAAAGCCATCGACCGGGAGCTCGAGGGAACTCACCTCCAACTGGGTATCGATGTACTGCGTAAGTACGGTGAGTCGGAAGACGTGATCATAGCCATGGAAGCTCATCACTTGGACCGCGAGTTCCGATCCCTCGAGTCGATGCTGGTCCAGGCGGCCGATGCCATCTCCGCTTCCCGGCCGGGAGCGCGGCGGGACCTCTTCGAGTCCTACGTGAAGCGTCTGGAACGGTTGGAGTCCATTGCGGGCTCGTTCGACGGTGTGTCCAAGGCCTTCGCTCTGCAGGCGGGCCGTGAGATCCGTGTCATGGTCGAAGCGGAAAAACTCAGCGATGAGGAATCCGTTTGGCTGTCGAAGGATGTTGCGCGCCGGATCGAAAGCGAGCTGCAATATCCCGGACAAATCAAGGTCACGGTGATCCGTGAGACCAGGTCTGTAGACTACGCAAAATGAGACTTTCAGAACCGGACGAAGACCGTTTCCTAAATCCCGGTATCAAACTGAGTCTCCGTGACGGTGCCGAGCGCGTGCTTCATGCCGGCGGTTGGGATCACTTTTTGCCCGACGAATCTCCTTGATTGATAATACCCCTCTGTTTCCAGAATGACCTACTCGACTAAGGTACCATTAAACGTCTTTTTCTCTATGCCTCTGCGCCTTTGCACCTTTGCGTTGATTTCTTGTGGAGCTTAAATGCGGGATTGGAGGAAAAACAGTCTCCGTGACTTCCTTCGACGTTTGCTGCTCATCGAAGAATCGCCTCATAGGACCGCGCTCTCCTTTGCCGTGGGCGTTTTCTTTGCTTTCTCACCCTTTTGGGGTCTCCATACCGGGCTGGGGCTCTTGGTGGCTCTGTTCTTTGGGTTCAATCGGATTGCGGTTTTGGTGGGCGTTTGGGTCAACACGCCGTGGACGATGCCGCCCGCGGCATCCATCGGCACAGCTCTCGGACTCGTGCTCCTGGGCAGGGAAGTACGCTTCCCCAGCATCCCGGAAGTTTCAATTATCTCCAGCGAGTTTTGGACAACGGCGGCCACCGAATTCGAGTCTCTTCTCGTGCCCTTTTTTCTCGGAAACCTTGTCTTTTCCCTGGCCATCGCAGTCGTTGCGTATTTCATCTTGCAATGGATTCTTGTGAAGAACCAGCATCGACGCTAGACCAGCGAGCCTGCGTCGGTATAGCTTCCCTATATTCAGTCAATCTAGAATTCTTGGGTCGTTGAGTTCTTGGGTTCTGAGGTTCTAATTCGGCTTCAAGCTATTATATACTTCCACCTATGGCTAGCCATGAAACGGAAATTCGTCCGCTAGGTTCTTCGCGGGGTGAAGTTTCCCCGGATGGTCCTGAGATCTCGATCGTGGTTCCCGTTCTGAACGAGGAGGAAAACCTGGCTGCCCTCTATCGTGAGATCACCGACGCCCTTCAGCGGTACGGCCGAAGATACGAGATCATTTTGATCGATGACGGTAGCACAGACGGAAGCTTCGCCGTCATGAGCTCGCTCTACCATACCGATGATTGCGTTCGAGTCATTCGTTTCCGCAAGAATTTCGGCCAGACGGCGGCTTTGGCGGCCGGTTTCGCTCACGCCCGAGCCCCCGTGATCGTGACCCTCGACGGTGACCTTCAAAACGACCCACGGGATATTCCCGCCCTCGTCGATCGGTTGGAACAAGGCTATGACATCGTTGCGGGATGGAGGAAAGATCGCCAGGACCCGTATTTCTCACGACGATTGCCTTCCCATTTAGCGAACCGGTTGATTTCCATGACGACCGGTGTTCACCTGCACGATTACGGCTGCACGCTCAAAGCGTTTCGCGCCGAGGTGGCCAAGAACATTCCGCTCTACGGTGAGATGCATCGCTTCATCCCTGCAGTGGCGAGCTGGATGGGCGTGGCGATCGATGAGGTCGTGGTGTCGCATCGTCCCAGAGAGCAGGGCGAATCGAAATACGGGATATGGCGGACACCGCGGGTTCTGCTCGATCTTCTGACCATCAAGTTCCTACTCAGTTACTCGAGCCGACCGCTGCAAATCTTTGGCTTATTCGGACTCCTACTCGGAGGCGGCGGTTTCCTCATTGGCTGCTATCTAACCTGGGTGAAGTATGGCCTCGGGCAACCCATCGCGGGGCGCCCGATGTTGTTTTTGGCCATTCTGCTGATGTTCAGCGGACTTCAGCTCATTAGTCTGGGCTTGCTAGGGGAGCTCTTAGCTCGGCTCTACCATGAGACCCGCCCCGAGCCTCCTTACGCTATCCGAGAAGTTTTGGGATCGAGCTAGAAAACTATGCACGGCCTGGTTTTGGCAACCCTGTTTTTGGGTCTCGTTTCTGACGGGCCAGGCCCTCATGCAGCTCGAAGCCTTCCAGAGGCCCTCGGAGACCGCGGAGTCACGGAAGCGATCACGTATATCGATCGGCACCGAGCCCAGACGGCCGAATACCTGCGGGAGATCGGGGGTATCATCTCGCCCTCCGGTCAGGAGCACGAGCGCGCCGAAGCAGTCGCGGAGCGGATGCGTGGCATCGGCTTGAGTCGCGTTCGAGTGGATGGGAGTCCCAATGCGGTCGGGATTATCCCCGGTGAGTCGGGCCGCTCTCTGGTCTTCATTGCGACCCTGGACGATCTAAAAACGGTTGCTGGGCACCAGGAGACGGTGGGACCGCCGCAGATCGAAGCTGAGCGCGTGGTGGGACCCGGCACGAACACATCATCGACAACAGCGGCTCTTCTAGCCGGAGCCGAAGCCATCATCGCCTCGGGATTGAAGCCTACCCACGATTTGGTTTTCGCTGCGGTGGCACAAGAAGAGACCGGTCTCGTCGGCATCCAACATCTTTATGAAGAGCTCGGCGACCGTGCTCTGGCCTATATCGACGTGCTGGGTGACGGGAGGCGTATTAGCTACGGTGCACTCGTTATCCACTGGTGGAAGGTCGTGGGGCATGGCCCACCCGGTCACACGCTGCGCGGCGGACTGCCCAGCGTCAATCGTGGCCTCGCTCGAGCGGTCGATCGCATCCTTGGGCTGCCTCAACCCGAGCTCCATGAGGAAAGACGAACCGCGATCAACATCTCCATCCTAGAAAGCGGCTCCGTCTTCAACCACAAGCCGGAGACGGGATGGTTCTCACTGGATGTCCGCTCGCTCGACGGCTCCATCGTCGAGGAGATCGAAAAGGACGTGCGCGACATTCTCGAAGAGGTGGGTCGGGAGACCGAGACCCGGCTCGTGATGGAGCCATTCCACCTGACACCGGGCGGGCAGATTCCGGGTGCCCGGGAGTCGGACCTTGTCCGGACCTCGGAGGACATTGCGCGACACCTCGGTTTCGAAGAACCGGCCTTGAGCGATCGCGGCTCCTCCAACATGAACCTGCCCATTGGAAGAGGAACCCTAGCCATCGGCCTTGGGGGCCAGCGGGGCGGCCGGCGCGGCTTCCCCGACGAATGGGCTGACATTCCTGCAATGATCGACACCGCCAAACACGTCGTGCTTCTCGCCGCGACCATGGGTGGCGCTCAGAGCAAGCCCTGACGCGGCATAGCCGCAACCAAAAGGGTGTCGCGGCTCGCCGCGAGCTATCAGCCATCAGCAATCAGCGGTCAGCTCCCGGAAAATTGTTTACTTTTTGCATTCAATTTCACTCATCAGGGACTAAATACTGAATTTTCTGGTCACTTCCCGATTCGCTCGGTCGATTGTTTTTCGCCTGCCGAACACCCTTTATGTAGTTGAAATCTCCAAGCTTTCGTTTCATGATGTGGACCAGTTTGCTTCTAAAGTATTGACGAAGTTTGCACGCTGAGGGAGATCCTCGATGCCCCTCGAACCCGGCACACGACTTGGATCCTTCGAGATCATTACCCTGCTGGGCTCGGGCGGTATGGGTGAAGTTTATAAAGCACTCGATACCAAGCTGAACCGCACGGTTGCGCTCAAGCTTTTGCGCGCCGAGTCCGTCTCCGATTCCACGCGCCGGAGACGTTTCGTGCAGGAAGCTCAAGCTGCCTCCGCTCTCGACCATCCCAACATCATCACCATTCACGACGTTGCCGAAGCCGAGGGCCATCACTTTATCGTCATGCAGTATGTCGTCGGCAAGACGCTTCGGGATCTAATCTACCTCAACGACCTCACGCTCGAGAAGACTCTACAGTATGCCGTCCAGATGGCGGACGCGTTGGCCGCGGCTCACGCCAAAGGCATCGTTCACCGCGACTTGAAACCGGATAACGCCATGGTCGGCGAAAACGGCCAGGTCAAGATCCTCGACTTTGGCTTGGCCAAGTTGACCGATCCGGCGGAACCGAACGAAGCACCGACCCGGGACAAGATGTCTTCGCTGACTCAAGAGGGTCACATCCTGGGCACGACGCCCTACATGTCTCCCGAGCAGGCGCAGGGAAACAAGCTGGACGCCCGGAGCGACGTCTTTTCTTTCGGGAGCGTTCTTTACGAGATGTTGACGGGCAAGCAGGCCTTTACGGGAGATAACGTGGGCTCGGTGATAGCCTCCATTATTCGAGACGAGCCGGAGCGAGTGACAGCAACGGTGCCATCGATTCCTCCCGATCTGGAAAGGATTGTGGAGCGTTGTCTCCGGAAAGATCCGGAGCGGCGGTTCCAGTCGATGGCCGATGTGCGGGTGGAGCTCGAGGAAATCCTCGAATCGGCAGAGTCTGGACGGGTACTGTCGGTCCCCAAGAGGAGATTGAGGTGGGGCCGGTGGGCTGCCGGTACAACTCTCATCTTACTGGTCGCCGTGGCTTTCATCACCTACATCAAATCTCGGGCAGGTACTTCCGCCACGGAGTCTCCACGGCCTCCCATGCAAGTTGTTCCACTGACCACCTACCCGGGCTATGAGGGCGGAGGTAGCTTTTCCCCGGACGCCAGTCAGATCGCTTTTACGTGGGGGAACCGGGATACGGGCTGGGACATCTATGTCAAACTGATCGGGCCGGGAGAGCCTCTTCGCCTGACCACCGATGGCTACAATTGGCATAGTGCCTGGTCCCCGGACGGGCGCTTCATCGCGTTTCTTCCTTTTAATCCCCCCGGCGTTTCGGTGATACCTGCCCTGGGGGGGCGGGAACGCCGACTCACCGAAACCATTAATAAGGCCCACTCGGACGTCTCCAGCGGTGCTCCTAATCTAACCTGGTCCCCGGACAGTCAGTGGCTGGTGATGCCGGACAGAGATTCTCCCGGCGATCCCCTACGTTTATTTCTGCTCTCCGTCAACACTGGTGAGAGGCGAAAGCTGACCTTCCCACCCGAAGGGATCCTCGGTGATGTGGCCCCCGCCTTCTCTCAGGACGGTCGAGCTCTGGCTTTCAAACGACGCGTGGCCAGCCGGGGGAGCAGTCATCTTTGCCTCATCAGCCTCGGCAAAGAGCTCGAACCGGTCGGCGAGCCTCACCAACTCGTCACAGGTGGTTGGAGAATCGGAACTGCTGTATGGAGTCCAGACGGCGACATTCTCTTCAGTGGAAAGTCGGCCGAGGGAGATTGGGATTTGTGGAGAATCAGGGTTGCGTCGGGGGAATTCAGTGCGCCTGAGCGTCATCCCGACTTCGGAAAACGGGCCGATGTGATGTCAATCTCTAGCGACGGTACCCGTCTAGCCTATACCGAGGAGAATTGGGATCCGAATATCTGGACGATTGAACTGCCGGACGACAACCATGAGGTCGGTCCGCCACTCAATCTGATCTCATCCACTCGGGCGGAGTCTCAGCCGCAGTTTTCCCCCGACGGCAGTCGAATTGCTTTTGCCTCGGATCGGTCGGGGACCCGCGAGATCTGGGTATGTGACCCAGATGGCTCGAATGCCGCCCCGTTGACGCAGTTTGGCGGTCCAAATACGAGCATGCCGAGTTGGTCACCAGACGGTGATCAGATTCTGTTTGGGTCCGAATCCGAGGGACAGGTTGACATTTACCGGATCGGTGCGAACGGAGGAGAAGCCACGCGTCTCACCGATCACCCGGCTGGGGACTATTGGCCGTGGTGGTCGCTCGACGGTCGCTCGGTCTATTTCTCTTCCACCCGCAGCGGAAGGCTGGAGATATGGAGCATGCCCGCCGATGGCGGCGAGGCCGTCCAGCTCACCACGAAGGGCGGAGACGTTCCCCGCGAATCACCCGATGGCCGGTTCATTTACTATGTGAAGAGCTACGACCCGGCGGGGTCGTTGTGGAGAATACCGGCGGACGGCGGCGAAGAAGAGATGGTGCTCGATGCTAAGATTCACTATGGCGCTTTCGTTGCGGTGGATCAGGGCATCTATTTTGCGGCGCACCCCGGCCCGAGGCCCATGGGTGCAATGAGCCTTCAATTCTCGAGCTTCGAAACGGGGAAAAGCGAAACCCTCGTCGAGGGCATCATCCGTGCTGAAGGCATAACGGTGTCCCCGGATGGTCGTTGGATTCTGTATACCGAAGTCAACTTCTCGGCCGATCTGATGTTGGTGGAGAACTTTCACTGGCCCGACGATTCACGTTGATCCTGCCCAAAATGCCAAGGGCGGAGAAGATTCTTCCTCTCCGCCCTTTTGGGTCGAAAAACGCTTACTAGCGTGAAGTCACGACGACGTTCGAATAGATGGCGTTCTCCGGAGTCTCGGCCCGAACCGCCGCACCCAGCTCGATCCGGTGCTGGGCGGGATTGTAGGCTCGGCGGTACTCGAAGAACATCTTCTCGTCATCGTTGACGAATAATCTGGCGACCATGACGTCTCCTTCCCTCCCCCATTCGAAGAGAATGTGATGGGTTCTATCGGGAATCCAACCTCGGAAGGTGCTGAAATCGTCGATCTGTCGCCCCTGTGAGATGAATCTCAGCCGCAAGAATCGGTCGTTGATTGAAGATCGGCCGTCGAGCTTCTGAAGGCTCACGCGGTAACGATTTCGGGTGAAATCGCTGCTGATGCTCGGGTCCCACATGATGAAGAGGTGTCTGGGGTCACGGGTGGGATTCCGGATGTCGAGGCCGGTGACGTCAAACTCTAGCGATCCGTTCTCTACGGTGGGAAGGTCATAGACGATGAAGTTGGAGCTAGCTTGAACTAACCACCCTTGCTCGGTGAATACGCCACCGGAGACGTCACCAACCGAGGAACCATTGGTCAGGGGGTCGAAGAGCACCACCCCTTCCCGAGGTTCCGTCGAAAGGAAAGCGGTGGCCACCTGAAAGTCGATGGTTGACGAGAAAGGCCCGTCGGTGCTCGAAGCACTGGCTCGGGCCCGCCAAAAGTGCTGGCCCGTTCCAAGCGGTGTGGAGACGGTCCACGATGTCTGACCTTCCCCTTGTCCGACGCCGCTCACCTGGGCGACGATGTTGCCGAATCCCGAGTCGGTCGCAACCTGAAATGTGTAGGTGGGTGCGCTCCCATCACTCACCGAGACATTGTTCACCGTTAGTGTCGGCTGATTCTCAGCTACCGTAGTACCCGAGGTCGGGCTGACCGGAGTAGGTGCGCTGATGGTGGTGCTCGGACCGGTGGGGGAGTCGCTTCCCCCGCCGCACCCCGAAAGTGCGGCGATGGATAGCACAACCGATAGGGAGATAGATTTATACACTTTCCACATCATCGGAGATCCTGCTCTACTGGTTTCGACCAATCAAGATGTTGGAATAAACCGCGTCGAGGACAGACTCGTTACGTTCCGCAACACCAAACTCAATGAAATGTGTGTTGGGTGAGTAAGGCCGGTTGTAACGGATCTGCAAGATTTCAACGCCGTCGAGGAAGACCCTCGCCGTGTGGGCGCCTGCTGCCGGTCCCCACTGGACCCGCCAGGTGTAGGGCTGACCGGGATCCCAGTCCGTAAAGTTCATACCCGCGTCTTCCAGCCTACCGCCCGAGATCCACCGGAGTCTGACGTAAGGAGGATTGTGGGTGGGTCCCCAGAGTTTCTGAACGTGGACCCGGAAGGGATTGGCACGGTAACCACCGGCGCTCGGATCCCACATCCCGAAGAGCATGTGACTATCCGCATTGGCGCCCCGAGGGGTTAGTCCGTAGTTGGTCCACATCACGAAGCCGTTCGAGATGGAATTGACTTCGTAGCGAAGGAAATCGCTGTTGTTGTTGATCCTCCATCCCTGAGGAGTGAAGGTGCCGCCGCCCCTGGTAGCGGCTTGTGTTGTTCCGTCGGTCAGCGGGTCGTTGATGACGACGATGTCTCCGGGTTGCGCGCCCCCGGTTATCGTGAAGTTGGCCACCGACGAGTAGGGTCCCTGGGTTGCTCCCACGTCACCGCGCGCCCGCCAAAAAAACTGAGCGCTGGGGAGATCGGTATTGACCTGCCAGGAGGTCTGACCGCTCCCTTGACCGACGCCCGAGACCTGCGCGACGATTTCGGTAAAGCCGGAATCGGTAGCAACCTGAAAATTATAGGTGGGGGTTACACCGTTGCTGACGGTCACATTGGTGACGGTCAGAGTCGGCCGAACCTCACTGACCTGGCTTCCAGACGCCGGACTCACGATGTTGGGGGCGGTGATAGTAACGGTGGGATCCGTCCCGGAGCCGCTGCTGTCGTCCCCGCCGCAAGCTTGGAGTAGACCCCACGCGCCCAAGAATAGGAGTGGGGCAACGAGCCTTTTCATTCGTCTGGTCGTCATATTTTTTAGTACCCTCCTGTTACTGAATGTTAATCCAAGGTGTCTCTGCCACAAAATATTTAGATTAGCACAGCGGAGCTCCAGAAGTCCAGAAATGTTTGCTAATTATGAGCTTACGGCATCGAGCTTGTTCTCGATCGTTCCCGAGGCTATATTTGCCCGGGCAGAAACGGAGCTTTTATTTGAAGGTTCTCGTCACTGGTGTAAGCGGTTTCACGGGGAGCCACCTGGCTCGGTTGCTGGCCGAGGACGGCCACCAGGTGAGGGGGCTTGTTCGTTCGTCCAGCGGATTGGAGCTACTAGGGGACCTACCTATAGAAAAGGCCCAAGGGGACCTCACGGATGGCGACGCCATCCGAAAGGCGGTTCGCGGCGTCGAACGCATCTACCACATCGCAGCCGTTTACCGGGAAGCCAAGCTTTCCGACCGGGTCTACCGTGACGTCAATGTCGAAGGCACTCGCCGATTGGCGGAGGCGGCAATCGCTGAAGGGGGAATCCCTTTTCTGTATTGCAGCACCTGCGGCGTACACGGTGAGGTCGAAAATCCTCCCGTTGACGAGACCGCTCCCTACAATCCCGGAGATATCTACCAGCAGACCAAGGTCGAAGCCGAAAAAGTGGTTCTCGATCTACACCGCGAACGCAACTTGCCTGCCGTCGTCCTTCGTCCCGTAGGAATCTACGGCCCTGGAGATCGGCGGTTCCTCAAGCTGTTCGGCGGCGTGGCTCGAAGACGCTTCCCCATGATCGGACCCGGGCGTGTGCTCTATCACCTGACTCACGTCGAGGACGTGGCGCGCGGATTCATGCGGGCCGCCGAGACCGCCGAAGCCCGAGGCGAGGCTTTTATTTTAGCTGGCGAGACCTATACGACGGTCAAGGAGCTTGTGGACCTCATCGCCCGCGAAGCCGGAGTGGGGCCCCCCTGGATTCGCGTCCCCGCGACCCCCGTCCTGGCAGCGTCGGTGGTATGCGAGAAATTGCTCCGTCCCTTGGGTATCGAACCTCCTTTGTACCCCCGTCGCACTCGACTTTTTCCTCAAGGACCGTGCCTTCCGCATCGACAAGGCCAAACGCGTCCTAGGCTGGCAACCGCAAGTTAATCTGGAGGACGGCATCCGCCAAACCCTCGCCTGGTACCGCCAACAAGGTTGGCTCTAGCGGGGTCAGACTTTGATATCTTGAATTCTTGTTTGACCTAAACTATTCCATTTTAAAGATTTAACATGGGGTCAGACATTGAATTCTTGATTTCTTACTGTACCGAGTAAAATACGCCCCATGCGAGAGCACGATCCGAGAATCACCGTTATTCAGAAGGAGCTCTTCGACGAGCGAAAAGGCAAGGTCGCCAAATATTGCGAGCTTGTCATTGGGAAGACCGGCTTTGTGCCGCTCGTCAAATATGAGCTGATCCTGTTGATTTGTTCCTGGCTTCCCGGGGCCCTAGGTTTGTTCCTGAGAAGCAAGCTTTATCCATTACTGTTGGGGAGCTGCGGTCGGAACGTCATGTTTGGCCAAAACGTTGTCCTTCGCCATCCCCACAAGATCCGCATCGGTTCCAACGTCGTCATCGACGACAACTGTGTTCTCGATGCCAAGGGTACGGACAACCGGGGTATCGACCTCGAAGACGGGGTCTTTATCGGACGGAATACCATCCTCTCCTGCAAGAACGGAAACATCCATCTCGAGGAGCGAGCCAATCTCGGATTCAACTGCGAGATCTTCTCAGCCGGCGATGTTCGGGTGGGCAAAGACGTGCTGTTTGCCGCCTACGTCTATTGTGTCGGAGGAGACCATATCTACGACCGAACCGATATCCCGGTGGCGCACCAGGGGCGGACCGTGCGGGGGATCACCGTCGGGGACGGCTGCTGGCTGGGTGCGCACGTTGTGGTTGCGGACGGAGTCCGAATTGGTCAACATGCTATTATTGGCGCGGGCGGGGTCGTTTTGAAGGATATCCCCGACTACCATGTCGCGGCGGGTTTGCCAACCAAGCCTTTGAAAGACCGGCGAGAGGGCAAGAAGGAACCGAGACCGTCGAGACATAAACGCCATCGAAGAAAAAGCGATGTTCGGAAAAAACGACTACGTGGGCAAGCTCTTCAGGAAAACTCTGCCTTCGCTTCCGGCGGATTTCGCCAAGACTCAAATCATCGGCCGGTTCAAAGCCATCCCGCCGACGGTTCTCATTTTCAACGTTTCCTACAAGTGCGACTCCAAATGCGTCATGTGCAACTCCTGGAAGCTTCCGTATCATGACGATTTGACCACCGAGGAGTACCGTAAGACTTTTAGCAACAAGTTGTTCCGCTCGATGGAATACGTCGGCGTCACCGGCGGCGAACCGACACTCCGCAAGGACATGGTCGATATCGTTCGCATCATGAGCGACAACATGCCGCGCCTCAAGAAAATGACGTTGAACACCAACGGGTTCGTGGTCAAGCGGGTGGTGCCGGTGCTCGAGCAGATTATCGACGTGGCCAACGAGCGCGGTTTTCTCTTCGGTACCCGGGTCAGCCTCGACGGGGTGGGAGAAGCACACGAAAAGATCCGAAGGGTCTGGAATGCTTTCGAGCGCTCGATGGAAACGGTTCGTGCCATGCAGGAGCTCCAGAAGCGAAAGTCGTTCAACTTCGGCGTCTCTTTCACCTTCACCAGCCAAAACGTCGAGGACGGTGAGAAACTCTACGAGTTCTGCAAGAAAGAGAACCTAAACGTTGTTTTTGCCATCGCCCGATACTCGGACCAGGCCTTTGGCAACTCGGAGCTCGTCGAGTCCACAGAGCTCAAACCGGACGATTTTCCCCGACTCACCAAGTTTTTCCGGAAACGGGTGCGCGAGTCCTCCGTGACGGATGGGGATGCGCTTCTTTATCACGCCTACGTGAAGATGTTCTCGAACGGCATGCGCCGGGCCATGCCCTGCCCCTCGATGGATCAAGGGCTGCTCTTGAATCCAAACGGAGATCTGTTTTATTGCGAGAACAGCACCATGATCGGCAACGTTCGCAAGGATGATCCTCACTCCTGCTACTACGACCCGAAGAACCTTGCCGGACGCCAGGAGATTCTCGATAAGATCTGTCCGACCTGTGCCAGCCCTTGCTTCATCAACGCTGCCGCGATGAAACAGGTCTTTCCCTACCTGAAATTCCTCGTTGAGCTGGGTGGAGAGAAAGTCGCCGCCAAAGTGGGCGGTTGAGCTCATCGGTAACCCTATGTGCGGCATAGCCGGAATCATTCCTCACGACCCGGCGTGCACGCCTTCCTTGGAAGAGATCGATCGGATGGTCGATCGCCTTCATCACCGCGGTCCCGACGACACAGGGTCGGTTGCTCTTCCCGGCGCGTCGCTCGGACTGAAGCGTTTGTCCATCATCGACGTCGAGGGTGGGCATCAGCCGCTTTTCAACGAAGATCGTCGCATCGCCTTCGTCGGAAACGGTGAGATTTACAACTACCGCGAGCTTCGTGAGCAGCTCACGGAAAGGGGCCATCGATTCGCCACTGGATCCGACATGGAAGTCGTCATCCATGGCTACGAGACCTGGGGGGACGATGTCGCGAGCCACCTCAGCGGTCAATTCGCCTTCGCGCTCTGGGATTCCAAACGAAAGCGATTGCTCGCGGCTCGAGACCGGGCGGGGGAAAAGCCTTTCTATTACTACGAGGGAAACGACAAACTCGTTTTCGCCTCGGAGATCAAAGCGCTTCTGGTCCGTGACGACGTACCCCGACGGCTCGATCTGGAAGGGCTCGATACCTTCCTGACTTACGAGTTCATCATCGCTCCTCACACGATCTTCCAAGGGATTCGAAAGCTGCCCCCGGCGCATCTCATGGTCATCGAGGGGAGGAAGGTGTCCACCCGGAGTTACTGGGATGCGCCGGTAGAGGTCGATCACGAGCGCAATGAGACGGAATGGATCGAAGAGCTACGGGAGACCTTAGCCTCAGCCGTCGAATCTCAAATGATGAGCGACGTCCCGCTGGGGGCGTTCCTTTCCGGCGGGATCGACAGCAGCAGTGTCGTCGCCTATATGAGCCGGGCTTCCGATCGTCCTATTAAGACCTTCTCGATCAGCTTTGGCGAGGGTTCCTACGACGAATCGAGCTACGCTCGAGAGGTGGCACGTGTCTTCGGTACCGAGCACCGGGAAGATCGTATCGAGCCAAAGGCTATCGAGCTTTTCGACAAGCTCATCGTGCATTTTGATGAACCTTTCGCCGATGTCTCACTTTTTCCGACCTACCTCGTCTCGGAAGTTGCGGTTCAGGATGTCACGGTCGTTCTTTCCGGTGATGGGGGCGATGAGCTTTTTGCAGGCTACGACTGGTACCTGGCCGATCGAATCTGCCGAACCCTCGACCGGTTCCCAGGGCGAACCGCTCTAAAAGCGCTCGCCACGATGAGTGAAGTTTTTCCACCGACTGAGAAGAAAAAAGGCCTTATCAACAAGACCAAGCGTTTCTTGACCGGCGCTACGGAGCCGCCGAACCTAGAGCACTACAGGTGGTTGTGGCATCTTTCTGCGGCCGAGAAGCAAGAGCTCTATACGGATGAGCTCCAGCAGGGGATTCGTTCTTTCGATGTGGCTCTCCCCGTTGTGCGAGCTCTTGGGGGGCTGAACGGCGACCTCCTCAATCGGCAGCTCTATGCGGATTTCAAGATCTTTTTGGCGGATGACATTCTCGTCAAGGTCAACCGGATGAGCATGGCCACATCGCTCGAGGCGCGCGCTCCGTTTCTCGATCGCAACGTCATCGAGCTCGCTTTCCGTATGCCCGGACGAATGAAGCTCAAGGGCACAACCCGCAAGTACATTCTGAAGCAAGCCATGAAGGGGATTCTTCCCGAGACCATCCTCAATCGTGGCAAAGAGGGTTTTAGCATTCCGTTGAAGAATTGGCTGCGCCACGAGCTCGAGCCGATGATGCGGGAGCTCCTTTCCGAAGAGAACATCCGCCGACGCGGACTCTTCCGATGGGCGGCTGTCGAACGGAACATCACCGAGCACGTTTCGGGTCGCGCCAATCACGCCCACCGTTTGTTTCCGCTCATGGTGTTCGAACGCTGGGCGCAGGAGTTTCTTGATTGATGAGTAGAATACAGAAGACAGAAGGCAGAATGCAGAAGGGAACCGGAAGACGGCTCGATGACTCACCGTCATCATCCGGAGTTCGTTAGGAGAGCGTTATGCAACAACACGTAACGATTCTCGGCGTCTTGTTCATCGTCTTTGGCGCGCTGGGTCTGCTCGGCGCCTTTATTGTGCTATTCATTTTCGGAGGGGCGGCGGCGATCGTGGGAGTGGCGGCTCAGAGCGAACCCGACGCCCGGATCGCGGTACCCATTTTGGGATTTGTAGCCACCGCTCTTTTTTTCTTTGTCTCGATTTTATCTGTGCCGGGAATCGTGGCCGGTATCGGTATCGTCAAGTTCAAGAACTGGGCCCGTATCCTTGGTCTCATTCTCTGTGTGATCAAGCTTTTGAACATTCCCATCGGCACGGCCCTGGGCGTCTACGGATTGTGGGTACTCCTGTCGCCGGAGACGGAGAGTTTGTTCCAGAAGGGAACCGGGTCCTCCAGTCCGCCGCAGACTGAGACCTCGTGACAGGTTGGCCTGTCAAATTTGGCCGGCTTGTTTTTATTCTTCCGGCGACGGCTCGTCCGGTAGGGGAGCCAGCACGATCTCGATGCGACGGTTCTTCTGACGACCCTCAGCCGTGGAGTTGTCATCCTTAGGTTGATACTCAGAAAATCCAGCAGCGGAGAGCCGGGTCGGATCGAGACCCGCTGTGTCTTGAAGAAACCGGGCCACGTTGACGGCCCTGGCGGCGGACAACTCCCAATTCGTCGGGAATCGCTCGGCGAGTCGGCCTTTGATCGGCACGTTGTCGGTGTGCCCTTGCACGATGACTAGCTTGTTCTCGGCTTTTTTCAATACCGCACCCACTTTGTTCAACACTTCCACACCAGCGGACTTGAGCGAGGTTTCCCCCGAATCGAATAGAATCTCGTCGACCATCTGCACGCGCAGTTGACCGCGAAGGCGCTCCACCTGGATTCTTCCGTCGGCGATTTCCTGCTCGAGCTCGCCCCGGAGCTCTTCCTGCGTGGCCTGAAGAGCAGCCAGAACCTCTTCCTTTTCTTTTATCTGGGCTTCGAGCTCTGCGCTTGTCTGGCGGAGGTTTTCCAGCATCTCCTCGAGATCGGTCACCCTGCTGCGAAGGGACGAAGCTTCTTGAGCGGAAATACTCGCCTCTCGACGAGCGGTTTGAAGAGCTTCTTGCTGCGGTGCATGGACGAAATAGTAAAGCGCGCCGACAACGACGGCGAGGATGAGGACGAGAATCACCATGAATTTAGCCATGAGCTCCTCCACTCAATTTCGGGATTGGACTGAAAGCGTACGAGATCCCACGGAATCAATGCGTGGGAAAATTCTCATTTTGATCGGCGACCACAAACATGAGTTGGTGACTGCCAATCCGAAACTCGGTTTTATCCTGGAGCTGAGCTTCCTGAACCTGGGACTCGCCGACAAAGGTTCCATTGGTGCTGCCCAGGTCTTGAAGCCGGGCTTCGCTGCCGTGAACGGTCAGCAAAGCGTGTTGTCGGGACACCTCGGTGTCATTGAGCGTAATGTCACACTGGATACGGCCGATCGTCACGTTGGCCTTGCTCAGTTGGAATACTTGACCTTTAGCTTTACCTTCGAGTACCACGACAGCGTATCGCTTGACGTTGGAAAGAGCGCCGCCGGTGACTTTCTGGCTTTCGAGTGTGCCGATGGCCTCTTGGCCAATAGGCATCGTGGCGGACATGTCCACGGGACTACCGCACTTTGGACAGATGACCCTGATACCGGGCATGGCGGGAAGTTGTGTATCGTCGAAGGTGTGACCGCAACTCGAGCAGACGACGGCCATGATCGTTACTCCTTAATGGAAAAAAGGGACAAGACCATTATCAGATTAGCTCGGCATCGAGTCAACCTCAGTGGCCGGCGAGATCGGTGACACGCGGTGTGAACAGGGTCCACCTCGTGTTACAATCGATCGAACCTCTTGAAAATCGAGTTATAAACGTGAAACTGAGCGCCCTGGGGCGTTACGAGATTCGTGGTGAGATCGGCCGCGGTACGATGGGTGTCGTCTATCGTGGCTACGACCCGGTCATCGATCGCGAAATAGCCGTCAAGACGATTCTCCTTCCCGATACTGTTCCCGAACCGCAGCGTAAGAACTATCTCGCGCGATTCTTCCAGGAAGCGAGAATTGCCGGGAAACTGCTTCATACAAATATCGTAGTGACTTACGATGCCGCCACCGACGACGAAACGGAAACACCCTTCATTGCTATGGAGCTCGTGGAAGGCGAGTCGTTGGCAACCACCGTGGCGAGACGAAAGCGACTTCCCTGGAACGAGGCCTTCGATTTGGCGATCTCCATGGCGGGGGCACTCGACTATGCCCACCAGAACGGGATCATTCATCGTGACATCAAACCAGCGAACGTGCTGGTTAGCAAGAAAGGTGAGCTCAAGATCACTGATTTTGGGATCGCCAAGATGCGAGCTTCCGAGCTGACGCAGGACGGTGTCGTGCTGGGTACGCCCTATTTCATGTCACCGGAGCAGCTTCAGGGCGAGAAGCTCGACGGTCGGAGTGACCTTTTCGCACTCGGAACGCTCCTGTACAACTTGATCGTCGGCACACCTCCGTTCGAGGCTCCCGATATCAAGGCTGTCTCAGAGCTCGTGCTCTACAAGGATCCTAGGCCGCCGTCCGAAGTGGTGGAAGGCATCCCGCACGATGTGGACGGCGTTCTCGCGCGTGCTATGACCAAAGCCCGAGACGATCGCTACCCCTCGGGTCGAGCTTTTGCCGAGGACATGGCTGCGGTTCGCGAGGACCGCCGACCCACACGGGTCACCGTTCCGGCGGAGCAAACGCCGGCCGAGGGAGACGCCACCTCGATATCCATTCCGCCGTCGGCCGTGACCGCGGCTAGAGTCGAGAAGACGACCAGTCCGTCGGAGACGGCGGTCGATCCGCCCGCTGTACTCGAGACTTTGGCTAAGCCACCGCGATCAGGTCGCCTGTCTCGATGGCTCGTTTCTATTCTCGTCTTTTCCGGTATCGTTTCTTACGTGGTCGCGGTCGGCCCCGAACGAGTCAAGGAACAAATCGGTCCATGGTGGACACGCCTTTCGAATTCGATGGGCCGGCAGGTCGAGAGTATCCAGACCGCGGTCGAGGAAACACGAGCCGAGCAGAAACGGGTCTCCGCCGCGCAGGCCCGGGCGGAGTCGCTTCTTCAAAGAGGCAGAGCCATGGAAGCGCGGGGGCAATGGGATCGAGCTCGGCAGGAATACGGAATCGAGTCTAGGAATTTTCCGCGAAATCAAAGACGGGGGCGGCGAAGCTTCCGCGCTTCTTGCTCGCGGTCGTTTGGAATCGGTGGTGGGCAACTGGTCTCGCGCCAGGGCCGACTTGGATTCGGCCGTATCGGTTTACCGGATCTACGACCAGCAGGCCGGCCAAGCGCGAGCCCTGGTCTTTCTAGGCAATCTCGAGCGGGATCTCGGGAACCGAGATCGTGCGGATGCTCACTACGGTCGGGCTTCGACTTTGCGGAAGAGCTACCGGATCGCCGTCCGTGGCTCGAGGCACGATTCAACATGGCATTGCAGGACCTGCTGGAGGAAAGGTGGGCTGCGGCGCGCGAAAGACTTCGACTGCGGTGCGGAGCGATGCCGGAGCGCCCGAGCATCAAGACCTCGCCGCGAGAGCCGCGTTGTACCTCGGAGTCGATTCCTACGCTGATGGGAATTTCGAAATGGCCGCGTACGTGGTGGGAGGAGGCCCGGCGCACCTTTCAAGCAGGTGGCGAGGTGAGCGGTCTCGCCGAGATCGAGCTCGTAGAGGGGCGCGCCGATTTGGATCGGGGCGATCTCGGATCCTCCCGCAAGCATATCAACGAAGCGGAGCGCGCATTCCGAAAAGCCAAACATCTGCCCGGACTTGCGGCGGTGCTCGAGAATCGACTCGAGTTGACTTTGACCGAAGGCGACGACGAGCAGCAGGTCATTTTGGAAGAGCTCATAACGGTGCGGGATCGTTTGGCCTTGCCGGAGCTCGACATGCCCTCACGGGGCGGCGACGACGTGCCCGTCGGACTCGACGAAGACGCCCGGTTCACCCGCTTGGCGTCCTTGCTTAGGGCTTTGCCTCGAACCGCGCTGGCCGAAGAGAGACTGGCCACCTTCCGAGCCGCCGGGAGCGAGACCGGCAAGGGATCTTGAGTTTTTCCTTGCGGTTTACTTAGGCCCAACTAAGAATAACTTCCCGTTTTGGGCCGCCGATCCATCCCCCTGGCTCGTCTCGAGCTCAAATATCTAGATATTCTTCACTCCTCGCGCTTGCCAGGCGGGCGCCCCACTCGAAGACTCGTTCGGGACTACCAGAACGCGAGTTGTAGGGGCGCCTCTCCACCCGAAAAAAGGAACTTATTTTTTGGCTGGACCCTTCGATTTTTTAGTCACGGTTTTCTTCTTCGCGGCGGATTTTTTTGCCCCAGTTTTCTTTGTCGTCACTTTCCGTGTCGGCGAAGTTTTTGCGGGGGTGGTCGGTTCGCCCTCGAGTGTGGCCAGCACCTTTTCCACGTGACCCTTGACCCTGACAGGCGACCAGACCGCTTCGATTTTGCCGTTTTCGTCGATGAGAAAAGTCGAGCGAATCGTTCCCACGACCTTCTTGCCGTACATCATCTTCTCGCCGAAGGCGCCGTAAGCGGTGGCTACCGAGTTGTCCGGGTCCGACAACAGATCGAAGGGCAGATCGTATTTTTCGCGGAATCGTTCGTGGGAGCCAAGAGAGTCCTTGGAGACTCCGAGAACTTCTGCACCAGCCAGTCGGATGTGACTCGAGTTATCCCGAAAATCACAGGCTTCAGTTGTACAGCCTGGCGTCTGATCCTTTGGATAAAAATAGAGCACGACCTTGCGGCCGCGAAGATCCTTCAGAGCGGTTTCTGCTCCCGCCGTTGTAGGAAGTTGGAAATCGGGTGCCGGGTCGCCGGGTTTGAGCATGGGCATTTCCTCCTGTGACTAAAGGCTCTCGGGATCGGGATATTAGCTCGTTATCGCGGTGGAAGCTAGAGGTCCGCACGGATTGTAGTATGGATACCCGCGTTCGCCTTCCGTCTGCTAATGTCAATGACTTCGCCGGTCCGCCGTAGACCTGGCGGAGGCTGACTTCTTTCGCCAGGCGAAGCCTGGAGCGCCTACCTTCAGTTCTTGGGTTCTCGGGTTCTTGAGTTCTTCTCTTACCACAGCCTGGCCTACTTTTTTCGCGCTTGAGTCCGTGGGGCGAAGCAAGTATTTTGGTGAGTCCATTCCACCCGGGTATGAGGATGAATGAGATAAAATACATCGTTATAGTGGTATGTTTGACGCGATTGAGTCTTCCAGGAGGTAACTCGTGATTTCCCCTAAACGTCTCGCTTGGCTGCTCGCTGTGCTTCTCGCTCCATCATTCTGCCAAGCTTCACACGCGAAAGAGACAGAGGCACCTCCTGCGGAAGAGAAAGGAACCATCCGAGGTACCGTGACCCTTGGATCGATGGGTGGTCCGATTCATGGGGCAGAAGTGTTCATCGTCGGGATGGGAATGACGGTTTTTGCCGACGTCGAGGGTCGATTCGAGTTGGATAACGTCCCCGTCGGGCCGCAAGAACTTTTGGCTTTCCGGCAGCATTTGAACTCGGAGAGAATCACCGTCGAGGTCGAGGCCGACAAGGTCACGGAGCTCGAGATCACGATGACCTTGACGCCGGTGCACGAGAGTATCACGGTCACCGCGAGCGTGGGTGAGACGACGACCTTCGAAGCCTTCACCACGGTGACGAGTCTCGATTCGATGGACATCGCAGAGAAGATGGCGGTGAACATCGGCGAGGTCTTGGAAGAAGAGCCCGGCGTCTCCAAGCGGTCTTTCGGACCGGGAAGCTCTCGCCCCATCATTCGCGGCTTCGACGGGGACCGTGTCCTCATCATGCAGGACGGCATCCGTACCGGAGATCTTTCCAGCCAGTCCGGCGACCACGGCGTGACCATCGACCCGGCCAGTCTCGAGCGACTCGAGGTTGTGCGCGGTCCGGCGACTTTGCTTTACGGCAGCAATGCTATCGGCGGTGTGGTCAATGCGGTCACCCCCCACGACACGTTTTATCACGCGAAGCACGTGGGGACCGACGGACAGGTCGGTGGAGATTTTGGTTCGGCGAACGAACAGGCGGGTTTCAACGGAAGCGTTCAACATACCCAAGAGAACTGGTCGCTGTGGGCCGGAGGGGGAGCCCGTCGCTCGGGTGACTACGACACGCCGGAAGGCAAGGTCGATAACTCCAAGACGCGTTTATCGACGGGACGTGCCGGATTTGGATACTTCACCGACAGGACCTTTTTCAGCTTCGGATATCAAATCGAGGACGGGCGTTACGGTGTGCCGGGTATCGGGGCTCTCCACGCCCACGAGCATGAAGGTGAAGAGCACGAGGGAGAAGAGGAGCTCGAGGAGGAACAACTCCAGGTCGATCTCGACAGCCGCCGCCAAAGCGCACGTTTCGACGTGGGTATGCGAAATCTCGAGATCCGTTTCGTCGAATCTTTCCGGGTGGTGTTCAACTACCTCGACTGGCATCACGACGAGTTAGAGCTCGTCGATGGCGTCGAGAATGTTGGAACGAGCTTCGATAATGGAGTCTACATCGGCCGGGCCGAGATCGAGCAGAGGAAAACGGAGCGTTTTTCGGGAAAATTCGGGGTGTGGACGAAATTTCGTGACTACGTCGTGACCGGTGAGGAGGCGCTGGCACCTCCCACAACCCAAGCGGCCTTTGCCGGCTTTGTTTACGAGGAAGTGGCGCTCAATCCCGCGGCCCGAATCCAGTTCGGGGGTCGGATCGAGTACAACAAATACGATCCTGAGCAACGCGCGCTCGAACACGGGCATGAGTCCGGGCACGAGGATGAAGGTGAGGGGCATTCGGAGGAGAGGAGCTCGAGCCTCCGGCAACACGGCCGCGGAGTTTTGCCGGTTTTTCGGGATCCGTTGGATATCGCCACGACATCGGCTCAGATTCCGCCTTCGTGTCGAACTTCACCGTGTCGAGTCGAGCTCCGGCACTCGAGGAGCTTTACAATTTTGGTCCGCACGTGGGCAACCTGGCCTTCGAGATTGGAAATCCGGATCTGGAAAAAGAGCGGTCCATTGGCCTGGATGTCGGACTGAGAACCCAGGCGGGCCGAGTGAGCGGCGGTGTCAGCGTTTACTATTACGATATCGCCAACTTCGTCTTTCCCTCGTTCACCGACATCATCGTGGACGGGCTTCGGGTGGCTCCGTTCCTCCAGGGCGACAGTCGGTTCGTAGGGGCCGATGCCGAGGCGACGTTCAAGCTACACGAGCACGTTTTGCTCAACCTGGACCTGGGTTACGTCGATGCCAAGCTGACGGCTCGGGACGAATATCTACCCAGAATTCCACCTCTGCATGGGCGGATTTCGGTCGAGATTCCCTACGGGGGCCTCACGGTTAAACCGGAGCTCGTCTTGGCGGCAGAGCAGGACAAGGTCTCCATCAACGAGACGCCGACCGACGGCTACGCGGTCTTCAATGTCTTCGCTTCTTACCTTTGGGCCCGCCGGGATTTGGCTCACACCTTCTCGGTACGAGCCTACAATTTGACTAACGAGCTCTACCGGCTCCACACGTCCTTTATCAAGAACATCGCCCCGGAGATGGGGCGGGGAATCCTGTTCAACTATTCGATCCGTTTCTTCTAATATCGGCTCTGAAGACGGTTTTTTTTGACACTGGGACTCGTCTAAGGTAGGTTTTGGGTGGGTTTTAGCGGATCATTGTTTGGATATTCTTCAGGGGAGTTGAAACTTCTTACCGAGCGCTCATTGATTTCTGGGGGAAACCGGCGAGCGAATATCACTTCCCGGCACGGCCATTAAAACCAGTGAACCTGCACGGTCGGGGACGTACCGATTTTACCTGGACAGTCGAAGATAGTTAGTTAGAAGGAGGTCAATCGTGAGTATCGAATTACCAAAACTGCCTTTTGATATGGACGCACTCAGTCCGCACATCTCCAAGGAGACCCTCGAGTATCACTACGGGAAACATCACAAAGCCTACGTGGACAAGCTCAATGCCGCCATCGGGGGCGGTAAGTACGAGAAGATGTCTCTGGAAGACATGGTCAAAGAATCTCAGGGAGAGCCCGGAGTATTCAACAACGCCGCTCAAGTTTGGAACCATACCTTCTACTGGAACTGCCTGTCTCCCAACGGTGGTGGTGAGCCCGCCGGCGCTATGGCCGACGCCATCAATAAGAGCTTCGGGTCCTTCGAGAAGTTCAAAGAGCAGTTCAGCAACTCTTCAGCCACTCTGTTCGGCTCGGGCTGGGCGTGGGTCGTGAAGGACGGCGACAAGCTCGCCATCGTACAGACCAAGGACGCCGATAACCCGACGACAAAGGGGCAGAAGCCGATTCTGACCTGCGATGTTTGGGAGCACGCTTACTATATCGACTATCGAAATGCCCGTCCCAAGTACATCGAGGCGTTCTGGAATCTGGTCAACTGGGAGTTCATGGAGAAGAATCTGTAGGCCGTGAAAGGGACTGGTCCGTTTTTGACCGATTTGACTTCCCGCTGTCAAAAAGGGACCTGTCCCTTTGTTTCACTAGCTTCCCAATCAGTCCGAGATCAGACTTTCGTGGTACGCCAGCACGAACGTTCTGAGGCAATAGAAGTAGACAGCCGACTTGAAAAAAACGAGATCCTCGGTTACATGAGCTAGTTGGTCCGGTTGAATCCAGTATTTTAAGGTGAGGACGGTATCGACGAGTTTCCCAGTGACCTTGCTGGCCGATTTCTTGTTCTTTCTATCCAAAACGAGGTCGCTCTCGTAGTTGCAAGAAAAAAGGGCCGGAAACCTTTTGTGGCCTTTTTTCCCAACGTAGTCCGGGTCATCGGGCGACATGAAGTTCTTGACCGTTTTCTTCACTCTCTCAGGTTGGTGAGCAGCCTCGATCCTCGCTTCGAACCTCTCCAGATCGAACTCATCGTCATAGACGTTGGCGCTGATTTCCACCGCCAAATCGGTCGAATCGCCGGCCACGATGCGGGCGCCGTAGGTGTGTCCCATGATGGTCACCAAGGGAGCTACAAAATCGTCCCGATGACGAAAAGGAACATGATCCTCGTCCATATTCTGCAGGAAGAAGTTACGAAAACGGGTCATAACCTCTCCCAAGGCCTCATCCAGTTTTGCTTTTTCCGTATTCTCCATAATTCTAAGACTCCGGCGGCATACTATCAGAACTCGAGCAGTTCGCGCGACACGAAAGGGAGCCGGATGTTATTAAGGAATGGTGTAGGATCCGGAACACGAGGAACCAAGGTTTTCTGTGATGGATTAAGGAGAGTGAGCTCATGAGCGGTCGACAACTTGGATTCAAAGAGAGCCGGGACCTGCTATCCGGATATGAGATTCCCATTCTCGGGGAGGAAGTTGAAAACATCGAGGAGATGAAGGCCGCCGCGGAAACCTTGGGCTTTCCCATCGTTCTCAAGGGAATAGCCTCCGGTATCATCCACAAAACGGATGTCGGTGTGGTCTTTCTCGAACTCGGAGGGGAACCGGACGCCATCCGGGCCTACGAAAACATCCTGCGAAACACGGAGGCCGCTGGCGCCGAATTAGAGGCGGTTCTGGTTCAGAAAATGGCCAAATCGGGATTCGAGCTCATTATCGGGGCTCAGCAGGATCCTTGCTTCGGTCCCGTGACCATGGTGGGTCATGGCGGCCGTTTCGTCGAGCTCTTCGAAGACGTCGCGCCCGGCGTGGGTCTCCTCGAACCGGACGACGTCCGCCGGATGCTCTCGCGCACCAAAGCGGGGAGGATCTTGGACGGATTCCGCGGCCCGTCTCTCGACAAGGAGGCCGTGGTGGAGCTCACCATCAAGGTCTCTCGGTTCATGATCGAGCACCCGGAAATCAACGAGCTGGACTTGAATCCGGTCATCGTTTACGAGAAGGGATTCGCCATCGTCGATGCTCGTCTCATCCAAGGGGCGCCCGTGGCTCATCCTCGTTACCAGGACCTGTCTTCGAATCGCATGAAGAGCTTGGACTCGGTATTCAACCCTCGTTCGGTCGCGGTGGTGGGCGCCTCGCGACCGGGGACCATCGGCGGAATCATTTTGAAGAATTCGAGTCGGGTCGAAAAGCTCTATCCCGTCAATCCCCGGTACGACTCATTGCTCGGACGCCGTTGCTATCCGAGCTTGAAAGAGCTGCCCGAAGTGCCCGATGTGGGTGTCTTTGCCGTGAATCCCGAGAGGACGATCGAGAATTTCGAGGAATTCTGCACGATGGGGGGACGGGGCGCCGTCGTGGTGAGCGATGGTTTCGCCGAAATCGGCCGGAACGACCTCGAAGAAAAGCTGGTTGGTATCAGCAACAAGCATGATGTGATTTATATCGGTCCCAACGGACTCGGTGTGATCGACAATTACTCCGGGCTCAACACCCTGTTCATTCCCGAGCAACGAACGGCTTCGCTCCGGAGGCCGGGTGGTCTGGGCATCATCTCGCAGAGTGGAGGGATAGGACTCGAGCTCCTGGAGATGCTCGAAGCGGACAATCTCTCTGTAGGACGCTGGGTGTCTTGTGGAAACGCCTCCGGCATCGCCATCTCCGAGCTTCTGGCTCAAATGGGGGACGATCCGAAGATCCAACTCATCGCCCTTTATTTGGAAGGCCTCACCAACGGACTGCAGTTTATGGAGGTCGGCAAACGTATTAGCCAGCGCAAGCCGATCATCGCCATCAAGGGCGGCATGGCGGGTGGGGCCGCCGCCACCATGTCTCACACCGCGTCTCTCGCGGGTTCCTTCCAGGCATTCAAAGCTTGTTGCGAACAGGCAGGCATCTACCTTTTAGAAGAGCTGACCGAGGACCCGAAGCTTCTCATCAACCTCATCTCCATTCTGGCTACGCAGCCCCGCGCGATGGGGAAGCGCGTGGCAGTGGTCAGCGTCGGTGGAGGCGCCGCTATCCTCTTGGCGGACCAGGTCACGGAACACGATCTCGAGCTCGCGTCGTTTGCGCCGGATACGGTGAAGGCTTTTCAGGGGCTTCTCGGCGGGAAGATCCAGTCGATGTCGGAGGAGGAACGGGACCGGATCATTGGACGGCTCGGTGGGAATCCGGTGGATCTCTTCGGCGATTGCGATGATGACCGCCTACTCGAAGCCTTGAGGATTCTGGACGCGGACCCCGGAACGGACATCATCTTGACGGCTCTGTATTATCAAGTGCCCTACCTTTCCGAGTATCTCTTGGAGCGTCTCGTAGAGTTGAAAAAGGAGCTTTCGAAGCCGCTTATCCTCTCGCCGCGGGGATTCTCGAGCCACGTATTTCGGTCTCGAGAGTATCTCTACGCCAACAATTTCCACACCTACACGGTGCCCATGATCCTTCCCTTGGCCATCGCAACGGATATTTGGAAGCGATACGAAACGGATTTCATCGAATCGGTGAGTGAGACAAGGTAGTACCCCGGCGGTCATCTCCGTTTGCGGTAGAATCAAGCGATGCGCTTTTTTCACCACTGGGTTGCCGTTGTCGGCCTGCTGTTTGCTGGGACCGAGCTCTTCGCCCGCGTGGCCCAGCCCGGCCGGAATTACCTGACCGGCGAGGTTGTCGAAAAAGTCGTCTGCAAAGACCCCGACTATTCCTATGCGCTTTATCTACCCTCGAGCTATAACTCGAAGAAGAGATGGCCCATACTCTATATCCTGGATGCGCGGGGACGGGCTTTGGTTCCCCTCGAGCGGTTCCGGGAGGTTGCGGAGCAATACGGCTACATCGTCGCCAGTTCCTACGACACACAGAGTGACGGGCCGATCGAACCGGCGATGAAGGCGGTTCGCGCTCTGTGGAGGGACACCCACCTACGATTTCAAATCGACAATAAACGTGTCTACATGGCGGGCTTTTCGGGGGAGGCGAGACTGGCCTGCCTCATGGCGGATGCTGCTCCGGGCTCGGTGACGGGCGTCATCGCTTGTGGCGCAGGCTTTTCGCCGAACAGTCCACCGAGAAAGGGAATGCGGTTTTCTTTCTTCGGTCTCGCCGGCAATACCGACTTCAATCACGACGAGCTCATCAAGCTCGACTCGACCCTCGATGGCCTCGACGTCGTTCATCGAATCGAGGTTTTCGACGGCGGGCATGAGTGGCCTCCACAGGAGTGGTGCGCGGAGGCCATAGAGTGGATGGAGCTCGAGGCCATGAGACTGAATCGCCGGCCACAGGACGAGGTCCTGGTCGAAAGCCTCTTTTCGAAACGACTCGAGCGGGCGGAGGCTTTCAAGGAAACAGGACTTGTTTATCAGGAGTTCCACCAATACGATTCGCTGGCCCGTGACTTTGCCGGGCTGCGCGACGTCGTTGAGGTCGAACGGAAAGCCGCCGAGATTCGAAATTCTGAAGAGCTTCAGTCCTATTTGGAGCAGCGGGAGAAGCGAATTGAAAGGGACGAGACTTATTTGAAAATGGCGGCAAGGGCCTTGGCAAAACTCGTGCCCAACGACCCGGCCGGCCTTCACAATGCCCGTAACGAGCTGAAGTTGTCAACGCTCAAGAAACGAGCCCGCAATACCGATGATGAGGACGAAAGCCTTTCGGCGCGTCGAACCCTAGAGTCGGTATTCGTGCAGACTGCGTTTTATCTTCCCAGGGGGCTCATGGAACGAGGGGAATTCGGACGTGCCGTTTTGGTTCTTACTATCGCGTCGGAGATTCGTCCCGAGAACGCCTATGTATGGCATAGCCTTGCCCGAGCTCAAGCCCGTGCGGGCAATGAGGGGGCGGCCGTCAAGTCCCTGCGCCGCGCAGTCGAGAACGGCCTGAGTGACATTGCGCAGCTGAACGAAGATCCCGATTTGGAGTCTTTGCATGGCCGCAAGGATTTTCTCGAGCTCTTAGCCCTGAAGCGACAATAGCAGTTATAATGTGTCTTCACGGAATGGTTTTGTTGGCACGTATTCGCTTCAGGGCGAACCCTAATCCGAGTTCACGAAATCTACGCAAATTACTGGAAAAACAGGGACAGGTCCGTTTTTGGTGGACCGTTGTCTTTGCCAAAAAGGGACCTGTCCCCGTTTTTCCTGCAATTTAACCTGAGTTTATTGTCGGATTAGGATTAGCTGAAATGGCCCAAAAGAGAAAACGATGACCACAGAAAAACGATGTATGACAGTTGCGATCCTAGGCTTGGCTTTTGCTCTTTTGGTTTTCGAGGGATTTGCGAGCCCGCAATCCGCTCGCTCCTTCGGCCGCCAAGGTGAATCGACTCCTGGAATACGAAGAGTCCGGTTCGAAGAAAACGGCCGTCGAAGAAGTCGAGTTGGCGGTCGGCGCGCATCTTCCTTTGAAGAGCCATGGAGAAGAACGACTCTACTATTTCCTCGACGGTCGCGGGATCATGAGTATCTACGAGGAGGCCCCCGAGGGAGATGTCTACGAAGTACATCAAGACGTGGCGGTCTACATGACACCCGGTATCAAGCACGAGCTGGTCAATATCGGCAACACGCCGCTGAGCTATGTGGTTCTTCTGGTCAAAGGAGGTGTCGCTCCGGAAGGGGACGTTTCTTGGTCGGCGGTCACACAGCGAGGCGTGACGGTTGATAAGCCGATGATTGGGTCCGGCGTGGCCGTAACCAAGGTGTTTGACGAAGGATTGAATCCTTCAAAGGAAGAAGGGCTTCATTTGAGGATAAGAGACATATGGCTACGACGGCCGCAAAAATTCTCCAACGCCGAAGTCCTGACCATCGCGCCCGGCCGTTCGACCCGACTTCACACCCACCATGACACCGATGAGACTTGCTACATCCTTTACGGGGAAGGCCATTTCGTCTGGGACGACAAAGAGATTCCTTTCAAGGCCGGTTCGGTCATCAGTTATCCGATTGGAGTCCAACGCAAGGTCGTCAACACGGGCAAATTTCCCATGTCGTATCTCGTGATTTCCGCTTTCTTGAATTGAAAGAAAAGGACGCAACGCATAAGTCGAGAGACGAGAAAGCCGCAAGGTGGCGATTAATGTTGAGACGCGGATCGGGATGTCCTGCGCGAGTTGCATGGACGATCACGGCATTCGAGGTGGCGCCAGAATACCAGGTGTACCAGTAGTCGTCTTCGAGATATAGCTCGCCGCAGGTAGCCGAAGCTCCAAAGCTGGTCTGTATGGACCCAATTAGCGAGATCCACGACTGCGTCGTTAACGCATTTACGTTTTTTGCTCGCAGGGATTCGGGGACGAACTCACCGTCAATAGAAGGGTGACGCCGTCAGCGGTGAGAGTTGCAGTTCAGACAGCATAGTCCGAGGTGTACGGCCGCCGCATTTTTACCCTTGAACATCACATCGTTGTTGCTACCTATCTCGATCTGCACGTTCCCGTAGTACGCTTCGGCATCTGCGCCGCCTCCACCGGACACAGGAAACTGAGCGATTTCGGCCGTCCAACGAGCGCGGCGGTCGGTTCCGCAGGCAATGTGACCCGCCATGAAGGCATCGGGGTCTCCCGCCGATTCGAGGAGCATACGGATCAGTTGGGCCTCGACACCACCTTCGAAAGAAACCGCGCGGCCCTCACGAAAAGTAATCGTCATCGGCCGATCGACATGCCGGCCGAAATGAAAAATCAGGTCGCCCGTATCGAGTACCAACTTTCCCTCCATGGTGCCTTCCACGACGGCGATTGGAAAAATCCCGCTCCCCAAAAATCGAGATGGCCCGGTTCGTCGGCGACACCATAGGACGCCACGCCGGGCCGGCCCTCGACGCTCATCGACAAGTCCGTCCCCGCCGCGGAACGTATTTGAACGTTTGCCGCCCGGTCGAGGTAAGCTCTGCGCCTTCTTTCGTACGGGCGATCACCTCGGGATCGGCGATACGACGCTCGAGAACATGAAGCGGTACGACCGCCATCAAGGCGCGTTTGCCGGCGTCGAGTGCTTCGCGCATTGCATCACTGTAGTGAAGCGTGTGCCCGGTGGAGTAGACGATGACGTCGGCCGACTCAAACACCGCTCGCAGAGTCTCTCTCCGACCATGGACGGCCGTGCGGGAGCAGAACCTGAAAAGTCTCGGCTCCCAGATCGAGTGCGGCTCCCATAGCATGCCGAGGCATAAAACGGATGGAAAGTAGAATCGCTAACGGCGACCAGCCTTCTCGTTTTCCCGGAGACAGCAATGGTTTAGCTGATGCTTGAAGATCGGGATGAGTTCGGCCAAGCGCCGCCGGATGGACTCGAAACTCGCCGTATGCCATCGTGATCTCTCCTTTCGATGCCGAAGAACATAGCACAACTCTCAACGAACTTCGTGCCGATTCCCCAATCCGGTATAAAATAGCCGTCCTGGGACGTGGTCCAGCATCCCGCGCGAGCACAATTGACGGAGACGAGGAACACGAGGAGGGACTCATGAGATTGTTAGCGAGGGCACTATTAATTGGCGTGGTTTGTTCGGCCCTTCCGTTTACGGCGCCAGGTCAGACGGCGGTCGGAAAACCGGATACTCACCCATCGCGAGCAGGAGCCTATCGTACGCGGATGGATAGAGAAGCGGTTCGACACACTGCTCCCCGAATTGATGCGCCGGGAAGGCATCGACATGTGGATCATCGTGACCCGTGAGTACAACTCCGATCCGGTCTTTCGACTCCATGGCTCCGCTGACGACCTATGAGTCGCGGCGGCGTTCCATTCTCGTCTTTCACGGATCTCGGCCCCGGAAAGGGTGTGGAGAGACTTTCCGTCGGACGGTTCAACTACAGCGGGCTGTTCGAGGTTCATCGGACTTTGAATCACGAACAGTGGGAGGGGCTTCGTGCCGCAGTGGAAGAGCGCGATCCCAAGGTCATCGGTATCAATACGTCGGAGCTTTGGAATCACGCTGACGGGCTCACCGCCAACGAGAAAGAGAACCTGATGGAAGCCCTTGGTCCGCAATACGCCGGGCGTGTCCGTTCCGCCGAGAATCTGGCTGTCGGATGGCTCGAGACGAAGCTGCCCGAGGAGACGGTCGCCTATCAATCCATCATGCGGGTGGCGCACCAGGTCATCGCGGAAGCGTTCTCGAATCGCGTGATCGTTCCCGGGCAAACCACGACGGAGGACGTGGTTTGGTGGATGCGACAACGGGTTGCCGAGATGGGACTCGGGCAGTGGTTTCACCCGTCCGTCAACTTACAGCGAGCCGGAAAGGTTCCGGAGCGGGGCCAGCCCGGCTATGATGTTATCCAGCACGGTGACATGCTCCACTGTGACTTCGGGATCGTGTACCTGGGCTTATTCACCGACACTCAGCACAACGCATACGTTCTTGCACCCGGTGAGACGGATGTGCCGGCGGGACTCAAGGCGGGTCAACGGGCCGCGAACCGACTCCAGGACATCGTCATGGAAAAGGCAAAACCGGGTGTCACAGGCAACGAGGCACTAGCGGCTTCTCTTGCCCAGGCTCGCGGCGAAGGCCTCGTTCCCAAGATCTACTGTCACCAGGTGGGCTCCCACGGCCATGCGGCGGGTCCACCCATCGGCATGACGGACTACCAAGACGGCGTCCCGGGAAGGGGAGAGCGGGACTTGAGACCCAATACTTGGTACGCCATCGAGCTCAACGTCATGCACCCGGTACCCGAATGGGGAGGTAAGGAAGTACGGTTCGCTCTCGAGGAAGACGCGGCTCTCCTCGAGGATGGGTGGAAGTGGATTAACGGCCGGCAGTCGGAGATGTACCTGATTCATTGACGTGTGACCCCCGGGAACGCGTCCCGAGGGTCACAAAATCTCAGACGCTCAATGCCAAATAATGGCTTTCGTCATTTCTCTGACCGCTCTGTCGTCGCCGGCGAGGTAGCGGCCGGCGATGGGCTCGGCATCGCGAAAAGCCACGCGGCCGATTCGACGCGTCGCCTCGTGTCGTAGGTATATGTATACGACCGGAAACTTGTGAGGAATCGCCGCTGTTTCGAGGGCGGCGATAGGGGCAAACTCCGTGAACTCGTCGATCGGCATGGTGAAGCGCAATTCTGCGTCCTGGCCGTCACCGTCGTTGGAGTCCCCGACACTGACCACGCACTTCCAGCCCTGGGCTTCCTTTGCCTTCATCAGGGACGTCATCTTCTGATCCATTTTGTCCTCGAGATCCATGGTGTACTTCGAGATGCGTCTCTTCTGAGCAAAGCTGTCCGAAGCCACCAAGAGCCCGGCCACGGCGAGTACAGCCACCAATAGTTTCGAGTAGCGCTTCATCCTATCCTCCTGTTTACACTGTTATAGGGTAGTGTGGATTCAAACGAGCTGTAAAACAGATTGCCTTAGATTGTTTTTGACGTGTAAAAGTCAGTTTAGCATGGAGCCCGCGGGTCTCCAACCACCTGGACCGGGCGCTAGGTGAGGAAGCGGTCGAACCATTCGACGACACGCTCGAGGAGATCGAGTTGATGTTTCTCCTCTCGAATGCCGTGACCTTCACGGGGATAGATGACCAGTTCGGTCTCCACTTCGTACCGTTTCAATCCCCGATAAAACTGTTAGCACTGTCCGATGGGATCCGTGACATCGTTCTCGCCGCAGAAAATGAGTGTAGGAGTTTGGCTTTGCTGACGTGGGTTACCGGTGAGCGTTCCACAAAAAGCTCCAGGTTCTCGTAGGGAGAGCCAAGATACCAGGTGTCGTAGGAATTGATGGAGCTCATCTCGGTGCCGTACTCGCTGGCGAGGTCGGTCATAGGCGCGCCGGAGACGGAAGCTTTGAAACGTTTCGTTTGAGTGACCACCCAGGCCGCCATGTAGCCACCGTAGGACCAGCCTCCGATTCCCAAGCGGTCCGGGTCGGCCAGGCCTTGTTCGACGAGATAGTCGACTCCGGCCATGACATCGCGGTAGTCTCCGCCTCCCCAGTCGTGGCGGTTCAAGGTCAGAAAGTCGTGACCGTACCCGAGGGAGCCCCGGATGTTGGGATAGAAAACGGCGTAGCCACGTGTCGCCAATAGCTGCCCCCAGGAATGGAATCTCGAAGACCACCGGCCGGAGGGCCTCCATGCACCAGGACGACCGTAGGCACGGGCGTGCCCGTTTTGTAGTCGGCCGGCTTGAGAAGGGCCGCTTCGATGTTTTTTCCATCGAAAGACGAGTAGTTGACCTGTTCGGCCTCGACGAGGTCGATGTCCTTCCACGATGCGTTGAAATCACTGACCTTCTGAGCGTCAGTAGGGCCGTCAGAGATCCAAAGCTCGGGTGCCTGAGTGAAAGTGGCCCCGACAAAAGCGATGACGTTTTCCTTGGCGCTAAAGGAGCCGCCGGCGTTCGTGCCATCGAAGGCGGCCCGTTTTGTGGCTTCACCCTTGGCGGTCACATGGTAGAAGTCGTTCGTAAATCCGTCCGATACTTGGACGAGAAGAGAGCCGTCGTTCTGCCAGACGTAATCGTTGATCGACCGGTCGATGGACGAAGCCGTCAGGTTTCGCGGTTGTCCGCCGGTCAGGGGTTGGACAAATAGATCCATCGGTGTGGGACCGTCGAGACGCGAGCCGACGTAGGACAGGAAACCGCCGTCGGGAGAGACCTCGAGGTTGCCGAAGGGGCCGCTCGGACGCGCCATTTCGTCCATGTCGAGGTCTGAAGTGGTCAACGAGAAAATTCGGGAGGTGAAAAGCTCCGGCTGAGGATGGTCGGTTGCCGACAGAAAGAGCCGCGTGCCACCCGGGGCCCATACAAAGCTCGAAATGCGCCACGGGCTTTGGGTGAGCTGCCGCACCTTGCGCGACTCCACAGCGATCGACCATAGCTGAGTCGGCCGGGCATCTTTGTTGACGACTCTCTCATCGTCTTTGTCTTTGTCCTTCTTTTCTTCTTCCTCGGTCTTCGGTTCGGACGCAAGAAAGGCGATCCGCTTTCCATCCGGCGCCCACTCGAAGGCGCTCACGCCGCTTTTATGCTCCGTCAGGGCGGTAGCCTCTCCGCCTTTGAGGGAAATGAGAAAGATCTGAGGTTTATCATTCCGGTGTGAAACGAAGGCCAGCGTTCGACCATCTGGAGACCAGCGGGGCGAGCGGTCGGTTTTCTTCGATGTGGTCAGTTGCCGGATCTCTCCCCCGTCCACGTCGAGCACCCAAATATTGCGATCTCTGCTCCGTCCCTTGAATCGGCTCGGAAACGACGAAAGCAATCCTTTTTCCGTTGGGTGAGATTTGGAGGTCGGAAAGCTGCCTCATTTGCAATACTTGCTTGTAACTGAGCGGCTCGGCGGCCCCCAGACCCTTGGACAGGAATGCCAAAGCTAGAACCAGAGTCACCATTCGACCGTAGCTCCTCACCATCGTTAGCTCCTTCTGCCGATTGAAGCGTCGGCTCAATTGGCGATAGTATGGGCCAATTTCGGTTTATTTGGAAAGGGTCTAACGAAGATGATCGAGTCGAGAATGAGCGAGGTGTTGGATAGATTCAAACAGGCGAAGGAAGCGGAGCTCGCTGGAATGGAGTATCTCACTTACCGATCGCTCATCGATGCGGGTAAAAAGATCGATCCGTTTCCCGACGACCAGAGGACCGAGGAGAATCTCGTTACGAAATGTACCTCTACGGTGCATTTGATCGGAGAGCATCGGGACGGGAAAATGCACTACACGGCCGACTCGGACGCCGCTTTCGTGAAAGGCGAGCTCGCCATTCTCCTCGGCGTCTTCAACGACCTAACCCCGAACGTCATCCTGAGCCAAGAAACCGCCGATCGTTTTATGGATTTTTTCAACGGTCTGAGTCAATACATATCCATCAGCATGAATCGACAGCAGGGTTTTTTCGGCATGTACGAGAGAATTCGCGAGATCGCAAAAAAGTACAATACTTAGCCGGCCGGCAAAAGGGGAGTGAGACGTGGGCAAGTGGCTTTTCTCAGGTGTTGTGATCGGTTTGCTGTCATGGTCGTGCTCTCGAGAGAGCGCACCGGTCGAGGAAGACATGGACAATCCATTTTTCAGTGAATGGGACACACCCTTTGGGGTTCCACCCTTTGACGAGATCAAGGAATCTCACTATCTGCCTGCTTTCGAGAAAGGATTCGACGAGCAGAGACGGGAAGTTCAAGCCGTTACTGCAAACGCCGAAGCCCCGACCTTCGAGAATACGATCGAGGCTCTGGAAAGGAGCGGCGCATTGCTGACGAAAGTCGGCAGCGTTTTTTATCGAAACGTGTCGGCCAACACGAATGACGAAATTCAGGCGATTGCGAAGAAAGTCGCCCCCCTGCAATCCAAGCACCAGGACGACATTCTTTTGAACGAGAAGCTCTTCCAGCGGATCAAAACCGTTTTCGAGCAACGCGGGGAGTTGAATCTGAATACCGAGCAGGACCGACTTCTCGAGGAGACCTACAAGACCTTCGTCCGTGGCGGTGCCAATCTGGATGAGCAACAAAAATCCGCGCTGAGAGAAATCAACAAGGACCTGTCTCTACTTTCCGTTCAATTTGGTGAGAACGTTCTCAAGGAGACCAACTCCTTCGAGATCGTCGTTGACAAAGAAGAGGATTTGGCCGGATTGCCCGAGACGCTCGTTACCGGTGCCGCCGAAGCGGCGGAGGAACGAGGGCACGCAGGGAAGTGGGTCTTTACACTCCACCGGCCTAGTATCAATCCTTTCTTGCAGTACTCCGAAAAGCGCGAGCTCCGGGAAAAGATTTTCAAAGGCTATATCAACCGAGGTAACAACGACAACGAGCTGGACAATAAAGCCAACGCCGCGAAGATCGCAGCGCTTCGAGTCAAAAAGGCGAATCTGCTCGGATACGAGACCCACGCTCACTACGTGCTGGAAGAGAACATGGCGAAGAATCCCGATGGTGTCTACGATCTTCTCAACCGGCTGTGGTCTCCTTCTTTGGTTCGGGCTAAAGACGAGGCGCGGGCTCTCCAAGACATGATCGCGAGAGATGGGGGAGATTTCGAGCTCGCGGCTTGGGACTGGCGGTACTACTCAGAAAAGCTCAGAAAGGAAAAATACGCCCTCGACGACGCTCTCTTGAGGCCCTATTTCGAGTTGGATAACGTCATCCAAGGTGCGTTTACCGTTGCCAACAAGCTGTACGGCATCACCCTCGAGGAACGGACGGACATCCCCAAGTACCATGAGGACGTCAGAGTGTTCGAGGTCAAGGAAGCCGACGGATCCCATATCGGGATCCTCTACACGGACTATTTCCCGCGGGCCAGCAAGAGAGGCGGCGCCTGGTCGAGTACGTACCGAAAGCAGCACCGACTAGGAGGCAAGAACATAACTCCCGTCGATTGTCAATGTCGGCAATTTTTCGAAACCCACCGGAGACGATCCGGCTCTTGCTGAACTTCACCGAAGTCAGTACGCTCTTTCATGAGTTCGGCCATGCCCTTCATCAACTTCTCTCGGATTGTACCTATGAAAGCCTGTCCGGGACGTCCGTGCCCAGGGACTTCGTCGAGCTCGGCTCGCAGATCATGGAGAACTGGGCGGGAGAGCCCGAGGTCCTGAACCTATATGCGAAGCACTACCAGACCGGTGAGGTCATCCCCGCCGAGCTCGTCGAAAAACTCGAAAAGGCGGGCAAGTTCAACCAGGGATTCACGACCGTCGAGTACCTGTCCGCGTCGTTCCTCGATATGGATTGGCACACGCTGAAAGAAACCGAGGAGCAGGATACCCTGAAGTTCGAGGAGGAGAGCTTGAACGAGATCGGACTCATTCCCGGAGATCGTGGTCCGATATCGGAGCTCCTATTTCAACCACATCTTTTCCGGCGGATACTCTGCGGGCTACTATAGCTACATCTGGTCCGAGGTGCTCGATGCGGACGCTTTCCAAGCGTTCAAGGAGACCAGCCTCTTTGACCAGGCAACCGCGAAATCCTTCAGAGAGAACATCCTGTCTCGAGGTGGAACCGAAGATCCCATGACGCTCTACAAGCGGTTCCGGGGTGCCGAGCCCAAGATTGAACCCTTGCTCGAGCGAAGGGGGCTCACGCAGTAGGCTTGCCGTTTTCATCAGGTTTGACTAGATAATCACGGCGCTTTTTCATGGGACGATACTGTTATGGTGAGAAACGAGACAACGCGAAGGTGGGCTCCACCGGCCGTTGTCCCAGGAACGTCCCGGCGGCAAGCTCCCCCAGCGCGGGGCCGTGTTTGAAGCCGTGACCCGAGCCGCCGCCGACGATCCAGACGTTTCCGGCTTCGGGATGCCGGTCGATGATGAAGTCCGAGTCCGGGCTTTCTTCGTACTGGCAAACACGTGACTCGAGTAGGGGAGCGTCCGCGAGCTCCGGGAAACGGAATCCTACGAATTTCCTGGCGAGCTCGAGTGCGGCGGCACTTGGGGAACGTTCGCCCGTGGTGGGGTCGAAAGATGTTCCACGAGCGTCCTCGGCGACCTTGAACCCTCGCCATTCGTTTCCCGGTATGCCGTACATGCGCCGTTCGGCGTTGTCGATCCACACCGGCAATGCGTCCTCGTGAAATTGGTCGTCGCCGGCCGGTGCTCCAAAGTAGAAGACCTCCTGGCGCAAGGAACGAACCCGATCACCGATGACATCAGGGAAGATCGTTCCTATCCAGGGGCCGCAGGCAAATACATACGAGATCCGCCTCGAACGTCGAGCCATCCGAAAGAGTGAGGCCGTTGAGAGCGCCGTTGTGGAATCGACCCGGTTGGACCGAGAGCTGACGGTACTCACCACCTTCCTCGAGGAATCCTTCCCAGACTTTTTGGCAGGCGCGACGTGCCAGCAGGTAGCCGGCGTCGTATTCGTAGAGGACCCAGCTCACGTTCTCGTAATGGATCTGCGGGTAATGCTTGGCCGCGTCCTCGACGGTCCACTCCTCGAACTCGAGTCCGACCTCTCGCAAAACGGGGAGAGATGCTTTCTCGTAATCGTCGTCGGGATGAGCAAGCCAAAGCGCACCGGTTTTTCGATACAGGCTGCATTTCCAGCGTTCCTCGTGCTCCCGCCACAGCTCGAGCGAGCGGGCCACCATCTCCGTGTAGATGCGCGCCGGACCATAGGTCCCCCGGATGACGCGAGTCTCGCCGCCTGAGCTCGACCGGGAGTTGCCCGGTCCCCAGGCATCTACGAGCGTCACCTGCGCCCCGCTCCGGAGCAAGTTGAGCGCCGTCCATCCACCAAACGCCCCGGCACCGACTACGACAATTTTCATGGGGTCAACCTTTGATTTCTTGAATTCTCAAACCTCAGAACGTACTGAGATAACAGAAGATACCACGGGGTCAGGCTTTGATATTTTGAATTCTCCGCCAAGCCATGCCCAGTGTAAAGACGAGTGACAGGCAGATCAAGAAAAGATTGTGCGGAGGGTGTCGGGCCTATTTGACCAACTCGGTGTCGGGAAACTGAGCGTACCAGCCGAACCAGAAGGCCCGACGGGCCGGCACTCGCGGGAGGGGACTCGGGGAAGCCCCGTCACTCACGAGGGCATCTTCCATGAGTCTCCACAGCCTTTCGTCTGAGTCCTGGAGGTTGCCGTCCTTCAGAAGCTTGACGAAGCGGTGCCCGGCGGCGTCGTAAACACGATTAGCCCCTTCTTTGCTCGTAGTGACCACGAGGTCGTGTCCTGCGAAGCTCACGTGGTGAACGCGGTTTTTCTCGAGAAACTGGGCGGAGAGAGCCAGGGGGAGACGTTCCGAGCCTGCGGATGATCCCTTGGGTCGTAACAAAATGGCGAGGACCTCGGCCTTGTTTTTGAGACGCTTGTCGGTCTCCGGCACGCCGAACATCAATTTGTCGGTACGGAAGTAGTCTTTGTAAGCGGCGCCTTCGGAGTAGTCCCGATCGAACCCGGTATCCAGAGATAAAACGACGGTGTCGGGATGAAGGGTCCGCCACTCCTTCCACGTCGTGGTCACGACAGGGAAGATTTGAAGCTCGAGGTCTTCGCCGGCCAACGGACCGAGGACGGGCCGACCTTCGACGGTGGACCAAAGGCTCATTGTTTCCTCGTCGAACATGAGCTTGTTCGAGCGATAGAGAAGGCCGCTCGTGCCGAGGGTGCGATGCTTGCCGCCTACTTGGGCGCCGTAGGGAATGACCGTTCCGCAAAGCGTGCAGTAGACGATAGTCAGCTCCACTCCGCCGACCGCGTCACGGGCAAGCTCGTGCCAGGCGAGAATGCGTTTCGGATAGGCCCGAGCTTCATGGTGTAGCGCGATTCCAAATACGATGTCGTCGTCGTCGAGGTAGTCGGCTTCCGGCGCCGATAGGTGTTTTGGGTGGTCGAGCGGTGGTATACCGTTTACCCCAACGCCGCCCCAGTCCACTTCGTCCAAGCGAATGAGAGCCTTACCTTCCGGAGGAAAAAACTCCGCCATTCGCCGATCGATCTGGCCGTAGAGTGCGGCTTTGAAAAGCGGGTAATCCGGATGAAGCTCGAGAGGTTGGTTCCAGATCCACTTTCGCCAGCGGGCCAAGTTGTCACCGTAGCTTTTGTCCGTCTGCTTTTCGAGAAATCGGATCAGACGCGCGCGAACGCGGGCCTCGGGAGAAAGAGACCTGGGAGCCGAGGGACGCCCAACGGAATCGGGAACTGCACCGAAAGGCTGTTCCGATCGAACGGGGTCTCCGGTCCGGTCGAGTCCGAAGTCTTCGACACCGCCGGGAGCGTCGAATGATGGGCGTTGGCGAGAGCTTGGATAAAACCGCGCCAGATCGATAATCAACCCGGCATACCCGTCGTTCCAGTCTTGCGCGATCTTTTCGAGGGCTGCTTCGGCTTGTTCTTTATCTAGGCTCGCCGCTTGAAAGAAAAGCTCGATGTCCGGCGGCGGTGTTGCGGTCGTCTCGTGGTCGCCGACCGAAAAGGTGAGCAACACAAATAAGACGCTGAGTCTCATGGCCTTCAATTTACGCTGGTTGCTTGATGCGCTGTGTTAGCTGAACCACAGCTAGATGGTTTTTCCTGCCATATGTCCGGCTGTTCGCCCCTCCGCCGTTTGCATGATATACCGAAGCCGGGTAAACAACACTAACCTGGGTAATTTCGACGCCAAGATGTCGGAGCCGAAGGCATGGAGGAGGTTGTGTTAGGCCCCTCCTCGGAAAGGAAGAATCGGTGAACCGACTTTTTGCTACGGCCTCGATTCTCGCCCTTGGAATGGTCAGTATCATGAGTTGCTCAACAGGCCAGGCCCCAACTGGATCCACATCGCTGGATGACGGGTCCGTATCTTCTGGGTCGGTGTCCACTAACTCGTCGAGTTTCAACTCATTAGGGCCCCCGCCGGTTCTGAACAACAACGAGGATTTCAACTGCACAGCCGTCCAGGATGTTCACGTGCGTTTCGGAGCTCCCGGATGGGTTCGCGATAACGTCGTTGCGCTTTTCGTGGAATATTTCGGCGTCCCCGATGTCAAGCCAACCTTGCGCATTTGGTGGGACTTTGAGAATAACCCGGAATCGTTCAAAGATATACCATTTGAAGATGGAGACATCCGGCGAAACGATGATCTCATCGATATCGAAAAGATCGTGGAACATACGTACTCGGGTCTCCAGGGACAGACGAGGAAGAGAGCTCGGGCAGAACTTATCTTGGCGGATCAGACGGGCAATTGCGCTCGTGTGAGGGACGTAACCGTGGCTCCGGCAAAAGCTACGATTCGGTGTCCCAGTCCCAGCATCGAGGCGGCCGGCTACTGCTGGATCAAGCAGATCAACGCGTCAGAGATTGCCGCCGCGGCGTGCGCGCGCATTGACAAGACCAGGACGCGACGCCAGGTTCCCATCACATGGGACACGGCGCTCATGAGGGAGGTCACCGGCAAGTTAGGGTGCACCAACTTAGGCGTCACGGGGTGTTGCTCTCCGTCCTTGTGGTACGACCCGGGATCCGACTCATGCTTTACGTATAGGTTCGACTCGTTCTATCAAAACTATGGATATTTAGGTACAAGCGCGGGCGTTTATCTCTGCAAACCGTGAAAAAAAGACGCGTTTCGCGAATTGAACAACTCCTTCGGGGGAACCAGAAACGGTCACTCCGAGGATGAAAAAAAGGGAAACTGAGTCGTCGGCAGTCCGTGATCAGAATGCGTGGCCCGAACTGTCAGTCGGCGAGGCAATTGCAGCCGTCGAGCGCTACTTTTCCTTACAGGGGCCGATCCACTTCCCGCTGTAAGTGGATTCGATGGTGACTTCGTTTCCAGTCATGGTGGAAGTACCGTTCATTGTCGTGCCGCTGAAAGTGACCTCGCCGTCGCCTTGCATCGTCTGCCCGTCTTGCATTTTGCATTCGATCTTCCACGTGGCGGATTTACCGGTGATTTTCAGTTCTTTGTAAGTGCAATCCTGACCCTCAGATTTTGGATTTGGGACGGGTTCGTCCTCGGTGAGGCACTGTTTGACGGTTGTCGGGGGCATTGGAAAAGGCATGCCCGGCATCTCCATCTTGACGTGGATTTCCCATTCCCCGGGTTTTAGGTCCAACTTCTCGGCCGGCAAAGCGGCGGTAGTTGCGAAAAAGAACAGAGCCAGTCCTAGTCCGATTGCCAAGTTTCGATTGCGCATTGGTTGCCAACCTCCCTATTCGTCGTTGACAAGCTCAAACATCGGAATTGATGGTCCGCACTTCGCGCGTAACGGAAATCCTTGTTGTAGGTGTTATGTCGACCGTTAGAGATTATATCATCGGTGTACACTGGGCTTGTTCATCCCGGGTCCTCGGATGAAAGGCATCAGCAACGAAATCAACGGCTGCGTTTACCACATCACGATCACGAAGGATCCGATGATGACCGAGGCCGAACGTGGTCATCAGACGGCCTTCCGGCCAAGCTGCGGCGAGCTCTGCCCCTTCACTGTATGGAACGAAACGGTCCCCCTTGTCGTGGATCACCATCAGCGATGCGGACATTTCCGGTGCGATTTGTAGAGGAGATTAACGCACCCGAGCTTCGTCTGGAAATTCTTTCCGAGGTCGAGGTCGAAGCGGGCCGAGACACCTACGTGGGTCGTATCCGTCTTCTGGAGGGAGGCTCCGTTAGAGGACACGTGCTCGATCCTTCCGGCGTGCCCTTAGCCGGTGCCTCCGTCAGCGCGACCGGGGCCGGAAATCGATTCGGCCAGACGATCGGATCGATAACTACGGACGGAAAGGGATTTTTCGAAATTCGGGGACTTCCCGACGGCAAAATTAACCCTGAAACGACAATAAATGAGCGAAATCAGCGTTGGCAGACGCAACAAAAGCCATGATAGTCGCCGCTATTCTTGGGAAGAGGGTCTGTGATTCACTCCTATATGAAGCGGTGATAATGTGGTTTTACGGAATGACTTTATTGGCTCGTGTTCGCTTCAGTTCCTGATGAGTGAAATTGAATGCAAAAAGTAAATAATTTACCGGGAGCTGACCGCTGATTGCTGACGGCTGACGGCTCGCGGCGAGCCGCGACACCCTTTTGGTTGCGGCTCTGCCGCGTCAGGGTTAGATTCTTCGGAATTAAGATCGATAGGCTCTGTTAGATTGTAGGTAGGGATTATATACTTAATATGGTATAGTCTATATTAGGTATGTGGGAGGTTTATGAGCACCAGCGAGCGTTCAAACGACTTGATCGCTTGTCCGTAGAAATCCTGAAGCGATATGAAAAGTGGAAGGATATCGTGAAAATCTCAGGCCCCTCCGGCCTACGGTTGATTAGAGGATTCCACGATGAGGCGCTGAAGGGAAATTGGAGAGGATATCGTTCGTCGCGGTTGGGGCAACAAGATCGGGTAATCTACAAAATCGAGGAGCGAAAGGTCCTGGTGCTGGTAGTAGACATTACGGCACACGAGTATCGGAGTAAATTATGAACAAGAAAGACTTCCGTCGAGCCCGGCAAAGAGTGGAAGTCTCCGTTGGAGAGTCCGTTCGCATCGTGCGCGAATTACAGGGTTTGAGCCAGAACGAGTTATCGAAATTGACTGGGATTCCTCAGTCAACGATATCGTCAATAGAAAATGGTCGCGTAAATCTTGGTGTTGAACGGGCGAAAGTCATCGCGCGTGCCTTGAAGTGTCACCCTGCGGTGTTGGTATTCCCGGGTTGGGACCTCGACAAGGAATCGGCAGCCTAGCTTCGCGTACGAACATCGGCGCGCAAAGTGAGTGGATAGCGCTGCAGCTCAACGCGGCCGATACGGAGAAAAGTATGACTCATCGAAGTGGACGACATTTTTTGCAAATTCCCGGACCCAGCAATGTGCCCGAGCGCGTCCTCAGGGCGATTTCGCGGTCCACCATCGACCATCGGGGACCCGATTTCGCCGAGTTGACGTTCGAGATTCTGGACGGGCTCAAGCAGGTCTTCAAGACCGATCAACACGTCATCATCTATCCCTCTTCCGGCACCGGGGGATGGGAAGCATCTCTGGTCAACACCTTGTCGCCGGGGAACCGGGTGCTGATGGTCGAGACGGGGCACTTCGCTGCTCAATGGTGCAAGGTCGCGCAGAAGCTGGGCCTCGAGGTCGACTATCTACCCGGTGATTGGCGCCGTGGCGCCGATCCCGAGGCCATCGAAGCGAAGCTCGCGGGAAGATAGGCAGCATCAATTCAAGGCCGTGGCCATCGTCCACAATGAGACCTCGACGGGGGTGACGAGTCGACTCCCTGAGATCCGTAAAGCTATGGACCGGGCCGGGCATCCGGCGCTTCTCATGGTTGACGTGATTTCTTCGCTCGGATCGATCGACTATCGCCACGATGAATGGGGAGTTGATGTCACGGTCGGGGGATCGCAAAAGGGTCTCATGCTTCCGCCCGGGCTGGGTTTCAACGCCGTCAGTGAAAAGGCGCGTGCCGCCGCTAAGAGCGCCAAGATTCCCCGTTCGTATTGGGACTGGGAAAGTCAACTCGGCATGAACGAGAAAGGCTTCTTTCCCTACACGCCGGCAACGAACTTGCTCTACGGTTTGCGCGAGGCGATCGCGATGCTTCTAGAGGAAGGTCTGGATGAGATCTTCACCCGCCACGAACGCCACGGCGAAGCAACACGACGGGCCGTCGCCGCTTGGGGTTTGGAAAACCAAGCGTCCGATCCGAAAGAGTACAGCGCCACGACGACCGCGGTCCGGATGCCTGAGGGCCACGACGCCGACGCTTTGAGGAAACTGATCCTGAAGCGTTTCGACATGTCCTTGGGCACGGGACTCGGCAAAGTGAAGGGTCAGGTCTTCCGAATCGGACACCTGGGAGATTTCAACGATCTCATGTTGATGGGAACTCTCTCGGGAGTCGAGATGGGCTTTGCCCTCGCCAACGTGCCCTTCAATAAGGGAGGGGTCGCCGCTGCGATGGATTATCTCGCCGGCGAGTAGCCGGCCCGGTCTCTACCACGCCAATAGGATCGTCACCGACGAGGAGCGTAGCCGCCACGGCGTAGTCGCCTCGATGTCGCGTAGTCGACCAGGGGCGGGTGCGATGGGGCGAATAGGCCCTTGCTTCGGCTGCGGTCACGATGTCCTCCGCTTGGCGAAGACTGTTGGAAATGACCGTGACAAGCAACAAGCCAAGGGTTCTGAATCGCTGTCGGAGGAATCCGCCCCTCAACCGGATTGCTTGGTAGGCATTCGTCGCCGTGGTCCGAACAATCGGTAACATGTTGAAGGCCACGCCCGTGGCAAATCCCAGTCCTTTGAGTCCCGACTTTTCCATTAGACCGGCCAATTCATTCACCGAAACGGAGGCTGCGAATCCCGCCACAGCGACGACGATCGTAAGAGCCCGAAGGGCCATCTCGAATCCGATCGACAAACCTCCGTGCTCGAACGCCGTCGCTCCTGAAATCCCGTCTCCTGGACCCAGGAGCCATGTCATGGACACAAGGAGTATCCCAATGAACAGCCACAACCGGCGACTCGTGAGAACCTCGAGGCCTTCGGGATAGAAAACCACAGCGATAAGGAAAGCGACGGCACATGCCGGCAAGATTCGCGCTCCCTCGGCCAGAATGGGCGCCGCCAAGGAGAACAGCAAGCAGGCCAAATACCCTAGAGTGCCGAGCTTCAGCCTTTTCATGACGGCGCGATGTAACATCGAGGACACTTCTATTCCGCCTCCGCGAACTGCGTGGATGTCCTCATCCGTTTCTGAACGATCAGACCAAGATCCCACGCTGCAAAGCCACAAAAAGCGCCGATGAGAAAATGGCCCGCAACGAGAGCGGCCAGGATCAGCACGATGGCCGTCAAATCGAATCCCAGGAGGGCGGCCCCCTTCTCCAAAGTCACTCGATAGATGGTCGCCAAGCCCCGACCGGCAAGAACGCCCTGGGTCAGGAAGGGATGGAACAAGCACCAAAGTGTGGCTGCTCCACCGGCGACGACAAAGCCAGCTCGTCGCGGCCGTCCGAAGGGCATCAAGACGAGCTCAGCGGCTAGGCTCTCGGCCAAAATGGCAATCATGGGATTGAGCACGATTCCACCTAGGCTCAACATTTTGAGTAGGGCTGTCACCACGCCGATGAAAAATACCGACCCTCTACGGGGCACGAACATCCGGCCGATCAAAGCAATGGTGATGCCGATGCCGGTCAGGAGTACGCCCGTTAGAGGTACGTTCACGACGTGCAAGGCGGACCCCAGCGTTGTCTCGACCGCGGCCCACAGAGCGCCAAAAACGCCTATATAGACCAACTCACGAACTGTGAATCGTATTTCGCTACTCCTCTCGCATTGACGCTGACACCGGCCGGCGAACCGTCGGCCGCGATGTGGCCGTCTCGTAGAAGCAAAATGCGTCGAGCATAACGGTGCACCAACTTGTAATCGTGTGTAATCAAAAGAATCGTCGTGCCGATTTTGTTCAACTCGTTCAAAAAGTCCATGAACCTACTGAGATGACCCCAATCTTGGCCCATCGTGGGCTCGTCCAAGATCACCAACCGCGGCTCGAGCGCCAATACAGCCGCCAACGCCGTGCGCTGTTGCTGCCCGGCGGACAGACTATGGACCGCGAATTTTCGTAAAGGAGCTAATTGTGTGGCTTCCAGGACAGGATTCAGTTTTATTGAATCGAAGTGGCCGAAGTTGCGGGGACCGAAGCTGATTTCTTCTTCCACCGTCTCACAAAACAACTGGTGGAGCGGATCTTGAAACAACAATCCGATATCACCCTTGTCCGTGAGGCGGTTGCCGTTACCCAATCGCACTTCTCCCTTTCGCGGTTTGATCACGCCGGAGAGCAACCGGGCCAGAGTGCTCTTGCCGGCCCCGTTGTCCCCCACGATTGCGGCGAACTCGCCTCTGTAGAGCGTCAGATTCAAATTCCTGCAGTACCGACGTTCGGCCGTAGCCGGCCTCCACATGGTGCAATTCGATGATCGGCGGACCGGGTGGCTCGCTGTTTGGATCCAGAAGCGCCGTCCAGTCGTCTTGAATCTCTTCGGCGGGACGGCGCAGACCGTAAAGGCGTAACAACTCGTAGCTGCCGAAAACTTCGTCGGTTGACCCGTCAGCCACAACCCGACCTTGGGCCATGACAACCGCGCGACTGGCAAGCTGCGTCACCTCTCCCAGACGGTGCTCGATAACCAGGATCGTTACGCCACTCGCAGCGTTGAGTTGGTTCCAGTGTCGCCATGAGCCCTCGCGTTCCACCCACGTCGAGACCGGCGGTGGGTTCATCGAGAATCAACACGCGCGGTCCCATGGCGAGCACGGCGGCGATGGCGAGACGCTGTTTTTCACCGCCGGAAAGGGTGTGGATGGATCGACCTCGCAGGTGCGTGATGCCGGTGGCCTCGAGTGCCCAATCCGCCTGACGTGAGACCTCCGCCTCGTCCATCCCCAGGTTGCGCGGACCAAATGCGACTTCCTCGTCGACGTTCAGGTTAAAAAGCTGACTGGCAGGATTCTGGAAGACGAGACCCGCAGAAGTTGCGAGTGTTGCCACCGAGCAGGCCGTCGTGGTTTGCCCGTCTACCGTAACCTCTCCTGACATCTCCACCGGGACGGTATGGGGGATCAGGCCGTTCAGGCAGCGAGCCAAAGTCGTCTTTCCACATCCCGAGGGTCCTGTCAGAAGTACGAACTCGCCTTCGGCAATCTGCAAACTGACGTCATCCAGCGCCTGACGGCTGACCATAGTGCACGCTGAGATGCTCGACGCGGATCAAGGCTTAGCTCCCAACAAGTCCTTGATTTCCGGATTCAAGCTCACGGCGATTGGATTCAGTGAGCGCGAGAGCTCGCCAATGCAAGGTGCCGATTTGTTTCTGAAAGGTGTCCAGGAGCTTGGGACGAACAACAACCGCGGCCACACGATACTTGCCGGCTCTCAGCACATCCAATGCAACGGTCCATCCCAGGTTTCGTGTCAATTCGAGAGGGCCTAGCTCGTCGATCAACAACACGTCACAAGGGGTGGCGCGTCCGCAGGATTTCGGTGCCCCAATCCAAGCTCTCGCTGTGGAATTGCCATTGGCCGGTTGCCGGTCCCCGAGCGGAGCCGACTGCTTCCGCCAGAGGGCGGCGCTGCCCGGTACGGATATCCTCCACATCCAAGGCGATCTTCCGATCTTTGCGGGACCGGGGATGCGTCAGGAGGCCGGCGACGGCAAGGCCCTGCTTCCGGGCATAGGTGATGATTCGGGTGCAGTACGTTGTCTTGCCGACTCCCGATTCTCCGGTCAGTAGGACGATCTCGGATCTTGCCCGCTCAGGCGAATCGGCGGTGTCTAGGTGGGATTGGAAACGGCAGCTCGCAGGATCGGCTCGAATTCGTCACGGTTTCTCCTTTCCAAACACGGGGGGCGCGTGCGTTTCCGCGACGTGCCTGTGATGCCGATCTCGAGTCGGCACCCCTGGTTCTGTGACCAGGTGCGACCTACCCTCCCTAGCTTCCCCAGCCTTAGGCGGGCAGGTTCGGAGAACGGGCTATTTTAGTGGATTCGAGGTTCGGTTTACCAGTCCGAGCGAGTTCGAAGGCTCGTCGCCTCGCGCGAACGTAATCCGGACTATCTCGCCGGCGAGTTGGCGGCCTCGGAGGCGATCCTTTCGATGGCGTCGAGCATTTCCTCGACGGTATCCTCGGTCGTCTGAGGACTCATCAGAGTGAGTCTCAGATAACGCCGTCCGTGAATTTCGGTGGAGGTGATGTAAAAATGTCCCTCAGCGAGAAGACGCTCACGAATCGTGACCTGGTGGTTGTTGTCATCTCCATACCGGAAACAGAGGATATTGGACTCGGGAACGTACGGACACTCGAAATCCTTCCGAGCTTGAATCCGTTGATGCAGGCGACGCGTCAGCTCGTACTGCTCTTCGACATAGCGTGCCAGACCTTTTTCTCCCCGCCAGGCAAGAGTCAGGAAGAGCTTCACACCCAAGGGAGCTTTCGTACACTCGACGGTTCGCTGGATGAGATCCACACCTTGTCCCTCCTCGCCGTAGAAGAGGTAGCTTGCCTCTTGCTGAAACGCTCGATCGAGGGCGCGGTTGTCTCGAAAAAGAACCGCGGTGCAGAGTCCCGATGTCCTCAGCATCTTGTGTGCGTCCCAGCTCAGAGAATCCGCGAGCTCGACGCCGCGGAGATGTTTACGCTCTTTTTTTGAAACGAGGGCGGAGGCTCCGTGAGCCCCGTCCACATGAAGCCATAGTCCCGCTTCTCGACAGAATGCTCCAATTTCTTCGAGCGGATCGTGAAGGCCGGTGCCGGTGGCACAAGCGTTAGCTACCAGAGCAACGGCGCGCCTTCCGTCGTCGGTTACTTTCTTCAAGGCTGCGGGTAGTCGATCGGGCTTGACGACTTCTCTCGCATCTACATCGAGCGGGTAAACAGAGTTGCCTCCGAGACCGATGATGGATGCGGCTCGTTTAATGGAATAGTGCGCGCTCGGCGGAGCGAGAACGGCCAGGGGGCCGGTAACTCCGTTGTCCCAGACTTCTGGGGCGGCCGTTGCCCGCGCGGCCAAAAGAGCGGTCAAGTTGGCCAGCGAACCGCCATGGGTCAGAACGCCCGAACCTTGTTCCCAACCCACTTTCTCGAGCATCCAATCAAGGACAATGAGCTCAACAGCGGCCGCGGCCGGACCCATTTCATAGATCGCCATGGGATTGTTCGTGGCGCCGTGCACGAAGTCCGCCAACGCCGAAGGCAGATCCGGCACCGCCACCTGGTGCGCCATATACCCGGGGTGGTGCATGCGGGTCGAGTTTGAAAGGTATCGGCCCAGGAACGATGCAAAGCCCTTGGCGTCCATGGCGCCGTCCGCCACCCACCGCTCGAGATCGAGATCGTCGACGATCTCGGACACCGGTCGAAGCCGCACCACCGTATCCCGCCCGGCGCGGCTTTCCTGCAAGTATCGATTCAGAACCGGAAGAGCCTCTCGCAAGGCCTCTTCGAGCTCATTCAAGTTCCATTCCGGCATTGTTTCCCTAAGTCCTTTCACAAAGCACTTGATCTTATCAGAGCACAGCTCCGAGAGGATTGACTTTTGACTTCAGGACCGTTAGAACTCTTCAATAACAAAAGAGGTGGTTGTTGAGTCTCGTCCCTGGTTCTCGCCTCGGTCCTTATGAGATTGTTTCGCTCATCGGTGAGGGCGGTATGGGCCAAGTCTACAAGGCCAACGACGCCCGGCTCGATCGTACCGTCGCCATCAAGGTCTTGCCGGCCCACTTGTCGGGCGACAAGGACTTTCGCCACCGTTTCCATCGCGAAGCCCGCGCGGTCTCAAGTCTCAACCATCCTCATATCTGCACGCTGCACGACGTACATCTTCGCCAAGGCTCTGGCGGACAAGTGGACGAAGAAGACGACGTCGATTATATGGTGATGGAGTACATCGAAGGGGAGACTCTGGCCAATCGGTTGAAAAAAGGCGCCCTCCCTCTCGACCAAGCCTTGCGTCACGCCGTCGAGATCGGCGATGCCCTCGACAAGGCGCACCAGCACGGGGTGGTCCATCGGGACTTGAAACCGGGCAACATCATGCTGACAAAGAGGGAGCGAAGCTGCTCGATTTCGGCTTGGCCAAGTTCCGCGAGGACGTTTCCGCAGAAACGTCAGCGATGCTGTCCGCGCTTCCACCGAGGAGAAACCGCTCACCCGAGAAGGCTCCATCCTCGGCACCTTCCAGTACATGGCGCCCGAACAGCTCGAAGGAAAGGAGGCGGATACACGCACGGATATCTTCGGCTTCGGGTCCGTCCTCTACGAAATGATCACCGGGCGAAAGGCGTTCGAAGCCGAGAGCCTGTGCGAGCCTGATTGCCGCCATCATGGAGCATAATTGTCGCCCATCGCCGACTACCAACAAGCGACACACCCCCGGCTTACGAGGGCCCTCGAGAAATGCTTGGCGAAAGACCCGGGAGACCGCTGGCAATCGGCTCACGACCTTGTGGATGAGCTGCGGTGGGTTCGAGACGCCGGCGGTCGAGAGGATGTGCCGCTCGCGCGAGGTCGAAGCCGGGAGCGTTTCGTCTGGACGAGTCTTGTCGCGCTCCTACTCATGGCGTTGGCGACCATGTGGATTGTCCTCGGGCGAGACCGTACTCCGCCAACAGAAGAGGCGGTGCGTTTCACCGTCACCGCGCCGGAGAACACGAACCTCTCGATGCTCCAAGTCGCCAATATCCCGGCCATTTCTCCGGACGGACGCCATCTGGCGTTCGTGGCAACGGACACTGCAGGTAAAAGCCTCATCTGGGTTCGCTCGTTCGACACACTGGATGCTCGCCCGCTTCCGGGAACGGAAGGAACGATTACTTTTTTTTTGGTCACCGGACAGTCAGTCTATAGGTTTCATTACCGTCCACGGCCTTATGAAAGTGGACCGCTCCGGCACGGTCGTTCAGTCCCTATGCGATCACACCTTTTCTTGGGGAGGGGGAGCCTGGAACCGGGAGGGGGTCATCTTATTTGCTGCCGAAGAAGACGGTCCCATTTACCGTATCTCGTCGGCCGGAAGGAACACCGGAACCGGTTACAAAGCTCGATCCATTACGAGGCGAGATACGCCATGTCCAACCGCAATTTCTGCCCGATGGACGACACTTTCTTTACTACAGCAGTAGTAGACACCCGGAGCTGAGTGGCATGTATGCGGGCTCGTTGGACTCACCGGTAGCAAAACGCCTGCTCCCCGAAGATTCCAGGGCACTCTACGCCGTGCCGGGGTACCTCCTGTTCGTGAGGGACGGCAATCTGCTCGCCCAGCCGTTCGATCCCGGCCGGCTGCAAGTATTGGGTGAACGTATTGCCGTGGCCGGCCCGGTGGACACCTATCATGTGTACGGAACTTTCTCCGTTTCGGAAAATGGCGTCTTGGCTTACCGCCCACCCATGCGCCAAGATTCTCGTCTGACTTGGTTCGATCGGGAAGGGAACGAGCTTCGTACCGTACTCGCTCCCGAGACCTGTCAGAACCTGGAGCTCTCGCCGGATGGTAGACAGCTTGCCGTCGAGTGTTTCGATCCCCAGACGAGCTATCGGGACATCTGGATCGTCGGACTGGAGCGGGGTACGGCCTCTCGCCTGACCCACCACGCTTCAGATGATTCCGACCCCCTATGGTCCCCCGACGGGAGCGACATTGTCTTTGCCTCGAATCGGGACGGGGCCGCCCAAATATTGCGAGTACCTGCAGGGGGAGGCTCGGAAGAGGTCATTCATCAATCTGACTACCCTCGAAAATACACGCATAGCTGGTCCCTCGATGGACGCCACGTCCTCCTTGGGAGCTCGGCAGGGCTTTTGCTCCTTCCACTATTCGAGGATCATGAGCCCAGGCCTCTCTTTGATTCGGGTTTTGACGAAGCGGAAGGTCAGTTTTCACCGAATGGGAAGTGGGTGTCCTACAGCTCGAATGAAACGGGAAGGTCCGAAGTGTATCTCCAGCGGTTTCCACCGACCGGAGAAAAATGGCGCATCTCGACTGATGGCGGTACCGATGCCCGATGGCGTGGTGACGGGAAGGAGCTCTACTACCTGGCTCCAGACCGAACCCTCATGGCCGTCGAGATCCATGAAAAAGGAGACACGCTCGAGGTCTCGATACCCAAAGCTCTCTTCGAGACCCGTATCAGCGGAACGTTGGGGGGCGGACTCCGATTCAACTACGTTGTCGGCGCCGGCGGCGAGCGTTTCCTAATAAATACATTGGGGGAGGGTGAGGTTGCACCTCCCATCGTCGTCATCCTCAACTGGACGGCGGAGCTCGAGCGATGAGTCTTTATGTTGGGACACGCCTCGCATTTTATCCGCTCTCCAAAATCTCCCAGATCGCTCGCGATAACTCCTCAATCGAAAAAGGCTTCTGGATGAAACCGTCGCAACCTCGGGCCAGTATCTCTTTGGCCTCGCTGTCTAGGCTGTAGCCGCTCGAAAGAAGGACTCTCACATTCGGTTTGATTTCCTTCATCCTGTCATAGGCTTGGCCGCCGCTGATGCCGGGCATGATCATGTCCAGGATGACTAAATCAATCTCGTCGTTTTTTGTCTCGAAGATTTCAATCGCCTTTTTACCGGAGGTCGCCTGGAGGACCATGTATCCGAGCCGTTCTAGAACAGCTACTCCTGTGCCGAGCACCAAATCTTCGTCATCAACCATCAGGATGGTTCCGTGTTCCGGGCGGAGTCTCGGTTCAGTCACGGGTTGTTTCTCGATTAGTTTTTCTGATGCCGGCAGATAAATGCTGAACGTGGTACCCACACCTTTTTTGGAATGAACATCAATGTAACCGCCGTGGTTTTTAACGATTCCATAAGTCGAGGCCAAACCCAGTCCTGTCCCTTGTCCCATCTCTTTTGTAGTGAAAAAAGGATCAAATATTCGTTCCTGGGTTTCCTTATTCATTCCCAGGCCGGTGTCCTTCACGGTTAATAGTACGTACTTGCCGGACGTTGGTTGATATGCCTGGTTTGTAATGTGCTCATCGGTAACGTACGCGGTTTCTATCGTGAGCTCGCCGCCCCGCGGCATGGCGTCTGCCGCGTTGACGTAGAGGTTCAGCAACACCTGCTCGATTTGCCCTTGATCGGCCTCTACGGGACAGGGACCCTCTGTTAGCTCTGTGAGGACCACGATTTCTTTCCTCGTTCTGCCGAAAGTCCGCGAGGTTTCTTCGACCAATTGGTTCAGGCTGATGGGCTTGAGGTGGTATCTGCCTTTCCTGGCATATCCCAACATCTGCCGGGTCAGACGGGCTCCGCTTTGGACCTGCTTCTCGATCGTTTTCAGATGTTCGTAATTGGAGGGCGTGGGATCTGTGTCGAAGAGCATCAAGGAGACCCTGCCTTGGATAACGGAAAGGATATTGTTGAAATCGTGAGCGATACCGCCCGCCAAGGTTCCTAGGGCTTCCATCTTCTGTGATTGTTGGAGTTGAACTTCGAGACGCCTTTGCTCGGTCATGTCGAGAAACATGTTGATAAGGAGGTCTTCGTGCCCGATCTGAATGACCTTGGAGAACACCAAGGCGTTGAGGACGGAGCCGTCCTTTGCCTTGAAATTCATTTCCAGTCCACGTACTTCGCCAGACCCCTGGAACTCCTCCGTAAACCGCGCGCGGTCAACCTTGGAGAAAAACCCGCATTCTACCGTAGTACGTCCGATGATCTCTTCCGCCTTATATTTGGTCAATTCAGAAAACTTGGTATTGATATCCAACAGTTTCCCGGTTTTGAAATCGGACAATGCGATCGCTTGGGGAGACAAATCAAACAAGGTTCTGAGTTTGGATTCACTCTCGCGCAGTGCCTGTTCGGCTTTTTCATGTTCTGTGATGTCGAGAGCGATCCCCCCGAGCAGAGGAGGCTCACCGTCCCGGTCGATGCGGAACTTGTGCGTCTGATAGATGTGCTCGACACCGTTTTTATCCGGTACTTTCTCGATAATAAGGCGGTAACCGTCCGACAACGCTTTTTTATCGTCCGCGACCATATGCTCCGCTGTATCTTTCGGAAATACCTCGAGCGGGGTTTTGCCTATCCAGTCTCGTGCTCCCAAAATATCGTTCATATTCTTGTTGACGTATAGCGTTCTACTCTCGCTGTCCTTGATGAACGCAATTGAAGGCAGATGATCCATGAACAATGAGAACCGTTCCTCGCTTGCCCGGAGTGTCTCCTCCACCAGCTTGCGGCCCGTAATGTCCCGGCCGACAGCGATGAAGTACTTGGGTTTGCCTTGACGGTCTCTGATGAGTGAAGCCGTATACTCGGTTGGTACCTTTTGTCCGTTCTTGGTGATCAATGATAACTCGATGGTTGTGGTTCCCTCGTCAACTATTTTTTCGGTAGCGATTGCGGCTTTTTTCAAATCTTCATCGTCGTAATAGCTATCCGGAGCTTTCAAAGACCGGATTTCGTCATCGCTGTATCCAGATAGCTTCCTGAATGCCTTGTTCCATCGGATAGCTTTTCCGGTCGATGGCTCAAAAACGAACAAAGTATCCGTTTGAGCGTTCAGTGCGGCCTCCAGGAACTCCTTTTCCTTCGTCAGTTCCTGGCTCCGCTCTATCAATTGTTCATAGGTTGGTTTCTCAGCCATTGGTGGATTCTCCAATTGTCATAAGAACAGATAAGAATACACCAACTTTTCATTCAAATCGGTCCCTGATTTACGAGACGTCCGTCGATGAAAACCATCTTGGGGAGGGCACGGAAGTCGAAAGGATGGCCCTCCAGGATTTGAAAGTCCGCGTCCTTGCCCACGTCGATGCTGCCGATACGGTCTTCCATCCCAAGCATCTTCGCGGCGTTGAGGGTAAACATCGCGAGCGCTTCTTGCTCGGGCACCCCGTTTCGAAAGACCCACGCTGCGTTGAGAGCGGGTTCTCCACCCAGCCGGCCGGTCGGCATACCGCGCCGCGAGGCGCTCGGCCCGAAAAAGGACACCTTGACCCCCGCCTTTGCCAGGATCGCCGGGGCTTCGCGATTAAAGCCGTCGCCGCCGCCACGTATGTCTTCGAGCCGGCTCGCCGTATCTCCGAGAATGACACCGACCTTCGCCCGGGCGAGCTCGTTCGCCAGGCGGTACGCTTGGGTTCCCCCGCTCACGATCAGACGCAATCCGTAGTCCGATGCGATCTCCATCGCCTCTCTGATTTCCTCCTCACTCTTGGCGTGGATGATGACGGGCACGTCCTTCCTGAGAGCCGGGAGAAGCGCCTCGTATCTTTGGTTGTGGGGCTGCTCAACCTCGAGGTATTGCTTTGCTCCGTCGAGTACATCCCGGATCATTCGAGAAGCCGATTCGAGCGTGACGGGAATCCGAGAATCGCGACCCCAGTGCCTTGCCGACGCTTCGGCCAAGGAAAAGACCAGACAGCTCGGCTCCTTCCTCACCATCCTTTCCAAGTCCATCCCGGCGGTCTTGATCACGACGCCGCTTCCTCCGGCGAGGTTGGTGTGTCCGGGCGTGATGTTTTGGGCCGTGATGCCGATCCCGCGGAGAACCGGAAACGAGGGAAACCAGGGATCGACGGCGAAGCGGGCGTTCATCTCCGGCATGATGGGATCGATGACCTCGTCGTTTTGCACTTGCCACTTGATGTCACCGATCCAGTCGTTGGGGTGGGCTCGCGCCGTCACCCATCCCGGTAGAAGGACTCGGCCGCCGACGTCGAGTTTGGTAATACCTCGGGGTACTTCGCCACCTTCTTGAACGACCGTGAACTTCCCGTCCTCGACAACCACCGTACCGTTCGAGATGTTCCCTCGGCTCACCGTGAAGATTTGAGCGTTGACGATGGCAAAGCGCGTATCTTCGGCGGTCAGCTTTCCGTGCATACGTTTGAACGGACCTACCGGTGTCGGAGTGTCCGGTTGGAGATCCCGTTCCCGCTCGTACTCGACCGAACCATCCACGAAGACTTTGGCGACGTGATCGGCGGTCAAGTCGAAAGGATGCCCGTCCAGAAGGACCAGGTCGGCGTCTTTTCCGATCTCGATACTACCCAGGCGGTCTCCCAACATCATGGCCTTGGCGCCGTTCACGGTAAGCGCTTGAAGGGCGTGCTCTTCGGATAGACCGTGTCGCACGAGAAAGGCGCCGTACTCGCGGAGGTCCCCGTCGTGCTCTCGACTCTGGTCGGTCTGAAGGCTGACCGTCACTCCCGCTTCCATCAGTTCTTTGACGACGTTGTGAGAGCGGTCGTCTCCGTAGAAACGATCGATCATGACCGGTCCGACGACGGGAATCACCGATGTTTCAGCAAGGACATCGGCCATGGGATAAGCCTCGCTGGCATGGGCGAAGCTCAGCCGATCGAGGAAGTCGAACTCGCGCGCCAGCTCGAGCGCCATCGAGATCTCGCTGGGATAGTGGGCATGAACGTGGACCATAACGTCTCCCCGCAGCGCTGCGGCGAACGCTTCCAATCGCTCGTCGGTGACGTCCTTGTTCTGCCGTTCCTGGTAGATTTGCGCCTTTCGGAAGTATTCACTGGCCGTGGCATACCAGCCCATAACCGTGGCCGGTGTCTGTCCGGATCGGAGGTTGACGAGGGGACGGACCGCCATTTTGAGATCGACGTAGGGTTTCAGAACTTCGGGACGACGCTTGAGCTTGAGCGCCACCGATTGACCGGAGCAGATGATGCCGCTTCCCGGTCGCGTAATGATGGACGTGACGCCGCCGGCGAGAGCCACCTGAAGCATGGGGCTTTCGAGATCGATATGCTCCACCGCCTTCCACTCCGCCGTCACCGGTCCCGGCGGACGACTGGAGCGATCGAGAGCGAGATGGGTGTGGGCGTCGATCATTCCGGGAATGACGACCTTGGCCCTATGAACCTGGGCGTCGGGCGGAGCCTCGACGTCAGTTCCCACCGACTGGATCTTGCCGTCCCTTATCAGGATGGCACCATCTTCGATGATCCCTTGGGTGACGGTGTAGATTTTCTCGGCATGGATTACTGTGGTTTGGGGGGAAGCCAGTTGTGAGCCAAAGAGTATGAAAAGCGCCGCCAAAAAGATTCGTCTCATGGATCAGTTCCTATTGGAATTGAAAAAGAGTTGAAGGATTTAACCCTAATCCGACAATAAACTCAGGGTAAATTGCAGGAAAAACGGGGACAGGTCCCTTTTTGGCAAAGACAACGGTCCACCAAAAACGGACCTGTCCCTGTTTTTCCAGTAATTTGCGTAGATTTCGTGAGCTCGGATTAGGGTTCGCCCTGAAGCGAACACGAGCCAACAAAGCCATTGCGTAAAGACACATTAGAACGGCTTCATAGTTGAGTGAATCACAGACCCCCTTCCCAAGAATAGCGGCCACTATCATGGCTTTTGTTGCGTCTGCCAAAGCTGATTCGCTTATTTATTATCGCTTCAGGGTTAACTTTCATCGGCTGGGCATTTTCCTAGAAAAGGTTGTGAATGAGAGACGGTCCGGCCGATCACAGGGGGCCTCCGTTTCGTGAGGTCATTCTATGGTGAGTCTTGGGGGAAGTACAATTTGTTCGGGGGCGTTTACCTAGACAGCGACTATTTCGTTATACACGTCGAGGGGAAACTCGATGCTCGACTCACTGATCAAAGATCTGCGCTACGGCGCTCGCATGTTGCTGAACAATCCCGGCTTTACCGCGGTTTCAGTACTGTCGTTGGCGCTAGGCATCGGCATCAATACCACCATATTCAGTGTAATTAATGCCGTGATGCTGAGACCTTTGCCCGTGATGGAGCCGGACCAGCTCGTCGAGGTCTACACGAGCGACTCGGAAGGCTACCCCTATTCCACCTTTTCCTATCCCGATTACCGGGACGTTCGCGCCGAGAGCGACGTTTTCTCGGGGCTCATTGCCGGCGAGCTCACTTTCTACCATTTCAGCAGGGAAGACGTAACCGAGATGGTCTTTGGTGAAGTCGTGACGGGTAACTATTTCGACGTTTTGGGCATCCAGGCAAGTCTTGGCCGGATGTTTCGCCCCGAGGAAGACCGGATCCCGGGCACCCATCCCGTCACGGTTTTGGGACACGGCTTTTGGAAGCGACGCTTCGCCGAAAATCCGGGGATCGTCGGAGAGACCATCAAGCTCAACGGCCACGTGTTCACCGTCATCGGTGTCGCTCCGGAGACCTTCACCGGAACCATTCCACTCTACTCGCCGGACCTGTGGACACCCATGTCCATGCAAACCGTCCTCGGTCTCGAAGGCCCCAACCCCGAGGCTCTCGAAAAACGCGGCCACCGTTCGCTTCTGGTCAAGGGCCGTCTCAGACCGGGAGGAACCATCGAACAAGCGGAAGCGCAGCTCAACGCCATCATGGCCCGCCTCGCTGAGCAGTACCCGGAAACGAACGAGGACAGAAAGATCCAATTGCTTCCGACAAAGGATGTCAGAATTCATCCTTTTATCGACAAGGCTGCAACGCCGGTGGCCGTTTTGCTGATGGTTGTGGTGGGGATGGTTTTGCTGATTGCCTGCGCGAACGTCGCCAATATGCTTTTGGCGAAGGCATCGGTGCGGCGGCAGGAGATCGCAGTTCGTCTCGCGGTGGGAGCGAGCCGTTGGCGTTTGCTCCGTCAGCTCCTGACAGAAAGCATTTTGCTGGCACTCATCGGCGGCTTCTTGGGACTCGTGCTCGCCTACTGGTGTGTGAATCTGGTGCACGTCCTTCAGCCGCCGATGCCGATATCCGTCGCCATCGACCTGGGTATCGATGTGCGGGTGTTGGCGTTCACGTTGTTGGTGTCGCTTGCGACGGGTGTCTTCTTCGGACTGGCTCCCGGATTTCAAGCGACAAGGCAAGACCTCGTGTCTTCCCTCAAAGATGAATCTTCACGAGGTGGCTCGAGCTCTCGCCGGTTCGGATTACGCAACATTTTAGTGGTCACGCAGGTGGCGGTGTCTCTCGTTCTCCTCATTGCGGCGGGATTGTTTTTGCGAAGTACGCGAAATGCCTACGCTGTCAACCCCGGTTTCGAGACCGAGAAGGTAGCTCTTCTAACCTACAACCTCGGACTCCTGGGGTATCCCGACGAGCAGATGGCCCAGTTTGCCCGGCAGGCTCGCGAGAGAGCCGCTTCATTACCGGGCGTTGTGTCAGCCGCAGTGGCCAATCGGATTCCTCTCGGATTCTCGATTCAAGTTTCAGGGCTCGTGATCGAGGGCCATGAACTGCCTCCGGGGCAAGATAATATCGGTATCGACACGGCGTCAATCAGCCCCGGCTACTTCGAAGCCATGGGTATCCGAATTCTCGCTGGGAGGGATTTCAACGAAAAGGATACCAAAGACTCGGTGGGAGTCGTTATCGTCAACGAGACCATGGCGCGCCGCTTCTGGCCCGGCGAAAATCCTCTCGGAAATCGACTTCGACGAGGAGGCAACGAAGAGAGGTGGTACGAGGTTGTCGGTGTGTGCAAGGACTACAAAGTCCGCACGGTGGGGGAGGAGAACCGTCCCTACGTGCACTGGGCCTTCGATCAGAGGATACGCGGTTTCCAAAGCCTTATAGCGCGCACCGATACCGACCCGGTCCCCATGCTGGAGACCCTTCGACGCGAGCTTCGTCTCATCGAGCCGGATCTGGTTTTCACGGATGTGAGGACCATGCCGGACAATTTGGCCTTGACGCTTTTCCCGGTGCGGGTCGGTGCGATCCTTTTATCGGTCTTTGGTTTTCTCGCGTTGGGAATGGCGGCGGTAGGTCTATATGGAGTGATCGCCTTTTCCGTCAGCCGGCGCACCCACGAGCTCGGCCTCCGCATGGCTTTGGGGGCAGCCAGCCCGGACGTGCTGAAGCTCGTGGTTCGACAAGGGATGATTCTCGTGGGAGTCGGGATACTCTTCGGCCTTGCCGGCGCGACGGCTGTGACGTGGATGCTCTCGAGCGTTCTTTACGGCGTCAGCTCCGTGGACCCCGTCACTTTTGGCGCCACGTCTTTCTTCCTCGCCGGCGTTGCGCTGCTGGCAAACTACCTTCCCGCCCGCCGTGCCGCCCGCATCGATCCCATGGCCGCGCTACGGTACGAATAGTGAATCGCAGGACGACTCTGCCAGATCTAACCTGCCTGTTCTGAAAAATATAAATTTCGAAAAAACCGGGAGGATTGCTGAGGTCTTTTTCGTCTCCTGATTCAGTGGCGCGAAACTCTAGAAGCAATTGAAAGGAGCCTGAAATTGACTGCCTTACTAAATATAGCCTATCATAGTAAATGTAAGGAGACGAACATGGCCCAAGCCACGGTCACTTCAAAGGGGCAGGTCACGATTCCCAAGGAGATACGGGATCAACTCGGCGTCCGTGTGGGGGATCGGCTTCTGTTTACGCTAGCCGGTAACGGAACGGTCACCATGGAAGTCGATAGGGAAGAGCGTCTTACTCGAATGTTCGGGATGCTCAGGCATTTGAAGAAGCGAAGCCCGGTCTCGATTCAGGATATGAATAAAGCGGTAAGACGTCGGGCGAAGCGTCGGCTCACAAAGACAAGGGGCAAAAGTTGATCGCCATCGATACGAATGTCCTGATTCGATTCTTCGTTGCCGACGATGAAAGTCAGGCCGAGACCGTGCGGGAGCTCGTCGAAGGTTTTCGTGAGCGAAACGAACCCATTTTGGTGACGAATCCAGTGCTTTGCGAGACCGAGTGGGTTCTCGAGGGAGTGTACCGCGCTACTCGTAAGGAGATTGCGTCGGTAGTTCAGGAGTTGTTGAATACCGACACTTTCGTCTTTGAGAACAAGCGCGCCGTCGAACACGCCCTCGGTCAGTACCGTGCTAGGAAGGCCGAGTTTTCGGACTATTTGATAGGGTCGAGTGGATTTGAGCGCGGTGCGAAAACGACTTTCACTTTCGACCGAGGTCTGCGGAGTGCTGAGAATTTCAGTCTTTTGTAGTCGACAAGTAGATTGAATCCGTTTCCCGCCTACCTGTACCCCGTGGTATCATTATCTTAATCCAGTAAAACAAAAGACGCCCGAAACCACGGGGTGAGTTATGAACGTTGAGAGATCTGTGTCGAAACGCGGCTTGATTTTTGTCGGGGCCGGCATTCTTGTTCTGATGAGCCTGTCCGTTCCTGCAAGTGTCGAGTCGAGTACGGGGCGATATTCCATTCCAGAGCTCGTGGAACGAGCCGGCCCGGCAGTCGTTTTTATCGGCAATGTGGGTCATTCCGGTGAGGTGGAAAGTATCGGGAGCGGATTCATTGTCAAGTCAGACGGCGTTGTCGTAACGAACTTCCATGTCGTCGAAGGAGCCCAGGCCTTGATGGTCAAGACCATGGATGGCGAAGTCTACGACCGGATCAAAGTCATCGACTACGACCAGAGAAGGGACCTGGCGGTTATCAAGATACCGGCTTACAAGTCGTTTCCCACCGTTCCCCTCGGCGACTCCAGTAACGTCAAAGTCGGTATGGAAGCGGTGGCTATCGGCAATCCCCAGGGACTCGAGCACACCGTTACCGATGGCGTCATATCCGCGTTTCGTCGAGAATCGGGTTACCGCATGATGCAGATCAGCGTGCCTATTTCTCCGGGGAGCTCGGGCGGTCCTTTGTTCGATCTGGACGGAAACGTTATTGGGATCACGACATCCGTGTGGGCGGACGAGATGGCTCAGAACCTCAACTTTGCCGTGCCCGCTGAGTACGCTCGTCCTTTGATCGAGTCCGATTCAGAGCCCATGTCGGTTGCGGAGATGTCGCGTCGAACCGGTGGAGGTGCGGCGGAGGAGTCGCCACGCGAGTCATCACCATCCTCACCGTCGGCTCCCACCCCTCCGGTACTCGCGAATGGAGGACCGGAGATGGCGTGGGTCGTTGTCCACGATCATGGAGACACCTTCGATGAGGTTTGCCTCGGAATCCTGTACGTCGTGGGGGACGTGATCGGTTACACCAACGACGAAGGGATCCACAACTGGGAAGTTCCTCTATCCGGAGTGAAGGAAGTCAAAAAGAACTCACTTTACGCCTCGGAGTACGGCGCATTTCACGTCAAGCTGACAACCGGAAGCAACTTCAACTTCGTTGCGGTGAACGAGGAGCTCCAGTACCTCGCTCCCGACCACATCCTCATGTCGATTCAAGAAGTTCTCATGAAGAGGTGAGATCGAGATCGTCGGCGAGAAAACCAATCCCCGTCGGTGGCTGATTCCAGTGGCTCGGCGAGTTTCAAAGGCATGAGAGCACTCGGTCCCGATGTTCGTCGAGTCCTGTGGTTCACTCTCACCTACCTTTGCATCGCATGCCCTTATGCCCTGTTCAGCGGCAACTATGAATTCGTTCTCTATATCGCCATTGTTCTTGTCATCATCCCGGTTATCGGTGTCGTCCACTCCCGAGTCACACTGACGACATCGCTCTTGTGGGCGTTCAGTGTCTGGGGACTCCTTCATATGTTAGGCGGATTAGTGCGGGTTCCCGAAAGCTGGCCCGTGCACGGAGAGAATCACGTTCTCTACAGTTTGTGGATCATTCCTGGGTGGCTCAAGTACGACCATGTCGTTCATGCGTACGGTTTCGGCATTACCGCCTGGCTTTGTTGGCAGGTCATCGACCGACGTCTCGCGAAAGCTCGTGGGGCCCCAGACGACGCGACCTTTCCGACCTTGGGTTTGCTCGTTCTGAGTGTAGCCGGAGGGATGGGATTCGGTGCGCTCAACGAGGTGATCGAGTTCGCCGCCACGCTACTTGTTCCCGAGACCAATGTGGGCGGCTACCTCAATACCGGCTGGGACCTGGTTGCGAACCTCGTCGGGGGAATTGTTGCCGCGATATGGATTCGGCTTCATGCGAGATGACGTGGCGCAGTGAGCAGCGGGTTGTGAGAGTCAGTAGCCCATTTTTCTGATCCGTACCTCGATATCCTTTTCCCCATCGAGAAGCGCCGTGAGCTCCGAAGTATCGGTGGCGCCAAAGTGATACGGGTATAAAATCCTCGGTCGGAAGGCCTTGGCGGCGTCCGCAACCATCTCGGGTGTCATCGTAAACGGCATATTCATCGGCAGGAAGGCCACGTCGATTCTCTCGAGATCCTTCATCTCCGGAATGTTTTCGGTATCACCGGCAATGTAAATTCTCTTGTCGGCAAAGGTGATCACGTAACCGTTCCCATCGCCTTTAGGATGAAAAGGCCGCGCCGGGTCGAGATTGTGGGAGGGCACGGCCTCGATCTCGATCCCTTCCACCGTTTTCTTATCTCCGTTGTTCATCACTATGCCACCGCTGATGTTCTGAGCACATTTTTCCGGCAAGACGAGCCGAGTGTCCTCGGTCAGCACCGCCCTCAACGCTTTGGGATCCAAATGGTCACCGTGTTCATGGGTCACCAGAACCACGTCGGCTTTCGGTAGTTTCGTGTAGTCGCCTTGAGCCGAGACCGGATCGACATGAATGATTTTGTCGCCGAAGGTGAACATGAGAGAAGCATGGCCGATGAATGTGATCTTGAGGTCACCTGCGGATGTTGGAAGGATGTCTTCCGGCAACGCCTGTGTGTACCCAGGTTGGGTGAAAGCCAAAACGGCCACGAATCCAAGATATAAAGTTCTTCGCATTTTCCCTCTCCAGGATCAAATGATTCCTCGGTTCGAACCGAAATATACACGCTCTGCAAAACGAATGCCGCAGAGGACGAATCGCTCTGATTTCTTTTTGCTCATTTTCTGAAGAAGATTGCCCAGAGTAGAGGGATGAATTTGGTAACGGTTCATCGAAGACAAGATGCTTTGCAGTCGACGAGCTGGACTTTACAGCCGACTCAAACGATGACGCATCCGTTAACATCTCTGCGTTTCGCGCCTATAATTGGCTGGATGTGTCCAAAGGAGGTCAGAGTAAGATGAAATCAGAAGGAAGCAATTTGCGGAATACGACCGCTGTTATCGACGCCTTGTCACGGAATCCGGGCGTGGTGATCGAGCTAGTTCGGGAGTTGGTGCCCGAGGTGTTGAAGCGGCAGCCCCAACCGGGGAAGTGGTCGGCTCATGAGCACGCCTGCCACCTTGCCGTTGTCCATCCGGTCTTTTTCGAGCGCCTCGAGCTGATGCTTGGGCAGGAAAATCCGAAGATTCGACCCTACATGCCGGATAAGGATCAAGAAGAGGGCGCTCTATTGAAGCTCGATTTGGAAGACAGCCTGGATCGGTTTCAAGCCGACCGCACACGGCTCGTGAAACAACTGAAGGAGCTCACACCGGAGCAGTGGGAAAAGACCGCAGAGCACGACGAGTACGACCACTACTCGATGTTCATCATGTTCCGTCACCTGGCACTCCACGACATGCTGCATGCCTATCGGATTGAAGAGATCCTGCTGAAGAAAGATTGGGATTAGTCGTCGCCGTGTTCTGAGCTACCAACGAGGACGGCTACGAGATGTTCGCCATCAACGAGATTCAGGCGAGAATGCACGATTCATGGGCCGTTGAATACATTCCCAACTACCGGCATGCCGCCCGATCGGAAAAGCAGTTCATGGATTGGCAGATGTGGGTGTCTCACATTTTTGACGGGCGCACCATCACGAAAGTCCACGACTTGAATTACGAAGAGACGGAACAGGGAACCTTGTTCCGGGCCCGCATCGATTCGCCGAACAAAGTTATCCAAGTCAAGGTTTGGACCGTCTATTGTGACGACGTTCCTTACTGGCGAGATCTCGTATGGTATCCGGAGCTCATGAGACCAAAGGAAGGTGGTCTCTATGAGGGTTATGTGGAAGGCAAGCTTCCGGATGCTTGGCTGGTCGAGGTGAAAGATTCGGCCAACGGCTTTGCAGGATACGTCAGCAGCTTACCTCAGGATATCACTCACAAAGCGACCCAAGAGCGCCTTTCACGCGGATCTCGATCGAGACATTGGATGCCAAAAACCAAATGAGAGAGCAGGCGGGTGGCGACGTTTCGCCCGCCTCGAGTATCGGCGGTGCTCTCACTTCTGTCCGGTATCGGGAAGTGGCGCCGGCTCACTCGACCGTCCCGCCGCGGGCAACCACTTGCCGTTCTGCTTGGTGGAGACGGCCATAGACAGGCCCTTCGTGGGCGTTTGTGCTCCGGCCGACTCGGGCAATCCGGGGATCTCCCACGTGCCATCCCAAACGACCAGGCCCGGTTTTTTGACGAAACGATTAGACGACAATGTATTCTACAATGGCATGATATATGACATAATATAGTAGGAGATCATGTGACATGTCAAAAGCCACAGCGAAGAACCTACATGTTCCTTTACCCGACGAGCTCAATCGAGAGCTACGGGCTGAAGCGAAGCGCTCGGGTCAACCGGCGACGGAATTGGCTCGCGAAGCGATCCGGAGCTTGCTCGAAAATAGAAAACGAGAAGCGCTCCATCGTGAGATTGCAGATTACGCCACAGTCGTGGCGGGAACGCAGCAGGATTTGGATCCCGATCTCGAGGCCGCTTCTGTTGAGCACCTCCTAGACACGAAGGACTCCACGAAATGATACGCGGCGACGTCTACCGAGCTACATTGCGGCCTCGCTCCGGTTCTGAACAGCACGGAACTCGTCCCGTCATTGTTGTATCTCACGACGCTTTTAATCAGACCCCCAATTGGCGCTCGGTTATTGTCGTTCCCGTTTCGAGCTCGAGTCGTCAAGCCGCTCGAGGTCCGACGGCTGTTGCTCTCGACAAAGGTTCTGGGGGATTGAGAATGGACAGCGTCGCACTGTGTCATCAAGTGACAACTCTGGATCGAGGCAAACTGACCCAACGACTTGGTTCGCTGGACAACGGAGAGCTGGAGCGCATTGAGACTGGATTGAAGGCTGCTCTCGACCTAACTTGATATTGGGGAACAGGCGAGAGCTTACTCGGGAAAATTCATTTGCTTCAGAAGATCCTTAAAGTGCCGGTCATCGCGGAGGGGATCGAAAATCGGATCGACCTTGAGCCAAGCCAGAGGATAGGCGTACAGCAACCCGGAAGATTCGGGTAAAGGTACCCTGGCTGCCCGATTGGTAAGAACCGCAGCGTCTAGCGAGTTCCGTTCGAACCACACCTTTACGACGGGCAGTACTCTTGCTCGGGATCTGCACTCCTAGACGTGAAGGAAACCACTGCGGTGACCGGCCGCGACTTGGTCCTACCCGTTTTCGATAGGGCTTCAGCTTTTTCTTAGCTCTCTAAGATCGGCTAGGAGCTCGCCGGCGCTCTGATAGCGCCGCGTCCGATCTTTGGTCAAGGCGCGTCTCCAGATGAGATCGAGATCCGGTGGAATGTCTTTGGTTCGAGATCCAATGGACAGAGGCTCTTCTTTCAATATCTTGTGAAGTACCAGTCGATCGTTGTCGCCCCGGAAAGCCCTTTGTCCGGTGAGCATTTCGAAGAGGACCACACCAAGAGACCAAAGATCAGTCCTTTCGTCCACATCATCGCCGCCGGCCTGTTCGGGCGACATGTAGGCCAAGGTGCCTACCGTGGTGCCGCGTCTCGTGATTCGGGTCGCATCGGCCAGCTTGGCAAGACCGAAGTCGATGAGCTTCGCCGACCCTTCCTTGGTCACGAGAATATTGGCCGGCTTGATATCGCGGTGGACGATGCCATTTTGGTGCACCTTCACGAGAGCCTGAGCCATCTGCATCGTAATGGTGATCGCTTCGTCGAGCTCCAGAGGACCTCGTGAGATCTTCTGCTCGAGGCTTTCTCCCTCGTAGTAGGCCATGGCAATGAAGGTCTCGCCACCCTCGGTCTCGGCGATCTCATAAATCGTACCGATGTGGCGATGGTCGAGTGAGGAAGCGGCTATGGCCTCCAGGATGAATCGTTGACGAGCCAATCGAATGCTTTCTTTGCCTGCGGAACTGATATAGGGAGGAAGTAGCTTCAGGGCGACGATGCGACCGATCCTCTCATCTCGGGCTTTAAAGATGACCGCCATCGCACCTTCGCCAATCTTTTCCAAGATCCGGTAGTGGGACAGAGTCTGGCCGATCATCGTTATAACTCGAAGCTCTCTCACCGAGTCTCCGGGCTGAGCGACATGAAACACCTCATTTGACGTGAAATGTAGCGATTCGACCGGCCGGATTCAACTGCTTTGCAACGAATGTACTGCCCTTTGAAGTTGAAGCACGTTGCATTCACTGCACTGCGGCATACGATGGCGAAGCCGGAACCACTCCGCGCTCTGAAGTGGTTCGGTTGCTGAAGGTATAAACGGCTGCAGGCTCTGAAACTCGACTTCCTGAATATCGGTACCTATCCATGACCTCTTTTCCATAATCGCGCTCGGCTTCGTACAAATTATGGGTTCGGCATCTCAATTCGACATTTTCCACGCTATGGTCGCCACCTTGGCCGTAAGGCCTGAGATGGTGGAACTCTAATCGTTTGGTTTCTGTGCAACGACGACCGGTTGTATCCACATAGGCGCATTGTCCGCGGTCCCTCTCGTACACCGCACGCCGGACAGGAGCTGGAATGTAGCGAGAAGACGGCGACGTGTCGGTGTCTTCCAGGTTCTTTTTGGGATCCTTTGTCTTCCCATAGCGTTTGGCTTCGAGCTTCTCGAGCTTTTCCGTCACGGCCGCCTCGATAACCGTTGCCAGGTTGATCGAGTTCCCCGGTGAGCGCATGAGGGCCTGGAGCCGCTCCAGCTTGTCACGGAGCGTCTCACTGGCTGTAAACTGAACTTTGTAGGTAGCCTCCGAGAGGGGCTCTACCACCGCCGGCCGGTTTTCGGGAGGAACCGGCGGAGCCGCTGCCTCTTCCTCCGGAGCCTCCTGCGTGGGTTCCGAATCGGGCGAGCTTACTAGGTCCGGACCTAGTTCCGTTTGTTTTGGCTTTGCTTTGCTCCGCCTTTCGGGCAGCTTGCGTATCTTCGATGGAACATCCGGTTTCGGAAAAAGCTCGGCAACCAGTTTTTCGATCTCACGCTTTGATTTGTGTACTGCTCGATTCAGGAGCGTCTCTCGATTGGCCTCAGTGAGGTGAGGGGCAAGAAGCTTGATTCCACTCAAGTGAAGCAGCCCGTCGGCAAGCATATCGAGAAGCTCCGGATGCTTTCGGGACGCACGTGCGGCCGTCATCCGCAGAAAGGATTCATGCTCGGACATGTGCAAAATTTCTGTGCAGTAAGTGAAAAGGGATGAAGCGCGTAGTGCGTAGAGTCGCCGCGAATCCACTTCGGCGATATGGGCGATGAGCTCGGCTTCGACGCGACGGGAATCCTGCAGAAGCTCCGACAAACGGCGGAGAAGTTCATCGTCGGAAATCGATTTGAGTTCGAGTTCGTTTTTCATGATTGCATTTAAAACCCAACTTTTCCGATCGCCTGAGTTAGCGTGTGTTGGATGTCCAGTAACGACGATGACTTTGAAGTCTCGCTAACCGTTTAATGACTTCGTTGGAGGTCTACGAGCCGCTCGCGCACGCACTCGTTTGCATCTTCGAGCTTTTCTCAAAGCGCTCGATAAAGTTGTCAAGAAAAAAAAGATCTTTTTTACATTTATTGTGTGTCATTCATCAAAGCCCATTTTTCTGAGGATCTCTTGGTACTTGGGATCGGGACTCACGTCTTTGAAAAAGTTGTGCGCATAGACTTTGAGGTAAACCATCAGACCGGAGTGAGTCTCATAGCCTTTTGTGAGCCAATCTAAGGCTTCGTTTTTTTGTCCCAGGCCGGAGTAAATCAAAGCGACACAAAAGGGATCTAGGATTCTCCCTTTCAATCCCATCATTCTTTCCAGCAATTCTCGGGTCTTTTCCTGTTCGCCGCATTTCGCATAGACCCATCCCGACTGACTGAGCAGAATGGCGTCGTCCATCGTGGGCCAAATGGACAAGGCTTTGTCAACATGGGCAAGAGCTTCGTCGCGCATCCCCTTCATTGAATGGGCGTATGAAATGTAAAGGTTCGACCACAAAAATCCCGGTTCCAGCTCGAGAGCACAAGTGTGCTGACGGATGGTTTCATCGTAGCGGCCCGCGTAGAAATAGACACACCCGAGCCACCCGTGGTTGAGAGGTACGAGCGGATCGAGCTCTATGGCCCGCTTGGCTATTGCTATTGCTTCGTCGAATCTGCGGGTCAAGAGCAGATATTGTCCGTAGAGAGAATAGACCTCCATACCGCGGGGACTGAGCTCGATGGCCCGCCGAAAGTCAACGTCTGGACCGACCATGTCCCAGTCGGCGATGAATTTGATGAAACCCAGTGTGGCGTGCGCTTCGCCGAGTGAATCATCGAGCTCGAGAGCCTTTGTGACCGCTTCCTTGGCTCTTGGATATCCCTCATCGGCGGGTAGGTAGGAGAGATGAGAAAGCAAGTTTGAGCAATAGGCGAGGCCGGCGTATGCAGGCGCGTAAGTTTCGTCCAGTCGGGTTGCTTTTTCAAAGTACTCCGCGCCCTTCCTGAAACCCTCCTCTGAATATTTATGAGCGAAGTAGATCCCCTTCAGATAGAGGTTGTAGGCCTCAACGTTCTCGGTAGATCTTTTGACGACGGCGTCTTTCTCTTCCTTCAAGAGCTCGACCTTGAGCTTGTCTACAACAGCTGCGGAGATCTCATCTTGAATGGCAAATACGTCTTCCATGTCGCGGTCGAAACGTTGAGACCAGATGTGGTAGCCGTCCGCCACGTTGACAAGCTGTGCGGTGATGCGCAGTCGTTGACCGGCTTTCCGGACGCTTCCTTCCAGCAACGTTTCCACGCCCAGTTTTTGGCCCATCTCGCGGACATCGAGATTCTTGCCTTTGAATGCGAACGCGGATGTCCGCGCCACCACGTGGAGCCCTTCGATTTGTGCAAGGGCGTTGATGATTTCTTCAGCCATCCCGTCGCAGAGATACTCCTGCTCGGGATCGGCGCTCATATTGGCGAAGGGCAGGACCGCAACGGAAGGCTGCGTGTCCACGCCAGAAGAGGGCGTTTCGCAGAAGCGTGCCGCGGCTCTGCATAGATCCTCAACTCAGATCGCGCGTCGAGGTGTATCGGTCTGGGGGATTTTTAGCCAGGCAGCGCTGGATGATCGATTGCAGGTCCTGTGTGACCTCCCGGTTGAGCACTGTCGGTGGTGCTGGTTCATCTTCGATAATGGCGGAAAGCGTCTGGACCGAGGAATTCCGCTGGAAAGCGCGTTTGCCTGTCGCCATCTCGTAGAGAATCGACCCGAGCGAAAACTGGTCGGTGTGGAAATCTGCCGGGTGTCCCTTGGCTTGTTCGGGGGACATGTAGCCCACTGTTCCCATGATCGTCCCGGCCGCGGTGCCCTCCTTGGTCAGAGTCTCCACTTCTGAATCTGCGCCGGACGGCAGATGGAGCAGTTTGGCCAGTCCAAAATCCAGAATCTTCACATAGCCGTCTTCCGTCACCATCAGATTCGCCGGCTTGAGATCCCGGTGGATGATACCTATCGAATGGGCCTTTGCCAGACCTTCTGCGATCTGGATGGCGAGCTTGAGCGAATTCTCGGTAGGCAATGGTCCCTGGGAGAACATCTCCTTTAGAGTTCTGCCCTCCACGTACTCCATGGCGATGTACGGGATGGTGCCGTCCTTTCCGATGTCGTAAATATGGATGATATTCGGGTGGTTGAGCGCCGAAGCCGCCCGGGCCTCTTGCTCGAAACGTCTCAAACGCTCGGGATCGGAAGCAAGCTCTTGCCGCAGCACTTTGATCGCGACATCCCGACCCAGCTTGGTGTCTTTCGCCCGGTAGACTTCGCCCATACCGCCACTGCCGATTCTCTCCAAGATCTCGTAATGGCCGAAGGTTTTTCCAATCATGGTTTCAGTCGAGCAGGTTCATACCCTGCAAGAGCTTTTGAAAGCGAGGCTCCGAATGTTGGTGTTTCAATCTGGGGTCCACTTTGATGAAGGTCACCCAGCCAAAGCGATCTTCGAAGGCCCTTTCGAGCCATTCCAGGACCTTTTGATCTTCATCGAGACCTGCATAAACGATGGCCATGTCGAAGGCGTGGACGTGTACCCGTTTCGACAACTGGTTCATTTCTTCGATGATTGTGAGAGCCTCGTTTTGTCGGTCCGAAACGGCATACGCATGTCCAAGTGCGCCAAGCACCAAAGAGCTCTCCTCGAAACCCTTTCGCGCCTTTTCGAATGATTGAATCGCTTCGTCGGTTCTGGATAGTTGCTCGTGACAGAGACCTGCGACGTAGTGCGCCAGAGGATAGTCGGGGCTCAGCTCGAAGGCTTGCTGCAACTGATCAAATGCCCGTTCGTAATCACCGGCAAAGTACATATCTGCTGCGACGGAAGCACTTCTTATGGGAGATAGTGGATCGAGTCGCTGTCCCGTCTTTCTTCGCTCGATGGCCTCCTCCGGGCGCCCTAAGGCCGACAGTACATTGGCATACCAGTGGTGGGCGTTGGCATAGTTGGGATTCAACTCGATAGCCCGCTCGAACTCCATTACCGCCCCAACCCAGTCCCAATCGCCATCCGCTTTCAAACTCGCCAGTGACATGTGTGCTTCGGCGAGATCCTCGTCGATCTCCAGAGCCATCATCACCGCGTCTCTCCACTGAGGTAACGCTTCGCGGGGATGTGCGAATCCGAAAAAGATCTGAGTGTCATACGAGTCCGCAAGACCGGCCCATGCTGCTGCGTACTCGGGATCGATGCCGGTAGCTCGGCGGAAGTACTCGATAGATTTGTCGAGTCCCTCCCGAGTTCGATAGTTCTGGAAATGTCTCCCCCTGACATAGGCCTCGTAAGCCTCGGGCACGACTTGGCGGGCGCTTGCCAAGCGTTTTTCCACCTCCGGAGTTAGCCGGACTCGTATCTCACGGGCAATGGATTGTGCTATTTCGCTTTGGAGCCGTAAGACATCGCCCAACTCGCGTTCGTAGCTTTCGGCCCAGAGGTGTTTCTCCGGAACGGCCTGGACGAGCTGAGCGGTTATTCGAATTCGGTCACCGGCACGTACGACCGATCCTTCAACGACCGCCTCAACATCTAGCTCCCGGGCGATCTCCCGGAGGGGTTTCCGCGCCTCCTTGTACAGCATGATCGAAGTTCGGGAGATCACCCGGAGCGATTCGATCTGTCCGAGCTCGGCGATCAATGCCTCGGTCATGCCATCCACGAAATACTCTTGCTCGGGATCGCCAGAGAGGTTCTCGAGTGGTAAGACCGCGAGTGATCGGATGGAGTCTGCACCTGGTTCTCCCAGTACCCGGTCGCGAAGACCGCCCATATTCAGGCCGAAGATCAGAGCGAAAACGACTGCAATTAATCCCGCAGACGCAATGAGCATGCGCTTGTTGATGAGGAGTGGACGCGCCGCGGCGGATTCCGAAGGTACCTCCGATAGATGGTCTCGCAGACCCTCTAACTCCTTGGCCAGATCCGCGGTCGAGATGTAGCGCCGCCCCGGGTCCTTGGCGAGACACCGCTCGACGATCCATCGGAGAGGGGCGGGAGTTTTCGGGTTGAGCCTGGCCAGCGGCTCGGGCTTGTCTTCGATAATGGCGGAGAGCGTTTGGATCGCGGAGTCCCGCTCGAAAGCCCGTTTCCCGGTGGCCATCTCATAGACGATCGCTCCGAAGGAGAACTGATCCGAGCGTTGGTCCGCGGACCGGCCCTGGGCCTGTTCGGGGGACATGTATCCGACCGTGCCCAGGACGGTACCTTCTTTTGTTGCCGTGACCCTTTCCGAATCGGTCTCGGGCCCGCCTTCGCCGAGGCTACGGCGAGGCGAGGACGGTTGGAGTAGCTTGGCCAGTCCAAAATCCAAGATCTTCACGTACCCATCCTTGGTAACCATCAGGTTCTCGGGCTTCAGATCGCGGTGTATAATGCCTTCGTGGTGAGCCTTGGCAAGACCCTCAGAGATTTGAGTGGCGAAACGGAGGAGCCTTTCTGTCGGTAGCGGGCCTTTGTCCAGGAGCTCGCGAAGCGTTTTGCCCTTCACCAACTGCATCACGATGTAGTGGATGCCGTCCGATTCCGAGATATCGTAGATGGTGATGATGTTGGGGTGGTCGAGGGCGGATGCCGCTCGGGCTTCCTGCTCGAAGCGTCTCAACCGCTCGGGATCGGAAGCGAGCTCTCCTCGCAACACCTTGATGGCGACCTCACGACCGAGCTTGGTGTCTTTCGCCCGGTAGACTTCGCCCATACCGCCGGCACCGATCTGCTCGAGGATCTCGTAGAAACCGAGTCGGGTGCCGGGTTGGAGTGTCATGTCAGTTCTCGGGAACCAAGCGCTTCACCTCTTCGAGCCAGTTGAAGACGATATGGATCTGTTTCGGTTCGGACTCTTCCTGACTTCGCACCATGAGAAACCTTTGCCCGTCCGGGGACACATCGTAATCGTTTAATAAGTGCTTTCCTTCAAAGAGGACTCGCGGTGTGCTTGCGTTGAAGTCGGGATTGGTTGTCACGTTTACGACCATCATTTTGTCGCCGCTGCGATAGAAGATCTCACGGCGGTCCCTGGACCAAAGGGGCTCGCGGCCGCCGCCCGTGGATATTAGATGTCTGCTGCCCCCACCGGGAAAAGGCTGCACGTAGACTTCCGCTCGGCCGGACTCATCCGAGACATAGGCCAGCCATCGACCGTCGGGCGAGAACATGGGTGTGTACGTGTTGAACTCAGAGGTTAGGACAGGGACGGCTTTCTGGTCCCCTTCGAGTGACAGTACATAGACGTCAAATAGCCTGGAAGCTCCGATGGTCGTGAAAGCCAGCCATCGGCCGTCGAGAGACCAAGACGAAGGTCTGCTGCCTGCCTTTTCCAGCGCAACTAATGGCTCCATCTCACCGCTGCCGTCCGCCCGCGTCCAATGGACATCGAAATTCGATAGGAAGGTCAGCCTCGTCCCGTCCGGCGTCCAGACCGGCAACTCGTTGATGCCTTGGGTCGTGATGCGCGTACGCGTGCCCCTTTCGAGATCGCAGACCCAGATATCCATTTGCGTTCGGGTGACGGTCACCGCCACACGCGATCCATCGGGCGAGATTCTCGGTTGGGAATAGGCGTCGGTTTCGTCCATGGCGCGAGTGACGTTGCCCTTACGGTCAACCCATACGAGCTCGCGCTTCTCAATGCTTGGACCGGCGACATAGGCGAGCGTCCCGTTGTCCGAAAGAGCAAAATAACCGGTTCTTCCCCAACCATAGTTATGGACAGAGTAGATTCCTTCTAGGATCGATGTGGGTGTGCCAACCTCGAGACGCGCCTCATCGAACGGGACGGCAAAGAGCTCGCCCGACTGCGCGTAGACGATGTGACCGGTGGGAATGGTCCTGGCCTGCAAGGCTCCGGCGCCGCCGGGTAGCAAAACGTGACGTTCTCCCGTTTGAAGACGAAGCAGCTCCAAGCGTGAGCCTTCCGGCGTGGCATAGGTGAAGAGCAGGTTGTTTTTGTCCGGGAGGAGATGAGGCCAGCCGGAAACCTCGATTACTCCTGGCCCGGGAACAAGGGTCTCGATGGGACCCCCATCCTCTGAGACGCGCACGAGACCGGGTCTGCCGGTAGCATAAGTGATGAAGCGATCTTTTCCCCAGGATGCTCCACCACCGGCGTTGGATCCAATCCAAGAGGGCACATCGCAAAGCGTTATCGCTCCTCCACCTGTCACTGAGATCTTTTTCAACTTGGCCTGGGAGAAGAATCCAATCCATTGGCCGTCGGGTGAGAAGAAGGGACTGGCGGCACCCTCAGTGCCTGCGAGGAGACGGACTCCGAGTTCGTTCAGGTTGCGGACGTAGATATGGCTGGTTGTGCCGCTTCGCGCCGCATAAGCGATTCGTGAGCCGTCGGGCGAGACGGCCAAGGGATGAGCGTGGCCGGCGAAGCTCTGGTCTTCCGGGAGCGTATGGATCAGGTGGATGACGGGAGGCTCCGCAGGGGGAGGTGATCGCAGTAAAACCCAAAGAGTGAGCCCTCCGAAAATAGCGCCTCCCAACAGGAAGAACATGCTACGAAAGACGCGCCTCGAACGGGATTCGAATCTCGGCTCGAGGCGGCGAGACTGGGGCCTCAACGAGGGCGTCCTCGAGATCGATGCGGGCATCGGCGATGTCGTGGACTCGCCGGCCGGATTCTTTTCGCAAGCATCGCTTGATGAGGGCACCGATCTTCCACGGTGTGTCGTTCGGCACCGCGCTCCAGTCGGGCTCGCTTTTGACGACCGCGGCGAGGACATCGGTCACCGTTTCCCCTTCGAAGGTCTTTCGGCCCGCGAGCGCCTCGTAGAGACAGCAGCCGAACGCCCAGATGTCGCTTCGTTTATCGACGGCTTTGCCCCGGGCCTGCTCCGGGCTCATATAGGCCGCCGTACCCAAGAGCACGCCGTCTCGTGTCGCTTCCCGAGTAAGCGTGGGGGACTCGGAAAGCGGGGGCGTGGAGGCTTCCTCACCAAAGGCCTTCGCCAGTCCGAAGTCCAGGACCTTGGCCTTTCCCTCGGGCGTCACCTTGAGGTTCGCCGGCTTGAGATCCCGATGGATGATGCCCTGGTCGTGCGCCGCTTCGAGCGCTTCGGCAATCTGTTGAAAGAGCGGGATGGTTTCTTCGAGCGGGATCGGTCCTCTCGCAATCCGTTCGGCGAGGGTTTCACCGGGAACGAGCTCCAGCACGAGGAAGTGCACGCCTTCGGACTCTTCGAGCTCATGGATGGCGGCGATATGGGGATGATTCAACGATGCAAGGACTCGAGCCTCCCGCTTGAAACGGGCCAGACGTTCTTTGTTTTCCGCGAAGGCCTCCGGAAGAACTTTGATGGCGACTTCACGGCCGAGCTTCGTGTCCTTGGCCCGGTACACTGTACCCATACCACCGGCACCGATCTTCTCCTCGATGCAGTAGTGGGAGAGCGTCCGGCCGATCATCTCACACCTCGAATCGCTCCCATTTCTCTTTGACTCGTTCCATGAGTCGCTTGAAACCTTCTTCGCCTCGGATATTCTCGAACCAGAGGCAATATTCGGAGAAGAAAGGATAGTTGATCACGCCTTTGTTGACCGAGTTCTCGAGCCAGTCGAGTGCTTCTTCTTTTTTACCGATCAGCGCGTAACCGGCTGCGATGTGCCAGGAAAAGGTTTCATCGAACCGGGCGGCTTCCACCCAAGTCGTGCTGAGGAATTGAAGGGCTTTGTCTGCTTCACCGAGCCAGGCGTGCTTCATGAACTCGCCCATGCCGGCGAAGGTTATGTTCGGCGTGTCTCGAAGGATGAGATCGACGACGGAACAGGCATCCTCTATTTGGTTGTTTGCAGCAAGGGCCATCGAATAGAGATACCGATAGAATGAGTTTTCCGGCTCCATTCTGTACGTCGTACCGAAAGATTCGGCGGCTGCCCCAAATAGGCCGTCGTATAACTCAACCCACCCGGTCCCGCCGTATGTGAAGGGTCCAAGAGGGTCGACCTCTAACAGTCTCGCAAGCAGCGGCCGTGCCGCAAAACCTTTACCTGATAGTGCGTAGAGGAGGGAGAGTAACAACAGGCCAATAGAATTGTTGGGATTGCTCGAAAGCCCTCGTTTCATCTCGAAGACGGCTTTCTGTAGGTCCCAACGCTTGAAGAGAGCTCGGCCCTTCAAGATGTGGCCGTGGGACGAGTCGGGATTCAGTTCGAAGATTTTATCGACGCAACCCTCCACTTTTCTGAGGCAGGCTTCGTCTGTCTTATAGCCCATCTCCAAGTACTGAACGTAGGCGTTACCCAAAGATGCGTAGAGAAGCTCGTTGTCACCCATGATATCGAGCGCGTTATTGATGAGTGTTACAGCACGATTCAAGGATTCTTCGGTAGAACGTAAAATCTCGAGTTTGGCCTGGTTGAAGCATTCATACGCCTGAACATTGTCGATCGGCCGCTCGGCAATCTTCTTCTCTTCCACAGGACTCAGCTCCAGTTTCAGAGCGTCGACGATCGAGCGCGACACTTTTTCCTGGATATCGAAGACGTCCTCGAGCGTTCCGTTGTACTTCTTTGCCCAAAGATGGGCGTCGGTCCGCGTGTCGATGAGCTGGGCGGTGATGCGGATGGCATCGCCCGCTTTCCGCACGCTGCCTTCCAGAACGTATTGCACATCGAGCTCTTGACCGATAGTCCTTATGTCCTTTTTTGTGTCTTTCAACATCATGCTCGAGGTCCGGGAGATCACCCGAAGCGTTTCGATGCCGGAGAAATCGAAATGATCTCTTCCGTCAAGCCGTCACTGAAGTACTCGTTGTCTCGACTAGGGCTGATGTCTTCGAAAGGCAAGACCACGATGGAGAGCCGTTGTGATTTTCCCGAAGCCGCTTCTGTGTCCACTTGCTTCAATTCCAGAAGCACCTCGGCTGACGTTGGATAGCGCAAGGCGGGATTCTTCGCCAGTGACCTGTTGATAATCCGCGCCAGGTCGTCTGGCAAATTGGGGTTCGATTCGACCGGTGAAGTAGGAGTCTTGTGCAAGATCTCGTCAAAAAGCGCAGCGGGAGTGTCTCCCCCGAAAGGTCGTTTGCCGGTAGCCATCTCGTAGAGGACTGTGCCGAGTGAGAAGACGTCGGTCCGTGCATCGAGGGCTTTCCCAAGCGCCTGCTCGGGGGACATGTAACTGGCGGTTCCCATCACCGTTCCAGCGAGAGTGCCTTCTTTGGTGAGCGTCGGAGTCTCGGTCTCGATGGGTGCGGCCGAAACGAGCAGCTTGGCCAGGCCGAAATCCAGGATCTTCACGTAGCCGTCTTTCGTGACCATCAAGTTCTCGGGCTTGAGATCCCGGTGAATGATGCCGGCGGCATGTGCTTTGGCCAGTCCTTCAGCCATCTGGATGGCCAAACGGAGGAGATTTTCGGTGTGTAGGGGACCTTCGGATAGTAGGTCGCGGAAAGTCTTGCCCTCCACAAACTGCATCACGATGTAGTGGACGCCGTCGGATTCTGCAATATCGTGGATGGTTACGATGTTGGGATGATCGAGAGCGGACGCGGCCCGGGCCTCCTGCTCGAAGCGCCTCAGTCTCTCGGGATGGGATGCCAGCTCCTGGCGCAATACTTTGATGGCGACATCGCGCCCCAGCTTGAGGTCTTTCGCCCGGTAGACATGGCCCATGCCACCGGATCCGAGCAGGGATAGGATCTCGTAGGAGCCGACTCGAGTCCCGGGCGCAAATGACATCGGTCCAGCCCTGGATATGGGAAGAAGACATGCTGAGGATAGTTCTCTTCAGGGTGGAAAGTCAAAAACATCTCGAAGGGTGGATATTTGGCCGCGGCGGGGAAACCGCATCGCCTAAAGAACACCCACGGGTACGGACATGTTCTCTTCGTCGATTGGTAATATCTGCGGATACAAACAGACGACCGCGCCGGGTCCCAGATCCTCTTTCAGTCTCCGAACCGGCGAAAATAATTTTCTTGCATCTCTGTTGACACGTGCGGACTTTTTAACTTCGATGGGAAACAGCTTACCGTCCCTCGACACGAGAAAGTCGATCTCGCGGCCGTCTTTGTTTCGGTAGTAATAGATGTCAGGCTCCCTCATCCGGTGCCACCAGCTTTTCAATATCTCTGCGAAAACGTAGGTCTCGAGCAAAGCGCCCGACAAGGCACCGGCCTCCAGCGTTTCCGGTGAAGACCATCCAGTCAGATAGGCGCAGAGTCCCGTGTCGAGAAAGTAGAGCTTGGGCGTCTTGTATAAACGTTTGGTCAAATTCGTGTAATAGGGTTGAAGCAGGTAGACCTGAAAGGTCGTCACGAGAACGGACATCCACTGACGGGCCGTGGTAACACTCACGCCGGCATCCCTTGCCAAATCGGTGTAGTTGAGCATCGCGCCGGTTCGGGCCGCCGATGCCCTGAGGAATCGTCGAAAGGACTCTATATTCCCGACCTGGACGAGGTCTCGGACATCTCGCTCGAGGTAGGTCTGCAGGTAGGACCGGTAAAAGAGCTCCCAATCTTTGACCTTGCCGACGGCATGGGCAGGAAGCGACCCCGACCAAATCTCGCGATACACGCCGGCGAGACTGGTCGTCCCCCCGCTTTCCGCTCTCTGCTCGACGAGCTTTCTCGTGGGTAGAAATGGTTCGAGATCGTTCCGGCGCCGATCTTTTTCCCGGCGTGAGAATCCCAGCAGGTTGACCACGCCGACTCGTCCAGCCAGCGATTCCGTTACATCCTTCATCATGTGGGATTGCTGTGATCCCGTCAGCCAGAAGAGCCCCGGTTCGCGGTTTTTGTGAATGTGGATCTTGATCGATGGAAGAAGCTGGGGCGCATACTGGATCTCGTCGATCAACACCGGCGGGGGAAAACGCTGGAGGAAGAGATCGGGGTCCTCACGGGCGAGGGCGCGTAGCGCATAATCATCCAACGTCACGTAGCCCCTGCCTTTTTCACAAAGGTGCTCGAGCATCGTTGTCTTGCCAACCTGGCGCGGCCCTGTCAGCAGAAGCACGGAAAACTGGGTTGAGGCGCTTAGCCAGCGGTCCTCCATGCTTCGCGGGTAATACTTGGAAAGTCGACTATTTTGCATTTCAACTTTAAATTAGTCGGTTTTGGTATTCCAGTCAAGAGTGACTGATTTCGACTAATTCGCATTTTCAACTGCAGATTAGTCGATTTGCTCACTCCATCTCCGCCGTCAAGACAACGGCCGACAGCAAGGTGCGGCGCACACGATGGATGGCTTGCTCGAGCGCGGCGGCCATGGCGGTGGCTTCTTCAGCGTCCCCTTTCTCGATGGCTTCCCGTACTCCCGGCAGCGTTTTCACTCCATATCCTGTGTAGAAACCGGGAGCATAGATTTGGTGGCGATACCACGGCCGGCCGGGCAAACCTTCATCGCGAAGAAAGCTCCGCTCCGCTTCAACCAGCAACGCGTTCAGTCGATGGAAAGCGTCTTTGTGAGCCTGAGGGGTCTCGTCATTGCTCAGGAGACGCTGGATCTCACCGTTCAAGACAACGCCGGTGGCTCGAAGAAGGGCATTGGACTCGCGGACCCCGCGTAAGTCGATTCGGTCTCCGAGATCCCGTTCGGAGATCTCCTCATCCAGCTCATCCAGGTAACGATCGATGGTTTCCGTGGTGCTCGTGTAGTCGAAGGGTAGGACGTCGGCGTTGGCCATACGTAAGAGATACAAAGCTACGACCTCGGACAGTTGCTCGCCGAAGGCAAAGCCGGGATCCCCGTAGGTCTCGTAGAACCAGCGCGTGTCGTATCGGGAGTGGTAGATCCCGTTGTCGGAGGAAAAGCCGATGTTCATCGCGGGTATGCCGAGGTGGTCGAGAAAGACCGTGTAGTCGCTGCCCGAGCCTAAAGCTCCGATGCGGACATTGTCGCCTGCGCCGTGCGGCACGAGGTGGTCTTTCCCGGCGTTTTCGGCCCAGGACTCCCACACGGACTGGCCCCCCTTCGGCATCTGGACGTCGTGGACGACCTCGTTGATAAATGGCTGCAGTGAATGAACGCCGGCGGCGTTGAAGTTCCCCGCGGTGTAACTCTCTCGGTTCAAATACACCACCATGCGCTCCGGCAAAACCTCGGCAAACTCCTCGCCGTACTCGGTCGAGCCGATGAGGCCGTACTCCTCTGCATCCCAACTCGCCAATACGATGGAACGCTTGGGGCGATATCCTTGTTTGGCCAGCTCGCCGAGGACGCGCGCCGATTCGAGGAGTGACGAAGCGCCACTGATCGGGATCCCGCCCGCCGAAGTTCCAGGCGTCGCGATGGCCGCCGGCCATGATCCATTTGTCGGGCTCCTCGCTTCCCTTGAGCACACCGATGACGTTCGCAATGGGTCGGACGGACCAGTCGGACTCGAGACGGATACGAACCCGCGCCGGTCCCGGACCGACGTGATAGGTGATGGCCAGTCCTCCACGGAAATCTTCCGGCCCGACGGCCCCGCTAAGATTCCGTAAGATGGGAAGCGCGTCACCCCAAGAGATGGGCAAAACCGGTATCTTCTGGAGAGTTTTCACTTCCTCCAAAGGAATGCGTTCGGCGCCTGGCTTCGAGGGGCGTAGCGGCGTCTGGGGATCACCGGGATAGGTCGGCATGTCCATCACCGAGCCTCTCTGGACGCCCCATTTCGGCCGCCATTTACCCTCAGGTAACGCGTCGCCTTGGGCGAATCCGTCGTCGGCCGGGTCAGAGTAAATCAGACAACCGACGGCACCCCGCTCGGCGGCGAGTCGAGGTTTGATACCACGCCAGCTCCGACCGTAGCGGGCAATGGCGATCTTGCCTTCCATCGAGATACCCAGGGAGTCGAGCACTTCATAGTCTGCCGGCAAGCCGTAGTTGACATAAACCACATCACCTGTGACATCGCCGTCGGCGGCGTAAGCGTGGTAGGTGGGAAGCACGTCCTTGCTCTTCGTGTCCGGATCGGTGGGAAGGGGCGGCTCTCTAAGCTCGAGCTCGTACTTCTCCGGGCTGAGGAGCGTCACCTGGCGCTTCTTGGGTCGCGGAAGCAGGACTTCATAATAGTTTAGGAATACGTCGTCGAATCCGAACTCCTGCAACCGTTCGGCGTAGTAGTTGGCGAACTCCTCGTTGGCCGGGGTACCGGCGTGATGCGGCGCGGAAGTCATGACTTTATGGTACTCGCTGATGTGCTCGCCGGAAGGTGCGCCTATGATGCGGCGTTCCAATTCCTTTTGTTTTTCGGTCGCACTCGGTGTGAATCCGAGAAGTTGTTGCTCCGAAGCCGTCGAGGCGGATCGAGACGACACTCCGAGTGAGATGAGAAAAGTGAGAATGAAAAGAAAGCTCCGTCGAGTCATGATGGCCTCCTATTTACTTCAAGGCACGAGATAGTTGCATTTCGTTCCCCGGTTCCGCCAGGGCGCTAAATGCATAGAAAGGGAATAGGTCTCGGAAAATCTTCTCCACCGTCGCCGCGAATCGGGCCGAACGCAACGTACGGTGCTCGGGCAGAAACATCTTACGAATAACGAGGCCCTTGGCGCGCTTCCAATCGGAGTCGCTCTTCGGTGCGCCTTTGTACTTCACCCATTTTCCCCGCTCGGTTCCGCGCCAGTACATCTCGTAGCGTCGCTCGAGGCCCCTCAAGAATCGGTCTACGGTTTCCGGACTGTCGGTCCGCCGTGGCTTCAATACACGAACCATCTTGCCCTTGGGACGATGATAGGCGGCGAAACCACAGGTGATTCCCTCCGCCGAGAGACCTACGTAGAGTCGAGCCTCTCGCCCGCGCGTCTCCCGCTCGCTGAAGAATAGGTACATGTTGGGACGGTATGGGGATTTGTCTTTGGAAAAGCGGATATCGCGGTTGATCCGGGATAGGTTCCGGCCGGTTCGGCCGCTCGTCTCGAAGTCGGGATTGAGCTCCCGCACGACCGGAGCGATGGCCTCGAGCAGTCCTTTCAGGGTTCCCACGATCTGCCGGTCGTAAACCTCCCGGTTCTGGTCGAACCAGGCCTTGTGGTTGTTGAGGGCCATCCGACGGAAGAAATCGAAGGATTCGGGGTGAAATCCCGTGAACTCGTTCGGATGGGAAGAGCGTTTCATCGGCGGCCTCGGTGTTTGAAGGGGGATTCTACCACCGGACGGTCCGAATCCACTCAGGACGGGCAGGAAAACCCGCTCAGTGGGATCAACATCACAAATTTGTTAAAACAATGTGACATAGTATATTAGGGACTTTGTGAGTGATGTCATGACCTTCAACGTCACATTTTGGGGTACGCGGGGGAGTATCGCCTGCCCGACGCCTCGACACTTGGTCTACGGTGGGAATACGAGCTGTGTCCAGGTTCAGGCCGGAAACCGTCAAATCGTTCTGGATGCGGGCACCGGCATCCGCGAACTGGGAAAGTGGCACGTCAAAAACGGTGTCCAGCAGGCGGTTTTATTGCTCACCCACACCCATTGGGACCACATCAATGGGTTTCCCTTTTTCGAGCCCGCTTTTGACAAGGATTTCGAGCTCCTGGTCATGGCCGGTCATCTCCGCGATTCCGGGGGGGTGCGGACCGCGCTCGAAGGTCAAATGACCCAGCCCATGTTTCCCGTTCCGTTGGAGGCTATGCGGGGGGACATGTCCTTCGACGACTTCGACGCGGGCGCAACCTACAAGCTCGGAGATGGCATCGAAGTGAGAACGGCACCGCTTCGGCATCCGAGCGGAGCGACGGGTTACCTCATCGAGTACGGCGGCAAGACCGTTTGCTACGTGACGGACACCGAGCACGAACCGGGTGAGCTCGATCGCAACATCCTCGATTTGATTGCCGACGCCGACTTGGTCATTTACGACTCCACCTACACCGACGAGACTTTCGAGGCGAAACGAAGCTGGGGGCACTCGACCTGGCAGGAAGGTGTGAGGCTGTGCCGTGAAGCCGGGGCCAAGCAGTTGGCCATCTTCCACCACAACCCCGACCACACGGACGACGTAATGGAGCGGATCGAAAAGCGGGCGAAAGAGACTTGGAACGACACCTTCGTCGCCCGCGAGAGCATGTGTATCGAGCTGCTCTAGCTGCCTAATTTTTTACTCGACCTCTTCCGTTACCTCTCCGCCCGTTGCCCTGTCCGCGGGATCCTTGACCATTCATGGAGGTACCCCGTTTTCCGCGACCCGACGCATTTCCATATGAGGACGCCGGACCCGCGCCGGAGCCTTGTCCACGACCGGTCCCGTAAGCCGTTCCCATTCCTTGTCCCGCGCTAGAGCCTTGCCCACGACCGGTCCCGTAAGCCGTTCCAGCACCCATTCCTTGACCCGAGCCGGAGCCTTGCCCACGTCCGGTCCCTAAAGCTGTTCCGGTACCCATTCCTTGTCCTGCGCCGGAACCTCGTCCTCGACGGGTTCCCATAGCCATTCCGGTGCCCATTCCTTGTGCCGAGACGGGCTGCCGTCCTTGAACCACTTCGTCCTGGCGCGTGTTCGGCCGGTTACCAGCGAGCTGGTTCTCCGGCGGGCTGGCCGAGCCATTGAGCTGTGGTTCGGAATCCGACCAACGACGCTCGAGGTCCGCGACCCATCGGCCACAAGAATTGCGAAGTTGGTTCACTTGCTCCGAGCTCCATTGAAGGAAAGTGTCCATGGAGCTTCTTTGCCTTTGACCGCTCTGGGATTGCCCCCATGCATTTCCAACCAGCGCGAATGAAGAAACGACCAGCATGACTGAGACGAACTTTGGTTTCATGAGTCTCTCCTTGCTCATAGCTTGAATGTCTATCTGTTTGGACACGATGATCGGGGAATAACTTGCGGTCGATTTGATTGCCATCGTAGACTCGAAACGGAGCCGGCTATGAACCTACCGACCATCCTGCTGACGAAGATACGAGAGCAAGTCAAGACGACCGAAAACCTCATTTGCCGAATCCCGCCCGACCGGATGGACTGGCGGCCAACGGTGCCCGTCCGAGCCGGATCGGTGTTCCGCGTTGACGAGCTCCTGGGACATCTTCTCGAATGTACGGCGGGTTTTTGTGCGGTGCTTCTGAAGGTTCATCCCGCCGAGTTGGCTCACTTCGAGAAGCTCCGCCCGCGAAGGCGCAATCACCGTTGTGGATTGGAGGAAGCACGCGCCGAATTGAAGGTTTACTTCGACCATGTCGAGGAGGGATTCGAGACTCTGACGGATGATGACCTCGAGCGGATTGTTCCTACGGTTTTCGTCCCCGAAGGCCAGCCGGTCCTGACGATTCTATTGAGTAATCTGGAGCATCTCATCCATCACAAGTACCAATTGTTTTTCTATCTAAAGATGATGGGCGTTTCGGTGGACACCAAGGACCTCTACGGGCTGGACTAGAAAGGAGGACTTCCCGGTACTGTCTTTCAAAGTTGCTAAAGATTGGCTAAGATATACGGTTGGGAATCTATGAACAATAGAATCGGAACCACATCTAAGCAGTTTCTCGGCGGGGCGACCGGGCTAGTTCTGATCACGGCCTTGGGGCTACTGAGCGGATGCCGACATGCTCGACCCTCGGCAGTGGAGCGGGGTGAGGCGCGCCGGCAGGCCAATACTCTTCTCAGCATTCTGTCTGCCTGGACCGGCCCCATTGAAGCGGAACAGGAGCTCGCTGTTTTTCAATCGAAGCTGGAGAACTCGGTTCTCACACCCTCCAACGTCTACGACGACGAGAGCGGTTGGACCGGTGAGACGGAAACCGAGCGACTTTTGGAGGTGAGGGGAAGTGTGACCTCGCAGGGCTACCAGTTGAACCGCGGAGTCGATCTCCGACCGGCGCGGTTGCCCGGCGAATACCATTCGAGGCTTAGCCTCGAACAACTATCCGGGCACGAGTATGAATGGCGCTGGATCGATGAATTGGCTCTTGGAACGATCCCTATGGATACGTTCTCGACGATATTCGAGACGGTACTTCGAGAAGCAGAGTCTACTCATCCCGATTTGAAAGCGCGATGTGTCGCCGCCATGCCGCGTGCTTCCCGTGTCCTAGGGCGGCTGTACGACGTCGAGAAAATGGAACGGGGCCAGCTGCCGGACGGCACAACGGCGCTTACGCTCGAAGCCAGAATGAAGCCCGAACGTATCGAAGACGATTTCCCCGACTACGCGCGCTATTTAGAGAAATTCGTCAAGTCTATGAAGATGGGCGTCGTGGCTTACGAGCTTTCTGGAGCTCGGTTGTGGAGCTTCACTTTTAATGACCTCGTACTGTCGTTACAAATGCGAACTAAAAACGGACGACTGGTCCCACTCGAGGGGGTGCCACGGCGCCTACCGGACGAGTTTCGCGTAAAATCTGATTTCTCCGTGAAGTCCGGCCCTTTCCGCATCGGCTTTCGCAACTTGGTAACCGATATCACCTTGCTACGTGCCCCGAACGAAAGAGGATTCATCGCGGTGGCACAAGAGCGCCCAAACTGGAGGATCCCCTTCTTTCTCGACCCCTTTGTCAAAGGAGCGCTCGAGCGTCCTTTCGAGGGTGAGGGCATGGTGATGCGCATCGCCCTCGAGGGAGGGGATGAAGAACCGACTCGCATCAAAAGTGGATTCCGAATGGCGGTGCAGGAAACCTGGCTGCTGCGCCGAATGGGTGGCCGAGACGGCAGGGAGCTCCAAGCCGAAGCGGAGCATGATCTGAGCCGTTTCCGGCGCGAAGCGCTCGAGGCCGTGCACGCTGATATCCTCGCCTTGTTGGATGCATCCCGTACCTCGGACATCCCTCCGCAAGAATCAAAACCTGGCTCCGATGTAATTAACTCTGTTTATTGACTTTACGTGGGGAAGGTATTCAAGAAATCAAAGTTGACCCCTAGCGTATTGAAGTGGCGGCGGTCTCACGTTAGAATATGCGCGTTTACTGAGGATGTGAGAAACCACCGAGGCGAGCGGCCTCGGCTTTTTTTCGGCCGCTCGGGACTCGGTTAATAGTTGATGAGGGAGACTCACGATGTCACGACGTTGTTCAATCACGGGTAAAGGCCCGCTCTCGGGAAACCGCGTCTCGCACGCCCACAACAAGACGCGGCGCCGCCAATTACCGAACCTGCAACGGAAGCGGATTTATGTACCGGAGCTGGATCGCACTATCCGCGTGCGCCTATCCACCCGCGCCTTGCGTACCATCGACAAGAAGGGGCTACTGGCCTACCTTCGGGAGGAAGGTTTGTCGATTAAGGACATTACCTAGACACGTTTCTAACCGCTCTTGATGGCCTCTTCCCCCGGGGAGAGGCCTTTTACTTTTTGAAGGCCATCACTTCCGGCAGAATCCCACCTCCTTGATACTGAGCGAAGAAGAGAACCCGGTTTGCGTGCTCCAGGTATTGACGGTGATGAAGAAGGAGTCGATCTTGGCAAGCGGGATCGATTCTCTGCCCCGAAAGGTAGCGTAAAACTGGGAGAAGGGAATCGTGACCGACCTCTCGCGCCCAGGATACAACTTGAAGGAAGCATAGTAGCTTCTCTCTCCCGATCGTATTTCGACCTGATACCTCATATAGTCCGGCGACGCTGCTTCGACGTAGAAACCGTTGAAGGACGACAAATCCATCTCTTTCCTTAGAGCCAACGCAACCCACCGGTCGATTTTGTCCGGGGTCGCCTTCGAGAGTGAATAGGAAAGAGTCGCTCCGGACTCAGCCACTTCATAGGTCGCTTCGGATTCCTCGTCTTTTTCGATTCTCAACTCTTCGATATCGAGGGGCACCTTCTCTTCGCAACGGAGCGGCCGGTCATCCAAGGTCTTGTGGGCGGGCCCGACGAAGATGGGATTGGACAGGATCCAGGGCACGTCGGATGACAAGAAACGATGGTCCTCGAGATAGACCTCCGCGCGGTAGACACCGGGGGAGTCGGCCGCGAATCGGATCTCCCGTGCCTTGGTGCTCGTTACTTGCACACCGTCCCGCTTCAGAACGAGTGTTGGTTCGAGCTCCTGTGTCTGGACCCGGACCACGATCTCGGGAACGCCCGACAATGTGCTACCGGCGGGGTAGGTGTTCTCCCCGTGCTCGGCTAGAAACTCGAAAACTTGCGGTTCGCCGGCCCCTCGAATCACGGAAAAGAAATCACCACTTCGAAGGGCATCCTCCGGCGTGCTTCCGTATTTGCCGTCGATCCCGAGCGCCACGAGCGAGAAAACCGTTGAGTAGGACGGTATGGGAACGGGAAACTTCCCTCCTTTAGTCAACGTAAACCCTCCATGAGCGTTACAGGCATAAAGGCCCAGAACACGGCCGCGCTTCAGGATCTCGTCCCATCTTCCTAGAGCAACGACGGGCGATGTAATGTCTTTCATGAAGTGATAATCGCTGAAGGGAGCGAACAAGACGGTCCCGAGCTTTCCCCACACCGACGCGCCGCGGAAATACGACGTGATGTTGATAACCTCGAATCCGTCAGGGATGAAATCGTTCTCCCAATATTCCCATTGATGGCGGGGATCATCGGGATAGGTCAGGACGCCAAATCCGCCCCATTCCCTAACATCCTCGATGGCATCGGGCGGGAAAGGCGGGAGCTTGAAAAGGGGCACTTTCTCGGCGCCAAAGAAATTCAAGTGACCTTCCGGGAGACCGGATTCCGATCCTCCCACGAATCGGACCCCCTCAATGGTCTCTCGTAGTGTGGATGTTTCGAAGTTGGGCCGGCCATGGTCGGTGAGGAGCACTAGATTCACGCGCGTTTTGCGGGCTTGTTCTGCGAATCTCGGGAATCGACAAGAGGCCGTCGGAACGGGCGGAGTGCACATGGTAGGCGCCCCAAAGATAGCGGTCGGAAGTCTCCGGCGAGTAGGAAGCGTAGTAGAGTCCTGTCGAACCATAGACGAGCAGGACGAATATAAAAACGAACAAAAAGATGCGTTTGAAACCTGTCATCAGGACTCCGTACAATGCACGCTAATTTAAGAGGTTCACGGAGTCCGAGTCAAATCAAGGAATGAGACGGCCGGCAAGACGAGGTTCCCATTGTGATGAAGGACATGTTGATTTTACTGGCGCTGGGTTTGCTGGTTGTAAGCTCGGGATGTTCCCGAGGCGCGCCTCTGGAGGGAGATTCGGTTGTCGTTGCGGTGAGTATCAATCCCGTGGCCAGCTTGACCCGCTACGTGGGAGGAGATCGAATCGAAATTTTGCGATTGGTGCCTCCCGGAGCCAGCCCCCATACCTTCGAGCCCGCGCCCTCTCAAATCGCTCGGATGGGAAACGCCGATGTCCTCTTTCTCATCGGATTGGGCCTCGAGTTCTGGGCCGACGATCTGGTGAGCGCCGCCGATAATCCGGACCTGGTCGTTGTTCAAACCAGCCGGGGTATCGAACCGATCGAGAACAACCACCACGTTTGGCTCGACCCAATCCTTGCGATTCTGCAGGTCGAGATCATTCGGGACACGCTCAAAAAGGTGGATCCGGATGGCGCTGAGGAATATGAATCCAATGCCTCGCGCTTCATCGACGAGCTACGGACTCTGGATCGTGAGATTGAAGCCGAGATCGGGCAGTGGTCGCAGAAATCGTTCATTGCTTTTCATCCGGCCTGGGTCTATTTCGCGAAGCGATACGGCCTGGAACAGGCTGCGGTGGTGGAAGAGACGCCGGGACACGAGCCCTCCGTTCACGAGCTTACTCACGTCATCGAGACCGCCCGGCGGGTGGGAGCTCGCGCCATTTTTGCCGAGCCGCAGCTTCCGCCCGCTGAGGCGGAAACGATCGCCGAGGAAAGCGGTGCGCAGGTAGTTTTTCTCGATCCTCTCGGAGGAACGATGGCGCCGGACGACTACCTCGGGCTCATCCGGTACAATGTCGAGGCCATGGCCGGCGTGATGCGATAGCTCGAGATGAATGCGCCTACCGATCCTGTCATCAAGCTCACGAACGTAACCGTTACCCTGGGCGGTCGTATCGTCTTGAAGGACATCACCCTGAGCGTTGCCAAGGGGGAGTTCCTGGCTGTTCTGGGACCCAACGGTTCCGGGAAGACGACTTTGCTGCGAACCATTCTCGGGCAGATTCAGCCGATGTCCGGAGAAGTGCTCACGTTCCAGCAATCGCCGGTACAGTTGGGTGGTGAACGCTGTCGGCTCGGCTACGTGCCCCAGATCGAGAACACGGATCGAAATTTCCCGATTCACGTCAAGGATTTGGTGATGATGGGCCGATACGGGCGGCTCGGCCTGTTCCGGCGTCCCGGTCGCGCCGACGAGGCGGCGGCGGCTCGAGCGATGTCGCAGGTCGGCATCGAGAGTCTATCCGACCGGCCCATCGCCGAGCTTTCGGGTGGGGAGCGCCACCGGGCGTATCTTGCCCGAGCCCTGGCCGGCGAGCCGGAACTGCTCTTGCTCGACGAGCCCACGGCGGGAGTCGATGTCGCGGCGACGGAGGGACTCTATCAGCTACTCCAAAATCTACAGCGTGAGTTGGGACTTACGTTGGTGATGGTTTCCCACGATGTCGGTGTCGTTTCTCAACACGTCAATCAAATCGCCTGTCTCAATCAGGTGCTCGTGTCTCACGGACTTCCCAAGGAAGTCTTGACTCCCGATACGATCGAGTGCATGTATGGCCGGCATGCCATGGTCACGGGCCACGGCGTGACGCCCCATGTTTTTTTGGATGCCTCTAAGCACAAGAAAGAGTAATGCTCGAGATTCTCGATTATACGTTCATGCAAAGGGCGATTGCCGCCTCGGTCCTCATCGGTTTGGTGTGCTCTGTCATGGGTGTTTACGTGGTGTTGCGCGGATTGGCTTTCATCGGCGCCGGTGTGGCCCATGCCTCGTTTGGTGGAGTCGCGTTGGGAGTGGTCCTCGGTGTGAATCCGCTTTTTACCGCCGCCGCCTTTTGCGTGGCTACCGCCTGGTCCATTGGAATCGTCAGCCGGACGGGAAAGGTGAAAGAAGATACGGCCATAGGGATCTTCTTTGCGTCCACAATGGCTTTCGGCATTGTTCTCATCGGACTGCTCGACGAGTACAACACCGATCTGTTCGGCTACTTGTTTGGAAGTGTTTTGGCCATCAGCGAATCGGATCTGTGGCTCACGGTGGGTCTCAGTGTGGGCGTGCTGGGTGTGATCGCGCTCCTTTACAAAGAGCTTTTGTTCATCACTTTCGATCCGGAAGCGGCGGAGGCCAGCGGTCTTCCGGCACGGGCCCTTTACTTTCTCCTTCTGGGCCTTCTCGCAGTGACCATCGTGGTTTCGCTCAAAGTCATCGGAATCATTCTGGTTTCTGCTTTGTTGGTGACTCCGGCTGCTGCGGCCTACCAACTCACGACGGACTTCAAGAAGATGATGGCCTTGTCCGCGTTTTTCGGTGTCTTCTCGGCGTTGTTGGGTTTGGCTCTTTCCTATGCGCTGGACACAGCCTCGGGCGCGACCATCGTTCTAACCGCGACCGGTATCTTTTTCATCACGGCTATCGTATCGAGAACCAGAAAAGGATTCCTTCGCAAAGGGGAGCTTGTGTAGGCCAGGCTGCACGCCTCCGCTCCGCTTAAGTGTTTCTGTTAGAGGAGCTTCCGCCTTCGCCATGGCTTCGGCGGACGAGACGGCGAGACCTCACTATGGCCATAGGTGGAAAATGGTGAAGAGAAAGGCGGGCGCCTGGCTACTCGAGTTGAATGATTGTTATGTTGATACTCAGACCAAAAGGTCAGCTTCGCAGACTGCACCTCCTTCGTTTTGATGCGAAGGACTCGAATCAAACGGGCTTTCGCCTTCGACCGTCATTTCCGAGATGCCGGCTTCGAAGTATGGCCCGGTAATCATCCCTAACAGACAAGCCGCTATTGTTCATTCGAGGTTGATGAGTACTTCTAACGAGGACTAATAGTCATGATAGATGTCAAGAGATGCGTCGAGTTCGTTCAGCAATTGATTCGAACTGAAAGCTTGCCCGGTCAGGAAGGCGAGATCACGGAGCTCATCCGTAAAGAAATGGAACGGCTCGGGTACGATGACGTCCAAACGGACGCGGCTGGAAATCTCATCGGCCTCATCCGCGGCCGGGGTGAGGCGCCTGCCGTCATGTTCAACACTCATCTCGACCACGTTGCCGTCGGCGACCCGAGCCGTTGGCCCTATCCGCCTTTTGGTGGCGAGATACACGACGACAAGATCTGGGGCCGCGGTGCGATGGATATCAAGGGTCCCTTGGCCGCACAGGTCCTCGGCGTGGGGCAAATCGTTGCGGAGGATATCAAACCGCCGGGAGACGTTTACGTCTCGTGCACCGTTCAAGAGGAAATCGGCGGGCTTGGAGCCCGTCACATGATCACTCATTTCAGCGTTCCTCTCGTCGTGATCGGGGAAGCGAGCAGCAACCAGTTGCGCCGCGGACATCGGGGACGGGTTGAGTTGAGGCTTCACATTACGGGAAAGAGCGTCCACGCGAGCATTCCAGCGCAAGGGGTAAACCCACTAGAGGTGGTGGGGAAGTTCATCCTGAGGATGAAAGACCTCCAGATGAAGGAACATCCTGACCTCGGACCGGCCAGTGTGGCGCCCACCTTGATTCGGACCGATCAGACCAGTCCTAACGTCATTCCCGCCGAAGCTTGGCTGACCTGTGATTGGCGGAACGTGGCCGGACAAACCCCGGAGGCGATCCGTGATGTTCTGCAGGAACTGGTTACCGAATGCCTCATCGAAGGCGCTACGGCAGAGGTCGAAATCCCCGTTGCGGACCGCGAAAGCTACACGGGCTTCAAGTACGACGTTCCGGCTGATTTCCCCTCGTTTGTGACGCCGAAAGAGCATCCGGCGGTGATGTCGGCCCAAACCGTGTTGAAAGAGGCCATTGGACTCACGGAGCCTCCCGGAATCTGGCGTTTCGCGACGGATGGAGGCCACTTTGCCCAAGCGGGAATGACGGTGGTGGGGTACGGTCCCGGCAACGAGACACTGGCCCACACCATTCAAGAGCACATCGAGATCGCCGAGCTCGAGACCGCCTTAACCGGAAATCGGGCGCTGGCTTTGGAATGGCCTTCCGGCTATCAGAGCGCTTCGTCAACCTAGAAGAGCGCCCACTACAATTTCAAAAACACCCACTCTTTCGAGTGTGGCAGGCTACCCATGCACACCCCTCTGTCTTGAGTGATGAGCATATTGTCGCTCGGGTTGTAACCGAATCCACGCTCGGGATCATAGAGGCCGGGCTCGACGCTGAAGAACATCCCCTCTTCGAGAACGGTGTAGTCGCCCAACGCGAGCCACGGTGCTTGATGACCCTCCATCCCCTGGCCGTGGGCGGGCCGGTGATAGATGTACTTTTCCATTCCGTGCTTGACCTGATATTGATGGATTTTGTAAGCAACTTCCGAGCACGTTTTACCTGCCTTCGCCTCTTCCTCTTGGATTTGAACGCAGTCTCGGACCACTTCCCAAACTTTCTCACGGTGCGGGTCCCAAGGGGCAACTTGGTAGAAACGAGCCAGTTGTCCACCGTATCCGCCCACTCTTTCGTTGCCGCCGATTTGAATCGCATCACCCTTCTCGATTTTCTTGTGAGCGAACTGGTTGGAGTGAGGGTAGGCGGTGGCAACTCCCGTGCGGCAGGATAGCCGTATGGAAACGCCGACGGCGGTGTGAGGTTTACCATCTCGCTCGATGTCCTCGAGCATGAGATTCGTGCCGTATTCGTTGGCCGCATGTCGTACTTCGAAATCGGTTGCGTCGGTGCCTTTCTCCAAAATGTAGTCTCTCGCAAAAGCGTGGATCTTGCTCGAATAATCCATTGCCCTCTGTGACAGAGCGATTTCTTCCGGTGTTTTGATGATTCTCATTTGGAGACAAACGGGACCGATGTTCACGTACTTGGCTTTGGGGAGGACCTTCTCGAATTTCTTGATTTTCGAAGGCGTGAGCTCCGAGTCGATGCCAATTACTTTGTCGCCGAAACCTCTTTTTTTGACTCCCTCGAGGGTCCATTCGAAGAGATCCACCGTTTGCCCTTGAACAACTTTCCCCTGGTCGGGGAAGCCTCCTTCTGCATGAAGGTAGTCGAAGTAATAGTCGGCGTCCGTGCTCCACCACGATGTGACCAAGTCCCTGTCGAGGCTCGGGTGAAACCAGAACAATGTGTCATTCTCAACCGGCGTCACGGGAAAAAGGGAGGAAAAAGGTCTTTCCGTGGAGGTGTGGAAGAGCCCTGTGAAATAAATCAAATTCCACCGGCTTTGGAGCAATACCGCGTCGACGCCTTTTTCAGCCACTTTGTTCTTCAGGCGCTGAGCCGTTTTTTTGTGCCAGCTTAAAGGAAGCCGGTCGAAAGTTGCCGGTTCGGGGCGGTCGGGATCTTGCGTAAGTAATCGTTCCGAGTCGCCCTTGGCGGCTGACGGCGAAGTGCAACCAATCTCGTGGGCACCAAGCCCGAGGCCGGCCACGCCGACACCTACGCTTTTCGCAAATTCTCTTCGGGTTTGTTTCATGGGGAACCCTCCCTAACGCTATTTCCTCAATTTACGGCCCGGCGTGTAAGGTGCGCCGGCGGCTTCCAACTTATCTTCAAGGGCTCGAAGCTCGGTATCGACGAGCCGCGTGAGCTCTGCCTGTATCTCTTCGAACATCTCTGCGGCACGCTCGTAGCTTTGGCGGTGGGTTCCCGTGGGTCCGTAGGTCGTGTCGAATGTTCCTTCCGTGACCACATAGACCAAACCGAGGACCGAAGGATCGGAAGGTTCGCTGAGGCTCCGGCGAACGGGATCCCCGACCAGCTTTTTCTCGACATCCTTGAGTCCAAGCTCGATGGATCGCGCCTGCTTCATGAGGTCCGGCGAAGCCTTCGGTGTCTCGAGGATGGCTTGTTTGATGAAGGAGATCTTTTCGGTGGCATCATCGAGAACAGCGTCGGCGATCAAGGCTTTACGTTGCAGCTCTCCGACCTTTTGTTGAAATGCGAGAGTCTGGTTCCGATCTTGCGGTTGTAACGTGTAGTTTGTTTCCGCCTCGACCTCAAACGTTTGGCTGTTATCTAACGTGACCAGGTCGCCGTTGACCCACTTCGCCATGCTCACGGTGTAGCTGCCCGGAGTGACGAGGGGGCCTACCGGCAGAGTTTCCCACAGAGACTCAGGCTCGCTCTTGTCGACCTCCGTCGGTGTGAAGGGTGGATAGCGAAGATCCCACGCAATGCGATGAAAACCCTTCGACGTCGGGCCTGTAATGCGTCGAACGACGTTTCCCGCGGCATCTTCAATGGTGAACACAAGGGCGGGCTTGTCTTCCCTCAGCTCTTTTTCAAGGGCTTCCCACCCGGGGAATGGTGTATCTTTGTCTTCTTTTCTAATCTCCTCTTCTTTTTCGCTTCTCAGCTCCTTCTCCGTTTTGAATGACTGCGGCAGATAGTAGGTGAAGACGGCGCCAAAAGGTGGGTTGGGGGCCGTATAGTGCCCACCACCCAAGTTGGCTTTTTCTCGCAAGCCTAGAGGCATCGACGGGACGTAGAGCAGAGACTTACGGACGGGAAACAGCATGTCTTTGCTCAGTGAGTCCAGTGTCATATGCCGCAAAGGCGTGTAGTCGTCGAGAATGTAGAATCCCCGGCCGAAAGAGGCTCCGACGAGGTCGTTTTCTCGACGCTGTATCTCGAGATCACGGAAGGCAATCGTGGGAACGCCGCCCTCGAGCTTGATCCAATGGGCGCCACCGTCGATGGTAAAGAAGATGCCGAACTCGGTACCGGCGAAGAGCAGTTCGGGTTTTTCATGGTCTTCGACGACAGACCATATCAAGTGTCGGTCGGGAATGTCGCCCGTAATAGACGTCCAAGTTCGGCCACGATCGTTGCTCTTTACGAGATAAGGCTTGAAGTCTCCTACCTTGTGGTTGTCGAAGACGGCATAAACGGTATCCGCCTCGTGGAGGGAAGCCTTGATCTTGTTGACGAAAGATTTCTCGGGAATGCCCGTGAACGAGTCGATGCGTCTCCAGTTGGTGCCGCCGTCCTCGGTCACCTGGATGAGCCCGTCATCGGTTCCCACGTAAATGAGGCCTTCTTGGACGGGGGATTCGGAGATCGTCGTCGTGTTGGCGTACCAAGACATGGCTCCATTGTCATAGAGGTCGTCAACGCTCCATACGCGCCCCATCAGAGGTAGCTCGTAACGGTTCTGGCCCCGGGAGAGGTCGGGACTGATGGGAGTCCAGCTATTTCCGCGATCGTCACTACGCCACAGACGTTGTGAGCCGAAGTAGAGTCGCGTGTGTGAGTGGGGACTGATGAGGATAGGCGCGTCCCAGTTCCATCGTTCGGGAGGATCGCCCTTGCGAGGTTGCGGCTTGATGTCGACGAGCTCACCGTTTTTGCGGTCGAACCTCATGAGTCCCCCGTATTGCCACTCGGAGTAGATGATATTGGGATCCTCGGGATCGATCTGACAGGCGTATCCGTCACCGCCCACGGTGTTGTACCAATCGCTGTTTTGAATCCCTTGGAGGTTTCCCGTCCTCGAGGGACCGACTTGGGTGTTGTTGTCCTGTGTGCCACCCACGATGTTGTAGAAAGGTGTGTCGTTATCGAGCGCCAGCTTGTAAAACTGGGTTACGGGCAGATTTGCAGCGAACTTCCAGCTCTTCCCATGATCGAAGGATTCGTAGATTCCGCCGTCACAACCAACGATGAGGTAGTTGGGATCGTTCCGATCGAAGGCCATGGCGTGGTTGTCGCCGTGCTTGTAGGTTTCACCGACGGGCACAAAGGTCTTACCACCATCGTCGGTGAAACGTAGCGTTCCATCCATTTGGTAGACCCGATCGAGCTTGTGGGGAGAGGCGTAGATCTCCTGATAGTAGTGTGGCCCCGTGGCCCCGCTGATGTAGTCGCTCCGCTTTTCCCAGCTTTCTCCGGAATTGGTGGACCGGTAAAATCCCCTCTCGTCACGGAGCGCCTCGACCGTTGCATAGACCACATCGGGATTGACCGGTGATACCGCAAGGCCGATGCGGCCCATGTCCTTTTCCGGTAGACCGTTGGTAAGGCGTCTCCAGTTTTCACCGGCGTTGGTGGTTTTATAGATGCCTGATTCCGGCCCTCCGCCGAGTAAAGAATAGATGTGCCGTCGCCGTTGGTAAGCTGCGGCAAACACCACGTCGGGGTTTCGTGGGTCGAGTCCGAGGTCGGTCACGCCCGTGTTCTCGCTGATTTCGAGAGCCTGGTTCCAAGTTTTCCCCCCGTCGGCTGTTTTGAAGACGCCGCGCTCACCGCCCGATGCCCAAAGGGGCCCTTCCGCAGCGACGTAAACGACATTGGAGTCACGGGGATCGACGAGTATCTTGCCGATGTGCTCCGAGGTTCCAAGCCCCATGTTGTCCCAGGTCTTCCCGCCGTTGAGGCTTCTATAAACGCCGTCGCCGAAGCCGACGTGGCGTCCGCTGACGTTCTCTCCCGTGCCGATCCAGATGGTTTCAGGATTGTTGGGATCTATCGTGACGCAGCCTATCGAATAAGAAGTTTCGTCATCGGTAAGGGGTATCCAGGTCGTCCCGGCATTGACGGTTTTCCAGACGCCGCCTGACCCGACGGCGATGTACCACGTGCTTTGATCCTTGGGGTGAATGGCGATGTCGGCGATCCGCCCCGACATCAGAGCGGGGCCGATTCCGCGGAAAGCGAGCCCTTTGAAGGTCCCGGCATCGAGTTTCGCCTCTTCCTGAGACAGTCCAAGGGTCGAAAAGAGGAGTAAGAAAACAATAGCGATTTTTTTCATGGTTCTCTCCTGGAAACTGGGACACTGATGATTAATCATTTGAACAACGATGTCTAGTGTCCTGTATCAGTAGATCGTGGCCTAAAGCGCGCAAAAGGGGCCGAGATTTAGGTGACGAATTACTGACACAGGGCACTAGCACATGACGAGCTGCGATCCTGCGGATCCCGGTCTTGACGTCTTGCGTCCGCAGACGTAAGATCCCGCCAATAAAGTCTCCCCTTCAGCGCCGGAAAGCATGGGAGGTTCCTCAATGTCGTAGTTCTGACGCCGTTTTTCCATCGCAAACAAAGGAGGGAAGGAGTGATGCCGCGGTCATGATTATCGAGATCATTCTCTTGGTTGCGGCCGTCTCGGGAATTGCAGCGATGGCGCATGGGCGTGGTGCCAAGTCTTGGGTCTTCGGCACCTTGGCCGCCGGAGGGTACATCGTGCTTTCGATCGTCGTTGGAAACCTAGCCGGCTCTGGGATTTTTGGAGCGGTCGCCGGGTGGGCCTGGATTGGACTGGTGGCATTCTACACGCGCTTCGTTCTTGGAGGCCGCCGCACGCAACCGCGCGGAAGATGGACCTGTCCCGGCTGTCGATGGTTGAACGCTCACTATTCGGTTGTATGTGAAGCCTGTGAACTGCCTTACGGTGAGTCTCCGGCGGAGCCTTCGGAGGAACAAACGACCGAACCCGTCGTGGACGACACACCCCTGCTGGAAAACCCAAATCCCTATGTGTCTCCACAACCCGTGCAGGATGGGGTTGACGTGAGCCATCACGAGAACTATCGGCCGGCAACGAATCTGGTTCTTGCGCTGACCATACTTCTTATCGTCAGTGTCGTGCTCGAATTTCTCCTCGTCGCACTGAACCTCATGGTGCGCCGGCACTATCCAGAGCTTTTTACCGGCGAAGAGGTTACAGGCGTGCTTGAAGCGGGTATCGCCATCGTCGTTGCAGGATTTAGTTTGCTGTCGATAATGATTTCGATCGCCGCTTTGGTTCTGTTTTTCGTGTGGATCTATCGCGCCCACGACAATGTCTGGGCATTAGGCGCCGACAAGTTAGAGTTCACGGCCGGATGGTGTGTCGGCTGGTTCTTCATTCCTTTCATGAATCTTTTCAAACCTTACCAGGCCGCGAAAGAGATCTACCAAGCCAGTGACCCGCAGGCCGATGATGCGAGTTGGCCTCTCGTGACCGTTCCAGCGTTGCTGGGGGTGTGGTGGGTGGCTTGGGTCGTTTCCGCTCTTACCGGACTCGCTGCTGGCATCTCTTTTGGTGTCTATGTTCTTTCGCTTTTCCTGGGGGCGCTTTCAGCGATTCTCACCATTGCCGTTGTGCGTCGAATTCATGCGAACCAGCAGATCAAGGCTCACCTGTGAGTCCGAACGCTACCTAACCCTGACGCGGCATAGCCGCAACCAAAGGGGTGTCGCGGCTCGCCGCGAGCTATCAGCGGTCAGCAATCAGCGGTCAGGTCCCGGAAAATTGTTTACTTTTTGCATTCAATTTCACCGATCAGGGACTGAAGCGAGCACGAGCCAACAAAGTCATTCCGTAAAAACACATTATCACCGCTTCATATAGGAGTGAATCACAGACCCTCTTCCCAAGAATAGCGGCGACTATCATGGCTTTTGTTGCGTCTGCCAACGCTGATTTCGCTCATTTATTGTCGCTTCAGGGCTAATGAATCCCTGAAAACGCTAACCGCTATACGGAGTTACTTGGATCCGTTGGACGGTGGGCGAGCAATTGCGCGGCTGACTGAATCAGTTCTTGAATCGCGAACGGTTTACCGAGATAGCCGGTAATATCGTCCTGATGGGGTACGGAGTGGGTGAAGCCGGTTACGATGAGTACCGGCAGTTCCGGGTGGATGCGGAGCGCTTGTTCTCTTACCTTCTCGCCGCTCATGAGCGGCAACACCAAATCCGTGATGAGCAGGGCGACCTCTTCGTGTTCCTCGAGGAGCGTCAGAGCGTCCGGCCCATGGGAGGCTTCGAGCACCGTATAGCCTCCACTCTGTAAGGCTTCCACCATGACCCGACGCACGTCCGGCTCGTCATCCAGTACGAGGATGGTCTCGCCGGCCGTGACCTGCGGCTCGACCTCGGGTGGCTTCGCCGGCCGGGGCTCGACGGGTGGGGCGACCGGTAGGTACACGTCGAATGTCGTCTCACGGTCGGGAGCACTGACCACGTCCATATGTCCGCCTGCTTCGGTCACGATGGCCCGACAAGAGGGCAAGCCGAGGCCCGAGCCCCGCTCGCCGCTTTTCGTTGTGAAGAAGGGATCGAAGATACGCTGCTGCGTTGCTTCGTCCATCCCGACGCCGGTGTTCGTCATGGACAACCTCACGTGTGGTCCCCGACGGGCGCCTGGGTGCTGGCTGACGTGGGTTTCATGGAGCTCGACCGGCCGGGCGGCAATGGTCAGCTTTCCGCCTTGAGGCATGGCATCGCGCGCGTTGATCGCAAGGTTCAGGAGCACTCTATCCAGTTCTGAAGGATCGATGCTCACGAGGAGCTGTTCCTCTGAGAGAATCGTGACGATTTCGATCGAAGCTCCGATCACACGTCTCAGTATCTTGTCCATGGAACGAAGGACTTCATTTGCGTCTATGGTCCTGGGCTCGATGATCTGTTTGCGGCCGAACGTTAGAAGTTGGCGAGTCAGAGGTGAGATGGCGTATCTCATCACCTTCGACAATCCCAATGCCGCCCGGCCACTCCCCATAGCCAAAGAATATTTTCCCGTTTTCATTTCCTTCGACCGTGAAGACGCGCTCTCGGCCGTTGAGAAAGCTCATGCCGCGGAAGCAGGTCCACTCACCGTTCCGCCACCGGCAAAGGCCCTGGCTGGTGGCGAACCACAGGGTTCCATCGGATTCCTCGTAAACGTCATAGACCCGTTTGCATGGTAACTCGGCGTTGCGCGCCCATGCGGTGATCTTCCGGCCGTCATAGATGAGAACACCCGGATTCTCTATGGTTGGGGTGTTCGAAAATCCAAGAAGCAGTAATCGGCCTCGACGATCGCTGAGCATCTTGTGAACATGAGTCGCTGCAAGCCCTTCGGAGGTACCGAAATGCTTCCACCTCTGGCCGTCCCAGCGAAAGGCCCCCTGGAAGTTGGAGCCGCTGGAGATCCAGATGTGCCCTGCGCTGTCCTCTGCCAGGCCGGTTACGATCCGCACGGGAGTGCCGGCGATGGCGTCGATGCGCTGCACGGTTCCGTCGGGTTGCCAGACGCGCACGCCGAGGGTTGTACCTGCCCAGATCGTTCCGTCCGAGGCAACGAGCACGGATAAGACTTCGCGGAGTGGGTCACGCGGGTCACGCAGCCGGCTCCACCGCGCGAGCGAGCGCTGGTAAAGAGAAAGGCCGCGACGATTTCCAACCCATAAGTCCCCGTTCGGTCTGAATTGGAGAAGGCGCACCCCGTAAAGAGACTCGTGGGGAGCCGTCAACTCACGCCAGGCGTCATCCCGTCGGTGCAGTACGATCCCGTTACTGTAGGAGACGATCGTTTCGTTGCCCCGACGGGCGGCGGCGTGGATGCGCGAGGACGGCTGGATGGGAACAGGCTCCATGGATGGGAGCTTGTCCCAAACGTAGGCACCGCCGCGTCCGGTGGCCCAGTTCGTATAACCCACTCCGGGGGCTTCGACGATAAACTTGCCGGGGAAGAACTGCTCCCACCCGACCGGTGTTCGAAGATAGCTACCGGATGAGGTGATAAGGAGCACATCGGTTCCGACTCGCTCTACCCAAAGCAAGTCCTTTGCTGCGGCCGGCGGAGAGCACGGTGGGTCCCCGTGAGGGCCCAGCATGAGCAGGTGTCCCCCGCGAGCAAGCACCAAAAGATGATCGTCATCTACGGGTGCCACGGAAGAGATTCGACCGGCGACCGATTCAGGCGAGGCCACGGGGGTAAAGCCTTCACCGCTGTCGCGATAGAGATGACGGTCGGCTACGATCAGTACCTGACCGTCGAGTCCAACCGCCAAGTCCTGGACGATTGCATCCGGTAAGCCTCGCCCGCGCGCGTCCCGCCAGCGAAAACCATCGTACCAGGCGACGCCGAGGCGGGTACGGACCCAGGGGACGCCGCCGCTGGATTCCACCAGTTCGATGATCTCTTCAGAAGGCAGACCGTCCGCTTTGGTGAAGGTGGTCCAGCGCCATGCCTCGCCGAAAGGTACCGCTTCGGTCGATTGGGAGTCGATCGATGGCGTGGAAAGCAGGCTCGTGAAGAGCAGGACAAGACTCTTAGTCCGCAACACCACGCCCTAGAAATATAGTAGCCCCCAGTAGGGCTGCCCCCTCCGTCAATTGTTCAGGAATGAGTTATCGAACGGCTTATTTTATCTCTTATTCTAGATGTGTCAAAGGCCGAGTTGGTCGGCGATACTTCATCCCGGTTGACCGAGCTCGCTGCGCTTTCGCTCGACCCTTACAACCGGTGGACGATCGTCGCCGCTGTTGCTCTACGAACCCAACATTCGGATCGGGGCCTGCGATGAGGACTTCGTCGCTTCAAATAATAAGAAGACTCTCTTTTTTCTTCATCCTACGTGGATTTTCATCCTGTAGGGATTTCCCACCAGATGCCCCTCGTGTCTCGGTGGGATATGCACGCACAGAAACGCCGTCGTTGTCCCCGGGTGGTTGTTAAACCAATACACTCCAATTAGTTACAATTCTGTCAGTGGTATCTCGTAACCGGCATTCTTTTTGCACGAATGGTCGTTTCCATCACAGAAGGAGTGTCACTATGAGACGAGTCTGCCTGTTGCTGACCGTTGTCGTAACGTTAACCTTGTTCTCGAACGCCGAAGGTGCCAACGATACCAAGGTGTACTACCGGTCTATTGGCATAAAGAAAAGCGTGCTCTATTCGAAGGGCTATGCCTCCATTCGTGCAGGCTCGGACGTTGTGACCATCATTGGTGGGAACTTGCCCAGTCCCTACGGCTCGGGTGCCGTGGGAAAAGGGGACAAACTGACCATCGGAGACCAGGTTTTCCACATCCTTTCCCGCTTTTCGCCGGCACAGCTCACCGTTCAGCAACCCGCGACCCTAGATCTCGTGAAGCAGCCATACAGGATTGAGCGGGCGTACCATGCACTTCAGGACTGGGAGAGCGGACGTCAAGGAAACCTCGCGGCCGAAGGGCGACGTGAGGTTGGAGTTGCATACAACGATGGACCGTTTCACGCCGGTGCGACCATCAAAGGCTCGAGCACCGACTCGACCCATTACATGTGGCTGACGGTTGCGGAAGGACAGCGACACATCGGCTCGTTCGGAGTGGGGGTCGTCGTCAAGCCCGTGCGCAAGGGTGACGTGTTCGTTGTGCAGGACGATTTTTCCAGAATCGACTGGTTCGAGATCGAGGGGTGGAGAGGTGATTCCGCCGCTGTAAGCGTTCACGCCAATCACACTTCCTACCGAAATCTGCTGGTGCACGATGGAGCCGATCCCAAAGGCGACGGTTTCAGATTGCGCGGAGACCGGGGAGAAAGGGTTGCCACGGTTGCCAACTCGATCATCTTGCGCGCGCCGCGCGCCGGGCTTCACGTTACCAACGGAAAGGGGAAGGCCGATCTCGTTGTCCACGCTCAAAACCTCAGCATCGTCGGGTGCGGCACCGGCGCGATGGCAAAAGCACAGTCGGCCGGGGGCGTCGTCAACAGCGCCGGTGCCAAGAGCTTGTCAACCGTACATGCACAAAACGTCGTGGCGGTCGGCAACCGAAACGGCGATTTCGTGGCCCAATCTGCTGGAACGGGTCTCACGAGCTGGGGTGAGTCACGCAACAACCTTTCCACTGATGAGTCTGCTCCCGGACCTCAGTCCAAAACCCGAGTGGCTCCCGAAGACGTATTCGTCTCCGTTAAAAAGGAGAGCGACAACATGCACCTCAAAGAAGACTCTCCCGCCAAAGACACCGGTTTGAGCCTTTGGGACGCCTACTTGCTCGACATCGACGGCGAGTCGCGACCTCATGAGGGCTGGGACAGGGGTGCGGACGAGGTGCGTGAGTATGAAGCGGAGGCGCTGAGCCTATTCCAGGCGGCCGAGATTGGCGGCGAGACTTTCGTTCAGTGGCAGACGGACAAGGAACGGCCGGGGCTGCGGTTCGTATTGTACCGCGCCGACGACCCGACCGGCCCCTGGACGCGCATTCAGGACGTGCCCGAGATACCGGGACTCGTTGCCTCCACGGGAAAGACAACCTATTTCTATCGGGATGGGTCTTCTCGACAAGGAGAAAATCGCTATTACACCATCGAGGCTTTACGATTCCAAGGCCAGGTGACTCGCTACGGTCCCGTGTCTCCACGGCCACAAGCCGATTCACAAAGTGTGGACATAGACCCGACTGGGCTTCCTTTCGATGACGCCGACATCGGAATCGCCTACGGTTTCCCTGATGCGACCTCACTGCAAGTCGTGGACCGAAATCAGCAGCAAGTAACGGTGGAGCTCACGGTCGGGGGAGTCTTTGCGACCGTTGACCGCACCGGCAGCCTTCGCTTTCATCTACCGGGGTTCGATAAAGATATTGTCCGGGATTCTCACTCGCTGCCGATATTGCAAACGCGGGTAAATGGCCAGGCGAATGCCGTCGAGCTCGGACTCGTCCGGTCACAGGCCATCGTCTCCTTCTCCGGACTCATACTGGATGAGGACTCCTCAAGCCGGTCAGGGGCCGGTGGGGAAGGCCGCGGTTCGAGCCCCGCACGTATCGTTCGTGTCGAGTCGCAGGAACCGGAGTTGATGACCCTGGTCGAGTTGGCCCCGCTGCGGTGGAATTCAGCGTCCGAGATTCTGACGTTGTCCCGGCGAATCTTGATCCGTTTGACGTTCCCGGAGCGTGTTGCGAATTCGCTTGCCCAATAAATTGTTACCTGGAATGGGCTCGTGGTCACGGCGAGCGTTCTGGCCTTGCTTGTATCGTTCACGTTTCGGCCGCCCGCTGCACTCACGTTACTACCGTCCGATGTTGGTCAGAATCCCCTTAGCTCTTTGAACCTGCGCGGCGTAGCGTTCGCGGGGAGCCTCTTTGACGAACCGTTCGAGAAAGGAGTGGCCTCCTCCCGGTGACCGGAAGCGACGAGATGCATGCCTAAGTTGAAGAGAACGTCGACTCGATTTGGGTCGAGCTCGAGAGATTGTTTCCAGGCGTCCACGGCACCGGGTAGAATCGTCGGCCTGTGCCCTGGCGAGGCCGAGAGAGCTGTACGCGCCCGCAAGACGGGGATCGAGCTCGACGGCTCGCTCGAGATGGGTGACGGCTTTGTTCGGATGCCCCTCGCGGATGGCGAGGATTCCCAGGTTTTCGTGCGCGTTGGCGGCAGTGGGATCGAGCTCGAGAACCGTCAGGAAGGCTTCTCGTGCTGCGGTATTGCGGCCCATGAGTACGAAGGTAGTTCCGAGGACGCTTCGAGCGTCCAGGTAGTCGGGGTGTGATACGAGTAGACTCTCGAGGATCTCCGCGGCTTCGGCGAGCTTTCCCGTTTCTTGAAGACAAATGCCTAGATTGACGGCTAAAGAAGGGTCTCGATGGTTTACGGTATAGGCTTTCTGAAGCAGGGCGATGGCTTCATCGATCGCACCCGTGCTTCGAAGCATGGAAGCCAGAACAACATAGGCCGCAGCTGAAACCGGGATGCTCCTCGATGATCCCGCGAGTCATGATCACGCCTCGATCGGTTTCGCCTTCTTGAAACATCTTCTGTGCATCATCGAGACGGTTGGCGGCGGCAATGAGCGTTTTCGGATCATCCTGGATCGAGTAGTCGGACTTTTGAGGCTGGAGCCCCGCCTGGATATACCCGAGTGATTCCAATAGTGCCCGTTCGGAGGGCTTCACGATCCGTTTCGTCTCCGGCGGGCCTGCCGGCGCATGTCCGGCTCGGATGCGGTCGAGTTGTGCTTTCAAACGATCGAGCTTGTCGGCCTGTTTTCCGTAGAGGTTCTCTCGCTCTTCGGGATCGTTCTCGAGGTCGTAGAGCTCGGGTATGGGTAGATCGATGAACTTGTAGCCATCGGCGACCACGCCGGTCAGTGGCGCCCAGTTTCGCGCCAGGTGGGCGTTCATGGCTTCGAAATAGGCCGGCGGTATGTCGGTCGTGTTGCCGTTCACGACATCGACGAGAGAGCGTCCTTCACAGCTCTGCGGAATGGGAAGGCCGAATAAGATCCATCAACGTAGGAGCGAGGTCGATGAGTCGTACCGGGATTTCGAATCCGTTTCGGACCTAAGCGTGCCGAGGACCAAAAAACCAGGGGCACTCGAAGGGTGGAATCGTAAGCAAAGACGCCGTGGGTGCGTTCGCCGTGATCGCCCAAGCTTTCTCCATGGTCGGATGTGACGACGACCAGCGTGCGCTCGAGTCTTCCTTTCTCGTTCAGATGATTGAGTAGCCGTCCAAGGACTTCATCGCTATAGGCAACCTCCGCGTCGTAAGGATCGTGATCGGTCGCGAAGCGGCCGGGGGCGTCATAAGGGGTGTGAGGATCGAAAAAGTGGACCCAGGCGAACCATCGTTCCTCGTCACCTTGCTGGTCTATCCATTCAACGGCCGGCTCCATCACCGCCTCGGCTTTGCGTTCCGCCATTCTAGGTTCGCCCGCCCAATTCGCTCCCCGTAGCGGTCGTCGTACTCGTCGAAGTCACGGTCGAGACCGAAGCGCGCGTCGAGGACGAAAGCGCCGACGAAAGCGCCCGTGGCATAGCCCCGGTCTCGGAGGATGCCGGCCAGCGTCGGAACGTTTCCCGTGAAGCGGAAGGTCCCGTTGTCCCGGACACCGTGTAGCGGAGGGGACACCCCCGTAAAAAGGGAGACATGGGCGGGAAGCGTCAACGGAGCGCTCGTGTAGACGGTCTCGAAACGAATGCCTTCCGACGCGAGTCGATCGAGATTCGGTGTGAGACTGCTAGTGTTCCCGTAGGCTCCCACCCGGTCCCACCGCAAGGTGTCGATGGTCACCAGTAGGAGGTTCCAGTCTCGAAACGCACCGGACTGGACCCTTTCCGGCTGGGGCGCGCAGGCCGAGACGAACCCAAGAAGAGCCCAGGTGAATGCGTACCGTCTTGATTCGCACTACTTCGGCGTCGGTGGTCTGTCGCCGGCGTCCACGGGTGCGAGACCCTTGGACGAGATGAGCTCGTTGAAAGCGACGAGATCCTTGGACACGGCTTCATCCAATGCTGCGATCTGCTCGTCCAGACGTCGCGAAAGATCCTCGAAGACCGCGTAGGCGGAGTCGGTGGGTTTGCTGTCGGCGCTTTCCACGACTTCCTGAAGGACCCCGAACTTGTTGTTGAGCTTGACCGGGATAGTTCAGGGGATCTTGATCGCTCTCGTTCTTGCGCTGGTAAACCTCACCTTCGACGGCCGTCAACTTGGCGGAAAGAGCCTCGCCCGCTCGGGTCGACGGTCTCGTCGCCGGCTTTCTCGGTCCGATCCCTGATTTGATCTTTTAAATCCCGAATGAAGAGCACGGTGTCGTTACATTGATTAAAGCGATCCCGAGTGCGAAGGGCAAGACGAAACTGCTCCTGGAGATCGGCATCGGTCGCCTTGGAGTTGGGATTCTTGACGATTTCGAAATCGCGCGTCTGCGTGGTTCCGTCCGCCGTCACTTTGACTCGATATGGTCCCGGCGCCGCCATCGGGCCGCGTGTGGTGGCCCACCAGAGAATGATGCCCTCGAAATCCGTGGGCCCCTCGTACCGCATGTCCCAGAGAAATCGGTTCACGCCTGCTTTGGTCGTGACCGGGGGCGGGCCGTCTTCCTCGTCTTCTTCATCCTGCTCTTTCTTCTTTGTCCTTTTCTTCTGCCTCGGGAACGCTCTCGAACGTCCTTATAGCTTTTCCGTCGGAATCGACGAACTCGAGCGTCACTTTCTCGGCTTCTTCGGCGAGGTAGTATTCCACCGCCACGCCTTCGTCGATGTTCTTGGTGCTGGTCGCGGGGTCGAACACGTAAAAGCTGGAACCGGCCACTTCCGGCGTGAGCTGACGTAAAACCGCGATGTCGTCGAGCACATAGAAGGACCGGCCGTGGGTCGCGATGACCAGGTCCTTGTCCTCCACGACGAGATCGTGAACGGGCGTCACGGGAAGGTCGAGCCGAAGGGATTGCCACTGAGCCCCGTCATCGAAGGAGACATAGACGCCATGCTCGGTTCCCAGGTACAGGAGCCCCTGACGTTTGGGATCTTCGCGTATGGCGCGGGCGAAGTCGTTTGCAGGGAGCCCTGTAACGATCTTCGTCCAGGTCTTTCCGTAGTCGTTGGTGCGCCAAACGTAAGGTCCACGGTCGCCGAGCTGGTAGCGGTTGGCGGCCAGATAAGCCTTACCGGCTTCGTGGGGTGAAGCTTCGATGAGGCTGATGCGAGTAAACACCTCCAAATCGGAGGGCGTGATCTTGTCCCAGGTCGTGCCGTGGTCGCGCGTGATGTGGACGAAGTCCGTCGTCGGAGCCGACCCAGATCGTGTTTTTGTCGTGATAGGACGGAGCAATGGTGAAAAGGGTCGCGTAGGTTTCCACTCCCGTTTGATCCTTGGTGATGGGACCACCGGAAGCTCCCATGGTCTCCGGGTCGGCGGCGGTAAGGTCGGGACTGATGGCTTTCCAGCTCTGACCTTCATTGGTCGTCCACCACAGATGCTGCGAACCGTGATAGAGCCAGGCAGGCTCGACGCGGGAGAACACGATGGGCGAGGTCCACTGAAACCGTTCTTTGAGGTCCTCGGAGGAATGTCCCATGACGTTTTCCGGCCAGACATTGATGGTACGCATCTCGGTGCTGTGAGAGTCGAAACGGGTATGTTGCCCGCCATAAGTACCGGCGTAGAAGATATCCGGATTGACGGGGTCGGGCGCAATGTAGCCGCTCTCGCCACCCCCACATCATATAGATAGTCGCCCTCGCCGTCGCTCGGGACACAAGCCGTGGAGTTATCTTGTTGGGCGCCGCAGACATGGTAGGGCACATGCTTGGTCGTAATGGCGTGGTAGAACTGGGCCGTCGAGTATCTCTGACCCGTCCAGCGTTTCGCCGCCGTTAACGGAGACGTTCCCGCCTCCGTCGTTGGCATTGACCATCCGTTTGGGGTCATCGGATGCGATCCAGAGATCGTGGTTGTCGCCGTGTGGGACTGGGATGTTCTTGTACGTTTTCCCTCCGTCGATGGAACGATAGAGGTTTGTGTTGAGTACATAAATCGTGTCGGGATCCTTGGGATCGGCATAGATACGGGAGTAGTAAAAAGCCCGTTGGCGAAGCTTCCGTTCTTCGTTGATGCGATTCCAAGTTTCGCCGCCGTCTTCGGATCGAAAACACCACCCTCATCGTTTTCCACGATGGCATAGACCCGATTGGAGTCCGCTCCGGAGACAGCGACACCGATCTTTCCAATGGTTCCTTCGGGAAGCCCCGCGTTGCGCGTTATCTCCTTCCAAGTGTCTCCGCCATCGGTGGACTTGAAAAGGCCGCTTCCCGGGCCTCCGCTCGACATGGAGTGGGGCGACCGATAGGCCTCCCAGAGTGCAGCATAAAGTGTGTTCGGATTGCCAGGGATCGATGACGAGGTCGACGGCTCCGGTCTTTTCATCCCGGTGAAGGACGAGTTCCCACGTCTTCCCGCCGTCGGCCGATCGATAGACACCTCGTTCGGAATTCGGGTGGAACGGATTACCGAAGGCTGCCACATAGACCCGGTCGGGATCTTTGGGATGAACGCGCACACGCGAGATGGCCATCGTTTTTTCGAGACCCATGTGCTCCCAGGTCTCACCGGCATCGGTGGATTTGTAGACACCATCGCCTTGAGCGATGTTTCCCCGAAGCTCGGTCTCACCCATGCCCACATAGACGATGTCGGGATTGGACTCCGCCACCGCGATGGCACCGACCGAGGAGGTTTTGAAATGCTCGTCGGTGACGGGCTTCCACGTGGTGCCGCCGTCGGTCGTTTTCCAGACGCCGCCACCCGTGACACCGAAGTAGTACTCGAGGTGCCGAGCCGTGCTTCCGGCAGCCGCAATCGAACGGCCGCCGCGTTTGGGACCGATACTTCGCCAACTCAGTCCACCGAAAAACTTCTCGTCGTAGACCTCAGCGGATGCTCGAGCGCTTAGAGCTATCGAGCCGGCAAGGATTGCAAAAGAAACGAGGACAACCTTGATGCGCTTATTTCGACACATTTACCCACTCCTTAGAATTACTGGGCGGTGATGATGTCACAGCGGCGGGTGTTGTGTAAAGATCTCCTTGGGAGATTCAAAGAAGGAGCAATACACAATGGTCGATTCCACTCGGCGTCTAGAGCTCGTTCGCGAGCTCATTGAGTCTTTCAACCGTCACGACCCACGCGCCATAGGTGCCTGCTTGGCAACAGATGTATCCGTTGGTCGTGGGGACGGGAAAGCGTGGCATGGCAGAGAACGACTCGTCTCTCATCTCGAGGACTTCTTTCGGTCTTTTCCCGATGCCCGCCTCACATCGATGGATCTGTTTACGCCGGGCGAGAATGTCGTCCTTTCTCGTTGGATACTCGATGCTACTCATTGCGGACCGTTCCAGCTGCCGGAGATGGAATCGCCCGTTGCACCTCTAGAACGAAAGGTCCGGATTGCGGGCGCTGATTTGTTCTTTTTCAACGATGCAGGCGAGATTGAGCGCGACGAGATGCGTGTCGCAACCGCGGAACTGCTAGCGCAAATTCGGGGGCCGTTCGTATCACCTCCGGATCCAGAAGCCTTGCGAGAGTTCGCGGAGCGCTATACCGCGGCTTGGTGCTCCCAGGATCCGACCCTGGTCACAGACTGTTACTCGCAAAACGGATCGCTCACTATCAACGGAGGTGTCCCAGCTGTTGGCGGCGCGGAGATTACGGCTTCCGCCTACGCTTTCATGCAGGCTTTCTCCGATCTGGCCGTAATCATGGATGACCTTCTCGTGGACGGCAACCGAGCCGTCTACTGCTGGACACTACGAGGTACTAACGATGGTCCGGGCGGGACGGGCAAGCGCGTCGAGATCAGCGGTTATGAAATCTGGAAAATCGGTTTCGATGGCTTGATTGCCGAATCTCATGGCTTCTTCGACAGCTCTGCGTACCAGTATCAGATCGAACACGGAGTTTGAGATTCGTCCGCTGGCGCGAATCTCGCCCGGGCGAGATTCGCCGTGCAGGAGGAATCCGCCCCCCAGAGTTGAGGGACAAGAATTCCCGCACCGAGGACTTAAAATCCCCTGTCCTATTGGCATGCGGCCTAAACGCCAGCTATGGCTGGCATGCGTGTCCCGCCGCCGATACCCGATCAAAATCTCTGTCGTTTGTCCCGCTGGTACCGGACGGCGAAAGAGCCAAGAAAGCTTGCCTTTCCAGCTCCTCGTATCTAGAATAGCCATCTGACGGGCCAGCGCCCTCCGGCGGAACGAGCAAATCAAATATCCGGCACGAGTTGTCCGCAAACTGCTCATCAAGAGCCGTCATCTATCGGAGTATGCGTCCGGACTCTCTCGTCGAGCCGCAACTGCTGGAAGCTGCGCTGCCTTAAGAGGAAGTGGATGTGACAAACCAAAACTAAACCTTGGAGAGTGATCACGATGAGACGAAAGAAAGCTAGTGACTACGATCAGGGACTTCTCGATCTGTTCGATGGCTACGTGCACGGAGACATGGACCGCCGCGAGTTTTTAGATCGCGCGAAGATGTACGCCGTTGGGGGTCTGTCTGCGGCCGCCCTGCTGGAGAGTCTGAGCCCGAAATATGCGGAGGCCCAGCAGGTCGCGACAGACGATAACCGCCTGAAGACAGAATACGTTGAATACGATTCCCCGCAGGGTTATGGAAAGGTCAAAGCCTACGTCGCCCGTCCAGCGAATTCGAGCGGAAAACTGCCGGGCGTCGTCGTCATCCACGAGAATCGGGGCCTCAATCCGCACATCGAAGATGTCGCGAGACGGACGGGCCTTGCGGGGTATCTGGCACTCGCGCCGGACGGGCTCACGTCTCTCGGAGGTTATCCGGGTACCGATGACGAAGGCCGCGCGATGCAGCAAAAGCTCGACCGAGGCAAACTGGCGGAAGACTTCGTCGCCGCGGTGAAATTTCTCCAGTCGCACCCTGACTGCACCGGCCGAGTCGGCTGTGTGGGATTCTGCTACGGTGGCAGCGTGTCCAACATGCTGGCGGTGCGGATACCCGACCTTGCGGCCGCGGTTCCGTTCTATGGAGGTCAAGCTGCGACCGAGGATGTTCCCAAGATCAAAGCGCCTCTATTGCTCCACTACGCGGAGCTCGATGAGCGCGTCAATGCCGGCTGGCCCGCCTATGAGGCTGCGTTGAAGGCCAATGGCGTGCGCTACACCGCTCACATCTACGAGGGAACGAACCACGGTTTCCACAACGATACGACGCCGCGATACGACGAGGCCGCCGCGAAACTCGCTTGGCAGCGAACGCTCGATTTCTTCAACGAGCATTTGCGTTGAAAATGCCCAACCGGGAAAGCGGGTAGAGGCCCGGGTGGATGTCGCGCTGTAGAGCGAAACTGGAAGCTGGGCGAAGAGTTCGAAATTAGACCTCGAGGGTCGTGTGGTCACGCCGACCGGTGAATGTTCGCAAATCGGGTGCGCTCCTTGGGTCCATTCCATCTTGTTATGCCAGGGGGAAAAGGATGAGCTGATTTCGCGTCCTTGCGTTGATCCCCAGAACTAGGTTATTTTCTTCCTGTGACATCCCAGAAACCCGAAGCCGCAGAGGATCGCCTGAGACTTGCGCTCTCAGAACTTTCGTCGGTCCGGCTTGCGTTTCTCTTCGGTAGCCGCGCACACGGTCATCCCCGAGAAGAGAGCGACTTCGATATTGCGGTCCTCGTCGATGAGAGCATGGCTGACATGGATCGTGGACAGGCTATCCGGCACCTCGCAGCACGACTGGGCCGCGAAGTCTCCAGCGTACTTCTCGACATTGTACTGCTCAACGACGCCCCGGCTTTGCTTCGACACCGTGTTTTGCGCGATGGGATCTTGCTCTTTCAACGCTCCCCCGAGGAGCGGGTGCGATTCGCGATCAAAACGATTCGCGATTACCAGGACGGCTTTATCCGCCGCGAGAAGTTCACGAAATCAAGGGTCGAAAGACTCGAGGCCAAGACAGACGATGGTGGATCGGGAGATCTTCTCGAGAAGGCTCGAGGCGTTGCACGGCTACTTAGAAAAGCTTCGCGCGTTTCTTGAGGTGGACGAGGACGAGTTCGTTCGCGAACCGGCTTTGCACGATTTGGCCGAACGCTACCTCCACCTCGCCGTCGAGGCCTGTTTGGACCTCGCGAATCACTGGATAGCGGATAGATCGCTACCTACCCCGGACGCAAATCGCGATACCTTCACAATTCTGGAGCGAGCCGGAGAACTGCCTCCCGAGATAGCCGATCGGCTTCGCGGGTGGGCCGGTTTTCGCAACATCCTCGTTCACGAATACCTCGAAATCGATCACGCCATCGCCTATCGCGCTATTCATAACGAGCTCGGTGACCTCGAATCCTTCGCACGATGGGCGGCCGGAGAAACTATCGACTGACTGAAAAGACGGGGGATGCCGGCATCCCGTACCGGCAGATCGGCGTCAGCAACGCGCGGAGGCGGTGGACCGTGCTGTCGCCATCGGGTCCTGAAATCCTCCTGCGTCGGGCTGATCCACGTCCTTTTTCCAGGCAACCCCCTTATTTCTCCCTTATTTCTAGGGATTCGCAGACAGGCAGTGGTACGTATACTCCGTGTGCCTAGGAGCACGAGGCCCGGCGACGGCGCGAAGAGTGACCGAGCCCATAGAAGCGATGAAGTGGAATGGAGAGCGCGCAAAGTAATTAATTTATAATGATGTTTCATGGAATTCAAGTCTCGAAAGGGGGACAACAATGACGATTTTCGGTATCGTGGTTTTGATTCTGGGGATTCTTTCGCTCATGGCGCCTATGGTGGCCGGCGTGGCCACATCTTCAATCGTGGCGGTTTTCTTGATTGTGGCCGGAATAGCTCGAATCATTTGGGCTTTCAAGGCCGGATCTTTCGGTAAAGGGGTTTTGGCGTTTCTTCTCGGAGGGGTCAGCGTCTTAGGTGGTCTCTTCGTCCTGGCGCGGCCTCTTTTTGGACTGGCTTCACTGGCCCTTTTGCTTGCCGCTTACTTCGTGGTCGAAGGAATCTTCGCGATCGTGGCCTCGTTCACGCTCAAGCCGGCAGAGGGCTGGGGATGGATGCTTTTCGACGGCATCATTACATTGCTCTTGGGTGGAATGATCTGGAGTCAATGGCCTTTGTCAGGAACCTGGGCCGTGGGAATCCTCGTCGGCGTGCGTCTCGTTTTCGCGGGTTGGTCGATGATTTTCCTTGGGTCCGCGATGAAACGCGTAAGCGAAATCGAGGCCTAGAGCGGTCGTTTTTGAGGATTTCGAACGCAGCCGTCCACATGATCGATGGCAGTGATGGATCGAGGAGGCAGCCCAATTGTCGAAGCGGAGCATAGAAATGGTCACCGAGAAGCAAGAAGTCTCTCCTTTCAAAATCGACGAAAAACTCCACGAGATTTTGATGGAGCCGACCCACAGAGAGATCCAAACTTCATCCCGATGGCCCGGCCTTGACTCTTCCGGAGCCCGTTTATCCGCAGCGGGACTACTCGGAGGAGACCGATCGGACTTTGACCGAGTACCAACGGATGAACGCTTGGCGGACCTGGCATGCTTGGGGGAAGCCCTATTTTGCGTCGCGGTCTCTAGAAAACCGCAAGGAGCTTCGTCCCATCATTGCCTACCTCTTTACGGAATGGAAGTGCAACTTGAGTTGCCGCTACTGCTGGGCGTTCGACAACCGGGTCAAAGGGATGAACGAGGATGTGGCGCGGCGATCCATCGACTGGCTTCACTCGAGAGGCAACCGGGTGCTGGCGTTGATGGGCGGGGAGCCGCTCTTGCGACCGGATTTCATCCACAAGATCACCGACTATGCGACCAAGAAGGGGTTTTTCGTTTATGTGCCGACCAACGCTCGGTTGCTTCGGCCGGAGGTGGTGGATCGCTTGGGTGACGCGGGGGTTGCTGTATTCAACATCGCCATTGACGCCATCAAGGACAGCCCCGAGCTTCCCAAGGCTTTCGAGCCCATCAAGGACTACTTCGAGTACTGCGTCAAGATGCAGCATCGCTACGGCTACACGATTGCCATCAACACCAACATCTGCCGCAACAACATGGATGATGTGCGTCAGCTTGCCGACCTCGCCCGAGAATACAACGTCTCCATCGACTTCCACATTAACGAAGAGCCGATGATCGCGCAGGAGCATTTCAACGACCGCTTGGAGGACAACGCCACCTTTCTCCGACCGCAGGACTACGAGAAGGTGGATGAGCTCCTGGATTGGATCATCGAGCGGCACGAAGGCGGGCAAAGGATCGTGAATCCCATCTCGCATCTTCATCAGATGAAGGACCTGATGCGGGGCGGGGTGGAGCCATGGTCATGCCGTGCGGGCCAGAACATGCTGATCATTCGCATGGACGGTACGCTGGCACCCTGTTTCCCGATGTACTCGGCGACCCACGACTGGGGCACGGTTGGGAACCACAAGTTCGATCTCGCTGAGCTTCATGAAATGAAGAAAGAATGCACCAAGCACTGTCTTTCGACATGTAACTACATCCTGGGCTTTTGCTACAACACTCGCCGGGTGGCCTGGTGGGGGTTGAAGCAGGCGTTGCGAGGATTCAAAGGAGTGAGTGGAAGCTTCTGATTCCATGAGACCAGCCGCCGGTCCTCACGCTCGTTTGGACGGAGGAAAAAAAGCACTGGAAGATCGTCTCCTTCGATGTGGAGGTGCAATGATCGAATCGAACTGTCAAAGATGACGATTGAACGGAGCTGAGAAATTGACAGACCTGTTTGAAAAGATCCTCGCGCTCATCGATACGAGAAAGATTGAGGCGATTGGAGTAGAAGGCTTCGCGGCGGTGGTCATTGTCTTGACCACCTTTTTTGCTTCGCGAATGCTGCAACGGTCCATAGATCGTCGGCTCAGACAAGGCGCCGGTGCCGACGAAGACACCATTCGCACATATAAGAACGTTACCCGCTTCCTCACCGTGATACCCGGCCTTCTCCTCGCACTGCACGTTTTTGGTCTCAACCTTTCGGCATGGTTCGCGACGGGCGGCCTGTTTGCAGTGGCGCTGGCGTTTGCAATGAAAAACCTCTCCGAAAACCTCGTCTCGGGATTGATCCTCAGGCTCGAGCGATCGATCAAACCCGGAGATGTGCTCGAGACCGAAGGCACCATGGTGTGGGTGAAGACCATAGGATTTCGGGCCACGGTTGCGAGAACGAAGGACGAAAGGGACCTCGTGATCCCGAACGCACAACTCGTGCAATCTCGTGTCGCGAACTACACCCTCAAAGACCCACTTTGTCGGGTCGGAACAACGATCGGAGTCGCCTATTCCTCTGACCTCGTCAGGGTTCGGGAAACTCTCGAGAGCGTCTGCGACGAGCTCGATTGGACATCTTCCCAACATAAGCCGGCGGTACTTCTGTCTGGTTTTGGGGATTCAGCTGTTAATTTCAAGGTCATGGTCTGGATCGAAAATCCGTGGGAGGCCGGGCGGCGACAATCGCTTCTCAACGAAGCTATTTGGCGGGGTCTGAAGAGCGCGGGGATTGCGATCCCGCTTCCACAGCTTGATGTGCACCTCGACCGGTAGTGGCCGGTGCCGACACTACCTGGTGGATCGTTGAGCTCATAAAGGTGGGCGCAACTCGCCCGGTTGAAATGAAGGTGAAGGTCTTATGTTCCTCCGTCAATACGCCGAGGGGTGGTGAGAGATGACGACGAAACTTCAGTGCTACCGTATCTGCGAACACCTGGAGTCCGTAGAGTCCGAATCGGTACATGAGGCAATCCAAGCGGGTAAGTCGCCGCTGTGGTTGGACCTCGAGTCCACCGGTAGTGACGCTTTGGAAACGCTGAGCTCGATGGTCGAAATGAATCCCGTCATGGCGCAGTGCTGCCGTGACGCGGGCGAACGGCCTCGGGCGATCCCCTGCGAAGACGCTTTCTTCTTCGAGTTCCCCGTCTATACCGATGAAAGTGCTTCCGATACCACATCTCTAGTGGTGCTGTGTCTTCGGAATTTGGTGATCACGATCCATCCTGAACCCATCAAGGCCCTCGCTACGCTAGTTCACAATCTCCGGAGTCCATCACCGTTACTCCCGGTGAGCTCGATTTCCACCCTCGTCTGTGTGTTGCTCATCCAGCAGTCCGACGGGAATCTAGACCGTTCGCTCGGAGCACGCCGCCGCATCGATAAGCTCGATGCGACAATGGATCGCGATCCGGATCTGGTCACCCTCGAGGAAATCCTGGACGAGAAGGACAGGGTGCGTGTGTTGGATACCGTCAATGAAGAAAGTAGTCTCGTCTTCAACGTCCTCAAGGCGATGAGCTCCACCCATCTCGACATGGCCGGGCTACAGATCTATTTCCAACTTGCGCTGAGCAATGCGGAGAATCTCACGCGGAGTATCGAGCGCCTGGAGAGTCGCCTCAGCGACTTGAATCAGCGATATGTTGGTAACGTACAGGACAAGACCAATCAGCGGTTGGCTCTTCTGACCATTATCTCGGCGGTCTTCATGCCCTCGACGCTTCTCGCCGGAATCTATGGGATGAACTTCGACACGATGCCCGAACTGCACTTCGCCTACAGTTATCCGGTGGCCTTGGGCATGATGGGAGCTATCGCAGTGGGAATGTGGATCTACTTCAAACGGAAAGGGTGGATGGGTTGACAAGCCGACGATAGGGACTCAACCACACTCAACCCATCGTTCCTAACGAAAATCCGCCGGCGAACAGGTGTGGTGACGCTTGTCCAGCGCGGCGAGGATTTTGCCGTCATTCGTTTTCGTGTGAGATAATCCCGCCTGAATCTGGGTGGGAGTCCTATTTTTGGCAAAGAAAGGCGATTTCTCCGGCGGCCCGATCCTGCGGACCAAGCTGTATCGGCCGTCTGTGCCCGAAGATTACGTGCACCGGCACCGGCTCGATGAGCACATGGACCTTGGGCTGCAGACGCCTTTGACGGTGCTCTCGGCGCCGGCCGGCTACGGCAAGAGCATGCTCATCAGCCACTGGGCCGAAACCTTGGAGCATCGTTCGGCGTGGCTGTCGCTGGACGCAACGGAAAGCGAGCTCCGACAGTTCCTCGTCTACTTTGTGGCGGCGGTCGAAACGGCCTTCGCGGGTTCGTGCGCGGAGACGGCGGCCATGCTGACGTCCCCGGAAATGCCGCCGGTTCTTGTGCTGGCTCATAGCCTGGTCAATGAGTTGGATACTCTGGAAGCACCCTTGGTGCTGGTCCTTGACGACTATCACCATATCGAGGGGTCGTCGGCGGTTCACGATTTCCTCATCAGGCTCCTCGAGCATCCGCCGGAGCCTTTGCACTTGGTCCTGGTGACCCGGCGCGACCCGCCGCTGCCCTTAACGTCGCTTCGCGCCGGGGGGCGCCTGGTAGAGCTGCGGCAACAGGATTTGCGGTTCACCTCGCTGGAGACCGAGGAGCTGTTTGCGGCGACGTTGGAGCTTACCGTCGGTGAGGATGCGCTCGCCAACCTCGAACGCGAGATCGAGGGATGGGCAGCGGGGCTGCGCCTGGTTTCGTTGGCGCTGCGCCAAGCGGAGGACCCCGCAATCTTTATTAGCAACTTATGCGGGGGACTCCCTAACTCGCAAGAGTACTTGCTTCAGGAGGTGCTTGCTGGACTGCCGCCCGACGTTCGTGACCAACTTCTGAAATCCGCCATCCTGGACCGCTTTTGCGCCGACCTTCTCGATGTCGTCTGGAGCCCCGATATAACGGCGGAGCCCCCGTCGCCCAGCGGCCGGGAGTTCCTCGACCTGTTGCAACGGAGCAACCTCTTCACGATTTCGCTCGACGTGCAGGGCGAATGGTTCCGCTACCACCATCTGTTTCAGGATCTACTGCGCTGGGAGTTCAAACAATACCATTCGCCGGACGATATCGCGGCTTTACACTCGCGCGCCAGTGAATGGTTCGAGTCACGAGGTTTCATCGCGGAGTCGATCGAGCATTCTCTCGCGGCCGGGGATGCCGAACGTGCCGCCGATATCGTTGAAAGGCACCGGAGTGGTGAGATTAATGCGGGCCGCGTGGACCTCGTCGCTAGGTGGCTCTCCACGCTTCCGGCAGCTACCCGAAAAGAGCGACCCAAGCTGCTTTTGACCGAGGCATTGATACTCTATCCCCAGGTGGTGCCGGAGCGACTCGCGCCTATTATCGAGCGGGTTGACGCACTTGCTAAAGAGGGCCAACCTGACGATCTCGAGCTCGCCGGTGAGGTCGCGTTCTTCAAGGGGTATCTCCGGTACTGGGACGGTCAGGGCGAACGAAGTATAAGTTATCTCGAACAAGCCTCGAGGCTGCTCGAGGGGACGCAACTGCTCATCCGGCGTTTTGTTCACACGCAACTGGCGCTGGCGCGTTCCCTTGCCGGCCAGGAGGAACAAGCGATTCGAGGATTGGAGGACCGGATCGCGGGCGTCGATGGATCCGCGGTTCAGTACCGCGCTGCTCTATGGATTGCGCTGGCCGTGGTTCACCTGCTGGGTGGCGAGCTCGCTCGAGCTCGGATTGCTGCTCAACGATTACTGTCGCTCGCGACCGAGAGCGGCGCCGCCAACTTGAAAATCTGGGCTGACTATCTGCTCGCCTGCAGCTATTGGCATTCCGGCGATCTCGATGGGGCGGTGCGCCACGCCGCTCTCGCCTCGTCAAACCTCCGCTGGCTATGGCCCCGCAGGGCGGTCGATGCCCTCGCGGTGTTGGCGCTTGCACATCAGTTGAAGGGGTGGTCCGAGGAGGCCGCGGAGGTGCTCTCCCTTCTGCGGGACTTTGCCCTCGAGACGAACGACGCGTCCTGTCAGTTGGTCGCAGATTCGTGCTTTGCCCGAATCGCCCTGCTGCGAGGCGATCCGGCGCGCGCGGTCAAATGGGCGCGAACGCCTCTGCAAGACGCGAAGATGACTGACCTCTGGTTCTGGCTCAAGGTCCCCTGGATCACGCAAGCGAGAGTCTTGATTGCGGCCGGGTCCAATGCAAACCTTCAGGAGGCGACCGAGCGGCTCGCGACGCTTCGCCGGCGATGTGAGACGTGGCACTTCAGGTGCCAGACGAATCGAGATAGCGGTTCTTCAATCGCTTGCCCTGGAGAAACAAGGACGAGCCGAAGAGGCCCAAAAGGCCCTAGCCGAGTCCGTGGCCCTGGCCCAACCGGGGGGATGGGTGCGCCCGTTCCTCGAGGCCGGCCCGGTGATGTCCGAGATGCTTCGACGCCTGAAGGCTCGAGGCGAGGAGGCCGGCTTCGTCGACCGAGTGCTGGCCGCTTCCGCCGAGTCTACGTTTTCGCCCCTGGCGAGCTCTGAACCAAGAGCGAGGGATCCACGTGAGCTCGACGCTCTGACCAATCGCGAATTGCGGGTCCTCGAGCTTTTGGCCGAGCGTCTCCAGAACAAGGAGATCGCCGAGCGGCTGTTCATTTCGACCCACACCGTGAACGACCACCTGAAGCAGATTTACGAGAAGCTCGCCGTGCACGGCCGGCGGGACGCGGTAAATCGCGCCGGTGAGCTAGGGATCCTGAATCTCCGCTCGTCGATCGGGAGCGGAAAACCCACCGGTATCACGGATTGACGTTAAACGTCATCGTACCACCGGCGTACTCGAGCTCGAGCCGGCTTCCCTGGCGGACGTACCGGGACACGCTGGTGAGAGCGTTGATGTACTCTCTGTCCAAGGAGTCTTCTCCGCAGTACGCGCGTGTACAAGCGAGAAGCTCGCTGATCGACATAAGGTTCCCGCTCACCTCGTAGGTGCCCGTGCAGTTGTTACAATCCGCCCTCGCACTGAGCAGACCGTCGGAGTTGAAGCGGACGGTGTAGTTCTGGGGATCGGAGATCGGTTGACTGCCCAGGGACTGAAGCGCCCAAGATCCTTGGGTCCCGTCAATCTCACTCGGCAATGTTGCCTGATCACATGCGGTGAGAGCCAACAAACCCAGCAATAAGAACATTCCAGTGTGTTTCATAGTCTCCTCCTTATTCTTGGTCGGGCCCAATTTTAGGCAGTTCGACCGCTAACAAAGACACATCGTCCGAGAAGGGTACGGGGTCGCACCAACGTTTGAGCTCTTCGACACAGGTGGCTAGGCCCTCGCTCAACGAGCTCGTGCGCGTGCTCTCGATGAGCGCGATGAGACCCTCGGTATCCAGCATCTCGTCCCGCTCGTTCGCCGCTTCGGTGACGCCGTCTGAGAAGAAGTAGAGCCGATCGCCGGGCTCCAGTTGTACGCTCGTCTCATCGAACTCGGAGTTCTCGAACACCCCTATCGGGAGACTGCTGACGTTCAGCAGCTCCGGAGAGGCGCCTTGGCGTACCAGAATGGGGTGAGGGAGACCGGCATTGGTATACCGGAGAATTCGGCTCCGGGTGTCGAGCACCGCATAGGCCATCGTGGTGAAATGATTGCCTTGTGCCTCCATCGGGAACTTTCGGTTCAAGAGCGCCGCCACCTCGCGCGGCGGTGTGACGACCAGAGTGTCGTCCTCACCGTTTGCAGTGACCAGGACCGAGGAACGGGCATCTCTCGTCGTCAGCACTTGGCTGAGCGTGACCGATAGCAGCGCCGCCGGAACGCCGTGACCGGTCACGTCCAACAGGTAAATGGCCACGTTGTGCTCGTCCAGCGGGAGCACGTTCAAGATGTCGCCACCCAGCTCATCGCAGGGCTCGAAATACCAGGCAAATCGGGCGCCCAGGTCTTCGGGCAGTTCCTTGGGCAATAGACCGCGCTGCATTTCGGCGGCGGCATTGAGATCTCGTTTCATCCGCCCATTGGCCTTTGATAGTGCCTGGTTTTGCGCCGCCAGTTTTCGCTCGAGCTGGATGATCCTTTCTCCCGCGTTCAGGCGTACACGCAGCTCATTACGATCGAAGGGCTTGGCGAGGAAGTCGTCGGCGCCCGCTTCCATGCCGGCGACCAGGTCGGCCTTCTCCGATCGGCCGGTGAGCATGATCAGGTACGTATAGCTCGATGCGTCGCTTCCGCGGATGCACCGGATCAGCTCCCGTCCGTCCATGCGCGGCATATCCCAATCGGTTACGACGATGTCGAACGGCTGCTGTTGAAATTGCTCCCAGGCCTCGGCGCCGTCTTCCGCTGCGACGACGCTGTGGCCCCATCCCTCCAGATGTTTCTGGAGCGATCGGAGTGTGATCCGCTCGTCTTCTGCAATCAGGATTCTCATTTCGTCCTCGTCGACAAAAACCGGTGAAGCTCCTCTTTCAACCGCTCCGTTTCGCGCTCCAAGAGGTCGGCCGCCGCTTCTACGTCGTTCAAACGCTCTTCGCGACCCATCTCCTCCAACTCGCGTGCCGCGGCCTCAGCGGGCTCGGCGCAGAAGTTGGACAACATGCCCTTCAGCGTATGGGCCGGTTTGACGAGAGCCGCGGCGTCGCCTGTTGTCGCAGCGGCCCGAATCTGTTCGACCAATCGAGGACTGTCTTCGTCCAGCATGGCCACGGTCTCTTCCAAAAACTCCATGTCCCCATCGACTTGGTCCATCAGAGCCTTCTCATCGAAAACATCTGTCATAACGGCTTCTCCCGTGGCTGTTCCATCCATGCGGCCTCACATCGTTCCAAGCACTCTTTCGATCTCGGCGAAGAGGCTTTGCCGCTTCACGGGCTTGGAGATATATCCATCCATGCCGGCCTCGAGGCATCGCTCCTTGTCACCTTTCATCGCGTTGGCCGTCATGGCGATGATCGGCGTGCGCCCACTCCCTCCGCGCTCGCGTTCCAGCGCACGAATTCGCGACGTGGCTTCGAAGCCATCCATCTCCGGCATCTGCACGTCCATCAGCACGACGTCGAGACATCGCGATCGCGTTCCCAAGCCTCCACGGCCTCACGTCCGTTGTTCGCGACCACGACTTGGTGATTCGCCTTCTCAATGGCACGAATGGCGAACTTCTGGTTCACCGCGTTGTCTTCCGCAAGCAGGATACGGAGAGCGCGATCGGCGTGATGCCGGTTGCCTCCTGCGGCTCTTCGGGCGCGGGTGCAGCGACATTCGTGCCGGCGACGGCGTTGACAATGGCGTTCATGAGAAGCGACTGCTTGACCGGTTTGATCAGATGCGCGGCCACACCGATCTCGCGACAACGGGCCACGTCGCCGGGGCGGGCCGCACTTGTTAGAAGAATGAACGGCACGTCACGGTGCTGCGGATGGGACCGCGCAGCCTCGAAAAGATCGAAGCCGTCCATCTCCGGCATGTTCACATCCGAAAGAACGAGTCGGAACGGATTGCCGGCGCTCGCGGCACGCTCCAGCGCCGACAGAGCCGACTCGCCGCTCGGGGCGCTTTCGGAGATCATCCGCCAGTTCCGAAGCATCTCCTCCAGGATGCGCCGGTTCGTTCGGTTGTCATCGACGACCAGCACCGGCAGGCCGTCGAGGAGTTCGCGATTTGCCCGTGTCTCCGCCGTGGGCATGACCTTGCCGAGCCCGAAACGGGCCGTGAAGTGGAACGTCGAACCCCGACCCGGCCTGCTTTCGGCTCCGATGCGACCACCCATGAGCTCGACCAATTGAACGGAGATGGCCAGGCCGAGACCCGTTCCGCCGAACCGGCGCGTCGTGGAGACATCCGCTTGTGAGAAGGGCTGGAAAATGGCCTCGAGCTTGTCGGCGGGAATGCCGATCCCCGTGTCCTGTACCGAGAAGTGCAAGCTCAGGTCTTGGTCCGTTCGCTCGACTTGCTCGACGCTGACGACGATTTCCCCCGTCTCCGTGAACTTGATCGCATTGCCGACGAGGTTCACGATGACTTGGCGCAAACGGTAGACGTCGCCGATCAGGGCATCGTGCACATCGGACGGCACATCGTAGATGAGCTCGAGGCCTTTGCTGTGGGCGCGATTCGCAAGCGTATTGAGCATATCGGCGAGCGCGTCGCGTAGCGCGAAGTCGATGGGCTCGAGCTCCAGCTTGCCGGCCTCGATCTTGGAGAAGTCCAGGATGTCGTTGATCAAGGTGAGCAGAGCATCGGCGGAAGATTTGACCGTGTCGAGATAGTCGCGCTGCTCGGGCGTGAGCTTCGTATCGAGCGCCAGGTCCGTCATGCCGATGATGCCGTTCATGGGTGTGCGGATCTCGTGGCTCATGTTGGCGAGGAAGTCGCTCTTGGCCTTGGTGGCATCTTCGGCCTTCAACTTGGCCTCCCTGAGCGCCTCCTCCGCCTGCTTGCGCCCTGTGATATCGGTGAAGCTCACCACGGCGCCGGTGATCGCGCCATCCTTCAGAATCGGCGTGGCGCCGTATTCCACCTCCAGCCCCTCGCCGCTTTTGACCCACAGGCACTCATCGGCGACCCGGGCGGTCTGACCGCGCGTAAAGGCCGCGTTCATGGGACATTCTTCGACAGGGTAGCTGCTCCCGTCGGGACGGCTGTGATGAAAAAGCGAGTGCGCGTTTCCGCCGATGAGCTCCGTTGCGTCGTATCCCAGCATCCGGCACGCCGCGGGGTTGACGAAGATGATGTGTCCGTCAACATCGACGCCGAAGATTCCCTCGTCGGCAGACTCCAGAAGCAATCGGCTGCGCTCTTCAGACTCGGCAAGGGCGGCCTCGCTCTGCCTTCGGACCTCGACATCCTGCTCGACGGCGCTGGTCATGTGATTGAAGGCACTCGCGAGCCGGCCCATCTCGTCTGTGGTTTGGACGCCGACGCGCACCGAGTAGTCTCCGCCTTCGACCTGACCGACTCCCTTCATCAAGCGACCTACCGGCCGCAGCACGAGGCCGTTCAGCAGCAGCCAAGTTCCACCACCAAGAAGAACGGCGATGACGAATCCGAATCCCATGATGCGATTCCGCATCAGAAGTGCCGAAGCCTCGATCTCCGCCATTTCGATCTCGGCCATGATGACCCAATGGAGCCCTTCAATCTCCATTGGAGCGAAGGACGCCAGAACATCCTTATCCATGTACGAGTCTTGCCTTATCGTCCCGGTCTCCCCGGCGACGGCGCGCGTCGCGGCTTCCGTCGACACCTCTTGCTTGAAGATCTGACCCGAGCGAAAGCGACTGTCCGATCGCATCAGCCGGTCCGCACCGATCAGGTAGACCTGCCCGGTTTGCCCGAGTCCGGAGGCATCGTGCACGATGCTATCGATCTCGTCGATAGGGAGCTGGAACGCAACCACACCGACCTTGACGTCGCCTTGGAACACGGGCGCGGCAATGAAGCTCGCGGGGGCGCCGTAGCTCGGCTCGTAGGAGCGGTAGTCCACCTTGAATACCGATCCCGGAACCTCCGAAAGGTGCGCCTGCTCGAACACCTCAGCGAGATTTGTGTTTTGGTAGGGTCCGTCCAGGAAATTCGTCGCGAAATCGGTCTCCTTCGACACGGAATAGACCAGGTTGCCCTCCAAGTCGAAGAGAAAGATGTCGTAGTAACCGAACGTCTCTATGTAGTCGCGAATGAGAGGATGATACCGGCGGTGCAGGCGGTCGTAGTCGAAATTTCGACGGGTGCGATCGAGCCGTCGCTTTTCACCGATCGGGTTCGGATTCTGAACGATATAGATCGACTGCAGGAGACGTCCTGCCCCTGATTGCGGTAGGTAGGTTTCCGTCCCACGACTCGTGTAACCGGCGGCCTCGAGGCGGGCCGCGAACTCTTGCTCGTAGTAGCGGCGAAGCGATGTCATGAGCTCACCGTTTTCGCCGGTGTCGTCGGACACTTGTGCCGGAGCACTTTTAAAGGCCGCGCTCATTTCGATGATTGCCTCGGTGACCATGCGATCCTGGCAATAGGTGAACATCTGCCCTCGGATGATCCCGAAGTATTTTTCGATGTAGTGTTGGCGCGAGGATCGCACCGCCTCCAGCGCAGCCCTCTCTTGGTCCGTGAGAACGGTCGTGCCCACCCGTACCGCAAGCGCAGCCAGGGCGGCAATCGAGCCGATACAGGCAATGAGCAGGAGGCCAACGAGTTTCCAAGCGAGGCTGCGTCTCAACATGTTCAATCCAATTTCATGAGCCGCCGCAAATAGGACGGCTTGAACAACTTCCCGAGCTTCGTCCCCTAGTGCCCTGTGTCAGTAATTCGTAGCCTAATTCTCGGCCCCTTTTGCGCGCTGGACGTCGTTGCGCCTCCTCGAAATATCGAGATATTACTTCGTCGGCACGCCTTGCCAGCACACAAAATGACCTCGAGCTTTAGACCACGATCTACTGATACAGGACACCAGCAATGAATAACAGAAATACGGGGAGCCAATAGCTCCAGAGCAATCCTCTCCACATGCTGAACCCTATTATTAGAGGACGGTAAATGCATGAACCGTTTAGGCTTTTGGCGGTCATTGCTTTCAATGATTCACTCGACCCCTTTCTCGGCGAACTCCAATACGGAGGATGCGGGGTCGGTCGCATCATTTTCACGCTCTAAGTCTGTCCGCAACCGCCGCTCCGCGCATCCCTAGAAATAAGGGGGAAATGAGGGGTGCAGAATTTGCCGCATCTTAATGCTGGAAGTGGCAAATGCATTTCGATTGGGCGCAATGATCCCCTACAATAAAGCTATGTCAAGCCCACTGGTGAAACCCCATATCACCTACGAAGAGCTCAGTCGGATTCCATCTGATGGCAAGCGCTACGAGCTTTTCGAAGGGGAGGCTTATGTGACTCCTTCTCCAAACCTCCACCACCAGAGAATCCTCCGTCGTTTGAGCCGCGCATTTGAGGATGCTATCCGCGATGGCTCAGAAGTGTTTTTCGCTCCGATGGACGTTGTTCTTGCGGAAGCAACGGCGGTACAGCCCGATCTGGTTTTGGTGCTCGAGAACAACGCAAGCATATTGAAAGATGTCGTTCGAGGTGTCCCTGATCTCGTCGTGGAGGTTCTCTCGCCTTCAACGGCGCAAGTGGATCGTGGTCTCAAGATGGAGACCTACGCCCGATACGGAGTAGGGGAATACTGGATTGTCGACATCGATAGCGCAAGCATTGAGATCTATCGCTTGGATCGAGGAGCCGAGGCCTATCGGTTCATAGAGACATGCCGTGGGGCTGACCAAGCTACCACTCCTCTTTTGCCGGGTTTGTCGCTTCAGACCGGCAAGCTCTTCAGCAAATAGGAAGGTTTTCGCCCACAAATCACTCCATCCACTGGGGCTCGTTTTCCTGAAGATTTCCAAGCGAGGCTGCGTCTAAACATGTTCAATCCAATTTCATAGGTCCAAATCGAGAAAACCACAACGGTGCCGAAAGCCAGGCGATCGAAATCATAGTCGCCGCCAAGTCTCTACTCAAACGACGATCCACGCATGCCCAAAAATAAGGGGGAAATAAGGGGTTTGCTGTTTTAACATCGCGTTAATGTGTGCTGTGAGATAATTCGGCCTCGAAATTCACTAGGATTCTACCTTGCCGAAGAGAGACGAGCCCCACCGCGACCCGATCCTGCAGACGAAGCTCCACCGTCCACGGGTGACTCAGGACCTCGTCCGCCGAGGTCGGCTGCACGAGCGTATGGACCTTGGCTTACGCACGCCTTTAACGGTGGTTTCGGCACCGGCCGGCTACGGCAAGAGCACGCTGGTCGGCTACTGGGCGGAGTCGCTGGACCATCCTTGCGTGTGGGTGTCGCTGGACCCAACGGATAGCGAGCTCGAACAGTTTCTCACCTACGTTCTAGCCGCGGTTCAGACGGTTTTTCCCGAATCTTGTAAGGAGACGGCCGCGCTGCTGAACGCGGCCACTCTACCGCCGGTCCCGGCGTTGGCTCACATCCTGGCCAACGAGCTCGACCGCATCGATACGCCTTTCGTTTTGGTCCTGGACGATTATCACCGCATCGCACCGTCGTCGGGTGTCCACGAGCTCTTCTCCCGGCTCTTGGAACATCCCCCACAATCCCTGCGGTTGGTGCTGATGACCCGCCGCGACCCGCCGTTACCGCTGTCCTCGCTACGTGCAAGCAGCCGTCTGACGGAGTTGCGGATGCAGGATCTGCGTTTCACCGAGCGGGAGACCGCCGAGCTTCTGGCCGCGGTGGTTGAGACCGCCGTCAGTGAGGACGCCGTCGCCAACCTGCAACAGGAGATGGAGGGTTGGGCGGTCGGTCTGCGTCTGGTGTCGCTGGCCCTGCGCCACGTCGTCAACCCAGAGTCCTTTATTAATGATCTGCACGGGGGCCTCCCGCACACGCAAGAGTACTTGCTCCACGAGGTGCTGGCTGGGCAGTTACCCGAGATTCGAGACTGCATCGTTAAATCCTCCGTCCTCGACCGCTTCTGCCCTCCGGTCATCGAGGCGGTCTGTTTCCCCGATGGGGCACCGCCGGGTCTCAGTGGCCGGGAGCTCGTGGATCTGATGCAGCGCAGCAACCTCTTCACGATTTCCCTCGATGCGCGAAGCCAGTGGTTCCGGTTTCATCACCTGTTCCAGGATCTACTGAAGAAACAATTGCGGAGGCACGCCGGAGCGCAGGAGATCGCGACGCTTCACTCCAGGGCCGGCGCGTGGTTCGAGTCGGAAGGGCTGATCACGGAGTCGGTCGAGCATTTCCTGGCTGCCGGGGATGTTGAGCACGCGGCCGATATCGTGGAGCGGTACCGATACGACGAGTTCGATGCCGACCGATGGTACGTCGTGGAGAAGTGGCTGGCCAAACTACCGGCGGAGGTCAAGTTACGGCGGCCGGGGCTTCTACTCGCCGAGGCGTGGGCGGCCTTTTTTCGAATGCGGCTGGAGCGAATCCCATCGATTCTCGAACAAGTTGAGCCGTTTGTACGCGATCCGACGACGGATCCGGTTTTGTTGGGAGAGCTCAACTACATCCGAGGTTACCTCAGCTATTGGGAAGGTGAGGGCGAGAACGCCCGGCAGTGCTTCGAAGAGGCACTGGAGCAGATCCCGGAAAAGCAGCAGCTCATCCGTGGAGAGACCGAGCTCCACCTCGGTCTGGCTCGCTGCATGATCGGTAAGAAGGAGTTGGCAATCCAGGAGCTCGAAAAACGGGTTCGGAGCACGGACCCTGAAGAGGTCGTGTTTCTGACCCGCTTGATGGGAGGGCTTGTCTTGATCCACATGCTCTCCGGCGACCTACACCGAGCCCAGGCTGAAGTGCGACGGTTGGGGCTCGTGGCAAGAGAGAGCGGCATCCGCAATACCGAAGCCTGGGGCTCGTACCTGACGGCGTGGCCCCACTTTCACACCCACGAGCTGGATGCCGCATCGCACCACTTCGCCCTTGCCGCTGAGCTCCGGTACGTGCTGGAGACCCAGGCAGCCATCGACGCTCTTGCGGGACTGGCGCTCACCCAGCAACTCATGCAGCAGCACGATAACGCCAAGGAGTCGATGGACCGTTTGCTGGACTTTGCCAGGGAGATGAATGCTCCTCAATACTTGAATGTCGCTCATTCCTGCCGGGCTCGCCTCGCTCTGCTGCAGGGCGACCACAAATCGGCGGTCGAGTGGGTGCGGTCAGTGCCCGAACTACCCACATCGGCCGACCTGTTCTTGTGGACAGAAATCCCTTCGATCACCCGAGCGAGAGTACGGATCGCGGTTGGCTCCGAGAAGAGCCTGGAGGAGGCGACCGAGTTGTTGCAGGAAGTTCGGCAGGTGAGTGAGGCGTGTCGATATACATGTCAAACGATCGAGGTCGCGGTCCTGCAGTCCCTGGCCCTCGAAAAGCAGGGAAGCACCCAAAAAGCCGTAAAGGCTCTGAAAGAAGCCATGATCCTGGCTGAACCCGGAGGATGGATCCGACCGTTTGTCGAAGCCGGCCCGGTGATGGCTTCGCTCCTCGAACGCCTAGACGGGACGGGAGTTGAACAAAGTTACATCCAACGGCTGCTGGCGGCGTTCGAGAGCGGAGGTGCGACGGTGTCGGTGGACGCCCTGCCCACCCCAAGCGCCGAGATTTCAACCGCAAGAGATCGCCCCGAGCCCGACGCCCTGACTCAGCGCGAGCTCGACATCCTGGAGCTGGTGGCGCAACGTTTCCAGAACAAAGAAATTGCAGAGCGACTGTTCATCTCCACTCATACCGTCAACGACCACCTCAAGAACATCTACCAGAAGCTTCATGTGACCAACCGCCGGCAGGCGGTGGACCGCGCCAACGAAAAGGGGATCCTGGATCCCCGCTCGAGCTGAGTTCCGTACTCTTTTGCGACTACGACACCACCGTCCATTGCCAACTTCCCGATGAAAAACATGCGATTCCGATGGGCTTACACAGGACGGGCTATCTCTTGAGGATTTCTTCCATTTCCAGTAGAGCTTGCCAGATTCGGTTCAGATCGAAGCGTTCCCTGTCCGGCGTACGGAGGACCGGTCGGAGCCTTGTTCTGATCTGGGCGTCCAATGCAGCATGACGTTCCGGGGTCAATTGCACCGGTTCCGTACCCGGGACGGAGACCTTGTGCCGAACCAGAGAGCAGAACTCCGGGTCACGCATGTTGACTCCCGCCTGCTGGAGTGCGTAGTCCAGGTCGAAGAAGTCACGGATGGCGACCTCACGGCGTGTGAGCGCAGCTCGTACCTTCTCTGCCCAGACCTCCAACGGAGCCATGGCCCGAATAGGAATGGGAGGCAGCGCCCGTTTGCCGGTGATTGGATTCAAGAGCAAAGTCGCCGCATCTTTCAATACTGTGCTACGTAGCGAAGGCTCACGAAGACCGAACTCGATTTTAATTTCAGCTGTTTTGCCATCGATGCGAGACTCGTACTCCAAGATTCCCACATACTGAGTTGACACGTTGGCTCCGCGAAGCGCTTGCCGGACTTCAAGGTGGGGACATCGAGTAGGGATGGTGCCAACGATATCCTTGACGGGTTCGATAAGCGCGCGACGCTTCGATCTTTTCGAATGGAGAGGTATAGAAATCGCGAAATCCAAGTCTTCGCTCAGACGGTAGAAATCGCTGTAGACCTTGCTCAGACACGTTCCGCCCTTAAAGATGACGTGCGCCGGGAGTACCGATCCTAGGACTGCCAGAGCAATGGAGCAGAAAACGTCCTTCTCAACCAATGGGCTCACAAATCCCGTATCCCTTGCCGTCCGTGCCACGGCTTCGCGGAATAGAGCATGGTCGTCCAGCCACTCCGTTGCTTCGGCCAGGAAGTTACTCATTGTTGATGATTCCCCATTCCCGGTCGACGGGCCCCTTAGCTGGGCGACCGGGTACAAGGCGAATGAGCGATGCATTACTGGTGAGAGCACGACGCAGTCGTCGAACGGCTCTTTGCGAGATAGTAAATCCAGATAGAATGAAACCGATTCGGCGAATCGTGCCTTGATTGCCGAAAAGTCGGGTGGTGTCAGCTAGATCGTCCGGCGAAACCTCTTCTTTCGTGAGAGACACACGGATCCAGTCCAGGGCCTCGGGAAGTGTGCCGAACCGTGCATAATCGAAGACCGCGTCCAGCAAGGCCCGGGCTTTCGTGGGCACGATCAGCTCGGGTCCGTCAGCGGTCTGGACAGTTTCCGTGGCGCCCAGGCGTTTGTCGGGGACTTTGATGAAGCAGAACTCGGTCCCGACAATGATTCGATCCCCCGAGATCCGGTTGTTGTAAGCATAAAGGCGCGCAGGCACTTGTTCCGTGAACCCGTATCTGTTGAACGCGGGCCACCCGCAAAGCTGGTAGCGGCCGTTTCGGGAAGCTTTCATAAGCTCCCTGAGAACGAGCGCTTCGCCTGGACTCCAAACGCCATTTAGCGGGAGTCGTGGTGGCATAAGGTAGACCCCGCGCTTGAGACGCACGATTGTGCCGCCGCGGGCGAGACGCGATAGCACCTTTCGTTCCTGTTCGGCTGTCAGCTCAAGAATGGACCGGAGCTCACCGAAACGGACAACGGTCATGCCCCTGAACTGCACGTACGATAGGAGTCGTTGCTCCAGATCGCCGAGGCGGCGCTTTGTCTTTTTGTTTATTGTCATCATCGCTAATGCCCTAAAGAGGCATTATCATAAATAATCGTAAACCATGTTGAACGTGAACACAAATCCGACGTCCCCGCAGAAGGCTCGAGGTCATTTTGTGTGCTGGCAAGGCGTGCCGACGAAGAACTATCGTGATATTTCGAGGAGGCGCAACGAAGTCAGCGCGCAAAAGGGGCCGAGACTTAGATGACGAATTACTGATACAGGACACTAGGGATTCAACGACAAACGGGAGCTAGTAAAATCAAAGGCGTCTTGGTCATGCTGTTCCGCTAGGGGAAAGGTTGAGTGCTGATTGTCACGACACGTCGGCTTACCGGAGGAATCATGCGATAGGTCAAGGGGGAGATTTTTTTCTCGAAGTACATTTCGATCGCGGAAGTCAGCTTCAACGGTTGACCAGCCGCACCTTCAGTTGGCGGAGGTAAGAAAAGCCGATACACTTGTTTTGTGGTATTCGAGTGGGACTTGGAAAAAACGGCAAAGAGCCTTCGGTAGCATAAGGTTTCGTTCGGTGAGGCGGCAACAGTTTTCGGCGATGCCGTCAATACCACCGCACGAGATCCCGATCACTCGACAAACGAGAACAGGTATATAACCATTGGCATGCCCATTAACCACCGTCTCATAATGGTGGCACATACGGAGAGCGGCGATCGCATTCGCATTATCAGTGCTCGCGAGTTGACCCGATCTGAGAGAGAGACTTATGAAGAAGAAGGATGAGACGGAGATGTCCGATGAGCTTCGACCTGAATATGACCTGCTGGAGGTCCTTCAAACCTGGACGGAGTAATTTTTGGCCTGTACCTTTCT
>CAVROO010000019.1:0-88927 GCA_963722765.1 uncultured Acidobacteriota bacterium
AACTTATTTGCTGTGAAATGGCTCGTGCATCATATTTATTGATGAAATTGACGCTGTGGGACGCCATAGAGGTGCAGGCCTGGGTGGTGGACATGACGAACGGGAACAGACGCTTAACCAGCTTCTCGTTGAAATGGACGGATTTGAATCAAACGAAGGCGTTATCCTTATCTCGGCAACCAATAGACCGGACGTGCTTGATCCGGCGCTTCTGAGACCCGGCCGATTTGATCGCCAGGTTGTTGTGCCTGTCCCGGATCTAAAGGGGAGAGAAGGGATTTTAAAAGTGCACCTGAAACAAAGATTGGTATCTGACAACGTGGACGTTTCTGTTCTTGCCCGTGGGACCCCGGGCTTCACGGGCGCGGACCTCGAAAACATGACCAATGAAGCGGCCTTGCTGGCAGCCAGACGAGGAAAAGACCGGATTGAAATGGAGGAATTCGAAGATTCCAAAGACAAAGTCATGATGGGCGCAGAACGCAGGAGCATGATCATCAGCGATGAAGAAAAAAGGTTACCGCCTATCATGAATCAGGGCACGCCCTTGTTGCGAAACTGATTCCGAATACGGATCCCATTCACAAGGTAACCATTATTCCGAGAGGCATGGCCTTGGGTTTGACCCAGCAACTCCCAATAGATGAAAAACATACCCATTCAAAAGAGTTCCTTCTTAACAATATGGCTATTTTGATGGGAGGAAGGGCTGCTGAAGAAATTATTCTCAGCATGCAGACGACCGGCGCCGGCAACGATATCGAAAGAGCATCTGATCTTGCTCGCAGAATGGTCTGCGCTTACGGAATGAGCGACGACCTGGGACCGTTGAGCTTCGGAAAAACGGATGAACAGATCTTTCTTGGAAGAGAGATCGCCAAGCATAGAGATTATAGTGAATCAACCGCAGAAAAAATCGATGCAGAGGTCAGAAATTTTGTAACCGACGCCTATGACAGGTCATGCCGGTTGATCAATGACAACCTGGAAACACTCCACAACATGGCGAATGCGCTTCTTGAAAAAGAAACACTGAATACGGAAGATATTGATGAAATAATGGCAGGCGCGGGAAAGGACAAGCCGGAAGAAAACCTGCATCGGAGGAAAGCGATACTCAAAACTAAAAAATGAATGGATTCCGATTTTCCAATTTCCAGCTCCAAATCTCCAAAAATGATGAATCTTACGTTGAACTGGTCGAATTTTTCTCTTGATCTGGGGCAAAGGACCCATGTCATGGGAATCCTGAACGTAACACCTGATTCCTTCTCTGACGGAGGCCACTATCTGGAAGCTAGATATGCTGAAGTTGAAGCAAACTACATAATACGTATTGCTCAAGTTTCCCCAGCATCGGTCAACTTGTAGATACCATCGCCCGTCGAAAGATCGGGCCGCTGAAGACCCTCGCCGCTCCCTACATAGATGATGCTCGGATTCGACGGCGCGACGGCGATAGCGCCGATCGAGCCGGTCGGCTGGTCGTCGAAGATAGGCCGCCAGTCCGCCCGAAGTCGTTGGTCTTCCAGACGCCGCCGTTGACGACGCCGACATAGAAGAGGTTGGGCTCATCCGGTACGCCGGCCGCGGCCTTCGTGCGACCTCCGCGGAAGGGCCCAATCATGCGCCAGTGCATCTCGCTGAAGAGGTCAGGCGTGACCTCTTGCGCGAACGCCGGCGCCTCGAAGCCGATCGTCGCCAAATGAGAACCATCGACAGAAAGGTGCTTCCCTTTTCTCTTATCATTTATATACCCCGTCTTCCAGCATGGTCGGAGCATAGTAGATGAAGCCGACTATGATGTCCATTTCACTCCTCACGCTCGACTTAGAATCAAAGGCTCATCTTTGACTTTCCCGTCCGAAAAGAACTATTCTCATCCAAACCTGGAGAGCTCCAGTGGGGGGAAAACTCTCTGACGCTACAAGGTTTTAGATGATGTCCCTAGCAACCGGCACGAGACTTGGTCCCTACGAAATTGTCGCGCCGATCGGTGCCGGGGGGATGGGCGAGGTGTACAAGGCCATGACGCCTTCAGTACTGGACAAAACGGTTCGGACCTGTCAACCGGAAATATTCGTCCAGTCCTTTCCCGAGGCCGGCGAAATATATCAAATCTCGACAGACGGTGGCTTCAGTCCTCTGTGGTCGAGAGATGGGACCCAGCTTTTCTACAGAAAAGACGATCAAGTCCCGGCGGTCAGCATCGAGACGGACTCCGGCATCGTCGCCGGACGGCCCAGGGTTCTTTTCGACGGAGACTACCAGGTATCGTTCCCAGTACGAAGCTACGATATTACAAACAATGGGAAGCGATTCTTGATGATTGGCAAGGAACCGTTTCCCGACACACCGGTCACCCAGCTCCACGTCGTCCTCAACTGGACCGAAGAGCTAAAACGCCTCGTTCCCACAAACTGAGGAACCGATGGCAACGGTTGCGATAGGCGATATCCATGGCAACTTGCTTGCTCTCGAAGATCTCCTGGATAAGGTCCTGCCCGATCTGGAGAAGTCGGATACATTAGCGTTTCTTGGTGATTACATCGATGGCGGTCCGGAGACAAAACGATGCGTGGAGCTGATTGTCTCTCTTCAGTCGAAGGCTGAGTTTTCCGTTGTCACCTTGATGGGAAATCACGAGGAATGGTTATTGGCGACGATGCGTGACCACACGCGCCACTCCTGGCTCACCGGCGCAGAATCGTTCGAAACGATTGCAAGCTACACCCCCGAGGCCGCAAACCAATTACGGCATGAGGCGGAGACCGCGGGCCAACGTTTGATCATGGAGAAGTCGCACTCCCTTATCACCTTTTCTTTGACGCTATGCCTCGATCCCATGTGGCCTTCTTCGAGAACCTCCAGCCGTACCACCGTTCCGACGACATCATATGTGTCCATGCCGGCTTGGACCTCGACGGCTTGCCATTAGAAAAACAAAACACCAGGAATTTCACATGGGGCCGCAGCGGATTTCCAGAACGATACACGGGGAACGAGCCAGTCGTATATGGGCACAAGAACGCCCACGTCGTAGACGATACTGGTTGGCCGATACCTTGCGTTCACAAAAACCGCACCTTCGGAATCGATACGATTTCATCGGGGGTGCTCACCGCGATGAGGTTCCCCGAACAGAAAATCTACCAAAGTCGCAAAATCAAGTAGGAATATCGAGTGCCAAGAGCCTGGGAAGGTGCCACGGGTGCCGGCGCAAATACTTGGCGATAGGTGGCGGCTCGGGTGGGTGCGTGCTCTTCTCGGCGGTTCCGGCCAATCGAAAGGTAGATGCTCGATACGACCTGGCGTGCCCATCTTTTCGAGGGCCTTGAGCGACCGAAACGCCCGAACCCGTCTGGCCGCTCTGATCAAACGAGGTCTTATCAAAAAGGAAGGTTCAACTCGGAGCGCCGTCTACGTTCTTGCTTGACTGGAACGAATGGGCGAGCGGGCAGGCGAAGTAGCGGAAGAACCTTTCTGACACTTTTTTTCATCGATTTTTCCCCTGATGAAGTCGGTTCCGTAGAAACGTTCCGCCATATATATGTTGTGTCGACGACATAGCACTCGAAGTTTTCCCTCATCGTGGCTTCGATAGATTGCAAAGGGCCGTTCATGGTCGATCTCGAGTCGCGTTTTGGCACTGCACCGCGTCCCATCATGCGCCTGGAACTCACATTGATAGCCAACCCTTTCTAAAACGCGCTCGCGCACCTTGGAAGGAATGTAGCGGGACTTGTTTTTCTCCTCTTCGCCGGCATTGTCTCCGTCCGACGGAATCTTGCCCGGGCAAGATTTTTTTGTGGCCGCACTTTGCTTCCCTCCCTCTCGAGCCGCCGTTCCAGTTTCTTCTTCGGGTCTTTCTTCTCGAGTGAGATGTCAACGGCCCGTTCAAAAACCTCGGCCATGTTCTTCAAGGGATTCTCGACACCGAGAACCTCGGCCAGTCGCTCGAACTTTTCCTTGAAGTCTCCGTCGGCGGAGAATCGGAAATTGTAGGTGTCGGGTTCTGCCGGCTCGAGCAGATTCGGAGAGGGAGTCGGAGGTGGTGGACTCGGTGTTTCCTCGGAGGTAGGGGCCAAGCAAAGTATCTCTGATTGCGCCGTCTCCTGAATTCCTTTGGCCTGAGCCTTGTCGCTCTCCTTGCTGGAAGAAGGTCTCTTGCGGATCGACGGTTTGAATACGGGCTTCGGTCCCTGAGCTCGACGAGATACTCGTCATCCTTATCTGGCGCTCGCTTCGACATTCCGGCACAATCCGAGAGGCTGGCCGGGAATCGTCGAAATCATGGATGGGCAATTCGAAGTGGCTTTACCCTATTACAGAAAAATGTTCCAGATGGATCCCAAAAACCAAACGAACACACTGTTCCTAGCATGGACACTAGCGTTGAATAGACTCAAAGAGGAAGTCAGTGAAGTCGTTGATCGTGTTGTCAACCTGGATTCTGCGAGCGTCGCCGCCGATATGGGTCGGTTTCTCAAGTTTGCGGTACTCGGTGATAAGGATAGAGCACTGGAATCTGTAACCCCCCAGCTACTAGGCACCGGACGCGGAGCCGAAGTCTACGCTCGATTCTTGACGGACGCCTACGCGCTCGCCGACCAGAAGGACGAGGCCATCGATTGGCTGGAAACCGATATTGGCCTTGGTTTCATCAATTACCCCTATCGTTCCCAATTGAATCCCCTGCTGGCCAACATCAGAGAGGAAACCCGATTCAAAGAGATCATGGAAAAAGTGAAAATCCAGTAGCAGGAATTTGAAGTATAACCTTGATAGGCCAAACCCTTTCCCACTACCGCATCGATGAGAAGATCGGTGCGGACTTTGGTGCTGGAGCTCGTGCCGGGAGAGACGCTGGCGGAATGGGCTCCCCACTGGTTGGAAACGACGACGCCTCCCCCGACGGCCAGCGTTTTATCGTGATCGAGGGCCGAGAAGTCTAACCGGCCCGATCAAACATGTAGGCTTACATCATGCAGACCTGCATGATAAGTCCATCCCGTGCACATCGTCGATCGAGAGCGAGAACTGGCCACCCTTTCAAGGCTGTCCGAACGGTCCCGTGGACAGTTAGAATGTCTTTCTAAATCGATGACTTCTTCAGCTGCTCTTTCGCAGCCGCAACGACGTGTCTCGGGGTGAAACCGAACTTTTCTTGAAGGGCCGCGAGTGGCGCCGAGGCGCCGAACGTTTCCATTCCGATGCGGTATCCATGGTTGCCGGCGTAGCGATCCCAGCCTAGGGTCGAGCCCTGTTCGATCGAGACGCGTGCACGGATCGAGGGAGGAAGAACGTCGTTCCGGTAGGCTTCGTCTTGGCGCTCGAAAAGCTCCCATGAGGGCATGCTCACCACCCGCGCCCGTATTCCTTCGCTCTCGAGCGTTTCGTAGGCGTCCACGGCCAGTTGCACTTCGCTCCCGGTTGCCAAGAGTAAAACGTTCGGTGATCCCTTAGCGGAATCGGCAAGAATGTAGGCCCCTCGCCGGAGCCCGGCGGCGGGCGCGTAAATGGAACGGTCGAGCGTGCGAAGCGACTGTCGGGACAAAACGAGTGCCACCGGCTCTCTCCGGCTCTCGATAATGACGCGCCAGGATTCTGCCACCTCGTTGGCGTCGGCGGGGCGCAACACGATCAAGCCGGGAATGGCTCTCAGCGACGCGAGCTGTTCCACCGGTTGGTGGGTGGGCCCATCCTCTCCGACGCCAATGGAATCGTGCGTGAAAATATGGATAACGGGTAGTTCCATCAAGGCACTCAACCGAATCGCAGGCCGTGCATAATCGCTGAAGATGAGAAATCCGGAACCGTAAGGCCGAATCTTGGCCAGCGACATACCGTTCAATATAGAACCCATGGCGTGCTCGCGGACACCGAAATGAAAGTTGCGGCCACCGGGATTCGAACTGGTGAAGTCGCCCGCCTCCTCGAAGGTCAACCGCGTTTTCGTGGAAGGGGCAAGGTCTGCCGACCCTCCCAACAGCCACGGTAGTCTAGGTGCAATGGCATTCAAAACCTTCGCGGAAGCGACGCGCCCGGCCACACCTTGGGTGTCGGCCGGAAACTCGGGAATGCCTTCATCCCATCCACCGGGGAGCTGCCGGTGTTGCATCTCGTACAGGTGCGCGGCGAGGTCTGGAAACGCGATCCGATACTCCTCGAACTTAGCCATCCAATCACGCCGAAGGTGACGGCCGCGCCGGCCGAGCTGATCTTGGAAATGCTCTCGAACCCCTTCCGGTACGAGAAACTTCTCCTCCTCCGGCCAGCGGTAGTTTCGCTTGGTGAGTCGGATTTCCTCTTCTCCCAAGGGAGCGCCGTGGGCGGCCTCGGTGTCCTGCTTGTTGGGAGATCCGTAGGCGATGTGGCTGTCTACGATGATGAGGGTCGGACGGTCCGTCGTAATCTGAAACGTGTCGAAGGCCCGTGACAGCATCTCCAGGTCATTGGCATCTCCCACGCGGGTGACGTTCCAGCCGTAGCCGATGAAGCGGGTGGCCACGTCCTCGGTGAAGGCCAAGTTCGTGTGTCCTTCGATGGTGATGCCGTTGTTGTCGTAAATCCAGCATAGGTTCGCGAGCTTCAGATGACCGGCGAGCGACGCCGCCTCACCCGTGACGCCTTCCATCATGCATCCGTCGCCACCGAGTGCATAGACGTTGTATCCGAACATCTCGAAGTCGGGTCGGTTGAAGAGCTCCGCCATCCAACGGGAGGCAATAGCCATGCCCACGCTGGTGGCCACACCTTGCCCCAGCGGACCGGTGGTCGTTTCCACGCCCGATGTCCATCGGTACTCCGGATGGCCCGGACAGCGGCTGTCGAGCTGCCGGAAGCGCTTGATGTCGTCCAAGGGGACAGCCGGCTCGCCCAAACGTTCATATTTCGAATTGACGGCCCGCACACCGGCGAGGTGCAGCATCGCGTAGAGCAGCATCGAGGCGTGACCGATGGAGAGAACGAAGCGATCGCGGTTGGGCCAGATCGGATCTTCCGGATCGAATCTCAAATATCGCTGCCACAGCGTATAGACGACCGGCGCCATGGCCATGGCGGTTCCCGGGTGGCCCGAGTTGGCCTGCTGCACCGCGTCCATTGCCAGCGTACGGATCGTGTTGATGGCAAGCTCGTCAATGGGTTCTGCGCCGGCGCAGGAGGATCGGCCAGGTTCGGAGGGAACACAGTCGCTCATTGCATTTCTCCTTTCCATCTCAGCGGGTCCACGACAACCATTTTTCAAAGAACCTTTTCACTCGAGGCGTTAGTCGGGTGCGGTTGAAGGCATCGGCGGTTCGTTTGATGCACTCGGCCTGCGTGGGATAAGGATGAATGGTGCCGGCAATGGTGCCGAGGCCGACGCCGGCATTCATGGCCAGCGTGAGCTCACTCAACATCTCACCGGCGTGAGAGGCTACGATCGTGGCGCCCAGGATCTCATCGGAGCCTTCCTTCACGTGTACTTTGATAAAACCCTCGTCGGATCCATCGAGGATGGCTCGGTCAACGTCCTCGAGCTCTTGAACGAAGGTTTGAACGGGAATTCCATTTTCCTTCGCGTCCTTCTCGTACAGACCAACGTGAGCAATCTCGGGATCCGTGTAGGTGCACCAGGGGATAGTCAGGGCGCTCGCCTTTTTCTTCATGAACGGCAAGCCGAAGAGAGCATTCTGGATCACGATGCGGGCAAGCGCGTCGGCAGCATGGGTGAACTTGTACTTGAAGCAGCAATCGCCCGCGGCAAAGATCTTGGGATTCGCAGTCTGAAGGTGATCGTTTACAACGACTCCACGACGGGGGTGATACTCGACGCCGGCCTTGTCGAGTCCAATCCCCTCGACATTGGGCGCCCTTCCCACCGCAACGAGAATCTCGTCAACGGAAACCGATCGACGCGCGCCAGCGCACTCGAGCTCCACCACCTTTTCGCCCGCCTGCTTGGTGACTCCGATGATCTTACAGCTCGAGATGATGTGAACACCATCCCGCCGCAAGGCCTTTTCCACGCGCCCGGCCGCGTCAGGATCTTCACGAGTGAGGATCTGACCCGACGATTCGACAAGGTGCACTTCAGCGCCGAATCGAGCGAAGGCCTGAGAAAGCTCGCAGCCGATGGGGCCTGCACCAATGACGAGGAGACGGCGGGGAAGCTCGGTCAAAGAGAACACCGTTTCATTAGTGAGATATCCTGCTTCATCGAGCCCTTCGATGGGAGGTGCTGCAGCGCGCCCGCCTGTGGCGACGACGGCCCTTTTGAAGTCCAGTGTTTTCCCGCCGACCTCGATGCGGTCGGGGCCGATGAACTTGCCTTCACCGATGAAGACATCGACGCCCGCGTCCCGGAAGCGATGGGCCGAGTCGTTCTTGCTGATGCGGGCTCGGAGCTGCCGCATACGTTCCATGACGGCGGGGAAATCGACCTCGACCTCGCCACGAATGCGTAGACCGTACTCTTCGCCTCTTCGGACGTCGGCCGCAACGCGAGCCGAGCGGATGAGCGCCTTCGAAGGTACGCACCCGACGTTCAGGCAATCACCTCCCATCAGGTGTTTCTCGATGAGGGCGACTCTAGCTCCGAGCCCCGCCGCACCGATGGCCGACACCAGACCGGCGGTTCCCGCGCCGAGAACGACGAGGTTGTAACGTCCGCTCGGTTCCGGATTCACCCAACCAGGGGGGTGCACGTTGGCGACAGCGGCCTGGTTGAACTCGTCCCAAGGGTCGATTCTGAAGACATCGGATGCGTTCGTGGTGGTCTGTGTCGTGGCTTCCATATAAAAACCTCTACGCCAGTCGAATAAAGTAATTGTTGCGGATTGGCGGATTGACGGATGTCGGGCCGTGTCCTTCCCGGTGCCGGCGCCTGTGGTTGTTGGTTTTCGGTGACGGCATCCTCCCTAACTTACCTTAGATACCGCGGAACTGAAATGGTCACAACCATTGCTTGTATCATCTTGTCGTCGCTAGGTAGAAGTTCCAGGGACCGGCATCACCCGTCCCGGACCGGGAATACCAGCTAGAAGTTCTCGACGACCGTGAGGAACCGGTCGACCTCAACGTCCTCAATCACCTGAACCAGGCCGCTCGGCCATCGAATCGTTACCCGTGCCACGCTCTCCGTTGTGCCCAGCCCGAACTCGAGTGGTAGGCTGTTTTGGTTGCCGCGCCCGGCGCCGCCGCTGACCTTCTGGACCGTGGTCCGGATGGGCGTCCGCACCTCCACCCGGGCGCCGATGGCGCTTCGGTTGCTGATGGTGCCGACGAGCCGCAGGGAAAGCCAGTGGTGGAGTCGCTGCGCCAAAGCCGCGTGGTGGCACTGGCCCCGGGAGTCACGATCACATCGATGTCCCCGTCGTTATCGTAGTCGGCGAAGGCCACGCCGCGGCCTTCGAAGGTACCGCGTACGGTACGGATAACTTCTCCTGGACCGCGCCACTCATTCTCGATGTGGCTTTGGATGAGGAGGCTTGAGCTTTATGTCCATCGACGACAACAACTCCGAGCCGTACTTTTACATCAATCCCTATCCTTCGCCCGACATTTCCAAGAAACCGCTACCCGGCCTCCAGAGATCGGGCATCTGGCATACCGAAGGTTGGATAGGGGCCGATCTACCTGCATCCCTATTCCGCACACTCGAAACGGGCGAGGAGCAAAAGGAGGCTGTGAAAACGCATATGCTCTCTGCTTTTGCAGCCTCTTTCGAAGTCCTGCGAATGGACTAGACAGCGCTCATATCTCTTTGACTTTCCCATCCGAAAAACACTATCCTCACCCCATCCAGGAGGGTCCTAGTGGTGGGAAGACCCTTTCCCATTTCAAGGTTTTCTTAACGATCTGCATACTGTTATCGGCAATCTACAATGAGTTCCAAAACGCCAACCTACCTCAAAGTAACCGAAAGCACTGAACTACTGAAGTTCTTACTGGCAGAAATACCGCACAAAGGCCGGAACAAAATCAAGGCTCTTTTGAGGGACAGACAGGTTCTAGTCGACGGTCAAACGGTCACTCTGTACAACCACCCGTTAAAGCCCAAACAAAAAGTCGAAATAAGAGGGAGCAAAATCCAGGAAGAGAAGCGATACCGTGGCATAAGCGTCGTCTTTGAAGACAAGGACCTCATCGTAATAGACAAGCATGCGGGAGTGCTTTCCATAGCGACCACCAATGAAAAAACGGAGACTGCTTATGGCCTTCTGAGCCGTCATGTAAAAAAGCAGAACTCGGCAAATAAAATATTCGTCGTGCATCGTCTCGACAGAGACACGTCCGGATTGATGATGTTCGCTAAAAGCGAAAAGATAAAAAGAATATTGCAGGATACTTGGCACACGATCATAACGGAACGAACCTATGTCGCGGTTATTGAAGGAGCGGTAGAGGAACCGGAAGGAGTCATCACTTCATACCTGAAAGAAAGCAAAGCTTTGATTGTCTATTCGAGTCAAAACCCCAACAACGGTCGAATGGCGGCAACACACTATCAAACCATCAAGAGCAATAAGAAATACTCTTTATTGAAACTGAACCTGGAAACAGGACGAAAACACCAGGTTCGGGTGCACATGCAAGATTTAGGTCACAGCATCGTCGGTGACAAAAAATATGGTTCTACCATCGACCCAATCGGCCGTTTGGCTCTTCATGCTTCAGTTCTCGCCTTTACACATCCGATAACCCGCGAACACCTTCGCTTCGAGACCCCGATACCAAGAAAAATGTTAAAACTGTTTCAAGCAAAAACACGTCCTATAGACACTATGACCGGCTAGTCGCTCCGAAGAGGACCCCAGGAAGCCTAGTGGCGCCACTAGAAAGTCATGGCAACCAATCGCGAGAATCTTATTTAGGAATATCGCGCCCCAAGAGTCTCGGAAGGTGCCATGGGTGCCGCCGCAGATATTTGGCAATGGGTGGCGGCTCGGGTGGGTGCGTGCGCGCCTTTCTCGGCGGTTCCGACCACTCGAACGGCAGATGTTCGATACTTCCCGGCTTGTCCATCTTTTCCAGGGCCTGAAGCGTTGCCCGCAGAACTGCCGTTTGATTTTCTTGATCGTGCGGCTGACCAAAGGGGCGACCCAAAGGGTACTCGATGGCGGACACCCGAGGCGCACCCACCGATATCGTCAAGTCCGGAATGCTCGACAGAGTAATCGTCGTCATACCCGCAGCTTCGATCTTCCGCTCGACCAGTCCCACGGACCAGCAACAGATCGGTCAGACCGGTACGAGAACAACCACGTCTACATCGTCGCCCCGGAGTTGTTCGATGATGGCGGGAACACTCTCCTCGAGGAGTGTCCTCGGTTCGAGTATGTAGCCCATGAACGAGTAGTGATGCGGCGCTGAACGACCAATGTCTCCAGATTCCTCGAGCTCTTTCAATCGCCCCAGCGGAAAAAGACAATTCAAGTCCTGCTTGGCAAAACTGGGATTGATATGAAGATGATAGAGCTCGACGTCTCGCTCGGTGGCCGTATTGGGGAGAACGCGATACGAAGGATCACCCCACCAAGGATTTTTTCGCTCCCCTTCTTGATCAAAGGGGCGATCGGATCGAAGGGCAATGGCGCCCGAGCTGATCATGGCCACCGTACATTCCGTCAGTGGTTTTGACAGAGGCGTCCACGGAATCTCGCGAGGCGTTTCCATTAGAATCCAGTTCTTCACGAGCTTTCCGGTTATAGGATCTAAAAATCGATAGGAGTTGACCGTCTTTGTCATAAGTTCAAACTCTCCACTTGCCCCACCGCGCCAGCACATATTCATGCTTTGGCAACGGAGTAGTCAACCTCGACTCCTGCCGTCTCCACCTTCTTACCAATCCCGATACGAGACAAGCCGACTGGTCTTCCGAATATCTCCGAATTAAATAATTCGAAAGCAACCGGTGGATCCCAGAAACACGGTGGCGCACATAGCGGTTGCGAAATCCACGTAAGAGTACGCGGACCTTGAAACTCAGGCACCGTTGCCCGAAGAATAGACACTATGGATGCTGCGACATCCAGCGCAGCAGTTCCTTATCAAAAAGCGCTTTGTAAAAGCCGGGGAGACATTAAGGATCAGCGTACGTCTCCAAGACTCCCAAAGTGGTGAGATTCTAGCTACGCAAAAAGTCGAGGGTGAGGGCGAGCCTGCCGTCTTTGAGATGGTCGACGAGTTGACCCGCCAAATCTCGAGCCAACTGGGTGTCTCCGCTCAGGCGGGACAAGATCGCTTGCTCCGCGACGTAACAACTTCATCGGTCGAAGCTCTTCGCTACTACATGGAAGCTTGGACTTTTCACCGCCAAGGTAAAAATCAGGAGGCAATCGCTCTTCACACGAAAGCCCTTGAAGAAGATCCAACCTTCGCAGCCGCGCAGATCGGGCTTTCCATGGCCTATTCCAACCTGGGGCAACGGAAGAAAGCCGAAAAGTACATTCGCGCAGCACTCGAAGACGTAGACCGATTGACCCCTCGACATCGCTATTTTGCGGAAGCATGGTACTACTCGCTTCGGGAAGAAACATGGGGGCAAGCGTTCGAAGCCTACAAGAAAATGACTGAGATCGAGCCCGATTCGGGCCGACAAACTTGGGCAAGGCGACTGATGATCTTCGAACGCTTCGACGAGGCCATTCCTTTGTATTTGGAGCACCTTTACTGACGCGCGCCCTAGGGCTCGTCAATTGGGAAAATCGACATCAGATGGCGACTCCGATCTCAGCGACGAATGCTTCGAGGGCCGGAGGCTCGGCTTGGAACACCTCGTTTCCGAAGGTCTCGATATGAAACCGGATCGCCGAGCGGACATCGGTGAGCACCTCCTCGTAGGTATCTCCCTCACTGACCACAACGCCTTTGAGCCCCAAGGGGTAGGCGATGTAACCATCTAAGTGCTTCTCGACAATGATTTTGATGTTTGTCACGTTTCGTATCCGTCCATTTCGGTTCGCAGCCGACACTTATAAAATACGCCTACCGAATCAGGTTGGGTATGGCCAAGCCGTATCGAGCAACACCTTTAGTGCGTTCAAAGAGTGGTAGAAAAGGTACCGTATCGACCCCGCAATCCACGTAGGCACTGGAGGTATGTAGTCTATACAGAACACTGACAACCCTGCCCCGGAAGGTCCTCCCCTTTTGACTTTCCTCTCCGAAAAGAACTATCCTCGTTCCATCCAGGAGGGAGGCGGAAATAATCCACACCGTTCGCTTTGCTAAGACTGAAAGCTCTGAGCAAGCCTGAGATCCTCGTGCTCGAAGGCAGAGCGCATCAGCGTGATTTCTTCCCGAGCAATCCCATTCGACCGCGCCCGATCGGCCCAGGACGAGGTAACGGTCGCCACCTCCAACAGGATCTTACAGGCCTCGTCTCGTTCCAGGTCGAAATACTCCGCGACTTCCAGGGCGATGTCGAGAGAAGCACTTGTATCGTTCGGGTTCTCGCCGATGGCCGTCGAAAGGAAACGGGACTTCAGTTCGGCCGGCACGGGATTCAAATCATAGGCCGGCGACAGGATCCAACCGCCGCGACCTGCGTACAGGAAACCATGGTTCCGGAGATGATCGTCGGTGTTGGAAACCAGCACGTTGAAGGCAATGCGCCGGAAGAGCTCTCGAAGATCGTCCCGCGCCGAGGCTCCGAATCGTTGGATCACCTCAGCGATCTCCAGGTAACTCCTGGTCTCCTGATCCACCGCATCGACCATGCTCATGGCGCTCAAGAAAGGGATGCGCGCCTTACCGTCACGATCGAAGCGAGGTAGCAGAATGACCCGGCGGTTTTCTATATCGAGGAGCTGCGATTCCGCGGTACGGATACCAGCGTCGCGAGCGAGGTCGAGCGTGAGTTGCTCCCACGCGTTCACGGAATATGGATCGTCTTTCTTTGGAAACTTCGCAATCGATAGGCGCCCATCCGGGGCAACGATGGAGGCTTTTGGACGCGCTCCACCGAGTGACGACCCCGGAGCCAACAGGATGCGTAGATCCTTTTCGTTGTCCGGGTTGTCCAGAAAACCCTGTGCCGCCGCCATCAAGCGTGGAAGCTCAACGATCGGCGGGACCGCAGCTTCGTCAATTTCTGCTAGAAACTCGCGTCCCTCCGCTCTCGAGAACCGAAGCGCACCTTGCCTAGTCTGAATCCGAGACACCCAGCACGTAGTCGATGTCACTCAACGCACGTGCGGCCCGACCCTCCAGCTTTGCCCGACGGCGCTCCTCCCTGGCGATGAGCGTTCGTCCCCAGCGCTCTGGGGCCGAGTCTGCGATGGCGCCGAATAACCGGTTCTTGTGAAACGTCGGACCCGTGGCGGGATCGAGCAGAGGATCCACCGCGAAGCGAAGTGGATGCTGAAGCCAAGAGTCCGCGTAGCGGAATGTGGCTGTAACCTGGCCTCGCTGATTGGTACGGCTCCAGAGTGTCCCCACCAGATGGGTCTCGTCGCCAAGGTCAATATAAACAAAAACTTCCGGGACGCTCATTCCTGCTCGTCCTTCCGATGTGAGTACGCCGCGCTATCTTGCCGAGGCCAGCGCACCCGTTTCGGCAGCTTCTCGCTCTCGAGCGAAAGCCCCAACTCGTCCCTCGAAGCATCGACGATCTCTCCGAGGCGATCCGACATCCCGAGCACAAACAAAACCGAGGCATAGAACCCGATGGCGACACCTGGGTCACCTCGTTCAATCTTGATAAGCGTGCCCGGGGCGATTAGGGCACGCTCCGCCATCACCCGCACCGGGATCCGGCGCCGTTTGCGAGCGTTTTGGATATCGCTTCCGAGTTTTACCAGAGAGCGGTGTACACGTAAGGGAAGCTTGGGTCTTCGTTTAGGCATTTATATACCATAAATTAGTATTTAAAGCTCTATAAGTAATATAATAGTGGTACTTATAATAAATGTCAAAAATCTCTGTCTGGGCCATCAATCCCGACGGCAGTGGACTTACTGAGTCTCCCGATCTAATCGTTCATCCGATCTGGTCCCCTGATGTCTCCCGAATGGCCACCCAACAGGAAACCACCACGTAGTACTATCTTGCGAAATACTGTCAATCGCTCCTGACGTTGTTCATCATTCACCTGCGATCTCGCCGGACGACCGGACCATCTATTTTGAACGGATCCGTCTAGACGCCGACATCTGGATGCTCACCCTCAACAAGGAGCGGGAGTAGCGCTGTGGAGATTGAAGGGGATCGAGAGAAGCACTCGCGTCGTTCGGGTTCTCGCCGATGGCGATCGAGAAGAAACGGGACTTCAATTTCGCCCGCATGGGATTCAGGTCATATGCAGGCGACAGAGTCCATCCACCGCGACCTGCGTACAGAGGGACCCATGGTTCCAAAGGTGTCATCGATGTCAGAGAACAGCACGTTGAGCGCGATACGCCGGAAGAGCTATCTAAGATCGTCCCGCCTGGATGATCTTATTGGATACCCACTATCTCAGGTAGCCAAATTCACGGACCTCACTGACGAGTGCCTCGTCGAACATAAATTTTCTACCTCCTGATGCATTGGCTTTCGTTGCCGCCTGGTTGTACACGTCGAGGAGGCGGCGGTAATCCTGGGCAATAGGCTTCGCGGCCTCGACCCCCAATTGCTCCTCGATAGTCCGCATCATGTCGGTCCCTACCACATAAGCGGGTCCGATGACGCCCTTCACCCATTTCGTGATGAGCTCCTTCCCTGTCGCCTCACCGGCTAATCCGTGACGGATGTCCTCCTCGGCATCGTGGTACAACTTTGGTAAGTTTTCTAGGTGCCGGTCCCAATCCGCTGCGACAGCCTTTTCTAGAGGTTCGGAGCTTGCTCGATATTCATCCAAACGTGCAAATGGAGGTGTTATGAACCAGGTCGCCATACCTTCGGCGGCGATGGTACCGACCAGTTCCAACCTATCGATATTCTCCAAATCTGACATATGGGTATCGGATACGTTGGTAAATCCGGAGTGGTGCATCTCATGGGCGAACAATCCAATAACCTGCTCTACATCCACCGTTCCATTCGGATGTTTGGCCAATTGAAGCAGATCGAAACCGTTGGCGTCCCCGACGGAAAATGCAGGAGAAGCACCAAAGAGGACGACATGAAAAGCACTCGTGACATCAGCATCGTCCGGAAGGAACTTCTTGGCAATCGCGAGCGCGGATTGGCGGACATCAGCTTTTTGGAGTGCCTCGAGGTCGTGTCTTAGTCCGGCCGGGTTATCCAAGGCGACGGCCCACATTCGACGCGCATGACCCAAGCGGGTTGGATTCCCTCGCTCGTCGACGAGGGGCTCGTCGGTCTCTAAACGTCCCATCGCCTTCATGATGAACTCGTAGAATATCTCCTCGTTCCATTCACGAAAACGCGACCAGTGGCGAATGATGGTCTGGCAACCTTCGGTAGGAGCAACCTCGTCGAAAAATTGCGCCCGTATAGATTCCTCACTCGCCCCACCGACCACGAGGTCGAGCCAGTCGATGCCGGCTTCGGTCATGTCGTAGCCCACGGTGACCGAATCCGCCGGGACCGGTTTTGGCTCAGATGTCTCGGGCGCGCCGCCCGTACAGGCCAAACTCACGAGAATGAAAACGGTTGGTCCAATGATCAAGGAATTTTTTGCGGAATACATAAGACCTCCGGAGCTTCCCTAACTGATAGTCGCGATTCGGATTCGCGTCGCATTCGTGAGCGAAAACGGATTATAGCAGGAAGAAGGCGAGGAGCAGGACCGGGCAAGCGTTTGGTTTTCAAGGTTGATTGCCGGTATCCCCCGCCTGGCCCTAGAAATCGCCACCGAGGCGGAAGAAGGCATCACCCCGCGCCCATGATAGGCGCATCGTTCATCGAGACCTCGAGCCCGCCAACATCACGATCACGGAAGACGGCTACGTCAAGGTCATTGATTTCGGTTTGGCTCGACTGCAAATCGAAGAGGCAAGGAAACGGCTTCTCCCAAACTTCACGAGCAGAGGCGATTACGGCGGGAGCAAGCGTAGCAGAAAGTCGCACTGTTCGGCATCCACCTCGCCCGTTCCGAACAGTTTCTTCACACCGTTTCGAACGCGCACGTACTCTTCCCGTGCTTTGTCCGGATCCGTCTCGCTCAATTTTTCGATATCCTCTATCTCTTTCGCGAGCGACCTCGTCTGGAGCTGTCTTGCAAGCGAGATCCGTTGCTCGATGAGGGCGTCGATCGAGCGCCATTTAGTCGTGTTCAGCACGCCTTTTTTCCACCATGGAAGTTTCACGGCTGCACACGCCCCGGCGCGCAGTTGCGTCAGAAGCCTCACGGAATGGCTGCTCGCCGCACTGCTCGTCCACGACGAGAACGGCGTTCGTCTTGATGGTCGTAATCAACTCGTCTCCGTCGTGCCCCATTCCGTAGCGGCGATCGACCTCGAAGGGTTGAATCGCCGAGCCTCGGATCCGCTCGATCATTTCGGGTCCGATGGGGACGAGCGTGATGCTCTCATTGGCAAGGAGCTGGGGAACCAGTGGCGCGATGGGGTTCTGAACGGCAAACCCGATGTCGATATGCCCATTCCGGAGCTGTCGGATCATCTGATCAGTCGAAAGATACTCGGCTCGATCGAGCTTTCTCTGGGATTCTCCGAAAACCGCGCGCGCTAGAATTGCCGCGCCGCTGTCTGGCGGACCAAAACACACTCGGGTACCCCGGTTGCGAGTTAGATCAAATCTCGCTTCGTCCTGCCCGGGGCTCGCCGTGCGAGCGAAGATGTACATCGCTTCGTCGTAGAGAGTCGCGACCCGGCTTACGCCGTCGACCTTGGGGATTCCCCAGCTCCCGCTCGGGGCCGGATCGAGAAGCTCTCCGTTACGATCCGATATCGCAGGCGCTTGAACCTTGTAAACAGCTCTTGCATCGTAGGAGTGTGCGGCGAGGGCGACATCGTACTGGACAATGGCCAGAACAGGTCGTTCTTCCGCGAGGTGCGTCAAGTTTTCTAACAAGCCGTTCGTTTGCAGAACCGTGGACTGCAGTCACTCCCCTGTCGCGACTTACTACGACGTCTCACCCTTCACAAACCCGAAGCATCTTGAGGCTTACCGCGAACAGGCTCCGATCACCTACGCGCCGCGCATCACGGCACCCACCCTGGTGCTTTGCGACACGGGCGACCAGAGCGTGTACCGGTTACGGAATCGTTCATCCTTTACCACGTCCTCCGGGACAACGGCGTGAAAACGAAGTTCATCGCCTACCCCGTCGCCGGACACTCACCCTCGGACCCGGTTCACCGGCGCGACGTAGATCGACGATGGGCTGCCTGGCTGAACGAACATCTCGCGACAGACACACCCTAAACTCTTCAACCCTTCATTTCGGTGCAGGATTCCCAACCATTTTGGGATCCAGTTTCCAAATCATTTCTCGAGCTCCATACTTCACCCCAAAGAATCGTTAAAAAGGCGTTTCTGGACTTGATCTTCAATCATTTATTGGTACCGAAAAAAAATACCCGCATTGCGTAAAATACGACCGAGACACCAATCAATGCCGCAAGCCCAATCGCCTCTTCGGCTGTTAGTTGCCAGAGCAGCCACGCGATAACGAGGCAACTCAAGATAGGAATAACGGGTCCCCCGGTGAGCTTGAACTTCCCTGCTGCCGGTTCGCCGTCGCGATAACGCAAGCGGACCACGGCCAGACTAACACCCGCATAAATGACGAGAATTGAACCCGATGCCACCACCGCCAGCGGCTTAAACGTGCCGCTCAATGCAAAGGCGCAAACCACGGCCGCGAAGAAGATCACCGACAAATAGGGTGTCTTGTATTTTGGGTGCACCTTTGCAAGAAACTTTGGAAGATTACCGTCCAAGGCCGATGCATAAACCACTCTCGGTGCACCAAGTATGTCTCCACTGATTGTGGCAAAGATTGAAATTACGCCGCCTGCCAGGAGCATTTTGGCACCCCATTCACCAAATATTTGTGTCGCCACGGCTGCGAGCGGTGCTTCTGTATTGTTTGCAAGCTCCACCCCAAGCACACCCTGCGCAACAGTTTGGAGACCGACGTAAAGCAAAAAGATGCCGCCGAGCGCAAACAGCAACCCCTTCGGGACTGTCTTCGACGGGTTTGCGATCTCACCGCTCGCGTTGAGTCCGGACTCGGCTCCTGCAAAGGCAAAGAACAAGATAAGTGCGCCAACACCGACGCTTTGAGCCGACGGCCACTCGGAAATTGCCAGATAATCCATGTTGATTGCGAACAGTCCAACGACCAGCAAAAGTATCAGTGGCACCAGTTTTGCGAGAGTGTTGAATACGAAGAGCCTTACACCCGACCTGACGCCGATGATGTTAACGACAGCTAGGCATGTGAATAGGCCGACAATGAAAAGGGTACGCGGAATGGTCTCCTCGAGAATTGGAAACGCGATGGCTAGCGCTTCTACCATGGCGACAGTTAGTGCCGCGTCAGACAAGACGGACCAGCCGACCGAGAACAGCATCAACGCAATAAAGCCTGCGAACGGGCCAAATGCTTCTTCGATATACGCATAGGCGCCGCCGCTACGTGTAACCCGGCCCCCAATCTCTGCAAAACACAGGAAGACCAGCGCTACCGCCACCGAACACACGATGTAAGCGACTATTGCGGCCGACCCTAGCTGCACCGCGACAACCCCGGGTAGAACAAAAATGCCGGCGCCTACTACCATATTGATGATGTTCAAACTCAACGCACCAGTACCGATTGCACGTACCAGTCCTTCATCCTGTGTACAGTTGGGTTCGTTTGTCATATATGCTTTTATATTGTCTTTATATTTATTATTCGCTTCAACATCTTGGAAAGAGCCTCGGCGGTTTCAATCCGCTGATTGCAAATGTAAGGCGATGTCAGCAGGGATGCAATCCTAACTCCTGAGTGGCGACCGTCGACATCTCTTTCGGTAGCGATTCTCAAAGGTCGTGGAGGCATGGCACCCGTGTCGCAAGACGAAAACTGCGAATGCTGAACAACGCTCGAGACTTAAACGACCTGCGCGTTCCACCGGCGAATCGACTCGAGCGCCTGAAAGGGAAACGCCAAGGTCAAGCCTGGGCGCGATTCTCCATTGCCACGCAAGCGTGACCCAAAAGGGCGGCAAACTGAGGCTTATCAACCTGAGTGAAGAACTTCGAGTATTGCTTGACAAGAACCAGGATTGCGCGGGTTCTTGAAGGCCTGTTGTTAGATCCTCCGCCTTAGGCCGTCTACATTTTTGTACTGACCTATCCGTTGTAAACACTGTAACCGGTTTCCAGCGGGGGATAGGGGCGCTGCAGAAATAATCCCTAGATCGTCATCGTGAATCGCTCGAACAAAGGGCACTACTTTGTTCAGCTTTGAAAGCTCTGTCGGATTGGAGCGCCCGAGTGGGCTCTTTACTAGAAGATAGCTGAGTACGTCTCAGTTCGGATGTTTACCTCTTGGTTGGCACACTATAGGCACGCATTCGGCACACAACCGTTCAACGAGTAGAAGCGCTTACTGTTCGTAATCGATTGAAGGGACTTGATTTACACACTGGAGCCGGCGAGTGGATTTGAACCACCGACCTGCTGATTACGAATCAGCTGCTCTACCACTGAGCTACACCGGCTCGAACGGGCGAGGATTTGAGTTTAGCGAGTGACGGGGTAGGTGTCAACTCGCGTCAACCCAAAGGAATCCTTGCCCTGCTTCCTTAAAAAGGCCGTAAAACCACGCCCAGAGTGAACTCCGTGTGGCGTGGCGAGACCTCGTTTCCGGCGAATGCGAGTCCATCCGAGATCATGTGGTACCGGAAATCGAAGCGAAATCCGAGCCAGGGCATGTCTGGACCTTCCAGGAAATATCGGATGCCGCCGCCGAAGTTGATGTCCGTGCCGGAGGTCGATTCAATCTCTGCGATGGGCTCGGTGGGCTCGTTCTTTTGAATCCCGAAGCCGACAGTGCCGTAGGGTACGAGGCCGCTTCCGGTGTCGTACTGTAAGAGTAAATTGCCACCGTAGTAGGTCTGGTTGGCATCGAACTGCTCGCCGAGGGCGACGTTGTCGAGATCGACATCATTGACGGCGTCGAAGGTGTAGCTATTGTTTCCTTTGGAGAAGTTGCCCTCGAAGCCGATCCAAGGCGCGAAAATGTAGCCGACGCGAAAACCATAATATTTGCCGAAGCTTGCGTTCTCGGCGGCACCGGTGGCGGTAAAATAGATGTTCTCCACCGACCCCAGGTCCTGGGTGATGTTGAGACCGCCGAGGAATCCCGTGATCTCGAGCTTGCGTTCTTGCGTCCATCCCGGCGCGGGTAGAAGGATCCCAACCAAGAAAGCGACGACTATCGTACTTTTCAACGTCGTTCCACCTTTCATCACTGCACCTCGAAATCGACGCCGGATGTCGTTTGGCCGGCAATCACTTCAGCCCGTTCCAGGTAGAACTCATCCTCGAAATCCATATCGACCAGGCGTTCCGGAAAACCGAAGTCTTCCGGCGACATGGGATCGGTGATGGGATTGACGCGCACGATATGAGGTCCGGCCTTGAGCCCGGCCAACCTATAGTTCCCATCCCTATCGGTGAACATCCCGGCCATCGTGTCGGTAAACGGATTGTAGGCGTTGACATAAGCACCGAATACGTCCTGGCCGTTTTTCGTCACCTTGCCCGAAATGGTTCCGTTTGCCGCATTGAATCCCCCGCTCGGGTAAAGAGCCGATATACCCGCAATGTCGTCGGCCACCGGTGTGCGGCCGATGATGTTTCCGGCGGGATAGGCAAAGGGATTCATCATGGAAGAGCCCTCAACCACAGTTCGCCGTAATCCGGTCGTTTCCGTCACCACCGTATGCGAATGCCCCAGGCCGAGGAAGTGGCCGATTTCATGCGTTGCCGTGGACTCCAAGTCGTACCGGCCCGGTGTGCCGTTCGCCGAAACCGACCATCTGAAAAAATCGTTGAAAAAGATGTCCGACTCGACAATCTCACCGGTATCGGTGACAAAGACCCAGTTGGTGGCGCCGAGAATACCGGAACCTTCGAGATCGGGGTCGGTCAGAAACCCCAATGTGCTGATGAAATCAAAGAAGACGAAAGGCTCCGCCGCGGTCGTGCCACCGTATTGGAACGTAATCGAGCTGCTTTCAATTGCTTGCCACGTATTAAAGGAAGTCTGAAATGTGGTGACGGCCGCGTCGAGAGACATGTCTCCCGGCTGCGAATTGTTGACGTGGTAGACAACGGGGATTTCATTGGGTCCCCACTTCAACTGCACCGTCCGCCCGTCAGGGGTAATCGAGTCGACGAACTGATAGGCCGTACCTGCATGGGCGAAGGTCAGAACAAAAGCACATAGAAACAAAATTCGCCATTTCATGATCGACATCTCCTGATTCCTCACCTTCAGTTCGCAAGAGCGGTCTGAATGCGCGCCTCGACCTCGGACAATTTATACCGCGTCGGCGGTGTTCCCACCGGCCGCGAATCGGTTCGATAATTCGCTAGGACGAGACCCGAGATATCCCGTTTCAAAATTCGTTCGCCGGCATCATCTCGAGCGATCGAGAACTTACCGAGAGACAGGCCCAAGAGCATGGGAACCCGCGCGCGGGAACCGGAGCAGAACAGAAGCACTTCCTCGCCGTCGACGAACTGCGGTGTACCGGGAACGATGGAAGTGTAGGGACCGACCTGACCGCCCCACATGCGAATGGTCATTTCACGCTCCCCGCCTCCCCCTTTGAGGAAACGCTCAACCGTGAGCGTGACGTAGGTATAGATACGGTTGCGCTGGGGGTTGAAGTCCGCCCTTGTTCCAACGACCTTCCCAATGAAGATGACCTCGGCGCGTTGCGCCATTTGGTCCAATGTCATGGGCTCGACCGTCGCCGCTTCTACAACCATCGGAGACACAAGAAACATAAGCAGAATCGCGCCAATCAAGCCGGATACCTTTTCGCGGTGCATCCTCTTCTCCTTTTCTCGAACGCTCAAATCCTCACCAGTTTACCTCACGGCAAGCTGCCATTCGGTTGAATCTCTAATTTCGAGATATCTCACTATTTCCCTCTAATAAAGGACATCACTTCTTCGGCCACCCGGCGCGATGCCCCTCCTCCTCCCAGGCGTGCTCGAACTTCCTCGAGCCCCGCTCGCATCCGATCCACTCGCGGAGGATCGTCCAACAGCCCAAGGGCTTCCGAGGCAACCGCGGGAACGGTCATCCCGTCTTGGATCAGCTCGGGAACGAGCCGTCTTTCCGCAATCAGATTGACCATGGCGTAATGGGGCACCCGCACAAAAGGCTTGCCGAGCCAATAGCTCAGCTTCCCAATGCGATAAAAGACGACCATGGGCGTTCCGCAAAGAGCGGCTTCAACAGATGCCGTTCCGGAAGCAACCATACCGAGATCGGCGTGGGTGAGTCCCTCGTAGTTGGAATCCTCTGCAAGGGACACGAATCCTGCGGCCTCACCCAAACGGGACATGATTTCCTTCGGATCGACCGTATGTGCTTTCAAGATTACGAACTGGAGGTCGGACCGTCGATGGCGCATCTCGACGAGCGCCGGAGATAGAATCGGGAGGTGACGCTCGATCTCGCTGCGGCGACTTCCGGGAAGAACAGCGACAATCGGCCGTTCGGGATTGAGGTCGATCCTCCGGCAGAAACTCGATACGATCTTCACGAGAGCGAACCAGGTCCACCAAGGGGTGGCCGACGAACCGGACCGGCACACCGGCGTCGCGGTAGAAGACCTCCTCGAAAGGCAAGATGACCAGCATCTTGTCAACGAGCTCCTTTATGGTGCGGAGCCGGCCCCGCCGCCAGGCCCATACCTGCGGACTTACATAATAAATGATGGGGACACCGAGTTGTTTCAGACTTCGGGCCAGACGAAGGTTGAATCCGGAAAAATCGATGAGAACGGCCGCGTCGGGTTTGCGACGACGCGCCTCGTCCACGAGCGTTTTTCTAGCGCGATGCAGCGCCGGGAGTTTCTCGATGACTTCCACCAACCCGATGACCGAGACTTCATCTAGGCTCACCAGAAGCTCGGCGCCCGAAGCGGCGAGTCGGTCTCCACCCAAGCCGAAGCACTCGATCCGGCTATCGAGGGCGCGCAACTCGCGGACCAGCTCCGACGCGTAGAGGTCTCCGGACGCCTCGCCGCAGCTTAGAAGAACACGCTTCGCCATCGTTGACAGAGTGAGAAAACGCACTATAGCATAGACTTGAAAGGGTCTCCATTCGGTTGGACGATCGAAGCTTCCTACCCGATGAAAGGTACCGTCACTAAGCTCTACGGCAAAGGCTGCATCGTGGCAACCGATCCGTCCGCACAAGAGCAGTACGAGTGCTACCTGCGTGGCCGCTTGTTCGAAAAGCCGGGTGTTCAGTTCGCCGTCGGCGACCGCGTCGAGTTCGATCCCGTCGAGGAGTTTCATCACGCCGGCTCATCGGGTGATAAGAATCGTCTCACCGGGGTCATCCACGAAATCCTTCCCCGTCGCTCCGCTTTGACTCGGCCGGCAAAGAGAAAGGAACAAAAACCTCAACTCATTGCCGCCAACGTGGATCAGCTCATCATCGTCTCCTCCCTCAAGAAGCCTCAGTACAAAACAGGCCTCATCGATCGGTACTTGATTGTCGCTCACCGAGCCGAGATTGAAACCACTCTTTGTCTGAACAAAATCGACCTCGGGCAACCCAAGGAGCTCGAAAAGGCCCGCACCGAGCTCCAACCTTACAAAGACCTGGGATTTCCCGTCGTGTGGTCGAGTGCTAAGACGGGGGAAGGCTGTGATGACCTGCGCGCGCTCCTCAAGGACAAGCGCTCGGTCCTCGTGGGTCACTCGGGTGTCGGAAAGTCGAAGCTCGCCGGCCGAATTCAGCCCGGGGTGACGCTCGCAAGCTCAGCGGTCCGACGCAGTGGCAAGGGCCGCCATACGACTTCCGTCTCCACACTGATCCCACTGGAGTTTGGAGGGGAACTGGTCGACACGCCCGGCGTCCGTGAACTGGGTGTGGTGGATATGTCCCGAGAAGAACTGGCTCGCTACTTCATTGAGTTCGAGCCGTTCCTCGGATCGTGTAAGTTCAAATCATGTTCCCATATCCCGGAGCCCGGTTGCGCAATCAAGGAGGCCGTGGAATCGGGTGAGATTCACCGGGTGCGGCACGAAAGCTACGAAAACCTCTATCGCGAGCTGAGTAGCGTCGGTAGACGTTAGTTATATTGACGGGAAAACTGATTGCGGACGAGATCGCCGACCCGACCCACGAGGGCTTCGGTTCCCTCACCGGTCAGTGCGGATAGGCACAGGGAATCACTACGATCCCGGAAACCCTCCACTTCGATTCGTTCGAGCCGGTCCATCTTGTTGAAGACGGTGAGACTGGGAATGGAATCGAGCTCGAGGCTTGTCAAGATGCTGCTGACCGCCTCCATGCGCTCTCGGTAGTTCGGGTCCGAACCGTCTACGACATGAATAATGAGGGCCGAGGTCTCAATCTCCTCTAGAGTCGCCCGGAATGCAGCAATGAGATCGGGAGGTAGATCTCGGATGAAACCGACGGTATCCGCGAGCAAGACCTCCCGCTCTACAGGTACGCGCAAACGTCGGCTCGTGGGATCCAAAGTCTCGAACATGCGGCTTCCCGCCGCGACTTCGCTTTTAGTCAGGCGATTCAAGAGCGTTGACTTCCCGGCGTTCGTATACCCGACGAGCGAAACGATGGGGAGTCCCCGCTCGACGCGCTGCTTTCTTCGAATGCCCCGCTTGCCCCGGATCTTTTCAATCTCGCGCTCTAGTCGGGCTATCCGATCACGCGCACGACGACGATCCATCTCGAGCTTGGTCTCACCAGGCCCGCGTCCACCGATTCCACCCGTCAGCCGGGACAGAGCCGTATCCATCTCCGTCAATCGGGGCAAGAGGTAGCGAAGCTGAGCGAGCTCCACTTGCAGCTTTCCTTCCCGGCTCGCGGCGCGTCGGGAAAAAATATCCAAAATAAGCTGGGTACGGTCCAGAATCTTGAGATCGGTCGCCGCCGAGACCGACCGGATCTGAGCCGGTGTGAGATTCTGATTGAAAACGATGATGTCCGCGCCGTGCTGAAGGCTCGAAATAACCAGATCTTGAATCTTGCCTTTACCGATGAGATAACGAGGATCCAGTTTGGGACGTTTTTGCACGATGCTGTCCAGGACGACGAGCGCCGAAGAACGAGCCAACTCGGAGAGCTCTTCGAGCGACTCCTTTTCCGCTTCGACGCTACCCGTGGTCACACCGACTAAAAGAGCCCGTTCGCGCCCGTCGTGATGCCGCAGCTCCCCGCGCTGTCGAGCGAATTCCCCTTCCAGTTCTTCGATGAACTCTAAAAAGTCCAGAACGAGCCGGCTGGGCACTTGGGGTTCCATGAGCTCCCAGGGTTTAGCCCCGGGGGTTCTGCCGTTTCCAGCCGCTGGGGAGAGGTAGGCGGCACGCACGTTTCCGGGAAGCCCTTCTTTGTCCACATCGATGGACGCCATCAAGTCCAGTCGCAGAAGCGCCAGGTCGGTCAGGTCATCGCGTGTGAGAGGTTCACCGGAAAGATGAGTGTGGATACAACGAAGCCCCCTGAAGCGCCTTTCTGCAGCACGGACTCGTTTGAAGTCCGGCAAAAAGATCTGCTTGGCGTCGCCGACGAAAACCCACTCCACCGTTCCTTTGCGACTGACGAGCACCCCGACCTGCCGGTTGATTTCCCGGGAGATTTCGGTCAGGGCTCTGGCAAACTCCTGAGTGACCAGCGATCGAGGAGGGATGCGTCTCTGGTAAAGCTTCTCGAGGCGCTTCTTCTGGAGCGCCTTGAGTCCGATCGTGTTACCTGAAAGCTTGTGGATTTCTCGTTTACCTCCGGTTCCTCTATCTCATTATAAGCTCTGGAAGAGCGACCCACCAATAAACCTGACGCGGCATAGCCGCAACCAAAAGGGGTAACGCGGCTTGCCGCGAGCTGTCAGCAATCAGCCATCAGCTCATGGAAAAATCGTTCACATTTTAGTGAACTTGTCCTCACGTTTGGACAAGGCTGACCGACTAAGAAGACAAGCGAACAGAAAGAACCTACCGTAAAGTTTTTTAGAGCTGGTGGTTAGACCGACTAGCGATTGGTACGGCTCTTGCTGTAAATTGGAGTGGGGGTCTGCTATGAGGTTTACTGCCTGTTCCATCGCTCTATGGGTCTCCGTTTCACTCTTGGGTCTTGGGGCCCGTGACGCCGAGGCCGGACAACACTACAGACGCAGCGTTCGATCCACTCGAGGCTATGCTCCGGGCACCACACGTTCTTATACCGGCGGCGTGACCCGGTCCTATCGGGGATCCTACCGAGGTCATTACCGTCCACACGGTGGCGCCTACCGAGGGCATTACTACGGTGGATATCGCAGCTTCTACCGTCCACATTACCGCTACGGCGGGTATTACGGCTACCGGCCGTACTACCCGGCCTACTATCGACCTTCTTTTAATTTGGGCTGGGGATGGCCCGGCTGGGGCTACGGGCCTTCAGTGGGATTTGGTGTCGGTTACAGCCCGAGGGTTCAGGTCTACTCGGGCGGTCCGACCGACTATTCCTCTCATACCGGCGCGGTTCGAACCCAGGTGAATCTCAAACAAACCGAAGTCTGGCTCGACGGATATTACTCCGGTACGGTTGACGACTTCGACGGCTCTTATCAGAGGCTATACATGCCTCCCGGAGAGCACGAGATCTTGCTTCGCCTCGACGGCTACCGCACGTACCGCGAAGTGATTCAGATCAGTCCAGGTCGCACCTTGAAGCTCCAGCATGAAATGGAGCCCCTCGGTCCGGGAGAGTCGACGGCCCCGCCACCCGAGCCCCGAAGGAGCGCGCCCACCGTCGACGCCTTCTTTCAAGGATGCACGACTACCGCGACACGAGTCCTCCGACATCACGGCAGGAACCGCCGGAACCACCCGGCCCTTCGGTCGCCTCCCCCACCGGCGCAAGGAACAACAAAGTCCATCAAGGACCCGGAACCAAAGCAAGGGGCACGCGCCATCTCGCTTCGGTATGCTGTCTTTACGCGTGCAGCCCACCGATGCCGAGGTCTACATCGACGAGGAGCTTTGGGGCTCACTGGAGGGTTTCGAGGAGCTCCCATCCATCTGCCAGTGGGACGACACCGCATCGGGATACGAGGGCGGGGCTTCGAGTCCTTCGACACGGAAGTGGAGATACGAACGGGCGAGGCCACCCCACTTCATGTGAAGTTGGATGGGGATCGAAGATTGTAAAAGAGAACTCGAAGGACTCGAGAACCCAAGAACTCCAGAATGGAACAGGGGACGGCGTTGCCGTCATCATCAGGATATTAATTAGCCTTCGATCTTTTTCTGCGCTGCGAGTATCTGTAGTTTTGCGCGCGCCGACAGGTAGTTCGGATCGAGCTCGAGAGTCGCCTCGAACTCCTTGATCGCCCTCTCCTCGTCGCCCAACTTCAAGTAACACTCGCCCATATAAAAGCGGGCATCTGCGAGATCCGAGTCGTTCGACAATGCCTTCTCGAACTGCTTGATCGCTTCGTCGTAGTTCTTGAGCTGGTACTGAACGACGCCTAGATGGTGATAGTAATAGGCATTGGATCCGGCGGCTTTGGCGGCGATGCGAAACTGTTTGACCGCATCATCGATCCGTCCCATCGAGTAATAGGCGGAGCCCAAGATTCGAGTGGGCTTCGGCGAAGTTCGGATCGATCTCGATGGCCGTTTTGTATTCCACGATGGCTTCTTCCACCCGTCCCCCGACGCTTGAGTGCAACGCCAAGGTTGTTGCGCGCCCGAAGAAAGGTCGGGAGGATTTCCAGGGAAACCCGATACATTTCGAGCTCTTTCTCTTGCGGATCGAAGCCAACCGCGTCGCCCTCGGTCTCCGTGAAATATCCGTAAAGAAAACCCTGATTGTTGTAAAAGTTCGCGATCGCTTCCAGGTCGTCGAGCACGACGTGCCCCATGTACTCGCGCTCGGGGGTCCTGGTGAAATCGATGACGATGACGTCCGGTCCGGTTACTAGACCGCCGGTAATGTGGCCGTTGTTGACGATAACCTCGGCTTCCCGGGTGATTCTCTCGATGGTGGTCACATCGACGTAAACCGCCCGAAGGCCGACTTCCCTTCCCATTCCAACGAAAAGGTTCGTGTAGGCGAGGCAGTTGCCGCGGCCCTCATAGAACACTTCTTTTGCGGTCTTATTGGAAAGCCAGTCGTATGCGATGGAAAGGCCCGTTCGCTCGATAATGGTGCGGACGATAGCTCTCATTTTTGCCCGATCATCGACCAATCCATCGGTGACCTCATGGGTTACCTGTCGAATCTCGTCGTCGATCTCGAAGGGAATGACGATGTCGTCTCGGATCTCGGGGGAGACGCGGACATCGAGCTCGCGCGCGACTTCATCTGCCGTGTAGAGCTTTTTTCTGACTGGCGCGCAAGCTTCACTAGCGAACAAAAAGAAAAGAGAAAAGACAAGTAAGCCGGCGCCAAAGCACGTTACAGTGCGCATTCAAATCCTCCCGATCGCCCTCCAGGCCAATTATAGCACGCAGAAAACGGCAATTTCTTCGAATCAGGAGAAGGCGCCGAGCCATCCTTCGCTTACGCCGTCGAGTTTGCATTTCAAAATACGAGATCGTATTCTATCTGCTTGTGTTTGTAGAGCACCAATATCCACTCTCGGGAGGAAAGTACCCCATGTTTCAATCGAAGTTTCGCACCATCGCGCTACTCTTACTCATCGGACTGGCCGTCGGCTTCGCCGCAACGGTTGAGGCCGACAACGAACTGAAAGGTAAGGACCTACGCTGGCTCGAGGAAGACGTAGCGGCCCTCATCACCGAACAAGAAGAGAGAATCTATAGAGCAATCGAGAAGGACGATCGCAAACTCTTCAAGGAGATTTTTTGGGATCGTCGTGATCCCAATCCGGCGACCAAAGACAACGAGTTCGAGGACCAATTCAAAGCCCTCAGCAAGCAGGCGGACAAAATGTACAAGCAAGGAAAGACCAAGGGCTCGCCACGGACATGGGCAAGGTCTTCCTTATCTTGGGAGAGCCCGCGAGCAAAGACCAGGGCAAGTGGGTTTATGGTCCCAATCCTCCAACAGGGCATTCCTGATGGACTTACCGTGGAGTTTCAGGGAAACCGCATGGTCGCAAACGAGGATGTGCAAAAATCTCTTGAATCTCGTCAGGAGCCGATACATCACCAACCCGACCGTTCTCTACACGAGGAACTTGGAAGGCCGCTTGCTCGAACCGAGGAAGTTCGACCTCAATAGCCCGGCCGGCAAGATTCTCACGGGCATGAGAGAGACCAAAACGGCTTCCTCGGACGTTCCCTTCGAAACGTCGATGGCCTATTTTCGCGCGAGCGAGGGCTCCATCTATGTCCCCATCTTTTATGATGTGGACAGCTCGGCCCTGAGTGGAGACACCATGGAAGCAACGGTTTTTGGTGTCGTTGAGAACCAAGAGGGCTTCCCGATATACCAATTCGAAGAGCCTGCTACCTTAACGAAAGGCGCTGACGGTCGGACCACCTACGAATTGCCCATCCAGCTGCAACCGGGCAAGTACACACTCTACACGGGAATAATGGACAAGGCCTCGTCTACCGCCGGCACGAAAATTTCGGAAATCGAAGTTCCCGACTACTACTCAGGTGACTTCGTCATGTCCTCCGTGGTCGTCTACAACCAAGGCAAGGAAGTGAGCGAACCTGCCGGCACCCCCGGACACGCCTTCCAGTTCGGTGCGGTCAAGTTCAGCCCGACAACTCGCTTCACGAAAGAACAAGCCATCGGTCTTTTCTTTTTCGTGTACGGCCTCGGCGTTGGCCCTGATGGCCAGCCCAAAATCACCGGACAGTACGTCTTTTTCCGGGACGGTGAGAAGAAAGGACAGACGGGAGAAAGCGATCTCCAGGCCAACGAAATGCAAGCAGTTGGCAATGCTGAAATCCCGCTGAGCATCCCCAACTTCGACGAGCCCGGCACCTGGAAGATGCAAGTTAAGGTGACGGACCACATTCTCAAGAAGACACTGAGAACCGAGGTTGAATTCGTCATCGACGGCGGCACCGAGTAGGTAACCCGCTTTTTATCAGGAATCAAAGGGCAGGAGTTTTCGCTCCTGCCCTTTTTCTTTTTAGTCCCTGATTGGTGAAATTGAATGCAAAATGTGAACGATTTTTCCGCGAGCTGACGGCTGGCTGATAGCTCGCGGCAAGCCGCGATAACCCTTTTGGTTGCGGCTCTGCCGCGTCAGGGCTCTTAGAGAGACTCGAAGAAAAAACGCAAAGGCGCTAAGACGCCAAGCGGAACATGGAATGAGAGCTCGAGGTGAACCGGTCCTCGAGGCCCGGTATGCTCGAGAGATTCTCCGGAAGAAGACAACGACCGAGTATCTGAAGCGAAGAAGATTATTGAACTACGCGAAAAGGGGAGAATCAGTCGATCTTGACGCTAGTGCCCTGTAACAGTAATTCGTCACCTTGCGTCTCTGCAACTTTTCGTTGAGTCTTTGTCTTGAGTATGTGACCACAAGTACTTAGCCCTGAAGCGACAATAAATAAGTGAATCAGCTTTGGCAGACGCAACAAATGCCATGATAGTGGCCGCTATTCTTGGGAACAGGGTCTGTGATTCACTCATAAATGAAGCAGTTCTAATGTGTCTCTACGCAATGGCTTTGTTGGCTCGTGTTCGCTTCAGGGCGAACCCTAATCCGAGCTCACGAAATCTACGCAAATTACTGGAAAAATAGGGACAGGTCCGTTTTTGGTGGACCGTTGTCTTTGCCAAAAAGGGACCTGTCCCCGTTTTTCCTGCAATTTACCCTGAGTTTATTGTCGGATTAGGGTTAGGTTTTCACCCCACCCCGCGTCTTTGCGTTGAGTGGCATTAATCAAGCCGCGACTTTTGCCGGAGTCTTGACTTTGCTGAGGATCTCCAGAGCCTTCTCTAGAATCGGGTCATCGACCTCATCCTCGCCGTATCCTCGGCCTTTGACCTCGACCGTCGGCTCGAGACCCTTGCCCAGAATCGGTTTGTCGTCAGGGGTGAAGTACTGAGAAACCGATAGAACCAGGGCGGAGCCGTCTCCGAGAGGAATTGCTTTCTGGACGGCGCTTCGACCGGAAGTTTGTTCGCCTACCAGTTCCGCGCGGTCGGCATGGCGAAGAGCACTTACCATGATCTCCGCTGCTCCGGAGCTGTCGTGATTCATCAAAACGACGAGAGGCCCTTCAAAAACGACTCGATCGGGGGCCAGGTTCGACATCCGATTTCTCACCGCTTCGGCTTTGGAGCTGCGCCGCCACACCGCCTGATACAAAAAGCTCAGCCACCCGTGCGCCGTCTTCGGCGGAGCGACCCGAGCTGTTCCTCACGTCCAGCACCATCTCTTCAGCTCCAGCTTCATGGAGATGCTGGATTCCCTTGACGACTTCGTGGGCGGTTCCTTTCCGAAAGGATGCGATGCGAATATATCCGGTTGCATCGGGAAGCATCTTGTAGGCCACGGGAGGTCCGGGGCGGATCTCACGTTCAACGGTAATCTCCAGGGGGTCGGGTGTTCGCCCGCGAACCACCATCAGCTTGAGCTTGGACCCAGGCGCGCCCCGCAAGAGTGCCTCTCCGGCGATGATATTGACTTCACGCGTGTTCACTCCGTTGATGGACTTGAGCAAATCGTCCGGCTTCAAGCCGGCTTTTTCCGCCGGCGACCCGGGTAAGACCGCCAACAGCTGAATGTAGTACCGCTTCGCCACTTCCACGCCGATTCCGGCCTCTTTGTCACCGCTTGGATTCTGATATTCATCGTACTCTTTCGGCGAAAGGTAGCAGCTATCCGGATCGAGGGCATCCATCATTCCCCGTATGGCTCCGTCCATCACCTGGTTCAACTCCACCGGCTCGACATAGTTGTTCACGAGCAGAGTGACCACGTCTTGAAATACCGAAAGATATCGATAAGGAGACTCCTTCGCCAAGGCTTTCCCCAAGAAACCGCCCAGAATGGCGTAGAGAACGAAGGGAAGAGACAAAAGGAGTACGAGATATCGGGCGCGGATCTTCTTCATATTATTCAAAGGCCTCCAGCGTAGACCAAACCAGCGGCGGGTCTACTACACCATCTATTTTGACGCTCTCTTGCAGAAGCGTCAAGAACTGTTGGTCCGGGCTACCGATTTCGGTTGTTTCATGAGCCAAAGCTCCGGATCCACAGGCTTACCGTCTTCCCGGATTTCGAAATACAGGCTTGGACCGCCGAGCGAGCCCGTATCTCCGACCCGGCCAACCTCATCACCACGGTTCACCAAGTCGCCCTCCCGAACGAGAATGTCCGACAAGTAGCCATAGAGGCTATAGACGTTGTGGGGATGGCCGATGATGAGCAGTTTTCCGTAGCCCTGGAACCAGGACGCAAAGACGACGTGACCGTCATAGACTGCTCCTACGGGATCGTTCATAGGGGCCACGATCTCGATACCGTTTTGTACCGTTACGGTGTGAAAGCGCGGGTGAAAATGCTTGCCGAATCGGTTCTCGACTCGGCCCGTCACCGGCCAACCGAGGTCGCCACGAAACATTCGAATGGGCAGAAATACCGGTTCCACGCCCGGCGACTCACCGCGGGCCAGCTTCCCCACGAGCTCACCGAGCTTTTCGTGCGCACCCTCCAGCTCGAAGCGCAACGTCTCGGCCATCTCCCGCCTTCCGTGGATCTCCTTCAATAGGGACTGCTTCGTGGCCCGCCGGCTCTCGAGCGTTTCGGCGGTGCCTTCTAGGCGGTTCCGCGTCTCGAGCATCTCTTTCGTACGCGCAAGAAGCTTTGACTTCGAGGCTTCGAGGGCTTTCTGGTTCACTAAGAAACGTTCGATCTTCTCGCTGTCGGCCTCGGCGAGCCGGGAGAGGTATCGGTAGGCACGGGTCAGCTCTCGAGGTTCCTCGACCGAAAGGAGGAGGCGAACGTAGCTGAGGCGACCCAGCTTGTATAGGCTGACGGACCGGCTCGACAAGTAGGGACGGAGCTCGGAAATCGACTGCTCGAGTGCTTGGATACGTTTCAAGAGCTCGTCGATCTCTCGGTAGCCTCGGTCGAGCTTGAGTTGGAGAAGCTCGAGCTCGTCGCGGGAAGCTCGGATCTCCATCTCCAAGCGGTGGAGCTCCCCTAGAAGCGTGGTTTGCTTGACATCGAGAGAATCGAGCTCCTTCTGAAGAGATTTCAACTTCTCGTCGAGAAGCTGCATCTTCTCCACTTCCGAGGCCAGCCGGTTCTCGACGTCTTTGGGCGTCTCCTCCCCCGGCGCGATGCTCCCAATGGACAGGAACAGGGTCGCACTCAGGAAGAGGCACCACATAGATTGCGGGGTGCGAAGTTTCGGCCCAATCCTCAAGATGGTTCTCAGAAAACGTTGGTTAAGATGGCTTTATTATACAAGGAAACCGCTTATCCATGAACTAGATTCCCCTACCCGAGCCCGAGCCCTTGCCCGAGCCCGGCAAAGAAATCAAAATTCTTGTGCCTGACCCCTTTTTCATTGAATTCTTACTCGGCCCGGCTCCCCCACAGCGCCCTCGACTTCAATCTTGCGATCCAAAAACTTCCGGATGACTTCGACGTTCGTCACAAGATGTCGGGTGACCCGGACGGTGGTAAACACCGATTCGCCTGGAGCAAGGGCGAGAGGCAAAACGATCTGGTCGGCCAGGTGCTCGTCCACCGCTCCCGGCCTATCGATGAAGGAGCAGAAGGCGGCCGCCGCTTCCTCGCCGATGCTTTCCGCTCTCTTGCCGCGGGCGCCCAGAGCCGCTGTCACGACCCTTGATTTTCCAAAGATTCCGGTGATGGCAACGACGCTACCTGGAGAGAGCGCCTGGAGCTCCACAAGATGGACCGAGGGTTGGACACCCGCGGCCTGGACCCCGACCCGAGCACGACTCGCCTGCCGATGTCGCACGTGACCCGGTAGCTTAGCCGCCGCAGAGACGATTTGAACGGACCCAAGTTCCCCCGGCTCTTCCAGTCGGAGCGGCTGGACGTCGGTGCCGCCCTCGATTCGGGCCTTCAGTTCCCCGCCGCCTTTGGGATAGAAACCTGCCCGTTCCATTTGGACATCCAATTGGAAGCCGAGCCGAGTCATAAAGGGCAACCAACACGACTCGACATAATTGAAGCAGGGACTCCAGGAAACATGCGTCCCGCCCCGTAGAACCAGCTCGGAGGTTCCCCGGACTAGAGCCAAAGGGATTGCAAGAGCCTGGAGCACCAACGTGACGGAACCGGCGGTTCCGATTTTCACCCTATACGATCCGTGCCGCACCTTGCCCGGGACGAACTGGAGAACCTCAGACCGGAGCTCGTCCCCTTTGCAGGTGCCACCCGTGACTTCACGGAAAATCCGCACCGCTTGGAGGTGCTGGGGTGCCAGTCCAGGATTCGGCCGCCGGGCCCGGATGCCTTCGACTCGAAAAGGCAAACCCGTAACCGCCGAGAGTACCAGGGCGGAGCGAAGAACCTGGCCGCCCCCTTCTCCTTGCCGTCCATCGATGTGAATCATTCTAATCAGATTCAGCTTTTCACGCCTGAGCCCGAAGTGTATACTGGAGTTTTCGCTCTAAGCCTATGCGTTTCATGGCACTTGACGTTGGAGACAAACGGATTGGCATTGCTCTGTCCGACGCAAGCGGTTTGATCGCATCCCCCAAGGATACACTCTATCGGAAGGGACTGGACAGGGATATCGATCAGATCGTATCGATGGCAAACAGCGAGGAAGCCGACGAAATCCTCGTCGGCATGCCGATCTCTATGGACGGAACTGAAGGGCCCCAGGCCCGCAAAGTCGCAAAGTTCATTCAGGTTTTGAGCGAGCGGGTAGAGATTCCTGTCGTGCCCTGGGACGAGCGGCTAACGACCGTCGCGGCCAACCGCGTTCTTATTGAGGGAAACGTGTCCCGAAAACGACGACGGCACTTGGTCGACAAGGTCGCCGCTGCCTACATTCTGCAAAGCTACCTCGATTACCGCGACCAAAAGCAAGCGGCCGAGGAGCGGGGAGTATAAACGCGCCATGCGGCTCGCCGCAATCCTTGCCGCGCTCATCCTCCTGACCGCATCGGTATTGGGCGGTATCGTCTATTACGGCCACCAGGAGGCCCATGAGCCGTATCGGGATTTCACGGAAGAAGAGGTCTTCTTCACCGTCGAACCGGGAGAGACCAGCAAATCCATCGCCGGCGATCTCCGGGCCAAGGGCATCATCCAAGACGAGCGACTTTTTTTGACCGTTCTTTGGTACCAGCGCGCCACCCAGCGGATTCAGGCCGGGGAGTACCGGTTCTCGGATCCAAGCTCGACCATCGAAGTCATCGACCGCCTCGTCCGTGGGGACGTCTACTATCGTTCCGTCACCGTTCCCGAGGGATTGACCCTTTTCGAGACCGCTGCTTTGCTGGCGGAAAAAGGCGTCAGTCGGGCCGATGAGCTCGAGCCTGTTTTCCTGAGCCCCGAGCTCATTGCTTCTCTCGATCCCGACGCCACCGATCTCGAGGGCTACCTCTTTCCCGACACCTACCAGCTTCCCCGAAAGCCAACCGCCGATGAAGTGGCCCGCGCCATGGTGTCTCACTTCACTAGGGTTTTGAATGAGTCGCGGCGTGCGAGAGCCCGAGAGCTCGATCTTAGTCCACGCGAGCTCGTCACCTTCGCCTCCGTAGTAGAGAAGGAAACGGGACAAGCCGACGAACGCCCCCTAATCGCTTCGGTATTTTGGAACCGTATCCGGATCGGCATGGCCCTTCAATCCGATCCGACGATTATCTACGACTTGAAACGCCAGGGCCGATACGACGGAAACCTGCGAAGAGCGGACCTCGAACAAGATTCCCCTTACAATACTTACACGAACCGTGGCCTTCCTCCCGGCCCGATCGCTTCACCGGGCCACGATTCCATCGATGCGGTCTTGTACCCGGCTGAGTCCAAGTACCTCTATTTCGTTTCGAAGAACGACGGTTCCCATCATTTTTCCAAAACCTTGAGAGAACATAACGCCGCGGTCCGTAAGTATCAGATCGAGTACTTCCGCAATCAGAGGCGCCGCAAGAGGTCCGGGACCTCATGAAGTGGAGGAGGATAAGACCCTTCATCCTCCTTGGTCTCTACGCACTGCTCACCATCCTCTTTACCTATCCCCTGGCGTGGCACGTCGGTACCCATCACGTGGGTGAAGACGGTGGAGACGCGAGAGTCTATCTTTGGAACTACTGGTGGGTCGAAAAAGCCCTTACCGATCTCGGGACGAATCCTTTCGAAAGTGACTACATCTTCTATCCAGTAGGTATCGGACTATCCTTACACACTTTGGGCTTCTTGCAGGGACTCTTGCATATTCCTCTCAACGAGGCGGTCGGTCCAGTCGCCGGCGCCAATCTCATCATCCTTTGGACCTTCGTTGCCTCTGCAATCGGCGCGTATTTGCTCGCGCGCACCCTGGGCGCTTCGAGAACCGGCGCTTTTCTGGCCGGCGTCGTCTTCGCCTACTGCCCTTATCGGTTGGCCAGGCTGGCCGGCCACTACGACCTTCTCGGAACCGAGTGGATTCCCTTTTACGTCCTGGCGTTGCTGATGGCCTTGCGGACGGAGGAAAATCGATGGCTTTACCTTCTCGGTGCCGGAACGCTTGCCGCCGCTTGCGGGTACACGGCGCTCAGTTATCTGGTCTTCTTGGGATTCCTCACCGATCCTGATCGCGACCAGGGAGCTCGTAAGGCAGACCGGAAATCGTGCCGACCTCTTGAAGCGAGTCGCCGTCGTCGGCTTGATCGCCGGTGTTTTGCTCGCACCCTTATTGACTCGGATCTATCATGATCTGACGTCGTGGGATTACCCCGCCTATCCCGGCGCCGACCGCTACGTCGCCAACGTCGCTTCCTACTTCGTGCCGGGGCCCCAACAGACCTTACTGGGTAGTTACTGGGGCCAGAGCTTCGATCGCAACCTGACGGAAACAACGGTCTTTCCGGGGTACCTTGTTCTCGTTCTCGGCGTTGCGGCGTGCTTTCATCCGCGGGTTCGACGCTCGCACGGCTTTTGGATACTTTCCGCCGGGGTTTTCTTTGTCTTGAGCCTGGGAGCGATTCTTCACGTCGGAGGCTGGCGGACCGGCATCCCGCTTCCGTTTGCTCTTTTCGATCACCTTCCCCTACTCCATAACCTTCGAGCTCCATCTCGTTTCTCGATTTTGGTGATGCTTTGTTTGGCCGTCCTCGTTAGCGCCATTTGGACGTCTTGGATGGAGCGTTCGCCAAAACCGGCTTTGCGTTCTTTATGGACGGCGGGAGCAACTCTCCTTCTCGTTGCAGAGTTCATCGCCGTTCCGGTCCCCATCTTTCAGGCCGGGGTCGCAACTATTTACGATCGCATCAAAGAAGAGCCCGGAGATTTTACGGTCGTCGAAATCCCCGGCGTCGAGCAAATACCGGGACACTTGATGTATCACCAGACCTTTCACGGCAAGCGCATCTTCATCGGTACCGCGGCGCGCGTTCCCCGTGAAAAAACGGACTATTACTTTGGACTTCATCTCATTCGTCCTCTCGTGGATCTCCGAAAAGGCAAACTCACGTTGACTCCCGAGCTCGTAGAGAGCGAGAAAACCCTCGCTCCCAAGGTGGCCCGTTTCCTCGACATTCGATACTTCATGGTCGATCCGAGCTACATCAAGCGAGGCGTTGTGGATTTTCTCGAGCAGGTCTTGCCGGTGGACGATGTTGAAGGAGACGTCGAGCATGTCCTGCTCCGGGTTCGCGAGAACGAGCTTCCCCCTCTGCCTCGGTCGATTGACGCTGCCGCGGCCGAATCGCGTCTGTATTTCGAAAGCGGTTGGTCTCCGCCCGAACAAGAGAGTGGTCAGGGATTCCGCTGGGCCACGGAGCGAGTCGCCACGATTCTGCTGAGACGTCCTTCACCTGCCGTGGACACGATCTTCGTCAAGTTGGCTCCTCTCGAAAACCTCGGGCAAAGGGTTGAGCTCCGCTGGGACGGCACCTTTCTTGGCGCCGAAAACCTGGGTCCAGGATGGAGCGAGATCCGCTGGTCTCTTCCCGTTTCCACGGACAAGCGGATCGAACGACTCGAGCTTCGTTTTTCGAGTCTCCGCCGGGCCTCCGAGCGGGACCGTCGCCGCCTCGCGGCGCGCATCGCCGAAATCCGCTTCGAGTAGACTTCCCGCTCCGCCGGAATGTGATATCTTTCGGCCCAGCCAGCTCCATCGAAGAAAAAACGCAAAGACGCTGAGGCGCAAAGACGCCAAGTCCAATGAAATGGAGAAAGGACAGCCACAATGAAAGGCATGCAAACGGGTATCTTTGCAATCCTGATTTTGTCTCTCTTACCGTTACCAGCTCATTCCAACGATTTCCCCCCCGTCTTGAGCATCAGGGATCGAGCCCAGATCGTCAATCGCATCACCAAGGAGAGACTCGATGAGCTCCTTCCCGGCATCATGCGGGAGACGGGCGTCAACATGTGGCTCATTATTTCCAATGAGGACAACTACGATCCGGTCTTCAAGACGATGATCCCCTACGACTCGTGGTGCCCCATCACCCAGATCCTGGTGTTTTACGACCGAGGGCCCGGAAAGGGCGTCGAAAGGCTCAGCGTTTCCCGCACGAACATGAACGGACTACACAACGACAAAGTTTGGGACGCCGGGGCTTGGGATCTCGAAAAAAAGGAAAGCCAGTGGGACTGTCTCGCAAGAGTCATCCGGGAAAGGGATCCGAAAAAGATCGGCGTCAACGAATCAGAGGCGATTTGGGCGGCGGACGGACTGACGGTTAGCTTGAAAGGGAAGCTCGTCAACACCATCGGCCCGGAGTACGCAAAACGCATCGTCTCGGCGGAAAAGCTCTCCACCCTGTGGCTGGAGACCCTTCTCGACGAAGAGATCGATCTCCAAGAGGCGGCTACCGCCATCTCGCACGCTATCATTCGAGAGACCTTTTCCAACAACGTCATCACGCCGGGAGTGACGACCACCGACGATCTCCGCTATCACTACTGGCAGAGAGCGAGATATCTGGGATTTCAAAGAGCTTTCCTGCCTTTCTTCAGTATCCGTGGCCGAGATCCGAAGGTTGCGGAGAAATTCGGTCCCGACGACAGGGTCATTCGACGCGGCGACCTCGTCCACTGTGATGTCGGCATCATTTACATGCGTTACAACACGGATACGCAAGAGTGGGCCTACATTCTCCGACGGGGAGAGTCCGAAGTGCCGGAAACGTTCCAAGAGATGATGTCGGAGGCGAACCGCCTACAAGATATCTTCCGCGGAGAGTTCAAAACGGGACTGACAGGAAACCAGATTCTGGGCAATATCCTCACGAAAGCCAAAGCCGAGGGTATCCCGAAACCCCGGGTTTACTCGCATTCCCTGGGGTATTACCTCCATGAGCCGGGACCCCTCGTCGGCCTCCCCTGGGAGCAGGTCGACACGGGCGCCCGCGGTGAAGTCAAGCTCGTCCCCAACAGCATTTTCACCGTCGAGTTGAGCGTCACCATGCCCGTTCCCGAGTGGGGCGGCAAAGACTTTCGTCTGGGACTCGAGCAGGCCATCGCCTTCACCGGCGAAGGCGCGCACTACCAAGACGGACGACAGGTTAAGTTTCATATTGTTAGGTAATGAAAGAAGACAGAATTCAGAAGACAGAAGACAGAAGGGAACCGGAAGACGACTCGATGACTCGCCGTCGTCATCAGGATTAAATTGCACAGGAGTTGGAGATGGTACTGCGCACACTCGTAATCCTTGTATTGGTCCTCGTTCTCGCGCTCGTGACGATGAGTTGGGCTCAGGCCCCCGACACTCCAGAGGCGGGTTCGAAGGAAGCCATCGCCGAAGCAACGACGGAAGAGCGGTTCGTCTCTCCTTGGGTCTCCACCATTCCCGAACATCCAACCGTTCCTTCGCCGACCGACCACCTGGGACACATCGCCGGTGCTCCGGGAGAGCTTTCGAATACCGAAACAATCTACGCCTACTATCGGACCTTGGCCGAAACCTCGGACCGGGTTCGGGTCGAAGTCATCGGTCGTACCGAAGAGGGGCGCGACATCCTCCTGGTCATCGTGGGAGAGGCGGCAGAGCCTCGACCACGGCTCGACGAAGCCCGCGAGGCCATGGCGGCACTCGCCGATCCGCGACGGACGGACGAAGCCGCCATGGAGAAGATCGTCGCGGAGGAAAAGCCCTTCTACATGCTCAACGGTGGACTCCACTCCACGGAGACGGGAAGCCCGGAAATGCTCATGGAGCTCACCTACCGTCTGGCGGTCTCCGAGACCCCTTTGATCAAAACGATACGCGACGCGGTGGTCGTCTTGATCAATCCGTTAGCCGAACCGGACGGCCACGACCGAGCGGTCGACTGGTTTTATCGGCACCTCAAAGGTAAAACAGATTTCGACCGTCTTCCTCCCCGCTCGCCTCCCTACTGGGGGAAGTACGTTTTCCACGATAACAACCGCGACGGAATCCAACGCAAACTCGCTTTGACCCGGGCGACACAGGACGCATTTTTGGAATGGCATCCCGTCGTCGTTCACGATCTTCATGAATCGATCCCGCTGCTTTGCATCTGGACCGGTACCGGACCTTACAACGTGAACCTCGATCCCATCACAACCACGGAGTGGCACGCCATTGCCTTTCACGAGGTCGCGACACTGACCTCCCTCGGCATGCCCGGCGTCTGGACCTGGGGTTTTGGGGAAGGCTGGGCGCACATTTACGCCGAATCGGTGGCGACCAATCACAACGCTATCGGCCGGGGCTACGAGACCTTCGGCAACGCCACCGCCGAGACAGTGCGCCGGCGTCTCGACCCGGAGCATCAGACCTACCTCGGGAAAGCCGGTGACCGAGGCGGAGTGGTATCGAACCTGGCCGCCTCCCCAGGAGCTCGAGTGGTCGCTCCGTAACAACGTCAACTATCAACAGACCGGCGTGCTCTCGGCGCTTCAGTACGCGGCACTTCATGCCGACGACATGATGCGGAACTTCTGGCGGCGCGGCCGCAACGCGGTGAAAAAGGGCAGAGACCGAGCCTCCCTACGCCGTCGCCATACCGGCGGAGCAACGTCGACTCGGAAGCGCTGGCGTACATGGTGAACCTCCTGCGTTCCCACGGCATCGAGGTCAGGCGTTGCCGCGACTGCCTTCAAAGTGGACGAAGGTGAGATTCGCCGCAGGAACCTACCTGGTGCGCATGGATCAACCTTATCGAAGCTACGCTCACGATCTCTTGATCGCCCAGAAATTCCCCGCGGACACGACGCCTAACACACCTTACGACGATGTGGGATGGGCGCTTCCGTTTACCCTGGGCGTCGAGGTCACGGCCATCGAAGATGCGGCCGTGCGAGACATCGAGACCGATCTCGTCACCGCGGACGTTTCACACTCCGGCACCGTCGCGGGTGGAAGTGGTTTCTACCTCATCAAAGATACAGGTCAGGAGGCGCTTCTTGCTGCGCGTCACCGTCTCGCCGAATTCGATGTAGAAGCGGCTGAAACGTCTTTTACGGTCGATGAGGCCGAATACCCGGCGGGCTCCTGGATCATCGCCGACCAGCAGGGACTTCGACCCGCTCTCGAAGGCGTTGCCGATTCGCTCGGCATCGATGTCGTCGACCGTACCCTCGGCGCCGGACGTACCCCGCCACAGCCTCGATCTTCCCCGATTGGCGCTACTTCAGACCTGGGCAGACACGGAGTCGGCGGGCTGGTTGCGCATGGTCTTCGATGATGAAGAGATTCCCTACACGCTCATCATGGATGAGGACGTCCGTGCCGGTCGGCTCCTGAACCGATTCGATGTCATCGTCTTCCCGAACACCTACGACGGTCTCAAAGGTATGGTCAACGGCATCGACCCGACCCACAGCCCGCTTGCCTATACCCGAACCACGGAATATCCGACTCTCGGCTCACCCACTTCCTCGGAAGACATCACGGGGGGACTCACGTGGCAGGGATTCAGCACATCGACGACTTCGTTCGCGGCGGCGGCTTACTGGTGACGCTCGGCGGCGCCTCTCAGCTCCCTCTGGACGGAGGTATCGCCAAAGACGTGCGCCGGGCCCGCGTAAAAAACGTCTACACCCCGGGCAGCGAGCTCGAGGCACGGTTCCGGCGACCGGATCACCCAATCGCCTACGGCTATCCGGAAATCACGTCCGCCTTTCGGGAGAATCGACCGCTGTACCAGGTACGTCACGCCGACGAGGGGCGTATCGTTCTCCAATGGGGCACGAAGATTCCGACCGACGACAAAGACAAGAAAGACGAAGATTCCGATGAAGCCCAGAAGGCGACGGAATCGCTCGTTTTGTGTGGCGGCATCAAAGGAGCGGATGAGGTTATGGGGAAACCGGCGATCCTGGACATTCCCACCGGCAAGGGCCGCGTGATCGCCTTCGACTTCGACCCGATCCACCGATACCTGACCCTCTCGGACTACCGGCTCGTCTGGAACGGCGTCCTGAACTGGAATGATCTGCCACCGACACCGGAAACTGGAGGGGAGTAAGTCAAGGAGAACTTGGGATTTCGACAAACCCGACAAACACACTATACTGAACTCCTCGGCTCCGGGAGGCCCAAAGCCCCGAGGAACATTTTGTTCATTTTCTCGTAAACTGGAATGAGAGTCTCGTGTTGAGAGGTGTCCCTAGGTGAACTTACAAGTCGAATCGGTTGGTGATGTTAAGGTCGTGCGTGTCAAAGAGCCGCGCCTCGTATTCCAGACCCTCACCTCTTTCACGGACTACATTGCGAACCTCATGACCGGAGGAACCGAGAAGCTCCTCATCGACATGTCTCAAGTCCAGTACATCGACAGCGCCTCTATCGGCGGCATCGTCAACCTCTATCGGAAATCGGCGGAGGGAACCGGCTCTCTCAAGCTCGTGGGACTTCAAAACCGAGTCGAACGCATGATCAGCCTCGTGGGCCTACACAATCTCATCGACATCTTCCGCGAAGAAAAAACCGCCCTCGATAGCTTCAATTAGAAAATAGGGACAGGTCCCTTTTTCATTCTCGTTTCGGCCGCTAGTCTCAATTAGAGAACTCAAGTACTCAAGAACTCGAGCACTCAAAGTCGTGGAGCTCGGCGCTTCCGCGCCTCGTTCCGGATTTATTCTCTCTTCGGGACTAACCAGATGAAATCCAGGCCGACGTCTTTGCTTCCCTCCCCTTCGCAGCGAAGCGAAAGCGTGTGGACACCTCGGTCGAGAGCGACCATCTGCGATCGGAAATTCCGAGATAAGGTGCGATAGGGTACGGCCAGATCCACTGTCTCCGAGTCGCCGAAGGTCAAGGTAGTATCTCCGAGCCGAGCCGAGAAGGCGCCGGCGTCGGGAAAACGTGCCGCCGTGATGACGATCGTGAATTCACCGGTTTTCTCAACAGGCACTTGGAGCGTGAGCTCGTCACCGGCACCAGCCGGGTGCCAAACCAGCATTCGGCCACCCGCCCAAAGAGCGCCTTTCCGCAACGAGACCGCCGGTTCACGCGGCTCACGCACAACATGGGCCTCCGCCTGGTAAAAAACGGCTTTCTCGGTGTACTTTCGGCCGATCGGATGCCAGGTCTCGGGTAGGCTCAACGGGCGGACGTCCCGGTCCTTGATCAATACATGATCATCGTTGATCGTCGGCAATCCATAATAGTAGGCCAACCGAGCATAGGAAAAATCCGGAACCGGCTCGTGACTAAAAAGCTCCATGTAAAAACCCAGTCGGCGGTGAAACGGAATCGGGTCGATGATTTGCCAGCGGTAGTTCGTAACGAATCCACGGTTCGCCGGTCCGTCATTTCGCGGCTGCCCACAGTAGGCGTGGGCGAAGATGCGGCTCGAGGACCAGGCATAGTTGTAATAGTCCTCGCTTCCGGTGCCGAAGATGGACGGCGTCTCGTCGTCGTCTACGAAAATCTTCTCGTCGCCTTCTCCCCACCAGTTGCCCCACGAGGAAGGTACGGACGTCGGATTCAAAAGTAGAGAGGTCGCGCCGACGAACACGCCCTTGCCGTTGGCAAGAACGAAGGGAAGGTCCTGTGGGTTCTCCCCTGAGGCGACCAGATCGTGATCCATACGCCAGCGAGCACGGAAGTGCATCGTCGAGTCTTCCTTCCAGCGATGGTCTTTAACGTTCACGGAACCGGTCACCGTAACCGATTGCGAGCCTCGATTGTCAATGACCACCCGCGCCGATTCCCGGAAAGGCATGAGGAACCGGCAGATCATGGTTCCGTCGGGAAGCACCGTGAAAGGCAGAGAATCGTAGGGATTGATACCCGGCGCCGCTCCAAAGAAATCGCCCAGCGGGGCCTGGACCTGGCCGTAGGTATCGCCGTCGAAGTGGATGTTCAACAAGGTTTGGCGCAGCGCCTTGTTGACATCGGGAGCCTGCACCTTGAGCGTGAGCTGCTCGATGGCTTTAGTGCCCCTTACACCTAAGTGTTCGCTGGGATCACCCGGAAGCGCAGGTTCCAGGGCAACTTCCAAGTGTAGGACCTCTTTGGTCTCGCCTGGAGGCAGATGGGACACAATCTCGTGGCGAACGCTTGCCGTGGGACGCCACAACTTTTCAGTATTCGCAAGCATCTTGGCGACTTTTTCGATGTCGCCGGAATATTTGCTTACGTCGTTCGGGCTGAAAGGTGTAACCTTCGCTCCCGATTCGTACAAACGCAGCTGAACCTGGTAGAAATGAAGCTCTTTCAGATCGCCGGTCCATTCGATACGACATTGTTTCGCGAAGGGAATCGGAAAATACCCGGCGGAAGCCTGGCTATAGGTGTCTTCGTAGGGACCATCTTCTCCCGTAATCGCTTCGTAAGTCGTTTTGAAGAAAGGCTCCGCAGGACCCTCGTAAACGGGAGTATCGGCACCGTCGAGGAACAAACGGATCTGCCCTTCGATGGCCGCCGTCCAAAGCCGAACGATAGCGCCGGGCCCCTTCTCGTCACAGATGAGGTACCGACCGATCCCGTCGGAGTCCGGCTCGTCGAGAACCTTCTCGAAGCCGGGAACGGGCTCTCCACCAAAACCGTCATCGTTGGCAAACCATCCGGGCGAGGAGGGAAATCGGCTCCGCCGGTCGTAGGACGAAAACTGTACGTTTTTATAAGAAGGCTCAGGAAACTCGGCCAAATGCCCGAGGTCGATCATCTCCTGCAGCAAGGACTGGGTGGTGATGGTCTGGCCGTGAGCGGGCACTGCCAATTGCATCAATGTAAAAATAAGAGCGACCGGGACGACATTCATCTTCATCATGGTATGGTCTTTCTGCTGGGCCTCCCGAATGTATATGTGCAATGTGCCCAATACGTCAAGCCTTTCGAATTTTGATCGTCATGGGAACCTTCGGCGATTCCTTTTCGTTCTCTGAACGAGGGTTTTTTATGTCCCGAATGAGCTTCTTCCTCGTCTTATCTCTGACTCTTGCCAAATCTTCCACCGGCAGCGGCCCGCACCAGGCTTCGAAATCCGACAACGAAATCGACACATTTATGGAGAAAGTCCTGGAAAAACGGGAAATCAATTGGGATCTCCTCTACAACTACGTCTTCCGTGAGCGCGAGGTCTTGAAGTTCGAAAGCTCGATTCGAACCGCCCCCCTCCAGGGCTTCGAGCGCGAGTACATCTGGTACGTCGATGACGGCTATCTGGTCCGGAGTCCCCTGTCGGTCAACGGAGTGAAAGTCTCCGAGGAGGAGCGTGCCAAAGAGGAGCGCAAATGGCGCGACAAGCTCGAACAGGAGAACAAGCGAGGCCGCGGTGTAAGCCGTGACGTCTTTTTTGGCTTCGACTTCGAGCCGGGCAACTATTACTTCGCGGGACGGCGGGAGTTCGAAGGGCGCGAAGTTGTGATCGTGGAATACTACCCGGAAAAGATGTTTCACGACGACGATGAAGATGAGGACAGCGAAGACGAACACAATCAAGACGAGCCAGAGGACGAAGAAGATGAGCTCGAAGACGAGATTGAAGCCAAGCTCGAAAAGGTCTTTCTCGTGACTCTACTCATTGACCCAACCGATCATCAGATCGTGCAGATGACCTTGGACAACGTGGGCTTCGATTTCCTCCCCGCCAAGTGGCTGGTTCGAATCGGCACGATCGAGGCCTCGATGACGATGCACCAGCCCTTCGATGACATCTGGTTGGTTCATGACATCTCCGCTTACGGAAGCGTGATGACCGCCGGCGGGAGTCTGGCCGTCAAATTCACCAAAGAGTTCTATGACTACGCCATTGCAGAAACAAAGGTGAAGTACCGCTTCGCGCCTCTCGGCACTGAGCAGAAGATACCGAAGAAACCATGAGAAGCCTCCAATGGTGGGTTATCGGTCTCTTGGCCCTAGTGTTTCTGTGCGGTGCAGCACCATCCGAAAGGCGAATTGATTCGATCCGCGTTCACGGCAACCACGAGACACCGGATCCGGATGTCTTGCAGATCGCAGCCATCGCTCCCGGTGATCCCTTTGGTGACGGCGACGCAGAGCTGATCAAAAAGCGCCTCACGTCGAGCGGACGCTTTGCGGAAGTCGATATCCGGGTTCGGTACCGCGGCCTCGACGAAAGCAGTGATGTCGCCCTGGTTATCGTAGTGCGGGAAAAACGCTCGGTTCCAAGCCGTTTCATGGTGGGCCCCATCTTCAAGCTGTCCGACGAGTACGGAATCACGATCGGCGCCAACTTGGCCTTGGTCGATCTCTTCACCGAAGGCGGACGTCTGTCATTTCCATTGAGCTGGGGAGGCGAACGTCGCGTTGCGATCCGGGGTGATTTCCCTTTGCAGAAACTAGGTCAGGGACGAACGACACATCACATCCGATTCTTTACCGATCGCGAGCGGACGGTGAATCCGCACTTCGACATTCCCGATAACCGGTTCAAAATCGGCGCAGGCCTGACGTCTCGGCTTCGATTCTTGAGCCTAGGCTTCGAGGGTGACTGGACGGACGTCTCGTTCGAGCCTTGGGAAGAGCGCTTCGTCACTTTGGGTGCAAGTGCGATCATAGACACACGCGTTGACGCTTCGGTCCCCGGCGACGCCGTCTACTTGGGGATCGGGTGGCGGCACTACTTTTTCCAAGAGGGAGTGGAGCGCCCTGACGTCAACCGCTTGAGCTTCGATTTGCGCGGATACAAACGTCTCATCGGCAGGTCCCTGCTCGCCGCGCAGTTTTACACCCACTTGTCTGACAGCCCACTTCCCGCCTATGAGCAGCCTTTCCTCGGCGGCGGGGCGACCTTACGCGGCACCAAGGCAGGACGTTTCATCGGCGACAACATCGCCCACGGCACCGTGGAGCTCAGGCTTCCCTTGACCTCCCCCTTGTCCTTTTATAGGGCCGGCGTTCATTTCTTTTACGACACAGGCGCGGTTTTTGACAACGGCCAACGGCTGCGCGACTCCGAGTTTCACCACGGTGTCGGAGTCGGTTGTTTCTTACGCATTGCCGTCATCGGCGTCCGGGCCGACGTGGGTTGGGATCTGGAGGGCGGCACGCGATTCCATGTGGGTTCGGGTTTTCGGTTCTAACCTCTAGCTCTTCATATATCTCCTTCCATTGAAATCGAACACATTATCCCCTCGTCTGATGGTTGCAAACTGATTCCCGCAAACTTATAATAATAAGGAATTTAACTCAAAACAGAATAAGTCTTCACAATAAAATTGGCCCGCGATTTCCGGCCCGTGGCAAGGATTGCGGTTGGGTACGAGGACCAGAAAGCTCTGAAGATGGCGGTGCTGACCGTCCAAGAAGGACTATCCAACGCTGGAGAGTTCTTTCTGCGGGACCACGAGTCGATTGCGATAATTCTGGGCCGAGATCCCACATCTCAAATCTATCTAGAGGACCAAAGCGCTTCGAGGCGTCATGCCCGGATCGATTTCGCCGGCGGACACTTCAAAATCGTTGACCTGAAAAGCTCGAACGGTACGTTCGTCAACAGCGAAAAGATACAGGAAACGGTCCTTTCGGACGGCGACGTCATCACTATAGGACAAACGAAGTTCGTTTTTGAAGCTTTCAAGGACGTCGAATTTGCGGCCGGCGCGGACGCAAATACGGCAGCCGACCACAACGCCCAGCCGGAGCCTTCGCCGAAGCAAGTTCATGTCGAGTCATTGGATCTGAGCGAATCCCCGGTTGAAAGTCGCGACGGGGAGAATTTTCTCGAGCTTGCCGTTGAGCTCGATAGTCTCGAGTTCGACAGACAGGCCCCCGATCAAACTTCCTCTCTCGAAAATGAAAGAAAAAAGCTGAAGACCATCTACAAGGTCAGCGAAGTCATTGGAACACAGCTGAACCGGGATCAGTTGATGGAAGACATCATGGACTGCATCTTCGATGTGTTTCCCCAAGCGGACAGAGGCTTCCTCATGCTTCGAGACGACGCGAACACGAACATCCTCAATACCAAGGCCGTCCGCACGCGAGCGTCTTCAACGGAAAATCAGGAAAAGTTGTCGGTGAGCCGCACGGTAGTCGGGATGGCACTCAACGAGGGGAAGGCGATCCTGAGCTCGGACGCGATCCACGATGAACGTTTTGCAAGCGGACGAGAGCGTTTTCAATTTCAGATCCGTTCACTGGCCTGTGTCCCCATGGTGCACGCCGGAGAGAGCATCGGCGTGATCCAAATGGACACCATGGATCAATCCAAAAAATTCGTTCAAGATGATCTATCGCTGCTCCAGGGTATCGCCCGCCAGGCGGCCATCGCCATCAAGAACTCCAAGTTACTGGAAGCGATCGAGAACGAAACAGCGAAGCGAACCAGTCTTCAACGTTTTCTGTCGCCGGCTCTCGTCGAAAAAGTAATGAACGAGGAGCTGGATCTGAAGCTGGGGGGTGACATCAAGCGTGGCACCATCTTTTTCTCCGACATTATCGGTTTTACCAAGATGTCGTCGAAAAAGTCACCCGAGGATGTCGTAGCTGTTATCAACCGATACTTCAACAAAATGGTCGGGATCATCTTCGAGTACGAGGGAATGGTCAACAAGTTCGGGGGCGATTCCATCATGGCTCTATGGGGACTCGACGACAAAGGCCCGGAGTTCAATCCCCACGCCCATGCCGTGGAAGCCGCAGTACGCATGCAAGCCTCCGTTTTCGATTTCAACTACTCCCTGATGGAAGAAGGGCAAGATCCCATTTGGATGGGTATCGGTTTGAACACCGGCGAGTTCGTTGCCGGAAACATCGGAATCCCGGGAGCAGATGGAATACACCGTCATCGGAGACGAGGTCAATCTATCGTCCCGAATCGAGAGCAAGGCCGCTCAGGGAATGGTTTACATCTCAGATTCGACCTACGCGGAGGTTGAGGATTCGACCCTTGCCATAAAAATGGCTCCGATTCAACTCAAAGGCGTTCCCGCACCGACCACCATGTACTCGGTGCGCGGAGTCCGCGTTATTCGCGACAACCCGACGCAACAGAGCTTTTTTCTCGCGTTGCCCGTCTCTATCGTCCAGGACGACAGCGAACGGAGAGGATTCGTCCCGCGGTGCAGCATCGACGAGACCGGCACGATCTTCGAGTTTCATGTGAAAAGCCCCTGCCGGAGCGGAGAAACCCTGATGCTCAAGCCGTATCTCCGCGAGATGCCGGATGTGCCGCCGCTCGTTGTCAAGGTATTCGACGTCGTGGAGTCCCATTCCGAGAACGCGAGCTTCCACATCGTCCAAGCTGAGCTCACGGAAGAAAGCGATTTCGTCACCCGGTTTCTCCTGGATAAAGAGACTCTGGAAAGCCCGATCGACCCGGCCCACATTACGAGAGGTTAGAAGCTCCCATTCTCGACAGAATGAACAAAGGTGAGTGCTATGAAACAAGGTCTCTTCTTCTGCACATGCGATGGGTTACTCAGTGAGGCATTGGATTTCCAATCCCTGACGGAGAATTTTGCTCATCTCGAGTCGGTGAAGGTCTTCGACAATTACTACGAGAACGGCGCGTTCGACGACCTACTAAACGAAGTCCAGTCAAAAAAATTGGAGTCTCTGGTTCTGGCGGGTGAATCTCCAATAGCTTACAGACAAACCCGTAACGGTGAGTTGTTGTTCAAATGCCTCGAGAAAAGTGGCATCAATCCGAATCGTGTCGAGGTGGTCAACCTCAAGAACATGGTCGTTAAACCTCACGACTCGAGTCGCGAGGCCCTTCAACAAAAGGCGAAACTGCTCGTCGAGACCGGACTCGAAAAAACAAAGGTGTCACCGGAAATAAAGACGCGTGAGATTTCACCACGACAGGCCGTTGCTATTGTGGGTGCAAACTCGAGTAGCATCGTCATATCGCAACATCTATTGGATGAGGGATACAAAGTGTTCCTCCTTCACGAGAGCTCGGAAATCTCAATCACTAAATCGGACGCTTCGCACATTCAACCTACTTTCGCCTACGTTATGCGTCACCCCCGCTTCAGCGTCCATCATGACGCGAAGATCACGGACTTTCACGGCTACACCGGCGACTACGTGCTGCAGTTCAACTCCGGCGGAACGGATGTCGAGCTTCCCGTTGGAGCGGTGGTCTTGTCTCTCGAGAACAACACCCGTACGATCAAGAAACTCCAGACCGTCTTTCATATCGACATCGACGAGCACGGTGCCTTTGCCGCCAAGGATGAGACCACCGCCCGTTCACAGACACAGGATCGGGGTATTTTCGTCATCAATCCACTACAAACGGACACGAACGGACTGGGCGCGCGGCTGCTGGCCGCCGATGGAACGGCGGCGATGGTGATCAATCTCTTGAACCGTAAGGAAATCTACCACCGGGTGACGGTCAGCAGGGTAAATCCTGAACTATGCGGCGGTTGCGGCTCCTGTGTGAAGACATGCATGTTCCACGCCGTCTCGCTCGAGGGGGACCATCGAGTCTCCACCATCGATCCACGCAGGTGCAGGGGATGCGGCAATTGCGTGACCGCTTGTCCCGCCGGAGCTAGGGATCTAGTGGTCTGTCCCACAACTTATCTGTTCAACGCGGTGGACATCCTTTCTCGATTTGAACATGCAGGAGAAGGCAAAAAGATTCTGGCCATCGCCTGCGATGGATGTGGTTATCGATGTATGGATCGAGCCGGTGAGCAGGGACTGAAATGGCCTGTGGGAATCATGCCTCTCTGGGTCGTTTGCGGTGGTCAAATCGACACGCAGTTGATCATGCACGCCTTCGTCAAGGGTTTCGATGGTGTGCTTCTACTGATCTGCGGAGAGGGCTGTTGTCACAACCTTATCGGAAACGTCGATCTCGAAAGAAGGGCCAACCTACTGAAAGAGATCCTCAACAGCCGAGGCATCGACGACAGAAGGATGCACATCATTTCGACCTGCTCGAGAGAGGGCAACGAATGTGTGGAGAAAATCGGAGAGTTCTCTTCTCAACTGACCGAGATAGTGGAGGCGGCAGGCACGGTGATTTTGAGCTGAAGATATTGCGAAGTTGCGGGATCGGGAGAGCAAAATGAGTCTTAAGAAGAACTACGTCATCACAGAGGAAATCGGTTCGGGATCGATGGCCAACATCAGCAAGGCCATCCAGAAATCTTTGGAGAGAACGGTGGCCATCAAACGGATCCACCCTCATCTTTCACAAAATATAGATTTCGTGAAACGGTTCGAGCGTGAGGCAAAAGCCTCGGCCAATCTGAAACATGTCAACATCCTGGACATCATCGATTTCGGACGCGACGACGACGGATCCCACTACATCGTGATGGAGTACATCGACGGTCCGACGATACTCGAAATCATAAAAGGTACCGACATTCTTCCCGTGGATCTTGTTTTCTCGATAGCGGTGCAACTACTCAACGGGCTCGAGCACGCTCACAACAATGGTGTCGTCCATCGTGACATCAAGCCGGCGAATCTCATGATGATGAGCTCCGGTGTCGTCAAGATCACCGATTTCGGGATCGCCCAGGCGGCGAAGCTGCCTTCGCTCACCCAGGCCGGCCAGAGGATGGGTACTCCGAGCTATATGTCACCCGAACAGGCCAGAGGGGAGGATCTGGACCACCGGTCGGACCTGTTCTCGGTGGGTATTGTTCTCTTCGAAATGGTGACGAACCTACTTCCCTTCAAAGGCAACACCTTGAGCCTCATCAACCAGATTGCCAACGATCCTCTCCCGCCGATTCTAAGTATCAATCCGGACGTGCCGAAACCCCTGGTGAATGTCATCGAGAAAGCACTGGAGAAAGACGCGACGAGGAGGATGTTCGACGCAGCCGAGTTCGCCTACGCCCTCGAGACCGTGGCGTTCGACTTGGGCATTCGGTTCGGTCCGCGCGTTTGCAAGGATTACCTCGAGAAGTCTTTCGGGCTCTCGGAGAATGCCAAAGACGCCGAGAAGCTCACTCCGAGTGAAATACGTCGGATTCAACCGAGCACTGGTGTGGGAAAGAGCCGCCCCACCGCCGGCATCCTGCCTCTCCAGGGCTGCTTCGGTTGCCAGCTCAACATGCTCGATCTGCACGAAAGGTTCATCGAGATTCACAAGATGCTGGACGTTAAGTTCTCCTATCTCATGGATATCAAGGAGCCTCCTCAATTGGACATCGGCATCGTCGAGGGTTGTGTAGCGAACTCCGACAACGTTGAGCGGCTCGAGGCATTCAGAGAAAAGTGCGGTCTTCTGGTCTCGCTGGGCACTTGCGCCTGTTTCGGAGGAGTCCCAGGTCTCAGGAACCTCTTCCCGGTAGCAGCTGTGATCGACAGGGCCTATTCTCAATCCGAGAGCACGAACGGCGGAGGCTCACTTCCCGATCCGAGCTACGTCCCATCGTTGACCAAGCATGTTCAAACGGTCGCCGATATTGTCGAGGTAAACAGCAGCATACCCGGTTGCCCGTCGCCGCCCGAGCTTGTTCTGTCTTCTTTGAAAGACCTTGTGGCCGGAACGAAAGCCCGCATCCCCACCCACAACCTTTGCTACGAATGCCGTCGGAAACACAAGGAAATGCTGAACCCCCAGCGAAAGTTCATCTCCGATGAGATCAATCCCATCATGGAGCTCGATGAAATCGACCCCGACGTTTGTTTCTTGGAGCAAGGGGTACTGTGTCTCGGTTTGGCGACCCGGGAGGGTTGCGGAGCCCGTTGCCTGCAACACAACGTACCTTGCCAAGGCTGTATGGGACCCGCCCCCAAGGTGAGGGAAACCGGAGCGAAATGGATCGACGCGCTGGGCTCATTGCTTCCCGGAGGGGCTCTGCGTTTCCGGCACGATCTGGTCGGGTCCGGCTATCGATACACACTACCCATTTCTATGATGCCCTTCAGAAAAGACTAGGAGGTCTCACCCATGGCAGCGGTCAGGACGATTCAGGTCGATCCCGTAACCCGCATCGAGGGTCACGGGAAGGTTACGATCACGCTCGATGAAGCGGGCAAGGTATCGGATGCTTTCTTCGGAGTCGCCGAATTTCGCGGTTTCGAAAAGTTCTGCGAGGGACGGATGCTCTGGGACATGCCCATGATCACCAGCCGCATATGTGGTTTCTGCCCGGTGAGCCATCATCTCGCCTCAGTGAAAGCCGCCGAGTCACTTCTCGGTGTGGAGCCGCCTCCCGCTGCGACCAAGCTGCGGGAGCTACTCAACCTCGGCCAGATCATTCAATCTCACGCCTTGCACTTTTTCTTCTGCGGGATGCCCGATTTCCTCGGACCGGATGTCGCTGCAGCCGACCGGAGCGTGTTCGGTATGCTCGACAACAACGAGGGGGTGGCAAAAAATGCCATCAAGTTGAGAAAAGTCGGACAGGATATCGTGGATTGTGTAGGTGGAGGCAGACTGCACCCGGTTGCCTGCATTCCCGGAGGTATGAGCAAGCACCTCGAGTACCTCGAGCGGATCAAGCTGATCGAGGGCGTGCTGAGTGGCGTCAAGCTGGCCCGTAAAGCGGTCGGATTGATAAAGGACCTGTTCGCGAAGAATCGGGAGCTCTTCATGGGATTCGCATCCTTTCCGAGCGGTCACATGGCCCTCGTCAAAGATGGGAATCTGGCACTTTACGACGGAACGATTCGCACCATCGACCATCAGGGCAGCGTACTCGGCGAGTTCGAAGCGGACGACTATCTGAGCCACATCGAGGAGCGTGCGGACGCCAAGAGCTGGACGAAGAGCGTGGCGATGAAAGGACGTGGAGACGACGGAGCTTATCGTGTAGCCTCCCTGTCACGCATCAACGTGGCGGAGGGGATCTCCACTCCGGCCGCCGCCGAGGAGCTCAAGGAGCTCAAGCAGATAGGTGACGGAAAACCGATTCAATCGAGCCTCTTTTACCACTACGCCCGAATGATCGAGCTGCTCTACGCAACGGAACGGGCTCGCGAGCTCCTCATGGACGCCGAGATCATGAGCACCCACGTTCGCGTTCCGGTGGAAAGAAAAGGAGGTGAAGGCGTCGGCGTTCTGGAGGCACCACGGGGAACGTTATTCCATCATTACTGGGCGAACGACGATGGAAGAATCACGAAGGTGAACCTGCTGGTCTCGACGGCGCACAACAAGCTCGCCATGGACAGAAGCGTTCGGATGGTTGCCGAGGATATCGTCAAGAACGGCGAAATCCAGCAGAACGACCTGAACAAGCTGGAAATGGCCATCCGTTGCTACGATCCCTGCCTGTCATGCTCGACTCATGCCTATGGACGTATGCCGCTCACGGTCACGATCGAAAGACACGACGGGGAAACGTTATCCACCCACTTGTACGGGGATATGGATTCTCCCTGATCTCGAGTTGAACCCGGATGTCTGGAAATGGGGCTCGGCAGGACCTTCTCGTCGTAGGGGTCGGAAACACTCTTCGCGAGGACGACGGTGTTGGATTCGACCTGGTTCATCGTCTAAGAAAGCATTTCGGTTCGGCGCTCAACTGCCTCGAAGTCTACGAGCTGGACATCGTTCTCGCCGAGACTATTGCGAGGTTCGACGAGCTCCTTGTCATCGACGCCCTCGTTATTGACGAGGAGGTGCCGTTCAAGCTCGTTCCACTCACCGCCAAAGAAAGCTTTATCCCCGCAGGCGGCTTCATCTCTCATGTATTCGACTGGGGCGCGATCCTCGCTCTTGCAAGGGACGGTTTCGGTAGCCGGGCAAAGGCGAACCTTTTAGGAATCTCCGCCAACTGCTTCGGCCTGTCCGAGCAACTTTCGCCGGACTGCGCAGCCAAAGCGGACAAAGCGTTTCAGTTTCTTATTGATTACTGCTCAAAGCTCACAACCTGATCGCCAAAGCGAGTCCCCACGCGCGTGTAAAGGTTCGAGTATCCTTGTAAAGACTCGTGACGTCGTTCTTTTCGAATTCAAATCAACGAGCTTCTTGTTTCCAAACCTTGGGTAATCTACCCTATCCAAACGATGAAGGTATTTCAGGAAAGAGGTGCACCTATCCACTTCTTGGCACCGGTGTTGCTACCATTACCTCGCTGGAACGTCACTAATGGATACGCGCATTAGGAGGGCGATATGACTGAAATCAAGAGCCGTCGAAATTTTATTAAAAGTGGGATGACCGGCCTAGCAGGTACGGTATTGGTACCGGCCGCCAAAGAACCTCACGAGCGCTCCGAGCCGCAGACGAAGGAGCGGCCAGTCATCTACCGCACTCTGGGAAAGACTGGGATCAAACTGCCCATCGTCAGTATGGGCACATACGATGCAACGGGCGTTGCCGAGGAGGCGCTCCGCGCTGGAATAAAACACATCGACACCTCGGCAGATTACAACGAAGGTAACGACGAGAAAATGTTCGGTCGGCTGTTCCAAGGCCGTCCACGCGATTCGTTCGTGATCGGAACGAGCATAGGAATGTGGAAGTACCGTTCTGCGGAACAAGTAAAAGCAGCGATAAGTCCCCAGAAACTCGAAGAAACGTTCAACGAAAGCCTCGAACGGCTCCAGCTCGACTTCATCGATATCTTTTACCTTGGTGGAATCCAACATAAAGAGATCATGGAGCATGAGCCGTACTTGGAGACGTTGAGAGCGCTCAAACGATCAGGCAAAGCCAAGTTTGTGGGAGTAACAACCCATGCCAACGAGCCTGAAATCATCCGACTAGCCACGGACGGCGATGTCTTTGATGTCGTGCTCACACGGTATAACTTCAGAGTGAATCACCTCGAGGAGCTGAATCAAGCCGTTGAATATGCTTCCAGCAAAGGCATGGGAGTTGTAGCGATGAAGACGCAGGCGGGAGTCTACTGGGACAAAGACACAAAGAAAGAAATGATCAACCCGAAAGCCGCATTGAAATGGGCTCTCCAAAACGAGAACATACACACCGCGATCCCGAGTTTCAGAGAACGTCAACCAATTGCATGAAGCCATATCCGTGATGGAGGATTTACCGCTAACCGACCAAGAAAAAGTCAACCTCAAGCTCGATTCGGGACCACCACGATCTGCAACGGGCCTTTTCTGCTCACACTGCAGTGAATGCATCCCGCAGTGTCCCCACGGCCTCGATATTCCCACTTTTATGCGGGCCTATATGTATGCCTACGGACACGAGCAACTCTTGAAGGCTCGGAGAAATCTAAATGACGTGGAAATGCCCACCATACCCTGCGATGAATGTTCGGTTTGCCGTGTCAAGTGCCCGTCGGGTTTCGACGTCAAAAACAAAGTCATGGATATTGCCAGACTAAGAAAGGTTCCGGAAGAGTTCCTGAGAGCTTGAGACAGCATTTACTTTCAAGGTCGGTGCCACTTGACGGCTAAAAAGGCTCCCGTGGTCGAATCTTTGTTTTGGCCTTCGTTTTCAATTTCACGCGCCTTGTCAGGATCTTCTTCGCTTGAAAAATGTATGGCGGTCCTCACGACGCCGTCCACGGGAGCGACTGCACGAATCTCCTCCGGTGATCTGAAAATCACTTTTTGAAAGAGATCATGGCCGCTCTCAGCCTTTCGCTTTCTGCGAGCTGCCCAAGGGCCAAGGCTGTTCAACGTGGCCACGACGAGGATCCCTCCTTTTCTCGTCACACGGAATAACTCCTTGACAGCGAATCGTGCGTCCTCGATAAACTCGAGCGCAGTCACTGATACGACCTTGTCGAATGCTTCATCGGCAAAAGGCAGAGACATCATGTCGCCCGCAACGGCACAGAAAGGGTATCCCTTGGCCTTTTGCCTCGCCCGCATGAGCATGGGCCGGGAAATCTCTAACCCGATGACACGAGAACCCAAGGAGAGAATGTCGAGAGTGAAGATTCCCGTTCCACAACCCGCATCCAGGATGGACTCGCCGTGTCGAGGCCGCACTAAATCCAGCAGAAGCGCACTTTCGTAGCCCTTCACGAGTGTTCCAATCGGTGTTTCAAACCACTCGTCATACCTATCAGGCCATGGGTCGAAGAGCTTACCTTTGATACCTCGCTGGTTGGACATGAAGCCCTGCTATTTTTCCGCCTTCTGGAGCGCTCGAATCACCGTCGTCTTGAATCGGTAGAGTGAGTAGGTGGCTCCGCTGACGCCATCGATTTTGGCCAGGTCCTGGGACTGAAGAAGAGCTTTCTCATACTGCGGGTAGACTTCGGCGGGCGAGGCTCCGCTTCCCGCTTTCATCTCTTTGCAATATTCCTCATCGTCTCTCTTTCCGTGCCCGTCTTTTTTTTGTTCGTCGTAATGGACCGACACAATCTTTCCGTCTTTGACCTCGAGCGAAACGACGTGCTTGTACTCGTAGTTGTCGTACACGGACTCGGCTTCGAATACTCCATCTCTTGCATTTTGGGCATTCGAGGGTGCCGCGACCATTTCGATCACGAATCCAAAAACCGCCTCGACCGATGAGATCGGATTCGTCTCGATGAATCGCTCGAGATGCATTAAAATCTCTTTTAATTCAAATTGACCTTTGTCAGCAGGTAAGCCTGCTGCGAAAAGGAAGAACACCAAAGTCGATATGGCGACGTTTTGCTTCATGACTCTTCTAAATAGGTCTTCCACCGGTCTGTGTCAAACGTCAATACCTGTGTCGTAAGTTTGAAGAAAGCGTTCAGGTGGCCTAATCTCTTCGAATCAGGGGAGCAAAAAGTGAAAAAAGCAACAACACTCATGGTGCTTTTCCTCGGATGGGCAACTGTGTCGGGCGCGCAGTGGTCGAATCGCTATCCGAAAATCGAAGGGTACAGCCATCACGTTTACCTCGAAGGATTCGAGCTTCCAGTCATGGGAGTCGGGCCTACCGACCCGGCACCGTCGCCGGACGGCCGAACGATCGCTTTCGCCGCCCGCGGGTGGCTATGGCTATTGGATCTGGAGAACGGAAAAGCGCGCCGTCTGACTTCGAGCGGCGCCATGGACTCTCGGCCCGCGTGGTCTCCCAACGGTAAACGTCTCGCGTTCCTGCGCGACGACACCGAAGACACGGACATCTTCGTCCTCGATCTCGATTCGGACCGGGAAAGCCCCCTGGTGGACACCGAAGCCATCGAGCTCGACCCGGCTTTCTCACCCGACGGGAAGTTTCTTTATTACAGCTCCGCCACGGGCGGCGACCCGGACATCTGGCGTTTGGATCTCACCACGAACGAAGCAATGCCGATGACGTCTGATCCGGGTCTCGAGCTCCGTCCACAACCACTCCCCGGAGGGGAACGGATCGTCTACCTATCCAAGGGCAGATCATCGCCCGACAGTCTCGTCGAGTTGAACGCCACAGACCAAAGCGTACGGATCTTGGCAACCCAATCCATTTCGTCTCAGACTTTCCCGGGTGCGAGTCCGGACGGAAAGACGTTGGTCGTTAACTGGCCGGGACGCAACGATTACGATCTTCTATTGATGGACTTGACGGGGGGAGACACGATTTGTCTTCAGACCGATCGATTACCGCTATCGCCGGTCTTCAGCGCCGACGGCGAGACCATCTTCTTCGTGGAAGCCAACGAAGAGCTACAGTTCGAGCTGTTTCGAATATCAAGAAATGGAGGAGACGCACAAAAGGTCCCCATCCGGTCCTGGGATTGGGGTGAGGTGACCGGCAAAGTTCGCATCAAAACCAGCCTTTCGGGAGATCCCACCCCCATTGCTTCACGCCTGCACATTGTCAACGGCAAGGGCCATCCGGCGCTATCGGACGAGCTCATACCTAGATTCGATAACGCCCACGGGAAGGTCTTCACCTATTCACCGGGAGTACTGACGGTTGAGGTTCCCGCCGGTGAAGTTCGAGCTCTTGCCGCACATGGATTCGCCTCACCGACCGTTTCGACGACTCGCACCGTCGCCGCGGGTGAGACGGTTGAAATGGATCTCACCTTTGAGCCGATATGGAACCTTCGCGAGGAAGGTTGGTACGCGGGAGACCTGCACTACCACATGAACTACGGCGGCCCTTATCGCCTGCACCCGGAAGACCTCGTCCTACCACTCAGCGGCGAGGACATGGATGTGGGAACCCCGCTCATGGCCAACCTCCATCACCGACTTCAGGACACGGAGTTCTTTGAATGGCGTCGGGTGAGCTCCGGTTCGCCTCTCATCGAGCTAGGTCAAGAAATTCGCCCCCATTTCCTCGGGCACCTGGGTCTCGTTCATATCACCTCACCTTTCTGGCCATGGTATTGGGGGCCGGGTTACCCCGTCTATGGCGAGGACGACCGCCCCAATCAGGAAGCACTACTCCATTCGCGTAAGCAAGGTGGCGTGAGCAGCTACATGCATCCCGTAGGAGTGCGCGAACCCTTCCGGGACAAAGAAACGCTCCGCTCCATCCCATTGAGTTTGATCCCCGATGCGGTACTCGGAGATCTAGACAGTATCGAGCTGGCCTGTATCTATATCAACGAGCTCGGGACCCACGAAGTTTGGTACCGTTTCTTGAACCTCGGCATTCCCGTTGCCGCATCGGCCGGCACGGACTCGTTTGCGAGCTACTTTCGCAGTTTTGCAGTAGGAGCGACTCGCATCTACGTTCATGTGGACGGCCCCTTGAACATGGAGAGCTACCTCGACGCCTTGAAGGACGGGCGAAGCTTCGTGAGTACCGGTCCTTTACTGAAGTTCACGGTGAACGGCGCCGGTCCGGGGGACGTGGTGTCGACGAGCTCCGGCAAGGAGTCTTCCTGGCAGTTAACGGTGGCTTCGCCTATCGCGGTCGAGACGGTGGAGATTCTCGTCAATGGCAACGCGGTTTGGAAGTCCGATGGATTGACCGAGCCGGGTAAGAAGACCTTTCAGGGATCCATCGATGTGCCCAAAGGAGGATGGGTCGCAGCCCGCGTTCACGGCGGCACGGAGCAATGGCCCGGCGGGAACGGCACCCCCTTTGCTCACACGTCGCCCATTTGGTTCCATTCACGCGGTAGCACCGATCCCGACACGGCAAGCCAAGCCGCTCGGGATTTGCTACGCGCACTCGACGTGGCCGAGAAACGTCTCGCCGACGGCTATGGCGACACTCCCATTCCTAGGAATCGCGCTCGATTCTCCGAGGCGCGTCAGAAACTCGAGGGGTATATTCAGGGGAAGTAACACGAGAGAGCGCTCCGGGGCCGGAAGAGAGGCCGGCCCCGGTCGTGTATCCCTCGTGAATCACTTCCTCACAAACAGCTGCAAACTCGTGACCGACTCCAGCACTTCGCTGACTTTGTCCGCGGCAACGCCGTATTCCGCGGCCAGCTTCTGCTTGGACGGCTCATCCGGGGCGAAGGCGGTGACCTAACTTTCCTTCTCCGTCCACTCGGATTTCCGAAAAGCCGGCATCCTTGACCGTCTGCAAATACACACTCCGCAGACTCGCTCCGCCGACACAGGAGACCCAGGTTTCCATCCGTTCGGCGACGTCCTGGGGGAAGCTCTTTCTCCAAAACGATGTCGGAAATCATCATCCTGCCTCCGGGCTTCAGAACGCGGTAGGCTTCCCGAAACACTTTGTCCTTCTCCGGAGACAGATTGATCACACAATTGGAGATGATCACGTCGACACTTCCGTCTTCGATGGGAAGCTCTTCGATCTTACCTTTGCGAAACTCGACGTTTTCGTACCCCCCTTTGCTCGCATTTTTTCGCGCCTTTTCGAGCATCGCGTCGGTCATATCGACTCCGATCACTTTACCCGTGGGGCCCACCTCCTTGGCGGCCAGAAACACGTCGATGCCGGCGCCCGATCCGAGATCGACCACCACCTCTCCAGGCCGACAGCGAGTCGATGGCGGTGGGATTGCCGCATCCGAGACCGAGGTTCGCCTCCTCCGGCAAGACCTCGAGTTGATCACTGCTGTAGCCGATTCGCGTGGCGATTTGAACCGCCTCAGGCTCGGGGCTGCAGCAACTCGTGGACGGGCCGCAGCAACTTTGCGAGCGCTGTGCAACCTTGGCATAGTTTTCTGACACGGTCTTTCGAATCGCATCGGGATCTTCAGGCATCTTGTTCATGTGACATTTTCTTCCCTCCTTGGGGCGCAATACTTCTCCGGGCAACAGGCCTCCAGAGCGTCGGCCAGATTGCGAAGCAAGGTCGTGAGTTTGTCTACACGGACTCGGTAATAAACCTCCCGGCCGCGTTTTTGTGCTTCGAGAATTCCGGCGTCTCGCAACACACCGAGATGGCGCGAGACCACCGAGAGGTCGATGGGGCAGCAACAGGACATTTCGCTAACGGTTTGTTCCTTACCGCTTTCCGCCAGAAATACGAGGAGCGCGATCCGATTGGGATCGCCAAGGGCTTTGAAAAAGTCCGCGGATAGCGAGTCAGCGAGGTCGTTACAACAGCTTTGTTCATTTGCTTTCATTTGCATGTTTGCACCGTCATGCAAACAATAACAAACGGGTGGCACCTGTGTCAAGATTTATTTGCATGAGAATGCAATAATTCCAAACCATAGAGAAAAAATGACTTTCGGGTTCTTCGTAGGGTCGAGGAGCTGAATCACCGGGAGGAACGCAATGATCGTCGAGAGCTTTTCCCACAAGCGGGTAACCGGCAAGCTCGGTATTCGGTTTTCACTCTCCGAACTCTGTTGGATTTCGTCCGAGGTACTCGACTTCAACGACCCGAAAATTGAGGTCCATCTTCTCCCTCTCATCGTAGTCATGGAGAAGACGTGCATCACGGTACCGCGCTCGTAGCGTTCGGATATCAATCTCGGGACGGTTGCACAGAGCTCGAACGTCTCTTCGATCTTTGTCTGAGAAGCGCTTCAATTTGCTGATGATCAGGTCATGGACCTCGAGAACCCGGAGCTTTACACGCTGCAATTCGGGAAGATTCACCGGGATGGTCCTGCCCTGCCAACCCATGTCGGAAGGAAACAAGCCCGGCGGGACGACATCGAAATACAATTTGGTTTGGCGATGGTGCTCCGATCCCTTTCCTAACAACTGACTCATTTCGAGCAACAGTCCCGACTTTGGACCTATGAAATCGACATCCCCGGTGGCAAGTATTCCGTCATAGGCAAGAAGGATTGCCGCACCGCCCCCGACGTAGAGCTCGACATGCTGATCTGGTTTCAGACGACGCTCTACGCCTAATAGAAACGCCAGCACATCGTCGCGCGGAGTCTTTTGTGCCACGGCATCAGGCTCCGGCGAGGACAGACTCCGCGCGGCCCAAAAACTGATCGAGTTTGATGTCACATGCGATCTTCCATCGCCGCGCCATAGGCGGACTGTCATTCCAAACGCGGTCGCGCAATTTCGGCGATGCCAAAGGCCCTAGGTAATCCGGTTCTTCGGGGGTGCGCTCCTTCCATGCCGCCGACTGAACACCTTGAAGGCGTCTACTTGCCTCAGGCTGAATGGAGTCCCGCGGCAGCTTCTTCATGATCTCCTCTGCGACTTCGGCCAGCCAACCAACGCGTCGGATGCTGGCGTATGCAACGGATTGAAGTAGAAGCTCCTGCGCCTCAAAAAGATTTCTAAGCAACAAGGCCGGCAAAGCTTCCAGCACGCGCGTGTCTAGGACCCGAGACGTCGAATCTGCATAGAGCTCCTCAAAAGCGCGCACTTCCCCAAGAAGTATCCGGTCCGCTAGCAAAACGTCACGGAGGCCCCAAAAATGAAGCTCCGTCACGAGAGCGCTGGTATCGTCCCCTTTCCGTTTTTGACCCGTTGCGAAGTGAAGTAGCGGCCAGCCGAGCCGCTGGGCAATGACGCAAACATCGCCAAAGCCTGGTTCCGCACGATCAGACTCGAAGCGAGATAGAGATGCCACAGATATACCCGTTAATTCAGCCAATTCCGAAAGGGTCAACCCCGAATTGTTACGAGCCTCCTTGAGTCGAAGACCGATGGGATCCCATTTTTTCGTTCTACGTGCCATGATTTGCTAATTAAATCATCTATTTCCTTATTCGTCAATATATTTCCTTATTAGCAGATTTCAAAGGATGGAGGCACGCAACCTGCATGGGCGCCGGACGGTCGAGAGCTCATCTATCGGAGCGGCGAGTCGATGGTGGTTGTCCCGGTCGAGATGGATCCCTCCTTTGAACCCGGTCATCCCTCGGTTTTGTTCGAGGGCCGTTATTTTGATAGCCTTCAGTCCTACGCGGTTGCCGCCGACGGTCGGCGGTTCCTGATAATTAAAGAGGAAACGGCGGCCAAGGAGACGCGCCCGCCGCCACAGATTCACGTCGTGCTCAACTGGCTCGAGGAATTGAAACGACTCGTTCCCACGAACGAGTAGATTCTCCAACCTTTCATGCTCTTAAAAACCAACATCATTCTGGTCTGTATCGCCCTTCTTCTCGTCACCGGGCTCGCAAGGGCGCAGTCGGAAGAAGACAAGGAAAGGTCTCAGTCCCGACAGGAAACGCTCCGGAAGCAGCGCGAGGAAAAATCCAAGAATCTCGAACCGACTCCGCCTCTACCCTTGCAAGAGCGATTCCGAAGGTGGGAGAACGCGAAGTTCCCCACGAACATTTTCAAAAAGGGCTGGCGCGGTCTTCGCCCGCTTGTTGGAGGAATGCAATCGGGCTCGGGGACGGTCTTCGGGGCCGGTTACATCTATGGTCTCGACGACGAGTTCTTTCGCGCCAAGACCAACCTGCGCTATTCCACTCGGGGGTTTACGACGGCGGACGCCGAGATCATCTGGCCGACTCCGCAAGAGCACCGGCGGTTCGAGGTTCGAGGTAAGGCCGAATATCGGAACCTGGTCTCCCTCCGCTTTTTTGGCCTGGGGAATGATTCCGAGGTCGAGGACAAGTCGTTCTACCTACAAGAAGACACGCGCGCCGATGCATGGTTCTGGCTGAATCCGCAAGGACTGCTGTCATTCGGGGCTCAAGCCGGATACCTCCGATCGAGAACGGGACCGAGTGAGAAAGAGCCTTCAGCCACCGACGTTTTCAACCGGCCGGAGCTCATCGGAATCGGGAGAAAGATCCGGCACGGCGTCGCGGGTGGCTGGGCCGAGTTCGACCTTCGTAACAAATGGGACAAACCTGCCGTAGGCATCGTCGCACGATTGACGGCGCTGCGTTATGAAGACATCGATTCCAACGCCTTCGATTTCACCCAGCTCATCGCGGACATAAAGGGCTACATCCCGCTCGGGGTCAAGAGCCGGTATTTCGCGCTCCGGTTTCGCACGTCTCAATCGGAGTCCGAGAGCGGTTCGGTCATTCCGTTTTTTCTGATGGAGACCGTCGGAGGCGCAACCACGATCCGCGGATTCTCCGATTTTCGCTTCCGCGACACGCGAAATCTATTGGTGAACGTCGAGTACCGCTGGGAGCTTCTGCCCTACACCGACTGGGCCGTCTTTCTCGATGCCGGCAAGGTGTTCCACGAACGTCGTGATTTCAACTTCAACGACCTACACGTCGGATACGGGACGGGCTTGCGAATTCATGCGTCGGACGATTTCGTCCTGCGCCTGGATTTCGCCTGGAGCGTTGAAGGATTCAAGATTCACTTCAACACGGGACCCAGATTCTAATGACTCTGATGAGAGAGCAAGTCACGGTACTGCGCACGGTCGCTTTCGTTGCCACTTTGTTGCTGGCGCACCAACAAGGAGCATTCGCACAAAAATTCCTACCGGATGATCCACTGACGAAAGACGACGATCGTCTCGACACCCCCGTCAAACCGACAGAAGTCGAGCTCCCCGACCTCTACGATCTGGTGGTCCATACAGCCTTCGACCTCGGCAAATCGCCGGTGGGCAGCGAAGCCAGTAACATCAACACGCTCGACGAAGTACCCGACAGCACTTGGTTCACGAACCGTCACGGCGTCCAGCCCATGACGCTTGAAGAGCTCCGCCGCGGACCTAATCAAGGGACCGGCCCTAACCCCGCGGGGACATGGCGGATCTTTGCAGGAAAGAGTCAGGGTTTGACACCCGGTTTTTTTATCAAAGATGAAGATGGCCAACGCTACGTTATCAAGGTGGATCCCATCGACTTTCCAGAAATCGCATCGGCGGCTGAGGCCATCGCCACGAAGATCTTCTACGCGATCGGGTATCACGTGCCGGAGAACACCATCGTCTACCGCGACTCCAACGTCTACGAGATCGAGCCCGGAACACGGGTGACGGATCGATTCGGCAACAAAGTAACGCTTACGGAGCGACGGCTGGCGCGCATGACGCGGAAAGTTCCCGTGCTTCCGGACGGTCGCGTACGGTTACTAGCCAGCAAATACTTCCCCGGAGCTACCGTCGGACCGTTTCTCTACTACGGCAACCGCGGAGACGATCCAAACGACATCATCCTCCATGAAGATCGCCGCGAGCTCCGGGGCTTGCGGTTGTTTGCGGCCTGGACCAACCATGACGATACCCGCGCCCACAACAGCCAGGACGTCTGGGTCGAGCAAGACGGAAAGCACTTCGTGCGACATTATCTCATGGACTTCGGTTCCACCTTCGGAAGTGGGTCGGTCAAGATGCAAGATGCTTCCCTCACCTACGGGGATACGTTTTTTGATATGGGAAAAAACTTCGTCGGCTTCGGCCTGAACGTGCCGAAGTATCGAAAAGCCAAATGGCCCGAGTTCCCTGAATATAAGGCGGTAGGGCGCTGGGAAAGCGAGCTCTTCGATCCCGCCGAATGGTTGCAGAATTACCCAAATCCTGCGTTCGGACGGATGACGGCGCGCGACGCTTATTGGGCAGCGAAGATCATCATGAGCTTCACTCCCAACGAGCTTGGCGCCATTGTGGAGACGGGCGAATACAGCCGCCCCGAGGATACCGAATACTTTCTCCGCGTGCTGATCGAGCGGCAAATCAAGTGCGGCCGGTATGGTATCAACGGCGTCAATCCTCTGGACGAGTTTCGATTGACTGCGGACGCCCTCGAGTTCGAAAACCTCTCGGAGAAGTACGACTTTTCCACCGGCACTACAAAGTATCGCGTCCAGTGGTTTTTCTACGACAACGAGAACGAAACCACCGAAGCGCTCGGAGAACCGAGTGTTCAGTCCGAGAAGCGGGCCATCCTCCCGAGGCTCCGACCGGCGCAGAAGAGGAGTCACCTGTTCCCTATGGTTCAAATCCACTCTCTCAATGAGGAGTTCCCTCACTGGAACACGCCCGTATCCGTGTATCTTCGTCCAAACGCCAAAGGCTACGAGGTAGTGGGAATCGAACGCATCTCTCCTGGGCCGTCGGCTGCCTCCGGCGAAGCGAGCTTGCGGTGAGCCACAAGAATAGAAACACCAATGAATGCACCGATAGTCAATACGTTCAATGAATGGGACCCGCTCGAGGAGATCATCATCGGGAGAGTCGATGACAACACTTTGATCCCGCCCTGGGACACCATCATGCCCGCGGTGATTCACGACAAGAGGCAATGGGATTTCTATAAGTCGAAGGGCGGCACGCCCTGGCCCAAGGAGATGCTCGAGGCGGCGCGCAAGGACGTCGAAGAGCTCGTCCACATTCTCGAGGCGGAGGGTGTCAAAGTTCGCCGTCCGGACCGCTTCGCCTACGACAAACCACTCTCCACACCCGACTGGGACGTGCCCAGCTCTTGCTACGCGCTCATGCCGCGCGACGTGCTCTTCGTTATCGGTGACTTGATCATCGAGGCACCGATGGGCTTCCGCAGCCGCTATTTCGAGCATCACGCCTACAAGAGTCTTTGCAAAGAATACTTCAAGAGTGGGGCACGCTGGATCTCGGCGCCACGGCCGCAGCTTTCCGATAAAACCTACGTAGAAGGCTTCGTTGCTCCCAAAGAGGGAGAGCCCATGAAGTATACCCTCACCGAGTTCGAGCCGCTCTTCGACGCTGCCGATGCGATCAAATGTGGTCGAGATGTCTTCATCGCCCGCTCCAGTTGCTGTAACACCTTCGGTATCGAGTGGCTCGGGCGTGCCCTTGGGCCGGATTATCGCGTGCACGAGGTCGAAATCTATGACACGCATCCCATGCATATCGATGCGACGTTTTACCCTCTGACTCCAGGCAAGTTGCTCGTGAACCCATCGCGGGTTAAGAAAATACCCCATATCTTCAGGGACGCGGGCTGGGATGTCCTCGAGTGCCCGGCACCTGATATGCCGGAGTCTCACCCGATGTATAACTGCTCGCGTTGGATCAGCATGAACGTGCTTATGCTGGACGAGGAGCGGGTCATCGTCGCCAAAGGCGAGGTGTCCCTCGTGCGAGCGTTAAAAGAGTGGGGCTTCAAACCCATTGAATGCAACTTCTACCACTTTGAATCCATCGGCGGAGGATTCCACTGCGCGAGCATCGACATCCGGCGCCGGGGAAGTCTGAGGTCTTACTTCTGATGGGCCGGAAAATCGTACAGCTCGGTTACGGCAAGATAGGCAAGATAGCTCTGGACGACCTACTAAAAACGGCTCAAATCGACGAGATCGTGGTCGCTGACGCGGGGCCGAATTTCGCCTCGGAAATTGCCGGTGTCACGGACCCGCGCGTCAGGCCTGTTAGTCTCGACGTCGAGGACAACAAATCACTGGTTGCTCTGATGCGCAATGCCGACGTGGTGGTCGATCTCCTTCCCATCCGATACACCATGCAGGTGGCCCAGGCCGCCGTCGAAGCGGGAACCCACATGGTGAGCTCGGTTTTCATCATCGACTGGAGCGTGCAGGACCCGGAGGCAGCCAAACAACAGCAAGCGGACTTGGCGGAGTTGGATCGCAAAGCCAGAGAAAAAGGTCTGACCATCCTGAAAGAGTTCGGCATGGATCCCGGGATCGACCTGGTCCTAGCGGGAGAGACCGTGAGGCAGCTCGACGACGTAAAGGTGCTCTACACCTATGGTGCGGGCTTCCCGGAATATCGACTATCGCAGGCGAATCCTATCGGCTACAAGTTCACCTGGTCCATCGTGGACACGATGTGCTCCTACAGTATTCCGGGACGAACCCTCCAAAATGGGAGTTATATCGAAGTCGGCGCCGACGAGATGTTCTCTCCCGAGAACGTTCATCTCCTGGACCTGAAGGAGTTGGGCGGCCCGCTGGAATGCTTCGTCAACGGCGACGCAGGCTCACTGGCCGAGCTCTTCCCATCCATTTCGAAAACCGCTACGTCTCTGGGACGTTACATTTGCCGCTGGCCCGGACACGCTGCGTTTTGGGAAAAGATGGCTAAAAGCGGTTTCGTACGAACCGAACCGGTGAGCGTGAACGGGGTCGAGGTCATCCCCGCGGAATTCTCCGCAGCGTTACTGGGATCTCAGGAAGCGTTCCACTACGGCCCAAATGAGCGGGATGTAGCATTGATTCGTGCCGACGGCCGCGGAACTCGGGACGGAAAACCAACACGGGTGGTCACGCAACTGGTAGATTACCGAGATCTCGATTCGGGCTACACGGCGATGCAGCGAACCGTGGGCTTTCCCATGTCGATCGGCTCCCAGATGATCTTGGACGGAGTCCTCACGCAACGTGGCGTCGTCAATCCATCAGAGGTTCCTTTCGAGCCCTTCTTGGCGGAAATTCGAAAGCGGGGGCTCGATATCACGAAAAAGATCGAGTCCTGGGATGGCAACGAGAAACCGGGTTCGGAATAAACCTGACAGATACTAACCCGTCTTCTTTCTACTGATCTCGAACACAACCGGATTCTTGGCATCGGGACAGGCCGAAGTCAACACGTCGGGATCTTCCAGCCATGGAAATCGGGCGTCGTACATCATGGCGAATATCTTGGGGAGTATGGCATAGAGCGCATGGATACAGATCTGCCCGTTGATCTCCTTCTCGGCAAAAGTAATTTTGTCACCGACCTTGTGTCCCATCCCGCAGGTTCCATTCTGGCTGATCACCTTCGCCGTTACGATCTGGGGCACGCTCTCCTCCTGCCCCGAGACAGCCCGTCCGGTGGTGGATTCTCCCGAGACCTTGGACGCACTCCCCAACACACCGAAGGCCGCAAGAGCGCCGACGGCTGTACAGGGGATCTTCTTACAAGCTTCCCGGCGGCTGAGATTGTCCGTCGCATTCGATTTGGATTGCGCCACAGCATCCTCCTTTGTCTCTCGAGAACATTTCTTGCTGGTACCGGACCAGGCGATATTTTACCTCTTTGTCGCCTCTGGATCTCGAACGACGAAACATAGGAGAATAGGCCTCGAGCGCGAGAGCCGATGGCTCTACGAGAAAGGAAGAAGGAATGCTGAGACTGCGAAGTGGGGGATTTTTAGTCGCCTCTCTCCTTGCTCTGCCTAGCGCCCTCGGTACAACGGAAGCGGCAGACGCCAAGGTACAAACCCAAATCGTGCTCACGGTTTCGGAGAGCAAGCGGCTCATTGCGAAGGCGGTCGCACAGTTACCCATTGTCAAGGAGGCACTCGACGAAGGTACGGTTATCGTCGCCAAGGGCACGACGAACACCTACGTGGCGGAAGAGCTACTGGGGAAAACGATCGAGCACGGTGCCTACGTTTTGGGTAGGACTTTTCCTTCGGAGGCCGAACAAGACTTCGGGTCGGTGGAGAGTATCAAGGAAGTCGTGCTGGTAAATGGTGAGCCGGTCGATCTTACCTTGGGAGAAGCCGTGACGAAGCTCGAGCCCGGTGACGTCGTGATCAAAGGCGCCAATGCTCTCAACTATGACAAGAAGATCGCCGGCGTGATCGCAAGCAGTCCGGACGGAGGTACGAGCGGCAAAATCGTTCCCTACGTCACGGCCAGAAAGGCCCATTTGGTCATACCCATCGGCCTCGAAAAGCAGGTCTCGGGCGACGTCGTCCACATCGCCGACACGTTGAGGGAGCCGGTGGAGAGCCTCCAGTGGATTCCGTCGATGTTTCCACTGAGAGGACACATCGTGACCGAGATCGAAGCGTTGGAGCTCCTCACCGGTGTCCGTGTTATGCAGATGGCTTCAGGGGGTATCGGCGGTGCGGAAGGCGCGGTGCGATTACTCATTCGGGGAACGAGGGACGAGGTCGAAAAAGCCCTCGCCGTCGTGACCGAGGTTCAAGGAGAACCGCCTTTTATTCCCTAACTATCTCGCGCGTTTTACGAAATCTTCACCATAGTGATCCAAGAGACGGAGGTAGGCTTCGGCCGCTGCACCGTTTCCCCAGTCGTAGATGGTGAAAACTCCCATTCCCTCGCCCTCGGGGCTCGTGTGACCTCCGTGGCCGTAATTTTCCATGGTGAATCCATAGTCCTCGGGCCCGAAGAAAGGATGCTTCTTCTCCCACTGCACCTTGGTTTTCGGATTCTCCGGGCAATACATCATGACGTAGGAGGCGCGCAGAGCGGCAAGTCCCCTTTGAAGGTACTCGCTTTGCCCGAGCTCGAATCCATATCGGACGATGATCTCCGCGAAAAGGTTTTGGCGCGAATCGAGCCATTCGCCGTCACAGTTCATGACTCCGAAACCGCCGAAAACATTCACGTACATGTAAGGCGGCTGCCAGGAGGCCTGCGTCATGAGGAGCTCGTCCAGGACGCGTTGTCCGGCCATGAGGTACTCCGGCTTGCCGGTAGACTTGTACGCCTCGAAAAGAGCCTCGGCGGTCCAGAACATGGAGAAGTTGCACTGCTTGTACATATTGTTCCGGGAGATTTTCTTTCCGATCAAATCTTCCACACCGTAATCGGAGCTCGACCAATAGGTCTCGAAGTCTTCCCAACGTCCCACCGGAACGATCTCCTTCGCGACGGCGTCCATCGCCTTCAAAGCCGCCGCACGATAACCATCGACCCCCGTCAACTCCGACAGCTTCAGCAAGAACGTCACCGACATCGAAGTCTCCGGTGAGCGCCGAAGAACCGGAAGTGGATCAAGAGTGTCCTTGTCCAACCAAGCCGGAAAAAAACCTTCCTCGTCTTGAAGCTTCACCAGACTCTCCGCGTAGGTCTTCGCATAGTCGACGAGCCGGTCGTCTTGCCCGAGCTCCTCGTGCCACCGGAGCATCAACAATGCGGTCCAGCTCATGTCCAGAATATGGTAGGGCGCAATACCGGGATCACGGACTCGAGGCTCGCCGGGAGGTCGGTTCACCGGATTCCGGTTGGAGTTACCCCAGTAAGCCGTCTGACCAGCCCTTGGAGCGATTGTACTGTTCGCCATCGATCTCCACCTCTTCCATCTCGGTGGCGATGACGGACGGGAAAAAACCTTCCCGCATTGGCGCCGACAACGCGAGCTCTTTCGTCATTTCAGCTTTTTCGAGCAGATCGGCGCGGTCGAAACGGCGGGCATAGCGATACAAGCCCGAAGCGGACCGAAGCGAGCTGAACCAGGCCTGATTCCATATGGATCGGAACTCCCGTTCATCGACCGCTCCGGAGTAATTAGGGCTTTGGGTCTGGTTCACGATGAAAACGGGAGCACCCACTCGAGTGCCCTTCCACTCGAGCTCCTGCCAGACGCTCTTCTTCCAGCTTTCGAAGGCCCATCGGTACGTGTGATCGACATAGGGAAGAAGATCGCCGCCGAGGGGTTGACCCGACTCGAATAGCGCTCGTCCCCAGTTCCGCCAGAGAAAACCGAGAATGGGCCGAAAGGGATTCTCAATCGATTCCTCATTCGAGGTGTGAAGCAAATAGAATCCCACCTCTACCTTCCCGGCGGGGTAGGTTGCTCCAGGTTTCCGCACATAAAGCAATTTGTCGCTCGTGTCGTAATCACTCATCCCAAGGGTCAAATGGTTCCGTTCCGCGTCGAGGTCCAGGTACCACCGTACGGGTGTGGCTTTCGACAAAACATCCAAATCAGGAATCAATGCCAAAACGTGCCTGTCCGACGACGCAAAAACGGCCGGGGAACGGAAGCTGTGCTGATCTACGATGTGATCGTCGGTGGGAGTCAGATGGGGAGACCAGTGAAACCGGGGATCGAAGGCGGGCGCAATATTTATCCGCCAATCGTCCTGCCCGAGCGGCTGAGGCAACTCGAAGGTGAGCCGGACGTGGGTCATGTTCGGTTCGCTCTCTTCCATCGTGACTTCGGGGGCCAGCCCACCGAGTTTCGAACAAGACCAGGAATGAACAAGTGTTCGGAGAGGTTCGGGGATCTCGAGGGAAACGAAGTCTTCCTCCGCTCGGATCGTACCACTTCCTAGAACGAGGAGCGTGAGACAAAGCAGGAATCGCATGAAACCTCCAAGCATTGGCAGGTGTTGACTACCGATCGCTGCTCTAGCTTAGTCCGAAGCCGCGGTGATTTCTATTTCGGAACGGGCATGGACACCGATACAATGAGCCTCGCGTAAGCTCCGATTCTACAAGAGCTCCATGGTGCCAAAGAAAACCATTTCAAGTGGAGATGTCCTTGATGCGAAATCACTCCCTGTTCTCCGGTTGGCGCTCCCCAGCGGTATGGTCCGCTATTGGAGTGCTCGTCTTTTTCTTACCCGCACTCGTTACGGCTCAATCGGACGCATCCAATCCGAATGAGGTCATCAAGCCCGAGCTCCTCACCGGACTCAAATACCGGATGGTCGGCCCTCATCGCGGTGGTCGGGCAACGGCGGTGACCGGTGTGCCGGGTCACCCCTACCTGTTCTACTTCGGAAGCACAGGCGGAGGGGTGTGGAAGACCGACGATGCCGGGGAGAGCTGGAAGAACATGACCGACGGCCAGTTCGAGGTCGGCGGCGTGGGTGCGATCGCCGTCGCCGAGTCGGATCCAAACGTCATCTACGTGGGCACAGGCTCGGCCTGTATCCGCGGGAATGTCTCACCGGGAATCGGCATGTATAAATCGGTTGACGCCGGAAAGACCTGGAAGCATATCGGGCTCCCCGACGCCGGGCAGATCGGCCGGGTGCGGGTCCATCCCGAAAAACGCCGATCTCAGTCTACGTAACCCAGTTCGACGAGCAACTCGAGTTTCTTCTCGACGTGGGAGGCATGATCGACGAGCTCGCTGCCAAGCTGCAAACGCTCCGATCCGCCCGCGATCAGATCAAAGAGGCCGCCGTCCGCGTCAAGGATTCCGGATCCGAAGAGGAAACGACGAAGCAGGTCCAAGAGGCGGCCGACGGCATCATCGAGAAGCTCACCGGCATCGAGAACGAGCTCGTACAGACCAAGAGTCGCGGCTTTGAAGATCCCCTCAACTACCCCGGAAAGCTGTACGCTCAACTCGCCAACGTGCACAGCGTCACCAACGGAGCTTTCACACCCGTGGATGCCCCACCCACCGACGGTGCCAATGAGTTCCTAGGGGAGCTGAAAGGACAGGCGGGCGACATCTATAGCCGCCTGCAAACCATCCTGGATACGGATGTGACCCAATTCAACGATCTAGTCGGAGGATTGAGCTTACCCACGGTAATCATTAAGAAACCGGGTTCTTGACATAGATAGCGTCCCCTGGCCTTCCCTTCTTGGACCGGCCAGGGGATTTTTTTGTCTGGAGGAGGGAGGCTGCCGCTGCTTTTTGTCGTCTCTGTTCTGTAGAACACGAAGCGCCTCTGGTTGGACTCTTTTAGCCTGAGGAATACACATGGATAGGGATTTCAAGAAGAGCGCGATCTTTTGAGCGAGTCTAAAAATGCGATATGCTCGATTTATGGAGCGCGGTACACTCATTCCCGTCGAAGAATATCTGAGCACCAGCTATCGGCCGGATCGGGAATACATCGACGGGGCCCTTTTGGAGAGCAACGTGGGCGAACGCGATCATAGCCGCCTGCAGATGGCTCTGAGCGCTTACCTCCACAACCAGCGCGAGAAGCTCGGCATCCACGTCTATCCGAAACAGAGAGTCCAGGTCGCCGCCACACGTTTCCGAGTGCCCGATATCTGTGTGGTCGCCGGGGATGAACCGGAGGAGCAGATTCTCACTTCGCCGCCGTTCATCTGCATCGAGATACTCTCGAAAAGCGACCGTATGTCCGAGATGCAGGAGCGCATCGAAGACTACCTTTCCTTTGGAGTCCGGCATGTTTGGGTTGTCAACCCGAGGACGAAACGCGCTTACGTTTACACTTCCGATGGCAGCCGTGAGGAAAAGGAAACACTCCACACACGAAACCCGGAGATTGAGGTCTTGCTCAAAGAGATCTTCTCCTGATTTGTCCCGAGAACTGTCCCCCCTTACAATGAAGCCGGACGACTGAAAAACCTTTCGGCAGTTCGCCATCGACAAAGCGGGTATTTAGTTGGAAAATATCCGGTCTTCGGTGATTCCATGTTGTCTGCAAGCTCGAGGAGGCCTGCTATGCCGATACAATCTCGTTGGTTCTCTTGCCCGCTCCTGATCCTGACCCTCATGCTCTGGCCGGAGTCGGCCGAGGCCGGACAAGAGGCGAACGAGAAACGCATCAACGTCGTGGAGTGGTTGGTCTTGGGTCCCGTCGCTCACCCTTTGCCTGTCTTTCACGAATCGGACAAAGGCGGTTTCGAGACGGCCAAGCTCCTCAATCAAACCGTTTTGCCCCGCTCGATGGCACCCCCTCGTGACGGTTCGAAAGTGACCTGGTTCGACGGAAACCCGTTGACCTGGCAGGGGGCGGCTACCTCCCCCGATGGAACCTTGACACTGCAGCCGCCTGGTCCCGGACCGGCCATCGCTTGGCTCGCCGCGTATGTTTCGACAAGCCGTTGGCAGTCGATGAAGCTCGAGCTTCAAGGCAGCCGACCCCGTAAGGCGTGGCTCGACGGGGAATCGATGGTCACGGGCGGACTCGATAAGAAAGAAGACACCGAAGCCACCGAGACGGTCAAGCTGGTTCCCGGAAAGCACATGCTCGTCGTCCGCACCGTTCTCGACCAGGATCGGGAGACGGATTGGATCGTCGGCGTCTCCCTGACGGGCTCCAATGGGAATTTCGAAGTCAACACTTCCATCGAGCCCGGACGTTCGGTCGAACTGAAAGACATTATTGATGCTCCCAGGATCACCTCCCTAGCCTTATCACCGGACGGTAGGTCTATTGCCACCACCGTCAGCCGATTCATACCGGGGATCGACGACAGGGAGTCCTCGATCGAGATCCGAGACACTTCCGACGGTTCCACAAAACACACATGGCGCGGAGGCGACTTCGCAAGCCAAGTCGCATGGAGTCCCGACGGCAAATACGTCTCCTACATCGCCGATGCTCCCGGCGGTTCGGAGGACCAAAAGCTGTCAACGCTGTTTTTGCTAGATAGGCAAAGCAGTACGGCCACACCACTTCTGGAAGGTGTCGATCGCCTTTCGGGCTACCGCTGGTCGCCCACGAGCAAGTCGATGGTTTACTGGACCACGGTAAAAGGGGAAGAATTCAAAAACGGGGTCAAACGGCTGGAAGGTTTGATGGACCGGTGGGCCACCTACCGTGACAAGAGTTTCTTGAATCTGGTCACCGTGCCCGGAGGAGTTCGCCGGCAACTTACGGTTGGAGGGCTTACCACATCAGCAACGGGATTCTCTCCAGATGGAAAGCGACTTTTGTTCACTCGCACCGTGGAGCAATTGACCGAAAGGCCCTATTCGAAGACCGAATTGTGGGAACTGAGCCTCGATGATTTCAGCGCCAGAAAGCTCCGTAACTTCTCCTGGCTCTCAGACGCATCTTACTCACCTGAAGGTACGCAACTCCTGGTCTCGACTCAAGCGGCCGAGTTCGGCAACGCCGGCACAAACGTTCCCGAAGGCCGGATAACCAACAGCTACGACACCCAGCTCTTCCTTTGGAACCCGTTCAACCGACGAAGTCCAAGCGATCACACGCGATTTCAATCCTGCTGTAAGTAGCGCCCTTTGGTCGCGGGCGGATGGAAACATCTATTTGACAGCCGAGGATCGCGACTACCGGCGCATGTACAGATACAACGTGACTGCGAAAAGCTTTAATGTCATCGATACTGAATACGACATGCTCTCTTCGCTCGATTTCGCGGAAGAATCCCCAATCGCCGCTGGACTTGGCCAATCTCCTTGGATACCGGAAAGTCTCGTGGTCATGGACCTCACCACATCAATGGCCAAGCGGTTACCGCATCCCGCCGACGAGTGGTTCTCCGACGTCGAGCCCGGCACACTCCAAACATGGAGTTTCGAAGCGTCGAGCGGCAAAACGATCGAGGGACGGATCTACCTTCCGCCGGGATTCGACGCCCGCCGGAAATACCCGCTGATTGTCAATTACTATGGTGGGACTTCTCCGGTGGGTCGAAGTTTCGGAGGTCGGTATCCCAAGGAATGGTGGTCCGCCAACGGTTATGTTGTCTACGTACCTCAACCTTCGGGCGCAACGGGCTTCGGACAGGAGTTTTCCGCCAGACATGTCAACGACTGGGGCAAGACCACCTCGGAAGAGATCATCGAGGGCACCAAGAAGTTTTTAGACGCCCACCCTTACGCGGATCCCGACCGTGTGGGCTGCATCGGCGCTTCCTATGGCGGTTTCATGACGATGCTCCTTTCGACTCGCACCGACGTATTTTCCGCGGCCGTGGCTCACGCCGGGATCTCTTCGATCTCGTCCTACTGGGGAGAGGGTTACTGGGGTTACACCTACAGCGCCGTGGCCACAGCCGACTCCTTCCCCTGGGACCGCAAAGACATCTACGTCGATCAAAGCCCACTGTTCCGCGCCGATCAGACGCGTGTCCCCATTCTTTTGACGCATGGAACTTCCGACACCAACGTGCCGAGAGGCGAGAGCGATGCCTTTTACATCGCGCTAAAGCTGCTCGGGAAAACCGTGGAGTACGTCCAAGTAGAAGGACAAGATCATCACATCTTGGCCCACGACAAGAGAGTGATCTGGTCGAGCACCATCTTGGCCTGGTTCGATCGATGGCTCAAAGATCAGCCGGATTGGTGGAACGAGCTCTACCCATGACCTGGAAGGAGATTCCGATCAAATCTAGCATTTGCTTCATACAATGCTTCGTGCTCGCGGCCGTCTTGTCCTTGACAGGCTGTGGCAACAACAACGAGTCTGACCAGCCCATCGTCGAACGTCACCGAACCTTCGCCCACCGCTCGCGCCTCATTTGAAATGACTGCGCAGATCCTGGGCCCGGCGGATCAGGACGACGCGAGCGATATCGAGATCACGCTCCACGAGACCGGCGGGGTCGGTGCAATCCTTCACCGCGTTCGGCTGACTTGCAACGACGGTTCCGCCCAGGAATGGGGTGCGGGCAGCTTCGTCTCCGAGTTCGGGTCCAACATTGTCGCCGCAAGCTCTGTGCTGCAATTTACGCGGAGTTACCGCTGCCCCTCCTCGGGCCGCCCCTCCCAGGTCACCGCCTTCCTCACGGACCAGAGCGGCTTCGATCATTCGGTCGAGGCACAGCCTTACCATCCGGACTGGCCGGGCTAGCAATATTGATATAGAATCACCACAACATAACCGCGAGATTCAGGAACCACCTCAATAGGTTCATTGTTTATATTCGTTTCTCGAGGAGGACTCATATGAAGCAGGTTTCTTTTTTTTCGGCAACTCTCGCTTTTTTCACAATCAGTCTGCTGTTCATCGCGGGCTGCTCCGACAACCCAACCGGACCTGATCCGGTTCCAACCCCCGACACGAACAACCGAGGCTCTTCGAGCCTGACTACTGCGGACAGCGGCTACGCACTCGGCTCGGGTGAGGAGTTTAGTTGTCTGGTCGTAGAAGAAGTACGAATCCGCTTCAGCGATCCGGGATATATCAAAAGCAGTGAAGTCGGCATGTTCGTCAAGTACGTCGGCATGCCTCCCGGCGAGAAGAAACTGCGGGTTTGGTGGGATTTCGAAAACGAGCCCAATCGGTACAGGGATACTCCGATCGACGAGAGTGACCGAAATCCCGGCGACCCGGGTCGATACGACTTTGAAGGCCTCCTGGAACACACCTACCGGAACCCCGAAGTGAAGGGACGAAAAATAAGAGTGGAGCTCATCTTGATCGGCAGCACCGGAAACTGCGCGCGCAATCGAAATATCGTTCTCGCACCTCCCGATAGTGCCGTCGAATCCACCAAGCCACCATCTGGTCCATGCGACGGTGGACCCTGTACGGCATTCGTCAGCAGCAGCACGCACCGTGGAGACTCTATCGGGGGTCTAAACGGTGCCGACACAATCTGCCAAGGCCTAGCGAGTGCAGCGGGCCTCTCGGGGACCTTCAAGGCTTGGTTGAGTGACAGTACCGGTTCTCCTTCCACGAGGTTCACTCAGGCCTCGACGCCCTACGTAAGGATCGACGGAGCTCAGATCGCCGACAGCTGGGCGGACTTGACGGACGGAACTTTGGACAATCCGCTCAACCTCGACGAAAACGGGGTTGGCGTAAGAACTCAAACTTGGACGGGTACGGAAACAGACGGTACGGCGCTTACCAATCACTGCAACAATTGGGTCGGTACGCCGTTTGGTACAATTGGTGATCCGACTCGTACCGCCGTTCCCTGGACGAATTCAAGGGTACTAGGATGCGCCTTCAGTCTAAAAATATACTGCTTTCAGCAGTGAGAGTCCCTGACGCGGCAGAGCCGCAACCAAAAAGGGATGTTGCGGCTTGCCGCGAGCTATCAGCCGTCAGCAATCAGCCGTCAGCTCCCGGAAAATTGTTTACTTTTTGCATTCAATTTCACTAATCAGGACTAATGCTCTCTCAAGACAACCTGAGGGTCGACCCGCGCGGCGCGGCGGGCCGGCGCCCAGGCGGCGATGACCGCCACGAGAACGAGAACGACAGCAGAAACGACGAAGACGGCGGGCTCCCGCGACGAGATACCGAATAACATACTTTCGAGAAACCCTGTCAAAAGAAACGCCAAGAACAAACCGAAGCCTGTCCCCAGGAGAGTCGGCATAGAAGCCTGTCCGAGTATCAATCTCACGATGTCGTCGTCACGAGCTCCCATGGCCATACGGATTCCAATCTCGTGTCTTCGATAGGCTACCGAATATGCCATGACGCCGTAAACGCCGACGAGCGCCAGAGCAACGGCGATGCCGGCAAAGGATGTCATCAGAGTCGACTGGAAACGCTCAGAAGCCAACGAGCCGCTCAATGAATCTTCAAGGGTGGAAACCGAAAATAGAGGCAGATTGGGATCGACCTTGGCGGTTTCTCGTTTGAATTGATCAAACAGGCTCGAAGACTCGGTAGCGGTACGCACGACAAAGGACGCGGCAGGCGAAGGCAACCGGGGTACGTATAGCGTGGGCTCGGTCTCCTGCGCCAGGCCCCGTTGATGAACGTCACCCACCACACCTACCACTTCGAGCGCACCGCCAGCTCCTTTGAGGACCAAACGCTCTCCGAGGGGATCTCCCCCGGGCCATCGCTCCGTTGCGAGCTTCTGGTTGATGACGACCACCCGCGGGCGATCCACGACGTCATATTCTTCGAACAAGCGTCCGCTTAACAAGGGGATTCCCATCGCTTCGAGGTAGCTTTCACTCACTTGACGAAACGAGGCTCGTTGAAACTCGTCCGAATCCCCCAGGCCTTCTACACGATACAAAATCACGGCGTGAACGTTGCCCAGAGGAAGATGGCTGATGGCCCCGGCGGATACGACACCCGGGACCGAGCCGTAGCGGGTCAAGAGCTCCCTCATGACGCGGTTTCGTTGCGCCCGCTCGCGATATCGTGTAGGCGGGAGTTGAGCTCGGAACGTGAGCACACCGTCCGGCCGATATCCCGGCTCGACATCTTGAAGTCGATACAGGCTTTGCACGACGAGTGTTGCGGAAATCAAAAGCACCAGGGCGAGCGTTATTTCGAGCGCCACCAGCATTCCCCGCAGGCTCAGGCGTGCTCGTCCTTGCCCGGGTACGCGCCCTGAATCTTTGAGAGCCTGACCCAGCTCGACACGAGACCCTTTCCACGCCGGGATCGCTCCAAACAACAAGGTGGTCAAGATCGCCAGCAGACAGGTGAACGCCAAAACCTGGGGCTCGAGCTCGACCTCAGTCAATCGGGGAACATTGTTGGGACCGTAAGCCCGAAGAAGACTAAGAGCGGCTTTCGAGAGTACCAAGCCCACTGCGGCACCGAATGCGGCCAGACACAAACTCTCTGTCAAGAGTAAGCGCACCAGTTTCCACCGGCCCGCTCCAATCACCACACGCAAGGCAAGCTCGCCTTCGCGCGCCGTGGCTCGGGCCATCAGCAAATGGGCCACGTTGGCGCAGGCAATGAGAAGTACCAATACGGAAGCGGCCCAGAGCAGGAACAAAGCGGCGCGAACGCCCTGAACGCCGATTTCGGTCAAGGCTAAGAGATTGAGCGCCCGGTTCTCCGCAGGCAGCGGGTCGTCAAATTTCAAAGACTGGAAGGAGGCATTGAAATCAACCAAGGCTTGATTGATGGGAATGTCCGGAGACAAGCGCGCCAGCAGAAAAAGCAGAGCGAAGCGCCAGGCCGGCCCCTCACGACTCGGCGCAAGTGGAACCCAAAGATCGAACGGTCCAAAGGGGAAACGAAAGTCCGCGGGAAGCACACCCACCACGGTCAGGCGCTCTGGAATCTCGCGATCCGGTCCAAAGCTCTGAACAACGTCCACCTCGAGCTCTTGTCCCAAGACATTTTTGTCGCCGCCGAAGCGACTCTGCCACAAGCCGTGGCTGAGGAGGACCGCCCTGTTATCACCCGGCGTAGCTTCTTCCGATGTGAAGCTCCGCCCCAACACGGGCTCGATGCCTAGAACACCGAAGAAGTTCGCCGAGATCTGCGCACCCCTGAGACGTTCCGATTCACCTTCCGATCTCAGGTGAAAGAAAACCCGGTCGAAGGCCGCAAGGTCTTCGATACCGCGACCGGACTCCCGGAGCTGTTCGTAAAGATAGGGCGCAATCGTCAGCTGTGAACCGGCCTTGGGGACACTTTGTCGTACGAGATAAAGCCTCTCAGGCTCGGGGAAGGGTGAAGGGCTGAGGAGTACCGTATTGATGAGGCTGAAAACCGTGGTGACGCCTCCGATACCGAGCGCCAGTGCAACGAGTGCCGCAGCCGTGTATGCTTTTTGCTTACGCAAGCTCCGTATCGCGATCTGCAGGTCTCCGATCCAATCCCTCATGACGGAGTCCTCTCACTGCAAGCTGAAGTTGGTCGTTACGGTGAACCTAACGGGAACGGTATTACCCTCTCCATCCACCACGGGTTGAAACATCCACTGGCGCATGGAGTCCAGCGCCGCCTGACTCAAGATCGGGTCGGGATCCCGTACGACCTTGAGATCGGTTATCTGACCGTTCGTTTGAACCAAGCCTTCAACGATGACGACACCTTGAATCTTTTTTTCCTTGGCCTGCTTTGGATAAGCCGCGAAAACTTTCTCGAGAATCCGAGGCGGCTCCTGGTCGAGAACGGGCGGCGGTGGTAATCCTCCAGGCGATTCGGGTCTTACAACCAGGAAAAGATAGGGTGCGGCTTCGCCGTCGAGGGCACCCACAACGGCTCGTTCTCCCATACGAACGCTCACTTTGCTATCCGACAGGACTTGCCCGCCCCGACTGAACTCGATGCGGTACGTTGCCAAATCCTGGTTGTGTCCCATCAGCGTGGCGTGGATATGAATCGAGCTGTCCTCGGAAGGAGAACGCAGCCGCGTTCGCTGCCCCACCGTCACCGGCTTCAAAGCGGCGTTACGAGGGAGTACGTGTTCCAACCTAAGGGCTTTTTTCAGTTTGCCGAGAAGGTCCACGGGCACGCGCAGAGCCGGCTCGCGCCCCCTACTGGGTTGCTCACCTTCCAAGGGTATGACCGTTCCTGAGACCAACAACGTACCGCTGACCTCACTCTCTTCGGCTTCAGGCGAGCCGACGAGGAGCGAGAAGTTGGTCAGCACTTGGGATGTCTCTCGAGCCGCTACGGGGGCGACCGTAGCCGTTAGTGATACAAACAGGATCAGAAACCCTATTTTTTTCATGGGGATTCTCCTCGAACCGCCTCCGGAGGGCTCAGCGTCATATATAAAGGAGTGTCGGGGTCGAGCCATATGAGAGCGACATCTTCACCGAGCTCGATGGATGCTTCCGCTATAACGGGCGCTTCGAGGATTGTCGGTTTTGTTTTTCCAAAAAAGCGAATGCCAAAGACCAAAAGCGCTACGGCCGCAGCAGCAGCTAGATAACGTCGCGCGGGGATAAAACCGAGCATGTCCCGCCGGCGAGGCCGCGCCGGTAAACGAGCCATAACCCGACGAGCCGCATCCTTCGGCACAGTGCCGGGAGCTTTCTTCGCCCAGTCCTTCCACCGGCCTTCGAACTCCTTCAACGGGTCTTTGTGGTTCTCGTCCATCTCACCCTCTCACTTCGGAGTACTCGCGACAGGCTTTCCCTGGCTCGCCGCCGATGGGCCCGCACCGACGCCGGCCGGATACCTAAAATGGGGCTAATCTCGCCGTCGGTCATGCCTTCCACGACCGTCAGATGCATGACGGCCCGTTGCTGCGGCGCCAGTCTTTGGAGGACCCGTTCTACATCGATGTCGATGTCAACGCTGCTGTCGTTCGAGCTCGGCTCGGAAAGCTCCTCGATAGACACCAAGGGCGCCGAACGCGTCTTTTGAAGGCAAATGCGGAATACGATACGGGTCAGCCATCCCGAGAAAGCTTCCGGGTGCCGCAGGCTACTCAGCTTGCGCCACGCTATTAGGAAGCCCTCTTGCACAGCGTCTTCGGAATCCGCTTCACCGACAACGGACCGAGCCAACCTCACCAATCGATTCCAGTGCCGCTCAACCAGGGCGGCGTAAGCTCCCCGGTCTCCGTTTCGAGCTTCACGAACCTGCCGGATTTCCGACTCTTCCATAGTCTTTAGTAAAGAGGGATGCGGCAGCTCTCACCGTGTACATATTTTTTCGGAGCGAGAGAAAAGAGTTTCGGAAGACTACCCAGACTACCATTGCCAGGTTACCCTGCGGCTCTGCGACTCTGCGTTAATTCGTCCACTTTTTAAATCACGAAGGCCACATCGAGCTCAGCGATGAACCACCGATCACCCAACCGACGGACGAGCACTCGGTACCCCACGCCGTCCAGCGGGCCTCTCAGAAGAATTAACGAATAGAGTCTCTCATTATCCCGCAGGGGTGGGTCCGGCAATCCAAAAATCGGGTTATCCTCGGTGACCTCGTTGGCGAGCGGCTCGATTCCGACGCGCGTGATTCCGCCAAATCCGACCTCTTCGTTGAACTGCTCCTGTTCTTCCGGCGCGAGGGCGATGGTGGGATCGTTTCTACCGCGCCATTCGAGCGGAGCATCGATCACCGCCATCCTTCGGCTGACTTCCCGCTCGAACAGGTAAAACTGATGAAATACCGCCAGTCGTATCCTTTCGTCTTCCGTTCCCTCCAAGCCGGAATGGGCATTGGGTGCGGGATCGAAGCCGTCGTCCAAACCGTCTCCATCCGTGTCACGCCGAAGCGGATCGAGTCGCATCCGTTTTTCGGCAAGGTCGGGAATACCGTCACCATCGGAGTCGAGTCGGGCTCGAGTCAGATCAACCTTCAATAGGGACAACTCATCGCCGGCAATCCCGACTTCGATAATGGCGCCGACGATTCTCGCGGACAGAGAAACATCTTCTTCACCCGCTCCATCCAAACGATCCAAGAACAAGGACGGGGCGCGGGATGAGTCATCGGACCCCGATTCGATGAGCCACACATCGTCGAGACTTCCAAGATAAGAATCGACGAAGACAACGAATCGAGAACCGTTCCGGGTTACGGCGAGGGCGTTTTTACTTTCTTGAAGATCATCCACTGCGAAAGGTGGTCGCCATCCGGTTAAGGGTCGAGGTGGCGTCTCATCGATAAACCTGCTCGCCATGGCCACCGTGCGAGCCGTGCCGATACTCACCAAAGTGGCCAAGGCCTGACGCCGGACGGCCCCATGGCGCGAGGTATCTTTCAGAACACCTTCTACAATAGGCGCTTGACGATCTCCGCCCAACCGACCGAGGGCACGAAGAATGGCATATCGAGGATTCCAGCTATCCCAGCCCTCTTCCAAATCTTCCAAGGGAGATTCGAGGCGGGCCGCGAGCGAATCGGCGGAGGATTCATATCCCGCGTCGGCCAAAAGCCATGCCGCAGCAACGAGCGATGTGGTCCCCAACTGCGGAATCATCTCTGTCACATGCGGCAGAGCGTCCCGACCCAGAATTTCTAATTTCTCGATACGACCGGCGATGGTGTCACCACGACCGAAGGCGCCGTCGTCTCCCGTCGTATCCAGTAGGATTTCTCGGACCTTTTGCGCCACGGAAGGAGGTTCGGAAGCATTCAAAGCGGTTTCGTGGTTCGACGTCGCGACAAGAAATGTCGCAAGCGAGACAAGAACGAAATATCGGGATTCCAACAACCTTAAGACCTTACTTTGGATCACTCCTCCGTTTCGGCCCCTAACCGCCGCAGACCATATTCGTCTCGCTGAAAATGGGAACAGGTACCTTTTTCCTGTTAGTAACTTTGAACACCGAGGATAGCACACTCGAGGGTAACGGTAGTATATGATGTCGGTCGAAGGAGGCTGCTCTTGAAGGTTCTCAGGTTCTGGATCGTTCTCGCCACCGCCGGGCTTTTTACTTTCGGCTGCTCCGAGGATACCGGGGATGGGGCGCTGACCATCGCCGTCATCCCGAAGGGCACGACCCATGAATTTTGGAAATCCGTCCATGCGGGAGCGGTCAAGGCTTCACGCGAGCTCGACGTTCAAATTATTTGGCAGGGCCCCCTCAAAGAAGACGATCGAGAAGAGCAAATCAAGGTTGTCGACTCCTTCAAGGCCCGCCGGGTGGACGGCATTGCGCTGGCGCCTCTGGACGACAAAGCCCTACGAATACCTGTCCGAAATGCAGCGCGGGCGGGCATCCCGGTTATCGTTTTCGACTCGGCGCTCGATAGCGACGACACCGTGAGCTTCGTCTCCACAGACAACTACCGGGGAGGTCGTGTTGGCGGAGAGCATTTGGCGCAAATACTCGGGGGCTCGGGAAAGGTGGCACTGCTCCGTATGCAGGAGGGATCCGCCAGCACGATGAAGAGGGAGCAGGGTTTTCTCGATGCCATCGGCGAGCACAACGACATCGAGATCGTCAGCTCCAACCAGTACGGCGGCGTAACGACGGAGACGGCGTTCCGCGCCAGCGAGAACCTGTTGGCGGCCTTAGGCGCCGCGTCGGGCGGCGTCAACGGCATTTTTTGTCCCAACGAGTCGACCACGTTCGGTATGCTTCGGGCACTGCAGGATGCCCAGCTCGCCGGGAAGATCAAGCTTGTAGGCTTCGACAGCTCGTCCCAGCTCGTCGGGGCGATGGCGGCTGGAGAGCTACACGGCTTGGTCCTTCAGGACCCCTTCAATATGGGATATCTTTCGGTAAAGATGTTGGTCGAGCACTTGCGCGGGACCGAGGTTGACGAGCGTGTCGACACTGGCCTGACCCTTGTCACGCCCGAGAACATGAACGAACCGGAAATACAGAAACACCTGCTTCCGGATCTCGATGCCTACTTGAATTGACCCGCTCCCGGATCACGGATGCCATGGATTCCGACCACATTGTCGTTGCCCGCGGGGTACGTAAAGCTTTCGGACCCACCATCGCTCTCGCAGGAGTTCGACTTCGAAGTGGATTCCGGCGAAGTTCACGCCCTGGTCGGCGAGAACGGAGCAGGAAAAAGTACCCTCATGAAAGTTCTGTCCGGGGCCTACCGGCCGGACGGCGGCGAGCTGCTTCTCGCCGGTGAGCCTTACCGTCCGCTCGACCCGGCCGCGGCGCGCCGCGCGGGCGTAGCCATGGTCTACCAGGAGCTCTCTTTGGCGCCGCACCTGAGCGTCGAGGACAATATCTTGCTCGGCGTCGAACCGGCCTACCGCTGCGGCATCTTGAAACGAACGCGGATACGTCGAAAGGTCGAAGAGGTTCTCGAGCTACTGGGACACGAAGAGGTCCAACCCGCCGTCAAAGTGAGCGCTCTATCACAGGCGGCCCGGCAGCTCGTCGAGATCGCTCGCGCCCTCGCACAGGAGACCTGTCGTGTTCTCATCCTTGACGAGCCAACAAGTAGCTTGTCGGGAGACGACGTGGCCCGGCTCTTCAATCTGATCTGACGGCTGGCGAAGGGAGGAATCGCCGTCATCTACATATCCCACTTTCTCGAGGAAGTGCGGGAAGTGGCCGACCGAGTCACCGTGCTCCGAGACGGGAAAACCGTCGGTTCGGGCTCGGTGAAAGACCACCAAGTGTCCGATTTCGTGCGCATGATGGTCGGCCGCAATATGGAGGAGCTCTACCCTCGTTCTTCACGTCGAGCGGGCGAAGTCATCCTGTCGTTGGAAGGGCTCGCAGGAAAAGAAAAACCTCAATCGGCCGATCTGGAACTGAGAATGGGCGAAGTATTCGGTATCGCGGGACTCGTGGGTGCCGGACGAACCGAGCTCGTCCGAGCCGTATTCGGGCTCGATTCTGTCCGACAGGGAACGATTCGGGTGGGCGAGGTCATCGGGCCGGCGTCTCCGACGAAGCGACTCCGTCAAGGGGTCGGTCTCTTGAGCGAAGACCGAGGCGGCGAAGGGTTGGCGCTCACCATGACCGTGGCCGACAATGTCACTCTTTCGAAGCTGGAAGGCCTCGGCCCCGGACTCTTCGTTTTGCCTTCTCGGCAAGATGCGGCCGCGAAAACCCATATCGACACGCTCGGGGTTCGCTGCCGCCATCCCCGGCAGATCGTCGGAGAGCTTTCCGGCGGCAACCAGCAGAAAATTGCTCTTGCTCGTCTGCTTCACCACGATGTGGACGTGTTTCTGCTGGACGAGCCGACACGGGGCATCGACGTCGGCAGCAAAGCCCGGATCTATCAACTCATCGATGAGCTGGCGGCCCGCGGAAAAGCCGTTCTCATGGTCAGCAGTTATCTACCCGAGCTTCTCGGAGTTTGTGACCGCGTGGCGGTCATGTATCGGGGACGCCTCGGCCCGGCACAACCCGTCTCGGTACTCGACGAGCACCGACTGCTGATGCAGGCGACGGGACAGGAGATAAATTGATTCCAGAACGAGGCGCGTAGCGCCGAGCTCCACGGCTGGGTTCTCGAGTTCTTAGCAATTCGTAACGATGAAACAATCACTTTTCAGCACCCTCACTCGCCACTCGTGGATGGGGCCCCTCGCCGCCTGGATCATTCTTTTCGTCTTCTTCGCCCTCATGAGACCGGAAAGCTTCGCCACCTTCGAAAACCTCCAGACCATGGTGCGCCAAACGACCATGGTCGGCATGGCGGCGCTCGGCATGACGATGGTCATCATCGTTGGAGGCATCGACCTTTCCGTCGGATCGACGGTGGCGCTCACCACAGTGGTCATCGCCGGCTTATTACAGGCGCAGCTTTCGCCCGCGTCCGCGGCGATTGGAGGCCTTCTGGCCGCCACGCTCGCGGGTTTCGTC
>CAVROO010000020.1:0-242608 GCA_963722765.1 uncultured Acidobacteriota bacterium
TCGAACAAGCAGTACTGGGTATCTGGAGCGTTCGGTAAGGAATCATAGCATGCGGGCCGAACTTTCAGTTGCAGCAGACGATGGCGCGAGGCGTAATTGGAAATCGCGCCGCTCGCAGCTGAACTGACTGTTAGATTGAAGCAATATATCAATGCGCGAGTTTCTTAACGAATACCGTTTGATTATTGGCCCAATTCTGCTGGCGTTGTCAGTCGGTATTACTGTGTGGAAGCTATGGCAGCATCACAAGAAAGATTCCATCTTCCCGAAGGTACCGCCAGATAGGGATTAATCTTTAAGGAAAGATTTGCTTCAGGTAAGTCGCATCGAGATTCGATCACTCGGTTGGGAGGTGTGGTCAACTGCTTGAAAATTGTGGTGACTGACGCCGAACTCTGGGTAGCTGTGACATGGCCCTTATCGGCCCTTGTGGGCGATCAAGATCTGGAGCACATATCGAAGGAGACCGAATTACTTCTGTGACGGAAGAACGTCGGTGGTTTAGACGAGCCTGTTTTGTGGAATTTGTGAATCAAGACGGCCAAAGTCGCACGATAGAGTTCTACCCCATACGTAGGCGCAAATTCGTGAAGGCCGTAAGTAGAATTACTCAATCTAACTCGCCGTTGCAGCAGACGAGCGGCGCGAGGTGGAACTAGAAGCGCGCCGCTCGCAGCTGAACGGCCCTGTTATGTTGGAAAATTGCGATGCAGATGGACGACGGGAATCGAAAAATCCAACAGTTCTTCTTGCCGGTAACGAAGGCAAATGTCTTTGATGTTTACAGCGTAAAACTGAACTGAAATGAAGTAGTCCGTCAGGTGTCTCAAAGACAAAAGGTCGTTGCTTCTCGTCTTTGTTCCGAGAAAGCCGTGGGAACCGCAAGGCCGGTACGTCGGTCGCCAAAAGGCCCGAGGGCAGGGTTATGTCGCCAGTTGGAAACGGCCAGTGTTAGATTCAAGGTCATTTCTGTTGGCAGCCTTGGCGGTCAAGGTTGGTATTCAGGTCGTCCTTCCAACCGCCGGACTGGAAGAACGTATGTTAAAGTTGTTTTATTCGCACCACTGATTTTCCACCCAGCAAATTGCAGTAAATATACTTGTTTTTGAACCAATGTATTCGAATCAATTTCCACATAACTCGCGCATGCAGCAGTCGGCCGGAACCACAAGTGAATGAATGGTCCGGTTTAAAATCGGCCGCAGCTGATGCGCACTGTTAGCTGGACACTTTTTCATATTCGAATGAAATTGCGGCGAAAGTTGAAGTGGATCGCGGTAGCTCTAGTCATCCTGTGTGTGTTCACGGCAACAGTTACCACGGCAATCATAGCATTCGACGATCCGTTGTCAGCGGCCATTCGCGCTCATACAGAGGCAGCCTTAAACAACCATATCGATCGGCTCTATCAACGGCTTCACGACGGTCGTCTTACCCGATCTGACATTGGCCAGCTTCACGCATTTGTCTTGATAGGGGTAGTGGTCACCCGTTTTTCGTATCCCGAAGCCAGCAAGATTCTGTATCACTACGTCTACGGTGACGGTTCCGAACTCAAGCTACCTTCGGACTACTTTCGTCAAAGCGGGTATCTTAGCAGCAAAGTTAAGGAGCTTGGGTTCGGTCGACATGGTCCTATTGGACTTCAGCAGTATGAGGATTGGCGGCTATCATTAGCGTTGAATCCCTACTATTTAGAAATCAACAACCATCGAGTTCGAATTTCCCATCCGAGAATCGAGTTCGCGGCTGAGTCCGGTACACCGGTCCGTACAGTCGTACCGATTGGAAACCTCCGTATCAACGTGTACGATAATCTTATATCTGCGTTGGAGCCTACACCGTTTGCCGCCTTTGCCGAATGGGAGAACTAATTGATAGAAAGTATTCGGCCATGTTGATAGAAATCAATTCATTGGGCAGGAAGCCAGCTAACTTGCGATTGCAACGGACGATCGGCGCGAGATGCAATTGAATTCTCGCGCCGCTCGCAGCTGAATCGCCCTGTTATAAAGCGGAAATCTGACCGGAGAATGACGACATAGGAAGCAATTGAAAAAGGGGTCTTTGTTGCCGAGAACGGTGGTCAAAGATTGTCTTCCGCTAAAAGGAGGAAGTGGCATCGCCGGTAAAAAAGGTTCAGAATGGCGGCCCAAGACGGTCCATGTTGAAACAGTCGTTTCCCGGGAAACCGCAGTGCTTCATTCCTTTAGAATCAGATTCCGGCACTAGTCCAGTGGCCGCCGAAATGGCCCAGTTTCAAACCGGGGCCGGCGATAAAAGTGATGGTGTTGAAAAAAGGAGCGTGGCAGCGCACTGGCTTTCGAGTCCGAAGCGTTGTTATAGGTTTCCTTGCTGAGCCGAAAGAGCCGAGTGGGTGGCAAAAAAACGTCCGAGGTCGGGCAATCTCGGAATTCGTAAGCGGCGTAGGTAAATCAAGAGCGAGCATTCAAAGAGTTTCGAAGTCAAGGCTTGTATTCAATGTCGTCCGAGTCGGTTTTTAAACGCGCACAGGCAAGTTGTCGAAAACGGGGTTGTCTTGATCCAATAGCAGTTCTCTTGTAGCCGGGATCTATGGTCGAAAGTCATCGGTAAACCATGAATGCTCTCTGTGAAAAAGGTTTGGCTTTTTAGTCGTTTTTGTTATCGTTTTGAAGCTTTATAACTTGCTGTTTGAGCAGACGGCGCGGGTCGTGTTGGTTAATGCGCGCCGCAGCTCAACAGCCTGTAGACGCACGGCAATGTTCCTATGATTAACGAATCGTCTTTCTGGAAAGAAGATCTTCTCAGGACGGCGGCGAAGATTCGACGTTACTGCGGACAACGCCCGATGGTCAGAGCGGTCATTCGCCCGACTTGAGCAAAGTGTCATGCTTGGTTTTTACTCCGTGCGCAAACTCCTTGAAGGAAAAAAACTGACGCACGATCTTACGAACAAGCATTTCACACTACCTACATATCCGTGGACAGGAATATCGGTTACGCTTCTCAATCGTGACAAAGTGAACAAACTGTATGATTTCGACCGTCACGGTCACCGCGAGTTTTCCCTGTGGGCATTGTGTGGCATCGTGGTTCATAGTTATGTCTTTGTACCCGTGTTGGATGAAACCCGTAGTTTAGACTCCTTTCTTCTTGAACTCGGATCGTACAAGGCACAAAGAGGTGTATATGATAGCCGCCGTCACGGTGATTGAGATTTTCGAAGCCGTTGCAAATGACTACGCTAACTATACAGAGAAATTTCGTTTTAATCCAAAAACCGGTGACTATGACGTGGTATTCCGCTATCAACCGGACGATGGCGGCGTCTAACTCGCCGATGAAGCTGACGGCGCAGAAATGCTTTTTAGTGGCGCCGCAGCTTATCGGCCCTGTTATAAGGACAATTTGGTGGGTCACATGAAATACTTGAAAACTCTTACTGGGCTCTTTTGGGTTGCCTTTACTCTGTCGCCGACCGAAACGTATTCTTTCCAGGCCGCTGCAATACATAATTCCAAAGGCAAAGCAAATGTTTCAGATCAGGAAGAGAGCGTTGGGCCGATGGATGTATCGGAATGGACAGGCAACCACTATCAGCAAGCGCTGGATAAACTCTTGCCAATGACGCCTCCTTTCATTCGCGGGAGGGGAACTTTAGGGACCCTTTATAATGAGTGGTATGTCAATTTCCGTTTGGTTGATACGGAATGGATTGGGCCCACCGAGGGTGGTTTTCAGTTAGCGAAACTTGAATCTGGAAGCTACGTGGCGTCAGTAACGGTTCTTGAAGAAACGCCCCTTCTCCTCCAACTCGAAGCAATCCGACGACGCTATCGAGACCTCAATAATGGCAAAGAGCCCACGCTTGACGAAGCTTTAGCACACATCCGTAAGAAAAGCGGAGTTGTAAGCACTAACTCATGTGAAACACTCGGTCCTGTGATATCTAAGGTTGAGACAATTCGTATTTCTCCGGTACCGCCCTATGCTGGATTGCCGCCACCTCATAGTTGGCCTAATTTCGAATACAAAGCAGTCTCTGGTGAGAACGAGCACCACTCTAATTTTCTTTTTCCTTCGGACGAGCCGTTGACTAATTGGTTTCGGGATGCTGTCGGTGAAATGCTGAGTTGCTTGGACAATGACAAGTAGCCTTATAACTAGCCGTTGCATCAGACGATCGGCGCGAGGTGGAATTAGAAGTCGCGCCGATCGCAGGCTGAACGGCGCTGTTAGATACACAAAGAGCGACAATGTCCAATCAAGGCCTTATTCCCACCGAGCGCCCACGTCACTGGCGAGTTTTCGACCGTTTGCTTGAAGGCGGAGGTAAAGCTCTATTCTGCGTATTCCGGGGGATCCTGAACGCCGATTCCAATCCATCGTGAACATCCATTCCAAAGCATGGTGAACACCGATTCCGGGGAATCTGAACATGGATTCCGGAGATCGTGAACAACGATTCCGAGGATTCTGAACACGGATTCCGGAGAAGGTGAACACGGATTCCGGCCAACCTGAACGCCCATTCCGGGCAAGCTGAACACTCATCGTAAGCGTGAAATTTAAGTAACAATCTAGGTCATTCCATAAAGGAGGACCTAGATGGCAGCCAGGAGGCATTCGATGAAAAAGGCAAAAGAAATTCTGAGAATGAAGTATGAGTTGTGTTTACCGCACCGCTCGATAGCGAGGTCGCTGCATGTGTCGATAGGTACGGTGAGCGAGTACCTGGCCAAAGCGAAAGATGTTGGTGTGAGCTGGCCATTACCAGCGGAGATGGATGACGCGCAGCTAGAGGCACAGCTGTTTCCACGACCTGCGGGGACCCAGAAACGGTCGGAACCGGATTATTCAACCATCCATGAGGAACTTCGAGGTACAGGAGTGACGCTTCTGCGCCTGTGGGTTGAATACGCCACGGACCATCCTGGAGCGTACCGCTACAGCCGATTCTGTGAGCTTTACGGCCGATGGAAAAAGAAGCTGAATCCCACGATGCGGCAGCGACACCGGGCTGGTGAGAAAACCTTTGTGGATTATTCAGGGAAAAAGCCTCACATCGTGGACCCACGGACCGGCGAGGTTAAGGAGGTGGAGTTATTCGTGGGGGTTTTGGGAGCGAGCAGCTACACGTATGTGGAAGCGACCCTGGATCAAAAACTTCAGTCGTGGGTGAAGTCTCATCAGCACATGGCGGAATATTTCAAGGGGAGCAGCGAAATCTGGGTGCCAGACAATCTGAAAAGTGGGGTTGACTTGGCGGATCGTTATGAGCCTGGAATCAATCAGACCTACGAAGAGCTCGCGTTCCACTATGGTGCGGTGGTGATACCGGCCCGGGTAAGAAAGCCGAAAGACAAAGCTAAAGTGGAGTCGGCCGTACTGGTGGTCCAGCGGTGGATACTGGCGGTGCTTCGGCATCAAACGTTTTTTTCTCTGGCAGATTTGAACGAAGCGATTCGAGAGCAACTGGAGATTCTGAACGGACGGCGGATGAAGCATCTTGGTGCGAGCCGGCGGGAGCTGTACGAGCGGCTGGATCGTCCTGCCCTGAAGCCTTTGCCCACCGAGCGTTACGAGATGGCAACGTGGGGTAAACCCCGAGTCGATATCGATTACCACGTGGAAGTGGATGAAAACTACTACAGTGTGTCGCACCAACTCATTCACCAAAAAGTCGAGACGCGTTCGACGCCCTCGGTAGTGGAGATCTACCACAAGGGTCATCGGGTAGCGTCGCACCCACGCCTACGAACTCCTGGTGATTTTAATACCCTACCCGAGCACATGCCGCGGTCGCATCGAGAGCATCTCGAGTGGAGTCCCTCTCGGCTAATCAACTGGGCGAAAAAACTGGGCCCGGCAACGGGGAGGTTGGTGAGCGAGATTTTCCAGCGTCGGCCTCATCCCGAGCAAGGTTATCGTTCCTGTTTGGGTATCTTCAGCCTGGGACGACATTACGAGGAGCACCGTCTCGAATCGGCCTGTGCACGAGCCGAGCAACTCGATTCGTATAGCTATCGAACGGTCAAGAACATCCTTTCCGCGGGATTGGATCGAATCGCCTTTGAGCCGGACCGCGAATCTGTGCCTCGGCCCGAGCACGAAAACATCCGTGGCGCGGCGCACTATGAGGGAGGAGAGGTGTCATGTTGAGACAGCAGACCATCGAAAAAATGAACGCTATGAAGCTTTACGGTCTATGTGAATCATTCGAGAAGCAGTTGAGCTCGAGTGAATATGCAGAACTGGACTTCGAAGAGCGTGTGGGCTTGATGGTAGATGCGGAGTGGACGGCCCGTGAACAGCGAAAACTCTCCCGGCGGCTACGAGGAGCAAAGCTGAGATACCCGGCATCGCTCGAAGACGTCAACTTTCGTGCTCCACGAGGATTGAACCGCCAGCAGGTGTTGTCTCTTGGCCAGTGCGGATGGGTTGCTCAGCATCACAATCTTCTCATCACCGGGCCGACCGGGATCGGTAAATCTTTCCTGGCTTGTGCTTTTGTGCAACGAGCCTGTCGGAGTGGGTTTACCGGCACCTACGTGCGAGCGCCACGATTGGTTCACGAGTTGGCGGTGGCACGAGGCGATGGCTCTTACAGCCGGTTACTGGCAAGAATGGCCAAGTTGGATTTGCTCGCAATCGACGACTGGCTTTTGCATCCCTTGAAGGAATCGGAAAGGCGGGACCTGATAGAGGTGATTGAGGATCGTGCCGAGAGCAGCTCCACACTCATTGCCACTCAGTTGTTATGCTGTTCACAGCATAACAACTGTAATGCGGAGTTGATTTTAATGCGGAGCCCCTCCTCAGAGGCTCCGCTTTTAGAATCATTTTGATGGTTTTTCGGTCCGCATAAAAGAGCCGGACTCAGCGAGGCGATCAGTCTATCTGTCGCCTTGAAGCGACCGGACCGCATTTTGGGAGCGATCACAGATTCAAGCGCTTCGAGTTTCACCGAAGGATCGGCACGCGTATACATTTCCGTCGTTTGCATGTTCGCGTGTCCGAGCCAGAGAGAGACTTTTCGGAGATCTTTGGTGGCTTGCAGAACGGTTAGCGCGCAAGTATGTCGCAGCACATGGGCGGATACGCGCTTCGTTGACAGTGAAAGACAACGCTTTGCTGCGGCCGGGCATGCTTGCGTAGAATGTATTCGAATCCGGAACGGGTCAAAGGTTCGCGGCGAGCATTGAGAAACAGTTCGGACGCCAAGACTGTTCCCCTCACCGCCAGCCATGCTCGGAGCGCCGACCGTTGTTTCTTCCACAAGGGCAGACAACGTTCCTTTCGACCCTTTCCATGTATAAGAACGCTGGCGTTCGCCTGAAGTTTCAAATCGTCGAGTTGCAGCCCGATCAGCTCGGAGACGCGTAATCCTCCAGCGAAGCAAAGGTGAAGCATGGCTCGATCGCGAATGCCGCCCCAGTCGGTGGGCGCGGGCGCATCCAGGATGGATTGCATCTCCTCAACCGTGAGGTGCCTGATAAGCCGCGTTTCGGCTTTTTTTGCCGGAATCGCCAAGATGCGACGGATCTGCTCCAAGGCCGATGGCACACGATACTCCATGAAGTGCATAAATGACTTGATGGCGGCTAGTCGGATGTTTCTTGAGTTCGGTCCATTTTTGCGTGCCGTTTCCAAATGATTCAGAAAGTTGACAATCAACGGTGCATCGAGTCTGTTCCAGATGCAATTGCGACGGTGGCATCTTAAAGCGGCCACTGGCGTATTCAAAGAGGAGCTTGAAAGCGTACGCATAGGAGTCACAGGTATTGTCGCTGGCGCCGCGTTCGACGGGCAAGCGTTGCTGAAAGAAGGCAGTGATGTGCGGCGCGATTGGTGTCATGGCGTCCTCCTTTGAAAAAGCTTTCGCAAGACTCTGCGATGTTTTTCATCAGATCGGGCGTGGCCTCCAGATACCAGTACGTATCGGTAACATTGCTGTGGCCGAGATAGGTCGACAGCGCCAACATGTGTTTCGTGATGTGATCGCGGCCGTCCGGGCAGGCTTCCAGTGCTCTGACTGCGAAGGTGTGACGCAACGAATGGGGCGTGGGCCGCGGGTGACCCGGCTCTCGTAGCAGGCCTAGTCTTACTTACGGCGGTGCGGAATGCAGTTTCAACATCCACCAGAAGTAACGGTTTTCTTCTCAGCGAAACGAACACGTGGTCATCAAAGGGTGCATAGGGGCGTCGGTGTTTAAGATAACGTTCGAGTCCGGCTTGGGCGGTTTCATGCAGCGGAACGAGGCGGCTCTTGCGAAACTTGGAACATCGAATCACAAGACCATCCGGTGTGATGTCTTCAAAGCGCAGCCGGATGGCTTCGGACACACGAAGTCCCGTGCATGCCAGCAGCGCGAAAAAGCGTGCTGTAGGTACTGTCGACGCAAGGTGCGATAACCCGACTGGGATGCCGCTTGCACGAGACGCTGGATGTTGTCTTTGGAAAAGATATAAGGGAGGGGCCGTGGCCGTTTCTCGCTACCAAAGACAGCTGGTGGCAGTTCATGGGATTGGTCCTCGGCATGGACGTATCGGGCGAAACGAATCACTTGACCAAGTCGGCGGGCGCGCTGAGAAACCGATCGTGCCAATCCGGCCCACTCGATGGCGGTTTCAGAGCAAACATAATGTTTACCTCTTCGCGTCTGAGAAAATGGCGAAACTCTGTAAGAGATTGCCTTCGGATTTGAGCTCGAATCCGCAAGCACGGCGCACCGCCAGATACGATTCCACGGATTGAGCTAACATGGCTGCACCTCCGGCCAGGGTTGGGCAATCTGCCGCAGAGCGGTGACGTCCACTTTAGCGTAGATCTGCGTGGTCTCGATGGAACGGTGCCGAAGGACGACCGCGATATCCTGCAGCGATGCTCCTTGCCGCAACATAGAGGTTGCCACGGAGTGCCGAAGAACATGGGCAGCTCCTCGGCTCGGGCAAGTGACGCCAGCTCGGCGCATCGCCTGAGCGACGATGACCGAGATGGCAGAATGAGACTTGAAAGCGCGAAAGGGAGCGCGGGAGCGGACAAAAAGTACATCGGTGTCCGTTCGCGGCCGGCCGTCTTGCAGATAAGCCACAACCGCGTCACCCACCTCCTGGGTCAGAGCCAGCCGAGTCTGACGCCGTCCTTTCCCAGAAACGTGGATCCAGGCACCTGTCCCAATCGATATCTCCCAAACGAAGCCGGACGATATCCCCCGCCCGAAGTCCCAGCCGTGCGAGAAGGAGCAAAATCGCATGATTCCGTCGGCCAACCTGGCGTGGTTCGAGTCACAGGAAGCGATGACACGTTCCACTTCTTCCGGTTGCAGGTACCGTGGCAGAGACGAAAGACGCCAATGCGCCAGGACGGGGATGGCTGCATCCAGGCCAGCAGCGCACTTGCCTTCAGCGATCAGAAAGCGAAGAAACATTCGAAGCGCCGTTGTGCACGTTTTCGCTGCTGCCCACCCGCGCTTTTGACTTTTTTCCAGGACAAACTCTCGCAAGCTCTGAGCGTCAAATCTGCCCGGGTCCTCTCCAAAACGTTTCAGTAAGCTCCGAATCGAAATGCTGTAGTTATAGAGGGTTCGATCACTGGTTCCGCGCTGCTGGCGCATCCACTCATAGAATGCATCCAGCAAAACAGGATCTTGCTCTTTTGTCTCAGCACCGGAGGTTGTGATTACGCCGGCACTTCGAAGGTGCCTCAGAAACAAGCGCACACCATTGAGAATCTCAAGCCGGTGCGTATGACCATAACCCGGGCACTGGCATTGATCCAGATGGCCGTCGAAAAGATCAAGAAGCTGCTCGGTCAAACTGGAGGCCGGTATGCCTTCTCGGCCCTTCCAATACATAAAGTGTTCCGCCGCTCGGATGTGTCTGCGCGCGGTTATCTCTGCATAGCCCGACTTGAATAACTCCTGAGCAAAACCTTCAAGTAAATGCCCACCCGGGCTGTCACGAAGTTCTTGAACACGTAAAGGCGAATCGAAGAATTCTGAGAGCATGACGTCCTCCTTCTATTGTTAAATTCCCCGCCAGAAAGACGTCACAATTATGCAGAGTGTTGAGGCGTGCGTGAAGGCCAATCTTGGTTGAAACGATTGGGCTATCGTTCTAGCCTATGCTCCTCCTCTCCGCATTAAAATTAACTCCGCATTACAGTTGCCGGTCAAGGACTGGCATGGACTCATCGGAGACCCGAACCAAGCCGATGCCATCTGCGACCGCCTTTTGCATCGAGCACATCGTATCGCTATGAAAGGAGCGTCGCTTCGGCAGACGAAAGCCGCCCCGAAGACTCCCAAAAATGGTGACTGACTTCGTCGAGGAAAACAAACTATGACTTTGTGCAAATCAACTCAAGCGACGCTTTTTTGGACCGTTCAGCCACTCGGCCCCCAAAATCGACAGTTTCACTGGAATCGGTTCGGGACCCGCCCAAGGGCTCCCGAGGTTCGCCCAGGAGAGGTTTTACCGGCAGGACCCATACCCAGAGTACCCCCTCAAACCGACCGTTGCGGCGCGCGACCCGGTATCGGGTGGCTCCGGGAGCGGGGTGGAGGCTTCGCCTCTTTCATTAAGGCCCGCTCCCTACACCACCCGATACCGGAACAGATTTGATCTATTAAGGTTTCTTGCTTCTACACGCGGAGGTAAGATGAAACAGAAAGGAGGACCGACTAACAACGAGCAGTGCTTCTAGGAGTGTTCAGCTTGGACTGGAATCCATGTTCACCTTGCACAGGAATCAGCGTTCAGCTTCGTCGGAATACGCACCGATCCAAGCTCGTAAGCGATCAGCGCTACTTCGACCAACTGATGATCTACATTCACCTGAATCCGGTTCATGCCGGGATTGTTGATGATCCAGCGCAGTACCCCTGGAGCGGTCATCGTGAACTTCTTGGGCAGACTAAGCAATCCATCGTAGACGTCGATGAGGTGCTCAGAGTATTTGGATCCACACGACGGTCGGCGCGCGCAGCCTACGTTCGTCGTCTCAAAGGATCCTTAGAGAAAGAGTGGATCGGTGAGGAGCCAGGAAGTCTCCCCTGGTGGCGTCTTGGACGGCCTTCGAAAGAGGAAGATGGTGATCTGGAGAAGGCTATTCGAGAACGGCGAGCGCGCGAGGTGTTGGGTCCAAATTGGCGACCGACTATCGAGACGAGCGAGTTTGTCGCTCGCGTCACCGAAGGTCTCGGTGTGAGCATCGACGATCTACAATCTCGCCGAAGGTCTCCAGAGTTGGTGCGGGCGCGCGAACTGCTGATGATTCTCGGCGTTGAACGCTATGGGCTCAAGGTAAAGGAGCTCGCAAAAGAACTACGAAAGTCCCCTGATGGGATGACGCAAACGATCTCTCGAGCCGCCCGCCGAAGAAGAAAGGACAAAGCATTCCTCGCCGACCTCAACACGTTGGATCACTCACTGGCCGAAGGTTGAGAAGTGATGAGCCAATAGACAGAACAACGGAACAACGTGCCTGGCACCTTTTCTTTTTTTTTACTCCACCATCATCGCTCGTTCGAGCTCGTCGGGCTTGCTGGCGTGTAGTTTGGCCTCGTCCATCGCCACTTTTTTCTCTTGGACGAGAACGGCGAGATGTTGATCGAAGGTTTGCATACCGTACATGTCACGTCCCGCCGCCATGTGCTGGAGGATCTCATCGTGTTTTTCCTCGTTGCGAATGCACTCCTGCAACGTTTGCGTCACCCGCATGATCTCCACCGCCGGGATGAGCCCCGTCCCATCCGCCGTTTTCAGGAGACGCAACGAGACGACGCTGTGAAGGCATTCGGCAAACCGTCCCAGGTCGGAGTGGGCCGTGGAAGAATCGAAGAAGCCGCAAAAACGCTTGATGGTCGAGGTGACGTCGGGGGTATGCAAAGTCGAGATCAACGAGATGACCCGTCTCGGCGGCCTTGAGACAGATCTGGGCGGTTTCCGCATCCCGGATCTCGCCGAGCATGATCACGTCGGGATCCATTCGCAGTGCCGCAGCCATGGCTGCCCTGAAGCTGCCGGTGTCGGTTCCGACCTCTCGTTGAATAATCATGGAGCGATCGTCTTCGAAGAGGAACTCGATGGGATCTTCGATGGTGATGATGTGGGCCTGGATACTCTCGTTGATGCACTTGATCATCGAGGCAACGGTCGTCGATTTTCCGTTACCCGTGGCGCCCGTCACCAAAATGAGTCCCCGCTGGGCGCCGGCAATGTCATTGATAACCTCGGGTAGATTGAGTGCTTCCACACCACGGACTTCGAACGGTATCGATCGGAAGATGCAACCGATGCTTCCCCGCTGCCGAAAGATGGAGACACGGAAGCGGCTGATGCCGGGGACACTGTAACTCGTGTCTTGCTCGGGAAAAAAGTTGTTTAGATCGAGCTCCCGGTCCTTGAGGATGATCTTTGCGATTTTCTGCATCGAATCCGGCGTAAGCGTGAAATCTCCCTTGGCTTTGAGGAGATCCCCTTTGACTCGATACCGAGGCGGGCCGCCCACCTCGAAATGCATGTCCGATGATTTGTGATCGATGCCGAACTTGAGCAACTTGATGAGGGTCTTTTCATCGACGACTTTCATGAGCCGGCTCCTCTACGGAGAGAGTTCTTCCTGAGTTGTGTGGATTGACTTGAGGTAATTATATCATGACCTTAGGAGCTTTGGCGGTCACTGGAAGTTCTCGACCAATATGAGATCCGTGGTCTGGGGCCGTTGAACCGTAAACAAAATCCACCGGCCGTCAGACGAAATGTCGAGGCCGTTGCTGAACGTGAATTCATCGCCCAGCTCAACGAGAGTCGTGACCTCGAGCGTTTCGAGGTCGAGACGTTGGATGGCCGTGCCTTTCTGCAATAAAGGACCGGCAAAGATGACGTCACCTTCCCAGATCCGCCAGTTGAAGCCTGACGGTTTGACCCTCCAGGATGAGCTCCTCCTCGCCACCTTCGATGGGCATTCGATATAGGTCGGCGATTCGATACGAAAGCGCTTGTTTCACGTAGATCAAATACCGGCCGTCGTCCGTTTCCCGCCCGACGCGGCCGCCGGGAGGAGTCAATGGAATCGCTTCTCCCCCTTCCACCGGTATCTTCCAGACTCGAGACTCGCCGTTGCGGTCGGACGTGAACAAGATCCACCGGCCTTCCTTCGAGAAAACGGGGGCTCCATCATTAGCTGGGTTTTGCGTGAGACAACGCTCCCAACCTCCGGTCGCATCCGCGACATAGACTTCATTTTGGCCGTCCCGCCTGCTCATATATAAGATACTTTTTCCGTCAGGGGACCAAGTGGGACCTGAGGTAATGCCTTCTGGAGTCAATCGACTGGCATTCGCGCCATCGTGACCGCAAACCCAAACGGCGTTGCCTCCGGACCGCATCGAGGTGAAAACGATCTTCCGCCCGTCGGGAGAATATTCGGGATCCCAGTCGAGTCGAGTTGAAGCGATAAGCCTCGCCGGCTCGGATCTCACCTCCGCCTTGGGTCCCGAGACACGCCAAATGTCGGAATTGGGACTACTGCGCTTCTCGTAGACCAACCTTGCTCCGGAAGGATCGATCGCAAAGCCCTTGGGATCGTCGCCGACCCCGACTCTCGTCGCTGGTCTTCCATCCACCGGGACTCTCCAAAGACTCGTGTCTCCCTCTTGGACACCGACGGCCAGAAGCGCGGAGCCGTCTGGTAGCCATCCCAGCCATTCCGGCCAATCGACCTCAAGGGGCACGTGACGAGCTTCACCACCATCGACGGGCTTGAGGAAGATTTGACGGATGCCGCCACTCAAGTTCTTTCGAATAAAAGCCACGGTCGTCCCGTCGGGAGAAAAAGCAGGCTTCCCATCGCGGTGCGTGATGGAAGGGGTCATCAGAATAGTCTTCCGACCGGTTGCGGTTTCGAGAAGGGCGATATGTTCGATCTCGTTGTTCTCGATCCTGTCCGTCATGGCAATGAAGTGGCCGTCCGGGGACCAGTCCAAGCCGTCCGGAATCGCCGTCAACTCCGCCAACCGCCGTTCGGCACCACCCAGCGCGGGAACCGTCCGTACCTCGTATCCCGACTCGCTCCGGCGCGCGAAGGCAATCTCCCGCCCATCGGGAGACCAGACCGGATACCGGTCATCGGCCGGCGCATCGGTGAGCTGAAGAGCGTCACCTCCACTCACGAGCTTGACGTAGAGGTGGAAAAAGCCGTCTCCTCCGCCGTCCCAGACGAAAGCCAACTGGTTCCCGTCCGGTGAGAAGGCCGGATCGAGCTCGAAGCCTTCGAGGCTCGTCAAAGGTGTCGACCGGGGCGGCTCGGCCGGTTCGGGGCGACCCAGCCATGCGATCGTCGCCGCAAGGGCCAAACCGACGGCCAACAATCCGGCGACCCACCACAGCCGACGCTCATCCCCCCGACGTGGTGCAAGATCCATCTCCATCGGAGCGACAAACGAGTACCCCTGTCGGGGAACGGTCTTCAGATACCGCGGCGACTCGGCGTCGTCCTCGAGGGCCGTTCTAATCTGACGGATGCAGGAGTTGATTCCCAGATCATAGTCAACGTGGGTCTCGCCCTGCCACAGTAGGTGTTGGATCTCTTCGCGACGGACGACTTGACCGGCCCGCCTCAGAAGAAGAGCGAGGACCTGGGCCGGTTGCGGATGGAGCTTAACCGGACGATCGACTTTCCGCAGCTCGCCCTTTTCAGAATCGAACGTAAAGGGCGAAAATCGATACACCATCGGACATCCGCTTTCATTTTAGATGATTCGCTTTGGGTATTCATGCTCCAGCACGCGAGTGACGGCGCACGTGCCGCAGGTGCGGGGAATCTGAAGAGAGATTTAAAAAAGCCTATAAAGACCGGATGGACGCTTCAAACAATCGAGTCAACTGCCTCTTGTCGAGCGATCCGCCGGCGACGTCAAGCGTGATCTGCTCCAGCTCATCGATGGTCAACGAAAGCTCATGGCCGTTCACCGTAAGAAACACGAGGGCCGCACCGGCGGACGTTCGTTTGTTTCCGTCCGTGAAACCGTGATTCGAGCACAAGTGAAAGAGATAAGCGGCTGCCATCGCGGCGATCGACGAGTGCAGGTATTCGCCGCCGAACGACTGCTGCGGCATCATCACTGCTGAATCAATGAGCCCGACATCACGAAGGGTCGGGTCTCCACCATATCGATCGATCATCTCTCGATGGATCGAAAGAACTTGCTCGACGGTGAGGAAGCGAACAGAACCACTCAAGCCAATCTCCGGAAGAGCTCGTCATACTTGTCGAGTACTTTCTCAATGGATTCTTGAAACTCCTCATCGGAGATTCTTGGCTCGACGGGCGTGACAACGAGCTGGCGCCCGTGGAGCGTCATAGAGACCTCATTCCCCTCCGATAGCCCCATTTGGGCCAGGGTTTGCTTGTCGATCACCAAGGCTTGGCTATTCCCTAGTTTGGTCAGTTTTTTGATGGTCATGGTCACACCCTTTACTACGTACTAACCATGTTAGTACGCAAAAACAGGCCTTGTCAATTAAGAGTCTCGCAAACCCTCGACCAATACGATGTCTGTCTCTTGCGGCATCTGGACGGTAAAAAGGATCGTACGGCCGTCCGACGAAACGTCGAGTCCGTTGCTGGTCATGAGCTCATCACCGAGCTCGGCGAGTTTCGTAACCTCGAGTGTGTCGAGGTCGAGCCGCCGGATGATGATTCCCCATTGTCCGCTGGGGTTGGTAAAAATGATCTCCCCATCCCGTAAGACCCAGTTGTGTCCTCCCGTCTGACGCTCCAAAACGAGCTCCTCGTCTCCACCCTCCATCGGTCGTCGAAACAGATCTAAGAGCCTATAGCCTTGCACCTCCTTCGCATAGTACAGATAACGACCGTCTTTGGATTCCCTCGCTTGGCGACCGTCGCACAGTGGGATCGCCTCCCCTCCTTCAAAGGGTATTTTCCAGTTCTCCATCTCACCCCGACGGTCGGAAGTGAAGTACACCCACTTCCCGTCGCGGGAGAAAGACGGAAAGCCATCCATAGATTCGCTCTGTGTGATCCGGCGATGAAAGGCGCCTTCCAGATCCGTGACGTAGATATCGGTATTGCCGTCAACGACTCCCGTATAGGCAATTCGATCACCGTCGGGAGACCAAGTTGGATTGAACGCGGGAGGGGCGATGAGCTCCCTACAGCTCGTTCCCTCGCCGTCGCACACCCACAGACCGGAGGGACCCGAACGCCAGGATGCAAACGCGATCTTCTTACCATCGGGAGACACCTCAGGATCCCAATCGAAACGGGTTGACGCTATCAGCTTCGACGGCTCGCCAAGCTCACCACCGTCGTCTATCGTGATACGCCAGATATTGGTAATCGGGGAAGGTGCTTCCGCATAGGCCAACCGGGACCCGGCGTGGTCAATGGCCAGAGTCCGCACACCTTCACCGACGGCGAGCTTCGATGGCTTTTCTCCATCCATCGGAACCTTCCACAGGCCGGTATAACCGCCGCTCGCGGCGGCAACGAAAAGTGCCGAACCGTCCGGCAACCAATCCAAGTGAATGCTTTGACCGACGGCGAGATCCATGAGCCGAGGTTGTGTTTGGGCGTCCACGGCTTGAATAGCGATTTTGCTGAAAGCCGCGTTCACGTCTCGACGAATGAACGCGATCAACTTGCCGTCGGGAGAAAACGCCGGAAACTCGTCTCCTTCCCCTGACGCGTTGGTGGCGTGGTACGACAGACTTTCGGCCGTTGTGTGTTCAAGTAAAACGATTCGAGTTTGCGCTTCGCCGGAATCCTGATCGGTCATGGCGATGAAGCGCCGTCCGAGGACCAGTCCAAGCCCTTCGGGATCGCCGTCGACTCCGCCAGCCGCCGCTCGGCACCACCCAATGCGGGAACCGTCCTCACCTCGTATCCCGATTCCGTCCGGCGCGCAAAGGCAATCTCTCGCCCGTCGGGAGACCAGACCGGATACCGGTCGTTCGCCGGCGAATCGGTGAGTTGGAGCATGTCGCCGCCGCTCACGAGCTTGACATAGAGGTGAAAAAAGCCGTCTCCCCCGCCGTCCCAGACAAAGGCCAACTGGTTCCCGTCCGGAGAAAAGGCGGGGTCGAGCTCGAAGCCTTCGAGGCTCGTCCAGGGCGTCGACCGGAGCGGCTCGGGCGGTTCGGGACGACCCATCCAAGCCATCACCGCCGCGAGGCCGAGGCCAACACCACCAGTCCCGCGACCAGCCAAAGCCGCCGATCGTCTCCACGCCGCGCCGCCCCATCCGTCTCGATCGGAGCTACAAAGGCGTAGCCCTGACGTGGGACCGTTCTTCAGGAATCGCGGATTCTCGGCGTCGTCCTCGAGCGCCGTTCGTAATCTGTCGGATGCACGAGTTGATGCCCAGGTCATAGTCAACGTGAGTCTCGTCCTGCCACAGCAGACTCTGGATCTCGTCGCGACTGACCATTTCGCCGGCACGACTCAGAAGGAGTCCGAGGACCTGGGCCGGCTGCGGATGGAGCTTGAGGGGACGATCGTCTTTCCGCAGCTCGGCCTTTTCCGGATCGAACGTAAAGGGAGGAAATCGGTATGTCATGGCGATCGCCCCACGACGCGAGTGCTACTGCCCCAACTTTACCTTCTTCTCGTGCCAACCTCCACGCTCACTCCGCGCTTCGACCGAGAGCTCGTCACCGGCTTTGCCGCGGACAATCCAGGAAACATGGTGTACGGGAGCACCCTCTCCCGTAAATCCCCAGCTCGGGCGAGTTCCACCGACAGGCCCCCAACCTTGAAGAGTTCCCAGATCGTGCGCCAAGGGATCGGAGAGTACCTCCCCGCCTTTGAGCTCCACTTCGACCGGTTTATCGAGGCCGAGGGTCTTGGCCCGTTCGATGGCGGTGGGGAGAAAGCCTTGGTTCTGAATCGAGGCGCGCACTTTGAAGATGCCGTCGCCCAGGTCTTCGGCGCGCACCTCCGTAATCCGAACGAGCGCCGACATCATGCCCTGCACGATGGCAAACTTCGTGACTTTTTCGAGCTCTTGTTCCAGATACTCGGGCGGAGGATTCTGAATGATGAAGTTCTGTTCGAGGCCTCCAATCTCGACCTCGCCGTAGACGGGATGGTCATAACGCTTCCAAGGAACGAAGTCGCGGCCGCCGAGCTTCTCGTCGATGAACGCGAGCATCTTCATCTCGTCGAGCCCCTCGAACGCCGATAGTCCTTCCTCACCGGGCGCCTTCCAAAGCTCGATGGTCCAGGCGATGAGCCCCCGGTGCACGTAGCCCCAATCCTTATAGGTGCCAAGCCGCGGCCGTGTGGGATCGGGCGTAAAACTATGGAAAGAGGAGATCAACGGATAGCCGGTAATTTCGGTTCCCACCTCGCCGATTCCCCTGAAGTAGGGAAGGTCCCGAGCCAAGGGGAGATCATCCGCTTTGTGCGCGTAGGGACGGAGAATGACACCGCTGTGGGTGTGATAGGTGGTGAGACCGTTGATGTTGGGGTGGGCCATGGCGAAGTCCACCTGAACCTTGGCCTCGGGCTCGGAAAGCGGATAACGCCCCTGACCATGCTTGAGCTCATCCGGACTCCACCAACCTACAGGATAATTGCGATTGGAGACCGAGCCCAGCGGGTCGGGCGCATCTTCGTTGACCTTTCCGTCGCCGTCGTTGTCACGACCCTCCCGGCCGATCATACGCCACTCGCCCGGCTCTCCCCCTTTTCGTGCGACCATCAGCCGTGGGTCTTCAGGGTGAGTGCGAAGCGGCCCGTTCGGGTCCCGGATCCGCATATAAGAGATGATGCCGTCGCCGTTGACGTCCTCCGGCGGATCTTCGTCGAAACGGCCGTCCCCGTCGTTGTCTCGAGGGTTTGGGTTCTTGGGATAGGTGCCGGTGAGATAAATTTCGGCGTTGTCGGGATTGACACGGGGAATCACGTAGTAACTGAAGTGATCGAGAGCCTCGGTCACGAGAGGATCGGACCCATACTTCGTCGCAAGAACGTGAACCAAGTGTAGGCCCGCTTCGCCGCCGGCCACCTCTCCATCATGTGTGTTTCCGTCCACATACATCCCGGGTTTTTGATGGTGGGGCCCTGTCGATTTGTTCGTCACCGTCACACCCCAAATGGGCTCGCCCGCCGGGCTCTTTCCCAGTTCCTCGAGCTCCACGAGATTCGGATAGGTCTTCGCCAACCACTGTAAGTGCTCAGTGAATTCCGCGTTGTTGTGGTACTTGTCGAAGCGGATGGACTCGTCCCCGAGTGCCGCCTGCATCTGCACGAGCATGAATAGAACCGAGAGTACCAATCTCATCGTCTACCTCCATCAATAATAATAATCATCATCAGATGACGTGAATATCCTCGCCGTACACCGTCAACTGCTCCAGGCCGTTCGACGTAACCACATGGGTGTTCTCGATGCCCACAACCCCCTTGCCGGGGATCACGAGCTTCGGCTCTAGCGCGATGGTCATACCCGCTTCGAGCTCGAGGTCCTGCCCGCGAGCCAGAAACGGATATTCGTCGACCTCGGTTCCGATCCCGTGACCCACGAAGCGGACCCGGTCCGGCCCCCCACCCATGAAGAAATCGCCGTACCCGAGCTCAGTCGTTTTCTTCAATGCCAATTCGTAGAGGTCGCCGGCTTTCACCCCCGGTCTGGCACGATCTTTTATTAATGACTGGACTTCGAGCATCGCCTGATGCGCCGCGACCAGATCTTCGGGGAGCTCTCCCAAAGAGAAGATCCGAGTGTGATCCGACATGTAGCCCTGGTAAGCAAAAACGTAATCCACCAGAATCGGCTCGTGGCGACGGATTTTTCGGAAGCTCGAGCCTTGGCCGACCGCAGGGCCTGCTCCGGCGCCTCCCGTGGGAGAAGACAAGTAGCTCGGGACGGCCGCCGCCGGTCCCGACATCAGGTGCCCGAAGAAAAGCTCCGAGCCCCACAAACGCATGCGCATGATGCCTTGATGTCCCCGTTTTCGGGCCTCCGCTTCCACTTGCCCCGCAAGCTCGAGCTCGGTCATGCCTTCACGGAGAAGACTGGGTATCAAACTCGAGACCTCGTCGGCGAGCCGTGACGCTTCGCGGATCCGTTCGAGCTCGTAAGCGGATTTCACCGCCCGCACAAGTCGGATAGGATGGGAGATATCGATGAGTCGCAGCTTGTCGAACAAACGCTGATAGTTGAAATACATATTGGTGGGCAGGACATCGAGCTCCATACCGAGGGTCACGGGTACCGCATATCCGTGTTCCCCGAGCAGTCCCAACAGTTTCTTGGGGCTCGTCAGTGGCACGACACGCTCAATATGGGACTCCGCCCGGGCGCGCTCGAAGCTTTTGTAAACCATGAGGATCGGCTGACCCTCCACCGGCACGTAGAGATGGGACTGCTGGATGGTGCCCGCGAAATAGAAAAGGTCCGCCCGCTGAAGGATCAGTGCACCCTCGACGTCCCGCTTCCTTCAGCTCGTCCTGCAGTCGCTTGGTTCTCGGCCTGATTTCCGATTTCGGTATTCTCACGTTTTCATCGATCACGATCAGTCCTTTATACTCCTCTACCTGAGTCTTCCTATCATATATCCCAGGATCCGGTGTGAAAAATTGAAAACCCTCCAAATGGAAAGGAGAATTGAATATGCGTACAAAAACGCTGGGACTGATTTCATTTCTCATCCTGTTATGGACCTGGCCCTGCCCAACCCGGCCTTTTCCGAGATCACCACGCCCAAGGAGCATTTCGGGCACGATGTGGGCGCTGACTACGTACTCATCGACTATGGCCAGCTCGTCGACTACTGGAAAAAGTTGGACCGTGAGTCCAATCGGATGAAGCTCGTCGACATCGGCAAGACCACCGAAGGTCGAACCATGTGGATGGCCGTCATCACCTCATCTAAGAATCACGGACGGCTCGCACACTACAAGGACATCTCCAAGAAAATGGCGCTTGCCGAGGGATTGAGCGAGGCGAAGGCCAAGCGTCATGGCCAAGGATGGCAAAGCCGTGATCTGGATCGACGGTGGCACACACTCGAGCGAAATCGTCAACCACCAGGCCGTCATCCAGCTGGCCTATCAGATGGTGAGCCGGAACGACGAAGAAGTGCTGCGAATCCTGGACGACGTCATCCTGCTGGCCTCGTGACGAACCCAGACGGTATGGACTTCGTCGCCGATTGGTATAACGGTGATCCCCAGAACCGCTCCCCTGGGAGCTTCCCGACCTGTTCCACAAATACATCGGCGGCGACACCAACCGCGATCACTTCATGTCCAACCAAATCGAGACGGAGAACATCAACCGCGTCCTCTACCGCGAATGGTTCCCGCAGATCATCTTCAACCAGCACCAGACCGGACCGGACGGTGAGGTTCATCTTCGTTCCGCCCTTCCGAGATCCTTTCAACTACGAGTATGACCCACTGGTGATCATGGGCGTCGATATGGTCGGCGCCGCCATGCACAGCCGATACATCGCGGAGGGAAAACCCGGGGCGGGAATGCGCGAGGAAGCGAGCTACTCCACCTGGTGGAACGGATGTCTACGATGCGGTACCTATTTCCACAACGCCATCGGCATCTTGACCGAGATCAACGGCAGTCCCACCCCCATGCAGATCACCTTCCTTCCCGACAAACAACTCGCCCAAGCAACAGTTACCCTATCCCATGGCGCCGCAGAAGTGGCATTTCCGCCAGGCCATCGACTACATGATGACCGCAAACTACGCCATCCTCGACCTGGCCTCGAGAATGAGCGACACGTTTCTTTACAACCGCTACCTCATGGGTCGGAACAAGATCGCGGGGGAAGCGGCGACTACTGGACCATCACTCCTGACCGGATCGATGCGGTAAGAAAGGTCATGGAGAAGACGGCGTCGAGCAGCAACGCTACGGAGGGGCCGGGGCGATATGGGTTATCCCCCCGAGTACTACGAAAAGGTCCTTCGCGATCCGGCGACTATCGTGATGCGCGCGGCTACATCGTACCTTCCGATCAGATCGATTTTCTCACCGCGACGAAATTCACAATGTCCTCATCAAAGCCGGAATCATTGTCCACCAGGCCACCGAGTCCTTCGAGGTAGCCGGCAAAAGCTATCCGGCAGGCTCCTACGTCTTCAAGAACGCCCAGGCGTTTCGTCCGTTTCTCCGTTCCATGTTCGAGCCGCAAGACCATCCCGACGACTGGGTTTACCCCGGTGGACCACCCAAACCGCCATACGACAGCGCGGGATGGACACTGGCCTACAAATGGATGTCGAGTTCGACAAGGTCTTCGACGGCTTCGACGGTCCCTTCGAGCGAATTCGAGGATTCGCCAAAGCGCCGGCGGGAGAGGTGAAAAATCCCGGCGCACCTGGCTTTCTGCTCAGCCACCAAGTCAACGATGCCTTTATCGCCATCAAACCGGTTCTTGAAAGACGGCGACGACGTCTATTGGCTCCAGGACCTGTCGAAGTGAAGATGCACCACTCCCGTCGGCACCATCTACATACCCGCCGGCTCGTCCACGGCAGGCAAGCTCGAGGCAATGGTCGAAGAACTGGGCCTCGATTTCGAAGGCTGTGACGTGCCAAACCTTCCGGCAAAGCCTTCAAGCTGAAGCCCGGTGCGCATCGGACTATCCGAGGTACGGCGGCATGAGCACGTCCGGCTGGACACGCTGGCTGCTCGAACAGTTCGAATTTCCTCACGAGGTCCGTCTTCCCGCAGACCCTCAACGCCGGCAACCTCAACAGTCGAGTTCGACGTTCTCATCTTCGAGACCGGTGCCATCGAGCCCGAGAGCGACCGCGCCGGAAATGTCCGACCTGCAACGCCTAAACAACCGGATGCGGCAGGCCTTCCCGAGAAGTACGCGAGCGTCTCGGCCACATCACCACGGAAAGAAACGATCCCGCATCTCAAGACATTTGTGAAGAACGGCGGCACCATCGTTGGCTATCGGAGCTCCGCGGCCCTGGCCCGATACCTTCGGGCTCCCTTTGGCCGATGCCCTCATCGATCCCAGCACAGGCAAGGCCCTACCGATGGAAAAATATTGGGCCCCCGGTTCCATCCATCGAATCCGCGTCGACAACACGCAGCCCTCGCCTACGGACTGCCGGAGGAAATGGACATTTACTTCAACCGGAATCCCGTATTCAAGGTCCTGCCGAAGCGCGAAAGGCGTGGGACCATCGCCTGGTTCGACAGCGGGAAGACCTTACGAAGCGGCTGGGCTCTAGGAGAGGCCTATCACGAGGGCGGCGCCACGGTCGTCGGCGCGCACGTCGGCAAAGGTAGGCTCTGCTCTTGTCGCCCCTCGTCAATTTCCGCGGCCAACGCATGGCGTTTCAAATTCTTGTTCAACGGTATCTATTTCGGCTCCGCTGAGGCCATGGAACCATAAAAAACGCCGGGAACAAATTACTCGTACGAAAGCGCCAGCTCACGCTGTCATCAGCTCGCGGTCGAAATCCCAGGAGACGGCCTTACCGCTCCGCGCTGAAGCGTTGACCATGTGAGCGCCGGCGGCGGCTCGGTGCCCCATCAGCGCGTCTTCGATCGGCGGCTTCCTGGTCCGCACCGATTCGAAAAAGTGCGCCAGGTGCACGAGGGTGTCGCTCTGGCCCCACTCCTCATAGGACTCGGACTGAGTCATCATCTCCGGCTTCCACGTCGCCGGTGTCTCTAGTCGCTGAACGTCCGGATCGTCATAGTAGGCTTTCGCCAGCTCCTCCGACCACGACTCGACGACCCAGCGATTGTCCTCGCAAACATTTTCCGGCATGTAGGTAAGTCGTCCGCCGCGCAAAATGATGCTTCCTTCCGTGCCCAAGATCTCGAATCCCGACTCGCTGCTCGACTGATTGTTGAACGTGGAGCTCAAGTTGACGGTGAAACCTTCCCGATAAGCCAAGATTCCATTAATCGTGTCATGGACGTCTCTGGAATCCTTCCAGCGATAGAGTTGTCCGGAGGCCGTTACCATTTCGGGTACTTTCGCATCCATGACGAAGTGGATCGTCGTCAAGAGGTGAACGAAGAGATCGGTGGGAATGCCTCCGGAATAGTCCCAGTAACAACGCCAACGAAAGAAGCGCTCGAGATCGAAGGACCTCTTGGGTGCCGGTCCGAGAAACGCCTCCCAGTTCACCGTGTCTGGACCGGCATCGGGTGGGATGGGATAAAGCCAGGCGCCGCTCGCAGTATTCCGGTTGTAAGACGCGCGGATCATCGTCACCTTTCCGAGTTTCCCCTCCCGGACCATCTGGCGAGCCTTTTGCTGGGTCACCGAGCTCATCCCCTGGCTCCCCACCTGGTAGATTCGGGAGGAACGCTCGACGGCGGCGATGATCTCGGGGCCTTCTTTGATGTCATAGGTCATGGGCTTTTCGATGTAGACATCCTTGCCGGCTGAAAGCGCCTCGAGCGACATCTGACGATGCCAGTGATCGGGAGTTCCGATGAATACCGCATCGATTTCCTTGTTTTCCAGAATCCGGCGATAGTCGTCAACCATTTGCGCCTTGCCATCCGTCATGGCGCGTGCCCTCTCGGCCCGGCCTCGGTAGGCGTCGCAGACCGCTGTGATCTCGACGCCCGGCAAATCCGCGACCTCACCCATCAAGCCCTGCGCCCGGGCACCGGAGCCGATAACTCCTACCGTCACACGGTCCTGGGCGGCGCTCCGCCCGAAAGCTTCTGGAACCACGGCCGCAGCGGCAGCAATCACGCCGCTTCTTTGGATGAATTCTCGTCGATTCATGATTGCAAACCTCCCGCCGACGTTCGGCGTGTGGTCTGTACCACTTTTTCGGGCGACGTGCCACCGCCACTTTCACGTTTTTTTAGAATTTCTTCATAGTTGAGCGAATCACAGACCCCTTTCCCAAGAATAGCGGCCACTATCATGGCTTTTGTTGCGTCTGCCAAAGCTGATTCGCTTATTTATTGTCGCTTCAGGGTCCATTGCTTTCATCCACTCACTCGAGAAACGCTACACCCGTTGAAGATTCTTAGCGTCGTTTGCGTGGCAAAAAATCACTTCGGCGCATATCCAACAAGAGCTCCTTCAAGACCTCGAAGACGATCCCGTCACCCTGGCCTGCCATCGCTTCCTTAGCTCGATCCCAGCGCTCGTCGTTTCGAGCTGCGTCGAGGAACTCGTGCCCGGACCAGGTGAGACGAACCGGCATCCAAGAGACGTCCCCGATACCCAGGTCGAAGGCTTCGATGAGACCCGCTTCGTTGAGGAGCATCACGTGATAGACGATCTCGTCGTTGGAGTAGTCATCCATTTTGATGGGGATGGGTTGGCCTTGGTAGGGCTCCTTTTCCAGCTCGAGAAGAATTTGCCGAACGAGAATCGGGGTGTCTTTTCATGGTATTTCTTGTCGGATAAAAAGGATGCTTTTATTGTCACTCAACCCGCGACATAGGTCCACCCTGTCGCCGACGAACGAGATAGGATATTAGGAGGGAGAAATGGAAAACCCCACCAGCCAACGCCGATGGGGTCTCACAGTCAGAAACGGCTTGCGGGTCTAACCCTTCGGAGGATAGTTCTTGAACATCTTGGTCAAACCCTTGTTGACCTTGTCGACGTTCTTCTGAGGATTCTCACTCAGGGTGTCGCTGACCACTCCGCGCCAAACCAGTTCCTTGGCTTTGGCATCCCAAATATCGACGATGAGTGTGCCCTTGGTGTAGGTGCGGACCGTCGTCGTAGACGTGCCCATGCCCATGCCCATGCCGCGGTAGCCCCAGCCCCAGCCGGGACCGTAGCCGTAGCCGCCGTAGCCCATGGTCGTCGTATCGAGGGAGATATTCTCCTGATCCTCGCCGTGATAGGTGACGTAGACATCGGGATTGGAGCCGGCCTCAGAAAAGCCCTTGCCCGTCATTTCCCTCTTGATGCCGGCGACGATCCTTTGGTCAGCGAGTTGGTTCGTGTCGGCGACGTTTGCCTCCGTCGCTTTGTACTGAAACGTCTTGTAATTCGTGAAATCCGCCTCTCGAGCCCAATCTGTGTTGACCTTCATGGAAGAGCATCCCGCAAGCCCAAGTACCAGCAATGCACAGGCCAATTGTCTCATAATCTTACCTCCTGATTTTTTATTGTTTGTATTTATGGCAGTTCCCAACGCCCCACTGTTGGGATTCTCGCCTGAGGTGATTCTCTGTTGATCCAGGGCGCCTTAGCATCCCCTAAGAATATCCATCATAGTGAATTGCGCGGTCTCAAGCAAAGCAATCTTCAAGAGTTTGAAAACTTAAACTGACCGATCGGTAAGTTACGCAGGGGCTAGGTTGCGTAAGGAAACCACAGGAATCGCCCGGGAAGACTCACGGCGTTGACCGAGTTGCAGTGGCTGCAAGTCGCCACCAACCGGCCTCGAATCGATTGAGCGGTGAGGGGCACGAAGTTGATGGTGGCACAGACTCCCCAGTAACGCACTCCCGCCACCGGCCACTCTTGTTCCAAACAGACCGGACAAAAGGGAGCGCTCAAAGGTCGCGCGCGGCGCACAACCTCCTCGGGAACCGGTCGATCGCACAATCGATAGCCTGTTTCCACTTGGGCGTTGACGTCAAGTACCGCTATTTTCTCGTTCATGCTCATCTCCCCTATCACAAGATAGAACCTCTGCTCTCACTATGAACCGGAGAGGCCCGCCGGGAACAATCGCATCGAAGGGATAGCAGGTGACCAACGTCAAGGATGCGTTGTCGCTCGGCTCCAGGACTTCGGTCTGCCGTTCATGGACAATCCCGAGGCTCTCCACCCGATACCTGTGTTCGCGGCCGTCCGGCGTTCCGACGACGAGAAGATCACCCTTTTCCAGGTTCTGAAGGAATGAAAAGTGGGTATCGCGGTGCCCGGCCACCACCGTGTTTCCCTTGGTCCCCGGCAGCGCCGAGCCGGCGAGGTGTCCCGGTGCGAAAGCTAGAGTCCGACCCGACGCGCCCTCGAGAATCAATCGCTCTTTGTCGAGCCTTGGGGCCGTCAAGCGTGCCACCGGCCATGTGTCGGCCCAACTCCAGGGCTTGACCCGCTTCTCCCCTTCGATCGTACGAGCCCAGGCTCCCTCCATGAGAACCTGAGCAAGCCAAGCCTTGGCGTAGATCCAACCGGCTTGTCCAAAGAAAAGCAGACTCGTTATCACAAGCCCTGCTAAAAGGTAGCCTGCCGGTCTTTCTTTCATCGATCGTCCCTCCGACGAAGGCGGACGATCCAGGCGACCCCGGAAGTGAGCAATCCAAGGAGCAGATAGAGCGGTGCCGGAGTTGCCCCGCGAGGTAACGATCCGAAGACATGTTCGGCGCTCCACCCGGCCGGAAGGTTGACCGGCAGAGGTCGTGTCACCGGTCGTTCGCCGACGGGCGCGGTCGGTGTGACATCGACCGCCACCAGGCTCGTGTACTTTGAAACCAGTTGGTGGTGAAGTCCGAGCTTCACCACTGCCTCTTTGACGATCTCTTCGGAGACACCTTCGACCAATCCGTCCATGAGGGCCGCGATCTTCCTCCGAGCCCAAAGACGGTCTACCCCGCTTTCGACTGCGCCGCCTTCGAGCGAAAGCTGCACGTTCCAAGGTCCGCCGGGTCGCAATCCCGAGACCTCCACTTCTCCGAGACGACCGAAGGTCCCCGACAAACGCGCGGCGACGAGCACCGGTTCTCCTGCATAGAGATCGGGTATGGGATTCGGCCAGGTTTCCACCTCGGGATGGCTCCATTGAAGTTGAATGTCACTCATCATCGGGGACTCGAGCTTCTGAAAAAGTGCGGTCATTTTTCTTTGAACGTCATCGAGCTCCACGATGTAAGTGAAGGTGCCGCGACCGAACTGAGCCGCTTTGCGCATGAAATACGAATTGGGTGCTGAACCGATTCCCACGGTGAAGAGCCGACTCTTTCCGAGGTTCGTGCGGATGGTGTCGAAGAGTTGCTTCTCGTTGCCTACACTTCCGTCGGTGATGAAAATGATTTGGCGAACCCTCTCGTCGTAACTCTCTGCGGGAAGTGCGAGGCTCAAGGCGGAGAGCATCTCGGTGCCTCCGTCGGCCCGGAGCTCCCGGACCCAACGCTTGGCTCCCGTCACGGCATCGCCATTCGCAGGCCTACTCGTTTCGAAGAGGCGCCGCGCCGAGCTGTCGAACTCGATGATGTTGAACGTGTCCTCAGGATGAAGCCGATCGAGGGCAAGAAGCAATGCTTTCCGAGCTTGTGGCATCGACTCGCCCGCCATGGAACCGGAAGTATCGATGATGAACACAGTCTCTCTCGGTAATCGAGAAGCGTGACCGACCTCGTCCTCCGGCGGTACCACCATCAGCAGCACATACCTATGGTCGCCCTTTTCCTGGGTGAAAAGCGCGGCCCGCGGAGCAGCGCTCGGCTCGATTTCCCACTCCAACAGGAAATCCCGGTCCGCGGGAACTTTCCCGTCTTCAAGCGCGAGCGCGAGACGGCCGGGGTCTTGGCTGACCGTTCGTAAGGAATGGGAACGGCTCTCGAGCCGCTTCAATGGAAGGCCCGTGTCCAGCTCAACGTGAAGGCTCACCGGGTTGATGGAACTCTCCCCGCCGAGATGAACAGGAGGCGTGATCCTCTCGGCATCCGGCACTTGATCGGTGTTGTGTCCCCATCCATTTCCGAGAAAGCCCGCGACTTGAACGTTTCCAGGCACATACCGTGGGCCCACGACCATGGGATATCGGAGACTGAATCGACCGTTCTCGTAACGAAGATCCTGTTGGTACTCGATCTCCACTTCAACGACTTCATCAGGTCCGATGTTGGCGACCGAGGTCGTGAAGATGTTGGGTCGTTCTTGTTCCACGAGCGATGCCTTCTTACCTTCACTCTTGGCGGCTTCATAGATCTGTTTCGCTTCCTCCCGTTCCTTGATCCGTCCTTCTATAACCCGTTCGCCTACGCGCAGACGCATTCGGCCGACGGCCGCGGTTTCCGGTAAGGGAAAAACGTAGACACCCTCTACCCAGACCTCGGTGGGATTGTGAAACTTCTGGGTAACACGCACCCGAGCAATCATTCCCGTGATTTGGAATCCTACGTCCGTATCGAGCGCAGGCGCGGGTAGGTAGGCCCCCGGGTGGTCCGTGCAAAAAAGGAGACTCCCCGCCGTCGCCTCGTGAAGGCCGATGGGCGGCCCCAGTTCATCGATTTGCCCCAGAGCCGGCAAAGAACACAACCACGAAACCACGAATAACAAACCGAACCGACGTGTCAGCATCGTCCACCTCCTGGGATCCGTGAAACCTATGGGCTGCTATAACCATTAGACAGGAAGCAAGCGGTATGAACGGGGCAAAGGCATGGAAAGAACGTGCAAAAATGTGGCGAAAATGTGGCAGGACGGGATTTGTCCTCAGCCTCCACCCTGCGTTACCTTTGAACTATGGCGCCTCAAACCAACGGCCATGTCGCGATCGTGGAGGACGAGGAGAACATCCGAGAGACCGTGAGCTTTGCCCTTCGCAGGGAAGGATATCGGGTCGAAACTTATTCCGACGGACTCGATGCATGGGAAGCCTTCGAGGAACACCTGCCCGACGTCGTCGTCCTCGATATCCTCCTACCTCGTATGGACGGCCTCGAGCTCTGCCGCCGACTCCGCGGCCGTTCGGAGGTGCTTCCCATCATCTTTCTGACGTCCAAAGACGAAGAGATCGATCGGGTTGTCGGCCTCGAGCTCGGTGCCGATGACTACCTGTGCAAACCCTTCTCCATTCGTGAGCTCCTAGCACGCATCAAGGTGCTGTTTCGTCGCCTGAGCCTCTTGGAGCAGCACAACCATACAACCGACGAGAAAGACTGGATCGATGCGGGGCCCCTACGTTTGGATCTGAAGCGCTATCAGGTGAGCTTCGGCGGTGAGGCCGTACCCTTGACGGTCACCGAGTTCATGATTTTGCACGCACTGGTGAAGCGGCCCGGACACGTCAAGACACGCGCCCAGCTCATGGAAGAAAGCTATCCCAATGACGCTTACGTTAGCGAGCGCACCATCGATAGTCACATCAAGCGACTGCGTGCGAAGCTCTCCGACTTCGATTCGGATTTCGACGCTATAGAGACGGTCTACGGACTGGGTTATAGGTTTCGCGAGAACGAATGAATCGACGATTCTCTCGGTTATCCATTCGCCTTCTGGCCTTCAACGTGCTCTTGGTCTTCGTTCCCGCGGCCGGCATGATGTATCTGGGCGTCTATGAAGAGCAGCTTCTTCGAGCTCAAGAGCGATCGATGGTCCAGCAAGGCCGAATTCTCGCCGCGGCGCTTTCCAACCAAGCCGGCGACTTTCCCGACCAAGCCCGGGACATTTTGATTCGACTTCGCCAGCGAACCCAGTCCCGCCTTCGCGTCGTGGATTCGAAAGGCTGGCTCCTCGCCGACTCGAGCCTCCTCGGGCCCCGGCGCGAACCGTCGGAAGAGTATCCCCCGGAAGAAAAGAGTACGAGAGAGAGTTGGCTCTACCGAGTGGGAGCCGGTATCTACCGCACCTGGAGCCGACTCTTTGAGCGGTCACAGTCATCGCAGGTTCCCACCGAGTATTACTCACCGGACAATCCTCTCCTTGGACGGGAAGTCCGTGACGCCCTCGCCGGCCGATACGGCGCCGTAACCCGACTCATCGCCGGGCAACGCTCGGTGACTCTTTACAGTGCCATCCCGGTACGAAAGGAGACGAGGTCATCGGCGCGGTGCTCGTCTCCCAGTCCACGGCCGGCGTTCTCGCCAATCTCGTGGAAGTGCGTCTTGCGATCTTCAAGGTCTTTCTCATCTCGCTTGCGGTCGCCGTGGTGCTGAGTCTCGTGGTTTCGCGAACCATCGCCCGCCCACTCAAAAGACTTCGGCGTGAAGCGGTAGCGCTTCTCGATCGACGAGGGCGTCTCAAAGGTCGATTCACCGGGTCCGATCGAGCCGACGAGTTCGGCGATCTCGCCCGCTCGCTCGAGGAAACGTCCCGCCGGCTGGAAGAAAGCATCGGCTTCATGGAGTCTTTCGCGGCCGACGTGTCTCACGAGTTCAAAAATCCTCTGGCGTCTATCCGCAACGCCACCGAGATGCTCTCGGAGGTCGAGGCTCCCGAGGAAAGGCAACGATTTCTGGACGTGGCGCAGGCCGAGATCGCCCGAATGGAAAGCTCTTCTTTCGACGGTCCGCGAGATCACCACCATCGACTCCCAGCTCGAAGAAGAGAAGACCGCGATCGTTGCGTTAAAAGACGTGATCGAGGGGGTCGTCGAAGGGGTGCGTCACCGAGATGGAAAAGGCGATCACCTTCTCTTTGGTCTTCACGGACGCCGACGTTGCCGTCCAAGCCTCTCCCGAGCGCCTCGTTCAAGTCTTCGAGAACATTCTCGAAAACGCGGTGAGTTTTTCGCCGAAAGGCGGCACCGTAACCGTTCGTCTTCAGGGCAAAGACGCATCGGTGATCACGACCATTCACGACGAGGGACCCGGCATTCCGGCCGAGCATTTATCCCGCATCTTCCAAAGGTTTTTCTCTTACCGTCCCGACGGCGACTCTTCAACCGCCAAGCACAAACACACCGGCCTCGGACTCGCCATCGTCAAAGCTATCGTGGAAGGTTACGGGGGAACCGTCTCGGCGCAAAATCTTCCTGACGGAGGAGCGACCTTCGAAGTTAGCCTACCGGCGGCGCCTAACTAACTAGCCGGTAATCACCGCATCTTTTTGATGCCGCCGATGAGCTTGAACACGGCGTCTTGGTTGGCCTCCCAACCATCGGACTCGGCAAAGGCAAGGGCAATGACCGGCTTTTTCGACAGGAGCAGCGTCAGGCTCCATTCCACGTCGATGCCCTCGACGCTGCCGGTGCCGACAATTTCGAAAAAGGACATCCCGTTCAGCTCTCCTTCTTCACCGTCGTTCTCGACACTGATGTCCGACATGATTTGATCGAGCTCGGCACCGAGACCGTCTATAGCCTGCTCCCAGGTATCCCCCTCCGGCACCCAGAACATGATGAGAACCGAGCTATCCGGAGTTTCGAGCGATAGGACCTGATCGCCTTCGTCTACGTGCCAATCCCCGGGAACGTCGATTTGGATTCCGCCCTCTCCGTGATTATAGACGTCCGCGGAGGCAAGCGGCGGGATCAACGCGAAAACAGCGAACAAAGCCAATAATGTTCCATTTCTTAGTCTCATAGCGATCCCCTCTCCATCCGCGTCAATCCCGCGACGCCGGTAAGTTTTAATTGTTTTTGTGGATACCGATTCAATTGTACCAGAGTTTTTTTGACTTTTCGTACGGCCGGATCTATTCTCACGGGAAAGAGGGAGGTTCGATGACGACGCTCTCCTTCGATTTTCCCCGACCTACCGATTCCCATCGTGCCGGGACTCCTATGAGCTTGCCTTGGAGGGGGACGAAATGAAGCACGAAGAAATTTCTAGAAGGCAATTTCTGCGCGCCGGGTCCCATATCGCTCTCGGCGCCGCGGCCGGTTCACTCGGATTTCATCCCACCGGATGCCGTCTCAGCTCGGAGAAACCGGTTGTGAGCATCTCGAAAATCAAGAACGACCGGATCGACGTGGCCGTTGAAAGGGCAATCGATCTTCTCGGTGGGATCGCGAACGTAACCAAGAACCGTGAGAAGATTATGCTCAAGCCCAACCTCGCTAACGCAACCGCGAGTGACACGACCCATCCCGAAATCGTCAAAGCGCTCGCTGAACTCATGAAAGGAGCGGGTAAGGACGTGCTCGTTGGTGAGGGTTCAGCCGCGGCGGCTGAATTCACGGCTCGAGACGATCAGACTTTCGGGACCCAGGACAAGAACACACTCGATTCTATGCAACAATTCGTGTTCGACGAGCTTGGCTATACCGATCTCGCCAGTGTTCTTGGAATACCGCTGGTGAACCTTCATTCCGGACCTCTCGTGGAGGTTCCGGTTCCCGAAGGTTTCGTTTTCAGCACCATCTCACTCCACCATTCGTTGGCCGACGTCGATTTGCTGTGTTCCGTTCCGATGATGAAAACCCACGGACTGGCAACGGTGACCCTCGGAATGAAAAACTTGATGGGCGCTTTCCCGGGGACCGTCTACGGCTCCGTTCGAGGCCGGGTTCATGATATGACCTCCACACTCGAGCCATCCGGCGCCGCCGCCGCCATCGTGGATATGGTTCGAGCCAACAAACTCGGTCTCGTCGTCATCGATGGTTCAACGGCAATGGAAGGCCAGGGACCATCGGTCAAATCAGGAGGCCGACTCGTCAAAATGGATGTCATCATCGCCGGGACCAATCCCCTCGCAACGGATATGGTCGCCGCCAACCTCATGGGCTTCGATGTGGATGAAATACCGACCTTCGCTTGGGCACAAAAAGCCGGAATGACACCCGTAAACCTCGGCGATATCGAGATCCGGACGTCCGAGCCTGTCGTCCGTCAAGCTTTTACGAAGCCGAATGTGCTCCCCTGGGAAGCGGTCCGCGATACGTACGGCGCAAGAATGATTTGAACCTCCTACTTCAAGTCGGTGAGAGCCGCTATGATCTCCTCTGGTTCCGCGCGATACGTGTGGTCTACGTCGAGATGAGCATAGGTGATGGTTCCATCATTGGCCACCACGTAGGTCGCCGGGATGGGCAACTCCGCCTTTTCCGTGTTGTGACGTTGGCGAAGGTCGATACCAAAGCCCTGGTAGGCGGCATCCAATTCCTCCGGTAGCTCGAAGACGATTCCAAACTGCCTGGCAACTTCGAGACCGATGTCGCTCAAAACAACGAACTCGATGGCGTTTTTTTCCGCGGTGGTGAGGGAGTCGTCCGGATTATCGGGCGAGATGGCAACCACCGTCGCGCCCAGGGCTTCGATTTCGGGAAACGCTTCCTGCAACCCGTGCAGGTATATATTGCAATACGGTCACCAACCGCCTCGGTAAAATACGAGTACCAGAGGCCCGTCAGCCAGGAGCTCCTCGCTATCGACGGTGTTTCCCACGGCATCGTTGAGAACGAAGCGGGGAATTTCACCACCCACGTTGAGTGCGCCTTCAATAATGCCCGATTGACGCAGCTCCTCCTTGGCGCCATTCATGATTTCGAGGTTCTCGGCCGTTGCCCGAGCCCGTGAGGCTTCCCGCCTTTCAGTCAATTGTTCCGCTATTGTTTGCGGCGCGTCCGTTGACTGAGATTCCGGCTCCGACGGTTCCGCTTCATCCGCCTCCCGCCCGCCGCAGTTCGCGAGGAAAGCCACCGCAATCAGTAGAATCCCAAAAATCATGACCGACCGTTTCATTATCCACCCTCCAAATCGTTTACCCCATGGAAACTCGATCATAGTCATTTGCATTCCTCCAAACAAGCTACCGACAGAAGCCACTGGCTCCGTGCCACGCGCGCTGATACCATGCGGCGCCAGCTGAATTAAGTCACAACCAACCCACATTGGAGTATGTCGATGAATAGACGAAGTCGGATGATGCTGGGGCTTCTTCTCGCAGTGATCCTCACCGGGATTGGCTCTTTTCCCGTCTCCAGCCAAGCAGACGAAGCCGATGAGGTCCTAACCATCGATCAGCTCCTCGCCATCACTTCAGTGGTGAGCGGCTCACCCGACTGGTCGCCCGACGGCGAACGCATTCTCATCACGTCGAGCATTGCGGATGGATTGGCAACGATTTCACCAGAGGGACACTTTCCGATTCGGGTGCCGATCGAGATGGGGGATGCCGGTCACTTCCTCTCATCGCAAATGCCGGGCTGGTCGCCCGATGGCTCATGGATCTCTTACGTCTCGGCCAAGAGCGGCTCGACAGAGATCTGGCTCTGGTCGACTGAGGACGGGCACGAGCTGCGGCTCACCGACCTCGGCGCCCGCATCAACTCCATGACTTGGTCACCGGACCAGCGGTGGATTGCCTTCGCCGGTGACCGGTACGGCAACTACGATATTTGGAAAGTTTCGGTTCCCGAAGGAAAGGTTCATCGTCTCACCGACGACAAACGCTACGAGGTCTTTCCAACCTGGACGCCCGATGCCAATAACATCTTGTACGTCCGACTCGACGAGGCTTGGGCAGACCACGACGTGATCCTTAACGATGTGAATGGAAAACACGAGCGTACCGTCGTGAGTGACCATGACTTTTTCGACTATGGCGCCGGAACCCGGTTCGGCTATCCTCGAGTTTCCTCGGACGGTAAGAACGTGTTGTTTCCGTCGCATCGGAGCGGCTGGATCAACTACTGGACCGTGCCCTTGGCCGGCGGGGAGCCGCGTCCGATAGCACAGGCCAACGCCGACCAGCATGAAGCTCATTGGTCACCGGACGGCAAGTCGATCGTCTACACGGAGAACCACGACGGGCAATACGATCTCCGCGTCGTATCCGCGGCCGGCGGCAAGCCGAGGGTCGTCGTTGCGCCGGAGACGGGACGCGTATCGAGCCCGGACTGGTCTCCGGACGGCCGGCACATCGTGTTCAAGATGGCTACCATCACGCGGCCGGCGGACCTCTACACCGTTTCGCTGACGAGCGTGGACGAAGTGCCCAGGCAATTGACCGAATCGATGCCCGCCGGCAATTTCGAAGAACGCCTCGTGGTACCCGAGAAGGTCCATTACGAAAGCTCGGACGGCTACACCATCTCCGCATACCTCTACCGCCCGCCGAACCTCCCCCCTGGAACCCGTGTCCCAGGTATTCTCTGGATCCACGGCGGCCCCACCGGCCAGTATCGAGACATGTTCGAGCCCTTCGGTGAAGGCGGATCGGGCGACGCCCAGTTCTTCGCACAACGCGGCTACGCGGTGCTTCACCCCAATATCCGGGGAAGCTCCGGCTACGGGAAAGCGTTCGAGGACGGAAACAACGGCTGCTGGGGCCACTGCGACCTGGAAGACGTGGTGGCTGGTGTGGAGTACCTGAAAAGCCTGCCGAGTATCGACGGGAACAAGATGGGGATCACGGGAACCAGCTACGGTGGGATCATGAGCATGAACGCTGTTGCCTTCGCACCGGACGTTTTTCAAGCCGCGATTCCGGCGTCGGGTTACTCCGACTGGGTGCACTTCTACCACGGGGAGAATGAGCTCCGGCATATCAAGCTGCTGGAGTACGAGCTCGGACCGTTTGCCAACAACGAGGACACTTGGCGACGAAGCTCAGCGATCCACGGTGTCGCCGACGTCTCCACTCCCGTGTTTCTGATTCACGGTGTGGGCCGCTACCCTGGGTCGGACCAGTCGGAGCTCTTCGCCCAAGCGCTGCACAACTACTACAAGCCGGTTCGCTACAAGACTTACGAGGACGAAAACTACTACGTGCTCGGTAAAGCCAATCGGCGGCAGATGATGCTGGACATGCTCGATTTCTTCGACCAGTTCCTAAAAGACAGAATCAGCACTCCGTAGGATAAGGAGCAAAAGGAAAGCTTATGCCGATAGACCTCGAGAAATTCAAATCCTCCTATGAGAAATGGGTCGCCGAGAGTATGCCTTTCTACCTGGCCGGTGACATGAAAGACATCGTCAAGAAGTATCCCTTTCTCGTGCCCGATGGCGTGCCATGGACCCCCTACACAGGCCGGCCTTCGGAGCAGACGATTGCCTGGGTTACTACTGGAGGACTCTACCTCAAGGACAGTCAGCCGCCTTTCAACACCGAGTCCATCCACGGCGATCCGAGCTTTCGGGCGATACCCAGGACTGCCCAGCAAGACGAGCTCGGTATCGCCCACGCTCATTACGACCACAGCCTGGCGGAGCAAGACATCAACGTCATCCTTCCCCTCCAGCGCTGCATCGAGCTGGAAGAGGAAGGGATCGTCGGAAAACTTGCCGAGACGCATTACAGCTTCAGCTATGTCAACGACGTGGTGCCTCTGGCAACCGAGACGGCTCCGGAAGTGATCCGGCGTCTCGAGGCCGAAGGAGTGGATGTTCTCTTCCTGGTGCCCGTCTGACCCAAGTGCCATCAGACCGTGGGTCTGATCCAGCGACTGGCGGAGGAGGCAGGTATTCCCACCATCTCTCTCGGCAACATGGCCGACCGGATGAGCCACATCAAACCTCCCAGGGCTCTGCTGGTCAAGTTTCCGCGAGGCAGCATGTTGGGTGAACCGGGCAACGCAGAACGCCAGCGCCGTATCATCCTGGACGGGTTCGAAGCTTTGAAGACCATGACCGTACCGGGGACGGTACTGGAATTACCCTATCGATGGAGGCAACCGGTCACGTAGCCATGATCCCAGGAAGTCCTCCATGCGTCGATGCCACCGCGGCCGTCTTTTGCCATCTAAGACTCGCTCGTGCTACCTTCAGGCGACCAGTGATCTGTTTTCAATTCTTGGATACGACCAGCAAGTGCGTCGAGTACGCTCGGACCTTGAAACTTCCTGTCCTAAATCATTTCCCTATCCTTGAAGAGAGAGGAGAAGGCATGAGGAAATCAGGTATTGCTCTATTCGTAGTTTTCGCATTCTTTGCGACTGCCCTACCCACCACCCTATTGGCTGAGGACCAGAACCAACCGATATCCACGAATAAAGACAGACTTCTCACGATTGCAGCTCAAGGCGAGATCGCCCCGGCCGAACCTTCGAGAGGTTATTCGACCACTTGGGACGGCAAACCCAAGATGATGATCGGTATAGGCGGGATCAACCATAATTTGAAAGTCGGCGACTATGTCTTCGGGCCGGCCAACGGAGATAGGGCGACCGTTGGTGTGGCGGTGATAGGGACCGGCGACGAAAGAGCCAAAGGCACCTGGCAAGTTATAACCTCCATAGGTAACTCCGTGACCGTCTGGAGCGGCAAGGCTGAAGGGAGCAAAGGCTTCATCGTCGGGAAGGTTGACGGCTACGTGCTCGTCCATTACGAGGACGATGTCCTGGATAAGCTATCCATAGGGGACACTCTTCAGGCAAAGGCCAGTGGAATCGGCCTCGAGATTCAAGGTCACGATGACGTCTTCGCCCACGGCATCACGCCTGAGATTTTGGAAAAGGTCGTCACTCAACGGGCGGACGAAAAGCTCGAGGTTACGGTGGTCAAGGAGATTCCAGCCGAGATCGTCGGCCAAGGACCCGGCCGTTCGAGCCTGTCCGGGAACTACAATATACAGACCTGTTATCCGCCGGATATCGAAGAGTACGGCTTGAACGAGCTGCGTTATGGGGATCTGGTTCTACTTAAAAATATCCAGACCGACTATGGAAAAGGCTATTTCAGGGGCGGCGCAACCCTGGGCGTCGTTGTGACCGGACCGAGCGATGAATCGGGTTTGGGGATCGGCGTGACTCCGATTCTCTCCAACAGCTTCGGCAAACTGACGGCACGTATCGACCCATCCGCCAACATTGGTAAGCACATCGGAATCGAGATGAAAGCTGCCACGAATCCGCCGGGCATTCCGGTCTGGAAGCCACAAACCGCACCATCCCCAAGCACCAGGCCCACCGTTTTCAAGACGAACAAGGACAAGCTCATTACGACGGCGGTTGAAGGTGTCGTGCAGCCGGCACGAGGCGGGAGCCCAAGGCCTTCGTATTTGGGCAAGCCCAAACTGCTCTACGGTATGGGCTCTGTTAACTACACCGTTTCGGTCGGAGACCCGGCTTATGGCTGGGAAGGTTCAGATCATGTGGAACCGGGTGTTACGATTCAAGGCCGTGACCGACCAAGCCCCAGTGATTGTGCTCTGGCCATACTCGCCTGTATCGGCAACGAAGCAAAGGTCATCTCTGGAAAGGCAGATGGCGCGAAAGGACTCTTCATCGGAAGACATTCCGGCTCCCACGATATGGTTTGGTTCCCCAAGGATGCTCTCGAGAAACTCGGTGTGAACGATAAGATTCAAGTGAGAGCAAGGGGGGTGGGACTCAAGATCGAAGGCTTCGACGATGTGAGAGTGAACAAGATGTCCCCTGAACTGCTCGAGAACATGGGTATTACGATAGTTAACGGCCGACTCGTGGTGCCTATCGTGAAAGAGGTTCCAGGTCATATCATGGGCTCGGGAATGGGAGGCTCGTTCCTGGAAACGGGCGACTACGATATTCAAACCACTTGTCCGGAAGTCGTCGAGGAGTTAAGCCTCAAGGACCTGCGGCTCGGCGACATCGTAGCGATCAGAGATCACTACGACTTCCACGGGCGCGGGAGATACGTCGGTGCGGTGACCATTGGCGTCATCATCCACGGCTGGAGCGACTTGGCCGGCCATGGTCCCGGCGTGAATCCCCTGCTCAGCGCCACGCCCGGAATCATCGAAACCAAGCTCGATCCCGACGCCAACACCGCCTACTACCTGGGAATCAAGGAGAAGCCATGAAAATAGGGACAGGTCCGATTTTCTTAAAGAAAATCGGACCTGTCCCTATTTTTAATCTACCTTCAGTACGCGCATGGGCTCGATTCTGGCGGCTCGGCGGGCGGGAAGGTACACCGCCGTTGCTGCAACGAGGATCAGCACTAGAGGAACGGTTCCGAAGGCGACGGGATCGATGGCCTGCACGTTATAGAGCATGCCTTTCACTAACTGAGCCGCACCGGCGGCACCGGCAAGTCCCAAAACGATTCCGATCAACGCGAGAGTGAGGCCTTCTCGCAGCACTAGCTGGACGACCTTGGGCCGGTCTGCTCCAAGCGCCACTCGAATACCCAGTTCCCTTTGTCGCTGGGCCACCGAATACGCCATCACCCCGTAGATCCCCACCGCCGCTAGAACCAGGCCCAAGATGCCAAAGATGCCCAAAACCGCCCCACCCAAACGCGATGGAAGGAGCGCGATGCCCATGTGATCCTCCATCGTCCGCATATCGAACAGCGGCAGGTTCGGATCTATACCGCGAACCGTCTTGCGTACGGCCTGCAGCACCTCCTGGGGATTGGAAGGCGTACGCACCAACAAGGTGAGCCCAGACTGGAAGAGCTCGCGCTGGGGCAAATACATGAACTCCGTCGGCTCTTCGCCCAGGCTGCGGTACTTCCCCGTCTCGACCACACCAATGACTTGCCGATCCTCTCCCGCAGTCTCGACAATTTTGCCGAGTGCCGATTCCTTGGGCCAGAACCGCTCTGCAAAACGACGATTAACAATGATGACCGGAGCACCGTCTTTGTTGTCCTGACGCGTGAACGTGCGACCTTCGAGAAGATCGATCCCCATCGTTTCCAAGTAGCCTTCGGTGACCATGGAGTAGTGCAGGCTCTTGCGCTCACCCTCCGCAAACTCGTACCCGGGAATTCCCACTCCTCGGTCGCTGCTCCCGAAGCCGAGAGGTACGGAGTTCGTGAATCCGACCGCGGCCACGTTGGGGAGGGCCTGCAATTCGTCGATGAGTCGGTCGTAGAATTGTTGGGTCTGCGGCTCATCAAGGCCTTGAAGCCCGGGATCCATCGAGGCCATCACTAAGTTCTTCGGCTCATCCATTCCGGGATCGATTTCGGTGGCAGCCTGCAGCGCCCTCAAAAAGAGTCCGGAGCTGATGAGCAAGATGAGAGACAATGCCATTTGAAAAACCACGAGTGCACCGCTTACACGAGAACGCCCGCCACTTTGGCTCGATTCCCCCTTCACAGCGTTTACCAAATCGGAGCGAGAGGCTTGAAGTGCGGGAACCAAACCGAAGATCAGTCCCGCCGCCATCGAGACCCCCAGTGTGAACAGCAACACGGTGCTATCGATATCGACAGCAAAGGCAAACGGGCCGTCAATAGGAAGCTGAATACGTGTCAGGATTCCGGTGACCAGATAGGCTAAGCCTACCCCGGCAAGGCCAGCCAGCAGGCTAAAGACGAGGCTCTCGGTCAGCAGCTGCTGTAGGATGCGGCGCCGTCCGGCTCCCAGGCTAAGGCGGATCCCCATTTCCCGGCGGCGCTCCCGAGCCCGCGCCAAGAAAAGATTGGCAACGTTCACACATGCAATGAGCAAGAGCAGAGACACAACCGCCATCATGACCGTACTCATGCCGACTTGGGCGTTTCGGAAGGTGGGGTGGATGCCCGCCTCCGACTGGTAGACGAGCGTGGTGCCTCTCTGACCTTCGTAGGCATCCGGTAGCTCCTCTTTGAACTGGAGGAGCATAGCGTCCATCACCTGCTGGGCGTGATCGATAGTCTTGCCCTCTCGAAGACGTCCCGTCACGTTCATCATATTGTTCCCGCGAGACTCCAAGAGATTGTTACCGGGCATGATCTCCGGCTTGCATCATGATGGGCACATAGAGAGGTACGTCAAGAACCACCATGGGTCCCTTGAACGCGGGAGGGACCACGCCGACGACCTCGAAGGGGCGTCCGTTGATATTCGATGATCCGACCGACGACGCCCGGATCTCCTCCGAACCGTGCCTGCCAAAAGGAGTGACCGAGAACAATGACTGGATGCGCGCCCGGGCCACGGTCCTCCACACCGGGAAGGAAGGGACGCCCGAGGGCGGGGACGACACCATAGGTTTGAAAGAAGTTGGCGCTTGCAACGACTGACAAAATGCGCTCGCTGCGCCCATCGGCGGAGAGTGACATGGGCGAGAAAAACCACGCCGCCGTGCTCTCGAAGACCTCACCGGAGCGGTCGCGTACATCCTGGTAGTGAGGGATGGAATTAGAGCCGTACTCGATGCCGGGCCATTGACGATAGACCTGGACCAGCTCTTCAGGATCGGCGACTCCACCCAGCGGTCGGAGTAGCAGTCCATGGATGGCGGAAAAAGTGGCGGCGTTCAAGCCGATGCCGAGCGCCAAGGTCAGGATAGCGATGACGGAAAAAAGCGGGCTTTTCACCAACATGCGCAGACAGTACTGCAAGTCTTTGATTACGTTACCGAACACGATGGCCTCGATTCTCGTTGGGTTTGCATTACATGACCGTACAAGCGGCTTGCACGCCGTCTAGGACTAGTACGGGCCCGAGCACTGGAAGGTTCAATGAAATTCAGATGTCCCTCTACCCCTTGATTTCCCCGAACTCCTTCATCTGCTGCTCTTCTTCCGGTGTCATCTTGTGCATCGTCCAACCGGTATAGCCGAGAACGATGCAAACCACTGGATTGATGAGATTGAAGAAGGCGAACATGAAATACGCACCGGCGGAAACACCCAAAACGCTTCCCATGAAGGCCCCGCAAGTATTCCAGGGCACGAGCGGCGAAGTCAGCGTCCCCGATCCTTCCAGGAGGCGGGAAAGATTCTTGGGATGCAGATGCCGCCGGGTGAAAGCGTTCCGGTACATTCTACCCGGCACCACGATAGACAGGTACTGATCCGGCGCGATGAGATTCATTCCGATGCAGGTCGCAACTGTGGCGACCGTTAGACCGCCTACCGATTTAGCCAACTTCAAAATAGACTCGGCGATCTTTTCCAACATGCCGGAGCCTTCCATGACTCCACCGAACGCCAGAGCGGCGAAGACGAGCGCGATAGTGGACATCATCGACATCAATCCTCCTCGGGAGAGGAGACTGTCCACCTTGTCCACACCGGTATCGGACACGAAGCCGTTGAACATGACTTGGATGATCTCGCTCATGGTGGCTCCCTGGCTCACGGCCGCAACGACAGCACCCAGAAGTGCACCGCCGAGGAGCGCCGGTATAGCGGGAATTCGAAAGATCACCATGAAGATGACCAGAACCGGGGGAACCAAGAGCCAGGCAGAGATATTAAAAGCACTGCGAATCGTGTCGAGCATCAAGGTCACGTCACCGCCCTCGACGCTTTCAGCTCGATAGCCCCATCCGATCACCGTGAACATCACCAATGCAATGAAGAAGCTGGGAAAACCGGTGTAGAACATGTGCCGTACGTGAGTGAAGAGATCGGTCCCAGCCGTGGCCGGTGCGAGGTTGGTCGTGTCGGAAAGGGGCGACATCTTGTCACCAAAGTACGCGCCCGAGATGATGGCGCCCGCGACGAGAGCAACGGGAATACCCATCGCCGCACCAATGCCGATCAACGCGACGCCTACCGTTCCCGCTGTGGACCAAGAGCTTCCGGTGGAAACAGCAACGATTGCGCAGATGATGCACGTGGTGACCAGGAAGATCGACGGGGAAATGAGTTGCAGGCCGTAATAGATCATCGTTGGAACGATTCCGCTCATCATCCATGTCCCAATCAAGATACCGATGACCATGAGAATCAAAATAGCGCCCATGGCCAGCGTGATGCCTTTGATGAGGCTGTCTTGGATTTCCTTCCATGGATACCCGAGGTAGGTCGCAACCAGCGACGCAACGGCAGCCCCCATGATCAGAGGAATATGCGAGCCTCCGGTCTCGAGATCGAGGCCTAAAAACAAAAGACAATATCCAAGCATCGCGATCAGGATTGCTACCGGAAGGATCGAAATGAGGAGTGTCGGTTCCTTGCGAGATTTCTCAGCCATGCCTCACCTTTCGTTTATTGCCTTCATGTTCTGGAGCTCCCAACGCTCCAGATATTCTCGTGCTTCCATGAAATCCGCCAATTATCGCGCTGAATGATACTTTCCCGCCCGCTGAATATCCAACCGGCCAAGCTTCCACTTTTTCGCTCCTGACCCCATTCATAACTATCCTGGGCGGGGGAACCCCAGTCGGAGAGGAATCCACTCATGAGAATCGACCGACCGAGTTCCGAGAAATCCTGAAAGAATACGGTACCGGCGTCGTGTTGATTCCTCCACGTGCACCGAACTGCAATCCTTATGCGGAGCGCTTCGTTCGGTTCATCAAAGAGGAGTGTCTCGATCGTATGATCTTATTGGGTCGCGGCCCGCTCGAAAGATCTCTTCGCGAGTACGGTCGTCTTTTTCACGAAGAGAAGAGGAAGCCTGAAAGCCACGATTTCCGGTACAGGCTTTCCGACTGACAATCAAAGCTATAGAATAAAGCGGCAATGGCACATCGCAAAGGATCGGGAGGTACTCCCAATGGAAAACTTCCTCCAAATCTTGCCGGTGTAGCCGAAGAGTACTTCGTCGCGGCTGAACTCACTCGCCTCGGCTTCATCGCCTCCATTACTCTCAGGAACACACGAGGCGTTGACACAATGGCATCAGGCGCAAATGCACGGCGGCAAGTGGGCATTCAGGTCAAGGCAAATCAAGGAACCGCTAGTGTCCTGTATCAGTGGTTCGTTGCCTAAAGCTCGAGGTCATTATGTGTGCTGGCAAGGCGTGCCGACGAAGTCGATCAATACCTCGGCCGATGGGATCTCCTCGGATCAGCAACTTCAAAAAAGTAATGAGCGCAAGAACTGCTCATTTGAGAAAGTCTTATAGTAAAGAAAGCAGGGGCGACACAAATTAATCGCAATACGGTAACTCTGCTGATAGCGATCTTGCAATCCTGTGCCCTACTGGTTGGCTGCGGAGGTGAAAACTCCAGCGTAGCCCCTACTCCTGTTACTACAACATCAGTCTCGCAACCGACAAATGTCCCTGTAAGGGTGGAGCCCACCAACAGGAACACATTTGGCCCCGGACGCACTACACCAGTGGGAACCGTGTTCTACATTTCCGTGGTGGCCAAGGCAGGTAATATAGCCTTTCGTCTTCATCTATGCGGTGAGAGATGCAATACGGCCACAACCATCAAAGTTTGGCAACCGCAAACCTATGAGGCTGGAGACGAGTTGAGCGAGCGTGTTTCACAAGAGGGCGACTACTATATTTGGTCTCAAATAGTTTTGAAAGAGGGGGAAGATTCGGTTGATCGTGCGGTGTCTGACGAACTTCGGGGAGATAAGTTGCGAATTACCTTCGAATCGGGAACTGTCATCGATGCGTGGTATGTCATGCCTTAAGTAGGTGAAAAATTGACGTTGGCGCCTCTCCACAATTACCCTGGTATCAAGTGAGCGTTCACCAGCCAACTGAGGAATACGCGTGGATCTTTCAACTGTGACCGTTGACGAGTTGCTTCGGCCCTCTGTACTACTAATCCGTAGTTTCTTGTTTTTTTGGCAAGAAATTTTCGCTCAAGGCGCGCAAGCGACTAGAAACACAATCTTTAGCTGATAGCTGATGGCTGAGAGTTGATAGCGCGCGGCGGCACTTTGGTTGCGGCTCCGCCGCGCTATGCAAGAGTGCTTGGGGAACTGCGGCGACGAGGCGTTACGCGGAGCGCCAACAATCCAGTAGCCGATTATACTGAGTGCCTAGTTTCGACCAAGCTCCGCTTGATCCTCCAAGGGAAATCTACCTCAGGCTTCGACGCCATTGATCCTCAAGAATGCAATTCCCGTAGGGCCGCCCCCTCCTCAACAATTTGAATGATTCCTCAACCGCACGAGTTGACGCCGGCGTGAACCGTCACCGTATTGCAGGCACAACCACCTGGAGGCCTCCCATGGGCACCCCAGGACGCTATCGCTCGTCGTCGCCACTCTTCGCCAGCCCGACGGCGCGCGCAGCATGGCCGAGAGCGCGGCCAATGGCGCGCAAACTCTTGACGAGTGCGTTGCCCGTTTGCTTCTCTGCTACGTTGACGCCGCCGCCGCCATGGCGTCCAGCCGTATCCAGAGCTTCGAGGGCTTCGCCCCCGATGGAGATCGAGAACTGCGTGGACCGGGGCCGGCCGTTGACGCGCGCGAGCACGGGCTCGTCGCTCGCTTCGAGCTGAGCGATGAGGCCGCTGTGGAAAGTGTGGCCGAGCTTGCTCTCGAACGGCCAATCCTTCGACGTGGTCCACACCGCGCCGTTGAGTGGCGCCTCGGCTTCGCCGAGGTTGATGAGCCGTCCCGGGGGCAGGTCCACCATCTCTCGACAGTGGTCACCGCCACACCCGCGTTGGCCGCAGAGCTTCTGGCTTAGATAAGAAGCGTGCTTCCCGGCCGAGATCCAGACACGAGGGCCGCTCGAGGTGGCGCCGATGGCGGCGGCGGAGGCAGCGTTGCTCGTGTCGCACACGGTCCCTTCGTGCGCCGCCGCGTACCAATAGAGCGCCTTCCAACCGTTCTCGCTCGGTACGAGCAGTGCCACAACACGCTCCACATCGAGCGGATGTGACGCGACCACACCGCAATCCTTTTCCCACAAGTGGTAGTAGTGGAGTTCCAGCGCAGTAACACCGGATTGTAACGCTGCCGAGGGCGAGACGCGCGCATAGATGGCCGCGTTATGCTCCTGCACGCGCGGCTTCACTGAGAAAGCCTCGAACTCGGAAGGAGCCCGAGCGCATTCGCCAGTGTCCACGAGAAAATGAGGTCGGAATTGCTCGATGAGCGCTTGCTCGAGCGTATCGCTCACACCATCGCGATCTAGATCGGCAACGCCGCCGAGCGAGCCCAAAACGATGCTCAGCGCAAAAAGCTTACTCATCCATCGATTTTAGGCGATACCTGTAGCCGGCGCCAGCCTCTTCTCTTCAGTCAAATCGCCTTAGTGCACCTCGCGGAATGAATGATCGATGGTACTGAAACATTTGCCTCCTTTTCCCTTCGCGGACATAGGTCGTTGAATAACGTAGTCGGCGTGTCACCGCCTTACTCTCGATGGGCCTCCTGTCTGTTAGTTAGAGGGCCAAACGCTTGGAAATTCTTCTAATCGCGGCCAGCCTTGACGACCGGGTTATGCTTTCACCGAACAGTTATAAAAGTTCGCAATTATCTGGAAGACCAGGAACCCATTTCATGAAATATATCGTTCCAAGCATACTTTTTGTTTACTTTCTCGCCGCTGACGCGCCACGTTATCCTCAAGGGCTTGCCTGTGCAGGCGGACAGAATCCGTCTCCCGGAGAACGCTCATGAAACCGATTCTGTCATTGATGGACAGGATCATACTGCGTATCTTCGGCGCCGCCGGCCGCACAGCGGCACGCTACCGTTATCTGTCGCACCTGCAGCCGTTCATTCGATACATGAGCCAATTTCGTTACCGTGCGGAGAATGTAGATTTCGATTTGGGAACGAGTGGTGAGCGGCACGTGCTCGAGTTGATTGCAGCCCAAAGCCCCGCCCCGCAGGTTTTGTTCGATGTGGGAGCAAACAAGGGTGAGTGGAGTCGTCTTGCCGGGTCACTGATGCCGGCGGCGACGATTCACGCGTTCGAGGTGGTTCCGGAAACCGCGGCTTTGCTGACGACGGCTTTGTCCGTCCTGCCTCAGGCCCGGGTGAACGATTTTGGACTGTCTATGGAGAAAGATGAAATTGTCATCTATAGCCATGCTGAAATTGGAGATTCGTCGGCGACGGCATTCCCGATCGGCGGGGCCAGCGCATCGGGGTACAGCGTGGAACATCGCGGGCGTGTCCGGCGTGGCGATGAGTACATGCGCGCGTGTGGGATTGAAACAGTTGACTTTCTCAAGATCGATGTGGAGGGCATGGATCTTCACGTTTTGAAAGGATTTGGTGAGCTGCTTCGAGCCGTGAAGGTGATCCAGTTCGAATATGGTGCTTTCAACATTCAGTCGCGCGCGTTGCTCAAGGACTTTTTCGATTTGCTGAAACCGTTCGGCTTCAAGATTGGCAAGGTGTATCCGCTCGGGGTCGAGTTCTTCGATTATCGATTTACGCGCGAGAACTTTATGGGTAACAACTATGTGGCGGTCCGGCAGGACGGTAGCGGAACGGCGGAGCTATTGGCTGGTCGGTTCCCCAACCTCGGACATGAGATCTTAGAGTGAAGAATATCTAGATATTTGAGCTTCGAGCAACACAGCCAGGCGGGATGGATCGGCAGCCCAAAATGACCTTCCATGGATATCCCCCTAGGTCTCGGAGGAGGAGACATGGGGGAAAAGCAGAGGGAAGACTTTACTGGAAGGAGCCCCTACACTCGCTCGGTGTCGAGCTTGAGCGCGATGTTCAGCAGGGTTTGTTCCATTTGGCCCGGATCGGCCCTGACGGCGCAGATTTCCGGTGCGAGTTGAGTCTGGAGAGCAATCTGCTCACCGATCAGCCGTCGCAGCATCACGTCCATGCCCCTGACCACCTCGTTGAAGTCGATCACTCGCGGCTGCAGGATCTGCTTTCGATTGAAGGCGAGGAGTTGCCCCGTGACCCTTGCCCCACGCTGCGACGCCGCCACAATCTCGTCGAGCTCAGACGAAACGTTCGGGTCGCCACGTCAACGAATGTGATTTCGTCGGAGCCCGCGGCTGCGATATACCCATTCGTTCCACCCGCGTTGAACGCAATCGTTTGCACTCCCACAAGCTCCGGATTCGCGGTATTTCTCATCGACTTGGTAATTTCGGTTTAAGCGTGGTAAGTACCGGCCAGTAGAAAGGCCTTTCTGCCTATTGCTTTAGAGTCCCATGAGTGATCGAGTCAGGTTCTCCTTCTCATCCCCTGTCTGTCGAGGCCTTTCGGAGGCGGAAACCGCCGGCGAAGTCGGTCCAAGGGTTCAAAGTCCTCCTTCTTTGGATTCAAGGAGATTTCAAATGTTAAAGAAAGCCGTCACGCGAATGGCCCCAATCCTGACGATGGCCTTGCTGTCCGTTTTTTTTCTCTGCGGACAACCGGCGACAGCCGACGGTCAGGAGATCACCCCCGAACTGTATGAGGTTCTCAAATACCGCCACATCGGCCCTCAAGGCAACCGCGTCATCGCGGTGGTCGGTGTTCCCGGTGATCCCAACATCTACTATGCCGGAGCACCTCAGGGGCATATGGAAAACAACCGACGGCGGTACCCAATGGAAACCCATCTTCGACGATCAACAGGTTTCCTCCGTCGGCTCCTTGGCCATTGCCCGCTCCGATCCCAACGTCGTTTGGGCAGGTACCGGCGAGACCTTCATCCGCACGAGTGTTTCTCAAGGCGACGGCATTTATAGGTCGACGGACGCCGGCAAGACCTGGAAGCATATGGGCCTGGAAACAACCGGCAGGATCGGCAGAATCATCATTCACCCCGGCAATCCCGAAATCGTTTATGCCGCGGCCATGGGGCATTGTTACGGACCTCAGGAGGAGCGAGGGGTTTTCCGCACCACGGACGGCGGAGAGAACTGGGAAAAGGTGTTGTTCGTCAACGAAAACACAGGCTGTTCGGACATCGTCATGGACCCCAACAATCCGCGGATCCTCTTTGCCGGCATGTGGCAAATGCTGATCAGGACCTGGGGCCGGTGGAGCGGGGGCCCGGGCAGCGGTCTCTACAAGTCACCGGGACGGCGGGTACAACCTGGAAGAAACTGACCGGCAATGGACTGCCCGACCACCGAGATCGGGAAAGATGTCGCGGTTGCCCGAGCATCGCACCGAGCTAACTCGATTGAGACCGAGTCATACGCAGGTGATATGAGAGCCACGACGGCGTACTATGGAGGTCCGACAACGGTGGCGAACATTGGAAACTGGTCAATCGAGTCACACCTCATCGGCCGCCCCCATTACTATACGCGGTTCCTGGTAGCTCCCGATGACGAGAACGAGCGTGTATTTCCTGCCACGCCTCATATATCGCTACCCTCGATGGCGGAGAGACCTACCAAGGTGGTGCCGCGCCGGCAAGCACCGGCGGCGACGACCACGATATCTGGATCGATCCCCTCAATCCGAAGCGGATCGTCGTCGGCAACGACATCCCGGGGTCAGCATCTCCGTCAATCGCGAAAAGACTTGGGACCGAAGTCCGACTTCCCATTGCACAGATGTATCACGTTGCCGTGGACAACCAGATTCCATATTGCGTCTACGGCAACCGGCAGGATGGGCCTTCCTACCGCGGACCCAGCAAAAGCCTACTAAGCCGCGGAGGATCATTCCATCCGCGAATGTGGCACGACGGTGGGAGGATGCGAAGGCGGTTTTGCGATCGCCGATCCCGTAGACAACAACATCGTCTGGTCCGGGATGCTATGACGCCGGATTCTGACCGATTCGATCTGAGAACAGGCCATGCCCAATCGGTGAATGTGTGGCCGGAAAACCCCAATGGGCTGGCCGGCCGCTGACAACAAGTACCGTTTCCAATGGACCTTCCCCATAGCCATCTCACCCCACGATCACAACAGAGTCTATGTCGGCAGCCAACACGTGCACCAAACGACCAATGGTGGCCACAGTTGGACAGTGATCAGCCCCGATCTCTCTACCAATGATAAGAGCAAGCAGGAAAGAACCGGTGGCCTCACGCCGGACGACTCGCAGCCCCACATACGGTTGCTGCGTTTTCGCCCTCGCCGAGTCCCCCTGGAAGAAGGCTTGATCTGGGCCGGCACCAACGATGGCCTGGTGCAGGTAACAAGGGACGGTGGGCAAAACTGGACCAATGTCACGCGACCACATCCCCGATCTACCCCCTGGGGCACGGTGAGCAACATCGAGCCCTCCCGATACGATGCGGCGACCTGCTACATCACCGTGGACTTTCACCAAGTCAACGACCGGGACCCCTACATCTACAAAACCGCCGACTACGGAAAGACCTGGAAAAGCATCAGCTCGGATATCCCGCGGAACGATGTTGAGCTATGCCCATTGCGTCCGCGAGGATCCGTGCGGACCAGGGCTCCTTTATCTCGGGACGGAGAATGCACTCTACGTTTCTTTCAACGACGGGAACAACTGGCTCCCCCTGCAAAACAACCTTCCCCACGCCCCGGTGCATTGGCTGGTGGTACAGGAACATTTCAACGATTTGGTGGTGGGTACCTACGGGCGTGGCTTCTGGGTGCTGGATGACATCACATCGCTGCAAGAGATGACTCCAGAGGTTGTGGAGGCGGACGCGTATCTTTTCACCCCGCGCCTGGCGTATCGTTTTCTAGGCAAGCCCACACCGATGAGCGATCCAGACGACCAATGTGCCGGGGACAATCCTCCCTACGGAGCTCCCATCAACTACTACTTGAAGTCCGCTCCCGAGGCAGAAGTAATCCTCACCATCCTGGACGGAGAAGGGCGGACCGTGCGAACGTTGCGTTCCGATGAAGAAACCGAAGACGACCAACAAGGAGAAAGCCACGATCGAGTGACCAAGAAGCCGGGCACCAACCGAGTGTGGTGGGATTTGAGATACGACCGCACAACCGAGGTCCGATTGAGAACCAGCCCAGTCGGCTCTCCTCATGTCACGATGGGCCCGAAAGGATGGCGACCTCTCGGGAGGCGCGGCGACCGAGGGCCATCGGGACCGCGAGTTGCGCCAGGGACCTATACCGTCAAACTCAGCATTGGTGAAAAGGAGCTCACTCAGAAGCTGAGCGTCGAGAAGGACCCGGATTCCACTGGAACCAGGGCGGATATCCAAGTTCAAGTGACGCGGTTGTTGGAGATCCGGGACGACATCAACTCCGTCGCCGACATGATCAACCAACTCGAATGGATCCGAAAGCAGATCTACGATCTCCAAGCGCTTCTTCAGGATGACGAGCAGGCCGAGCCTGTCCTAGCCGCAGGTAACGAATTGGATGAGAAGCTCATGAAGGTTGAGGACAACTTCTACGACTTGAGACTGGCGTGGGCCGGTAATGACACCTTACGCTGGCCGGACAAGCTCCACACCAAGCTTGCCAAGCTTGCCGGATACATCGAACAAACCGATCATCCTCCAACCACTCAACAGGTGGAAGTGCACGAGATGTTCAAACAACAACTGGCGACCCATGAAAGCGGGCTTACCGAGCTGCTCGATAAGGATATCCCTGAATTCAATGCTTTGTTGAAGGAGAAGAACATCCCCAATATCATCGTTCGAGTCTTTTAAGAATAGAGATAATCTCGTCGTGAGTTAGTCCCGCCTCGACGACCTCATCGAAAAGAACCGACAGGGTACGTTGACGACGGACGAGTCCGCCGAGCTGGATGCTTTCGAGCACTTTGAGCACCTAGTGCGTCTTCTAAAAGCGAGAATGCTCAAGAAGTAAGTAAGATGACGCGACCGCCGGCGGCGATGCGTCGTCATGTGATTGACGCCTCAGCATCATCCTCACACTCATCTCGGTGTACTATCGGATTCTGAACAGATCGAGGAATTGGATCACTGTGTTTTCGTTTGAGATCGTCTTCCCCTTCACCAACTCCAACGTGATGAAGTGGACGCCCCTCAGCCTCCTCGACCGAATGGATGGTGACGGTGTTGGGATGATTGCGCGACGAAAAGACGCAAGAGAAAGCACCGCGTCGTGCGAATCCGAGCGGAGGGTATGGGAGCATTTAGACTGGTACCGATTGTCCTTGGGACAAGTGGCGGCCTTGATACGGAGCAGAGTCCAATCGTCAAGGCGTATTGATTCTCAGAGTGTTACGTCTATTTACCGGTAACCAAGCTGACGGATTCTCCGCATGAATTACAGAATCGAGAGTCATTTTCTCAGGCGTATCCGATCCATACGGCCACGGCCAATGCGATGGAGCCCACGATCCAGATCTTCACCATGAAGGGTAGGATGAAGCGCAGCCAACGGTCGTATGGGATGGCCGCCATGGCCAGGGCTCCCACGATCACGGCTTGGGTGGGAACCAGGATATTGCTGAACCCGTCACCGAACTGGTAGGCCAGTACCGCCACCTGCCGGTTCACGCCCACGAGGTCTGCCAGGGGCGCCATGATCGGCATGGTGACATAGGCCTGACCGGTTCCCGAGGGGATGAAGAAGTTGGCGAGGCTCTGGACGAAGAACATCCCCACGGCGGAAAGGACGCCGGAAGCCCCTGAAGGGGAACGCTGATGCCGTGGACGATCGTGTCCACGATGCCGCCCTCGTTCAACACCACCTGGATGCCCCGGGCCACGCCGATCATCAGTGCAACGCTCGTGAGCGCCGCTGCGCCCGAGCCGAACTCCACCGCCGTGCGATCCGGGCTCATGCGGGCGATGATGGCCATGACCACGGTGAGAGCGACGAAGACGGCTCCCATCTCGACCATATACCAGTGCCACTGACTCAGCCCGTAGACGAGGACGGCCAGAGCCATACCGACGGCGGCCAGGACCAGCTTATGCGTGGTGGTCATCGGAGAGTGCTCGGCACGGGACTCCCCTTCTCCGCCCCTCGAGATCGACACCCCTTCGGGCGCGTTCACGTCGGCCACCAGGCTCGCCGCCGGATCCCGCCCCACCTTCTTCGCATAGGACCAGACGTGGTGAATGCCAATCGGTAGGAAAACCACCATGAGCACCATGCGATACCACAGCCCCGATGCGGGTTGGAGTCCCGCCACGTCCTGGGCGAGAAGAACGGTGAAGGGGTTGATGAGCGGCGGCGCCGTAACCCACGCCGTACCCGACCATGACGATCCCCACCGCCGTGATCCGGTCGTATCCAAGGGTGAGAGACAGGGTGATGAGAACGGGTACGAAGGGAAAATACTCTTCGCCGAATCCGATGGTGGCCGACCCAACCGCGAACAAGGAAATTCCGCCGGCCACCAACCAGAAGGGTCGGTCCCCCCACCGCCTGAGAAGGGCTCCCATCGCGGAATCCACGGCCCCCGTGGCCCGAAAAACGGCGAAGGCACCTCCGATGATCAAGGCAAAGAAGATGATCTCGTGGGCTTCGCTGAAACCCTTGGGAATCGCCGTCAGGCTGGCCAGGGGCGATAACGCCGGTGCGTCCGGGGTGAGCTGGAAGCTCCCGGGCACCACCTGGAGTCGTCCCGCGGCGTTCTCCACCCGCTCGAACGACCCGGCGGGAAGCACGAAGGAAAGGACCTGGGCCACGATCACCATCCCGAAGAGGAGAACCAGAGTATGGGGGACCTTGAATCTGCTTTTCGTCACCATGAATTCTTTCTTTTCACCAGGAGCCCTTCACGTACTTGTCGAACCAGCCGAGGAAGCGCTCGAGCAGGTCCTTGTGATAGATCGCCGGCGGATAGGCCGTGGCGCGGCATCGGTGAAGAGGAAAAGATCGAGGCCAAGACACTAGAGCTCTACAAGGAGAACCCAGCGAAAGCGCAGCAGCTTCTTGACGGTAAACAACAACGGATCCATGAAGGAGATCGTCGATGCCTATCACGAGTTCTTCTGGCACTGCGTCGCGACGAGCTACCTGCCTTAGGGCAAGGCTGTCAGGCCGCGCTCCGAGCGTCAATGTATAAGATTATTAGCACCGACGAAAGCGGTGTGAAGCTCCTTCAAAGCTGCTTCAATGGCAGCCGCGTCATCCTGATCTGATATGGCGACCAGAGATGTGAACTTCGACTCCATTTCTTGAAGGGCACTCGAAAAAGCTTCGCTCTGATCGGCTAGATGCCCTGGTAGCTCGGCCTGCATCACCGGTCCGATTTTCTCCTGCATCGCAGCGATGGTTTCACGGATCTTGTCCATTTCCCCGTTCGGCAGGTAGTAGTGCATGATTTTGTACAGCTCTCGATGAAACACTTCGAGCTCAGGCACCACCGGATTACTGATTCTTGCCAGCCGCTCAAAGTGGGAATGAAATGCCTCGGCTTGGTTCAGGATTTCTGCTTTATCATCTGAGTCCACAGCTTCGTGAAGTCGCGCGAGTCCTGCCTTGAGCTCCTCTTTTCCCTCGTCCCAGGCTTCCTGCTTCATGTGAAGAATTTTGGGGAATTGAGCTTCATCCAGAGATGCCGTCAGCGAATCCAACTCGGGGAGCAAACCCTTGATCATGTCGTAGTCTTTTTGCGGGTAAGCGGTATGCCAGAGAGTGTAGACGGCTTTGTGAAGCTCCTCGACTTCGGGAATGGTCCCGTAAAGCTCATCCTTGGATACATCAGTCGCCGCGGGTGCCTCAGTGGTCTCCGGCTCCACGGCATCCGGAACGGGTTCGTCCTGGCCGGCACAAGAAAATCCCATGACGAGTCCAACGGTCAGAAGCAACGCCACCGTCGAAAATTTGTAAACGTTCATAACATCCTCCTGGTCCAATCGCACTCAAACTGAAGCACTCGAGCCGGCACAGGCTATCCTAGCTTTAGTGACCACCGCAACTCGGCTTGTGAGACCGAAATGAGGCGAATTCTTTCATAAAGATCGGCGTCCGATTTCAGTTCGCACCGGCGTCGCTATGCCACGCCTTATGTGCAGACCGGCTCCGAGGGCACGTTGAGCTCCTGCGCTGTCCTTAGGGACATTTTCACCGCACGAGGTTCTTCTCGACATTCGGCACCCTTATTGCGACCGAGCTATTGACACGATGACCGAACCAAGATATCAATGGTAAAGACCGGTGCTCGTGGAAGCTAGAGCACCAGCAACCTCAGTACTTATTCAAAAGGAGTATCGAAAGCATGGCCGAAGAAGCAACTCATGTCGTATCTCACGCAGGCAAGATGTGCGCCCGTACCTGTTGCCCCTGCAACGTCAACCTCGAGGAACTGAAACCTCTGGTCAACAATCCAAAATTCATTTGTAAGCAATGCGGACGGGTTGCGAACGAAGACCATCTCGTCTGCGAACCGGTTGCTCTCGCGTGACCTCTCGTTGGCAAACGCGGCTTTGACAGAGGCCGTGTCTAGAAACCGAAGACGTTCCTCCGTGACAAAAAGCGACTCATTGGAGAGAACGCTCAGTACGACGTGGAATGTCAGAGAGAAGGATGAGCATGTCCTATGGGCCGGGTGCACGTCACCCGGCCCCGCTTCAACTTCGAGGCCCGCCCCGCAGTACTACGAGCACATGGTCCTTATGGCCCCATGCTGCAGGCTGATTCAACGAAGCATCGAAGGGATATTCTGCTCCCGGCTATGAAGAACGGGAAGGATCATTTCTATTTGCCGCATACGCATTATTCTTGGAAAGTATCTTCTCGATCCGTTCAGATCGTTACATGCATCTTCCATCTCATCTCGGATTCTCCGAATGTGTGTACTATATGGCCATAGCCACACATTTCTCTCTTCACCGGATGGGTTGAAGCAGAGGTCCACGATTTCATCGTGAAGTTCATGTTTGACGTTCTCCGACTCCAGCGCAAATATGGAAAACACAACATCTATCCCGTCCCGGCGGATTTCGTACTCTTTCCAGTGGATGAAACGCCTTGCTAGGGAGGACGGTCTGCTGAACTCCCTCCGAGCCAGCCCGCCACGCTTCACTCGTGCACGTCCCTTGGGGTGCCTGGTGCTGGTGTCGGACGCGAAGGACGCGGGCGGTGAATTTACTCGGGACAACCGGATCTTGGCGGCTCACATTGAGCCCTTCACGTACTTGTCGAACCAGCCGACAAACCGCTCGAGCAGGTCCTTGTGATAGCTCGGCCGGCGGATGCCGTGGTGCGCATCGGGGTAGACCACGAGGGAAGCCTCGCGGCCCAGCTGCTTCATCGCCTGGTACATCTGCTCGGAGTTGATGATCGGCTGATTCCAGTCCTTCTCACCTCCGATGAAGAGCGTCGGCGTGGTAATGTTCTCCACCTCCATGAAAGGCGAGACGCTTAGCCAGAGGTCGAGGTTCTCCCACGGGGGACCGAGTTCCATGTCAACCAATCCTGATATCGATCGTGACCGTAGTTCGAGGTCCACATCCGATGCTGGCGCCGCTGACGGCGCCTGCAAAACGATCCGGTGTTGGCGATCACGTAGTTCGTAAGCGTCCCGCCGTACGACCAGCCGCCGATGCCGAGCCGGTCGGGATCGACATAGCCCATGTTCGATGACGTAGTCGGTGGCGACGAGCACATCTTCGACATCGTTTGTGCCATAGGCCTCCTGTTGAGGCAGGTGTGAAGTCGATCCCCCGGCCACCTGAGCCTCGAACATTCGGCATCACGACCACGTAGCCATTGGCGGCAAACAGTTGGACCCGGAAATAAAAACCATAGTCGTACTGGGACTCCTGCCCGCCGTGAAGCCAGAGCATGGTCGGATACTCGAGCTTTGGATCGAAGGACCGCGGTTTGACGATGAAAGCCTGGATCTCGGTTCCGTCCAGGGTCGGGAAGCGCTGCTCCTCCGCATCCGCCAACCAGATCGACTTCAAAAGCTCGTCGTTGACATGCGAAAGGCGACGTAGCTCCGAGGAGTCGGAAGGATCGAGGACGAACAGTTCGGCCGGCAACCGGGGCTCACTGACGAGGGCGACGACGGCGCCGTCGGGGCCCACGACGGTCGCCTCCACCCGCCGGTGTCCGGCAATCGGCCGGCTCAGGCTGCCATCCTCGACCGACACGGCGGCCAGATGAACCTTGCCGTCATCCTCGAGCATAACGTAGACACTGTCTCCGTCGGGCGCGAAATGCGGGATCCGTAGACTTTGCGATCGAGGGCCTCCTGGTAAAATAACGGGCTCGTCTTCACCAACACGGATGATCGCCAGTTTCGTCTGCAGGTAGACCCTGGGGATGTCGGTCCGGTCGTGTCGTCATGATGTAGCCGAGCCTCTCGCCGTCGGGGTGCCAGATGGGCTCGCTCGTCCGACCCGGGGTTCGTGGTGACCCGGACCGGCGTCTGCTCCTCGTAGGGGACATCGGGCTTCACCAGCCAGATGTCGGTGTTGTAGTTGGCGTCCGGCTCGTCGGTGCGGTTGCTGACGAAGGCGATCACACTCCCATCCGGAGACCAGGTCGGGTCGAAGTCCTCGTAGTCTCCGGAGGTGATCTGCACGGTGGCCTTCGTCTCGATGTCATAGATATAAAGATGAGCGCGCAAACGATTCAGATAACCCACGTAGTCGTCCTTGAACTGCAACCGGTCGATCACCCAGGGCCCGGGGGCTCCCCCTGCTTTGGCTTCGGATCGCGGATCAGGAGCACAAGTCGGTTCCCGTCGGGCGACCACTCGAAGGCCTCGACGCCCTGCTCGACATGGGTGAGCTGGACGCCCTCCCCGCCACGTCGGTCCAGCGTGAAGACCTGCGATCCCGTTGTCTGTGAGCTCTGCTGCCATTCGCGTTCCGACAGGAACGCCAGGACCTTGCCGTCGGGACGCCACCTGGGCCGCCAGGCCGAGCTGCCCTTAGCCGTCATGGGGATTGCTTCGCCCTCAGAGGTCGAGACCATCCACAGCCGCGTCTCGCGCCGGTCTTTCTCGAGGTCTTTGGTCCGGACCGTGTAAGCGACCCAGGCACCGTCCGGGCTGACACGCGGGTCGCTTACATCCTTCAGAGCAAAGTAATCCTCGACCTGGAGAGGACGGAGCACGTCGGCATCCTGCGCCACGGCCGCGACCTACCAGTAGCAACCCGAACAGAGTGAGTACGATGAACGAATGGGTTCTCATGGCAACGGACTCCTCCCAACTTCTTCTTCAATGATCTGGTTCAACCGGTTCTGCAGAACCTCGAAGCGTTCCGAAAGGTCCTCGAATACCGCGACCATCGCTTCCGTGGGTCTGGCATCGGCCGCGATGACGGCACCCGAGAGCCTGCTCAACTTCTCAATCAACCCCGGGGGGCCAAACATCATGGGGTGGGCCTGGGATCCCATCCAGATCATGAGCTTGCCCTCAATTTCCCTCAACTGCTCCAGGACCCTGTCCGCCTCTCCAGACGCCCGATTCAGCTGGGCTCGGACTTGTCTGATTTTCATCACGGAGTCGATCACTTCCGAGATCCGATCCCGGATGCCAACCATGAGCTCGAACTGGGCCCTGAGATCGGCGTCGCTGGCCTTGACTCTCGGATCTTTCCGTATCTCGAAAGGCTGCTCGTGGACCTCACCATCCATGGTAAGTCGGACAACGTATCGTCCGGGAGGCGCAACCGGCCGTGAGGGCGGCGAGTGATCGGAACTATAGAAATCACTCAATGCTCCAGAGGACGGGGGCAACTGGATACCCGGATATCGCATGTCCCAGTGGAAACGGTTCATTCCTGCCCTGGTGGGGGGGCTGGGGCTTTCCTCCGACCGGCTGGAGAACTGCCGGATGATCTCGCCGTCCCGCATCCGTGATGGTGAGCGTCACATCACCGGCGGGTTCTTGGGCCAGGTAATATTCGATCATCACTCCCCTCATCGGGTTCCTCCCGACGTCTGAAGATTTAATATCGGTCCACCCTCTGCCTCCCCGAAGTCGACGGAGAGCGGGGACGACTTCAAACAGATGGACCGGGGCCGACGTAACTTCGGGCGTGATGAGGCGCAGGGACGAGATGTTGTCCAGGATCCAGAAGCCCCGCCCATGGGTGGCCACCACCAGGTCGTCGTCCTTCACGACCATCTGCATGACAATCACCGGCGGCAGGTTACGCTGCAGGGACTGCCAGGAGTCCCCGGCGTCGAAGGACACGTACGCGCCGGTTTCCGTTCCCGCGTAGAGGAGACCCGGCCGGACCGGATCCTCCCGGATGACCCACGAGTAGTCGTTTTCCCGAATCCCGTTCGTGATCCGCTGCCAGGTGTTGCCGTAGTCCGTGGTCTTGTAGAGATACGGCGTGCGATCGCTCACTCGGTGCCGTTCTCCGGAGATATGGACCGTGCCCCGCCGGTGAGGAGAAACGTCTATGGCCGTGATCGTGGTCCATTCCGGCAGATCCGGAGGAGAGACGTCCAGCCAACTGCCGCCACCATCTCGCGATACCTGAATGGTACTGTCGTCGGTGCCCACCCAGAGCTCACCCTTCTCGAGGGGAGACTCGGCGAGGGTCCGGATGAGACTCACGTGAAAAAGCGAGGACGCATTGGAGCTAATGGGCCCTCCGGATATTTCGCCCATCACTTCCCGGCGGTTCCGCGTGAGGTCGGAGCTGATCGGGTCCCAGGAGCGGCCTTCGTCCGTGGATCGAAAGACGTACTGGGCGGCCGTGTAGATCACGCCGGGATCGTGGGGCGAGAGGAGCACCGGAAACGAGTAGTAGAAACGGTATTTCACGTCTTCGACGGCCGTTCCGAACTCCACCTCGGGCCAAACGCTGATGTCCGGGGCCTGCCCGGTTTCCCGGTCAAAACGGAACATCCTGGCCCTATCGGCCGCATAGACCACGCTGCCGTCGGGCTTCACCGCCGTCTGCCCGCCCTCGCCGATTGGAAGGGGAAGGTAGTGCATCCATCCGATGGACCGATCGTCGGTTCGACTTGGAATCGCGATGTGGCTGTTGTCGTTCTGAGCGGCGTAGATCCAGTAGGGCTCCTGGTCGTCCACCGCCAGACTGAGTAGGTCGGCCGTCGGTTGGTTCTCGAGGCTCGACCAGGACTCACCTCCGTTCAACGTCACCGCGGCCCCCCCGTCCCCTCCTTCGATCATTCGGCGAGAGTCGTTTGGATCGATCCATAACGCATGAGGGTCCCAGTTCTCCATGCGTACATGTTCGAAGGTCCGGCCCGCGTCCGTGGACTTCAGTAAACCGGTGATGGGCTGGATATAGACGACGTCGGGATCCTGGGTGTCGGCGGTGATGTGGTTGTAGGAATTGGGGATCTCCATCTCGCCGGGGTCTTGATGCGTCATCTGCCAGGTGGCACGCGCCGTCATCGGAGCGATAGATCCCGCCTTCGCCTTCGTCGGCCTCGATGAAAGCATACACCCGGTCGGAGCTCGCCGGTGAGATGGCGATGCAGATCTTCCCGACAAGGCTTTTTGGCATACCCGGGATTGCGGGTGATGTCCGTCCAGGTGTCCCCGCCATCCGTGGTCTTGAAGAGGCCCGTGCTGGGTCCGCCGCTCTCTTCGTCCCATGGGTACGTCACATGGTGGTTCAGGGCCGCGAGGATCACCTTCGGGTTCGAGGCATCGATGGACAGATCCACCGCACCGGCGGACTCGCCCCTGATACAGGATCTGTTCCCACGTCTCCCCTCCATCCATGGTTCGATAGATGCCGCGCTCCGGGTTGGGGCCGAACATGTCCCCCATCGCCGCCACGTACACGATATCGGGATTGGTGGGATGAATGCGGAGTCTGGAGATGTGCCGGGTTTCTCGAAGGCCCACGTGGGTCCACGTCTCTCCTCCGTCGGTGGATTTGTAGACCCCGTTTCCGGGCGAGATGAATTGCCGTTGAAGCCCCTCACCCGTCCCCGCGAAGATCACCTCGGGATCCGAGAGCGATACGTCCAGACCACCTACCGCTGGGAACTCGAAGAAGTCGTCCGACACGTTCCGCCAATGCATTCCGGCATCGGTGGTCTTCCACACTCCGCCGTGGGCGGCGCCGAAATAGAAGACGAGGGGGTCGTTGGGATCTCCCGCCACCGCAAGGACACGCCCTCCACGGAACGGCCCGACGAACCGCCACTCGAGGGCCGAAAGAAAGCCGGCATCCACGCTGGGATACTCGGCGAGGACGACTGCCCATCCCGGACTCGAGGGCCGGGGCATCCAAACAGGACAAGGAGGGCAACAACCGTCGTGGAGAACATCCTCGAGCCGACTTGGGTGATACTCGAAATCGCATTCATCGCCATCTCCATGGGACAGGGCGTGGAGGCCGGCCCGGCGAGGCCATCTCACGTCGGATCCTAAGGTACCGAAGAACGCTCAATGGCCCGCCGTCGAGCCACCATCAATCGCCAAGGAGGCACCCGTTACGAACCGTGCCTCGAACGAAGCCAGATAGAGGACCGCGTGGGCGATCTCGACCGGCGTGGCAATGCGCTTCAGCGGCGCATAGTCGATCATCCTCTGCTCTGCGGCGGCCGGGTCGTCTTTCTTGTCGATATGGTCGCGGCGGATCATGTCGGTATCGACATAGCCCGGGCATACGCAATTGACCCGTACGTCCGGCGCTACTTCGAGCGCCATGGCCCGGCTCATGTTGACGACCCCGCCCTTGGACGCGCAGTAAACGGTGATTCCCGGACACCCCATCAAGCCGGCGTCCGAAGCGATGTTGACAATATTGCCACTGGACTTGCGCAATGCAGGTAACGCCGCACGGCAACAGAAGAATAGTGCCCTTCAGATTGACGTCGACGTGAGCATCCCACATCGCCTCATCGCAATCTTCAATGGGTCGGCCGGCACCGATACCGGCGCTGTTGACCAGAATGTCGAGGCCGCCAAAGGCGTCGTTCGCGGTCTTTACCGTTGACTCGCAGCCGGCAACGGTTCCAATATCGCCGGGCGCTGCGACGAGGCGCTCACCACCGCCTAGTCTCTCGATGGCGGCGCTCACGGATTGCTCTGTTTTGCCGTTGACGGCGACACGCGCGCCGGCGTCGAGGAAGGCTTCTGCAATGGCAAAACCGATACCCCGACTGCCGCCCGTCACCAGGACTCGCTTGTCCTTGAAGTCCATGTCGTTCCCTCCGCTTCTACTTTTCCCTTCTATTGAATGATTCGCTTGAACACATCCAGGTTGATATTTCGTCCACAGACGACCGCGACGACCTTCTTGCCTTTGAATCGCTCTTTGTGCTTGAGCAGTCCCCCAACGCCGAGAGCTCCAGAACCTTCGACCACCAGACGATGTTGCTCGAACAGAAGGCGGATGGATTCTTCGATCTCCTTTTCGGTCAGCAGCAGAATCTCCTCCGACATATCGGTGACACAGCGGCAGAGTGATGCTGTCTAGATCCACGTTGCCGGCGCAGGTGTCCGCCAGCGTCGGGAAGGTTTCCATCTCGACCATCTTTTTGGCTCGCACGGATTCATACATCACGGGGGAGTTCTCCGGCGAGACGCCAAAGGCTTTGACCTCGGGGTTGTGGGATTTCAGCCAACCCGCCGAACCGGTCAGCAATCCCCCCGCCCCGCAAGCGAAGAGGGCCGCATCCAGATCGGGAAGTTGCTGAGAAATCTCGTAGCCACAGGTCCCCTGCCCCCCGACCACGATGGGATCGTTGTACGGCGACACATAGATCTTGTCTTGTTCTTCCGCCACCCGCCGGGCCTCCTTCTCGGCATCCCAGGCACGCTTGCCATGAATGACCAGATCCAAGCCATGGGCCCTCAACAGTGCCAGACGTGACGGCTCGAGATCCTCGGCCACGTAGATGGTGGCGCGGCGTTTTCGTCTGCGCATGGCCTCGGCAACCGCAAGGGCGTAGTTCCCTGTGGAGGCCGAGACCACCCCTTTGTCCAGCTCTGCTTCCGTGAGCGATAGGATCTTGTTGATCGCACCGCGAAACTTGAACGAAGAGGTTGTCTGCATCGAGTCCAACTTGAGCCACACTTCGCCCTCTATCTTGTCGCTGAGAACCATGGAGTACTCGAGCGGTGTGGGTGAGAGGTGGTCCCGGCATCTTTCGACGGCCTCCAGGACCAACTGGGGTACGTCCAGCTGTTTGACTGTCAGTTGTCATGATACTAATTGCCCTCCACGAAACTCTTCAGGCTGTTCAACAAATTGTCTTCTACCTCGATCTCATTACTTTCCAATACTCTCGATCGAATCCTGTCTCCACGCTCCCCTGGAACCAAGATTTCTTCGACTCCTTCGAGCTTTTTAGCTTGTTTTATGGCCTTGGTCATTTTGGTGGTTTCTTCGATAAACTTCTGCGCTCCAATCATGGCTTCAGGATCGATCGCAATGACGACGTTTCCATCATTTTCGCTCTCATGAAGAAAATCCCCACCAACTAAAGCTCCTCCTATGATCTGAACCATTAATGAAAGTCCGGCGCCTTTAAATCCTTTGTCGAAAGGTCTTACCGCCCCTTCCATTATTTCGGCAGGATCCGTGGTTTCGTTTCCGTCTTTGTTATAACCAAGCCCGGGAGCGACTTGGATTCCTTGTGTTTTTGCTTCTATTAAACCGTAAAAGGTTGTTCCCGACGTTGACATGTCTAAAACAATGGGCTCATTCTCCGTGGGAATCCCCCAAGCGATTGGATTCGTACAGAACATGGGTTCATAAGAGCCATGAGGAGGCACCATCGGGTAAGGGTAGCTTGACATGGCAATACCAATTAAGCCTGCGTCCGCAATCTTTCGTGACCAGTAACCCATAGCACCGGAGGATCCACAGCCGGTATGTGTACCCACGATTGCGATACCTATTTCTTTGGCTTTCGTAATCGCCATGTTTACGGCTTGTTCCATGGCAAGTGCTTCCATGGAAGAATTGGCATTGATGATTGCCGTGGTTGGAGTTTCTTTTTCAATGGTGGGCGTTTGTGCTTTTTCGTTTTTAGGGATTCCTTGGCCGATTAGTTTGACAATGCCTTGATCGTTTCCTCTCAGTTGAGCATACATGAGCATGTCCAAGATGATGGTGGCTTCTTCTTCGGAGTAGCCATACTTGGAAAGTGCCTTTTTTGAGAGGTCGGTTAGTTCTTGGAGTGAGATCTTCACGGTACCCTCCTTTGTTTCCGGCTATTGCATTAGGGCCCACACGGGGCGGCCGGCTTTCGCGATCCCTATGATGGCGGAGTATACCTTAGACTGGCGCTCCCTTTTTCTCAGGCCAACGTGGAGCAAGCAACGCCATGGGCTTGGTAGATGGTGGTAAGATCGGCTTGGTGCTGTAGAAGGAGAAATCATTGAGCGAACTGACCGGAATCAATTTGGCGATGCAAACCCCGATGCATGCCGACGGCAGCATCGACTTTGCACGCTGGGGAGAATTAATCGACCTCTATATCGACGCCGGCGTCCATGGACTGGTGCTCGGTGCCGGTACCGGGCAGCATCCCTACCTGACCCAACAGGAATGCAATCAGCTTTACGAGCTCGGCGCCGGGCGTATCGACGGACGCTGTAAACTGATTTGCCAGACCTCGGCGCTGGTGCTCGACGAAGTGATCGAGCGCAGCAAACATGCTCAGGGACTTGGCGCCGATGCGCTGATGATTTTGCCGCCCTACCTCGAAGGCCCCGAAGACGACGACGGGTTGTTTGCCTTTTACGAGGACATCGATGCCGCGGTCGAGACCGACATCATCGGCTATAACATCCCGCAAACCACCGGCATCGGACTTTCGGTCGACCTGTTCAAACGCCTGAACCAGCTCGAGCATTTCAACTACATCAAGGACAGCGCCGGCGACCTGACCACCCACCAGGAATACCTCGCCACCGGATACAAGGTGTTGAATGGTTGCGATCCCAATACCGTTTTCAGCTTCATCGCCGGGGCGCAAGGGTGTATCTGGGGTGCCGCAAACTACATGCCGCACGAGAGCGTGCGCCTGTTTGAGCTGGTCGCCGGTAACGATATCGCCGGCGCAATGGAACTGTGGTCGCGCATGATCCCGTCGCTGCTCTGCCTCTGGAGAGGCAACTATGTTCCCAAGGTCAAGGCTGCCTGCCGGCAGCGTGGCTTCGACGGCGGCGGCGTGCGCGCGCCGCTACAAAATTTATCCGACGACGAGGCCCGAGAGCTCGCAGCGTGTCTCGAGCCGCTGGGTTGAGGAGGTCAAACCAATGCCCCATCGTGAGCTAGCCCTGCGTGATGTCTATCTGGCCCGCCGGCGAATCATGTCTCTCGCCCGGCGAACGCCTGTTATCGAAGCTCCGAGATTGTCGGAAAGCGGCAAGTCGAAGGTCGTCCTCAAATTGGAAAACCTGCAGACGACGGGGTCATTCAAGCTCCGGGGCGCGACGAACAAGCTCTTGTCTCTTTCAGAAGAGGAGCGCAGTCGTGGTGTAGTGACTTCTTCGAGCGGCAATCACGGCAGGGCGGTCTCTTATGTCGCCGGTAGACTGGGGATTCAGGCTACCATCTGCATCCCCGATACTGTTCCGGACAACAAGAGAAAGGCTATCCGACAATTGGGCGCGGAGCTCGTCATCGCCGGCGCGACCTACGATGAAGCGTCGGATAAGGCTGTCCGCCTGCAGGAAGAACGCGGCTTGACCATGATTCACCCCTTCGATGACCCCTTCGTCATTGCCGGACAGGGCACGATCGGGCTGGAGTTGCTGGAAGACTTCCCTGAGATTGATACGGCGCTCGTGCCGCTTTCGGGCGGGGGATTGATGGCCGGTATCGCTTTTGTCCTCAAGTCCGCCGACCCCAAACTCCGCACTATCGGTATTACGATGGAGCGTGGCCCGGCAATGGTAGAGAGCCTGCGTGCCGGCAAAGTGGTGGAGATCGTGGAGGAGCCAACACTGGCTGACGCACTGGCAGGTGGGTTGGGCGGAGAAAACATCTACACGTTCGAGATGATTCGGGAGTTCGTGGACGACACCATTCTCGTGTCTGAGGAAGAGATTGCAGCAGCGATGGCCTTTGCGCTAGAGGAGTACCATCTCGTAGTAGAGGGGGGCGGTGCTGTAGGGATCGCGGCTCTGATGTCCGGAAAAGCCCGGGAGCTGGGACACAACGTCGCCGTTGTTCTCAGTGGCAGCAATGTAGATATTCCGATTCTCCTGAAGGCTGCCCAGAATCACCACTCTTGAGAGTGGATGAATCCCGCTTTCGCGTGACGAGGCGACCACCTCGACCGTGTTCATATCGGGCTCGACTTTTTCGATGCAACCATCAATCGCCTGGACCTCAAGAAATGAGCAACCCAAAATGCATACGATCTCTCTAAACAAGGCTGTAACTCTTCAAATTGATAAGGCGATCGAAGCAGCATCGTACCTCTGGGAACGTGAATGGGCCGAACGTAACGGCGGCAATATCTCCCTCAACCTCACCGAGATCATCGGCGATTTGCCCGATGACTTCAGCGATTTCCCCTATGTTGAAGACAAAACCGTGCCTCCTGAAGCTGCCGGCAAGGTGTTCTTCGTAACCGGAACCGGTGAACGCCTCCGCGAACTTTCCCGTCCAAGCGTGACCAGTTGCATTGTCCGCTACGACGACGATGCCAACGGCTTCCACGTTTTGTGGGGCGGAGACGACCGGCCGGACTTTCGTCCGACCAGCGAGTTTATCTCACATGTGAAAATTCACCTGGACAAACTGGCGGGAGGCAGTGACCACCGATGCGTTCTCCACACTCACCCAATCGAGTTGATTTGCATCACCCATCATCCTGACATTTTCAACAACGAAGAGTTGTTGAACAGAATCCGTCCGAAGCATGCTACCGGAGGTACGCGCCTTCATCCCCCGTGGTATCGGTATAGCACCATACTCTCTTCCCGGGTCAGAACTCCTTGCAGATGAAACGGTCAAAGCGCTGCGCTCCAGGGATGTGGCCCTTTGGGAGAAACATGGTGCTGTTTCCACAGGAAGGGATGCTCTGGAAGCATTTGATTTCATCGATGTGGCCAACAAGGGTGCGAAAATCTACTTGATGTGTCTGGCCAGCGGTTTTGTTCCTCAGGGAATGAGTGCAGATCAGATGGACGAATTGGTTAGGGCTTTCAACCTATAAAGAGCTGCTCCTTTAGTGCCTTCCCCCTCCGGCATCCAACGCCCAACGTCTGTCTTGACACCAACGACCTCCACATCCAGTTGGCACAAAGCGCTTTGACCCGCTCCTCACGCGTCCGCTATCGTCGCAGGCCCTGAAACGGGCGTCACAACCTAGCCGAAGCTGGGAAAATTGAAAGCGGTCACGGTCGAACTGGTTATGCTATTTCCTATCCCTCCCCTCGTTAGTTTTGTAGTCTCAGAACTCCTTTTATAAGCCATTCCGTGGAACCGAAAACCGGCACTGTTGAGAGTGGATGAACCCCGCTTTCGAACAGGTCAACTTCTCACGAATGAAGGCATGGGCGTTGGGAGGCCACATCCTATCGCGCTAATACCAGCCGCCGAGTGCAACCCGGATCGCCTCTCCACTTACGCCACTGGATTCCTCGGAGGCGAGGAATGCGATCATCTCGGCCACTTCCTGGGGCGTGGCAACGCGGCCCGGCGGATATAATGCCGCCCGCTCCTTCCACACCTGATCGGTCGTGATACCCCGATCCTTCGCCTCTTGGTGGGCCGAACGTTCGGCCATCTCCGTCCGAACCCAGCCGGGCAACACAGCGTTCGATGTAATGCCGTATGCTCCGCCGTCCACCGCGACCGACCGCATTAGTCCCAGCAGCCCGTGTTTGGAGCTGTTGTAGGCACATCCGGCGGGTTCCGCGATTAAGCCGGCCGTAGAGCTCGTATAGACCATGCGCCCGAATCTGCGTTCGATCATTCCCTGCAAGACGAGCTTCGAGAGATGGAATGGACCATCGAGATTGACCCGTATCGTCTCACTCCAAACGTCCGGTTGCTGTTCCCAGACGACCCGCTCGTGCGCCGAGCCGATACCGTGATTGCATACAAGGATCTCAATCGGTCCCAGTCGTTGCTCAGCCTCCGCAACCGCGTGCGCACAGCCCGCTGGACTTCCGAGATCCGCCACCGAATACTCGAGCCCGACATCTGCCAGTTCCTTCTGGCTTCGGGCGACGCACATCACTTTGGCGCCGCGTGACGCCAGGAGCTCTGCAGTTGCACGCCCTATTCCGCGTCCTCCGCCCGTGATTAGAGCTACGCGCCCTTCGACTCCAGCCATCCTTTACATACTCCTTGTTGTGAGCTCGATGAACGAATGACTTCTCATGGCGAAGGAGGGCCCGATTTAAGGATCTGGTACACCGCCTTCGAGATCTGAATATCTTGGACCGCGACACCGGTGAGGTCGGCGACGGTGATTTGAGAGTCATCGGTTCGCTGGAGCGCCGGGTCAACAATGACCTTGCCGAGCTCGACGACTTCGCTCTCCTTCAGCACTCCGGCTTTCATCGCGTGACAGATCTCGCCGCGCACCCGGCACTGCTCGATGCTGTCGGCAACCACAAGATCCGCTTTACGGAGGATTGCGGGTTCGAGCTCCTGCTTCTCCAGGGTGTCGGAGCCCATCGCGGTGATGTGGGTCCCCTCTCTGATCTGTTCTGCGCGCAGAAGCGGCTTGTGGGACGGCGTGGAGGTGACGATGAGATTGCAGTTGGCGGCGACTTCGTCGCTTTTCATGGTCGTCTGGATCTCGAGTCCATGCCCGCTCATGGCCTCGCGATAGGCTTCGAGCTCCTCCTCGCCCGTTCCCCAGACGATGACCTCCCTACAATCTACGATCGGCAGCAGGGCTTCCACCTGCATCTTGCCCTGCACCCCGGCGCCGAAGACTCCGATACGTTCTACTTTCTTCGGGGCTAGATACTTGGCGACAACCGCCCCGGCCGCGGCCGTGCGCACATTGGTGAGGTAGCACTTATCGAGGAGAATGCACTCCAGCTGGGCGGTCTTCTGGCTGAACACCAACATCAGGCCGTCGGACGGAGGCAAGTCGAGCTGGATGTTGCCATAGAAACCCGACGCGACTTTGATGACGAAGTAGTCATCATTTTTGATGTAGCCGTACTTGATGTGGACGTCACCGGGAGGATCCTCGAAGGACAGTTCCCCCACCGGCGGCACTACGACCTTGCCCTCGGAGTAGGCGATGAAGCCCTCTTCGATCGCCGATGTCACGTCAACTCGCTCGAGCGCTCGCACGATCTGTTCATAATTGAAAATCTCTGGCATGGTGGTCCTCCTCATCAGCCTCCTGGAAACGCAGCACTTTGCTGTGCCCGCGCGATAATACCAGAGGTCGCAGCAAACCCCTAAACCTTCCCGACGGTTGGTATGAAGCGTCTGTAATCTTCGAAGGCGAACCAGATTGTAATCAGGGTTGCTGCTACAGCTATCACCAAGAATAGTTGAATCATACTCTGCCAACCCCAAGTCATAACCATTCTGCCACCTGCAGCAAGATATAGCATTGAAGCGAAATAGGCAGCAGCATCGACTAGCCCTGCCAAAAAAGCGCAGTGTTTTCCACCAAATTCGTTAGAAAAGACGCTCACCGGCAGATAGTATGCTGGAGCAAGTGTGAATCCGTAAAAGAACAGGACTACAATCGCAATAGGAAATTTGAAAGAATCCTGAATCGTCGGCAGTCCCTTCAAACACCACAATGCTGCCACGCAAACCGAGGTAGCTCCCAATAGCCCACCCAGCAGACCGACTCTCCCCTTTCGTGAGACGCCGTCATAGATGAATCCTCCCGCAATCAAGGCAAGCAAACATCCGATGGGAAATGCCGAGGCCCAAAAACCGGCTTGAGCAGATGATATTCCTTCAAAGGAAGTAAGATAAAGCGGTAGAAAAATGAGAAAGTCCATTAATATGGTCGTGCACATGAGACTCGAGCATATTAGCCAGAAACGTCCGCTTCTTACGAACGCCCATAGTGCTTCGGCTGGATTCTTGTCATCTAAAAAGTGATGTGCCTTCGGTTCAGTATTGGGTTCATCTTGTACACTGGAATCTTCCGGCGCGACTTGGTCCTCTAAAGCTGGAAGCCCAACGTCCCTCGGGTTTGCTTTTAGAAAGAAGAAGATACACGCTACTACGCATAGACCTATGACTCCGGCAGTGCGAAATACATTTTGCCAGGAGAATACTGCGAGCAGCGCTCCCAACAATATCATTGATATGGAAGCACCTAGACGAGAACTGGTTGAAAGCGTTCCCCATACTCTTCCGTATTTTGTCGAGGGAAACCACACAGAAACGATGCTTGCCATCGAGGGCCAGCTCGCGGCCATTGCAAACAGCAGAAGGAAGTTCACGCCGGCAAAGTAGGTCGTAGAGGTGCCCCAGCTAAAGGTAATTGTGATCAGTGCTGCAATAGAAAGAGCCGCTATGAAAACTCTCCGTCCACCGAGCCAATCTGCAATCACTCCAGTAGAGAGTTTCCCCGTAATCATTCCCGCCATACCCCAGGCTGCAATATCTCCGTAGCCGGCTTCGTCGAGTCCCAAGGCCGGGTCGTTTACCATTTCGGGGCTTGCAACTGCGAGAACGGTCCGCGAGAGAATGAATGCCATATAACCTAGACACATGCAGCCGAGGGTAATGAGCTCCCAATGTATTCTTCTATGAGCTAAATCGTTGTTTGTCGTCATTCAAAGTTGCCCCGCTTCAGTGGACAGTAGGGCTTATACGGCAAGTTTGTTTGCCGGAGGTGTTGGCGCCTTAGTCCCTTGTTGGCGCACGACCTGGACTTTGTGGATGCCACGTCGTACCAACAACTCCACGATAGCACCACCGAGGTCAAGCGCATGTTGACGTCTTTTATCCGGAAGCTGATGGCTGACCGCTGATGGCTGACGGCGCGTGGCAAAGTCACAAACCCTTTTTGGCTGTGGCTTTGCCACGTCAGGGTTTGACCCTTTTCTCGAGATAGTCCATCAAGACGTTGGACATGACGCGCATTCCGACCGGCACGGCATCATCATCCGCTCGAAACGTCGGTGAGTGAAGGGGGCCGGACTCTGTTCCTTCCTTGACAACTCCCAACCACAGGAAGAGGCCGGGAACTTTGTTCGCATAATAAGCGAAGTCCTCTGCCCCCATAAACGGCGGCGTCTCGACGACATTCTCATCCCCCAGCACCGCTCTCATTGTGGGGACCATGGCTCGCGTGAGTGCCGGGTCGTTGATGGTGGCCGGTACCCCGCGACGGTACTGAAACGTGAACGTGCCGCCTCCCGCGCTGGTAATACCATTCAGGATTTCTTCCATGCGTCGTTCAATCGTGTCTTGTACGTCGGTATCATAGGTTCGGACGGTTCCCTGCATGCGGACTTGCTGTGGGATGATGTTCATGCGCTCCCCTCCGTGGATCATACCGACGGTTACGACACTGGGTTGCACCGGATCCAGCGTCCGTGAGCGAATGGTCTGAAACGCCATCACCACTTGAGAGGCCATCACAATCGGATCGATACCTAGGTGCGGTGCAGCTCCGTGGGTCTGCCGTCCCTCAACCGTCAACTGGAAGCTATCCGACGCCGCCAACGCCGGGCCAATGGCGTAACCCATCTTTCCTGCGGGTATCTCGGGTGTCGTATGGAGCCCAAAAACGGCTTCCGGGCGAGGATCATCGAAGAGCCCTTCTTCCAGCATCAAGCCGGCGCCTCCCTCTTCTCCAGGCGGCGCACCTTCTTCGGCAGGCTGGAACACGAACATCACCGTACCGGGCATGTCCTCACGAAGGTCGGCCAAAACGGAGGCGACCCCCATGAGAACTGATGTGTGGATGTCATGACCACAGGCGTGCATCACTCCAACGTCCATATCGTTATAGGTCGTGCGTTTCGTAGACTTGAACGGGAAGTCCGTCTCTTCGGTCACGGGAAGAGCATCCATATCCGCCCGCACCGCGATGACGGCCCCCGGCTTTCCGCCCGTCAATATGCCCACGACACCGGTGTGGGCCACGTCGGTTTGCACTTCGAATCCCAAGCCCCTCAGGTGCTCCGCGACTCGCTTGGCGGTCTCGAACTCCCGATTTCCAAGCTCCGGATTCTCGTGGAGAATGTGCCGATGCTCGATGATGGAATTCTGATGTAGGCGAACCGCCTCTTCAATCCTCTCCTTGAAGGCACCAGCAGCTGGCTGAGCGAAGGAAGCAAAGGGAGTGAGAGTGACGGTCAGAACAGCAACAATGAATCGCATCGTGTGTCTCATGGGAGGGAGTCTATCTTCATTCTACCGACCGTGGCAAAGGAAGGCCGCGTCGGGAAGATTAGGAGGGTCAAGCGCCCCCGATTACTGAAAATCCCGACGAATTTTCTCCTCCCAGGTTTTTTCTCGTAGAACGTTTTCGCCGTCGAGCAACCGCCGAGTGTAGTTGAGATAAAAAAACTCCCGATCTCCTCTTAGGTCGAGCACACCCTCCCAAGTGAGTGTGCGACCTTCCAACTCTACCGTCACCGTATAATCGGTTTGCACGGACGTTTTCTCGGGCTCTTGGTCATGGGTTTTGTGCCGGATGCGCTCGAGAAATCGTTCGACACCCCAGGGATACTCGGTCGAACCCACTGTTGCGCATCAACAGGGTCATCGTTTTCTCTCGATGATCACGAACCGATTCCACAACTTCCGCATATCCAGAGACCATTTCCGTTTTGGATTCTCCGTAGCCCGGTACATAGGCATCCGCACCGGGAACGCTGTAGGAAGGTTTCGGTCGATTTCCCTGGGGAACCGTTGGCAATGTCAGCCGCGTTGGCTGCTCACCTCCCAGCTGAAGGGTTGTTTCGGCTGGATAGGGCGATGACCAAAACATGGGCCACTGAGCATTACTGATGGACAACCTGATGCGGTGGCCCTTGGGGAATATCCAGGAGGTGAAATGCATCTCGATATCCAGGGGATAAACCCGGCCCGGTTCCAATGCCTCAGGTTCTTCCGCCGAGTTTCGGTGGGCACCGTTCAGGCCCGCCCCGGTGATCAAAGTGACGCTGCCATCGGGCGCCACATCGGAAAGGCGTGCGTACCAATGGACCAGTGGAGCGTCCGACGAGGCGTTCAGGCGAACGGCCGGGAATCCCAGGATTTCCAGATCCTCCCCGAGCGGCTCGGTATCGTAGACCAGGCTGTAGTTGTCGGTGGGTCGCTGATCTTCGGCCAAATCCCCCCACCACATGACCGAGCCTCCGGCCTCGATGCCGACGCTGGGAATGTAGCGCATCCGGTGCTTATCGGTATCGGGCGCTCGGATCGAAAGGGCGTGATCGTTTTGTAGAAAGAGCTCGTAAGGCCGACTCCGTTCAATAGGCCAGCCCTCCTCGAATCGCCAGTTTCCTGAAATCGTGTCTACGTCGAATCCAGGTGGATGCCAATCGCGAACGAAGACCGCGAAAGCCGGCTCATCCATGACACCGTTGTCAACGCCCTTGAGCCAATGATCGAACCAGCGTACCGCTTGTTCGCGCCATTCGATGGGTGCGCCCGGGTAACCCCAGTTTGGCATTGCATGAGCCCAGGGGCCGATCATGGCTTTGACCGGCGCCGACATGTGCTCGAGCATCCGGGGAACGCTGTCGCGGTAGCCGTCATACCAGCCGCCGATCACAAAAGTAGGAATCTTGATGGCGCCGTAGTCGGCGTTCAAGGATGCACGATCCCAGAAGGGTCCGTCACGCTGGTAGTGCTTGTAAAGGAACAGCCACGGCGGCCTGTCGAATCGCTCTTCGAAGAACTGCTCATCGATGCGATAGTCCGGCGCACCCGGCATGGCATTGGCAACATCTATCCCCACTTCGTAGGAGTCTACGTGCATGATGCCGTCCATAAAGTGAACGTCGTCTTGGTAGATATCGTCGGTCGCATCGATGGCAATAATGGCTTTGAGAGCCGGCGGATTACGCATGGCCATGTGTATCGAATTGAATCCACCCCAGGAAATTCCAAACATGCCCACCTTGCCGCTGGAAAAGGACTGCCGGGATAGCCAGTCGATGACCGCTTCGCCATCCTGTTGTTCGCGCTCGCTGTATTCGTATTCGACCAGCCGACCCTCGCTTTGCCCGGTACCGCGAATGTCGACTCGAGCGACGACATATCCGTGATTCACGAAATACTCATAAAGGGGATAGTTGCGGCGCCCGCGACTTTCCATCTTCCGGTAGGGTAGGTACTCCAGCAAAACGGGGAGTCTCTCATCGGCTGCCGCATCGCCAGGCCGATAGATATCGGCGGACAAGCGCACACCGTCGGGCATTGGAATCCAGGATTCCTCGAACACCAGAGCGTTTTCGGCCGCCGATGCACTGCGTCCATTGAGCCCGCAACCACAGCACATGGCCAGCGCCAGCATGAAGAGGTTGATCGAGCTCAACCGGTCGGTGTCGGTGGAATTCGCTTTCATTGGTTCACTCCCGATCCTATTTGTCTCAGGGCCCAACAAGCTCAGCGATCTCGATGACCCGGTTGAAGAAACTCTCACGCTCGACCGCCGAGGTGACGCCGCTCGCAGAAACCAAGGCAGGTTCTATCGACACTCCGTTGGGTACGTCCAAGCGTTCGAGCTTCCGTTCAACGTCGTGGATCACCTGCCGGCCTTGCGGCGAAGCCGAGTGCTTGAACTCCAAAACAGTCCAGACCGAGTCCCGGCGCAGGATCATCCAATCGATCTGCAGTCCCCCCTGCTGGCCGCGCAACTGTTGGAAGAAGGGCCCCATCTCGACGATATCGCCTAAGTGAATGTCCAGGCGCTCGAGGATAGCGTCCATTCCATCCTCGCAGAGACGTTCGAAGGCGTGGCCGTAATACTGCTGGATGCTACTGCCGGCAATCGCTCGGAAGAGATTCTCGCCTCTCCGGTTTCGGTTAATGATGGCGCGGTTAGGGTGAATGTAGCGGAAGTAGAATATCAGGAACGGATCCGCGAGCTTGTACAAGCGGGTTCGCGAGCGTCTTCGACCGCCGAGCTTCACAGGAACATATTCACGTACGAATTGGGCACGGACCAGGTTCATCACCTGTTCGTGAAAACCGCCGCCTTTCGTGACCCTGACGCGCCGGGCAAGTTCACTCAGACTGGCAGAGGCCCTAGAGAGTGACTCGACGATCGACTCATAGACCTTGAGACTCCTGAACTGCTCCTTGAACAGCGTCTCGTACTCCTCGACAAAAAAGCCGCCGCTGGAGAAGCAGAGACGATTGAGGTTCTTCTCGAGCGATTGGCGTGGATCGAGCTTTTCCAAATACTTGGGTACACCCCCCAGACACATGCAGAGTGCGTCATTTTACGGTTGTGCAAATAGATTATCAATCGTTTTGTTTGCACAACTGAAGTGCAGATAAAACAGGTCTCGGTTTCATTGCACAACGGTCCACGTGTCCGCCCGTGCAGTCAAGGGGTTTACGCGGCGTTCTCACCCGGTCGGTTGGCACTCCTCTGGCACTTGAGATTCCAGACAACTGGCAGAGTTGCAGCGCTCGAAGTTGTGCTGCCCGCAACCAGCATGGCTGGCGCCACATTCTGACAAAACTTGATGGAGCTTTTCTTCGCGATAACCTTTAGAAGCAGGGGATAAACAATAATCAGAATCAGAAGGGCTGCTGCAGTATCGGCCAGAATCAGTCTACCGACTTCTGAGAGCATTTTGCTGCCCAGCGTCCCGACCATAATAAAGTCTGGGGCCTCATCGCCAATCTGGCCGAAGACCTGCGCCAGAGCGGAACCGCCGAGACGATGGCGGCCGCCGCCTCCCAGGTCTACGAAGGTACGAAATTCTTTCCGAGGCCAGCAGATGAGCGTATCGGGCTTCACGACGATAAGGGCGCTGTTCCAGTCGAACATTCTGGCCAGCGCCGCCATCGTGAACCGCGTCGCGTTGTCGATACGGCGCGGCGTCTGCTCACGATCGACGAAAAAGGTGAGCTGCTTACGGAGAAAGAGATTCTCGGCGGCGAGGGCACCCTGCGAACGGGATAGATTCCGAGCGAACGCGAGGGCGTCGAGGACAACTGGCACAATATTCGAGAGCAGGCGCAAGAGCGAACCTTTCCACGTTCAGAATGACGACGGGTCTCGTCTTCCGTTCGCCGCGAAACGGCAATCCTGACAGGCTAAATTGCGGATCAACTACGGAACGAGTTTTTGTAGAAAAATTGTCAGCCCTAGCCTGCCTAGCCGAAGGTACGATGGCGTACGAGACGATTAGTGTAATCATGCGCGGACTCCGGTCGGCGGCGGTCTGTTGAGTTCGAGTCTCCTGGTGGTATCCTTGAGACTATGGGAACGGGCGGGTTTTGCGTGGCCTGGTGCACAACCACGGCCGCTCGCCGTGATCTCGATAAAGCTTCCTTGCCGTTTTCAGTGGAGTGGACGACGCCGAAGAACCCCTTCGGTGTTCGTACCGCTGCGGTATTCGACACGCGCGCGTTTAGCGATGTCAGCAGTCTGTTGGAAACACGGCAGAAGCGGCCCACTTTCCCGGCATTGGTGGTCTGCGCGCTGGACGAAATTGAAGAGCTGAGCCAAGCACTGCAGGATATCGATGATCTTACACTTCATGACGCACCGACGTCGCTCTTGCTCTTCCGGTTGGGACGATTGGTCAACGCCGGTTGCGACACCCTCACAGGTCTCGTCCAACGTTCTGTCTTCATCGAGGGACTCCAGCAAGCCGTGGAGAGATCCTTCGCGCATGCCGTTGAGCCTTCTGCTCGTCGATTTAGATCGTTTCAAGGCATTGAACGACAAATATGGACATCACGTTGGAGACACGGTCATCCGGGAGACAGCCTCCCTAATCGCTCGTGTCACGTCCAGGAATGCCGTGGTGGCACGTACCGGTGGAGGGGACTATGGCATCCTCGACACCCTTAGCATGTCCGACGCCATGGCATTGGCAAAAAAGACGCGCGAAGCGGTGAGCGCAACGCCTATCCTTGGGGTAAACGTCACCGTCAGTATTGGTTGTGCCACGGCGGCTGTCCCAGGGCAGCCGCTGTTCAAGCCCGCCGACGAAGCTCTCTACGCAGCCAAGGCAAAAGGCCGGGACTGTGTCATCCATCATTACGAGATTGCTCGCCGAGCCCGTGAGCAGCACCGCGAGGTCAACCTGGAGGATTTCGAGAACCGCACCCGCGTTATTGCCGAACGCGTGGCGGAGCTCGTCACGCGGCGAGGACGTAAGTTGTTCGAACAGCTCAAGGAGCAGGCGGATTTCGATGGACTCACAGGCATTTTCAGCCGTCGCTATCTGGACCGCCGCCTGGCCTTCGAAGTGGAGGTCTCTACGGAAAGGCGAAATCCTCTCACCGTTGCACTTCTGGATATCGACAACTTCGGAAAGGTGAACAAGAACCACGGTTGGCCCACAGGCGACAAGGTGCTCACCGAAGTTGCCGGCCGCATCCGTAACAACACGCGAGATGACGATTGGGTCGCACGCTATGGCGGAGAGGAGATCTGTATCGTGATGTACGGAACGCCGCTCGACACGGCTCGGCCGGTCCTCGAGCGTATTCGTTCCGCCGTGTCCTGCCAGGCGTTTAAGACGACCGCAGGCCACAAGATTGAGGTTACGGCCAGCATCGGGGCCGCTCAACGCGGACGTGCTGAAGACGTCATTGCCCTCATGGAACGGGTGAGTCATCAGTTGCTATTGGCCAAGCGTGGAGGTCGGAATCGCGTGGCGACGTGACACAAGGGGCCATTTCAGGTAGTCGGTCATTTGGTCTTGCATCGTACTCGCTTGCACAAACGCGACCTCTTCTGACTCAATCGGCTGCGAAAGGCTCCTCGGCGTAATCTTGCGTGAAGGTGAGCTGCGTTCGTCCTTCGACCTATTTTGGGGGTAGGAAAATCGATACCCGCTCCGAGCGCGATCATCTTGAATTTCCGACTCTGTTGGGCCTGATGATATCCAATTCGGTATTGGTACCCGGTAGGGTCGAGGGCTGGCGCGGTACCCCGTAGGCCCTCAGCGGTTCCGGTCACACCAACTCCGGGCATTTTGGAACATCCGGAGCCACGGACAGGCTTCGAGGTCGCGTTTCCACGCTTCCGGCATGAAGCCCCATTGCCACTTGGTAAAGGATCGCTCGGGATGCGGCATCACAGACGAGGTGTCTGCCATCGGGTGTGCACAATCCGGCGATGCCATGGGGGGATCCGTTGGGATTGAAAGGGTAAGATTCGGTAACCTGTCCGTCATCATCGACGAAGCGGAGCGGCGCCAGGCTATCGCTCTCGATCTTTTCCAGGATGGCCGGTTCGGGAAAATACGCCCGGCCTTCGCCGTGCGCCACCCAAACGCCCAAGGTGGAGCCTTCCATGCCCTCGAACATCACCGCCGGGGACTTCTCGATCGTAACGGCCGTGAAGCGGGACTCGAAACGCCCGGAAGCGTTTTGGATGAATCGGGGTTGCTCGATATCGGGAAGGTCGGGCCAGGGCACCCAGCCGAGAAGGGCAAAAAGCTGACAGCCGTTACAAACACCGAGACTGAATGTATCCGGGCGCTCGTAAAACGCCTGGAACTGCTCGCGGAGTCCTTCGTTGAAACGGATGACTCCGGCCCAACCCTTGGCGGAATCGAGAACGTCCGCGTAGCTGAAGCCACCTACCGCCACCACTCCCCGGAAACCCTCGAGGGTGATGCGTCCGGTCAATAGATCCGACATCACCACGTCCCAGGGCTCGAACCCTGCGGCGTAAAAGGCCGAGGCCATCTCCCGGTCGCCGTTACTCCCCTCTTCTCGCAGAATGGCGACGCGGTGTTTGTCTTTGGCATCGAGAATCGCAGGTGACGTCACTTTCGGCTCGTAGGTAAGCTTCAGCTTCGGCCCTGTCCGGTCGCGGAGACCTCGCCGCTCTTCGTCGACGCACTCGGGATTTGCCTGGAGCCGGTCGAGCTCGAAGCTCGTCGCCTCCCACACATCTCTCAAGTCCCGAGTGTCTTCCTCGAGGACCCGTCGGCCGTTGAAACGAACATGAACGGTGGGATCTTTTTCCGCCGTGCCGATGGTGACACAAGGAACCTCGGCCTTCTTGAAGCAATCGATAACGTGAGCCTCGTCATCGGGCCGAACCTCCATCACCCATCCAAGTTCCTCGGCGAAGAGGAAAGCCGTGGGGTCATCACATTCTTTGTCCTCGAGCTCCACATTCAGTCCGCAGTTTCCGGCAAAAGCCATCTCGAGAAGTGTCGTCACGAGCCCGCCGTCGCTCACATCGTGACCGGCCGTTACCTTTTCCTCTGCCACCAACTCTTGAACGACTTCGAAAGCTCGCTTCAAAAGCGCAGCGTCCTCCAAGTCTGGGACCTCATCGCCAATCTGGCCGAAGACTTGCGCCAGAGCCGAGCCGCCGAGACGATGGCGGCCGCCTCCAAGCTCGACGTAGAGAAGCTTTCCTTCACCGGGAAGCTTGAGATCGGGTGTCACCGTCTTATTAATGTCCGGGCAAGTCACGTAAGCCGAGATGACGAGAGAGCCGGGCGCTTTGACCATCTCGTCGTCGCCCTCCGGTGTGGGAGCGAGGGCGGCCATCGAGATGCTGTCCTTGCCTCCGTCCACCGCGATCCCGAGCTCGATCATCACGTCACGCATGGCGAGAGCGGCGTCGCGAAGTGCAGCTCCTTCGCCGGGAAGCTTGGCCGCCCACATCCAATTACCCGAGCACTTCACATGCTCCAAGGGCACTCACCTGGGCCCATACGAGATTGGTCAGACGCTTCGCCTACACTCAACCGGGCCATGGCGGCGTTATCGATGAGCCCCTTGATTGGCTGCTCCCCCATCGCAATGGCTGCCCCGGTATGGCCGAAGTGGCTTTGGGCGATGACCGCCACGTCGGAGACGGTGAGCTGAAGCGGACCCGCACAGGGCTGCCGCGCCACGAGTCCCGTAACGCACCGGTCGACCTTGGTCGTGAGGAACCGCTTCGATCCCACCGACAAAAGTCGCAGGACCCGGTCGAGACCGTCTTTGATAGTGAGGTCGGCGGGAAGACGAAGGGGCTCGAGCTTCGGGGGGATTCGCTCGAGCTCGAAGACTTTCCGTGGCATATCGCCGAAAACCATGTCCAGATCGAGATCGACCGGCGTGGAATCGGTCTTTTCGTCGTAGACGACGACCCGGCCGTCCCCGTGACACGCCCCACGAAGGCCACCGGCACTTTTTCCCGGACGCAAAGCTCTCGAAAGAGCTCCTCATGTTCGGGGAGAAGCAATAGCGCATCGTTTTCTTGATACTCGGCGCCCCAAATCTCGAGAACGGAAAGCGTCTCGTCCCCAACCGGGACGGCCCGTAACTTCTATCCGCGCACCCGCCGGGCTCACGATCTCTTTGAGCACGTTGCAGTTACCGCCCGCACCCTGATCGTGAATGCTCACGATCGGATTGCGTTCGCCGAGCTCGATACAGGCACGGATGACACGGTTGAGCTTCTGCTCCATCTCGGCGTCGCCCCGCTGCACGGCATTGAAATCGAGCGCTTCGACGTTCTCGCCCTGGACCATGCTGGATGCCGCGCCGCCTCCCATACCGATGCGATAGGCGGGACCACCGACCTTGACCACCCACATGTCTTTCTCGGGGCTCGCCTTTTCGACGTGACGCGCATCGATCTGGCCTACCCCGCCACTGAACATGATGGGCTTGAGCCACTCCCGCCGCTCGCCACCGGGCAAGCCTCAATCCGAACGAGCGCGTGTAGCCTTGGATCACCGGCTCGCCGAACTTGTTGCCGTAGTCGGAAGCGCCGTTACTCGCTTCGATCTCGATCTGAAGAGGTGGGGCAAGGTTTCCCGGGTAGAGGAGCTCGGGATCTTCCCACGGTAGATCATAGCCGGGAATGCGAAGATTGCCCACGCAGTAGGCGGCGGTGCCGGCAACGACGAGAGATCCTTGTCCCGCAGCATGAACGTCCCGGATCCGCCCTCCGGTGCCGGTCTCGGCGCCGGGAAAGGGTGCGACCCCTGAGGGGAAATTATGGGTCTCAGCCGTGAAGAGGACATGATAGTCCACCTCCGACGCGGCGAAGCGCGAAGGCTGCACCAGGCCGTTCGGGAAGGATGGTGGGAATACCATATCCGCGGATGGCGCTCGAGTTATCATTGAAGGCGATGACACTGTTCGAGGGGTTTGCGTCGAGCGTCTCCTGGATAACGGCGATGAGGTGTTTCGGGATCCTCTTTGCCTTCGATGACGAGCCGTCCCTTGAAGAACCAGTGCCGGGAATGCTCGCTGTTCGACTGGGCGATGTCGAAGCACTCGACGTTGGTGGGATTGCGGCCGAAGTTTTTCGGCGAAACAGGCTCGTGTAGTAGTCGAGGTCCCAATCGTCGAAGGCCAGGCCCATCTCCCGGTTGATACGCTCCAGAGCGCCGCGGCCCTCCTCCAAAACGGGAATCTCTGAAACGCCTTCCGGCTCGACGCCGACCGCGAAGCTCTCGAGCGGCTCCCTATACGGGCATTCGGTCATTCGATCGTGCACTCGGGCTAAAAATGCGGTTTCCTGCTCTTCGCTGAGTGGGGATCGTGCTCGAAGCGCATAGCGGCGGGAGCGCTCGATACGCCGGATCTTTTCGAGACCACAGGCGTGACAAACGGCGACGGCGTTCGTGGACCAAGCCGTGGTGAAGCTCATGCGAGGACCGACTTCGAGAACCCGCCCCCCGCGCCACGAGAAAGCTCTCCCGGCCGAACTGCCCGGGCTCGAAGGTCTCGCTCAAAAGCCAGGTGAGGACGCGGAGCTCCTCGGAATTCAGGGTGTCCGTCACGTCGATATTGAAGCAAAACTCCGTATCGATGGACTCGATGTCAGATGATACGTGTGTCTTGCGCCGCAGCCAGGATCGTTCTTTTCTGGGCGGCGGATAGACCGGGGGTGCGAAATAGATGCATCAAGCTCATGATGTGTTTTGTAACAGAGTTCGTTGTTATTCGCCAGGACGTCTAAGAGCCGGGCGCTTCCCAATCTTCCCAGCGGAGACCTACGACGCGCGAGAATTCATCGGTGTTGTGGGTGATGAGAATTAGATCGTTGGCAATAGCTGTTGCAGCAATCATGAGGTCGTTGGGTCCGATCAGCTTTCCGGTACGGCTCAGCTCGTTCCTGACGGTGCCGTAGTGCTCTGCACAGTTGTCATCGAAGGTATGCGACCGGAAGGGAAGAAAGAAGTCGCTCAACAAGCGTAAATTCTCGGCGGGTTGCGAGCTGTGGCGAGCTCCGTAGTGAAGCTCGGCTTTCACCACGGAGCACAATCGGATCTCGGAAGGAGAATGCTCACGTATCCTGGCAACCAGCGCAGGAGAAGTGTTGTTTAGAATGCGGATGCATGCGTTCGCATCGAGTAGATACACCTGGTCAGATCTCGTCCCGTACTTCGAGTTGCAATTGGCGCGGCCGCTTCAAAGGTTTTCCCTGCCAACCTCCAACGACATTGGCAAAGAAATCTTCCGGCCAATCATCCGCCACATGGTTTTGAACCAGCTCGGCAAGATAGCTGGACACGCTCACCTGTTTGGCACCAGCTCGTCTCTTCACCTCTTCCGCCAAATCTTTGGGAAGATAAAGATGTAATTGCGGCATGGTTCCCTCTTGACAAATATATTCTACCAAATATATTCTTATAAACCAATAGTTCAAAGGAAGAGATGCGAACCACCGGAGTCTAGTTTGCCTTTCCGGCTCGTTTCCTATAACTTACTTGCACCGAGGAGGAAACAAACGAATTGACGAAGAAGTCTTCTCGCAAAAACACCGCGAATCCGACAAAAAAGCCGACGAAAGACAAGGCCGGGCCGAAACCCACCGATCGCGAGCAACCTCAGGGACAGCTTTCCTTTGATGATGTGATTCCTACCGGGTGGATCGCGCTCGGCTTCCGGAGGTAACGTTGCGGTCGTTGAGCTTCACGAGGCGACACGAAAACGCTACCTCAACTACGCGCTCTCCGTCATCACTTCGCGTGCCCTTCCCGATGTGCGGGACGGTTTGAAGCCCGTACAACGGCGCATTCTCTTTACCATGTGGCAGCAGAACCTCACGGCCGACGCCAAGTTTCGCAAGTGCGCCAAGGTAGTAGGGGACGTCATGGGGTCCTATCACCCCCATGGTGACGCCGCCATTTACGACGCCCTCGTCCGTGTCTCCCAGCCCTTTTCCACCCGCATGCCCCTCGTCCAGGGCTCGGGGAATTTTGGGTCCCTCGACGGAGATCCCCCGGCGGCGATGCGCTACACCGAGTGCCGTCTGGCCCCCATATGCGGTGAGATCCTCGGTGAAATCGGCCAGCGTACGGTGCATTTTCGGCCCAATTACGACGCGACCAAGGCCGAGCCCGTCGTGCTCCCGACGAAGATCCCGAACGTGCTGGTGAATGGAGCGACGGGCATTGCAGTGGGGATGGCCACCAACATTCCACCTCACAACCTGGACGAGGTCCTAACCGCGCTCATCAAGATGCTCGACGCCCAGCTCCAGGACCGCGAGCTCACGACCCGCCAGCTCTGTCGTTGGATCAAGGGTCCCGATTTCCCGACCGGAGGTCAGATTCTCAACGACGCCGAGGAGATCAAGAGCATCTACGAGACCGGCTCCGGCACCATTCGCATACGTGCCACCGTCGAGTCGGGCGAAGTGAAATGGGGTGCCAAGAATCTCTACATCACGAGCATTCCCTACATGGTGAACAAATCCGTGCTCGTGCAGAGGCTCGCCGACGTGGTGCTCTCACGCAAGATGCCCCTCCTTCTCGATGTGAAGGACGTTTCCACCGATGACGTCCGGATTCAGCTCAGCCTCAAAGCGGATGCGGACGAGCAGAAGGTCTTGGCCTATCTCTTCAAGAACACACCGCTCCAGTCCAATTTCAGCGTGAACATGACTTGCCTCGTGCCCACCGAGAATCCCGAAGCGGGAACGCCGCAACGTTTGGAGCTTCGTGAGATTCTCTGGCATTTCCTCCACTTCCGAATGCAAGTGGTCACGCGGCGGCTCGAGAACGAGCTCGAGCGATTGAAGAAGCGCATCCATATTTTGACAGGGCTGGAAACGGTCTTCGACGCTCTGGATCAGATTCTTCGCATCGTCCGAAGCTCCAACGGGAAGCCGGATGCAGCAAAGAAGATCATGGCGAAGTTCCCGCTGGATTCGGAGCAGACCGACGCCATCCTGGAGCTCAAGGTCTACCGTTTGGCGAAGCTCGAGATACTCTTGGTGCGCAAAGAGCTCTCCGAGCGACGAAAACGCGCTACAGAGATTCGTGGGCTGCTCAAGAACGAGGAGGCGCGCTGGAAGCTGGTCCGCAAAGAGCTGCTCGAGATCCAAGTAAGCTACGGTAAGCCCGACCTGAGGCGCACCGTCATCGAATCGGTCAAGGACGAGCCTTCCTTTACTGCAGATGACTTCATCGTTGCAGAAGACAACCACGTGCTCGTGACCACCGACGGTTGGGTGAAACGGCAGAGGGAAATCAAAGACCCCGCCAAGACGAGGCTTCGGGAAGGCGACAGCATCCTGGCTTGCTTCGCCGGGAGCACGCGGGCCACCTGCATTTTCTTTTCGAACCTCGGCTCAGCCTATACTTCTCGCATCATTGATCTGCCCTCGACCACCGGGCACGGTGTGCCCATTCAGAAGTTGTTCCAGCTCAAGGACGGTGAGAGTATCGTTAGCGCTTTCAGCGTCGACTCCCGTGTGCTCGGAAACGTTTATGTCGACGAGAAACATCCGGATTACGCGCCGGAGACCCACGCCGTAGCGGTCACGAGCGACGGCTATTCGCTGCGCTTCGGAATTCAAGGCTTCGTCGAGCCGAGCACGCGCGCCGGGCGGCGTTTCGCCCGGCTCAGCAAAGGCGCCGAGGTCGTGGGAGTGCTGCCGATCCATAGTAACGAGACCATCATCGTCGCCACCCGCAAAGCCCGCGCGCTCCTCTGCCCCGTGGAAGAAGTGAATTATCTGGAAGGCACGGGACGCGGTGTGATTCTCATCAAGCTCGGTAAAGGGGACCGAGTGCTCGGTTTCATCGCTGCTGCGAATAAATCGGATGCGCTCACCGTTGTCACCGGCCGGGGAGCGAGAAAATCGGTCAGTCAATCCCGATACGGAGTAACCTCCCGAGCCGGCCGGGGCCGGGAGCTCCTAAAGAACGGCACCTTGCTCGAAGATCATCCGGCCCGACGTCACTTCACCCGAACCTCTCGATGAAGGTTCAGGAGACACACTTTACTAATCCCATGGCGACCTACACAGCAAAAGACATCACCGTACTTCAAGGCTTGGAGCCGGTTCGCAAGCGACCGGGCATGTATATCGGCGGCGTTTCCTCTCACGGGTTGCACCACCTGATCTGGGAGATCCTCGACAACAGCGTGGATGAAGCCATGAACGGCTTCGCCACCTCGATCCAAGTCACTCTGCACGCCGACGGCTCTTCGATCACCATCAGCGACGATGGTCGCGGCATTCCCGTGGATCGACACCCGAGAGCGAAGAAGCCCGCCCTCGAGGTCATTTTCACGACACTCCACGCGGGAGGAAAATTCGAGGGACAAAACTACAAGACAGCGGGCGGGCTCCACGGCGTGGGAGGCTCGGTGGTGAACGCGCTTTCATCTCACCTCGTGGCCACCGTGAAGCGTGACGGGCACGTTTACGAGATGAACTTCAAGGCTGGAAAGCCTGTCGGCAAACTTCGGAAATCGGCCGAGGCCGTGGCAGCGGAACAACAATTACCTTCCACCCCGATCCGAAGATCTTTCCCAAGACCCAGTTCAATCCCGACACTATCCGGGATCGCTTAGAGATGACGAGCTATCTGCACAAGGGGCTCCGTATCACCTATGGTGACGAGGTCAACAAGCGAAAGATCGTTTTCGAGCAAACGGAGGGAATCCGTGCCTACCTTTCCAAGATTGTCGCCGAGCGCAAGGCTAAGCCCGTGAACGAAATGCCCTTCGTGCTCGAGCGGCAACACAACGGCCAGGGGACGCGCGTCGAGCTCGTCCTTCAATGGACCGAATCGACGGACGAGCATCTGCGCAGTTACGTCAACGGCATCCCCACCGGCTCGGGAGGATCGCACGAGAACGGTTTTCGATCCGGTTTGGGAAAGGCGGTTCGCAACTTCGTGGAGACCCACAAATTGGCGCCCAAGGGTGTGTCCATGACGACCGAGGACATCCGTGAAGGGCTCATAGGGTTGCTCAGTATCTTCATCACGGACCCCCAGTTTCAGGGGCAAACCAAGGATCGGCTGAACAACCCCGAGGTCCAGCAGCAGCTCGACCAGACGGTGCGTCCCGCCCTGGAGCGCTGGCTCAACCACAATCGCTCTGCAGCCGAGGCCATCTTAGCTCGTATCATATTGGCGGCGCGTGCCCGGGAAGCTTCGCGGGCGGCCTCCGCGGCCGTCATCCGAAAGACGGCCACGAAAGCCCGCTTGGTCTTGCCGGGAAAGCTCAGCGACTGCTCCAACTCCAGGACCGCCGACACCGAGCTGTTTATCGTCGAGGGTGATTCGGCCGGGGGGTCCGCCAAACAAGGCCGCGACCGGGCTCGCCAGGCGGTGCTCCCGCTGCGCGGCAAGGTCTTGAACACCGAGCAGGCTTCTTTGGCCAAGGTGCTCGAGAACAAGGAGCTTGCCGACCTGGTGCAAGCTCTGGGATGCGGGCTTGGAAAGAGCTTCGATCTCGACAGGCTCCGCTACCAGCGCCTCATTCTCCTCGCCGATGCCGACGCCGACGGACATCACATCACTACGCTCCTTCTCACTTTCATCTACCGCCACATGCCGGAGCTCATCGCCGCACGGGCGGGTCTTCATCGCCCAGCCCCCGCTTTACCGCATCGATATCGGGAAGGAAACGTTTTGGGCGGCGGACGATGCGGTGCGCGAACACATACTTCAAAAGCACGCCAAGGGCCGGAAGGTCGAGATCACCCGCTTCAAAGGTCTCGGTGAGATGATGCCGAAGGTGCTGTGGGAGACCACCCTCAATCCCAAAACCCGCCGGCTCCAGAAAGTCACCATCGACGACGCCCTTCGCACCGACCGCATCATCTCCGAGCTCATGGGAAAGATCTCTTCGGCTCGCTTCACCTTCATCATGGAGCATGCGCCCGAAGCAGAGCATCTCGATGTCTAGTCGGCCCGAACGACGAAATTTACAAAACGACACGGCCCTTCGGAGTATCGAGAACGGCGGCGAGCCGCTTGGCGGGTCCACGGATAACCGGCACATCCAGAGCCAAAGCTTCGAAGACTTTGCGGGTTGCATCGGGATCGGGCGTCTCCACAGTGAGCTCGAGGGCACGACATCCGGGCGGCGAACCCTGGCTTGGATGGGAAGCGCCTGCCCACTCAATGAAGCCGGGCACCACAGCGTCCAAGTAGTACCCCTTCAGAAAAGCCAGCCGCCAGCGAAGCTCGGAGCCATCAGGCTTTTGACGTGACATCTCCATAACCTCGTCGAAAGCGAATCCGTGTTCATCGGCGGTCTTTACCAAGCCGTCCAGGTCATCCGTTTGAGCTATCCAGCTCACCAGCCTGGGCGCCTCGAAGCCATGAAGACGCTCAACCAACCCGTCCCAACCTCCGGGATTATCCTGAGCGGGGTCCGGAGCCAGGATTTCCAAATAGGAACGTATACCAAGTGATATCAACGCGTTATGGGTTCCCAGACCGGGATGGCTCCCGCCTCGGTACCGCCCTGACGCCGGTCCGATTCTCGAGCTGCTCGATTCCGGTATCGAGGTCTCGGACACCCAAAATCAGATGGTCCAATGCCGGCACGATCGTCATGATTCCGCCTCCACGAGACTCATTCTATCGGATCTAGGGCGTCTATCATGTTGGATTCTAAAGTCCTTTTTCGGTTACAATTCAGTCAAACACAAAATCGTCGTATTTGGCAGCGTCGGCCCGGCGCTTTTCTGCGCGCCGAAGGAGAAGATGATGGCCTCCAAAATCATCTGTCCAAATTGCGGGATGTCCCTTCAGATCCCCCGAGAGAAAGTGCCTGAAGAAGGTGCCTGGGGTAGGTGCACGGCCTGTCGCCATCGCCTTTTTATCGAGCGGGAGCAAGCATCTTCGTCCATGAATGAGAATCCCGAGACCCATCAACCCATCGAGATTGACGATTCTCCTCCAATTGACGGTCCTCCCAACGCCGAGCGCGCCTCCGCAAATCGCCATCCGGTATTCCCGAACGTGTTTTCGAGGGGTGGTGCCTGGTCACCACCGCCGGAGGAGTCAAAAGAGCTCGCTCCGGTGCCGACGCCGGTACCGACAGATGACGAGCTGTCCGAAGAAGCCGGGCCGCTGATTCTCAAGGACACGACGGGCACGACCACACGACTCGAGAGGAACGAGATCCGGCAAGGCATTTTGGCGGGAAGGATACTGGCCTATGACCTTGCATCCGACGGCAACGGTCATTTCGAAGCACTTCAGAGGCATGCTTTTTATGGTGAGCTCTTCAACCGAGTGTCGGTGCGGGTCAAAAGGCACTGCTGGAATCACCCGGACAACGTCTCCGAAAAAATCTGCGTGCGTTGCCTGCGCTGTTACTGCTCCGAGTGTATTCCACCTCCAGTGAAAGAGGGAGCCTCCCATCGGAAGTGCTGGGCATGCGACGGCCTTCTCGAAGAGACGGATCCGGGGTGGCGGGAGAAACCTTACTGGAAACGTCTCAGCAAGGTCTTGAGTTTCCCTCTAGGAAAGTTGGGAGCGATGATCACAGGAGGACTCGCCGCTCTCTTGTGGCTGGGCAGCCTCGGTCCGGCGGCGCTGCCGTTGTATATTCCGGCGGTCGCAATTCTTGTCTATGTCATGGCGGTTTCTGCAAAGGGCCAGCAATCTTTGAGCACCAAACCCGCGCACCTCGACATGCGCGAACTGGCAGAAAGAAGTCTGGTCGGTGTAATGGTGACCGCGGCCATGGCGCTCCCGTTCTTTCTGATCAACACCTACCTCCCTCTCGGTATGGCGGCCATCCTTTCGTTTTTTCTCGGCCTGGCCGTTTTCGGCTATCACGCCATGGCCCTGGGTATCGCCGTGCTATCCGATAACGCTGCGGCGGCATTCAAACCCAAGTTCGTGATCCGGCGAATCTTCAACATGTTCGACGACTACCTCACCCTGCTTCTGGGTTTGCTTGCGGTGAACTGTTTTCTCCTGTTTCAATTCTGGGCTTTAAGCTTTGTACCTTATGTCGGACAACCTTTATCCAAGGTGTTCATGGCCTATGGACTCATCGTCCAAGCACACATGGTGGGCTGGACGTTTTACTTGAACGTCCATCGGCTGGGTTGGAAAGTCACGCCGCCGGTTTGAGGCGAGAAGCTATTCTTCTATTGGCTGCAGGAAGAGCGCCGCATAGAGCCACTGGCCGTTTTTCTTCACGAATACCCTTGCCACCAACCTCTTGTAAGGCGGCTGTGGCTTTCCGTCTGCATCAAGGCTACCTGTAACCTCATCGTAAAGCTTAAAAATGGCCACTTCCGGTGTCATGAATTGAATGCCGATCTCGTCCAGCAGGTTGTACTGAATGTCCTTCTCGCTCTCCCAAGAATCCGATATGTTTTTTGACCAAGCCGCTAGTCCTTTCACGCTACCGTCCCAACTTTCGAAATTCTCGTCCATGAGGGCGGTATAAGCGGCCACATCGTGCGCGTTGGCGCCAGCATACATCTGCTCCATGGCCTCCCGAATAGCCGCCTCTTCAGCGGCTTGGTCAAACACAGGCTCCGGAGGAGCTTCAGGCGCTGGCTCCGGAGCCGGAGCACAAGTAGGTAGTAGGATTGCGACAAGACACACGAATCCAGCCAAGAAAAATATCCGTTTCATGAAATACTCTCCTTCTCTGCTGGCCGAACTTGGATTTATCTGTAGATGGTGCCCGGATGAAGTGGCACATAGCATACTAACCATTTTCATTTTTATCAACCAACCAGGCTGAACCAGCTACCTAGTCCAATCGACGCTTGCCTATGTCTGACATATGCTGGAAAATGCGCGGATGCTGAGATTTGTCGATATTCTTCTCGGGATGACCGTATGGGAGGTTTGTGATGGATCGCGATGAGCTAGAGAAAATCAGAGATCGCGAGAGAAGAGCAACACCCGGACCGTGGCGGGTCACGAAAGAGACATCAATCGACGTTGAAGGTCATGAGCCATCCTCCTTCATCGTCAACGCCCTCAATCCAGACCCCGGCGGCGTGCTCGAGGAAAGTGATTCTGAATTCATCGCCCACGCTCGCGAAGATGTTCCAAATCTCGTGGCTGAAGTGGAAATTCTTACGCACGTTGTCCACCAACTTCAACGCCGACATCGTGACGAAACGCAAGCACTACAAATACAGATCAAGGAGCTCGAAACTGGCCTTTCTTCCACGCTCGTCTGGAGCGTTTCGGAAGACAAGCGTCGAGAGGAATACGATCGGTTAAAGGAGAGCGAAGAATACTTAAAAGTCCTCTTCGAGTACGCACCCGACGGCTACTACCTCAGCGACCTGAAGGGTTTCTTTATTGATGGCAACCGCGCTGCGGAGGAGATCGTTGGATTCAAGAGAGAGGAACTACTTGGTAAGAATTTTTTGATGCTCAACCTCTTGTCTCCTCTGCAGATCGCAAAAGCAACCAAGTTACTTGCCCAGAACGCTCTTGGGATGGCAACAGGACCGGATGAGTTTCTGGTGACCCGGAAGGACGGGAGCCAGGTTCCTATTGAGATAAGAACGTTTCCGGTAAAGATCCGGAACCGTACGATGGTATTAGGGATCGCACGCGATATTACGGATCGCAAAACGATGCAGAACAGGCTGCACGAAGGCGAAGAGCGCTACTCTCGCGCCGCAACGGCCGGCCAGTTGGCACTATGGGAATGGGATCTCGGAACGAACGAGATCGAAATTGATCCAAACCTGAAAAACATGTTGGGGTTTGAGAACGCTGAGATTCGTGATGATTTGGACGAGTGGAAAAATTACGTCTACCCAGAGGACGCCGTTCGCATTGCAGAGGCCGCCAAGGTTTGCATCGAAAGAGAGTTGCCGCTGTGCGAACAAGAACACCGAATGGTGGATAAAAACGGCGCCATTCGATGGTTTCTTGCGAGGGCATCCGTTGTTCACGACGACGAGGGAGAACCCAGTCGATTGGTCGGTGCCCATGTGGATATCACAGAGCAAAAGGCGGTCGAAGAGGAACGGAAGCAACTGGAAGAACGGTATGAGCTTCAGCTTGCGCGGAAAAGCGAGAGTTTGCTCACCTTAGCTGGAGGTGTCGCTCACGAGCTCACGGGCACGTTGAAGGGTATTCTGGTGGGAACGGACCAGGCCTTAACGAACCTACCGGCCGATTCACCCGAGTGGTGGTCCATCGCCGAGGTTCGGAACAAGATGCTCAGAATTGCCGAGATTACCCAGAACCTGCAGATGTACCGAGGCGAGAGCCGGATCAGGGCAGAGCCCGTGGACCTCAGCGGGCTCGTTGCCGACATGAAGCCATTATTTTCAGGTTTCTCGAAAGAGGTACCGCTGAAGTTTCGTTTGGCAACAGATCTTCCTCGATTCAATGGCGCCTCGAACGACATTCGGGAAGCGGTGACGAATCTGATCCGGAACGCATCGGAATCGTTCGCGGACCGATCCGGGACCATCACCATCACTACAGGGAGCGAGAAGCTGGAGTCTTCAACGTACCGCGATGCCGCATCCGCGGGGTTTCTACCTGCTGGTCGGTACGTTTTCTTGGAGGTTGAGGACACGGGCTCGGGGATGAATGAAGAAACTCAAACGAGAATCTTTGATCCGTACTTCACGACGAAGCAAGGCAGAAGCGGACTGGGGCTCGCTGTCGTCGGCGGGATCGTGCGTTCCCACGGCGGTTTCATCCTGCTGGACACGGGACTAAAAAAGGGAACGACCGTGAAGATTCTTTTTCCCGCATTCGAGCTGGCTGGTACGCAGGGACGCAAAAAAAGATTACTTTTTTCTTGACAAGTTCTTAGAGCGCTTTCGGAAAAGCTTGACGCAGCGAACGAGAACGTGTGCGAGCGGCTTACCGAAAGCTCACTTGGACACTTATTAAAGTAACGAGACTTCGAAGTCATTCGACGTTCTACTCGTCCAGCACGCGCTAACTCAGGCCGTCGAAAAATCATGGTTTATATTGTAATCATGATTACCAAACACGCACTCAAATCGATTTCCGATGATGAACTTCTCCGCCGCGTGCCGGAGCTTCTGAAGAATTCCCGTCCCGTCGAGGCCGAGCTCATTGCCCACCTCGCGGAGGTGGATGAGCGACGACTCTATGCGCGGTACGCTTCGTCTCTTTACAGCTACAGTACCCGTGTGTTGCACATGTCGGAGTACGAAGCCCTTCTCCGGATGAGAGTCGCACGTGCGTCTCGAAAACATCCGGTGCTACTCGAGATGCTTGCTGACGGACGTCTCCACCTGAGCGGCATCGACAAGTTGGCGCCCATCCTCACCGAAGACAACTGTGAGATTCTTCTGGCGCGAGCCGTCCATCTATCGAAACGAGAAATCGAGGAGCTCGTCGCGGAGATTTCTCCGAAGCCGGACGTTCCGCCCTCGATACGCAAGCTGCCGACAAGACCAGCGAACACCAAGCCGGACCAAACCGAGTACTTTGTCCGGACAAAGTAACTGTGCCGGCTCCGGAACATCAGCAAGAAGAACCTGCAGTGGATATCTCCACAGAGACTCCGCCGCCGACTCCTTCTCCGGTCAAACCGGCGGAAGTGAAACCGTTAGCGCCTGAGCGGTATCGAGTAGCGTTTACAGCCGGCGCCGAGCTGCGTGACAAGCTGGAGCGGCTCCAGGCACTCATGCGTTCATCAGGAAATGACGGCGACATCGCATCGGTCATCGAGGCGGCCGTGACGGAGAAGCTGGAAAAGCTCGAAGCCAAGCGTTATGGCACGACCAAGACGCCGAGAAAGAGTCTCGAGGAGACTGACACAACACCTTCTTCGCGGCATATTCCGGCGGCGGTCAAACGTGCCGTTTACGAACGCGATAAGGGACAGTGCACTTTTGAAGACGCTGAGGGTCGTCGCTGCACCGAGAGGATGCAGCTCGAGTTCCACCACGTCCAGCCTTATGGTCGGGGAGGGGATCACAGCCCATCTAATATTTTTCTGAGATGCCGCTGCCACAATCTATACCAAGCCGAGCTCGATTATGGTAAGGAAGTGATGGATCGGTATCGGTCGTCGAATCAGGTTTCCGAGCCTGTAGCGATCTATACCTTCAGCAACCGATTCATTTTTTGACTTTCTCCGCCGAAAAGAATTATCCTTCCGCTAGTCAAGGTCGCCGTTAAAATCATGTCCATAAAAGAGGGTACGAGACTCGGCTCTTATGAGATAGCCGGGCAAATCGGCGCGGGGGAGACCTTGGCGGAGAGGATTGGGCACGGCACTATTCCCGTCGATGAAGCCATTCCTCTCTTCAAGCAGATCGCGGAAGCGCTCGAAGCAGCACACGAGAAAGGCATCATCCACCGGGACCTGAAGCCGGCCAACATCAAGGTGACACCCGAGAGCAAGGTCAAAGTTCTCGACTTTGGTTTGGCGAAAGCGTTGGCGGGTGAGCCGGTCGTTCAGAACCTGTCGGAGTCCCCTACCCTGACCCGAGAGTTTACCGAGACCGGAGTGGTTCTCGGCACGGCGCCCTACATGAGTCCGGAGCAGGCGCGGGGAAAACAGTTGACAAGCGGGGCGACATCTGGGCCTTCGGTTGCTGTCTCTACGAGGCGCTTACCGGCAAGGTGGCGTTTCTCGGGGATACGGTCGCCGACACGATCGCCAAGATTGTGGAACGTGAACCGGACTGGCAAAAGCTTCCTTCAACCACGCCGGCTCTCGTGAGGAGTCTTCTTCGTCGCTATCTGCACAAGGATGCGAATCACCGCCTTCATGACATTGCGGATGCTCGGATTGAAATCGAGGAGGCTGAAACTGAATCCGTCACGGTCGGTTAAATCCCTCGTGCCCGAAGTGACCGAGCGTTTCCATGGATCCTGACAGTACTTCTCGCCTCTCGCCGCCGGCGTGGCTGGCTGGCATCTGAAACCATTCCCGCCGCGTCCGGTTTCGAAGATGCTCGTGGAGGTGGAACCTGCAGAATGGCTAGGGACCGACGCCAGAATCTTTTCATCAATTCCGCATGAGTCGAACGGCCATGACCTTCTCACCGGAGGGAAACACCTCGTCTTCAATGCCGGCGACGGCGAAGGCTTCCGGCTTTACATGCGCCCGATGGATGGGCTCGAAGCTGAGCCCATCCCCGGTACCGAAGGAGCGGTAGGTCCCTTTCTCTCGCCCGACGGGGAGTGGATTGGATTCTGGGCGAACGGCCAACTGAAGAAGGTACCCATCGGCGGCGGCCCGCCGATCACGTTGTGTGACGCACCGAATCCTCCCTTCGGAGCGACCTGGGGTCCCAATCAGACGATCGTCTTCGGACAGCAATCGGGGAGCATCTTAGAGGTTTCCGCAAACGGGGGCGAACCGCATGCCATCACCCATTTGAGAGAAGGTGAGTACAGCCACCGCCTGCCCCACACTCTGGCGGACGGCGAAACCTTGCTTTTTACAGCACTTAGGCAACTAGAAACGTGGGATGAAGCCTGTATCGTAGCGCAATCCCTGAAGACCGGAGAAAGAAAACTTTTAATAGTAAACGGTGCGGACGCTCGTTACTCGCCCACGGGTCACCTGGTTTTCGCTCGCTTGGGAACACTCATGGCGGTGCCAATCGATCTAAGGCGATTGGAAGTAACCGGAGGGCCTGTCGGAGTCGCAGATCTCAAACAAGCTGTCAATGCCAGACACGGTGATGACGGCACCGGCGCCGGACAGTTCAGCTTCTCCACTTCGGGATCGCTGGCCTACGTGACAGGGGGAATCTTCCTGAATCCCGAAAAATCTCTGATATGGGTGGATCGCGATGGAGCCGCCGAAGTCCTACCTGCACCGAGAACTGACTACTATGGGCCGCGCCTTTCCCCCGACGGTCAGCGCATCGCGGTTTCCGTCAGGACCTTTTTGAAGCAGGACATCTGGTTGTATGACATTTCTCGTGGGACATCGACGCGGCTGACAACGGAAAAGGGCTCAGACCTTTGGCCGGTCTGGACACCGGATGGTCGTCGGGTCACCTTTCGATCGGACAGAGATGGAGAACCCAACCTCTATTGGATTCCGGCCGATGGTAGCGGCTCCGTAGAGAGGCTCACGACAGTTGGACCCGCCGCCCCCACATCGTGGTCGCCCAACGGGCAAGTGCTTGCGTTCCTCCATCGGGTAGGTGAAGGAAACAACGACATCTGGATACTTCCCCTGGGTGGCGAACCTCAACCTTTCATCCATTCTCGTTTAATGAAATATATTCAACGTTTTCACCCGATGGCAGGTGGTTGGCCTATGTGTCTAACCAGTCAGGCCGCGACGAGGTTTACATCACATCCTTTCCGGATCCCGGGCCCAAGGTCCAGATCTCTACCGACGGCGGCCGCGAGCCGAGCTGGGCGCCAAACGGCCGGGAGCTCTTCTACCGGTCACGGCCGGACAGCGAGGGATTGCGTACGACGACAGTCGTGGACATCGCAACGGATCCGACCTTCAAGGCCGGAAGGCCGAAGATACTCTACAAGAGGAGAACTGTAGCGACCGAGCCTTCCCGGGGCTATGATGTTTCACCCGACGGCCAGAGATTCTTGTTGGCGCAGAGGGAAAGTCGCCCGCCAGCAGATGTGACAAAGATCCACATCACCCTCAACTGGTTCGACGAGCTCAAACGCCTCGTGCCCACGAATTAACGAACGCCGTATAAAATTCTATCGCCTTGACCAGGTCATCTACGCGGACTTGATCCTGCGGAGTGTGGGCGTGTTTTTCTTCACCGGGACCGAAGCCTATAGACGGGATGCCGTGTGCACCCATGGTCACGACACCATTGGTTGAAAATTGCCACACTCCGACGCCGGCTTCCTCGCCGAACTGTTCCTTGTAGGCGTTAGCCGATGCACGAACGAGGGGATGGTCTTCTTCCATTAACCAGGCAGGGAAATACGCGTCCGAGGGATAAACCAATCCGGTATGCGTTTTGGTCTCGTATCTAGGAACAGACAGCTCTGCCGATGCAGCTTCTACCGAAGGCAGGTTCTTCACTTCCTCTAACGCCGACTCCAAGGTCTCCCCTTCCGTCAGTCGCCGATCGAGGTGGATGGTACAACTGTCGGCGACGGCGCATAGTGACGGCGCTGTGGAGCGGATGTCGGAAACGGTCACCGTTCCCTTGCCCAGCACCGACGTGCTCTCGAGACGACGGTGTAGCGCATCGATTTCCCGGATGATGGGCGCCATCTTATAGATCGCGTTGTCACCGCGGTCCGGCGCCGATCCGTGACATGACCGGCCGGTGGTTTTCACCTTGATCTCTAAGCGTCCTCTCTGTCCGAGACACAACCTCAGATCGGTCGGCTCGGTGCAGGACAACCGCCTCCGGTCGGATTCCTTCCTTATTAATGATGTAGTCCCAGCAAAGACCCTCGACGTCTTCCTCGTAGACCGATGCCACGACGAGCAGCGTGAGATCGTCGGGAATGCCGATCTCTTTCAAGATCTTTCCGGCGTAGATGGCCGAAGCAAGTCCCCCTTTCTGGTCCGATGCGCCGCGTCCGTAGATGACTCCATCGCGCAAATACGCCGCCGAAGGGATCGACGTCCCAGATATCGGGATTGCCCACGTCGACGGTATCGGCATGGCCATCGATGGCGATCAATTCAGGGCCGGAGCCGATGCGACCGAAGAGGTTACCGAAGCCATCGACACGAACCTCGTCGAAACCGAAGCTCTTCATCGTCGCCTCAGGTGACTCGATAATGGCCCCTCGTTTCCACAGACGGATGGGATCTTGACCATGTCCTGAACGAGGTCCGTAATATCGCGTCGTAATGTCTCGGCGGCTCCGGTCGATTCTTTCTTTCATGAATCCGACTCCTTTGCCAGGCGCAGCCTGGCCTACAGGTTCTTGCTACTGGACCTGCACGTCATGCCGAAAACCCGCACGTCATACCCTCAAAATCTGCAGCTCATTGCCGTAATCCGCATGTCATGGACGACACAACATCTAGTATTCCGGGTTGAATCCGAGTGCTTTGCTCGTCGATACGCCGTATCGGACCAGGCCCGTCGCAAAAATGAGAGCGCAAACGACTCCATCCAAAACAGGGACTCCCAATTTTTCCTGCAGGTACTTGTCCATCCCGGCGAGGCCGGCGCAACCGAGCACGATCACTTCGGCTCGATCCTCTTCGATGGCGGCGCGAGACAGTCGTAAGAACAATTCCTCGTTGCCATACTCCGACGTCGTTTCCAAAGGCGCTCGGACCGAGACCAATAGAGTCCTCCAGGTGATACTTCCGAGCCTGGGCCAGCTTGCCGGGGATGGAGTGCCGGGACGTGGTGACGACCGAAAAACTGTGTCCCAACATGGAAGCCATCTTCATCGAAGCCTCGCCGATGCCGACCACCGGCTTGTCGAGCATCTCCTTGAAGACATCCAAGTGGATGTCGCTGTGGCAGGCGACGACAAACGCGTCGAAATCTTTCTCGTTGCCGCGGACCAATCGACCATACCGGGCGCGGCCATGACCTCGTCCTGGTAGGTCTCGATGAAGCGGGGCGCACCGGGAGTGGACTCACAGACGACATCGAAATCATCGCCGGCATAGCCCTCCGCCGATTTCTGAATCGCCGCCGTCATTCCCTCGTCACTGTTGGGATTGATGATGAAAACGCGCATGGACTCTCGACTCCTCAAGTCGAGCTTGCCGTCTTGATATACTCTTTGGAGACATCGATGACTTCTCGCCGCATACTCGTTCCGGCCGCTCAAGTAATCCTGCATCAGCTTCAAAAACACACCGCTCAAAGCCAGGACCGCCACGAGATTGGGAATGGCACAGACGCCGACCGCGATATTGGCGAAAACCCAGACCCGATCCACGTCCGCCACCCCGGCGAAGATGAGGGGCGGGATGAAGTAGAGCCACTTGACGTACCTCATCGCATCCTTGCCGAACAAGTTGACCGAGGCCGTCTCGTAATAAATGAAAAATCCAATTTGGGTCGTCAAGCAAAAAGTCAAGATGCAAAACGAGATCAGTATGCCGGCGACCTGACTCCGGAAAGACGCAGGCGAAAGGCCACCATGACCAGCTCGATCCCCGATTTCCCGCTCGCCAGCACGCCGGTGGAAAGCACTGCGAAGGAGGTGATGGTGCAGATGATGAAAGTGACGACGAATACCTCGAAGGCACCCCACAGGCCTTGCTCGAAAGGATGCTCGGTATCGGCGGTGGCGTGGGCCATGGGTGCGGTTCCCATGCCGGCCTCATTCCCGAACATCCCGCGGGCCATGCCCGTTTGCAGGGCGAGCAGTACCGTCGCGCCTGCGAATCCGCCAACAGCCGGTATCGGCGCAAAAGCGTGCTTGAAGATGAGCGCGAACACCTCGGGGATGGCGCGGTAGTTCACCAAGAAGAGCACCAAGCCGCCAAGGACATAAACAACCGACATGAGAGGAACGAGCCTCTCGCTGAAGCGGCCGATCCGGCGCAATCCACCCAGCACCACGATGGCCGTCACCGCCGTCATGGTTCCCGCCACGAAATAAGGATTGATGCCGTAGGCGGCGAGAAAGGCTCGTCCCGACGGTGTGGGCTTGAAGGAGCGAAGCGCTCAAAAGGGCGTTGATAAAGATGCCTCCGCTAAAGAGCGCCGCGAAGAAGCGGCCAGCCCAGACCCTTGCGGATGTAGTACATGGGACCGCCACGGAATCGGCCATTCTCCTCGACGTCCCGATAGTGTACGGCCAAGCGTGATCTCCGCCGTCTTCGTGATGGTTCCCAGCAAAGCGAGTAGCCACATCCAGAAGATCGATCCCGGGCCTCCCACGGCGAGCGCGGCGGCCACCCCGGCGATGCTCCCCATGCCCACCGTACTGGCCAAGGCCGTGGACACGGCCTGAAAGGGAGTCATCTTCCCTTTCCCGCGGTCCTCGTATTTTTCGAACAGGCGACCGAAGGTGCTCCGCAAAATCAGACCGAGCTTCCGAAATTGGAAAGAAACGCGTCCTCACGGTCAGGTAGATCGAGACCGACGCAATGAAAACGATGGTCCAGGGACCCCACAGGATCTGATCGAAACGGCCGGCAAAATCCAGGAAGCCTTCGATGAGTCGAGACGCGAGCGATGGGTCAGTCATGTTTCGTAAGCTCCCCAGCAATCCTTCGCACATCGGCGATAGTATCTTTCAACGCTTCGAAGGTGACTGCGGGAGAGATGGCCACCAGGCGAAGCACCGTCCGTTGGTTCACTTCGGATAGAGAAATCGTTCGAAGGCCCTCTTTCATAATCGTCTCGTAAACTCGTTTCTGCAGATGATCGAGTTGCTCATCAGAGACACCCTTTAGGAACGATGCGGAAACAAACAATGCCGGTGTCCGGCGCGTGGCTCGTCTCGAAATCCGGCTGCTCGTCGAGATGAACCGCCAACTTTCTGATCGCCTCGAGAGGCACGCGAAGGCGTTCTCGTACCCTCGTGAGTCCCTGGTGCTTGAGGGACGTCACCAAGGGAAGCGCGGAAAAAGGCCGCGTCGAAGGCATCGACTTGACGCCCGGATTGGGCTCGGTGGCTTCCTTTCGGTTGAAGTAGCTGCTGAAAAGAGCCATGCGGTCGAAATCCTCGGAGTGCTTCGCAAAGAGCACGGAGTTTGGAATAGGCACACCGAGCTGTTTATGTGGATCCCAAGACACCGAATCGGCCCGGTCTATCCCCGTCAAAAAGATGCGCCCACTCCGGCACCAGCCCGTACGCCAATCCGTAAGCGCCGTCCACATGGTGCCAGATGCCCAATCCCTCACATGACGTCGGCGACTTCGGCAATGGGATCCACGGCGCCGGTCGAGGTCGTGCCCGCGGTCGTCACGACGGCGAAAACATCGCGCGAATCCTTCATGGAAGCCAGTGTCTTCCGGAGAGACTGAATATCCAGTCTTCGATTCCCGTCCAAGTCGACCGGGACGAGGCTTCTTTCCCCCAATCCCAAGGTCCGGACCGTGTGCTTCAAGGAGAAATGGGAGTCCGCCGAGGCTACTACGGCAAGCCTCCCCGGATCATCGAAGCCCGCCAAGCCATCCCGACCGAGGTCGATGCCCTGGTCCGCGGCATATGCGATGGAGGGCCATGTAGAGTGCTTGATGGTTGGCATAGGTGCCGGAGTACATCATCGTCGCTTCGGAATCGGTGGAAAGACCAAAGAGTCGACACAAAGCCTGGCAGCAAAGCTCCTCGAGCACCGCTCCGCCCGGAGAGACCTGCCAGTTGGTCACGCCCTGGTTATAGTCGAGAGCGATACCGGCTCCGAACCGAGCGCCCTCTTCAGGAAAGGCGTTGAACATGGATTGAAAGGTGGGTTGATCGTAGTGCATCAAGTGGGGGACGAGTCGCTCGTCGATGAGGCCGCGAAGCTCGTCGAGCGACAATCCCTCGTCGCAGAAACTAACGAGCGAGCGCAGATCGTCAGCGACTTGTTCCGGAGAAGCACCCGAGTTGATCTCTCGGCTGTTTCATTCGCTCAATCGGCAGTCATGGACGTATCGCCCCCTTCCCTTCTCGGCCAGACACTCGTCACCATCAACGATGAGCTCACCGCGGGAAAAGACCTTCTCAATTTTGCCGACTGATCTCGATGTCTTCGTAAGCCGACCAATCGGTAGCCATGTGGAGCGTTTCTTGTCCCATGGTCCAGCGTTTCTCGGGATTAAAGAGCACGATATCGGCATCACCGCCGGCGGTGATACTACCTTTTTGAGGAGCCAGCCCGAAGAGCCGAGCCGGAGCGGTAGCGACAAACTCTACGAACTGAGTTAGAGAGATTCGCCCCTTGGCCACGCCCTCGGAGTAGAGAATGCTCAGCCTTGTTTCGACACCGGGGATCCCGTTGGGATCTTGTCGAAACGGTCTTTGCCATAGAGCTTGGCTTCCCAGGAGTAGGCGGCATCGTCCGAGCTCACCATCGCGATGCGGCCGTCGGCGAGGCCGGCCCACAACCGATCCTGTATTGCGCGACTCCGGATGGGTGGAGAGCAAACCCACTTCATGCCGTCGTCCCGCTCCATGAGATCCTCGGTGAAAACGAGATAGTGAGTGCAGGTCTCCGCCGTGATGTCCACGCCTTCATCGCGCGAGTTTGCGATGAGGTCCATGCCCTCGTCGGTAGCAAGGTGGACGATGAAAAACTTCCCACCCGTTTCCCGGGCCATCGCAATCGCGCGGCGAATGGCCGCCAACTCGACCTCCGGCGGCTTGCTCCGCCCGTGATTGATCGTGGCCGTTTTGCCTTCTTGAAGGAACCGCGGCACGTTGGCCTCGATCATGTCGTTGTCTTCGGCGTGCAGCATGAGCATGCCACCTTCTCGGGACAATCGATCCGCGATCCGCTTGAGGTCGCTCTCCTCAACAAGAAGTCCATCTTCCCGGTAGGTCATATAGCACTTGATGGTCGGCGCTCCCTCCCCGACGACGTAAGGGATTTCGTCGAGGGTGTCGTCGGTGGGCTGGGTGATGACAGGGTGGACGCCCCAGTCAACGAGGGCCAAGCCTTCTGCTTCCTGTCGCTTGTCTTCGAGTGTCTTGGCCAGAGTTCCACCGGGCACCTGGTTGGAAAAGTCAACGATACTGGTCACACCACCGTGGGCGGCGGCCAGCGTGCCGGTGTAGTAGTCGTGGACGCTGATCGTGCTCATGAAGACGTCGTTCAGGTGCACATGGGTGTCGACGGCACCGGGCAGAACGAGAAGTCCCGAGGCATCGATGACCTGATCGGCGGTGGTGTCACGAATCTCGCCTACCTCGCGGATGCGCTCCCCTTCGATGAGAACGTCATGCTCGGCGACGGCATTTTTCGGTGACGACCTTTCCGCCGCGGATGAGAGTGGATTTGGATTTCATCTCGGCTTCTCCTGTCGGTGCTGCATCTTTAAACCAGCGAGAGAGTAGCAATTTGTGGCATCAACTATCAAACTCCTCGACTTTTTCCGCCTGGCCCCATGTTCTGCTATAGTCTCTACTCGTTTTTCAAAGGAAGGAGTCGTCCATGCTCATGAGAACGTCCTTAACCCTCGTCTTGTTCTGTACCATTTGTCTTTCCTGTAGCACTCCCCCGGCCGATCAAAACGTCGATGGAGCTTTCGCCACCATCACGACCGACAATCTGGTCGAGCACGTCAAAGTTCTGGGATCCGACGAGTTCGAAGGCCGCTCTCCCTCATCGGACGGCGAGGAAAAAACCGTTCGATACATGGAAGCGGAATTCAAGAAAGTCGGCGCGGCGCCCGGAAACGGCGACAGTTATTTCCAGGAAGTGCCTCTCGTCGAGATCACCCCCGGGCCCGACGCGACGCTCGCCGTTGCCGGTGGAAAGACTCCCCTTTCTTTTTCCTATGGGGACGACTTTGTCGGCTGGACCCTTCAGGTCCGAGACCAGGTCGGTCTCGATCAGTCGGAAATGGTCTACGTGGGCTACGGCGTCATCGCGCCCGAGTATGACTGGAACGACTACGAAGGCATCGACGTTCAGGGCAAGACGGTCGTGATATTGGTCAACGATCCGGGATTCGCGACTGAGGATCCGAACGTTTTCAACGGGCGCGCCATGACTTACTACGGTCGCTGGACCTACAAGTACGAAGAAGCAGCGCGACAAGGTGCCGCGGGTGCTCTCATCATCCACGAGACCGAACCGGCAGCTTACGGTTGGGGAGTCGTGAAGAGCTCCTGGATGGGCCCCCGCTTCAGCCTGGTCACGGAGGATGACAATGCTTCCCGTTGCGCTGTGGAAGCTTGGATTTCCCTCGATGCAACGACGAAGATCTTCGAGGCAGCCGGCATGAGCTTCGAGGAAATGAAAGCGGCGGCCCTCACGCCGGATTTCAAATCAGTTCCCCTGGGACAGGCTGCATCCGTTTCCATCGAGAACAAGATACGGCAATCCATCTCGCGCAACGTGGTCGCTCTCGTTCCGGGCTCCGTTCGAGCGGACGAGGTCATTATTTATACAGCGCACTGGGATCATTTCGGCAAAGATCCCAATCTCGAGGGCGATCAGATCTATAACGGCGCTCTCGATAACGCCACGGGCACGGGTGCACTCGTCGAGTTGGCGAAAGCTTTCAAAGCGCTTTCCTTCCCAACTTCCCGGTCCATCCTCTTTCTCGCCGTGACCGGCGAGGAACAGGGACTCCTCGGCTCGGACTACTACGCTCGGAACCCCATCGTCCCTTTGACGAAGACGGTCGGGGTTATCAACATGGACAGCCTGAACATCTACGGCCGGATGAAGGATGTCCGCATCGTGGGCTTTGGGCAATCCGAAATGGATGACTATATGGCTGCTGCGGCGGCGGAGCAGGATCGCATCATTCTGCCTAACGACAAACCTGAACGAGGGTCCTTTTACCGTTCCGACCATTTCCCCTTCGCCAAGCAGGGCGTTCCGGCGCTGAGCGCGGGTTCGGGGATACAGCACCGTGAGAAAGGCGAGGAATACGGTCGTTCAGTCAAAGAGAAATACAACAAGGAGAACTACCACAAGCCGTCGGATGAATACGATCCGAGCTGGGATCTGAGTGGCGCCATGGAGGACCTGGAGCTCTATTTCAAGATCGGCCACCGACTCGCCATGGAAGAGAGCTTCCCCAACTGGAAGGAAGGAAGCGAGTTCAAGGCCAAGCGGGACGGGGATATGCAGAGGCATTAAAGAATACAGAAGGCAGAAGGCAGAAGGCAGAAGGCAGAAGGCAGAAGGCAGAAGGGAGTCGGACGTCGGCTGCGCCGACGACTTCCGGATTTAAGAAAGCGTACTATCGGGTTCGAGCAGCCAGCTCAACGGCCGTTGCATCCAACGCAGACCGAACCAGGCTTTCGGGAAGGGCGGTCAAAGCTTGGCGAGCTCCATCGGTTCGTTGAGCGATCTCTTTGAGAGTGGATTCGATTCCCCCGCCCTTTCCAATCAAGTCGAGGATTTCACTGCCCAGTTGTTCTTCCTCGCCGTTTTGGGCCACCGCCGCTTTCAGCAGCTCCCCAAGCCCCTCTTGGACGCGAGCCGCTTGAATGACCGGGTAGGTCATCGTGCCCGCTTGAATGTCCTGCAGCACGGACTTGCCCACGCTCGACGGATCTTTCCTGAGATCCAGCACGTCGTCAACCAGTTGGAAAGCCATGCCGATCTCGTGACCAAATAACCGCAACGCCCGCACCGAGCTCTCATCTGCCCGGGCTGCACGGGCACCCGCTTCCACGCTCCACTCGAAGAGAGCCGCTGTTTTGCCGGAAATAATCTCGAAACAATCTTCCACGCTCACGTCCGTCCGGCCTCGCCGGGCAAGCTGCATGGACTCCGCTGCGATCATCCGTTGCAGAACCTCGAGCAATCGAGTGAGCAGATGAGGAACTTCGGTGGAATGAGTCAAAGAAAAGGCCTGAACCAGAAGAAGGTCCCCCCCCAACACCGACGCGGCGTTCCCATAAACCATTCGTGCGGTCGGCCGTCCCCTTCGCAACTCGCCGAGGTCGATGACATCGTCGTGCATGAGCGACGCAGCGTGCACCAGTTCGCCCACTTGCGCGAGAGTGAGCATCACCGTTCTCATCGGGACGGCGCGAAACGCCCGGTGGGCAAGCAAGCAAAGAAGCGGGCGCATCCGCTTTCCGCCGGAATTGAGCAGATGGTGAACGGCGTCCTCCACCGGCCCACTTTGTCCGTCCAGAAGCGATGCCAGCCGACCCTCCAACTGAGCGAGATCGTCCCGGAGCGAATCGGACATGGCGGCCAGTCGATCCGATGCCGATGGCAATCCGTGACGTGCCGCCACCTCGAGAAGTGCTTCCCTTGCAATAACTTGTTTCATCGCATCACTTTATAGACAGGAAAAAGGTTTCGGTTTCTGTCATTTCCATTCTTACAGAAATTACCGTATTTACTGTCCAAAATCAAGGAAAACACCTGGACATCTCATCAGTTGGTCGCAATGGCCTCGATCAAATCGACCAACGACTCGAGATCGCGAAAATCCAACACCTCTACGGGCGAATGGGAGTAACGTCCCGGCCACGACAGGGGAACACTGACAATGCCGTAGGAGAGAAACGGCTGCCCGTCTGTTCCTCCCGACGTCGTTCCGACCTGAGCGGCAATTCGGTTTGCACGTGCAAGGTCGAGCATTTCCTTCGTTGCTTTTCTGGGGACGAAGTTGATGCTTTCGAGAACCCGTATGACCGCTCCCTCACCCAAAGGATTGTAGGCGGCTCCGTCCCACTCACCTGGCGCTTCCGAGGAAACGAACGTGTCCACCGGATAAACCCTCGTCGCGTCCTGAAACCGTTCTGCTAGGGCTTTGGCTCCCGTCATACCGACTTCCTCCTCGGTGGACCAGGCGAAAGTAACCCGTTTCGTCAACGCACTGGGATCGATCCGCTCGAGAGCGACAATGAGCACCGCGCAGCCGGCCCGGTCGTCGAAGCTTCGCGCAACCGCCCGATGCTCACCGATGCGCCACATCTCCTTGGGCATGGTCACCGTCGTACGGCCCGCCTCGATGCCGAGCGCCTCGGTCTCCTCCCGCGAGCTCGTTCCCAGGTAGACCGTCAACGGTTCCGTGGGTGTGCGCGCCTCGGCATCGTGCCACCCTCGACGCGGCTCGAAGACGCCTGGGATATCCTTCGACGTCGTATGAATCGAGGCCGCCTGGCCCTCCCACAAAGAAGGATAGAAACCGCCCCTGCGTTTCAGCTTCAAGCAACCGTCTCCGAGAATAGTCTCGATTACGAAGCCCAATTCATCCATGTGGGCCACGAAAACGATGTGCTCTTCACCTTCCCCCACGGTGAGGAATAGGTTCCCCGTCTCGTCTCCTTCAGGATCGGCCCACTCCGGCAAAAGCGATCGAACACGCTCTCTCACCCGCGTTTCGAACCCGCTGACTCCGTAGGTAGAAATCAAAGGGCTCAGAACGGCGGCGGCACGCTCGTGGCCCCGACCCGGTTCGATGCGGCGGCCCGAAACGGGCGGAAGCTCGGGAGCAACAGCCTTCGCAACAACATCGCCTCCCGCAGCCCGCACAATGGTATCGGTAAGTGTCCGCACGTCCTTGATGTGAACCATTTCTACCGGTGTGTCCTGATACCGTGTTGGAAGCCCCAAATAACCAACCTCCGCGCCCTTCCAATCCGGCCCGCGTGTGGTAGCGCCCGGTGACGGGGCGACGTGTGGAGCTTTGACGGTGCCGGCAAGCCCTTCGGCGATGGGCTGTGCCGCGAGCACGCCGGAGCCCGGCTGCGGGATTGGAGCCGGAACGAGGCTTCTGTCTTTTTGCGAAAACCCGAAGTTCCGACTCAAAAGATAGGCTTCATCGAAAGGGCCGTGGCGGGTCACCACCGACTCGAGTCCTTTGCGGTTCAACGTCCCGAGAACCGTCCAAGCAAAGACAACGGATCCATTCACCTTAGAAGCGGCCAAACGCCTGGCGGCGTGAACCATTGCCATCGAGGCCGCCTTCATTTGAGAAGACGGCGCCGCTATCATTCCGTTTTCCAAAACCGAGGGCCGCTTGATCAAGGTGACGGGGTCTAAAAGCTCGATTCCCAACTGCTCGACTTCAGCCACCGACTCCGCTCCGATATCGACATAGGCCTGATTGATATGGAACGGCTCGTTCGTTTCCCCCCGGAATCGCCGGAGGTGGGAAGAGACGACCGTGATGGCGCCCGGTACGAGCCCCCTTTCGGTCGAGACCACGATCTTTTGGCCCTCGCGAAATTGATGCCACAAACGGCCGCGATGCCCACGCCCCACCGCAGTCAACCGTAGATAGCCGTCATCCTGAATTCGACTGACCACGTAGCCGGGCTCGTCGAGAGGAACCGCGAATATCCGTTTAGGCTCGCCGGAGCCTAGACAAAGAGTCACATTGCCGAGGGAATCGCTCTCGGCGGACAGCGGACCCAACCGCTGCAGAATGAAATCGGCGGCGTGGGTCTCACGTCCCACCACGCTGGGAATCCGCAGCAACGCTTCGAGCTCAGTAACCAGGTCGTTCTCATTCGAATCCAATGAGGACACTTCGGTCGCGTTCACTCCAATCGTCGCAACCCAAATCAAAGCCCAAAAAAGGACCCAACGCTTCATAACCGCTCTCCGTTCCTACTTCATCGATTGGACGTAACCTCTCATGGTCTTTTTGAGCTCCCCTATCGCTTTTGAGGATTTATAACTGCACTCGAAAAGGTGCTCAATGTAGCACAAGGACTCGCCTCAAACGATCCGGATAGGAGTCTCGCAATCTAGATAGCCTCCGCTGAGTTTCCCGTCCGCCTTTGTTCCTGGAATCCATTTATAAACAAAGGTTTACAAACATCATGAAATCGGCAAGGACCTTGCAGTGACACCCATCGGGAACGTTGCGCATCCTATCGGCCCCATGACGCGCAACCTAAAGGAGGCTAAATGAAGAAATTCTTGGTTTTGACAATCGGTCTGGGATTAGCACTGACGGCGTGTGACACGACATCGCCAACTAGCCCCGCGCTCGAGGACAACCCGGGCAATAGCATTGAGTCGGGTCCCGGAATCGGGTCCTCATTGCCGCTTCCGCTCGCAGGGGATTGGGAGCTCGTCGCCTTCGAATTGAACGACGGCACTACCATTCCCATTTCTGAGCCCGAAAAATACACGGCAAGCTTCACCGAAGACGGCAAAGTGAATGTCCGAGCCGACTGCAACTGGTGCAACGGCAACTACGAGACCGATGACGATAAGATAACGTTCGGTCCGCAAGCTTGCACGCTGGCCGCCTGCGTACCGGGCTCGCACTTCGATCGGTATTCACGAGCTTTGGGCGGCTCGTCGTCCTATCTGGTCAACGGGGACGAGCTCAAGCTCTACTATTCGGGGGGAGCCTTGCGTTTCAACAGAAGCTGAACGCAAGGCAGGCGCCTCTTTTTCCTACAAAAGAGGCGCCTTTTCTATTTCGACTCGCCCATTTTCCTCATCGCTAGTAGCCAATTAAAGACTCGGGCACAACTTTTTGGGTCCAAGTTTCGTCCAATCTAGATAGGGACAGGCGTGTAATTTGACCCAATGTCCCGCTTATGCTAAATTTTCAGCATATGCTAAATTATTAGCCGTCAACGTTGATAGCAAAAGGAGTCCTCCATGTTCCGAGAGAACCTTCAGCGACATAGTTTATGCGTTCAGGTTGATGGCGAGCCGGCCCGGTTTCACGATTGTGGTGATCTTGACTCTGGCCATTGGAATCGGAGCAACGACCGCCATGTTCGGCACGATCAACGCGGCTCTGCTGAGTAGCCTCCCCTTCGATGAGCCCGATCGACTGGTGATGGGCCGGGCGACTTTCGATGGCAACGTCAATCCTTGGGTTTCCGGGTACGACTACTACGACTACCGTGACCAAAGCCAGTCATTCGAAACTTTCTCCGCTTTCATGTTCGGGGGTCGTGTAACCGTCCTGGGGGGTACTGAACCGGAGCGCGTCGAAAGCGCCTTCGCGACCTGGGATCTTTTCCCCACACTTCGAACCAAGCCCGCCGCCGGCCGTTTGTTCACCGCTGAAGAAGGCGTGGAAAGCGGCCCGGACGTCGTCATGATCACCTACGGCTATTGGCAACGTAGGTTCGGAGGCTCATCTGACGCGGTGGGCAGCACGCTCACTCTGAACGGTTCTCCGTATACCGTTGTCGGCGTCTTGCCGGCCAACTTCCATTTTTTAGTTGACGCCGATATTTGGCGCCTTACCTACCGCGACGGACCCGGCGCCACCGCCCGTCGCTGGCACAACCTTCTTCTCGTTGGACGATTGAAGTCAGGCGTCACCGTTGACCAGGCACAGGCCGAAGTGGACACGATCTCTCGCCAGCTTCAGGAACAATATCCGGATACTAATGAGAGCAAAGCACTGGCCGTGACCAACCTACAAGAGGCCATGGTGGAGAACGTGCGTCCCAGCCTGTTGATGCTCATGGCGGCGGTTTCACTGGTCCTTCTTTTAGCGTGCGGGAACGTCGCAGGTCTTTTATTGGCGCGGGGACAAACACGTCTCACGGAGATCGCCATCCGGTCGGCGATGGGAGCTTCCCGGCGGCGACTCGTGCGCCAGCTACTCACCGAGAGCACTTTGATGGCTCTGGTGGCCGGCCTTGCCGGAATCGCGGTTGCCATTGGATTCCAGGGTCTTCTAATCCGACTCCTCCCCGTGGGTCGGTTGGGGATCACCCAGCCGGCACTCGATGGTTCCATGCTCCTTTTCGCTTTGGGAGTTTCGATCGCCACCGGTATCGTCTTCGGCGTGGTGCCGGCACTTCAGGGCACCAAGGTCGATTCCGCCCAACAGCTCAAATCGGGCACGCGCGCCACTTGGGCCCGTGGTAGTTCCCTCTTACGCAACGGGCTCGTCGTCCTGCAGGTGGCGATCTCCGTCATGTTGTTGATCGGAGCAGGATTGTTGATCCGTAGCCTGACCCTTCAGATGAAGGTCGACCTCGGATTCAACCCAACGAATGTGCTCACGGCCGGCATACGCCTTCCCGACAACGACTACCCGGACCCTGAGAGGCGGATTACGTTCTTCAACTCCTTGACCGAGGAAGTCGAGGCCCTGCCCGGTGTCGTATCGGTGAGTTTCGTCAACAGAATTCCCATCCTCCAAAGAGGGGGTAACATCTATCTCTTCCCCATGGATCACGCACCAGAGGAAGGTCAATCGAGTCAATCGAGTATGTCCCGCTCGGCCGATTTCCGGTACGTGACTCCCGGCTACCTCAAAACCATGGGGATGCCTCTTCTCGCGGGAAGGGATATCGCCAAGACCGACAGTGAAGGCTCGCCTCGCGTGATGATCATCAGCGAGTCTTTAGGGGAGCTATTCTTCCCGGACCAAAATCCCCTCGGACAAAAGCTCCAAGTCGATATGGGAGAGCTCGTCACGCACGAGATCGTGGGTGTGGTCGCCGATGCGCGCTTGTCCGGAATCAGGGGCCAACCCTTTCACGCCATGTATATGTCTTACTACCAAGTCCCCAGGAGCTCGATGCAGATTGCGGTCCGCACTCGAGCCGATCCGGCGGCACTGACCGGAGCCATCCGAGAGGTCCTTCGCACAAAGGACCCGAACATACCTCTGGCCGAGCCCGCAACGATGGCATCCATCCTCGATGACGCGTTATCCGACTACCGGATCGTCACTTCCTCCCTGGGCCTTTTCTCCGCCATTGCGCTGCTCCTCGCACTGGTGGGTCTCTACGGTGTGCTCGCCTACTATGTGAGCCAGCGTTACCACGAAATTGGGGTGCGTATGGCTCTGGGAGCCAGCGCTCGGCAGGTAGCGAATATGATTCTCACGCGCGGTATGGGGCTGGTTCTGCTCGGGCTCATCGCCGGAGTGGGTGCTTCAATTTGGGCCACCAAATTCATACAACAACAGCTCTATGGTGTGGGGTCCACGGATCCGCTAACGTTTTTCGTAACGGCCTTGGGTTTCGGATTGGTCGCTCTCTTTGCGTGTCTGGTGCCGGCTTGGCGGGCCACCCGGGTTGACCCGGTCACGACTCTGCAGGCTGAGTAGGGCGAATGAAAAACGGGGTGTGTTAACCGCTAGAATGGTCAAAGACGCCGTGGCCGTTCGCGGCCGCCGAATCAAGAATCCTTCTCAACGGCACTCAAAATACGCCCGATGACCTCATTAATATAGGCGTTGAATCCACCCGGGCTCGGTCCCAGCCTCACGATGACCATGTCGCGGGATGGAATCACGGTAGTCCGTTGCCCCATGAAGCCCGCCGCCCAGAAAGCATCTTCCGGAACCTGGTCCAAGGCGCCGCCGCGATTGAGCCAAAAGAGCCCTCCGTACTCTTGGTTCTGAGCGCCTGGCGCCGGAGTGCTGATGAGCTCGACCCAACCTTCAGGTAAGATTCGCTCCCCCTCCCAGACGCCGTCCCATAGATGCAGGAGCCCGAATCGGGTCCAGTCCCAAGCGCTTCCATAGTCGTAGCCGGTCATGATGAAGTTTCCGTAGGGATCGGTCTCGAGAACAAAGTTTCGTGCTCCGATGCGATCGAAGAGCACGCGTTGCGGGAAGGTCAAATAGTCCTCGCCCTGGGCCTCGACGATTTGCCGAACGATGCGACCGAGAGTCAGGGGATCGCTGTTGCGATACCGAAACTGACTGTCGGGAGGGATTTCGAGCGGTTGGTTGACGGCGTGCTCGAAGACGTTCAAGGCGTCGAAGTAAATGCGCATATGCTCGTTCTCGGACCTCCACGACTCGGGCCCATCGAGACCGTCGTTTATGAAATCGAGCCCGCTGCTCATGCGCAGGAGGTGCTTCACCTTGATCTCGCTTCTCGGATCATCGGGGCTCCGCCATTCGGCCACCGGGGCCGGGTCTTCCACGGTCAAATGCCCTTGATGAACCAAGACACCGATGAGGGCCGACGTGATGCTCTTCCCCTGAGACCAGCTGATCTGAGGTGTGTTCTTGGTGAATCCCTCGGCGTAGCGTTCACCGATGATCTTGCCTTTGTAGGTGACGACGAGGCCGCGCGTGTGCTGGGATTCGGACATGGCCCAATCGAGCGCCGCGGCGAGCTTGGCTTCGTCAACCTCCTCAGGGAGCGGCCCTGTCGCCCCGACATCACCGGTTGGCCAATCCTGGGTGAACGGGTCGGAAAGAGAGCGAGGCACTTCGACGGGCTGGTAATGAACCTGATCGTCGCCGGGCAGCAGAATCGTGCATCCCTGATCTCCGTTGAAACGGGCCGTTCGAGCCTCGATTCCGGGTCCCTTGACCGTGGCCTTCTTCACCTCCAAGTCAACCTCGTACTCGAAATCGTCTTGCCACTGGAACACGGGGAAACGAGCGATGTCTTGCTGGAGGACTTCGTCCGGACTTCTCAGAAGGTCGCGTCCAACAACGAAGGTCCCAGAGCAAAGATGATGCGCCGCCATGGCTGCTAGAAATTGACGCTTCGGGGAAGCTTCAACCGGATCTTCTCTCGGTGCGCAATCGAAGACCGCAAACGATAGGATGCCTGCCATCAAGGCTCGTCTCAGCATGATTGCCTCCTCGTCGAGATTCGCGTCATTGTAGTCAAGCTCTCAGCAAGTCTCTAGCTTTTTCAACTACTTAGTCTGTCAGGCCTGCTTCAGATCCAATTCAGACCGAACTCTGAGCCAGTTTGTTTCTTCCTCAGACCCGATTTTTTAGCTTCCCCCAAGAAACGCTCGCCAAGGACCGACACCCCGGAACGCTTTCGAGGAGGGATGAATGATGATTCGGGCCCGTCTTTACAATGGTCAATCACCGGCTCTGTGCCTTCCTTTTTTATTCACCTTTTTAATCTCGGCCTCCTCCCCTGCCCGAGCCCAATTTGGCCTCGGCGAGTCCCGCGTGCTCAGAGTGCAACTCTGTGACTGTGTAGGCCTGGAACCCGCCATCCCTCTCGGGCTGCGGGGGGAGACCGGGCGTATCTATGCCACGGCAGGCATCGAGATTCAGTGGGAAAACAACTGCGTCGCGAGTCCGTCCGAGCTGAGCGTATCCAACGCGGCGCGGATTTACATCGTCGAAAAGCTCCCGAATTCTATGGTTTATCGATTCAAGCACACCCTCAAAAAAACCAACTTGATGGCTTACAACTTGACCGACCCAGGCGGGATGCCGGGAGCGGTCATCTATGTCTCTCTCCAGGCCGTCCGCTTCAATGCCGGCAAATTCGGGTCGGCAGACCTGACCCGAGACCACCTGTCGCGAGCTTTAGGGCGGGTTGCGGCCCATGAGCTCGCCCATCGGTTCATACAGAAAAATCACACGAAGCGAGGGATCCTGAAAAGCCGTTTCGGGCCTCGTGATCTGGTAGACGCAGAAACGAACTTGGAGCCCTTCTTCAGCCCGATGCAGATGAAAGTCCTCGCAGCCCGCGCGGCGGGAAGGTCACCTGTCCAATGACATAAGTCCCTCATTTATAGTAGTTTCAATACCGCCTTCTCCCTTGTACCCTATAGAAAAGACATTTCGTATCCGGCTCCTCCGGAATTTTTTGAAACCTTTCTGTCTATAGGTAGTAAGGAGGGGCAGGATGAAGGAGCTCATGGATACTCAGGAGGCAGCCATGACGGGAGATGTCCCTCAGCCGGCTCAGCAGGATGTGACGCTCACGGAAGAAAAACAGGACGAACGGGAGCTACTCCTGCGGCATCGTAGCGGCGACACCGAAGCCTTTTCCCGCCTCGTTACCCAGTACCGAGCTCCCGTTTATTCCTATCTCATCCGCTGCGATGTTCCGGAATCGGATCGGGATGATCTCTTTCAAGACATCTTCATCAAGATTCACAAATCGGCGAACCAATACGACGAAGAGCGACCGGCTCACCCCTGGATCTTTACGGTCGTGGCCAACACGGTCCGGACATATCATCGAAAACGCAAAGTACGAAGGCTCCTGTTCTCTGAAACCTCGACGCCCAACGAACCGAAGGCCCACACGCCGAACGGCGAAAGCATCACTCAGGCGAAGCAAACCGCTGCATGGCTGCAAACGGAGATCCGAACGTTACCGGCCTTACAACGAGAAGTGTTGGTACTCGCCTGCGTCGAGAACCTGGCTCAAAAGGACATTGCCAAGGCGCTCGAGATGCCGGTCAACACCGTCAAGACCCATTTGAGGCGCGCCCGCCTCGCCCTGGTTCAGAAAATGGCACGGCGAAATGTCGTGTTGTTAGGGGAAACCTCATGAAGTCCACCTGCAAGCAAATCCAAGAAACCTTGGCGTTAGAAGGTCCGCAGGCTTTTCGGGAGGACGAACGAGCCCAGAAGCATCTGGAAGAATGCGAAGCGTGCTTCAAGTTCCTCGAGACGTTGGGCGAGCTCGACGCAAGCCTGCGCGTACTTCCCGCCGTCGATGCACCGGACACTTTGGTGAAGCAGCTTCTCGCTCGGCCCGAGCTTATGGAGAAAGAAACGGCGAAGGCACCTTTGCTGGAAAAGCCCACGCATCAAGCCATCGGTTTCAACTGGTTCCGATGGGCGGCCGTCGGTGCGGCTGCCGTGGTGGTGTTGTACATCGTAATGATTCCGGGTCTCTACCAAGCTCAAAGGTCACCGGAGATCGCCGACAAGCTCGAGTCCGAGTGGAGAGACTATAAGCGGCAAAATCCTGCACCGACTGACGAGCGCGCCCGAGAGATCTATGAGGACGAATCAAGGTTTCAGTACGCACGCCCGAACGAATTGGCGGCAGCCCAAGTTCGTCGCGCCCGACGACCTGCCCGAGGAAGAAAAATTTTTTGGCGTTCCCGAAGGCGTCGAGGGCGGCGTTCCGGGAGGTGTTTCGGGTGGAATCGTGGGTGGATTCCAGACGCCCCAGCCTCGCCGGAGCCGCCCAAGAAGAGCGCGGACCTGGACCGAAACATCGGCCAGGAAGAGATCATCGCCATGATCGGAATTCGAATTTGAGGACCGCCCCAGGTCCGGCGAAGCACGCGACAAGGAAGAGGGTGCCGCGTCCGGAGTTGGTGGACGGCTCTGCCGGCGGTAAAGGTGATGCTATTCGAGCCGGTGCGCGTCGGCGGCAACATCAAAACACCGAAAAAACTGCATGACGTCGCTCCCGTGTATCCCCAGATTGCTCAGCAGGCACGTATGCAGGGATTGGTCATTCTGGAAGCCATCATCGATACATCCGGCAACGTCACGAACGTTCGCGTTCTCCGGTCAATCCCGGCGCTCGACCAGGCCGCCATCGATGCCGTCAAGCAATGGAAATATGAACCGACCTTCCTGAACGGAATTGCGGTTCCTCTGATCATGACAGTGACGGTCAACTTCGACATGGACGACGGAGCCTCCGCCGCAGGAGACATCCGAAACTTCCTCGAGGAGCGTTCCTCCACCGAGGGCCTCAGTTACAAACCGGCGAACGGCTACTGGGCCAACACATATCTTCCCGGCGACCCCTCCATGCGATTTCTTCACGCCCGGCTGCGTGATTACGACCGCTCGGGACTCGAGGCCGCCGCCGGAACGAGACTCCGCCTTCATGACGCCGCTCATCCGATCGCCCAGTCTTTCGATCCTTCGCAAAACGGATCGCTCAGCGTTTACCTGAACGCCGACCGAAAAGGCATCTCCGGAGAAGAACGGTTACTGGTGCAGGTCGGCCTCAAAGGCATCGAGCGACAGGCGGGGCGCCGACCCACGATGAATGTGGCCGTCGTGCTCGATCTCCGAGGCTGAGACACCCATGGATGTTGCGGCAAAGATGCGCGCCATTCCTTCTGGCGCTTCTCGAAGCCAAGGAGCTCGGGGACCGGTTCCGCCTCGTCGTAGCGGGACGCTCGGGAGGTCTAGTCATTACACCGGACGATTTCCGATTCGGTCCTTTGACGGTCGCTTTGGAGGAGCTTCTGGCCGACAACGAGCCGCAAACTCCGAACGCTCTCGGTCTTCCCGAAGCCGTCGCCTGCGCCATCCAAAGTGTCGCGCGGGACGACGACCCGACAGCCACGCTGGGAAGCAGCATGGTCGTCTCGGTCACGGGCAAGGTCCTTCGGAGGCGAAACCCATCAACTCGTCCGCCATGGCGCATCAAAGCGCCGTGGCGGGAATTCCGGTGAGCGTCATCGGTGTGGGTGGACAGGTAACGCGCCCGACGAAATCGAGCGATTGGCGCTCGCAGGCCAAGGACGCCGCCACCTGCTGGAGCAGTCCTCCGAAGCGACGAGCATCGTCGACAAAGAACTGACCGCTGCAAGCCGTATCGTGGCTCGGGCGGTACGCCTTCGCATTCGACTCGCCAAAGGAGTCCGCTTGGTCAACGTCATCGGCTCGGCACGACTCGATGAGAGGCGAGCTCAAAAAGTTCGGGAAGCGGAACAAAGCATCGATCTCCGGTTGGCTCGCAATCTCGGTATCGAAGCCGACCGCGGAGACGACGAAGACGGCATCCAAATCGTCATCCCCAACTTTTACTCCGGCGACGAGCACGTCATTTTGCTCGACGTCGTGGCTTCCGGCTCCGGCCCCATCGCCGATGTTTCGGTTCGCTACAAGGACCTGGCTTTTCTCAAAAACTCCGTCTCGAGAACGAGCCTGGCTCTCACGCGAACCGACCAAGCAGCGGGCGTTCTTGAAAGAAACGTGCTCAAGAACCTGCTGTCCTTCCAATTGGCCGAGGTCCTCGAGGAGGCCGGAACTGTGCTGGCGCGACGTGACCACGACCAAGCACAGATTCTTCTGACTCGCCACCACAATCTCCTCCAGCAATTGACGAGGGAGTGTGTAGGGCTCGACGGCTGGGATGTGAGAAACGACCTCGCCATGTTGAGCGAGTACCTGACACTACTCAACCGTTCCGCCGTTATCTCCAACCAGCGGCACCGAAAGCATCTGGCCGATTCCCTTCACTATGCATCGTGGCTCAAGATTCAGCCTCGATGGGGAACTTAAGGCCCGGGAAAAGAGGACCGCCATGAAGATCCAAACGTTTTTGCTCACGCTCTCTGTCCTGACCTCGATCGCTTACACGCAGGAAAAACCGCCGGGGCAGGTGCAGCTACCTCTCGACACCTATATGAACCTGTTGCAGAGTGACGCACGCCCTGCACCGGCCGGCTACGCTGTCGGAAACGCCCAGGTGTCGGTGCGAGTGACCGAGACAGAATCGCGAACCACCGCGGAGATACAAGTCGACCTCGATATTCAGGCGCTCGAAGACGAGTGGGTCCTTGTACCCATTCTGCCTTCGGGCACTCCGGTGGAAAGCGTCACCATTGGCGGCTCGCCGGCCCAACTCCTTGCGACTTCTCAGGGCCTTGCCTGGAGCACCAAAAAGTCGGGGGCCTATAAGATGAAACTCCTCTACCGGGTCAACGCAGACGCTTCGGACAAAGGATTCACTCTGCCTGTACCCGTCCCCGCTGCGGCGGCTATCAAACTGACCGCCGTTTTGCCCGGAACCGGTCTCGATGTCGCTGTGATTCCGGCAGCCGGCATCCGGCAATCCACAAGCGGAGACACTACACAAGTCAGCGCCACGATTCCCACCACGTCCGGCGTCCAGATCTCCTGGCGGACCCCCGGCCCTCGCGGTCACGCGATCAGCCGGGCCGGCTACACCGGTCGCCTCGTGGGAGACGCACTGGTCTGGAAAGGCGTTCTGGACGTGGAGCTTTTCGACAACGGCACCATCACGCTTCCCCTGCTTCCCCGAACCGTGACCTTGAGCGACTTGCTGGTCGACGGAAAGAAAACACCCATCATGCTCGAAGACAATCATTTCGTCACTCTCATCCAAGGAAGAGGGACACATCGGGTCAACATCGAGCTCGAGGTTCCCGTCGTGCGCCAAGACGGTCATCCTAAAGCCGCCCTTCAAATCCCTCAGGTGCCGGTGTCGCGATTCGAGCTCACCCTTCCGGGAAGAAAGGAGCTCAAAGTCGTTCCTAATGCGAGCGTTCAAACAAAAACCCAAGGCAAGAACACCGTTGCGACCGCAAACGTTCCGATGACCAACCAGGTATCGTTTACATGGTCCGAGGCGGTGCCCGAGGATATCAAAACCGAGCTTCGAGCCAACGCCGCTTTGTACCACAGGCTCTCCGCTGAAGAAGGTGTCTTGAACGGCCGAGTCACGGTGGTCTACGAAGTCAAGCGGGGCGAGACCAACGTCGTCAACCTGACGGTTCCGGCCGAGGTACAAGTCAATAGCGTCACATCGGATTCGGGCGCCCTTTCCGATTGGCGAATCAATCCCGCCCGTGAAGGACAGCCGAGGACCGTCACGGTTTTTCTCAATCGACAGCTCCACGGCGAGCTCTCGTTCGAATCTGTTCTACGACCGCTCGCTCAGCCGGGAAAGCGCCGGAATCGACGCTCCCCTTTTTCAGGTCTCGGGCGTCCAGCGACAAAAAGGCATGCTGGCCCTTCTGGCAAGTCGAGACATCGCGCTCAGTCCCATCGCCGAACCGGAGGATTCCGGAATCACCCGCGTGGGTGAAAATCAGCTTCCGGATTTCGTTCGCGATTCCATCGACTCGACTGTGGCCCACACGTTCAAGTACGCCGACATCGCGCCGGCCCTCACCATCGCCGCCACCACGCCCGAGCTCGTGCAAGGCAAATTCGACGCGGAAGTCGATACGCTGGTGACACTGGCCGATGTGACCCTGACCGGCTCTGCCAGCATCGAGGTCCACGTGAAGTCGGGCACGGTCATGGAGCTCGAGCTCGAGCTTCCCGACACGTTGAACCTCCTCAACCTCACGGCACCGTCGCTCCGCACGCATCAGGTACGTTCCGACGAAGATCCGCAGATCGTGGCCGTCGAGTTCACACAAGAGATGGAGGGCGATTTCCGAATCGAGCTCACTTACGAGCGGATTCTCGAGGACGGTGGCTCCGCGGTCAACGATGGCTCCACCGTGGAGGTCCCCTCGATCCGCGTGCGCGGCGCCGAGGTCGAGCAGGGCCGGATTGCCGTCGAAGCCCGAAGCGCCGTCGAAATCCGCCCATCGGTAACCGACGAGCTCACGCCGCTCGACGTCAATGAGCTGCCACGCCAGCTCGTGCTTCGCGCAGCCAATCCCATCCTTCTCGCCTACAAATACGTCCAAGCCGACCCACCCCACCGGCTCGCTCTCGACGTCAAACGTCATCGTGTCCTGGGAACACAGGAAGCGGTGATCGATCGAGCCGAGTACAGGACTCTTTTTACCCGCGACGGCCTTTTCGTCACCATGGCCCATTTCACCGTGCGCAACTCTCGCAAGCAGTTCCTGCGGGTGGAGCTTCCCGAGGGCTCAGAGGTGTGGTCGGTGTTCGTGGACGGTAAATCGGAGCAACCGGCGCTTTCGAGCGACCCTGAGGAAGGCGAAGCCGAAGCCGACAAGGCCGCCGGCTCCTCCGTGTTGATCAAAATCCTCAACTCGAGCCGCGGCTTTCCCGTGCAACTCGTTTATGCCACACCGGGACCGCCCATACGGTGGCTCGGGAAGCTCGAGGGCACCCTCCCCCGTCCGGATATCCTGGCTACGACCACTCAATGGGATGTCTACCTCCCAGCAGAGATGGGTTACGGCAGCATTAGCACCAACATGGAGCTCATGGTAGCGGGTCATCGGGTCCAGACCAAGAACGTGAACGACGAGCTGGCGCGGCTGCAAGGAAACACCGGTGCCAACGAGCCCATCGGGCCGCTTCACATCGATGTCCCCACATCGGGCGTTCACTACGCGTTCAAGAAACTCTACGCCAACCAAGCCGGCGAGACCGCGTGGTTTTCCATCCGCTACTCAACGGCGGGTGGCGCAGCAACAGGACAAGCGTTGAATTTCCTTGGGGTGTTTCTGTTCTGGGCGGGAATGTGGTTCTGGTGGCGCCAAGATCCACGCATCAAACTGCGCGCGGCTCAAGCGATGTGTATCTCGGGACTCTTGACCCTCATCGTCAGCATCGGCGTCCTTCACGCAAGCTCCACACCGCCCTTCGTGATCTCCATATTTGCATCCATCACGTTTTTGGCCATCTACGGCCGGAAGGTCCTGGCGCAGTGGAGACGACCTTCCACGGAGGCGAGCACGAGCGGTTGACGGACTTACGCCTGAAGCATCCGGGTTAACGGCGCTACTTGGATGCTTCAGGCGGCTGCTAGTCTCTTTTCGTCATCCACGCCTTCACGGCGGCGTGCGGCTTGTATTTGCCGGCCACTTCTATAGTCTCCAGTTCCTCAATATCGAAATACGGTTCGAAAAGATTTCTGATCTCCCGTTCAGAAGAAAAATAGAGCGTCGTGCCTAAACGCGTCTCTCGGACTTTTCCCTCCCCTCCAAAGCTTGGGTCGTCATCTTCACTGAAGCAAACCGAGAGGTAGCGCGCTCCAGGGCGAAGCACTCGGTGAACGTTGACTACATATCGACCACGGTCCTCGGGAAAGATATGGTGAAGGACTTCCCAGTCGTAAGCGAAATCAAAAGAGACCTCGAGAGGTAGTGAATCTCCAAGCAAATCGGCAGCGACGAAACGACAGGAGACGTCGTTTTTTCGAGCGAGTTGTTCCGCCAACTCGATGGCCGCAGGTGAGACGTCCACGCCGGTCACTTGAAAACCTCGAGTGGCCAGCCATACGGCATAGTTACCGGCGCCACAGCCAAGGTCCAAAGCGTTACCGGGCAGAATCTCCCGGGACTCAACGAGATCCACCAGAACATCGGGCGGTTCCTCGATATTCCACGGAATCTCCCCGAGGGGAAGGTCCTGGTAGATGGTGTCCATCTGCTCTTTCAGGTTCATGGAAATCCAGCTCACTCTCGGAGGTCGAGAGCATATCAGACTTCAAATCCCAGCCTCAAAGAACGACTTTTACATTGTTCCGCGCCACGGCCTACTGCCCTAGTGAGGTCATTAATAGAACTATGGCAACGAATCGTTACATCAGAATTGGGCTATTTTTTCTATTTCTAAATGAGATTCAGGGATTTGACAGAATCGACAACTTGACATATGAGTAGGTAGCCGCCGTGGGTTCCAACCTACCGATAAAGGGGGTTGCCATGGGATGTCTGCGTTCGACCTCCGTTTTCTCCCTGTCTCTCGTTCTGCTCACAGTCTCCGTCTATGGTCAAGTCATCACGGGTAGTATCGTGGGCTCGATAGCCGACACGACCGGCGGAATGCTTCCAGGCGCCCAAGTCACCATTCGCTCTCCAGCACTCATAGCAGGCGATTCGGTGACGAGCACCAACGAGAGGGGCCGGTATCGATTTCCAATCCTTGCTCCGGGAACCTACACGATAAGTACTCAAATACGCGGGTTTACACATTATGTCGAGGAAGGCATTCGGGTGCAGGTGGGAGGCACGGTAGAAAAAAACGTTTTCCTCGAGCTCGACAGCGTCTCGGAAGAAGTCACCGTGTCCGGAGAAGGTCCCGTAGTGGACTCACAAAAATCAGGCATGTCAACGAATTACAGCACAGAGTACATGCACAACATGCCACTGCGACGCTCCGGTATCAATGACCTCATCAAATCCGCCCCGGGGATCTCCGCCACTCAACCGACCGATAACCAGGACTCTGATGTCTCTGCGTACGGCTCCGGCGTCAACGAGAACACTTTCTTGGTGGACGGTAGCCCCACGGGCTCTCCCGGCACCGACGCGATCGAGGAAATTGAGATTCTCTCTCTGGGCGCCTCTGCCGAATACGGCAACTTTCAGGGAGCGGTCTTCAATGTGGTCACCCAACAAGGCGGAAACGACTGGCGTTTCGATGTCTCCTATCATAGGATTCAACCTCGCGATATCGGAGGACGGTAGAAACGTTTTGCGCGGAAGCTGGGGCCGATTTTATGGAGGGATAAATTACGACGAATTCTCTTGGCTTCACCCAGGCATTACTCCTAGCACCCTCGCTTACTTTGATCCGGCCACGGGGGACTATTCGCAAATCTATTACGAGCTGTATCGACCCCAATACTACCGTATCGATCCCGGCATGAAGACCCCGCGAACCGATCAGCTCTCTATCGGACTCGACCGGGAGCTCGGTTCAAACTTGGCCATCGGCGTGACCTACTCTAGAAAGGATGGCAAGCTCTACACCGGGTGGACAGACACCCAAGGTGTCTACGGAACCGATACGATCACTTTCCCCGATGGTCGCACCCTCGAAGTGTATCCACTACTCAGCGACTACTGGGACCGAACCTACGTGTTGACCAACCCTGAAGATTATTACCTTACGTACAACGGATTGATGCTGACCCTGAACAAGCGCTGGGCCGGTCGGTGGCAAATGCTCGCCTCGTACACGTTGTCCAAGGCAAACGGGCTACAGGCATCCCAGGGATATTTCAGCCAGAACAGTGCCGGAGGTGAGGGCCGATACGGTCGCGACCCGAACCATCTCACCAACGCCGACGGCCATCTCTCCAATGACCGGACCCACATGCTTCGTGCTCAAGCCACGGTGATGATTCCCAAGCTCGATGTGAATCTCGGCGTCAACTTCCAATACCAAACCGGAAAGCCGTGGATGGCGAAGACTTGGGTAAGTCTGCCCCAAGGGATGACGAGAATCTTCCTAGAGCCACGAGGGAGCCGGAGGTTCCCATCGCAAACCCTTCTCGACGTTCGCTTCTCCAAAGTCTTGCGTCTGGGAGAACGAGGAAAGTTGGAGCTTTTGGCGGATGTCTTCAACCTTGTCAACGACACCGCTACGGTCGGGATGACCTATGATGACTATTACCATCCTGAATTCAACGTACCTACTCGATGGGTCGAACCCCGCAGTTTGATGTTGGGCGTCAAGTTTTCGTTTTAGGCGGTTGGATCAATGACCCTTCGGGCGAAACTGCTCACTCTTTTCGCAGTGCTGGGTGTAGCACCGTTTCTTGCTCTCGGTGTTTTCAACTACGCTCGGTCCATGGAAGCCTTGGAGGGTCTCATCCAATCTCGAACCGGCTCGCTCGCACAGCGTGCAGCCGAAGAGATTAGTCTCCTGTATGCGCAACGGCAATCGGACCTCCTCCTTCTCGCCGAGAACACCGAAACACAGCGTCTTCTCCGGGCTAACGCTGAAGGGAATCCCGCCGTTCGGGATGCTGCCATCGCAGCGGCGCGACCCTATCTCGATCGCGTGTGGGAAGTGGTCGGTACGTCGTACCGGTGGGTGGCGTTTCGAGATTCAGAAGGTGCAGTTGTGTATGTAATGGGGTCCGACCGCTCTATAGGGACACACTGGACGGAGCATGACTCCGACATGCTCGAGCTCGAGCAACCGATCTGTGACACCGAAACATCACGAGAGCTCGGTACGCTTTCAACCTCCATCCATCTCGATGCGATCCTGCCTCGAGAGCGACTCGACATGTCGTTCGGACAAGACGGCTACTCAATAGTCCTCAACCGCGAAACCGACCTCATTCTCTACCACCCCCGCAGAGCTTACATTCAGCAAAGCGCATCCGAGCTGTTAGGACAAGAGAGCTGGCGCGTGAATCCCGCGATCCTCTCAGATGACGAAGGCAGCTTCACTTTTAGGGAAGAAGAATCCAATAGAGTGGCGTCTTTCGTGAATCTTTCGACACCGCCATGGACTGTCATCTCTACGGCCTCGATCAGTGAGTTCTCGGCGCCCTTCGCCCGTACTCGCGTCATCAACCTCGTTGTCGTCATCCTGATGACGGCCTCAATCGCGGCTGCTTTCTACCTGATGACTCGCCGAGCGACCCATTCCTTAGTGAGGCTCACCAAAGCCGCCGATGACATAGCCGGAGGGAACTTCGCGCCTTCCCTTCCTCCTTCGGGGAGCGACGAGGTAGGAAGGCTTTCGTCCGCCTTCGCCGTCATGGTGAAAGAGGTTCGTGAGATGCTCAGGCGGATCGAACAAAGCCGCCATATGGCGGCCATCGGTCAGTTCGCATCTCAACTTTCCCACGAGATTCGCAATCCGCTCACGTCTCTCAAACTCAATCTCCAGAGCTTGGATCGGGATGTCTCGAGCCGGCGGATCCCTCAGGATTGCGCTCGGCCCGTCCAAATATGTTTGCGAGAGATCAATCGCCTCGATCATGTCGTTCGTGACGCGTTGAGCTTGGCGCGCACTCGCGGCTCGACACTCGAGCTATGCTCGGTTCACGCTTGTGTCCACGAAGCTATAGACGTCCTTCGTCCTCAGCTCGACGGACAAAAGATCGTACTGGAGGCGGAGCTCCGAGCCCGAGAAGATACAGTGCGAGGTGATTCCGAAAAATTAAAAGGAGCATTTCTGAACTTACTTCTAAACGGTGCCGACGCGATGCCAAACGGTGGGCGGCTTCAGATCTCGACTGAGACGGTTGACGCAAAGGTTCGCGTGCGAATTGCTGATGAAGGTCCAGGCATCTCGAAGGAGCTCAAAAACAAAATCTTCGAGCCCTTTTACAGCACAAAAAAAGAAGGGACAGGTATAGGCCTTGCCATGGCACTCCAAGCCATGGAAGAACACGAGGGTACGATAGCTGTCGCAGAAGACGCTGCAGCAAAAGGTGCCGCTTTCGTCGTCGAGCTACCTCTTGCTCCACGGGAGAATTCGACATGAAGGGACGCATACTAGTTGTCGACGATGACTCATCGATCCTCGAGACCTTCGAGCACCATCTCTCCCGCTCAGGCTACGAAGTCGCCACCGCGGCCACGGCCGAGACGGCTCTTGATATCCTTCCAAGCTTCGAGCCGTCCTTGATCATCACCGATGTTCGTATGCCCGGGATGGACGGAATCGCGCTTCTCGAGCGCTTGCGCTCTTTATTGGAGGACCTGGACGTCATCGTTATTACCGCCTTCGAAGGTATGAACACCGCTGTGAGCGCGATGAAAGCCGGCGCCTATGATTATCTAGTAAAGCCCCCGGACCTCGATCAGATCGACTTACTGGTCGAGCGTTGCTTTCGGGATAGGTCACTTCGCCGTCGCATCCGTCATCTAACCGCCGAGGCATCAGAGGGTCATGAGATCGATCGCTTGGTTGGGCGCGACGCGAAGATGATCGAAATCTACAAGCTCATCGGTGTGCTTGCAGAAAACCAGGCCACGGTACTCATCACTGGAGAGACCGGAACCGGCAAAGAGCGCATTGCACGAGCTATCCACTTCAACTCGCCACACGCCGCCGATCCCTTCATCGCCGTGAACTGCACGGCACTTGCAGAAACTCTTTTGGAGTCGGAGCTCTTTGGACATGCCAAAGGCGCCTTCACCGGCGCCGTCGAAAGCCGAAAGGGCTATTTCGAGCTGGCCGAGGACGGAACTATCTTCCTCGACGAGCTCGGAGACAGTGGCCCCGAGTTTCAAGCCAAGCTCCTACGAGTGCTCGAAAAACAAGAGTTCTTCCCCGTTGGCGGGGAACGTCCCCGAATCACCAAGGCCAGAGTGATCGCTTCCACACAAGATCCGCTCGAGAATCTCGTTCGGGACGGCCGCTTCAGAGAAGACCTCTACTTTCGCTTGAAGGTCGTTGAAATCAAAGTGCCTCTTCTCCGAGACAGGAAAAGTGACATACCGCGGTTGACCGAGCATTTCCTCACCAAGATCACTGGAGAGCTTCACAAGGAGATCCGAGGCCTTTCCAATGAGGCTATGAGTCTTCTCGACGAATATGACTGGCCGGGAAACGTTCGGGAGTTGGAGAACGTTCTTACGAGAGCGGTCGTCCTGGCGCGAGGTCCCGTCATTGACCGAGAGCTCATTTCACTGGGCGCACCAGATCTTGACGGTGACTCGGAGAATACACATGAGCCTACCGACTCCACCCTGGAAGCGGTCGAAGCCGCTCACGTCCAACACATCTTGGAACGTACGCAAGGGAACAAACGCGAGGCCGCGCGTCTTCTCGACATCTCCCGGCCACGGCTCGACCGCCTTATCGAGAAGCACAATCTATCGGTTTCTTAGTAATGGAACGTTACCACCATAGCAATGAACTGTTACATACAGCGAGACCTTCCAATCAAAACAAAAAAGCCAAACCCATCCTCCTTCAACCACTTGCCCCACTCAGTTTCGACGGCACGGCTCGTGCAGTGCAGCTCTGTGGCTACGCGAGAATGCTTCTCGCCGGAGCGTGGTCCCGGTCGCCGGCATGCGCTGGGACCTATTGAACGAAGGGAGGAGGTCCAAATGAAGTGTTTTGTGGCGTTCCTAGGAATACTCGCTTTTGCGCTATCTGCGTCTGCCACGGCACCGCAGAAGGTGTGCAACAACAACGGTACCTGTGAGGGATGGGAGAAGAAGATTCCTGATTGCACGGATTGCGATACAGACCCTGAAGCACCGCCACCGCAATGGACTTGGACCGTGGAGATTCCCGCAGATGGGTCTAACCTTCATGGTGAACCGGCCGGGGACATCTACACCCATGGCTGCGCAGACGGTGGTTGCGTCGATGTGAAGGTCACCCGGGAGAACGCGAACTCTTATCGGTTCGACTTTGTGATTGAAAACGGCGCAGGACGCTATGTCGGATTGCAGGACATCACGCTCAATGAGATTGTGTTCGGAGACGACCCAGGCGCTGGTCATCTCCCAACTATTGGTTGTGACAACGCCCCCAATCCCTGTTGTGAATACCCCTACCCCGATCCTGCATCATGCCAAAATGAATGCACAAGCCGCTTTCAGAACTTTTTGCATCGGCAAGATCTCCATCCGGCTTGCGAATATGAATACTTCTACTTGAGCATAACTGTGGATCGGGACATTGAGTCTGTGAAGACGGATGACGGAGAAGTTCAAACACAAGGTTACGTATGGTTCAAGATGAGCTCCACAGATGTAATTTTAGAAAATTGGGATGACGCATTCCACAACATGAGTGCCAGACCGAGTACGAGTTCGATTCCCCTTACGATCTCACGAATAGACAATTATAGCTGGTTAATCCAGGGAGACTTGGATTACTTGGGCGAATCCGATGGGGACTACATGCGCTACCACGAGATTTATAACGGGAAATTTAGAGGAAAAAAGTCGGAATACAAGGTACCCATTTTCGCCAAAGGCGAGTTTCGGTTCCAAACGATCTGGGAACGCCACCCGATAGAACAATGAGATGACATCCTGGAAACAAAGTAGGTGTTGACTCGCCTCGGGAATTATGCTACCCGTTGTTACTGTTGTGATAACGGCCCGAGCCGGGTCGATGCTTGCTTCCACCGGTTCTGAACAAGATCCATCTACCATCGAGTACACTCTGACCAGGGTTTTCGGCCACGCAACATGGACCATTCACCGGGCCGCTCTCTCGCCCAACGGCCGTTGGATCGTTTTCACGGAAGGTGACTTCGAAACACGAAAAAGTCTTTGGGGGGTATCCACCCAAGGCGGGGAGCCCATCCGCTTGACGAAGGGTCCTTACATGGACGACTCTCCTCTGTGGTTCCCTGCGAGCGATCGTATCGCCTTCCGCTCCACGCGGACGCCCGTCTATTCCATCATGACGCTTCCCATCGATCCCCTCACGGGTCGAGCCACTGGTTCTCCACGTCAGGTCACTATCGACTCCGTCACGGCCTGGTTCGATATATCTCCAGACGGCAAACGGATCGCCTACACCGGTTCCGGTAACAAAGGACGTCATAATCTAAAGATTCTCCCTTCCACTGGGGGAACGACAAGAACCATCGCGGACCCATCGGGGTGGGTACCTCTGTGGTCCTCGGACGGCCGAAGCCTCTATTACGTTTTGGGCGAACCACAGTCTTCCAAGAATACTCTCATGCGTGTGTCAGCCGAGGGTGGCCGACCACAAGAAATCTTCTCGTGGCCCGATAGGATATGGATCATGCCGCGAAGCCCTAACAAGAGTTTCGTATTGAGGGCACTACTTGAAAAGTCTGGCCGGGCCTGGGAAATAGCAACGCTCGACGGGCACTCCATCGGAAGGCTTCCTTTGCCCGGTAAGCTGTCGGTCTCGGGAATCTCAACGGATGGCGATCAAATCCTAGCGGTCCGGGAGGGATGGGTGGCCCCTCTCACCATCTTGCCCGTCGAGGGCGGACCAATCCGTCACCTCAACGAAGCCCGGGCCTATGACGAGCCAATGGGTTGGAGCCCGGACGGAAAAAAGGTGCTCTTCGAGACCGAGCTCAACGGCCAAGCAATCATGCTCTACGCTCCGGTGGACGGGGGACCCGCACACGAGGTAAAGCTACCCGGTCCCCAAGCAAAAAGGGTCATACCGACGGGATTCATTCCCATACTTTCCCCGGATGGAAACCACTTGCTCTACGCCGATCAAGTTAAAGACGGCGAGCTCTCGACACTCGAGGTTTATAGCATCGAGGAAGATGTGTCGTGGGAGCTCAGTAACCGATACGCGTTTCTCCGAGGACCGGCGGGCCAAAAGGGACCCACGGGCGCGGGCGGCGCGTTCCATCGGGACGGCGATGACTTTCTATTTTACGAACATCAAGAGGGTCAATTCGAGCTCCGTCGAGCTCCCCCTCGGGGCCCGTCACAACACTTGTGGACTTTCGCCCGCGAGCCACAATCCGTAGCCGTCCATGGCAAACGGATCGCTTATTTAGAAAACAAAAACAACAAAGCTTCACTGTTCTTGGCGGTTGCGGGCAAATCACCGGCGCGACGCATTCTCGAGCTCAGCGGTTTTGTCGAAATGCCGGCCTGGTCACCTGACGGAAGGATGTTGGCCGCCTACTACTATGATTCGGCTCGTGCCGAAATGCACAACGAGCCCGGAGGTCGAGACCTCATCGTCTTTGAGGTTTCGCCCTCCGGGAACCTCGTTGGTGAACCGAGATCTTATGCCGTTCCCTCCGGCCACTGGTGGGGTCCCCGATGGCTCCCCAATGGGCGCGGGATCATCGTCGTCGGTGGGGACGGCAATGTCTGGCGAATTCCCTTGGATCCAAACGCCCGGCCCGTGGATCTGACAAAAGATGACCCCAACAGTGTGTGGCGTTACAAGCTTTCTCCCGACGGCCGTTACATCGCCTATCCCAGCGAGAGACAGCAAGGGAGCTCGATTTGGTTGATGAATCTGGCAGAGCCCCTTGGCAACAACGACAACTGAATTTCCCTCGCCGGCTCGAAGCGGGTGGTATGGGAACGGACTTATCTCCCTCTTGCCTTCCGTGCTTCAGCGACCATCTTCTTAACGTCTTCAAACATCGTCGGAGCGTGATAGACGATGCCGTCCTTGATGGTCCACTTCACGCCGCCCACGTTCACCATCTTTCCATCCTCTAACGCAAGAGTCCCGGTGGGATAGAGATACTTGAAATTCTGTAACGGGTTTTTGTCGATGATGATTAGGTCGGCCAGATAGTTCTTCCTCACGCGGCCGAGTTGATCTTCCATTCCCAGAATCTTCGCGTTATTGCCCGTGGCATGCATAATGATGTCAACAGGGTGAAATCCCGCTTCTTGGTGAAGCTCGAATTCACGAATAAAGGCAATTCCATACATCTCATAGATGAATCCCGCGTCGTCGCCCATACCGACGACACCGCCCTTTTTGGCGAATTCCCGTACCGCCTTCATCCAAAGTTTGTAGTTTTCTCTCCAAAAAATCTCATCCTCGGTCTTCCAGTTCCAAGCGTAGGACCCGTGGTTTTTTGGATTGGGCATGAAATAGTCTTCCAGAACCGGATGGAGATAATCCTTGAACCAGGGTTGGTTCATGGCTCTCACCAGATCCCGGTTGGCCTCGTAGATGACGAAGGTGGGAACCCAAGCCACATTGGCATCTACCATTCCCTGGAGAACCTTATCCAATTTCTCCGGATCGGTTTCGCGCCAGAGGTGACCTGCCCAGCCGAAGCGGTCGTATTCGTTGTTATAGCTGTACCAATAAGGAAAGTTCTGCGTGCCGTGTAGAGCAGCATCCGGAATTCCATACCAATGTTCAATCGAAGTGGTGCCCGCCGCGATGTCATCCCAAGCGTCCGACTCATTGACCTTGTGATCGTGCGCCACCCTGAGGCCGAGCTTGGTAGCTTCATCCACTGCAGCATGGAAGACATCTCGGTCTCTGAGGCCGGACAATTTCACTCCGTCGCCCCCGCGCTCTTTGATCAGGCGGATCTGCTCCCGCGCCTCCTCGGGAGTTTCCCCGATGGGGTGCTCTCTCATATAAATGAAAATTCGTGGCGCGGCGATTTTTCCTTGCTTGCTTTTCTCCCTTTCAAGAACGATCTTTTCTTCATTACATCCAACATCCCGGACGGTTGTAATGCCGCAGGCAAGCCACAGCTTGTAGCAATAATCCAAGGGTATCGGGACTCCGGCACGTTCATCATGGGTGTGGACGTGATTGTTGATAAAACCGGGAAGAACGTACATCCCCGTTCCATCGATGACATGAGCTTCGTTTTTATATTCATCCGCGCTTTTTGGAGAGGTTATGGACGCGATCTTATTGTGATTGAGAATGACATCCGAGGGCCCTCTCGGAGGAGTGCCTTTCCCGTCGATGATCACGGCATTTCGAATGACCAGCTTGTCGTACCGGTTCCCGTTCTCAATTCCCCTCGTCTGACTCATCAATTCCCGACTCGAAAGAATGCAAACGAGAACAATGAGAAGGACTCGGAGAGATTGTCTGGCGTGTTTCATTTCGTACCTCCGTGCTGCCGGCCGTTGATTATGTACCGAAGATCTCTGGAGCTCTCAAGGTCCGCAGTATTATATTGAGTTATGTCCCGCCAATCATCCGTGAGCCCGTACTTATGAATAACTACAATTCCACTATCCAATCAGAATAAATCCCCACGCGCCATTTGCATATCTAATCCGCGTTTACTAGCATTTTTGAAAATCGCTCCACCTTGCGGCGGTGGCGGTGTGGGTTGCGCAGAATTTCACCAGTCACTGCGGAAGGGTGTGTTAGGAGTCGGAGTATTGAGCACGGAAACGCAGTCGAACGCCCCTTTGAATGCTTCTCACCAAAAAGCCCTCTGCGGTATATGTCCCGCCGGATGCTGGGTCGAAGTCGATGTGGAAGGAGGGAAACTCGTCGGTATCCGCAAAGACGAAGACCACGCGCTTGGAATGATTTGTCGCCGAGGTCGGCACGCGCCGGAGATCGTCCATTCAGAGCACAGACTGCGCCACCCCATGAGACGAAAAGGTAATAAGGGTACATTCGAGTTCGAGCGAATCACCTGGGACGAGGCTTACGACACGATCGTTGGAACCCTCAATCGAATCAAGGCCGAGAACGGGCCTGAGGCGGTCGCCATCTATACCGGCCGCGGGGCTTTCGAGCTGTCTCTTTGTGACATGTTTCAGCCCAAGGGTGTGGCCGTTTCTTCTGCATCGAACGTGCTCTTTCCATTCGGTTCTCCGAACACCATGGGAGTGGGGGCTCTCTGCTACGTATCTTTCGCCATGCTCGCGCCTCATCTGACGCTCGGACGCATGCTCATCAACATGTATACCGATATGGAAAACGCTGAGCTGTTGGTCGTCTGGGGCGCCAACCCGGCCACCGATTCGCCGCCGCTCGACATGCACCGTCTCGAAGCTGCGGCGAAGAGGGGTGCAGAGATCGTCGTGATCGACCCTCGACGCACCGAGACCGCCTATCGAACCAATGCCGAATGGATCCCGATCCGTCCCGGCACGGACGGCGCTTTGGCCCTGTCGATGATCGAGGTACTCATTGACGAAGACCTCTACGACGCCGAGTTTGCGGTGAACTGGTGTCATGGTTTCGATGAGCTCCGGCGCCACGTGCAACACTTCCGACCCGAGGTCGTAGAGATGATGACCGGTGTTCCGGCGGAAACCATAAGGAACCTCGCTCGGCGGATTGCCAATTCCGCCGGCGCTTGTCCGGTCATGTACACAGGCCTGGAATACTCGAACAGCGGGCTTCAGGCGATCCGAGCTGTTCTAAGCCTTTTCTCTTTAGCCGGTCAACTGGACGTACCGGGCGGAATCGGCTTGGCCATGCGCGAAGGTCACTTCCGCATCAACCGATCCTGTAACCAGGAGAATCCCGCCCTCGACAAAGCCGTGGCTGCAGACAAGGTTCCCATCTACACGTTGTATCGGTCGGAGGCCCATGCGTCCGGACTGGTTGACTCTGTACTCAAAGGCAAGCCCTATCGCATTCGCGGCCTCATCGTCCAGGGCGCATCCCTTCTGACCTCCTGGCCGCAAACGCCGCTGTGGCGGGAGACACTCTCCAAGCTCGATTTCGTCACCACCATCGATCGTCAATTGACGGCCGATGCCGCTTACGCCGATGTCGTGTTGCCGGCGACGACCATGTTCGAGATCGACTCCTACATGGTCTATGGACCCATATTTCGTTTGCGTGAAAAAGTCATCGAACCGGTCGGGGAAGCGCGAAACGATTACCTCATCATGGCGGAGCTGGCCCGACGGCTGGGCTATGGAGATCTATATCCTCAATCCGAGGAGGCAATGATTCGGCAGGCTCTCGACGGTTCGGGCTATAGCCTCGAAGACGTACGCGCGCTCAGGGGGGTGGGTCAAGCTCTCCGCACCCATGATGCAGTACAAGAAGTGGCAGAAGGGAGGGCTCAGACCCGATGGGCGACCGGGATTCGATACCCCCACCGGCAAGTTCGAGATTCGGTCCACCGTGCTCGAGGACTACGGATACGAGCCTCTGCCCGTCTATCACGAACCGACGGAGGGCCCTGTGGCCAGTCCCGGGCTTGCTCAAGATTTCCCCTTGGTCTTCAACTCGGGCGCTCGACCTCAAACAGACTTTCGTTCCCAACATCACGGGGTGAAAGGGCTCGTCAGGGATCACCCGGAACCGACCGTGGAAATGCATCCGCAGGACGCAGGCGCACGCGGAATCGAGCCCGGCGACCTGGTAGAGGTCGTCACCTCCCGCGGCCGAGTCCCATTTCGAGCACGAATAACCTCGGACATCGTCGAAGGCGCGGTCGAGTGCAGCATGGGAGGCGGTACCCCCGTTGGCCCGAAGGCTTGGCAAGAACGCAACGTCAACGAGCTGACCGACGCACGCAACTACGACGAGATTTCGGGTTTCCCCGTCTACAAATCTCTTCTATGCGAAGTCGAGCGAATCGAACAAGGAAACGAGGCCAGCCGACGCGCGGTGAACCAGTTGGGCCGGGAATACGACACAACGAAGGTAGCCGCCCTTTCTTCCTCCCCCACACCCACGAAGCGTGTCTACCTGGACAACAATGCCACCACCGCCGTCGACGACGAAGTACGAGAAGCCATGCTCCCCTTTCTCGGACCTTTACATGGGAACGCTTCGAGCATTCACGGGTCCGGCCGTCGTGCCAAGCAAGCTATGGAAGAGGCGCGACGACAAGTGGCTCGCCTGATCGGGGCGCGACCGCGTCGCATCGTCTTCACCGGCGGTGGCTCAGAAGCCGACAATCTTGCGCTCAAGGGTGTGGCCTTCGCCAGAAGCAAGAGCGGTCGTCACATCATCACCACCACGACCGAGCACCCCGCGATCCTCGCGACCTGCCGATTCTTGGCCGATCAAGGCTACGGCGTCACCTATCTCGACGTAGACGAATACGGTTGGGTCTCGCCGAGCAAGCTCAGAGCCGCACTCACCGAAGAGACCATCCTGGTCTCGATCATGACGGCCAACAACGAGGTCGGTACGATACTGCCGATCAAGGAGCTTTGTGACATCGCGCACGAGCGGGGTACTCTGTTTCACACCGACGCTGTTCAAGCGGTAGGCAAGGTTCCCGTTGACGTTGACGCTCTCGGCGTGGATCTACTCAGCCTTTCGGGGCACAAGCTACACGCTCCAAAAGGCGTTGGCGCTCTTTACGCAAGAGATGGCATCCGGCTCGAGCCGCTGATTCATGGAGGTAAACAAGAGGGTGGTCTGCGCGCAGGAACCGAGAACATCGCGGGTATCGTCGCTCTCGGGAAGGCAACCGAGCTCGCTCTCCAAGCACTACAAGATCGCGAAGCCATCGCCGAGCTGCGAGACGAGCTAGAGATTGGGATCCTCGAACAGGTACCGGGCGCTCGGATGAACGGACATCGTGAGCGGCGTCTCCCCAATACGTTGAGTATGACCCTACCGCGACTGCGAGGTGAGTCATTGGTCGTGGCTTTGGATCAACATGGTATCTCTCTATCCTCCGGCTCCGCCTGCAAGGCGGGGTCTCCCGAACCGACGCACGTGCTCACGGCGATGGGTCGAACCGAAGAGGAAGCTCATTGCAGCGTGAGATTCTCCCTCTCGCGATATACCACACACGAAGATATCGTCCAGACCGTATCCGCACTGGCTCATGTACTCGATGAGATGGAAAACACCGTCCGCTTCCTCGCCTGTAAGTGAGCAATGCAAAAAATATTCGTGCGACGCAATCGAAGACATACGCAACCCCATCGCCTACGGGAAGAAAACCATGGGGAGGAAGCAAGCAATGATCCCATCGCTGCCTCAGCTCGCCACAAAGGGGCGATCCACCAACAAGGTTTCCGGTCTCGCAAATGAGCTCGTCACCTGTGCGATTTCAGTACTGCCACCACGGTGTCGTAGTCCCTTCCGGCGTCCGCCTCATAATGAACTGTGCCATCTCTTTCAAGCGCTCAGCATAGGTGACGGGACCCCGCCAACAGTGCGGCATGCGGTCTCCGTACATGAACAAACCCGGGTAGTGCGGATCGGTGGTGGTTTTCATCCACTGCTCCAATAGCACGACCGCATTGTTCAATGCGTATGTGTCCATGTCTCCGGTGTAGATATGCAGTTTCCCCAGCAGCTTCGGCCCTAGTGTGGACCAGTTTCGTTGCAGGTGATGCAGCAGGTCGTAGCGCTTCCAGTATTCCGCGACATCTCTGTCAATCACACCGGTGAGGTTGTCGAACACCGGCTTGAAGTAGCCATCTTCTCCGATCGGGCCAAACACCGCTGACCAAATGTCGTTCTGTTCACCGGAGCGTCCGTGTGTCGCCGCGACCCTCTCGTAGTGTGCTCGTTGTTCCCAGGTCAACCTGATCTTGCCATCGGTTTCGCGCTGCTGGGGAATCGGTTCCTGACGCCATTCGAACTGCCGATAAAACGCGTTCTCGTACTCGTAGAGATTGATCTGCTCGTACTCCGAAAAGGTGACGGGATCAGGACAATAGGACCAAGTGCCCCCAAAGAAATCCGGATTGAAAAGCTGCAGCGCGAGGGCTTCCCAGCCTCCCGTCGAGCCACCATCCAGAAGGCGGGCCCACGGTTCGCTGACTATCCGATATCGCCGTTCCACCTCCGGAATCAATTCCTGCATGATTGCGTCGCCGTAAGGACCCACATTCACCGAATTCACCGCGTACGAGTCGTCGTAGTAGGGATTGGGATGCTGGAAGGTCACGACAATGAACCGAGGAAAATCGTCCTTAACCCATTCCTGATAGAGCTCATCGCCAACCTCAAACCGAAGTGGGTTGGCCATCGAGAAGTGGCCCTGGTTGTAGAGCACCGGGTAGCTCATGGTGCTGGGGTCATAGTCACGCGGCAACAGCACCGTTGCACCCAGGTAGATTGGCCGGCCCCAGAACTCCGACAACATTGGGCTTTCGAATCTGAATCTGTGTACCCACTCATCGTCGGGCGGAATCTCAATGGGAGGAATGACTTGGTCGGCGGTGAGTCGTGACAACATAGCCCTCGGTTGCATCAAGCCGTACCTGCTCGCGGCACGCTGTAGAAATTGCCCGGAGACCTTCTCCAGTTTTGCCCTTCCCACTGGTCCTCATGCATCCAGACGGTGTGTCCATCAGCGCGTCTGAACTCCGTGTAGACACTGACGAAGCCCTGCACGTAGTAGGAGCCAGGAGGAATCTCCCTCAGGTCTCCTACCGGGTATCCCAGATCGGTGTCATCGATCGACCACGACTTCGCCGGGCTGGACTCCCTCGATATCGTGACCGAAGAAGGGAACGCCCGTGTTACGGACCTGGAAGCGCGGTTCGGATTTCGCCGTGCGCGAGATGATCACGTACGCCCTGCCCGTCACAGGGCCCGGATGCGCCGTCTCAGGGAAGACGATCTCAAACCTCGTGTCCTGTGCTCGGGCCGACGGCACCAAAAGCAAGGAGTACACAAGGCAATTCCCACAGAGCAAGCCCGCCCATCGCCTATTCCTAGACCTCGACATACTGCACCTCTCGAATCGATGGAACAGGTTCCATAACCCGTTCATCCAATTGCGTAGGTTATCTAATCTCTCGTTGGAACGAGCTTCTTCAATTCGTCGAGGCAACCTCACGGCCGAGTCTGGTGTCGAGGGCTTTGTAGACTTCTCCCATGCCGCCACGACCAATCTCTTCGACGATTTCGAACTGGGAGAGGGTGCGCCCTATCATGGGTGACCTTTCTTTTACGAGCGATGGTAGTTCTTTTCTTAGTGACAGGTCAAAGACCGTGGTGATGCTCGTTCAAATCTTGCCCGGGCAAGATTCTCTGTCTCCGTAATAACGACAAAACGCTTACCTCACCCCCGCCTAGAACCGAAATCCCAACACATTCCAGTAATTCAATTGAACAAGGAACACAACGAAACCCAGCGTCAGAAGCGTGTAAAAAAGCCGCCCCACGAAGCGCCCGCGTCGGTTTTTCCAGATGACCGCGGTGTAGATCAATGACCCGAGAACGAAAACCGACGCGATGAGCGGAAGCCAAAGTGACACAGAGAGGCCGGACGGTATACCGAAAACGATTTCTTCCGGGTCCATCATCAATACGGAGAAACTAACAAGAAATGCCAAAAACAAGGTCGCGGCGATCCAGGCAACAAGCTTGGAGCCGGTGGGGAGTCGTGCTTCCGGGGGTAGGTAGGCACGATAGTGGTTTCGAACGATGGCGGCGAGCGGCCAGAGGAGAAAGGCTGCAAGAAATACAATCGCTACCCCACCGAGAAATACGGCCTGAGATACGGGTCGCTCGAGAACCGACAGTTTCTCGAAGGCGACGATGGGCAAATCGCTGAAGAACATGTGCGTGATGGCGCCGTTCACATCCTCTTTGAAGACTACCGTCCTCTCGTCGTCCTCCTGCTCGAAAGTCAAAGGCGCGACCTCCACGATCCGCTTTCCTTGAATCGCAAGAGCACCATCTCCCGTGTCCTCGACTTCAACCGCCATCACGGCTGCCAATTTGCCGATGGTCGTGTGGGGGTAGCGATTGGGCCGGTAACTTCCCGCAAAACGGCCGGCCCGGTCCGCAAAGTCGGCCGGTGTCGCGGGCTTGGTTGAGTCCGGCAGAGGGTAGTAGCGATCCATAAACTGTTCCACCAGTTTCATCGCGGGCTCGTTGCCTCGCTCCGTGTTGTGGGACACGAAGATCCCCAAGTCGTGCTCCGGTAGCAGAATCAACATCGAGTGAAACCAGAGCGTGTCACCCCCATGCCCAACGAGACGTTCGCCGTTCAATCCGATCTCGATAAACCCATGGGCCATCGGACTGACCGTGTCGGCGTGACGAAAGAGCTCACTTTGCATCTGTCTCGCCGTGGTCTCGTTCAAGATTCTCGTTTCGCCGAATCGGCCGAGCTGCAGATGGGCGATCATGAACTTGGCCATGTCGTTCGCCGTAGAGGCACAGGCCCCCACTGGAGCCAGCGGGACGTACTCGAATCCCTCCTCCTTGAAGTTTCCGCCATCCAGGCTGTAGCCCTTGGACATATCATCCGCCAACGACTCCGGGATCGGTTGCGAGAACGTGGTGTGATCCATCCCGAGTGGCTCGAGGATGTTTTTCGCGATGTACTCCTCCCACCCGGTCCCGGTAATGCACTCTACGATGTACATGGCGAGACCCGTTCCGTGGTTGCTGTAGGACGAAAAGGTTCCCGGTGGACGGACTCGCTCGGGCAGCTCTCTCTTTAGAATCTCTCCCAAAGGCGCCAGGCTATTTGCGTCACGGCCGAAAAGACCGATAAACCGATCCTCGAATCCAGGCGAATGGGTCATGAGATGAGCCATCGTGACCGGCTCCCCGAAGGCCGGAGGAACCTGGAATCCCTTCAAATAGGTATTGACGTCCGCGTTCAGATCGAGTCGGCCTTGCTCCACGAGTTGCATGACCGCGGTCCACACGAAGAGCTTCGACACGGAACCGATGCGAAACAAGGTCTTGTCCGGTTCGACCGGTTTTTTGGTCTCCACATCCGCATAACCGTAGCCCTTCGAGAACACAAGCTCTCCACCCTTCACCACGGAGACGGAGGCGCCCGCCGACTCATAGGCTTCGAGGTGAGCCGTCATGAGGCCGTCGATGAACGCCTCGAGCTCTGTGGGCTGTTCCGGCTCCGGTGCCGGAGGGTCTTCCTGACCTACGGCGGAAATACCAAGCGCGACGATGACGACCAGGATAAAGAAAGTGAAGGTGAATCGTGTCATGGCATAGCTCCCACTGACCGTTGCTGACGTAGGTCTATTTACTTTCCTCGAGTTTTTTCAGTACCTCGCGACCGGCGTCGTTCTGTGGATTGAGCTCCAGAGATTTCTCGTAGTTCTCGATGGCGAGGTCTTTGTCGCCGCGGGTCATATAAGCTTCGCCTAGACTGTCCCACACGTTCCACGATTCGGGAAAGGCCTTGGCGTTGATTAAAAGGACCTCAATGGCTTCGTCCACTTTGTCCTGGCCGAGCAATCGATAGCCGAAACCGTTCATGGCATTCTCATCGATATAATAAATGTCCGGCCGGTTTTTGTAAGCTTCTAACTCCTCGTCCAACCCGCCGACGCGCGCGGCGCGCTCGAGGACCCGTGCAAGGATCTTCTTCCCGTCGAGAACCATTTGGGTGAGCTTGTAAGCTTGCTTTTCCCAAGGGTAGCTTTGGCGATTGAGCTCTTGGGATCTTTGAAGATGCCTGCGGCCGTGCTCCACTTCGCCTTTTTCGATATAAGCTTCGCCGACATTGGCATGGGCGGTATAGGACTCGGGAAACTCGCGCTCGCACAAACGAAACACCTCGAGGGCCTCTTCGAGCTTGCCGTTCATGAAAAACTCTTCGCCAAGCTGACGCAGATCGTCTTCGTCAACGTAGTACTTCTCCGGAGCGTCGGCCTCGGCTTTTTCAAGCTCCTGAATCGCATGCTCGATGCCTTTGTTCTCGATGTCTCTTTCCAATCGCTCGACCAAGGATTCCCTCAGATTGACGGTGCTCGCGTGCTCATCTTGGAGGGTCAAAGCATCCGTGTTGATGAGGTCAACAGCGAAGTCCAGAACCTTGTCCCTTTTTTGTTCGATGTCTTCTTTAGTGTTGGTGATCCGAAGATCAGCCGGAACACCAATTCCTTCCCAGCAGAATCCGGTGTGATCCACGAAAAGCTTGTAGGAGACCGAAAACCGCCAGCCATTGGGGAGCTCATCGCGATACACATCTGCAAAGACACCTGAAGTGGCGTCTCCTACGACGGTAACGTGTGGGATGACCCGCATGGCGAGGGCAAAGTTCTCTGCGGCGCTCACCGAGAAACGATGGGTCAGCAAGATCACGTTCTTCGTGAACTGTTTCGGACCGTCAGGCTCGACATACCAATACTTCGGCGCCGAAAAGTCATCGTGCTTCGGCCCATTGCGAGTGTAAGTGGTCATGTAGTGGCGCTTCCGGTCGGCGAAGCGATCCGCAATGAGCTTGCCGACTCGGTCGTCTCCTCCGCCGTTGCTGCGTACGTCGACGACGAGTCCCTTGGCGCCCTCGAACATCTCCACAATCTCATCGATGGTGGTTCGGCTCTCTCCGAGGGTGCCAAATCCGCGGAAGTGGAAGTACCCGATGTCGTCGCTCAACCATCCATAGGTGAACACATCGCCCACGCGCGTTTCGTGCTTTCCCTCGAGGTACTTCTCTTTGATGAGATCTAGGGAGAAGTCCTCCATCTCCATCTCGCCGAGAATCCCGGACCGAAACCGCCGGTCTCCGTATTGGAGTCCAACATGATTGTCGTTCAAATGGCCAAGAACTCCGGACATGATGTCGAAGAGCTCGTCGTCCGTCGTTTGCGCCGTCACCTGAGGCCGATAGATCTCGTAGAGCGCCTTCCAATCGACCTTCTTGGCCGTAAAGATACCGTAGTTACGGTCATAGGTCTGCCAGAGATGCTCGAACATTCTCTCAGGATCTGTTTGATTCTGAGTACTGACCGGCGAGCACGACCATAGGATCGTGAGCAGGGCGAGCAGCGTCTTCTTCATCATAAGGGATTCCTTTTTCTACAGTAATTTCATCGGATCAAATACAGTTTCTCCTGATGCCCGTCGATGAAGCGGATACCTTCCTTTGTGAATACCGCATCTTCCTCGAAACCGAGGCGGATATCCTGTCCGCCCCACTCGGGGAGACTGTATAAGCTCTGAAACTCAATCGCATAGGCCGTGTTGGGATACAAGGGATATTCTCCCCGAATCTCGAAGCCTTCCGGCGCGACGCCCTTGGCTCTGCTTTCCATGGGCGGGCCGGCGCCGTGGACGTCAATTCCTAGCGGGTGCGTATATAAAGTTGGTCTCAGACCTTCAGCCTCTGCTTTTTCATGCGCTGTCCGGGCGATTTCGTTACCGGTCCTGCCCTCTTTGAACTCACCCATCAAAATGTCGGCGACTCTTTTTGCCCGCGCCATCGCATCCTTGATTCCTTGAGGTGCGTCATTCTCGTCATGTCGGAGGACATAGGCCTCCCACTGCATGTCTGTATTCAGGCCCAAATATTCGATGCCGAAATCACAGTGTAGTAGGTCTCCCCTTTTGATGACCAGGTCGCCGTCGTCATAATCGTGGAGATAAAAGCCTTTCATGTTCGCCGGATCTTCCTTCTGCCTGGCAATGAAAATATCCGGCTGGAAGCGTATCTCGAGCCCCAAATCTCTGGCTTTTTGCCGGATCCACCAGACCACATCGTCGGTTGTCGTAACGTCGGGGGTGATGACTTTGTTGGAGAAAAACTCCGCGATCATATCATGGGCGATGCCACAGATGTGCCGGTAAACACTCAGCTCTTGAGGACTTCGTGTCTCGAGCCACCCGACACATAAGCGATCGGCGGAAACCAACCGTGAGGAAAACTCCGGGCCGAGCGCTTGCTCGAGTTTCTCCTTCAAGCTGGCGGACAATCCATCGCCAAAGGCCCACGTGGAAGAAACGTTGATTCCAATCTTACGAGGATTACGTTCTTTAATGACCTCCGCCAAGCTCTCAAACTGGGTCTTGCTCTTGTCCATCCAGGTGGATTTATACCAACCTCCCATGCCGTAGTAGCTACCTGCCAATCTTTCTACGCCTTCACCTTCACCCCGGTCATGAAAAATCAAGATGGAGTTTCGACGTGCGTTGATCGTCGCCTTGGGGACGAGAGTCAGGTAGACCGGGTCTTCGTTGAATTCACGATTGATGACCAACCACATGTCGATGCCTTCCCTTCGCATCAACTCGGGAAGGATGTTGTCGAGTCTCCACTCGAGCCACCCATCCATCAAACGCTCTTGATCCTGAACCGGCAGAATGTTCTGAGTGTCCGATACCGCTGCAACGCCGTGGTCTTGGTTTAGCGCGACGACCGGCAAACAAAAAGATAAAAGCAGAACGAGTAAAACTACTGACTTGGTCTTTGGCTGAAATTGCATTTTAAACTCCCGTGATAGGGTCATCGCTCCGGTTGAGCTCTCGAATGAACAGGAAGCACCTGACTTTATGCTGGATGTGGAAACTAACACATTCAAGGATAACAAGGGAAACACGTCACGAATCTCACCCGCTTCATCTAGGTAGGCCCCCGAGCAGACTCGGACGAGATCACTTTGTTATGCAAAAAATTCGCCCGCCGTAGAAACTGGGGATTGAGTCGCGGAGACAAACCGAAAATGGGGACAGTCCCCATTTTCAAAACGACAGCATCTGACTGAACTTCACGATGAGAGCCCTTCCGGTAGCGATGGGATTCTCAGGTGTAGTAAAACGCTGCTCGTTGTACACGATGAACAGGTCGCTGAGCGGGTGGTGTATGATGTTGAAACGGATGTTGGCGTTCACCAGATTGCGAGCGCTGTTGTACTGCACCAGCGAATCGAGGAACATGTTCGTCGTGAAGGAGTAGTTGGCCCGGATGGTCCAGATGCTGGTAACGAAATCCGTGAGCGGCTGTTCGAGGCTCGCGTCCGTGCGATGAACCCCCAGAGAAAAATTGAACTTGTAAGAAGGTTTGACGGTGACCTCCGCCTGGACGGTGCGTTGAGTTCCGCTCCACAGCCCCCCCACCGTCCCGCGGAAGCTCCCGGAGAACATCCGGCTGGTATCCGTGGAGAGCCAGAACTGATACGGAATCCACGAGTAATCGCCCGCCGGGATCGGAGGTGAACCGGGATGGATATAGAAAGGCTCGGTCAGTAGTTGATACTCGGGCAGCGCAATGAACTCGAACCAACCGCCGTTGTTGAAGAAGAAGGTGTACCCGATGTGGAACTGTCTCGCCACCCAGTCGCCGGACTGATCGGTAAAGAGGTTCGCATAGATATGAGGATGCATCTCGCGAATCCCACGACGCTGGAGCGATTTGAGTCTCGGCCGGATACCGACGTCGATAAGGTATTTTATGATGCCAATCCGCCGGTAGTAGCCGAGCTCGTTGTTGAAGTTATCCCCCAGGGACATGACGCCACCCTTGGCATGGAGGAAGTTACCTTCGCGATTGATGGTGCTGCGAAAAGCAAATTGCCCATCGGTCAAACCGGGAGTGGCCGTCTTCAAAGCGTAGGTGCTCCAATCCACATTTCCAAAAAAGCGAATGTTGGCGTCCAGGCCATAAACCCGATTGTAGTCGCCGGAGTTTTCTGTCGATTGCCGGGTCATGAAAAGCGCCCCGATATCCGAGTTGGCAAAGATGTCCTTGCGCACACGGACCACGCTGTAGTTGCTGGCTGGAATCTCGCCCTCTCGCTCAGTCTGCACGGTAAGCGCTCCGATACTGAGGCCTCCTACGCGTCCGGTTAATCGACCACCGGCCAAGATGGGGATTGGAGAGCCTTTTGAGTCCAAGCCTATCCGACGGGAGAAAAAAACCAGCAGGTCCGTATCCGGACGAGGAGCCAGATAACTGACACGGCTCGCCCCGTCGCCCACGTAAAAGATCCCCGAGTTTTCCAGAAAAAACTCGCGCTTTTCCGGATAAAACTGGCTGAACTGCGTCAGGTTGACCTGGAGAACGTCGGCCTCTACCTGAGAAAAATCCGGCTTAACGGTCAAGTCCAGCGTGAGCGACCGCGTGATACCGTACTTCACGTCCAGACCCACATTGGCGTCCCGATCGAAAGATTCACCACCGGAGGGCCGAACGGTGCTCGCCGCAACATAAGGCTTGACTCTCAAGTCGCGGCCCGGGCGAGTCGAAGGAAGCCCTTCCAGGTCCCCAGCCAAAGAGACTCGACTGAGAGCATAGGACCGGGGAACGGGGGCCCAATAGTCAACCTCGTTTTTTCGCCGGATGCGTCGAGAGAAGTTGATCCCCCAGACCTGGGAACGGGTCATATCGAATCGCAGCGAGTTGAACGGCAGGGACATCTCGACAATCCAACCGTCACTCACTATGCTCGTGCTGACGAACCAGACCGCGTCCCAGCTCACGTTTACTTCACGCCCCTCGTTGGTGACCTGCTGGTCGGAGCGGGCACCGGCGGGATTGGTCATGAAGATGAAACCGTTTCTCCGATCGGCAAAGGTGTCGAGAATCACCTCGAAGGTATCTTGATCCCTTCCAAGGAAGTCCTTACGGATTTCGTTGACGACGATGCCGTCCGGGTTGCGGTCGTGGCAGTAAGCGGCGATATAGAGGTTGTCGCTGTCGTAAGCGATGCGGACTTCCGTTTCCTCGGTGGCGGCCTCCCCTTCCTGGGGCTCACTCTGCACGAAACCACTTACCGGCTGGGCCACCCGCCAGACGCCATCGTCCAAAGATCCATCGATGTTCACGGGTGTGGGGGACGGTACGGCCACGACCTCCAGGCGACCGCTCGAAGACCTCGGTGCGGGTTCGGACTGAGCCTCTACGCCGGTCGGTAGAGAGGCACCCAGCCCCATCAAGAAAACAACGGCTACTTTGGACATCCCCATGCCTTTTACTCGCTGTAGGTCTTGCTCCGGCTCAACCGGTTTTCTGCTTCGTTTCCCGCTCCTAGACAAGGTGTCGAGGCAACGAAGGTGAGGTTATACCGTAGAAACCCGGTCTGCTCAACGACCCGAGTCGTTGCGCTGGACGATGCGATTAGCTCTATCGGGAAGTATAGGTAGGACAATCTTTCTGGATAGTCTTCCATCATCACCTCCCGCAATCTTCACACTCCCGTATCGATCGATGATGCGCACCGCATATCTATCATCCTAGAGAACTGTGACTTACTAGCGCCTCTCATCTGGCTGAGTCCTTCGGGATCGTTTTTCACGGGGTGAGTCAAGGAGACAACCTTCTCGACCGATTCGAACCGCACCCGATCACACGGGGTCTCACTCGACCGCTCCACTACGGCGTTGGAAGTGGTATCGCGGAAATGCCTGGCGACGCGCAGATTCTGGGTTACTTATCAAGGAGTACCTATCTCGATTTGAACAACAATAAAAAACAAGAGTCCAACGAGCCGACCGGAGCTCCGGTGCTGGGAAGAATGGCCTTCGGACAAGGTGAAATCGTGTTTTGTGGGGACACAAACATGTGGCAAACGGTGCCGCAACCGCTCGTCAACGACACCATCGACTGGTTGTACTGACCTGGTCGCGAGCATCGCCTCTCGGCTTCAGCATCATGAAAGGAGGTTCAACATGAAACAAGAACCGGTTCGCGCCCTTCCGATCACAATCCTGTTCCTCGTCATGACCGTCGCGGCATGGACGGCCGGCGCCCAGGAGTACAAGGGCGAAGTCTTCGGCAGCTTCGGCCACGGCTCCGTGGGGGAAGACGACGGTAGTCTGGGTGGTGGATTCGTTCTGGGTGGTGGTATCGGGTATCGCTTCAGCCGTCGCTGGGGTGTGGAGTTCGATATCTCGCGTCACGGCTACCAGCGTGATTTTTCGGGCGACGGAATCGTCCATCAATGGGACGGTAATGCTCTCATTCTCGCGGGGAGCCTGCTTTGTCACTTTCGCCCCGAAGATCGCACCCAACCCTATCTTCGGTTCGGCGTGAGCTACGCGAACCAAGAGCTGAACGAAGTTTACAGGGTGACACCAAGCGCTTCCTTCGATCCAGGCTCGGAGGCTCGGGAAGAGACAATTCACAGGACGACCAAGCACATGGGTCTCGACCTTGGATTCGGTGTCAGAATCTTCGTTTCCGAACGAGTCTCCATTAGGCCGGAGCTTCGGTACTCGATTCTCAACGAGCGCGGAGGTGGGAAGTTCCCCGAGGTTCTCCACGTGCCTTGGGTCAGCGTCGGCGTCAGCTATCACTGGTAAAGTGACCTGAAACTAGGCAGAAGATAGGGGCCAGGGCTAGGGAAAGGAGGCCCCCAAAGCCCTGGTCCCAATTATTCGCGAGGCGGAGTTGCTAAGCGGGATGAATTTGGCATACAAGTGGGCCTGTTCACTCGAAGGAGGTCGAACATGCCTGGTAAGCAATGCGTCTCACTGTCCATAGTTCTTCTTCTTTTTTCTTGCACATTCGCTCGAGCGATCACTCAAGAAGCCGTTGTGATACGGGCCCAAAAGATCTACACGGTCACCCAAGGTATCATCGAGGATGGAGAGATCCTCATTCAAGGCGGTAAGATTCAAGCGGTAGGGAAAAACGTCCAGGCTCCACCTGGTGCGGAAATACACACCACTGAAGCCGTCATCCCCGGATTGATCGACGCCCACACCCACCTGGCACTCGACCGCTCGTCCCGTCCCCCCGGCCCGATTGCCGCGGAATGGAAAGCCGTGGATCACGTCGACCTCGACAGCCCGATGCTTCGCCTGGGGCTTGCCGGCGGCGTGACATCCATCGTGACTCGACCCGGGAGCGGCATTATTTGCGCCGGACAATCGGTCGCACTCAAACTCAAGGGAAGAAGCGGCTCAGCCACGGTGCTCAAACCTTACGTGGATCTCAAGATGGCCATCCGTCCACTCATCAAGCTCCGAGAGGGTCAGACTCCGGCCACGGTCATGGGCTGGCACGCCACCGCACATGAATGGTTTTGGAGAGCTCAAGAATATATCGAAAGTGGCGAACCCGTTCATGATGAACGATTGAAAGCCTTCGTCACGGCCCTACGTGGCGACGTGATGGTCCACATTCACGCGCACTATCCGAGCGAGATCATGATGGCTGTAAACTTGGCTCGAGAGTTCGGATTCGAGGACCGGCTCACGCTGGCCCACGCGCACGAGGGTTACCCCATCGCAGAGGTGCTCGCGGAGTCGAAGGTCATACCCATCGTCGGTCCCGTTTTCATCAATCGAATGTACGGGGACCCGCTCTCTCACAACACGGTGAAGGAGCTCATGGACGCGGGAGTCACCGTCGCCATCCAAACCGACCAGAGTCGCGAGCATATCAAAGATTTTCGGGAGCTCGGTACGATGTTGGTCCGTCATGGACTTGCGGAAAATCAAGCGCTCGAGACCCTGACCATAAACGGTGCCAAGGCGATGATGCTCGATGATCGTATCGGGAGCATCGAAGCAGGAAAGGACGCGGACCTCGTTCTTCTCGACGGGAATCTCTTCGACCTGGCTCGGGATCCCATCGCAAAAGTATTCGTGGACGGAGTCGTCGAATATGAACGCGAGAAACCTGCCCAAGCAGAAAAAACAACAACGGTCGGTCCCTTCGAGCGCCTGCGAGGGAAATTGGACGCCGAAGACTCCGCCTTTGCCCTGGTCAACGCGCAGATCTTCACCGTCAGCCACGGCACAATCCCGAACGGTACGATCATCGTCGAATCCGGCAAGTTCACTCACGTCGGGGAATCCGGTCGTGTGCCCAAGGGCATGCCAAAGCTCGATATTGGTGGACGGGTCGTCGTGCCGGGTTTCATCTCCGCTCGCGCCTTCCCCAACGATTGGACCGGTGACCTCAAATGGCAAGTCCAAAACGACGAGGTCGTCGAGCCCGTGACTCCAGAGATGAACGCTCACTTCGCGATCAATCCCTGGTTTCCTTCCTTTCCCGTCCTTCGAGGTCTCGGACTCACCACGCAAAACATCACACCGGGGACAACGAACCTCATGGGCGGCGCCGGGGTCGTCATCAAAACAGCCGGGATGGATGTCGAAAAGATGATAAGGGTCGAACCGAGCAGTATGGTTTTCTCTCTCACCAGAGAATCGACGCGATACTGGAGTCGTGATTCTAAGATACCCGTCACCTTGGACTCCGCGTCCAACATGATACGGGCCACACTGGATGATGCAAAGAAGTATCTCGAGGCCGGGGACGAACGCCCCTACGAACCGCGTCTCAAAGCCCTTCTCCCCGTGCTCCGACAGGAGGTTCCCCTCATCATCCACGCGAAAACGGTCGACGAGATTCGGGAGGCTATGAAGATCGCCGCCGATTATGAGATGCGTCTCATCGTGAGCGGTGCGGTCGAAGCGCACCGCTTGGCCGATGAGCTCGCTCGGGCCAAAGTTAGCGTCATTCTGGGGGATTCGGCATCAGGTCTCGAAAACATACGCGGGGGCGGTGAAGGCTACCGAATCGACGCCCCTGCTCTCCTTAGCCGAAAGGGGGTCAAGGTTGCTTTCTTTGGACCCAGCGGTTCCCGAAGAGGCATGCCGACGGGACGTCTGGGAGGAGAGCCCGCGCTCAACGCCGCGTGGGCATTTCGCAACGGAGCCTCCGAGCAAGAGGCCCTACGGATGGTGACCCTGAATGCTGCCGAAATGCTCGGCATCGAAGACCGAGTCGGTAGCATCGATCTCGGCAAGGATGCGGATTTCATGATTCTCGAGGGACACCCTTTCGACTATCGCGTGCTACCCCTGATGGTGTTCATCGATGGAGAGTTGATTCATCAAGGCCCAATTTAATACGGAGGATCTTACTGATGAAGTTCCCGACAAAAATCATTTGGATGGATGTTCTTTCTCCTGTTGTGTTTCTTTCCACTTGAATCTTCTTCTCAGGAACGACCGGTTTCTTCGGTTCACGATACATCCAATATCTTGCCTGTTAAGCAACAAGAAACACTCATGAATGAGTTTTTAATATGGCGATTGGACCACATTCTTCCTGACTTAATGAGACGGGAAGGCATCGATATGTGGCTCGTTTTGAATCGGGAGAACAACGAAGACCCGGTCTACATGACTTTGGTTCCCAAACCCAATATGACGGCGAGGAGGCGGTGCCTGATTTTCTACGACCCGGGGGAAGGAAAAGAGGTTGAACGGTTCGACAACAGCAGAAACGGAACGAAGCCGTTTTATAACGGGATGCCGGCCGAAGAAGGAAAGACTCGATTCGAGAACATCGTAAGCTTCATTAAAAAGAAAAATCCCAAAAAAATAGGAATCAATGTTTCCTCGAACTGGGCTCACGCAGACGGTCTATCCGCCACCTTGAAAGATGAGCTGACTGCGGCCTTGGGTCCGGAATTCGCTTCCCGTTTGGTTTCTGCCGAACGCCTCGCGGTGGGCTGGCTGGAGACCCGAAGTCCGCAAGAGCTGAGCGTTTACCGACACCTATGCGGAATCGCTCACGATATCATCGCCGAGTTTTTTTCGAACAAGGTTATCATCCCCGATGTCACAACGACCGGTGACGTCAAATGGTGGATCCGACAGAGATTGAATGACCTCGGGTTGAGCACCTGGTTTCAGCCCGACATTTTCATCGCGCGCCAGAAAGATCAAACGGTTCAGATGGATGACACCTGGTCGGTCACTGACTATTACCACCAAGAAGAGGACGAGAAAAACGTCATTCAAAAGAGGAGATCTGCTCCATTGCGATTTTGGAATCGAGTACCTGGGACTCCATACCGATATGCAATGGGAGGCTTATGTCTGTAAAACCGGGGAAGATGATGCGCCTGAAGGATTGAAGGCGGCATCCCGACAAGCCCGTCTCATGGCCAAGATATTCATGAACGAATTTGAAGAGGGTAGAACAGGGGCCGAAATCGCATTCCAAGCCATGCAGAAGGGCAAAGCCGAGGGCCTGAGGCCCTACATCTATTCCCACGCGCTGGGATTTCATGGCCACGCCGCCGGTGTTTCTCTCGGCGCCAGGTCACACTGGGAAGCTCCCCCAGAGCCCACCAACGTCCGATCCAAATACACGCTTCATTTCAACACCGTCTATGCGATCGAATTTCAAATCATCGCCAATATTCCCGAGTGGGGGAACCAAGATATACGATGGGGTTTCGAAGAAGACGGCGTATTTACGGAGAACGGGTGTCACTTCATAGATGGCCATGAAACCGAAATCCTTCTAATCAAGTAAACACTTGTCTGGGAGTGGTCCATAGGATACTGTCAAGTTGACGGGTGTTGAAACGAGCGACTGCCCTGTCAACTGTTGCCCTCTTCATGGCCTCAGGCTCACGTTGCCGCGTGCCAAACCAGGAAGGCGCGACCTCGTAGCTCTCGATGGTGGGGAGCCCGCAACAGGTGACGTCCGACGCGAAAGAGGTTTTGGACGAGTCCATGCACGGTCAAGAATCGTTGCGCCTGTCCAGGAGACTTGAACCGTCGCATTTGTCGCTCTCTTTGACGCGTCGGCTCGTGGGAAACCTCAGCTCTGTTGTTAGCGTACTGCTTGGTGGTATGGACTACCGATGGCATGACCTCGCGATGAGCGGCCGCGTAGCTTCTCAGCTTATCGGTAACCCAGCCGCCCAGGCACGCGGCATTGCCCCTTCAATAGCTTGCGAAAGAAGCGATTGGCGGCTTTCCGATCACGGCGAGGCTGGACGAGGATATCGATCACATCACCATCTTGATCCACCGCACACCAGAGATATTGCCGTTCGCCCTGGATCGTGACGAAGACCTCGTCCAAGTGCCACGTGTCGCCCAGTCGACCCTGGCGACGCTTCAGGCCACGAGCGTACTCCGGACCAAACTTGAGGCACCAAAGCCGGATCGCTTCGTAGGAAACCGTGACGCCGCGCTCGGCGAGCAGATCCTCCACGTCTCGAAAGCTGAGGCAGAAGCGGTGGTACAGCCAGACGGCGTGGCTGATGATTTCGGCCGGAAATCGATATCCACGGTAGCACGGCGCGTTCTCATTCATGGGTCCAGTCTGCCAGTCAGCGTCTCAACTTGACAGTACCTTGACCGGACAAGGTCAACACACTGGTTTATCGGCTACCCTCTTCCAGATGTAGCAGGTATAATGACAAGTAAGGAGTTCAAGGGATCTCGGATTGAAAAGGTCCCGAAGACCAGAGGCAAACATGTTGAGTTTCAAGGTTTTTGTTGAAGAAGACAAAGAAGACGGCGGCTATGTGATTGAGTGCCCAGTGTTACCCGGTTGCGCATCGCAGGGAGAAACGGTGGACGAGGCCGTAGAAAACATCAAGGAAGCCATCCGGGGGTGGCTGAGGGCTGAATATGGCCGTATTCCTGAAGAACTCGATATCAAGCAACAGGTCCTTGAAGTCGCGCTATAAATGGGCAAACTACCGGTTTTATCTGGCCTAGAGGTTGTCAGAGCTTTCAAGAGGGCCGGTTGGTACGAGGCTCGACGAGAGGGAAGTCACGTTATCCTGAAAAAAGAAGGCGAATCCTGTAACTTGAGCATTCCTGTTCACGCGGGCAGTGTTCATGACGGGAGCATGAAGCCCCGGAGTTAGAAATTCCAGTGAAATCAGTCAGTACGAGGTTTTCGCGGATCACGGGTCCATAGAAAAGCAATTTCCGTCAGAGTTCGAGCCAAAGATGGCTCACCGGACCGGCGTCGGTGAACAAAAGTATCGCTGCTCGGCCTATTGCACACGCTCCTCAATAATCCAGGTTCCGGTTTTCTCCAGATCGCGAAAGAAGCCGGTCACTTTTTCGAGGGCGACCGGGCCGAACTCGGCGCTAATGACGTTCCGGATCTCGAGAATCGATCGTGACCCATCGGCAAAACTCCGCGCCTCGAACTGGTAAGTGCGGCCCAGCGAGGTTTCGGAGAGCCGAGAGCCCTCCTTCGGAGTGAGCGGAGCCCAGGGTGAGCGGTCGGCGCGGTGTGGCACCAGGCGCGCTGCACGCTGCTCATCGTCGGTCAGTGGCGGCTCCAGGACCGGTTCCAATCCGAGGGCGGCGCACTTGCTTCGATAAACAACGCGCAGGCGCTCGAGGTCAACGGGCTCGCCGGCGGCAAACGCTGCTTCGAGCGCCGATAGTTGCCCGAGTGCGGCTGCATCGTCACCGATCATCACGGCCGCCGAGTGAATCTGGGCCTTCCCGTGCCAATGCCCCCAGCGCATCAGATTCAGCGCCTCTTTGTAAGCCAGGTGTACGGTCTCGGTTTCCGCACCCGCGATCATCATGGTGGCTTTCAGCAGGTCTTCCGCCAGCCGGTGCTGCCCATAGGCGGCGCTGAGGGCACCCAAGGTGACACCGTCGGTAGGGGTGGCAGTGGCCAGGAAGTGGCCCATCGCCAGTCCGATGAATGCCGATCGCTTCATTTGGGTCGGGTCGAGGAAGAACGGGCTGTCTTCGCTGGTGTGATACACGACGTCGTGGTACGTGTTGAAACCGACGGCGGGCACGCGCGGCGTTGACTCGATGAAGACGACATGGTCGCTGCCGCCGAAGAATTTGTCGAACTGATACAGGAACGGGTCCCGTGAGCCTCGAAGGTCCACGATGGGATCGAAAAGACCGAACGGGGCACCTCGCTTGTAGGACTTTTGCTCCCTGTTGGTCTCCGCGACGTACTCCAAAAACTGCAACGTCAGGTCGTTGAGAAACGATGGCAGGCTGTAAGGCGTCGAGCTGAGATGCTGCCTGATTCTTGTTCTTCGACTGATCGGCACCTACCATGTCGAAGTTGACAGCCGCGAGCGAACGTTTCACGACCTCCGGGTACCGCTCGAGGTAGGCGCGCGTTCCGGTGAACTCTGGAAGCCAGAGGAAGCGTATCGTCCGCTTCGGTCGCGGCAGCACTCCGTCGTTGATCAGATTGATCCAGGCTCGGCCGAGCTCGAGCTGCACCGCCGGGCCCGCGGCGTTGTCGTTGGCGCCCTGCTTGGCGATCCCCTCGAAGAGGTGCCCGCAAAAGACGACCTCGGTTTTCTCCGACTCCCGGATCGATCCGTCTCCCCGGATCGTTGCAACCACCACCTGCAGGTCGACCGGGTACTCGGTTGCTTTGACCTTGGCCCGCACGATGACTTTCGGGTGTTTGTCGAGCAAGCCCAATAGCTCCATCCCCATTCGGTGCGAAAGTGCAAAGCCGAATGCCGTCGTCGGACCGGCGCCGGGCTCTTCGGCATCGACCGGAACCGGCGTGAGACGGCCCCATGCGATTTGATCGGGGCGCTCGACAGGGCTACCGGCGGCGTTGTGGAAGCTCGCGACGCCGGCCGCGCCAAACTTGCGCACCGCCAGATCGTGCACGACCCGGACCGGTCCACTAGCCAGCACAATCTTGCCCTTCACGTCGGCACCGGCGTAGTGGCTCTCGCTGTCGCCCGGCCCGACATAAACGAGCTCGGCCGTAACGTCTGCTGACGTTGAGCCGGGCACAAGGGTCGCCGTCACCTCACGATAGCGAGTGATGAGCTTGCGCACCGGCTCTTCGACCCACAGCTCGGCCGCTTCCCCGTCCCATTGGAGCTGTTCCTGCGGAAAACGTTCGATAGTCACATCGCTGAAACCGTACTCGCGAGCCTTGGCCGCCATGTAAGCTGCCTCCCGGTAGGTACCGGTACCATACTCAGAGCTCGGTCGGTTCCGTTCATATGGCGTCACCTCTAACACGTGAGCCAAGGCTTCTGTGCCCGACACCTCGTCCGCAATCGCCCTCAGGAGCGAGGCTGGGCAGAGTGTGCTCGGAGCGGTGATCTCTTGTGCGCCGAGGGGCAAGGCAAGCATACAAAGGGTGACGCCGCCGGCGAGGATCCCGAGGCCAGAACTCCACCTCATACGGACCATATGAACTCCTCCTCCACGATGGGAAGAATACAAAAAGGATTTCCTATTCGACACCCATGCCCACGAGCGGATCGCCTTCGTTGATTGCCATCGAGGTGACCAGGAAGAGGACCGTTCCCGTTGCGGGAGCGGGGTACTCGGCCAGGGGTTCGCCGAAGTAGTCCTTGATGACACCTATCGTCTGATCGGCCTGAACGGTGTCTCCAATCTTCGCGGACGGATACCAGCACCCCGTCTGCCCGGCGTACAGCCACGAAAATTGCTGCAACAGCTTGATGGATGCCACCGGCTCGGGATCGCCCGGGAGAATCCCGAGGTGGCGCAGGATGTTTCGGCAACCCCTAAGATGAACCTGGGTGTTTTCTTCATCCAGTTGGCCCACCTGACCGGCCTCTGCAAGGATGCAAGGCACTCCAGCTGCGGCAGATGCCCCGTATGTTCCGCCCTTCACTGAATCGCTCGCCATGACGTACTCGATGCCGTAAACCTCGGCCAGCTTCCTCGAGCGGCTCACTACGTCCTCGGCCGCCGAGCTCGAGTAAATCGTGAAGGGGACGAGGGCTTCGTGGATATCCCCGCCGTGGAGATCGATCCAAGCGTCCATCTTCGAGACGACCTCGGTCATGATCGTGTAGGCCATGCGTTCGCTGGTGGTGCCCAGAGCTTTACCGGGGAACTGACGGTTGATGTTCTTCCCGTCCTGGGGCACGAGATACTGCTGTCGGGCCTGGAAAGCCGTTGGGCTAACAATATGGATTATTACGACTTGGCCGCACACTTGGGCGGGACCGAGCTCGCGGGCCAGGCGAATGGCCGCCTCAATCGGGGGGTACTCGCCGCCGTGGACTCCGCCCGTAATCAGCAGGCTCGGGCCGGCCTCTTTGCCATTCACCACCGTCATCGGCATTTGCACGCCGGTACCCGGCACCGTCAAGAAACCTCTTACCTTGCTACCCGGCTCAGCAAGGACGTTGCCAACTCGAAATTTATCTTCGCTCATTGTCTCGGACTCCTTCGATGCCAAAAATCGAAAGTCCTTTTTATCACGATTTCTCTGTTGCGTACCATGACGCAACTAAGGGCCCAACCAAGAATAACTTCCCGTTTTGGGCCGCCGATCCATCCCCCCTGGCTGCGTTGCTCGAAGCTCAAATATCTGGATATTCTTCACTCCTCGCGCCTTGCCAGCCGGGCGCCTCGACGACCGAAAAAGGGAACCTATTTTTGGCTGGACCCTAAGCGCTGTTCAGAGATCAACCTGCTTGAACCGCTTTCGCTTCGCAACCTACAATCGGACTGCCTGCAGGCCGAAAAGGAGAGATAGCCATGATGAGTTATCAAAAAGCGATATCTGTCGCGTGTACCCTATTGATACTGTTTTGCACTGCTGCTGTCTCGGTACCGGCAGCGGTTCCGGCAAGCGAGGGCGGCTTGAAACCGTCGCACCTCACCCATCTCAAATGGCGCAACATCGGTCCTGCGTTCATTAGCGGTCGAATTGCCGATATCGAGGCGGTCGAAAGTGATCCCGACATCGTCTACGTGGCGACCTCCGTGGGTGGGCTGTGGAAATCCACCGACCGGGGCTCCACCTTGAAGCCGATATTCGACCAAGGCGGCACCGCATCTCTGGGCTCGGTGGCCATCGCGCCGTCGAACTCGAACCTGCTGTGGCTGGGATCGGGAGAGACTTGGAACTGGCGGAGCGTCTCATGGGGTGATGGCGTCTACGTTCCAAGGACGGCGGCAAGACTTGGGAGCACAAGGGGCTGGTAGAGACCCGTCACATCGGTCAAATCCTCATCCACCCGGAGGATCCCGACATCGTCTGGGTCGCGGGAGGAGGAGCACTCTGGGGATCGAACGAAGAGCGAGGGGTGTTCAAAACCACGGACGGAGGTGAGAGCTGGGAGAAGGTGCTGTTCGTGAGTCCGCACACGGGGGTCGTGGATATGGCGAGGGATCCTCGGAATCCGGATTGGCTCTATGCTGCGGCTTTTCAGCGGGAACGGCGGGTGTGGAGCTTTCTCGGCGGCGGGCCGGAAAGTGGGATCTACCGTAGCACGGACGGAGGTGATAGCTGGGAGCGGCTGTCCAACGGCCTTCCGAAGGGCGACATGGGAAAGATTGGTCTATCCGTTTGCCGCAGCCTGCCCGACCGCGTGTATGCGGCGGTGACGGCGAGGGAACACGAACAGGGTCTTTATCGCTCGGACGACCGGGGAGCGAGCTGGGAGCGGGTCAGCGAAAACTCATCGAGCAAGGTCCGGTGCGATCCCAACAACGCCGACCGTGTCTATCTTCTGGGCGACGGAGACAGTGTCTCCGAGGATGGCGGCAAGAGCTTTACTCGACCGTACAAGGACGGGACCGTCCACGTCAACCAGCAGGCGATGTGGATAGACCCGGGGGACTCGAAGCATATCTATATCGGTAACGATGGCGGCTTCTATATGACCGACAACGGCGGCGAGACCTGGGAGTTCGCCGAAAACCTACCGGTGTCAACCTTCTACACCGTGGCCGTCAATCGGCAGGAGCCCTTTTACTATGTCTACGGGGGTACGCAGGACAACGGTTCCATGGGTGGCCCTAGTGGCACCCGTTATACCGACGGCATTGCCAACGAGGACTGGTACCGGACCTCCGGAGGGGACGGCTTCTTCGTGCAGATCAATCCTGAGGATCCCTCCATCGTCTACAGTGAGTCCCAGTACGGCCGCTTGGTGCGCTTCGATACCGTGACGGGAGAAGCGAAGCGCATTCAGCCCGCCCAACCCAAAGATGGCAAGTACCGATGGAACTGGTCGTCGCCTCTACACATCTCCCGCTATGACAACAAGACGCTATATTTTTCCGCCAACGTCGTGTTCAAGAGTCCCGACCGGGGCGACACATGGGAGGTGGTGAGCCCCGACCTCACCCGTCAGATCAGCCACTTCGACTTGCCTCTACAGGGCAAAGTCCAGCCGATGGACGCGCTCATGTTGCATCGGGCCACCTCGGACTATGGCAACATCACGACCTTCTCGGAGTCGCCCCGGCGTCAGGGCCTGTTGGCCGTGGGCACCGATGACGGAGTGATTCAAGTGACGAGAGACGACGGCGGCAGTTGGCTGGCGACGGAAATCCCTTCGACGGTGCCGGAGAAGACCTTTGTGAGCCGGGTCGTGTGGTCCCATCACGCAGAGGGAACGATGTATGCCACCTTTGAAGGCCACAAGGACCAAAACTTTTTGCCCTATGCATTCAAGAGCACCGACTACGGGGCGACTTGGGAGAACATCACGGGCGATTTGCCCGAGTCCGGTCCGGTGCGCGTCATTCTCGAGCATCCGCGCAATCCAGACCTGCTGTTCGTGGGCACGGAGTCCGCCGCGTTTTTCTCTATCACTGGGGGGGGACAATGGGTTCGATTGAAAGAGGCGCTACCGACCGTACCGGTACACGACATGGTGATCCAACCGCAAAAAAACGATCTCGTGCTCAGCACGCACGGCCGAGGGTTCTTCATTCTCGACGACATTACTGTATTGGAGGAGCTATCCGAAAAGGTCCTGGCATCGGACTTCTACCTGGCTTCGGTCCAACCCGCCACCCAGATGCATAAGTTCAACCGGGGTCGGGAAAGCATGGGCCACACCCGATACACAGCGCCGAATCCCCCCGAGGGTGGGATCATCTCCTACTACGTCCATCCTGCAATGATGGAGATGGGGGAGGAAGATTCTGAGAGCGAAGCCCCCAAGATCGAGGTCGACATTCTCGACACGAACAGCAAGCTGGTGCGGCGTTTGGATCCACCTCAGGGCGCGAAGGCGGCCGGCATCCAACGGTTGGTCTGGGACCTCAGGCATTCTCTGGCGTTCCAGCCCGATGAAGACGATAACCAACGACGGTTGAGAGGCCCCTTCGTCTTGCCGGGAACCTACCAGGTTCGTTTGAGGATCGGCGATGAAGAACAAACAAAAAAAGTTGAGGTGAAAGGCGATCCGGCCATCGACATGAGAAACGAGGATCGCATTGTGCTGCACGATACTTTGCAGTCCCTCAACCAAATGTTGGCCACTTCGCGAGCGGTGGTCTCGACAACCCACGAAGTCGAGTCTCGGCTGAAAGAAATCCGACAGGCAATCGAAGGCCATGGAGATGTCCCGAAATCGATCCATGACGGTGTCGTCGAGATCGCCGAGGCTGTCGAAGCGATCGTTAAAACCATGGAGGGCGACGATACCAGTGGCGGCGCCACGCTTCCCGGAGCACCACCCCTGGCGGACCGGGTGAGGCAACTTTATTCCGCCATCGAGTCTGCCACCTCCCTACCGACCACCGAGCAGCGCGAGCTCACCGAGCTCAGCCGCAAGGACCTGGCGGAACAGATCGCTCTCGTGAATCAACTGACGGAGAGCAAGCTCCCGGCTCTCGAACAGCAGCTCGATCAATCGGGAGTCCGGTGGACTCCGGGGCGTCCGATAGAATTGCCGAGATAGCGGCTGTTGCCACTTCCACTGAGGTGAGCTCAACCGGCAGGGTTTCGAACCCTCATAGCTTCGTTGAGTGGGAGATCGAACGAACAGGTTCCAGAACCTGTTCGACGAACAGCGCTCACCACTCGGGCACCTTCTCGTAGTTACCAGTCAAAGGCCACAACCTGACCGTAACTGTCACCGGATGACGAGGCCGTTGTCGAAAGAACCCTTTGGGGGTGTGGCGTTGATGCCGGAAGTTAGCTGTGGATGATTTCTTGACTCGAAGGTCCAAGGAAAGTACCCTAACCACCTCAGTAACGCTTGTCGTTGGTCTGAATGGTTGGGAACGCAAGCGATTCACGCCTACGCATTACGAGCTTGAGGGGCAAGTATTGCTTCGATCCAGTTATTGGTGGGGCACGCTTTCCTATCACTCAGCTAGAATCACAACCCGCTGCATTTTACGGAAGGCGAATGACCCCGATTGTTGAAGCCTGGGCGAGAGGTCCTTACTCGCCCACATCGGAGGGGATGAAACCGTGACTAAATGTAAGATTCTACTTATGCCCGTCGGGGTGCTGCTGGCGGTATACCTGCTAGCCGCGACACCGTTTGCCGGCGCACAAGACTTTGCTCAAGCACGAGGCGAATCGAATGAGATCACCAAGATAGCGCCTTTGGAGGAAAAATCTCGTTCTGAAGGTAGCTACTTGGCTGCGGGCGGTGAAGGGTTTGTTAGCGTTATTGTGAAGCTTGCCGACCCTTCATTAGCTGCCTATCGAGGCGGAATACCGGATTTTGCTCCGACGAGCCGCAACGTCACCGGTGCCGAACGCCTGGATGTGGACTCGCCAAACGCCAAGGCGTATCTAGAATTCCTGGATTCCCAAATGCAGTCCTTTGAACAGGAGTGCAGGCGCCTCATTCCTACCGCCAGAATAGGCCACAAGCTGAAAGTGATTTTTGGCGGTGTTTCCGTACTCGTGCCCGAAGACCAGATTGAAGACCTGTACTACATCCCGGGGGTAAGAGCTGTCTATGCAGATCCCCTACTATCCGTTGAACACCAACCGGAGCCCCAAATTCATCGGCGCCGACAAGCTGTGGAAGGAACTGGGTGGACGGGAAAGCGCTGGAGAGGGAGTGATTGTCGGCATACTCGACACCGGCATCTGGCCCGAACATCCTTCATTCTCCGACCCGGACCCGTTGGGAAATCCCTACTCGCCGCCTCCCCCGAAATGGACGGGCACCGCGTGTGAGTTTGGTAGCGCTGAACCGGGAGACGTTCCTTTTACCTGCAATAACAAGTTAATCGGTGCGGCGCGCTTCATGGCCACCTATGACCTCGCCATCGGTCTCATACCCACGGAGTTTCCCTCGGCCCGAGACGATGACGGTCACGGAACCCACACCACCAGCACCGCTGCCGGCAATGCCGGTGCGCCGGCCAGCTACGCTTTCGGGGCACCCGACATCGCCGTGGTTTCCGGTGTCGCTCCGCGCGCCCATGTCGTCATGTACCGCGTTTGTGGTGTGGAAGGTTGTTTCGGCTCGGACTCCGCAGCCGCCGTGCAGCAGGCCATCCTTGACGGCGTAGACGTGATCAATTTCTCGATCGGTGGTGGCACCAATCCCTATAGCAGCGCGGCAAGTCTTGCCTTCCTGGATGCTTATGAGGCAGGCGTCTTTGTAGCTGCTTCCGCCGGAAACTCTGGACCGGGTGCCGACACAGTGGCTCACCGGGAACCCTGGACCACAACCGTGGGCGCGAGCACCACCGATAGGTACTTTCAAGGCTCGCTGGCTCTCTTCGGTGACGATACCTTGTCGCTGGTAGGCACATCAACCACCGGAGATGTATCTGCAGCGGTCGTTATGGCGACTGATTTCGACGCTCTTGCCGATGACGACCCTGAGAAGGGGATGTGCAACACCCCGTTCCCAGCCGGAACGTTCAGCGGAGAAATCGTCATCTGCAAGCGGGGCGGCATTGCCAGGGTGACCAAAGGTGAAAACGCAAGAGCAGGCGGGGCTTCAGGAATGGTCTTATTCAATACGGCGGCCGCGCAAACGCTCAACCACGACAAGCACTATCTCCCTGCCGTTCATATAGACGCCGCGGCGGGGGTGGACCTTCTCGACTTCATGTCGAGTCAAACGTTGACGGTGATGGGAACGATCAGTCAGGGGATTTCCACCAATGTCAAAAAGCATCCCGGCGGTCCACCGCCTCTATCCAACGGGACGGCCGGTGGCAAGGATGTCATGGCTTCTTTCAGTTCCCGGGGTGGTCCGGGACAGACTCTGGGAATCAGCAAGCCCGACGTGACGGCACCGGGCGTAGCGATTCTTGCGGGTGGTACACCCATGCCCAACGATTCCGGCGAGGCTTCCTCGTTCGGAGAGCTGGGACTGTTCATGTCCATCGGCGGTACTTCCATGTCGAGTCCTCACGTGGCCGGCTCTGCCGCACTCCTAAAGGATTTACATCCCGACTGGACCCCCTGGCAAATCAAGTCCGCTCTCATGGCCACCGCCACCACCAAGAAGGTCGTCAAAGAAGATGGTGTCACGCCGGCCGATCCGTTCGACTTCGGCTCCGGTCGCATCAATCTGAAAAAAGCAGGGGATCCCGGCTTGACCTTCTTGAGTCCATCCAAGCAGGATTTTCTCGATCTCCAGAGCGAGTTGTGGCACCTCAATTACCCCAGTCTCTACATTCCTCTCCACCCCGGCAAAATCACTGTGGAGCGAACGGTTCAAAGCGAGTTGTCGAAGAAATCCGAGTGGCAGCTCAAGGTCAAGGGACCGGAGGACGTGAAGATTACCGTACCTAAAAAGCTCAAGATCTCCGCCGGTGACCTGGAGACATTCGAGATCATGGTGGACGCGCGTAACGTGCCGATCGGGGAGGTCCGCCACGTGAATCTCAACCTGAAGAGCAAAAAGGGTGGAAAACACGACCTGAACTTCCCCATCACCGTCGTTCGACAACAAGCCGCTGTGACCTTGGACAAATTCTGCGACCCCACCACTTTCCCGAAAGGCGACACCACCGACTGCACTATCAGCCTCACGAACACGAGCTTCAGCGATGAAACGGTCAGCCTCACCGACATACTTCCCAAACAGTTGAAGCTCGTAAAAGGTAGTGTGGTAGGGGCGACAGAGGACGGAAACGGACTGATCTTCGATGGCACGCTCTTTGGCGCTGAACCACCCGAGATCACGGTGGATGCGGGGTACGCTCCTTACGCCTATCTTCCTCTTTCCTATATTGGGGCACCGCCGAATGTAACTCACTCTGATGAATCCATCGTGAACTTCGACGTCCCACCGTTCGTTTATGCGGGACAGACTTATACAACCATCGGTATGGTCAGCAACGGTTACGCGGTTGTGGGGGGGGCGATTCGAACGACGTCAGCTACATCAACCAAATTCTTCCCGATCCCAACCGACCGAACAACGTTTTGGCTCCGTTCTGGACCGATCTCAACCCCGCGACGGGGGGCAACTACTACGCGTACCTTGTCTCTGCAGGACCCGATAGTTGGTTTGTCATGGAATGGGAGGATTCACCCAACTGGGGCGATGGCGAGCTCAATTCCTTCCAAATCTGGGTCGGTGTGAACGGGTACGAAGACATCAGTTTCACCTACGGCCCGACGTTGTCCGACGGAGATGGTGGTTTTTTGACCGTCGGTGCGGAGGACATGAATGGAAACTCCGGGGATAACTACTACGTTGACGGCGATGGGATGCTTCCCGTCAATGGCACGGATGTTTTGGTAACTTCAATACCAAGCGTCCCCGGCGAAACGCATACCATTACCTTTAGCGCGACCGGGAAGAAAAAGGGCAAGTGGGAAAACTGCGCCGAGATGGTAGGGGGTTTCTTCTTCGGAACTTCCCTTGCTTGCGCGGAAGGAGAAGTGACCAAGTAAATAGGATCCCAGCTCCGTGCCAAAAGGGGCTGGGAGCAACGCAGACGGCAGCGGGTCGGTTTTGCCGACCCGCTGTCTTGCTTTTGAGCTTACCTTTTTGCAGGATGCTCACAAAGGAACGGGGCTCGACTCTGCCCGCTATGGTATTCGTAAGTTCGCTTTCCAGCCCGTAGGCGAATGAGGTGTCCATCCCGGGTCACTTGAGGGTAAGCCATACCCGGCCGCGGGCAACCCAGGCTGGTGTCCGGCCACACGACTTCTTTGAGCTCCAAAAGGTCGATCTGGCCTCGATTGATATCGAGCCGCTCGGCGAGGTCGGTCTTGGCCTGTGTTACCATCTGTTGAAGAGCCGGGTTCGACGGCGTAGGTATGCTGGGCTCTTCTTTCACTTCCGCGTGGATCACCTCCCCCGGCTTCATCGTCTCCCAGGTTTGCAGGCCGCCGCCGCAAACTACGGCACTCCCGCCGCCAACGTGAACTCTGTAAAGAGCCCCCTCCGCTTGAAGCAGCACCCGATACCCCGGGGTTATAATCTCAGTGAATGTCTCCCCCTCCTGCGGGCAACCCAGGCGGGTATCCGGCCACCGAACGGCGTCGGCGCGGCGAACCTGAATCCGGCCCTCATCGACATCCCGCTCCTGACTCAGAGTTTCCTTTGCGATCGCTATGGCTTCCTCTTTCGACATTTCAGGTAGCCGCGTCACCGTGGATTGAGCTAAAAACAGGCAAAAAACCAGCCACATGGAAAATCCTCCACCAGCCGGCATTTTAGTTTAACCGGCATCTCGATCCTAATCTCTCATACCCAATTCGAAGCGGGATATTCCATGGACCAGCTTTTGAACCGTTGTCGAACCGGTGCTTCCCCATCAGGTGTTGCTAGGCTGCTAATGGTATCTGTATAGCGTGGAAGTTGCCTTGTTTCATACGCTTGACGATTTACCCGAACCGATCGGGACCCACGGATTCTGCTGAGTAGGCGGAAATCTCGAGGTAAAGGCTCCCCGAGCCGTCCGGAAATATGCTCCGAAATACTGGATTAGAGATCGAGGACTATCTCTAGTCCCGGCGAAACCGAAACACCCGCGGAGCTCCAGATCGCTCTTTAGTTTTCGCTGAGCTTCTCCAGGATCAGTCTTGCTTCGGTAAAATCCGGATTGAGCTCGATGGCTTTCTCACAAGCGTCTTTGGCTCGATCGAAGTCGCCTTTGCTCTCATACAGTGTGGCCAAATGGCAGTATGGATGGTACACGTCCGGAAACTTCTCGACTATTGCCTGCAGGATCCTAATGGCATCTTCAACGTTGCCCCTCGCTTTGAGGTCGTAATAGAGATAAACGAGAGTCACCGGCAAATCGATGGTTTCATCCGCATTTCCCAACTCGTCGAGCAAAGACAAGGCCCGCTCCAACTGCCCGTGATTTGAAAGTATTTGGGCGTAGCCGTGCTGGATTCGGAATGGGTCGAATGTTTCCCTCAAGGCCAAGTAAAAGGCCTCAGCATCGTCTAGCTTCTCCTCTTCAAGGAGAGACTCACAGATGTCCAGCAGCTCGAAGAGGGAGAACACGAAACGTTCTTCTCCGGCCTCGTGAAGCTCTTCGAGCTTAGCAATGGCTGATGGTAGACCCTTGTCCTCGAGCTCTTGACGGACTATTTCCGCGGCACAGGTCTTCGCGAGCATCATTTCTTTGAGCTCGGAAATGATGGAGCCGTCGATCCAATAGACGTCGTTGTCGCCGTACTTCACAGCAGCTTCGGACTCGAAGACTTCACCCTTTGGAACCGTCGCCCGGCGCGTACTTCCGAAAAAGAAAGCCTTCTGATCGTGCGTCACGAAGGAGCGCATCTCGTTACCGTAAGAGTTTACTCTTGACCCCATGTTGACCGGGTGAGTCCAGCAGCCATCGTCCCTGCGAAAGCAAATGTAGTTATCGTCCTGTCCGTATCCCCCCGGTCGGTCCGATGAGAAGATCAAGTAGCTGTCGTCGGGGGCGACAATAAAGTCGAACTCGCCGTAGTCGGAATTGATGGGCCAGGGCAGTCGCTCTGTCGCCAAGTATTCGCCATTGTCGGCTCGATTGACGTAGATGTCGGTTCTACGGGCGTCCGGCCGGTTCGAGCAAAAGTAATAGATTGAACCGTCAGCGGTGGCCGTGGGGTAGATTTCGTTGAACTCAGGGTGATTGACGACTTCCGGCAACGGCGCAGCGTCGGTCCATCGCAAGCCGTTCCGTTCCGACTTCCAGAGATTAACGTCTCTTGTCGTATCTTTCTCATCGGTTGGGTCTGTCGACTGCCAGTAGAAGGTCTTGCCGTCTCCACCCAGCGTATAGTCGTTCAACCCTCGCTTGCGTCCCCAGGGTACGGGCTGCGGGTTGCTCCAGCGGCCGTCTTCCAGATAAGTAAATCGCGTACCGGTTTCGTCTGAGGTGAAGACACAGAATTTGCCGTCATCGAGAAAGGTGATGTTTCCGTTTCGGCCTAAAGTAGAGATGGTGCCGGGCATGAAAAGCTGAGCCTCATCTCGTGGCAGCTTCTGGCCGAAGTAGGGGCCGGAAAAGGCTTGAAAGTCGGGGACCAAGCTCTCTTGTGGGGGAGCGGGGCGACAAGTAAGCTCAAAGAACATTGCAAAACTGATGAGGTGCCATGTCTTCATGTTTTCTTCCTGGAATTCTCTGCTGATGATCGTCAGCAACCTCAGTGCCACAAGATGCCAAATGATTACGCAAGACCTGATGGATTATCCATAGCTACGTGGGCAACTTTCTCTAGTGAAGTCTATCTTTGAGGAGGGGTTCTCTGCTCGGAGCCCTGTCCCGAGCAGCCTATTTACATGTGGATTCCAGTCTTTACAGCCGTAGGGTCGCCGATTAAATCGCTACTCATAGCGGAGAACGATCGACGGACTCAACCGGCTGGCTCGTATGGCCGGAATGGCGCCGGCGAGAACCGTTACGGAAAGGAGGAGAAAAGTCGACACGACCATGGTTAAGGGATCGCGTGAGGGCACACCGTAGAGTTGGCTTTCGATGAGCTTGCCCATCCAAAAGGCGGACGGCACGGCGATGGCGACGCCGACGCCCGTGAGAATCAACACCTCTTTGAGCACCATCCGGACAATCGAGCTTCCGCGTGCTCCAAGTGCCATTCGGAGCCCAATCTCGGCCGTGCGCCTCGACACTCCGAATGCGGTGACTCCATAGAGGCCGACGAAGGCCAAAACGGCCGCGAGAATCCCAAAGGCGCTCGCTAGAAAAGCGACCAGCCGCTCCATGGCCAACGAACGGTCGAGCTGATCTTCCATGGTGTTCATGTCGAAGATGGGCATTGTCGCATCCAGGTTCCCGACCTCGCCGCGGATCGCGGTGAGCAAGGTATCGGAGGAAATCGACGCGCGCACGTAAACCGTCATCTGCGTTGCCCACTCGCTCTGCGGGTAGTGGACAAAGACTTGGCGGGGTACCTCATCCCGTAGGTTCTCGTACTTCGCGTCCTCGACCACCCCCACGATCTCCATATCCGGGATCACGTTCGGGCCTCGTCCGAAACCGATATGGTATCCGAGAGGGCTCTCGGTCTCGAAGTATCGTTCCACAAAAGTCTCGTTTACGATGATGACCGGTTTCGCACCGTCTGTATCACTCGCGTCGAAGTCACGACCCTCCCGGACCGTAATGCCGAGGGTTTCGAAATAGCCCGAGGAAACCGAGTTGAAGTGAGGATTCATGTTCTCGTCCTCCGCCGCACGATACCCCTCGACCGTAATACTCGAGTCCCATTCGTCTCCTTCCATGATGGCCACGACGGCGAGACCCGCGGACTCGACCCCCGCCATCCCATGCAACCGCTCCTGCAAACGCCCGTAAAACTCCTTCGTTCGCGCGACGTCGTATCCGCTGAGCGTCGGGTCGAGCTTGAAGCGGACGAGGTTCGTCGCGCGAAAACCCGGATCGACCTCGTTCAGCTTTTGAAGACTCTGAACGAAAAGTCCCGAGCCGACGAGCAAAAGGAGCGCCACGAAGACTTGAACCACCACGAGGATTTTCCGGGCGCGAGCCCCATGTCCTGCCGCGCTCGAGGCCGACTGCTGTTTGATCGTCGAGACCAGATCCGTCCTCAAGGCTTGAAGCGCCGGAACGAGTCCGAAGCCGAATGCCGCCACCACGGTGACCATCAAGTTGAAGCCGAGTATACGGGCGTCGGGTGTCGCCGTGAGCGCCTGCCGCTCTTCCTCACTCGGAGCCAGAAGGATTAGGCCCCGGCTCGTCAAATAGCCTACGAGAAGAGCAAAAAAACCTCCGATTAGAGCCAGCAGGAAGCTCTCAACAAAAAGCTGTCGGAGGATGTGCCGCCTTCCAGCTCCTAGCGCAAGCCGGAGGGCAATCTCGTTGCGCCGATTCGTCGCTTTCGCGACGAGCAGATTGGACACGTTGGCGCAGGTGATAAAAAGAACGAGCCCCACGAAACCCATGAGGACCTTGAGCGGCGTCTCGAGGGTGCGGCGCATCCCGGAATCACCCTGCCCCCCGGGCAGGATGACGGCGTGGGACTGGAGAAACCGTTCCTTATGATGTGCGCTGACGTCCGCGAAGTAGGGTTCATCAGCCTCCATCGTGATGATTTGCTTGTAGAGTGTTTGCAGAGATGCCTCGGCTTGTTCTCGAGAAACTCCGGCTTTGAGACGCGCAAGGACCTGGAGCCACCGGGACCGGCGGTTGTCGAGATCGTCCCACGAGGGCGTCACCAGTCGCTTCATCGTGACGGGAATGTGGAGTTTCGGGCGAAAGCCAAGGCTCACACCCTGGAAACCGGGCGCGGCAACGCCGACGATTGTCATCGGGTGCCCGTTTACGCGGATCGCCTCTCCGACGATGCCCTCATCCGAGGCAAAGCGTTGGCGCCAATAGTCGTAGTTGAGAACGACCACCGGATCAGCTCCGGGAGCCCGCTCGTCGTCCATCGACAGGACTCGCCCCAGCGCCGGCTGGATCCCAAGGACCTCGAAGTAGTTGCCCGACACGAGCTCGGCCTCGGCCCGCTCCGTACCATCTCCGAATCCGAGGTTTACGACCACGCCTCGCCGGCAGAGAATGCCGTCAAAAACCTGATTTCTCTCGCGGTAGTCCTTGTACATGGGGTAGGAAACGGCGTTCCGGCCACGGTTGCTCCCCACATGGTTGCCCTGCATCGCGACAATCACGAGGGAAGCCGGATCCTTGACCGGCAACAAACGTAGAAGCACCTGGTCGAAGAGCGTGAAGATCGCCGTGTTCGCACCGATGCCGAGCGCCAAAGAGACGGTTGCGACTGCCACAAGAAGGGGCGATTTGGAAAATGAGCGAAGGGCGAAACGAAGGTCGTGAAAGATACCCGATAGCATGGCAGCCTCCCACGTCTTTAGACGTCGAGCCGCCGGGAAACGTTGCCTCACCCGGTTCCGATAATCGGAAATGTCGTTGACGATGGTTCAGAGAGTGAAAACCGCACCATGCGTAGGTAAAGTCAAAGAAGCTCCCGCGTTCGTCGGTGCTGGAGTTTACAGTTGGAGTACGAGCCGCAGTCCATGTTCGACCGCCGAGAGATCATTTCGAGGAATCATCCCGAGGCACTCCGCGAAGTCGGAACGGAGCACTTTTTGAACATCGTAGACATTGGCGACGGAGGCCTTGGGGAGACGTGTGGCTCGCCGGTCCAGTCTCACATTTCCTGGCAGACCCTCTAGGTGGATACGGCTGGTAAGAGGCACAACGAGAAAAGAACGTACTCGCGGCTCGCGCACTCTATCGGTCTGAACGACCAAAGCGGGACGACGTTTGTCAACCCTTACCCACCAAATCTCCCCGCGCCGCGGCAGGGCGTCACCACTGATCGCCACCGTACTCCTCCGCCGTTCGTCGCCGCTGGTACTCACGCCATCCTTGTTCGTCTTCAGCAACATCCCAGCCGTGCTTGTCCAGATACTGACGTGTTTGTTCGCGGATCTTCTCGGCCTCAAGAAGCGATGCAAGCAAACCGGAGCGGGATGTGCCTCGCCGCGCCGCTTCTTCGTCAGCAAATGCCACGAGGTCCTCAGGAAGAGAGACCCCAATTTTCGTACTTGCCATTGTTTAATAGTAGCACAATATGAAAGACCAAGGTAATACTATAGTCATACCATCGGCAATACAGACTCACTTTCAGTCAGGAAAGAGGTCTGGTGTGAGCATTACCGAAGCAAAAAATATAAAAGCAACATCACCGCAAAGAGACCGACCGAAACAACTCTAGGATCAGAAAGGCCGCGGACCTTGTTTCCCATCAACGCTCTCAACGGCGGTTGCCAACCCATGGCGTCGAGCTGTTCCCGGCTGGGCGGCGGCGTTAGCAGGCTCACGACGACATAAACGACGACGCACATGCAGAAAAGCCACCAGCCGACTTGCATGAAGGGAATGCCCCATTCATCCGCGACCAGCCGTGTCGTGCCGAAGGCCGGCAAATCCACCAAGAAATAGACGACACCCAAACCCAACCCAAAGATGAACGTCGTCAAGGCCGCTTCCTTGGTGCCGCGTTTCCAAAACACGCCGAGCAGGAAAACGCAGGTGATGGCCGGTGCGAACATCATGGGGATCTTGTTGATCGCTTCGAAGATGCTGACGAACCGGCCGCAATAGGGCGACCACAAGATGGCCAGCACGATGACCACACCGGCGGTAACCCGGCCGATCAACACCAGCGTTTTGTCGTGGGTCTGAGGACGCAGGCGCTTGACAATGTCTTCCGCCGTGACCGTTGCCGTGCTGTTCAGGGCAGATTCGACCGTGCTCATAACCGCCGCGAGCAATCCGGCGGCAAGCAAGCCCTTCAGACCCGCCGGTAGAAGCTCCTGGATCATGACGAGAAGGGTGTCGTTGGGCGCTGCTATTTGGTCCTTGAAAAGGACGTATCCCAAAACACCGGGAAGCACCATGAAAAAGAGCGGTAAAATCTTGAGGCCGCCCGCGAAAACCGCGCCGAGCTGGCCGTCACGCATACTCTTTGCAGCAAGCGATTTCTGAACGATGGTTTGGTCGGTGCACCAGTACCAGATGCCCAGTATCGGATAACCCAAGAGCACCGAGACCCAGGAAAACTCGTTCAACCGGCCCGTCTCCGGATTCCGGAAGGAATGGAGCATGCTGAGCTGTTCGGGCTTGACGGCCTCTTTGAGCTCGGCGAGGGAGTGAATGCCGTGACTCGGGAGCGCAAACAAAGCCATGAGCGTCAAAGCTACGGCTCCGCCGAGAAGGAGAACCGCCTGGATGGAGTCGGTCACAATGACGGCTCTGAGCCCACCCAGAATGGTGTAAACGGCCGTGACGAGCGCAATGACGATCACCGCCCAGATGACGGGGATGCCGAAAAAGGTGTTGAAGACCGTCGCCCCGGCATAGATGCTGACGCCGATGTGAATCAGGAGTGCCGAAACGATGGCGATGAACGCCAGGATCATACGCGGCGCCGGGCTGTAACGCTTTTCGAGGAACTCCGGCAGCGTGTCCAGATTACTCCTCAAATAAAACGGAACGAAGACGAGGCCCAGGAGGATGAGGCAAAAGGTCGCCATCCATTCGAAGTTACCGACGACGAGACCGATCCGGTAGCCGTCCGCCGCGAGGCCAACCAGATGAATGGTCGAAATGTTGGCCGTGAAAAGCGCCGCACCCACCATGGGCCAACGGAGGGACTTCCCCGCCAAAAAGAACTGGCGACTCGAGGTGTTTTTTCGGTATCCCGCCAGAATCCCTACCGTCATGATTCCGACGAGATAGGCGATGACAATGACTAGATCGATAGTTGTCATGAGTTCCTAAGCACTGGATTTCATAAATACAAGCACATATAAAAAAAAGACTCAACGCAAAGTCGCAGAGACGCGGAGACGCAAAGTGGGATTAGCACCAAGATAATTTATTCATCGTCTTTGCTTCACTACAGATACTAGGTCGTTGTCTTCTTCCGGAGAATCTCTCGAGCACGCCTAGACCGAGAGAATCCAGTGCGTCTTGAGCGCTCATTTCACATTCCGCTTGGCGTCTTTGCTCCTTGGCGGCTTGGCGTTTTTCTTCAGGTTTACTCGGTCGATAATACGTTGCCGTACTTGCGGTCCAAAGTGCTAATCAGCGGCGGTAGCATTGCTCTATAAGAGCGAGCATCTCTTCTTCAGTCGGTACCCGCGGATTGCCCTGGTAGTCGGGCAAGACCATGGATTGCTTCGCGAGCGCCGGTAGCTCCTCCTCGGGAACACCCTTGTCTTCGAGGCTCATCCACATTCCGATCTTCTTCAAAAAGGCATCCAGTTCGTCGCAGGACTTTTCCGCTGCTTCTTCATCCGGCGCGTGGTCTAGGCTCTCGTCAAGAAGCCTTCCCAGCCTAGCGAATTGGGCCACGGCGGACGAACAAGTGAATCGCGTAAACGCGGGATAGTTGAGCGCCAGAGTTTCGCCGTGCATGACGTGGGGATACATTCCGCCGATGGCCATGCCGATGCCGTGCGGGAGCGTGACGCCCGCGTTGGCGATGGCGAGACCGGCCAGGGTATCGGCCCACGCCAGAGCCGACCGAGCCTCGAGGTCCGATCCGTCGACTAGAGCTTGGGGCAAACGGTTGAGCACTAACCCGATCGCTTCCCAGGCGACGAGCTCGATGTAGGCCGACGCATTGGGGTGTAGGGTAGCCTCGAAGGCGTGACAAAAAGCGTCGAATCCCGTCGAGGCCGTCACGTGCTTCGGCACGCTCACCATCAACTCGGGATCGACGATGGCCACCTTCGGGTAGACGTTCGTGTGATAAATGGCCGACTTGTCGCGGGTCGCCGTATGCGTGATGACCGCGACTTGAGTCACGTGAGATCCTGTGCCCGACGTCGTCGTGACGGCAATCACGGGTAGGGTTTTTTCCGTGGGTTGGGTTTCGCGGTAGAAAAGGTGATCCCAAGACGTCCCTTCATGAGTCGCTTCGACGGCAATGGCTTTGGCCGCATCCATGCTCGAACCTCCACCCAGCCCGAGTATGACGTCGGCCCCGTGTGCCTCCGCTGCGTCCGCCCCCGCGGTGATACAGTCGGTCGTTGGATTGGGTATCACACCGTCGAAGTGCTCTCGCGGAAACACCGGCTTCTTCTAGGCCCTTCTTCACGTCGGCCAGAACCGAGCCCGAAGCCTCGGTTTCCGGTCTCGTAACCAAGAGGCAACGTTTGCCGAAGCGAGCCACGACCTCGCCCACCTCGCGGATGCGGCCCGGGCCGAATCGAATTTCCGTCGGTTGGAAACAGTCAAAGGATTTCATGTCGTCGTCCTCATAGTTCGATGAACACTTTCATGCTCTCCGCACCCTGCCGATCGATGAACTCGTACGCCGAGGGGTACTCCTCGAAGGGAAAATGTTTCGAGTCGAGCGGCGCAGTCACGATGTCACCCGAGGCGATTCTCCGCACCGCTTCTTCGTAGTCCGCGTACTGGTACATCAGCGTGCCAACGATGGCGAGCTCTCGGTCCCCCACCACCGACAGGTCCACACGCGGCTTACCCTCATAGACCGCGACGGCGACAATCAAACCGCCCTTGTTGACGGCCTCGACGGCAGCATCGATACTCTCTTGGACGCCCGCACAGTCGAAAGCGATATCGAAGCCTGCGCCTTCAAACACACGTCTCGAAGCGTCGCCCAGCGACTCCGCCCCCGCATTCGAGACCGCTTCGAGACCGCATTGTTGCGCGATCTCCAAACGAAAATCGCTCACGTCGGTGATAAGGACCGTAGCTCCCCGGGCGCGCGACATCTGTGCCGTGAGGTTTCCGATGGGACCGGCGCCCAACACAACGACGCTTTTTCCTTCCAAATCCCCTGCACGGCTCGTCGCATGAACCGCTACGGATACGGGCTCGACCAGCGCTCCTTGCTCGTGAGAAAAATCGAGCGGGGAGTGGAACGACCTTTTCCGCCGCGGTCACGAAAAGGTCCTGAGCTACGCCGGGTGCCTGAAATCCCTTGACCTTGAGCCGGTCACAGATGTGGACGTCTCCCCGCCGGCACGGTCCGCACTCGCCGCAGACGATTTGAGGCAGTGCCGTCACCTTGGAGCCTACCTTGATGGACTCGACGCCCTCGCCCACCGCTTCCACGACCGCAGAAAACTCATGCCCTTGGACCACCGGATAGGACGTAAACGGATGTTTGCCGTGGTTGACGTGAACGTCGCTTCCGCAAACACCGATCCGCGGATACGCAAAAGCACCTCGCCCGGGCCGGCCTCGGGCTCTGATATGTCGCGGAGCTCAATCGTTCCCGGCGCGGTCATAACGGCTTGTCTCATGGAGTTATCTCCTTTACCTCTCCTCCGAAAACCCAGACGGTATGCGGCCATTCACGATAATACACCGACGGATCTTGCGAGGAAATGGCGGAAAAGGTTATCCTGCCGCCATTAAGATGAGCTCGAACTCGAACAATACCCCGGTTACTTGCCTGACAAGGATGGTACACCGTTGTACTTGCGAAAAGCTCCCTTTCTGCCATCGTTCCTTGTAATCCTTTTTCTCCTTTTTCCGTTGGAGTCGGCTCGGGCTGAACCGGACGAAAAAAGAACGGTCGCCGCTCGTGCCCTGGCCGAGGACGAAGACGTTCGTCTCGACGGCCGACTCGATGAGCCCTTTTGGGATCGGGTCATCCCAGCCGAGGACTTCCTTCAACGAGAGCCGCAGGAGGGTGCTCCGGCCACGGAGAAAACCGAGGTTCGCATCGCCTATGACCGCAATAGCCTCTACATCGGCGCCACTTTGTACGACAGCGAACCGGCCGGCATTCTCGCTTACCAGAAACAGCGAGACGGAGAACTCCACAGCGACGATCGCTTCATGTTGATTCTCGATACGTTCCTGGACGGCCGCACGGCTTACTACTTCGAGACCAATCCCGCCGGCATGATGGGAGACGGAATCATCCGCGTCAGCGCCCGCGACGGCCTCAACATGTCCTGGGATGGGATCTGGGAAGCTCAGGTGGCCCGAGGTGACTACGGCTGGTCGGTCGAGATAGAAATCCCTTTTCGGACCCTGAACTTCGATCCCCGCAGCGACACATGGGGAATAAACTTTCAGCGCACCATCCGCCGTCGAAACGAAGAGGCGCTTTGGAGCGGCTGGCTCCTCAACCAGAATCTCTTACGCCCCGTCTTTGCCGGTCAACTCACCGGTCTGTCGGGCATGTCTCAGGGACTGGGGCTCGAGGTCAAACCCTATGGCGCGGCTTCGTGGAAACAGAACACGGACGAGGACACCGGCCAGCTCACGACTGAAACCCCAGCCGACGTGGGCGCCGACCTGACTTACAGCGTGACCCCGAGTCTGAGGGCGTCACTTACCGTCAACACGGACTTCGCGGAAGTGGAAGTCGACCAACGTCGTGTGAACTTGACCCGGTTCCCACTTCAGTTTCCGGAGCAAAGAGACTTCTTCCTGGAAGGCTCGAGCGTGTTTACTTTTTCTCCCGCCAGTGGAGTCAATCCCTACTTCAGCCGCCGTATCGGTCTCGTCGAGGGCGATCCGATTCCTATCGTCTATGGAGCACGATTGGCCGGTCAATCGGGACGCAATGACATCGGATTTCTCCACGTTCGAACAGGCCGCCAAGACATTTACGCCCCAGGAAGACTTCACCGTGGGTCGGTTCAAGCGCAATTTTTTCGCTCAGTCCTCGGTAGGAGTCATCTATACCCGGCGCGCCACCGAGGATCTCGAATCCGCCGCGGCACCCCCCGATCGTCACACCGTTGGAGTCGATCTGGATTTCTACACGTCCCGCTTTCTGGGCGACAAGAACTTTCAGTTCGAGGCCTTCTATGTCCACACGACGAGAACCGCCTACGATGACTTCTCCACCGCTTGGGATCGTTCGACCCGCGGGATCCGGATCAACTTTCCCAATGACCTCTGGCGAGTTCATTGCTCTTATCGGGAGTTCGGGGACCACTACGACCCGGCCGTCGGGTTCAACCCACGGAACGGATTCCGGCGCGTGCAGCCTTCCGCCTACTACTCGCCTCGCCCGAAGAGCATTTCTTTCATTCGGCAGTTCCGCTTCGGACCCATGTTCGAGTACCTTACCGATCTCGAAAACCAACTGCTCACCCGCCGATTGGAGCTCACGCTCCTCGACATCCGCTTCGAAAGCGGCGACAACTTAGACTTCAAGATCAACTCGCGATACGAACGGCTCGAGGAAGAGTTCGAGATCAGTGACGGCGTCGTGATCCCCGTGGACGAATACAACTTCAACGACTTCGAAGTGAGCTTCGAGAGCGCCAGCCAGCGCGCCGTCTCTACGGATATCGAGTACCTTCGAGGAAAGTTTTGGTCCGGGGATCGCACCGGCCTCGAGCTTGGGCTAACGGTGAGACCCGCTCCGGGAATCCGCATTTCCGCCGACTGGGAGCAAAACAAGGTAAGTCTTCCCGAAGGAGAGTTCGAGACCAAGCTCGCGCGGTTCAACGGAGACTGGCAATTCAGCCCCTGGATATCCGCCACCGGTATCGTGCAGTACGACAATGTCTCCAAAAGCTACGGTTTGTACTCTCGCTTCCGATGGATTCTCCAACCAGGAAGCGACCTCTACTTCGTGTATACACACAACTGGTTGTCCGAGGTGGCGGGTCTGGTGACATTGAGTCGCGCCGCGACCACGAAAATCAACTACACCCACCGGTTTTGACAGGTACCAGTCCCCTTTTTCCCACGATGTGACTTGTGTTAGCCTTCGCCTCAACAGCTACAATCGGCTGATTTTATGAGATCTTCATCTCCAAAGGGATTTTCATCAATCCGCTTTACGCATCGACCGTTGTTGGCAACTAGAGCAGGAAAGGAGTGCAAGGAGTGAAAAACAAATATTGGGCACGAGCCATATCCATCGCGATCTTGGCAATGGTGGTCGGAATCGGAACCATTTCCGCTTCGCCGGCTCTTCAGGCGGGTGATCCCGAACCCGACGCGTTTCGGCAACTCACCTGGCGTCATATCGGACCGCCGGGCAACCGTGCGATCTCCGTGCCGGCGAGCCGGGCAATCCGCTCATCGTTTACGTAGGCGCCGCTAGCGGGGGATTTGGCGGACTCTCAATGGCTTCGACTGGGAGCCCGTCTTTGACGATCAAGAAGCTCATTCCATCGGTGCCTTGGCGGTGGCGCCGTCGGCCCCCAACGAGGTGTGGGCCGGGACGGGAGAGACCTTCTACATCCGACCCTACACGTCTCCCGGCAACGGCGTCTACAAGTCGCTCGACCGGGGCACGACCTGGACCCACATGGGGTTGAAGGAGACGGCCCGGATCGCCGTATCGTCGTTCACCCTTACGACCCGGACACCGTATACGTCTGCGCCGTGGGCGATGCCCACAAGGCCCAAGAAGAGCGCGGGCGTTTTCCGTACGACCGACGGCGGCAAAAACTGGGAGAGGATCTTGTTCGTCAACGAGAACACGGGTTGCTCGGACCTCAACATGGATCCCGGTAATCCCAAGAAACTCTTTGCCGCGCATGTGGCAGATCGATATCAAACCTTGGATGCTGAATAGTGGCGGTCCGGGAAGCGGCATCCACGTCACCCTGGATGGTGGCGACAGCTGGGAGAAACTCAAAGGGGGCCTTCCCGAACATCCCGTGGGTAAGACCTCGGTGGATGTGGCTCGCAAGCAATCCCAATCGAGTCTACGCCTTGATCGAGGATGCCGATCCGGGTCTCTATCGCTCCGATGACGGAGGTAAGACCTGGAAGCTCATGAACAACAGCCACGACATGTTGGAACGGCCCGCTTACTACACCCGGATGCGGATCGCGCCCGACGACGAGGACCGGGTTTATTTCCAATCCGTCGTCTGGTCGATGACGTCGAGACGGAGGCAAGACGATGGAGCGCCCCTCCCCGCCGGCGGGCTGGGGACGTCCACGACATGTGGATCGATCCCGAAATGCCGGAGCGAATGATGATCGCCGACGACGGCGGACTCTCCTTCTCTTGGGATAAAGGGGTGAGCTGGGACCGAGTGGTGTATCCCATCGCACAGCTCTACCACATCGACACCGACTCCCGTATTCCCTACTGGGTCTACACCAACCGGCAAGACGGACCTTCGTTTATGGCTCCGAGCAACACCCGAATGGGCGGCTTTTTCGGTGGCGCCGGCCCAATCCGAGGGCGACTGGAGAAACTACGGCGGATGCGAGTCGGGTCACGGTAGCGTCAACAAGGTGACCAACAAATATGCTTGGTCGGGTTGCTTCGACGCCGGCTGCAACGTGATCAACCTCGAGACCATGCAAGTTCGAGACGTCGAGGTTTGGCCCGAGTCGGCCATCGGCTGGGCGCCGAAGAGGATCAAGGAACGCTTCCACTGGTCCTTCCCCATCGAAATTTCGCCCCACGACAACAAGAAGGTCTATATCGGCAGCCAGCGCGTTCACATGACGACGGACATGGGTCACAGCTACACCGTGATCAGTCCCGACCTCACCCGGAACGTCGAAAGCCATCAGGAAGACTCGGGCGGCACCACGACCGACAACCTCCAGACCTATGACGGTGCAGTGCTGTACTGCATCGATCGAGTCTCCCGCGGAAGCCGGGGTCATCTGGACGGGAAGCAACGACGGAACGGTTCAGGTCACCCGGGACGGCGGCCAAAACTGGACCGACGTCAGCTCCAAAATGCCGGAGCTCCCCGAATGGGCTTGGATCAAGGAGATCTATGCGTCGCCGCACGCCGGCGGCAAGGTTTACATCGCCGTGGACGACCACTTGCAGGGAAACACCGAACCCTACATCTACAAGAGCCACCGACTACGGCCAGATCGTGGAAGCGCGTCGACTCGGGCATCCCCCGGTCGGTCTTCAGCTACGTCCACTCGATCCACGAGGATCCGGTGAGGCCCGGGCTTTTGTACGCCGGCACCGAGAATCAGGTCTGGGTCTCCCTTGACGACGGGGAAAACTGGGAGTCGCTCAGGACCAACATGCCTGCCGACGCCGGTCTACGGTCTACAAGTTCAACCGCACTTCAACGACCTCGTTATCGCCACCTACGGCCGGGGCGTTTGGATCCTGGACGACATCACGCCTTTGCAGCAGCTCACCTCGAGCACGCGAAGCTCGGACATCCACCTCTTCAAACCCAAAGACACCTATCGCTTTCAGCCCGTCGAACCTCGTGCGTCAGCTCGCGGAAAGCGAGCTTCGAGGCACAGAATCCTGACATATGGTGCGAGCATCAACTACTGGCTGGGCTCGGAACCCGAAGGCGATGTCACGATTGAGATCCTGGATGCCCAGGGGAACCTGGTGCGGACTCTCGAGGGCTCAAAGAAGACCGGCATCAACCGCATTTGGTGGGACCTCAGGCATGAGGATCGGAAGGACCCGGTGCTCCGAACCGATCCTCCCGGCAAGGATTGGGTGGCAGTACCTGACGAAGAGGGTCGCGCACCCATCACCTGGAGCAGCGGATTCAAGCAGGGTCCGAAAGCCGTTCCCGGCACTTATACCGTACGACTTGACCGTTGGGGACGACACGAAGACCCAGGCGCTCGACGGTCCTCAAGGATCCCAACTCCGAAGGAAACCTGACCGACATTCGCGCGCAGGTCGCCTTGTCGTCTTCAAATGCAGGAGGAGTTCAACAAGCTGGTCACCGCGGTCAACAAGCTCGAGTGGATCCGAAATCAAGTCGAAGATGTGAAGCGCTCTCTCGAAGGAAGCCCGAAGTGCCGACTCTGATTACAGAAGCCGCCGAAGCCTTCTCAATCAGGCCATCGAGGTCGAGCACCGTTTCATCGACGTCCATCTGACCGGCGGTCGTCGAAGACTCGTTCCGCAACGGGATGAAACTCTACGGCCGCTACATCGAGCTGATGCGGGAGCTCGACACGACCGCCGATTTTCCACCCACGGAGCAACAACAGCAGGTCGCCGACATGCTCCGGGCCCGGCTCGAGGAGAGCCTCGCCGCGCTCGAGCAATTTCTCGGAACGAACCTGACCGAGTTCAACAATTTCCTCAAGGAGCAAAACATCCCGACCACCGTCAAGTGAGGGATCTGAATCACGGGGTTCCGCGTCTTGGGCGCGGGACCCCATCAATATATACTTATTTAAAGGCCAAGATGCCGATCCACAGCCGCTCATATAAAGACCTGACGGTTTTCACCGTCAAAGGATCTCTGTCCGTGGACGATATCGTGGATTCAATCACGTCATTCTATGAAAACGGTAAGACGAACAACTCCCTCTGGGATCTTCGTGATGCGGTAGTGACCAACTTTCCTTCGGAGGGACCTCGACAGATCAGTCAAGTTGCCGCATTGTACAAGCAACAGCGCGCAGGCGGAAAAACCGCAATCGTGGCGTCACGCGATGTCGTGTATGGGATCTCGAGAATGCACCAAGCCTACATGGCCGACTTCCCGTGGGAGCTCAAAGTTTTCCGATCCATCAAGGATGCATGCAGCTGGCTCGGTGTGGATTTGAGCGCGGCGACAGACCACGATGACGAGGTTCGCTGACTACTGACTGTTCCCTGAGGTGCTAATCGCCAGGCACAGCCTGGCCTACAGAAACTTGCCGGGCGCAGACTGGCCTACCTGAGAAAAGCAAAGCACCAAAGCAACGATTGCAAACAACAAGGTCACGACCGCCGATGCATGGGCCAGCACGTTTCCGTACCGAACGAAGAGTGTCTCGTCGTCTCGGAAGCTAATCTTTCCACTCACCACGTCTTGTTCGAACAGGTCGCTTTGCTGGAGCAGGCGTCCGTAGGGATCGACAATGGCCGAGATGCCGGTGTTGGCGGAACGGACCAGATAGCGCCGGGTCTCGACCGCGCGAGCCATCGCCATGTGTAAATGTTGATAGGGTGCCGAGCTCGGCCCAAACCAGGCGTCGTTCGTAATGTTGATCAGTAGCTCGGCGCCTTCCCGGACAAATCGCCGCACCAGTCCCGGGTAAATCGCCTCGTAACAAATGAACAACCCCAACCGTCCGTCTCCCACATCCGCAACCGTGACCTCTTCTCCGGGAGAAAAGTCGGCGACTCCCTCGGTCAGTTTCTCGGCGAAGAAGAAGAGTCCTTTCATCGGAACGTACTCACCAAAAGGAACGAGGATGATCTTCCGGTAATGGAAGGCTACTTCGCCATCCGGCGCGATGAGCTTGGCTCCGTTATAGAGTCGGTAGCCCCCCCCCTCTTCGCGACCGAGGACCTCCATGTCATCGGAACCAAAGAGAAGAAAAACGTCGGCGGACCGGGCAAACCGACTCATGGACTCGGAGGGCTGTGGCGTCCGGTCGTAGTCAAAGGGCGTCGAAGACTCGGGCCAAACGACGAGACGTGCCCCCTCGCGCGACGCGCGACGCGAAAGCTTCATGTGATCGGCGTAGATTCGATTGGCGAATCCCGGCTCCCACTTGTGTTTCTGGAGAACGTTTCCCTGCACCGCCGCTACCGGATAGGTCGGATCGGGAAGGGACTTCGAAAGCTCCCACAATCCGAAACCAATCACTCCCACCAAAAACAAAGCCGTAGGCACGACTGCGATCCACACCTGCCGTCTCCCCGGCTGCGTCAAGACAAAGGCGACGACGGCATTGACAAAAACCACGAGCAACGAGACTCCATAAATCCCCGTGATGGACGCCAACTGGATGACCGGCAGCACACTCACTTGACTATAGCCGAGGAGGCACCATGGAAATCCACCCCATGGGTAGTTGCGAAGAAACTCCAGCCCCACCCACAAAACGGGTGTTGCAAGGATGGCTCGCGCGCCGCCGAACCGACAGGCCAAAGCCGAAAGCCCCCCGAAGACGGTGAAATAAAAGGCGAGGTAGCCCACCAGGGCCAGCAGTACTCCGATGCTTACGGGCCGGCTCAAGCCCACCGTGAGTGACCATGACGTGGCTGGTCCAATAGACGAGACCTGCGTTGCCGACCAATCCCGTGACGGCGCCGAGCATGAAACCCCGGCGCGGCGTGGATCGGGTCAATTGAAAAAGGAACGGGACGAGTGCAACCCAAGCGGCAAGAGAGATGCCGAAATCGGGAAAGGAGATAAAAAAGAGCGTGCCCGAAACAGTCCCGGCAACGGCGAGTTTCACGCTACTGAGTAATATACGGCTTGAACTTTTCGCTGTCGCGCAACATCTTGGCGACTTTTTCGGCCTCTGCCCGAGTCTGGAATCGTCCGACGCGCACTCGATAAAGACCGGTCTCGCCGCCCGGCTCTAGATAGGCTCGGTAGTTTTTCGTTTTCAGACGGTTGACCAGTTTCTGCGCCGCGTCATTCGTTTTAAGGGCCACAACTTGGATCGTGAAGGTCCCCGCGGCAGAGCCCAAAAGCTGGCGTTGGAGGTGGTCCTTGGGAGCGGTCGCCGGTGTCCGGCTTTGGCGCCGGCTTTTTCGCCGCCGGCTTAGCGGCCGTCGTTTTGGGTGGTGTGGCTTTCTTGGTGACGCAGATTCTCGGGGCTCGAGGAGGCCGGCTCCAATTTATCTTCGACGCGAGGGCTTTCGAGCCGCTTCGAGTAGTCCAGTTCCCGAAGCACTTCACCGGAGGTGGGCTTGGCCGCGGAAGCGGTCGTGCCGGGCTCGGAAACGATATTGTTGCCGGAGGCCGCGATGGCGGCATCTCGGACTCCCCGTCCAACCATCACGCCGCACAAGAAAACAACGACGGCAATGGCGACCGCCGCCATGAAAAAGAACACCAACTGTTTGTTGTTCAGTTGAAGCTCGTAGTAGCCTGCCTCATCGTACTCGGCCATCTTCGAGTCACTCCTTTGCTATTACCGTCCTACTGACCGGTTCTCATTCGCCCATCGTTCCCGGCGGCGGACCTTGTTCTCAAGATGCTCCGTGGTCACGCGTTCTTGCTCTTGCTGGCCGAACTTGTGTCCAATCTCATCAAGGAGCCCGTACGTAAGCTCGTTGAGTCCGTCCACCAACACGATTTTTTTGTTCTCGTGGGACTTGTCGCCCAGGTTGGCGAGGATTTGGTCGAAATCGACCCGTCCCGCCCTCCCGAGCTCGATTCCCTCGAAGAGTTGCGGAAAGAGCTCGGCGACTTGTGCCACGGTTTTGTCGGCAAACTCGCCGCTTCTGTCACCCAGTTTTCTCTGAAGAAAGTGTAGACGGAACCGAAATTACGGTTGTAGTAGTCCACGATCTCTTCGAGCTCGTATTCCTGTTCGACTTACACGGGCCCTGTCTCTTGCTGGCCGCCTCGTTCCAAAACTCCCGCCGCGACCAGCCCATAAAGGATGCGCAGGGTCTCGAAATTGGACAGATAGCTCATGGACAGGATTTGCTCGACCGTCAGCCGACCGTTCACCAGGGAAAAGATTTGAGACTCGTCTTCGTCGAGCTCGAGCTTGTAGACCGAGTTGGCTCGCGCCCTCGGACTGGTCGAAGAACGGTGTCGACCGGTACCCACACCGGCATAGACCCGTGTGAAGTCACGGAGCCGGCGGATACCTTCGAGAATGACTTTTTCGGTGCTCAAATCGAGCGTAACCGGCCCTTCCGCGGACAGGTCTTTGATGACGAACTCGTACTCGCCGCGCGACCAATCGAAAAGGCTATAGACGATCTCCACGACATGCTGATTGATGGCGACAAACAGCTCGTCAGGAGAGAGAATGTCCTGCTCGACGAGCACCGCCCCAAGCCGTTTGCCCGGTTTGATGAATTTGCTGGCTTCGAGGAACTCCCGGACGGTGATGCTTGCCCTGCTTGAGGAGGAACTCCCCGAGTCGGTCGTCCTGAAGGTTCGACGTGGCAAAGATGATCATGCCCTTCCTTGAAGTAAATGGCCTTCCACCGTCCCATGTCGTGGAAGTTGAGTACGCCGGTCTCACGACTGCGGCTGATAGAGGCAAGAAGCTCGGGAAGGCTCGCTTCGGAGAGCGACCCTTGTATCGTGAGTTCCTCGGCCTGCATGCTCATGCCCCGTTTCTTAGCGGTTCACGACCTTTAGATCACGCCCAAGTCCTATCTTTGCCCTTCTCCATGAACGCACCCACGAGCTCCACAGGCAACGGAAAAATGATGGTCGAGTTTTTCTCCGTCGCGATCTCGGTCAGCGTCTGAAGGTACCGCAGATGAACACCCAAAGGATGTTGTCCCACGATCGCCGCCGCTGCGCTCAACTTCTCGGAAGCTTGGAACTCACCTTCCGCGTGAATGACCTTGGCTCGCTTTTCACGCTCCGCCTCGGCCTGCTTCGCCAAGGCACGCGTCATCTCGGCGGGAAGGTCGACATGTTTGACTTCGACCGACGTCACCTTGATGCCCCAGGGATCGGTGTGCTTGTCCAAAATCTCCTGAAGCTGCATGTTGAGTCTCTCGCGCTCAGACAGCAAGATCATCCAGTTCCACTTGGCCGAGCACACTACGAAGGTCGTCTGTGCGAGCTGCGAGGTGGCGTAGAGGAAGTTCTCGACCTCCACAACCGCCTTGGTCGGGTGAAGTATACGGAAGAAGATGACCGCGTTGACTTTGACGGAGACGTTGTCGCGCGTGATGACGTCTTGCGGCGGCACGTCGAGCGCCACGAGCCTGAGACTTATCTTCACCATCCGGTCAATGGGGCTGAAGACCAAAATCAAACCCGGCCCTTTGGGTTCACCCGAGCAATCGCCCCAAACGGAAGATGACTCCGCGCTCGTACTCATTGAGGATTTTGACCCAGTTGAGAAAGAAGATGACTACGACGACAACGACCAGAGCGGTGCCAATCGGCAATCCAAACATCGTATTTCTCCCTTTCGATTAGTCCTTGGAAACGGGTTCCACATCGAGAACGAGGCCGTGGATCACCCGTCACCCGGATCTGCTTCCCCTTCGGCGATCTTGTATCTGAGACCGCACATCCCAGTACTCGCCATGAACGAAAACTTTCCCCGTCCCGTCGATCTCGGTTGCTGCCGTGCCGATTTCACCCACCATGCCCTGTTCTCCCGTCGTCGGCTTTTCAGATGTGCTTTGACCACCAGGCGGGCAATGAATCCAAACATGATGACAAGCGTCAAGGTCACGGGCAATATGACCAACCAACTCAGATGGAGGGCCGGGGTGGGAAATCGATTGTTCCTTGAAAAGAATGAGCGAGCCCAGAAGCAACGCCACGACTCCTCCTAGACCCAGGGCCCCGAACGCCGGAGTAAAGGCCTCGGCAATGAGCAAGCCGATTCCAACAAAGATGAGCAGCAACCCCGCGTAATTGACCGGAAGACTTGAAGGGCAAAAAAGGCCAGAATCAGACAAATGACTCCAACGACGCCCGGCAAAACGGCTCCAGGATTGGAAAGCTCGAAGTACAGGCCCAAGACACCCAGCCGTCATCAGAATATAGGCGATATTCCGGATTGGAGATGATCGGAAAGAATGCGCTGAGGAGCCGTCATCTCGAGGTCGATGATTTCTGTGTCCTTGGTCTGAAGAACGACCTCGCTCCCATCGAATCGGGTAATGGTGTCTCCATCCAGAAGTCTCGAGCAGCTCGGCTTCGCTCGCCGACGACGTAATCGATGAGTCCGGCCTCGAGAGCTTCTTTTTCCGTCCAGGATTGGCTTTCGACGACACCTTTTTCCGCCAGCTCGACGTTTCGACCGCGCTTTGTAGCAATGGAGCGAATGTAGGCGGCCGCATCCGATTCGACCTTCTTGGACATCGTCTCGTCCATCTGTTGGCCGCCTGCTGCGACGGGATGGGCGGCACCGATATTCGTACCGGGCGCCATGACGGCGATATCCGCCGCAATGGTAATGAGAAACCCCGCGGACGCGGCACGGGCGCCGGAAGGTGAGACATAAACGGCAACGGGGACCTCGCTGTTGAGCAGCTTTTCGATGATCTTCCGCATCGAAGTGTCGAGCCCGCCGGGAGTTTGAATCGTGATGAGGACGAGCTCTGCGTCTTCTTCCTCGGCTTTTTCGATACCTTCGACGATGTAGTCGGCGGAGATTCGGTGGATGATGTCTTCCACCTCGAGTTTATAGATGGAAGCAGACCACGCCGGTTGCGCGAGGCCTATAAAACAGGCCAAAAGTATGAGTCCAAACTTGAGTGATGGCCGCATCGGAACCTTAGCAGTATACATTGATATTTTATCGAGTGTCAAGATATTGACTCCGGTAAGTCGCTGAATTATTTGACTTTTGCGCCTCGCAATCGGTTGAGGCTCGACCAGCCACGCCGGCCGATTTGGCAACTCGTACAACCCCATGCTAGCGTCCCACACGTGCCTGGGGAAATCGGTCCGTTTAAAAAGTATGCTCGATCCATTATTACCTTGGTCTTTTTTACGATTCTAGCTTTATTGATGACGCTCCCGCTGAGCATCGACCCTGGAAACCGCGTACTCGACCTGGGAGCCGACACGCGCTTGTTCCTCTGGACCCTCTCATGGGACATCCATGCTCTGGGTCATCAGCCTCTATCGCTCTTCGACAGCAACATCTTTTATCCCGAAGCCAACACCTTGGCCTATTCGGAGCACCTCTTCGGGAGCGCGTTAATAGGGGCTCCCTGGATGGCGTGGAGCGACAATCCGCTCCTGGCTCTGAACGCGGTGGCTCTCATTTCGTGCATCGCCTGCGGTCTCGGAGGCTACTTCTTGGCAAGACAGCTCGGCATCGGCGTCGTTGGAGCCCTCGTTGCCGGAGTCATTTTTTCCTTCGCTCCCCCGCGTTTTTTTCGAATCGGGCAGATCCACATGGCCACGGTGCAATGGATCCCCTTTTGTCTGGCTTTTCTCCACCGATACGCGTCCGGTGGAACGAGGCGGCACCTCGTTGCAGCCGCTTTGTTCTTTACGCTCCAAGCTTGGTCCGGAGGACAAAGCGGATTTTTCTTGCTGCTCGCCGCAACCGGTCTTCTCCTTTACCTCTGGATATTTGGGTTCCTTCGACCTCGGGGGAGCCTCTTCCGCGATGCTGCTGTTGCCGGCCTACTGGCACTAGCGCTCAATGTCCCCTTTCTTCTTCCCTATCTCGAGGTTCAGCGCGATTCAGGTCTAAGTCGGGCTCTCGAGGAAGCGGAACAATGGTCTCCGAACGCAGTGAGCTTCCTGGCTGCGCCAACCCATGCCCAAAAAACCCTACTTTCCACTGTGCCCGGACTCGAGCGAAAGGTTTTGGGCCGGGCACGAGGGTATCTATTCCCCGGCTTCCTTTGTCTTGTTTTGGCAGCCCTAGCGCTCGGTCGTAGGCGCAGGCCGGAACGAGCCGAGCCCGTCCCGCCACCCCCGAGAGGTCGCGTCATCCTTGTGATCGACACATTCATTGTCATCAGCGCGGCAGCCGTTCTTTTGATTCAGTCTGCGGGCGGCATCTATTGGAAACTCGGGGGCCTGACCCTCTCTGCCCGAAGCCCGGCAAAGGCATTCGTCCTTTTTCTCGTTCTGACCGTGTCGAGATTCGTTCTCGCACGTAAAACTCCGTTTAGCTATCTGGACTCATTGCGACGGTTTCGAGATTGGGTTAGGCACCACCTGGAATCGCGAACCGGCGTCGAAGCGGGTTTTTACCTCATGATGGCGGTCTTGTCTCTTTGGGCAGCGCTGGGTCCCCGGGTTGGTCTCTACGCAGCGCTCTATCGGCTATTGCCCGGCTTCGACTTCATCCGAGTTCCCTCGCGTCTGACGGTACTCACGCTCCTAGGATTGGCTATCTTAGCCGGGGTCGGATTCGAGCGATTGTCGGGCTGGTTTCGCCCCGCCCTCCGGTGGATCCCCACCATTGCCTGTCTCGCCCTCTTGATCCTCGAATATGCCGCTTTTCCCCTCGACGCGCGCCCCTACGACCGAACCGTACCCGACGTCAATCGATGGCTTGCGAGCCAGCCGAAATCGAGCTCATCCGTCGTCGTAGGGCTCCCGGTCGCCGACCCAAGGGATGCCGCTCACTCGGCGCGGCTTCACTCTCTCTACATGCTCTACTCCATTGGGAACTGGCACCATCTCGTGAACGGATACAGCGGTTTTACGCCCTCGGCTCACGACGCACTGTTTCGAAAGCTGGTTAATTTCCCTGACGATACGAGCTTGGAAGCACTGGAATCGTGGGGGGTCGAATACGCGGTGCTCCACGCGAAGCGGTATTCGAGCTCGGAATGGTCTCGCCTACTGAACCGACTGCGATCCTACGGCGACCGGCTGAAGCTGGATTACGAAGGAGTTGACGGTCGAGTTTACCGGCTCATTCATCCGAAGAGTCGTCCGTAGAAGACTCGAGCAGATCGTGCATCGTGAGGAGCTTCGTGATCTCGAAGTTTCGGAGTCCCGCAGGGGTTTGGACCTCGACCTCGTCCCCGTCTTCTTTCCCCATAAGGGCTCGGCCTATGGGCGACGACGTCGAGATTTTTCCCTGTTGTACATCCGCTTCCTCGCTCATCACCAATTTGTAGACCAGTTCTTCATCTTTGTCGGGGTCGTATAGATGCACTTCAGAGCCAAGAGAAACTTTGCCGTGCGGGATCTTGTCGAAGTTGGTCATGGAGAGATCCGCCAAGCGCTTGCGGAGCTGCCCGAGGCGAGCGTTCACGTAACCCTGTCGCTCCTTGGCGGCATGGTATTCGGCATTCTCCGAAAGGTCACCGTGCTCGCGGGCCGTTTTGATCTCTCTCGGTAGATGGATGTGGAACTCTTCCTCGAGCGTCTTGATCTCGTCTTTGATTTTCTTCAGAAATTCCTGTGTCATGACCCCCAAATCATAGCACGGGGGTCAGGCGTGAAAAATTGCAATTCGTGCCGTATATTCAGGTCCCATGAAAACCGTGACCAGCCCGGAAAATCCGCTCTTCAAAGCCATCAGGAAGCTGCAAACTCGACCCGGCCCCCGCGACAGGACCAAGTTCATCCTGGAGGGTTTCAAAGCTGGCCCGCGAAGCCCTAAAAAGCGGTATCGACATCGAGCAAGTGGTAATCACCAAGTCCGTTGATGCCGGAGAACCGCTCCTGGCCCGACTGGAGCAAGCGGGTGCATCCATCGTGTCGGTGCCGGCGCGTCTTTTTCGCCGCGTGAGCAGCTTAGAAACTCCCGAGGGCATCCTGCTCGTGGCTCGGAAACCGTTCCGCCGCGCAGACGAAGCCTTGGGCGATCTCGTTCTGGTCCTTGCCGGCATTCAGGATCCTGGGAACTTGGGCACCATGGCCCGAGTGGCCGAAGCCGCCGGAGCCACGGCCCTGGTGAGGTGCAGCGGTAGCGCCGATCCCTTCCAGCCCAAGAGCCTGCGCGCATCTATGGGAAGCCTGCTGCGGATTCCGGTCGTTGAAGGTGGAGATCCGGAGGTCACCCTGCCTCGTCTCCGAGACAAGGGGCTAACCGTAGCGGCGTGCGTTCCACGAGGGGGTCTCGATTTCCGCGAGGCCGATCTCCAAGTCCCGCTGGCTCTGGTGATGGGAAACGAGGCTTCGGGATTGTCCGAACATCTTCTGGAGCTGACCGACCTTCGTATCTCAGTCCCCATGAAAGACGCCGTCGAGTCTCTGAACGTGGCCATGGTGACCGGATTGGTTCTTTATGAGGCTGCCCGCCGGCGCGGTACATTGTGAGATCGTCCCGCCCTAAAGCCGAAGAACGCAGGCTAAACGCAGTAAGAAAATGGAACGCAGAGAGTAAAGAAACGGAAAGAAGATCTTGTCCGATCTGCGGCTCTGCCAACCTTCGCCAAGCGCTTCCCCCTCCGCCAAGGCTACGGCGGACAATGACGGTGGGTCCGCTGAAGCCCGAAGGGCGTAGGCACGGACGGCCACGGCATTGATATGATGTCCCCATGAGCCAGAAAGACCTGTTCTCGTCAGACGGCGCCGGCGAGGAAGTCACCGCCCACACGCCTCTCGCAGAACGTATGAGGCCGCGGGATCTAGACGAGCTCGTGGGCCAAGAAGAAGTCATCGGTCCGGGGACACCGCTCCACTCGGCCGTCAACTCCGATCAGGTGGGCTCGCTCATCCTATGGGGTCCGCCCGGTTCGGGCAAGACGACTCTGGCCCGCATCGTTGCTTTACGAACCCAGTCTCACTACATCGCCTATAGCGCCGTGCTCTCCGGCATCAAAGAAATCAAGGCGGTCATGCAACAGGCGGAGCAGCAGAGAAAGGTCTACGGCCGGCAGACGATTCTGTTCATCGATGAGATACATCGATTCAATAAGGCCCAGCAGGACGCTTTTCTTCCCCATGTGGAATCGGGCAATGTCGTTCTGATCGGCGCAACGACAGAGAATCCCTCCTTCGAGGTGAACTCGGCGCTTCTGTCCCGATGTCGGGTCGTCATCCTGCGCCAGCTCAGTCCCGAGGAGTTGGTGGAAGTCATGAACCGGGCGCTCGCCGACGAAGAAGCGCGGGCTCGCCGGCCGATTCCGAGCCGACCCGGAGGCTCTCGAGTGGTTGGCCCGCCAATCGAACGGCGACGCCCGTTTCGTTTTGAACGTGCTCGAGACCGCTTCGAAAATGAAGCCCGAGGGCAACATCACCCTATCCGACCTCGAGCAAACGGTTCAACGCAAGGCACTCCTTTATGACAAATCGGGTGAGGAGCACTTCAACATCATCTCGGCCCTTCACAAATCACTCAGAAATTCCGACCCCGATGCCGGCCTCTACTGGTTGGCCCGCATGCTCGAAGCGGGCGAGGATCCGCTCTATATCGCCCGACGGCTCGTACGTTTTGCGTCCGAAGACGTAGGAATGGCCGATCCGCGAGCACTACAAGCGGCCGTTGCGGCCAAAGAGGCATTTCACTTCATCGGGCTTCCCGAGGGCAAGCTGGCCTTGGCCCAAGCCGTCGTCTATTTGGCGGCCGCTCCCAAATCGAACGCCCTTTACACCGCCTATGGGCGAGCCGCTGCCGATGCCGTCGAAGATGCGACCGAGCCGGTCCCGCTTCAACTGCGAAATGCCGTAACCCGGTGGATGAAGGGTTGGGGCTACGGCAAGGGCTACGAGTATGCCCACGATCACGACGACAAGGTGGCCGCCATGGATTGTCTACCCGACCGGCTTCGCGGCAAGCGCTACTACCACCCGACCGAGGAAGGATTCGAGAAGAGGTTGGGCGAGCGGTTGGAATGGATTCGGAAAGATCAAAGGGAATAAAAGCTAGAACTCGAGAACTCGAGAACCCAAGGACTCAAGAATGAAGAAAAAGAAAAGCAGTAAGTTAGAGGGGTATCGCGGCGCAGGCCGACGGGGCCCGAAAGAGTTCGTCGATTGTTGGTTTTCCGAGCCCGTCAAAACGCCGTGAGCAGATGCTCTTAAAGCCGAAGGCTCCTGAGCGTCCTCACTTAATGGAGCCCATTGCGAGAGAAGACAGAATAAAGAAGACAGAAGACTGAAGTGGCAAACGGAAGACGGCTCCGTGACTCGCCGCATTCATCCAGATATAATTTTCTCTCCGCGAGGGGGAGAGGATAGGAGTGGGGGACTCTTGAACTACCCTTCTCGAAACAGTATTCGATTCTGTATTCTTTCCAAGGGAGGATCCATGACTATGAAACGCCGGTCCATTGTGCTCATGCTCTTCGTATTGCCCTTGTTCCTCACGAACCTTCATCGGTTGCCAGCCGGCTCAAGGAACCGGCCGACCTGAGTTCTCAGGGAGGAAAAATCGTCACGGTCGATGAATCCAAACCGGAAGCCGAAGCGGTGGCCATGCGTGGCGATACGATCGTGGCCGTCGGAACCAACGCTGAGGTTGAACCTTTCATCGGTTCGGAGACCGAAGTCATCGAGCTCGAGGGTCATTTGGCGGTTCCGGGTCTCATCGATGGACACGCCCACTTCATGGGGGTCGGCAGAGCTCCAAATGCAGCTAAAGCTGATGGGGACCAAGAACTGGGACGAGATCGTCGAGATGGTCGCGGAAGCAGTGGCCAATGCCGAGCCCGGAGAGTGGATTCACGGCAGGGGTTGGCATCAAGAGAAGTGGGACAAAGCTCCCGAGCCCAACGTGGACGGCTTGCCGCTCCACAACGCGTTGAGCAAGATTCACCCGGACAATCCCGTCCTGCTCAGTCACGCAAGTGGCCACGCGACTTTCGCAAACGCCAAAGCGATGGAGCTCGGTGGTGTTACCAAGCTACTAAGCCTCCCGAGGGCGGAGAGATCGTGCGCGACGCACAGGGAAATCCCATTGGGGTTTTCCGCGAGACCGCATCGCTGTTGGTCGCGCCCTCTTCCGAATGGAACGAGACGACCGCCACGAAGATGGCGATCTTGGCCGCGGAGGAATGTCTCTCCAAAGGAATTACGAGCTTTCACGATGCGGGCACATCCATTCAAACCATCGAGCTCTACAGGAAGCTGATTCGGGAAGGAAAAATGCCGATTCGTCTCTGGGTCATGGTGAGCGGATCTGAATGAAGAGCTGGCTGAAAAAGTGGCGAGCTACAAAATCATCAACGAGGGCGACAAGCATTTGACGGTGAGGTCCATCAAGAAACTCATCGACGGGGCGCTCGGACCTCACGGGGCGTGGTTGCTCGAGCCCTATACGGATTTACCGACGTCGACCGGTTTGAACACCGAATCGGTGGAGAACATTACGAGGACCGCCGAAATCGCCATCGAGAACGGATTCCAGCTCTGTGTTCACGCCATCGGGGATCGGGCCAATCGCGAAACCCTGGACATTTATCAGAAAAAGCGTTCGAGGCCCATCCGGACAAAACCGACTTGCGGTGGCGCATCGAGCACGCCCAGCACCTTCATCCCGATGACATTCCACGTTTGCAGACTCGGCGTGATCGCCTCCATGCAAGGCATCCACTGCACTTCGGACGGCCCCTGGGTTCCCGTTCGCATGGGCGATGAGCGAACCGCCGAAGGCGCCTACGTCTGGCAGAAGCTCTTGAAGTCCGGCGCGGTAGTCACCAACGGAACCGACGCGCCCGTCGAGGACGTGAATCCCCTCGCCAGCTACTACGCCACGGTCTCGCGCAAATTCGAAGACGGCACGGTCTTCTATCCCGATCAACGGATGAGCCGCGAAGAAGCTCTCGAATCCTACACGCTGTCCAACGCCTACGCCGCATTTGAGAAGACATCAAGGGCTCTATCACTCCGGGGAAGCTGGGAGACATCACCATTTTATCGAAGGACATCATGACCATTCCCGAGGATGAGATCCCCACTACCGAAGTGCTTTACACGATTGTGGGAGGCAAGGTGGTTTTTAAAAAGGCGACATAAATAGAAGCACAAGTGATAATTCAGAAGACAGAAGGGAAACGGAAGACGGCTACGCCGTCATCATCCGGAATCAATGATGGGGCGACGCAGTCGCCTTCCTTATCCCTTCTGTATTCTGACTTCTGTATTCTGACTTCTTTAAGATGCTTTCATCCTATTGAGAGCTTCGAGCGCCGCCCGGGACACGTCTGGATCTTCCTCTTTTGCGGCGGCCATGAGCAAGGGCAGGCTGCGGTACGATTGCAGAGAACCGAGAGCCTCGAGCGCCTGCACTCGAGAAGCAAAGGCGGGATCGGCGGCGATGCGCTCCAAAACAGCAACAGCCCAACGGTCGCCCCGGGCTTCGAGACAAAGGCACCCGACCCTTTGGAGCAAAACGTTACCTTGCCTCAACGCATGCTGAATGGCGGCGCGGAGCAGATCGTCCACCGCCGTCTTGGAACTTGCCTCCCGATAGCAACGCGATGCGAGCAGGAGGTCGCGCTCGATGAGTCGCTCGATGAGCTCCGAGCTGTCGTCGAGAAAGCCGCTCAGGAAGGGCACGGCTCCGTGAAAGGAGCCGCTGCGTAGGTTGTAGGGCCGACCACCGGCTTTGGTGAGAGACGTCCATTGGGCCGGCTTCACCAGTTTCAGCACTTCTTCGATGCTGATGGAGCGCAACGCCAGGCCGGTCAGAAACTCTTGAATTCCCAAACTCGGAAACGAGAAAGCTTTCGGGCCACGGAGCAAACGGGTCTTGCTGAGCTCCGTAAGGAGATCATCCACCTCGGCCTCTTTAAAATCCCCCCATAGGTCGATAGCCTGGCCGGTTTTTGTGCCGGCCTGCTTCTCGAGGTGAGCCCGGGTTATGGAGGTTTGGTCCTCGAGACTCATGTGCATAGCCAACTTCGGCAAAAGCTCTTCGCGGAGCTCGGGAGAAAGCGACCGCGCCGGCCACCTGGTAAAAGGCCAGATACAAACCGCTGAGCGTCGTCGGGAATACTCGCGCCTTGTCTCCATAGCCGTCGGGCCACACTCAATACCTGTGGATTCCCGACTTTGGGTCCAAAAGACCGGTCGAGATCTTGGTAACAGGACGCTTCGCCGATTCGGCCCTCATGGACCCGTCACCGATGAGAAAATCTATCGATTCATACTCGTCGAGGGGCAGAAGCTCCACCCAGTTGGGGAGCTCCAAAGAGACCGGAAGCGGCCGGCGAGCCGTCACGATATAGCGATTCAGAGGATAGCGCCGCATGAACTCATTGAGTGCGCCGCTCAGGCGTTTCGCCGAGGCGCTGCTGAGGCCGTTGACAGAATCCATGAGAAAGAGGAACCGGCCTTCTTCGAGATCTTTGAAGAAAAGCTCCCGATCGAGACCCTCCGCCAAGAAAATCGACGAGATTGGCCCGCGGGGGTACCTCGGGCAGCGACACGAACATGGGCAAGGGAGATTTGGCGCGGTAGACTAAGGATGGGCTGGGCCGCTTCGTAGAATAACCGGCAGAGATTCATGGTTTTTCCGGCGCCGGAATCGCCGAAGAGAAGCAACCTTTGGAAACGGCTCCGCCAAACTGGTCGCCGATTGAGGTTTCCCTAGGTGGTCCGCCGACTGAAGAATGGCGGTCAGAGGCTCGTGGCGCGGTATCCATCGAATCAATTGTCGGGTGTATCGTTCGGGTTTGGGCCAAATGCGATTCAGAGTTTCTCGCAGCTTCCTTCGGTATCGTCCTTCCGACAGCTGATAGACCTTTTGTACCCGTTCGCGCGCTTCGTTATAGAAAACGCGAGCGTCCTTCCGGCAAAGAAAAACACAGGGCGCCAGCCATCCACGTCCCATGGGGAAGTGGACGACCGCATCGGCACGCGCGTCGGCCAGCGCTGCATCGACCGGTCTTCATCTCGGCCAAGGCACGATAAAACGTTCCCGTAAATCGCGACGCCATATCCGCCTCGCGCTTCGCCCCGATGAACCAGACAACGCCGGAGCTCCAGCCAACAACTTTTGAGCCAATTCTGGAGCGGCCGCTCCGGCATTTCTGCCGCCACTCAGGACCACGAGTTTGGAGCTCGCACCCGATAGGAGGCCTCGCAAAATCTTCACTCGGAACCCCGTCACTCCTTCCTTGAGCATCCACCAAAACAACCAGCCGGCCCATCAGAGCTCAATCGGCACGGTGCGATCAGCTGCAAAACATCGACGTTCACGCCCTCCCGACTCCTCGAGAGCAGCGCGCGTGACGTCGGCTTCTATTGAAAGCGGAACCCATCCTCCTCAATGCAACCAGCCCCTCCTCCTCGAGGGGTCGAAGACCGCTCCAAACTGCTTGGGCCTCCCGGCATTACTCGCGCGGCGCCTTCCGAATCCGAGGGGCAGGCGGCCGCCAGCAGCACGCGAAGGGGAAGCCGCACTGCAACGGGTGACGGTTCACTCTCCTGTGGGTAGAATCGGATGACAGTCGTGTCCTCGGTATTGAGAAGAAAAGATTCCAACCGCGTGTCGTATAGGAATTCCCAGGGCAATCGCGCCGCGATCGAGCGGGTCCACCCTCAAACGAATTCGGAGCTTGGAGCCGGCAGGTCGGATTTGTTCTCTCAAGTGAAGATAGAGGCGAAGAATGTCCCCTTGAAAAAGCGAGTCGAAAAGCCGGGTCCCGACGTATTGAAGCTCTTTGATGTCGAGCGTATCCAACTGATCGACATTGCCCACGAATCGACGGTCGAAGAAGGGAAACTGAATCTGAACCGGAGGGGTGGTGCGACCGAACTCCTCCCAGGCCCGAGCGCGGAAAAAGCCCGGCGTCGGATCCCACCACACGGCCACGAGCAGATCTCGGTACCTCGAATACCTTCACGATTCCGGCTCCACAGGCCGTCGAAAGAGCAACCCGTCGCGTTCGTGCTCGCCCGAGCTCATCTCACGAGACAACAACCACTTCAACCAAGTCAAAACAAAGCTCGAAAATCCTTCTGTTCACAATGTGTTGAAGGCTGGGTTTCCGGTATCCGTCGAGTCATCGGCTGCAAATCCGTGGGAGTGCCAATGTCGTGGGTAAATACCCACATCTATAAAATGTTCAGCGTTGGGGTAGTGCCTTGATTACACTAAGACCCTAGCGAATGTCAAATATAGGGACAAGTCCCTTTTTTTCTTTAAGTGATTTATTGAAAAAAAACCTGTTTTTTTCGCTAAATTTGAAAATTCGCTTGAAGCGTACTCTCCCGATAATCGTCGCCATCGATGGTGACGTCACGACACATCTCGTACAAACGCGATCTCAATCTCTTGGTAATGCGCTCCGTGAGAGTGTTGTCCGTCGGACTTCGTCGCATCGAACCGGAAGGATTCATGATGAACGCCCCTTGGCAGGTGCGATCGGAGAAGTTGGTCGTGATGATGGTGGGCTTCTTTTCGTTGTAGCGGTAGTTCAAGATATAAAAAAGCGTGTCGAAGACCCAGAGCGTCGGGTTCTCCCCTCCCAAATCGTCGAGCACCAGCGGCTCCGCTTCCAGGACGGGCCGCAGGACTTCCATCTCGGTCGTCTCGGTGGCTGGATCGTAGGAAGTTTTGATCTCCCGCAAAAGCGAACGAAAATCCACGAAACTGAGCACGTACCGCGATTTCCCGCTCTATCAAGATACGTCGCAGGATGGCTACCGCCAAATGGGTCTTTCCCACTCCCGGCGGGCCACTGAACAGCAACCCCGCTTCGACAACGGGAAATTCGTCGGCCCACTTTTCAGCGATGCGGCTGGGCTGAGCAACTGTATCGAGGTCGATCGAACGGCTTGCCCCCGCTGCACTCGTCGAAGGCACAATCGATGTACCTTTTCGGCACACCCGCGTGCTCCATCCCCGAGACCGCGGCGCCTCCCGTCCAACAATCGCAGCGGACGACTCGAATCACACCGTCCCTTTCGAAACGTTTCCAGGTGGTACCGTCGCAAATGGGACATTCGTTATTCAATTCAAAAATCCTCTAAGCCCTTTTGCATCACTTGAACGACGGAGTTTGTTCATCGCCTTGTTCTCGATTTGCCGGACACGTTCTCGCGTAAGGTTAAGCACATCACCAATCTCTTGGAGTGTCTTCGGCTCTTCTCCGCCCAGACCGAAGCGCAGCCGGAGGACTTCCGATTCCTTTGGCCCGAGCTCTTTGAGCAGGTCTTGATCTGACGACGGAAGGCCTTTTGAATCAGATCGAGCTCGACGGGCGCTCGGTTTCCTGCTCCAACTTGTCGGAGAGCTCGAGCTCTCCGTCTTCTCCCAGGGACTCGGAAAGAGAGACATCCCGTCCGGAAATAGCGATAAAAGTGTTGACATCCTCAAGCGAAACATCGAGAGACTCGGCCACTTCCGCGGGCGCCGGCGTTCCATCCGAATAGCTTTCCGACTCGAACTTTTTTTCGATTTGACTAAAAGCACGTGACAGGCTCGCCGGCACGCTGAAGATGCGCATGGCGATCCGACAGAGCCTGAAAGATGGCCTGACGAATCCACCAAACCGCGTAAGAGATGAACTTGACGTTCCGATCGGGATCAAACTGCGGGCGGCTTCCATCAGTCCAAGATTGCCATCGTGAATCAAATCGGGATAGGAGATTCCCATGCCCCGATAGCGTTTGGCATAGCTGACGACGAATCGAAGATTACCCTCGACCAGGCGACGAAGTGCTTCTTCATCACCTGCTTGAATTCTGTGGCCCAGTTTCTTTTCTTGCTCCGGGTCGTCATTGGAAGTTTGGCAATCTCCCGAAAGTAGAGATTGAGGGCCTCCGCCTCGTCCCGGAAGCGAAATCGCGGCGAGCGCTCATCATGACCGGATTTTGCCGCAGGAAGCCGTGAATGCCAATGCCGCCGGAGCCGGCTCTCGATCGGTTCAGGCAAAATCACACGGTCGATCGGATTGGAGAGGAGACGAACGACTATTTGCGGTCCGTCTTGACGAGATTTCGCGGGGGGAGCTTGACCAAAGCGTCCTTGACCCGTTCTTTCCAACCCTCTTCTTCTTTGACCATTTCGCGCTGACATACTCGATGAAACCGCTCATCTCGCCCTGCATTTTCTCCATCTTGTCGCGCATGTTGAGGATGATCTCCACCCCCGCAAGGTTGACGCCCAGGTCTCGCGTCAAGTTCAATATGGTCTCGAGCTGGCGCAAATCCTCCTCGGAATAGAGGCGGGTATTCCCTTCGGTCCGCGATGGTCTCAGAAGCCCTTCTCGCTCGTACAGACGGAGTGTCTGCGGGTGAATCCCATAAGTTTGGGCGACGGTACTAATCATGTAGTAGCCCTTGCCTTTGCCCCGATTTCGTGGCCCTTCCGCTCCGATGGTCGTTGTCTCGTATTCACTCCGTCACCCCCTTCCTTATTTCTTTCGCTCGAGGTCGCTTCGCCATAGGCCATTCCGGCCCTCGCGGGATTCTCCGGGTGTAAATTTGCCAGTTCCTGTCAAGATCTCTTTGGAACGCTCATCGCGAACCACAGGCGTGATGACGTGAACAGTGACGAAAAGGTCTCCCCGGCCGTCACCCCGGATCATGGGTGCACCGCGGTCCGATAGACGCAGTTTTTGTCCACTCCGACACCCGCTGGAACGCGGACTTTGACCGATCCATCCATCGTCGGCACCTTGACCCGGCACCCGAGGGCCGCTTCCGTAAACGTGATGGGACATACAAAAAAGTTGTCGCCCTTGCGGGTGAACAGTAGGATGGTCGGCAACATGAACAGAACATGGAGGTCACCGCGTCCGTCCACCTCCTCGCCCCTCACTGCCTTTTCCCGGAACCACAATATGGAAACCGTCGTAGACTCCCGCTGGCGTGGTGACGGCCACGTCCTCCCTCGCCAACCTTCCGGCTCCCTGGCAATCAGGGCAGCGTTGCCGATCGGAAACCCCCTAACCATCGCAATCAGGACATGGCTTGGCGAACAGCATGAATCCCCGGGATTGAGTCGAACGACCGCTTCCCTGCAGACTTCACAGGTCTCCTGTCGATCGGAGGAGATCTCCCCCAGCCCGCACAGGTTCGACAGGAAATCAACCTGCTGATATGAAACGCTGCAGCAAACCCTGGAGAGACTCGTCGAAAGACATGCTCAAAGTGTGCTGCAGATCTTCGCCGCGGCCTCCCGCGTCCGAGCGTGGTGCGACCGCTGCGTCGAAAGATCTCAGGAAAGATGTCAGCTTCTTTGTTCCCTGAAAGAGAAAAATCGAAATCCCTCAAAGCCGTAATTGACTCCGGTGTCTACGACTCATATCGGGTGGGCTACCGTACCGGTCGTAACGCTCTCGATCATCGGGATTGGAGAGAATGTCGTAGGCTTCACAGATTTGCCGGTAGTGCACCTCCGCAGCGCGATCTCCGGGGTTGATATCGGGATGGAATTCCGCGACAAGTCGCCGAAAGGCCCTTTGGAGCTCGGTTCTTTTCGCCGTGCGCCGAACTCCTAAGAGAATGTAGTAATCGCCTTGCCACCTTCAATTTTTTCCTTGTTCATTCTTGAAGTCGTGCAAGCGTCAACAGTTCTTGCCTACATTCTATATTACTGTCTACTTCTTACCGCGCCTACTTCTTCTCTTCGGGCTCCACGATCTCGGCATCAATCACATCACCATCGCCGGCCCCGTCCCCGTTATGCGGACGTGTTCCGGGCCTCCCGCGTGCCGCTTGACCGCTGCGACATCCGGCTGCGGCGAGACCTTCTGATACATCACCTCCGCGAGACGATGGCTCGCACGCTCCAGGACTTCGCGGGCGTTTCGAACAGCTTGGACGTCACCTTCCGCAAGCGCCTTCTTGGCCTCTGCAACGGCATGCTCGATTTGCTTGACATCCTCTTCGGGGATCTTTTCGCGGTTCTCGTTGAGGAATGGTTTCGGTTTGATAGACCATATTGTCGGTCTTGATTGCTTTCTTCCGCTTCATCACGTCGCCGTTTGTCGTCGTCCGCGTGTGACTCCGCTTCTTTGTGCATCTTGTCCACTTCCTCGTTCGAAAACCACTCGAAGCTGTAATGGTAATGGCCTGTTGTTTGCTCGTCGCGAGGTCTTTCGCGGAAACGTTGACGATGCCGTTGGCATCGATATCGAAAGTGACCTCGACTTGAGGCACGCCCGCGCGGCGCGGGCGGAATTCCCACGAGGTGAAACTTCCCAAGAGTACGATTGTCTTTGGACATGGCTCGCTCGCCCTGGAGGACGTGAACTTCCACCTGGGTCTGATTGTCGGTCGCCGTTGAGAATATCTCGCTCTTCTTGGTGGGAATGGTGGTATTGCGCTCTATCAGTCGCGTGAAAACGCCACCAAGGGTCTCGATGCCAAGAGACAAGGGTGTCACGTCGAGCAAGAGGAGGTCCTTGACCTCACCACCCAGCACACCGGCCTGGATCGCGGCGCCCACCGCGACGACCTCATCCGGATTGACCCCTTTGTGCGGCTCTTTCTCAAATACTCCCTGAACCACTTCCTGCACTTTCGGCATTCGCGTGGATCCACCGACCAAGACCACCGCATCGATCTCTTTGGGTGAGAGGCCCGCGTCACTGATGGCCTGTTTGCAGGGGCCCGACGGTCCGCTGAATAAGGTCATCAATGAGTTGTTCGAGCTTGGAACGGGTCAGCCGCAGAGAGAGATGCTTCGGACCGGTTTGGTCGGCCGTAATGAAGGGTAGATTGATCTCGGTCTCCATCGTCGAGGAAAGCTCGATCTTGGCTTTCTCTGCTGCCTCCTTGAGACGCTGCGAGAGCCATCCGATCTTTGGAAAGGTCGACGCCTTGCTCCTTTGACGAACTCATCGATGATCCAGTCGATGATCCGCTGGTCGATGTTGTCACCACCCAGGTGGGTGTCACCGTTGGTCGCTTTGACTTCGACGACCCCCTCTCCGACCTCGAGAATGGAGATGTCGAACGTTCCACCGCCGAAATCATAGACCGCAATCTTCTCATCTTTCTTTCTTATCCAACCCATAGGCGAGTGCCGCGGCGGTGGGCTCATTGACGATGCGCAGCACCTCGATCCCGGCGATCTTCCCGGCGTCTTTGGTCGCTTGCCGCTGGCTGTCGTTGAAGTATGCAGGGACTGTAATGACCGCCTGCTCCACCGGGTGACCCAAATAGTCCTCTGCAGCCTGTCTCATCTTCTGAAGAATCATGGCGGAGATTTCGGGCGGGGAGTGCTGGCGCCCCTTGACCTCGATACGTGCGGCTCCGTTTTCGCCTTGGATGACTTTGTATGGAACCATTTTCATTTCTTCACTGACCTCGTCGAAACGACGTCCCATGAAGCGCTTGATCGAAAAGACTGTATTCTCTGGATTGGTGATGGCTTGCCGCTTTGCCACCTGGCCGACGAGGCGCTCTCCGCCCTTGCTGAAGGCAACCACCGAAGGGTGTCGTTCTTCCCCCTTCGGGATTCGTAATAACGGCTGGATTGCCGCCTTCCATCACCGCAACTACTGAATTGGTCGTGCCCAAGATCGATCCCGATGATCTTACCCATCTTCTACTATCCTCCTGCCCCGGCTTCCGCCGGGATTATTAGTCCCACGCAAGGATATGATCTGAGCGCTTATATGTCAAGTTAGTTGCACGGGTAAATCGCCACTCCTTTGTAGTCTATTGACGACATGATGTCCCCATAAGGAGAACTTTCCGCCAGGCTCGAGCCGGGGTGGAGGGTTGTCATTTCATTTAATTTCAATAGGTTAAAGCGTTTGAATCTGCTAAGCTCAAATGGTACAACACTTGCATCGATTAGGAGTTGTAAAGGATGTTAAGTACATCCTAGTTAGGCCCCCTGCTCTCCGCCGAGCCGGAGGAGGTAGGTCATGCTCAAAATAAAAGCCATTTCGCCGGTTGCCCTTTTAGTGGTTCTTTGTCTACCTGCTCTGGCAAATGCAGGACAGGAAAACAGTTATTCCTACGGGCACATTCGATATATCGAAGGAGAAGTTGGGCTTCAACGAAGCTCCGAACCCGAGCCGGAAGTCGCCAGTATCAATTACCCCGTTTTACCAGGAGACCGGGCTTGGACGCTCCCTGAAAGTCGCGCTGAGTTCGAGTACGCCGACGGAAGCCTCCTGCGATTGGATCAGCAAACGCGGGTCGATTTTGTTGAATTTGGAGATAGAGATCGAGAGACCATCCTAAGAGTTTGGGCGGGCAGCGTCTTTTTGCACCTGACGGAAGAACAGGTCGGACGTTTCCGTATCGACACGCCTTCGGGAACGGTCTACCCTGCTTCCGCCGGTTTGTTCCGGATCGACGTCCTCGAGGGCGGCGGCTCGACCGTCCTCTCTGTCTATGAAGGTGTTGCCGAACTGGCGTCCGTGGAAGGATCGGTTCTGGTTCGGAGCGGCCAAAGAAGCATTGCAGAGTCCAGTCGGCGACCCGAGCCTTCTTTTCCTTTCAACACAGCCACCTACGACGATTTTGCCTCCTGGAACGATGCTCGGAACAGTCAATATGCCTACACGGAACGCGTCGAAGGAGTCCCTCCTGAAGTGGGCGTTTACGTCGATGACTTGAGCCCCCACGGAACGTGGCGGGTCGATGTCCAGTTGGGCTCGGTCTGGTACCCAAGCGTGTCCGCCGGATGGTATCCGTATACGCACGGTCGATGGTCTTACACACCTTACGGCCAAACTTGGATTTCCTACGAGCCGTGGGGCTGGGCACCCTATCATTACGGACGCTGGGGTTATAACCACTACGGTTGGTATTGGATTCCGGGCGCTCATTGGGGTCCCGCTTGGGTTTCGTGGGCCATTGGACCGAGTTGGGTTGGATGGTGTCCACTCGGCTACCACAACCGTCCCGCCGTTTATTACGATTCGGTATTCTACCGAGGTGGAAAGGCGGTCCCCAGAGGCGGACGGGGTTCTCTCGTTACCCGAACTCGGGGTCACGGCTGGAACTTCGAGGGGCGGGAGCATTTCGGCCGACACTCTTCAGGGAAAGCTCGCTTGAGGACGGCTGATGTCCAGAGCTCAGCGGGTGAAGCTCGGGTTCTGCGATCCGGCGCCGTGCTCGAATCGAAACCTCGAACCCCGAGTCATCGGATCTGCGGCAATGACTCGCCTCCCGAAAAATAAATTGACGGGGCTTCGAACCGGCTCCTCCGGATCCCCCCAGACCGGCCGCACGACGGCGACACGTCGGGGCGAGACAGGAGAGGGACCGACCGAGGCACAGACGGGAACTTTCCAAACGGGACGTGCCCTTTCCCGCACCGGCTCGAGAACACGCACTTCAGATACCGAGAATCGCTCCCCGCTTCAAACGGGATCGTCCAGGACCTCCTCGAGTCGCGGCCGCGTGAGTACGCGCGACACGACGGGACCTCGTGAAGGTGAAAGGTCCTCGGATTCACTGAGACAGGGGACGGCTCGAACCCAACCCTCGGGCACCTCTTCGGCTCGTTCGACGGTGCGTCGGATCTTCCAGAATCCCCGAGGTACACAGAGTAACTCCACGAATACTACGAGTCGCGGCCGAGCGACCGTTAGTCGCCCGAGCTCTTCCGAAGGACAGCCTCGTCGCGGCGAAGATCAAGGGACGGACGCAAGTGGCCGGACGCCTAATACCAACCGTCCCTCCACCACTCCGAGACGGATCATCCGAAACGAAAGGCCCCAAGGATCGACCGGTCAACGGCAAGGCGGGCAGAATCAAGGCAACTTGAATCGGGACCGAGCACGCCCGTCCGGGAGCGCGGCTCGAAGCTCATCGGGAAGGGCAACCTCGCAAAGTCGCAGCGGCTCTCGCGATGCGCGCGGAAGAGATTTTTACAGCCGATTCCCGAACAGCCGTCCGTCGGCTAACCGTCCTTCAGGCAACCGTCCGTCTACGAATCGTCCGACGACCTCAGGACGTCCCACGCCGTCACGACGACCACCCGCCGCACGTGCTCCGAGCCCACGCGGTTCCGCTCCTCGCGCCGCTCCGCCGCCGTCACGACCGAGCGGTGGTTCGCAGTCCGCCGGTCGCGCCCGCTCCACGAGGGGAAGCGCTAAGAAGAAGAAGAATTAGGCGGGCTTCTACTTGATCCTCAATAACGCCGGCATCACAAAGAGCACATCTTCTTTCGCCACAAGCTCGAGCCAGTCGAGAATCGAGCCGGCTTGTGGCATGCCGAGACCGGATAAAAGACTCAGGTGACGTTCGGTCGGCACGAGTCCAGCCTCGTTCCAGGGCATATCGAAGAGAAGATGACGAAAGTGAGACCTTTTGGCGTAAGTCACCGTTCTCGTTTTTTTGTCCGGCGGAATCCCTGCTTTTTCACGCGCGAGCGCCACGGCCGCATCCAGGTCCCCTATTCCATCGATGAGACCCCGCTCTTTGGCCATCCGGCCCGTCCATACCCTGCCGCGGGCCACCTTATCGACTTCGTCATGGGTTAATTTCCGACCCTCTGCCACTCGCGGTACGAAGAGTTTCTCGTAAAAGAAGAGGAGATGGCGCCGCAGTCTCTGACGTTCCTCGTAGCTGAACGAGTGAAAGGGATTCAGAAAAGTCGAGCGAGCGGATACCGACACCGTCTCTCGATGGATGCCCAGCCTATCGAGCAGCTTCCGTACGACCACCTTTCCGCCCACGATGCCGATAGAGCCCGTCAGAGTCGAGGCCTCCGCTAAAATGGCATCGGCCGCCGAAGCGATGTAGTAGCCACCCGAAGCGGCGACATCGCCCATGGACACAACCACCGGTTTCGTTTTTCGGGTGAGGTCGATCTCACGCCAGATGAGCTCCGAGGCCAAGGCCGCTCCGCCCGGGCTTTCGACGCGGATGACTACCGCTTTGACGCGACGTGACTCCCGTGCCCTTTTCAGCAGCGCTCCAAAACTTTGAGCTCCGACGACGGGGCGGGGCGACTGAGAACGACGCGCGTCACCCGAATTGATTATCCCGACGGCATTGAGGACGGCGATCCGCGATCGTCGATAGGTCAGTGCCCGTCGAAACCAACCCTCGCCGACTCGATAGCGTCCATGAGGAACGAGTGTGATCTCCGTCCCGAGAGCTTCAGCCAATAAAGCTTCGCATTCATCTTCCGGAGCCACCCGATCGATGAGCCCTGCGTCAACGGCCTCTTCGGCCAAATAAGGCCCGTTGTCCAATAGTTTCGTGATTTTCGTCGGTTCGAGTGAGCGACCTTTCGAGATTGCATCAATCATCTGGTCCGAAAGATCGTTCAGCAGCTCAGAGAGCTCTTCTCGATGGGCCACCGACATTTCACGCCGCACGAACATCTCGCCCGCACTCTTATACTCCCCCACCGCTTCGAGCTCGGCCTCCACGCCCGCCCAACCCAGTAGGTCCTTGACGAAAACCGCTTCCGCCTGGAGACCGTAGAGATGAAGCGTCGCGCTCGGAGGCATGACCAACGTCTCGCACGCACAGGCGAGCGCAAAATCGATGTTTCCGGCGCTTTCCAAAAACGCGACCGTGGGCTTGCCGGACCGGCGGAAATCGCCTATCGCCCTCGCCAAGCTCGCGGCCTTGGACCAGCCAAGCTCGGGCCCTGCAAGTCTAAGCAGCAGGCCTCCCATCTTTCGATCTTCGCCGGCTTTGCGCACCGTGCGGATCAAACGTTGCAGGGCATCTCGTTGCGGACGGCCGAAAAACCCAAGGCCGGCCCGGCCTTCTACGATCTCGCCTTCCAACCGAATGTGGAGGATACGTTTCTGTTTCTTGCTCATGGCGTCATCATATCAATTACCGTGGACCGTCCGTGACTACGAATTGCTTCCGCCTACGCCCTCCGGGCTTCGGCGGACCCGCCGTAGCCATAGAGTTTTCATCGACGGAAGGCGAAGGCGGGTCGGCGCGGATGACGCGAGTTCGGTAGGGCCAGCCAATGTCGTGTAAAATAAGGGGAAACATTTCTAGGACAACCGAAAATGATAGGATCGGCAGAGATGTCGGCCCAAGAGAGCCCGGGCCAACGTGGACATGACGGACAGAACAGTCATGACTAGAAATAAGATTGGCTGGGTCGGTTCACTGCAAAATGTTCCCCTTGCAGAAGTGCTTCGGAAAATCGCACACACGGAGAGCAGTGGCGATCTTCAGGTCATCTTCGGTCGCACCATCAAGACCGTCTACTTCGACCGAGGCTTCGTGGTTCTTGCAGCCAGCAATCTGAAGAAGGATCGGCTCGGGGAGAGCATGATCGAGTACGGCCGTATCTCCCGGCATCAGTTCGCTTTGGCCAGCATGTTGATGAAGAACAGCAGGCGCAAGTTCGGCCAGGCACTCGTACAAGCCGGCTTGCTTTCAGAAGAGGAAATGGGCCGCCAGGTCGCTTTGCAGGTGAATCGGATCCTCATTTCCCTCTTCAAAGAATCGGACGCTATCTACAGTTTCGATGAACGGCCCTGCAACATCCCCGTCAATTTGATGGTGAGCCTGTCCATTTACCGGATCATCCTCGACGGCATACGCCGAATGAGCAACGAAAAACTCATTCGATCGTTTTTTCCTTCGCTAAAGTTTCGTTTGCGTGTATCGAAGCGGCCTCCTTTCACTTACGACTTCAAACGACTGAAGCCGGTGGAGCAAGAGGTGCTCCGCGCCGCCGGAAAGGGCGCATCTCTCGGATGGATCTCTCGAAGGGTTCAATACGATCGGTTCGACGTACTCAAAGCCTGCTATGGGCTCTACTCGGCCGGGCTCTTGTCGGAAGACACGGATCAACTGACGCGACCCATGAAGGTTCAGGAAGAGACGGGGGCCTTCATTTTGTCCGAGATCGAGCAGAAGTTCTCTCGCATTCAAGCAACGAACGTCCGACAAGAGATCCTGTTAGAGTTCGATCGGTTGGACCGGGCTCCCGATGAAGAGCTCTTGAACGTCGGCAAAGACACATCCGCGGAACAAATACAGAAGGCCTATCAGAAGAAGAAACGGGATTGGGCGAAAAAGGCAAAGCTCGTCCAGCAAGAACAGTCGATGGTGACCAAGCTGGGAGAGATCCAGACCCGCCTCGATGCGGCCTATTCACGAATCACCACCCATCGCCGCGCCGCGACCGAAGTAAAGAAGGCCCCTTTGTCGGTGCTCGAAGCTCCTGCTCCTCGGCCGGAAGTCCCCGTCCTTCCCCCTCTCGACGAGACTCTTCTGGATGACATGGAAGTCGTGACGACTCCCGGCCTTCCTCCGCCGGATCTCTGAAGCCGTATCGGATACTCAACCCGAAATCGCCCGCCTCAGTTCTCCGAAAGATACGGACGAAGCTCCCGTCCAGGAACCCGAGAAACCCGCACTCAGCGGAGCTCAGCGTAAGACCCGTATCCTTCAGCTATACCGAGACGTGAAGCTGCACTTCCAGGTTCGGGATTGGGAGGGAGCCGTTTCACTACTCCATGAGTTGGTGAAGCTCGCCCCTTCGAACGCCTCCTATCACGGCATGCTGGGCCGAGCCATGGCACGCCACCCCGTTATGAGAAAAGATGCGGAACGGCATTTCATCGAAGCTTTGCGCCTGGAGCCGCAATCCGCCGACCTACATTTCTCTCTTGGTCTTTACTACAAGTCCTTCGGACTCCATTCGAGGGCGGATACAGAGTTCCGGACCGTGCTAAGAATCGAGGGCGGACATGAGGGTGCACGCAAGCACCTCATAGGGAACCGAAGGAGGAAAGATCCTTTGAGGGATATGTTTAAGAAGATTTTTGGGTGACAAGAAAGAAGGCAGAAGACGGAATTCAGAATACAGGAGGAACTGGAAGACGGCTCGCGGACTCACCGTCGTCTTCAGGATTTGCTATCCTTCTGTCTCCTGTCCCTGGAAACTGAGAAATAATCCGCAATCAGCATTACCAAGCGACGTAAATCCAGATGATGACGGCGCAGCCGTCCTCTGATTTCCTTCTGCCTCCTGCCTCCTGTCTTCTTTATTCTCTCATTTTGTCTCTTTTAAAAAACGGGTGCTTGTAAGTTAAAGGGAGGTAAAGAGTTCAAGTAGTACTTGAACTTCTAATTGTAACTGGCTTCTCATTCCGTCCTCTGGCGCATTTCAAGCCACATATCGAATATATTTATAGTGACTATAAGAAATAAAGCAAATGAGCTAAGTCAAACTAACTCAATGCCTTCGCTTGGTTGAGCCCCTATATCTAGTGGTCGTCACCGTCTGTATCGCAAAATCTTGTATTTTTTTCTTGACACCCCCTCCTCTGTCCGCGTATAAAAACGAATACCAGAAAGGCACAATTCATTGGGTTTGTAGTTGCCCGAATCGCCTGGATGGGTATCGGTAAAAGTAAACTTCGCTCACAAGATAGGCTTCAACAACCGATCGAAGCGAGCGAGCTTCGTTAAAGATACGTGTCGGCCGGAGCCGGCACGAACTGGTATTAGTGACGTCTCGGAGGCGATAATGGCCACAACGAACAAAGAGATTTCCCTGGTGGTGGATCCCGGCATGCCTGCAGGTAACGAATCGACAGAGCCCCGCAAATCACGCGGGCTTCAATTCACACGCAATTTTACTCAAGTCGGAGCGACTCCCGATGACATGGTTGAGTGGGAAACTCGTGACGCCGTCATCACCAACGAAAAGGCGGAGGTCATCTTCGAGCAAAAAAACGTGGAAGTTCCGGCCGGTTGGTCGCAGATGGCAACCAATATCGTGGCCTCGAAATACTTCCACGGCACATTGGAAACGGGTGAGCGTGAGACGAAGCGCCCGACAGCTCGTCGGCCGAGTCGTAGACACCATGACTCGCTGGGGCCGCGAAGGAGGCTACTTCGCTTCCCATGCCGATGCCGAGACCTTTCATGATGAGCTTTCGTTCCTGCTTTTGAATCAGTACGCCTCGTTCAATTCCCCGGTCTGGTTCAACTGCGGAATCGAAGCCAAGCCTCAATGTTCGGCCTGTTTCATCAATTCCGTCGAAGACACGATGGAGTCCATCCTGGGTTTGGCCCGTACAGAAGGGATGCTCTTCAAGTGGGGCTCGGGCACCGGCTCGAACCTATCTCCCCTACGCAGCTCTAGGGAACGCCTTTCTGGAGGAGGCATTGCCAGCGGGCCCGTCTCCTTCATGAAAGGCTACGATGCCTTCGCCGGGGTCATCCGAAGCGGCGGGAAAACCCGCCGGGCTGCAAAAATGGTCATTTTGAACGCGACCATCCGGACATCATGGACTTCATCGAGTGCAAGATGCGGGAGGAAAAGAAAGGCCTGGGCCCTCATCGATGCCGGTTACGACCCTTCGTTCAACGGCGACGCCTACTCGTCCATTTTCTACCAGAATGCCAATCACAGCGTTCGAGTAACGGACGATTTCATGCAATGCCGTCCTCGAGGACGAAGAATGGGTAACACCCCGGTATCATTGACCGGTGAGGCAGCTCGGTCGATACCAGCGCCCGGGACATCCTCCACAAAATTTCGGAGAGCACGCACGTCTGCGGTGACCCGGGCATGCAGTTCGACACGACCATCAACCGCTGGCATACATCGAAAGGCTCCGGGCGTATCAATGCGTCGAATCCCTGTTCGGAGTACATGTACCTCGATGACAGCGCCTGCAACCTGGCCTCTTTCAACTTGATGAAGTTCCTCAAGCCCAACGGCCAGTTCGACGTCGCAGTCCTTCCGCAAGGCGGTCGATATCGTGATCACGGCCATGGAGATCGTCATCGATAACGCCAGTTACCCGACGGAAAGGATTGCGAAGAACTCCCACGCGTTCCGGCCTCTCGGTTTGGGGTACGCCAACTTGGGCGCAATGCTCATGTACCAGGGAGTTCCCTACGACAGCGACGATGGGCCGCGACACGGCAGCCGCCATCACCGCGTTGATGACCGGTGAGGCTTATCTCCAGTCGGCACGAATTGCCGTCGTTCAAAGGTCCCTTTGCGCGCTACTCCGAAAACCGCGAGTCTATGCTCGAGCGTCATGGAGTATGCACAGGCAGGCGCAATTCTCGAGTCGATCCGGCCCGCGTGCAACCCGAGCTCTATCAAGGTGCGCGCGAGGCTTGGGACCAAGCGGTCGAGATCGGGACGCCAATTCGGATATCGCAACGGCCAGACCACCGTGCTTGGCTCCGACCGGCACCATCGGCCTGATGATGGATTGCGACACCACGGGAGTCGAGCCGGATCTCGCCGCTCGTGAAGTTCAAGAAGCTGGTGGGCGGCGGAGTCATGAAGATCGTCAATCAGACGGTTCCCGCTGCGCTCGAGCAGACTCGGATACCAAGCCGAAGAAAGAAGGAGATCGTCGAGTACATCCACGAAAATGGCTTCGATCGAAGGGGCGCCCCACCTTCGAGAGGAGGACCTGCCGGTCTTCGACTGTGCCGTCAGCGCCCCCGGTGCAGTCGCGAGCCATCCACCACCTGGGCCACGTCAAAATGATGGCCGCCGTGCAGCCGTTCCTTTCCGGCGCGATATCCAAGACCGTCAATATGCCCCAAGAGAGCACCGTCGACGAGATCATGCAGACCTACATCGAGGCCTGGAAACTCGGTCTCAAGGCTATCGCCATTTACCGGGACGGAAGCAAACGCACCCAACCTCTCAACACCATGTCCGCGGAAAGAGTCGAACGGATCGGCGCTGCACGAATGCGCCCGTGCAGCACAAGATGCCCGTGGAACGGCAGGCCCTCACTCACAAGTTCAAGATCGCCGGCCACGAGGGCTATATCACCGTGGGGATGTATGAGGACGGCAGCCCCGGTGAGATCTTCATCAACATGTCCAAAGAGGGCTCGACGGTATCCGGTTTGATGGATGCCTTCGCCCGCGCCATATCGTATGCCCTCCAGTACGGTGTGCCTCTAGAAGTGCTCGTGGACAAGTTCACCCACACGCGCTTCGAGCCTTCCGGTTTCACCGGCAATCCGGAGATCCCCTACGCCAAATCCATTACGGATTACATCTTCCGTTGGTTGGCTTCAAAGTTCCTATCGCCCGAGAAGAGCGCGCAGGTGGGCGTCATGCAGAGAGCGCCGACAATCTCGAATCAGCACACGCCGATCCGAGGCGCCGTACCCGGCCCAGGCCGATTCGTCCGACGGCATGAGCGTGTCATCGACCGTTGTTCGAAGATGCACCCCCCTGCTCCGTTTGCGGCTCCATCATGGTAAGAAACGGAAGCTGCTACAAGTGCCTGAATTGCGGCACGACCAGCGGTTGTTCGTAAAGCGTGAAACAACTTGTTCTTCGAAACTCTCGGGGCCGGGAGTACGACCCTCAGGGGATCCGCCCACTTCGTGCCCGGGAGCTTTCGAGTAGAGCGCGGGCAAGTCGTGTCTCTAGGTCCGCGGGAGATCGTGTTTCGAGCTCCCCGTGGAACGAATCCGGTTCGATTTATCTTTCGCCTTGCAGGGAGAAACCTCAAGAACTCAGTAGGACACCGAGAGCAAGCTCTTCGCCCGCTTCCTCGATGCGTACCTTGGCGAACTGGTTGCGAAGGGGTTTCGGCGAAACAACTCCGACCCGCATGTAGTTCCAGTCAATCCCGTCCACAGGCCCTTGTCGTTTTGCTGTTCGAAGAGCACGGAGACCTCTTTTCCGACATAGCGGGATGAAAAGTCGCGGCGCTTGGCGCGGGACAAAGTTCGCGAGTCGCTTGCTCCGCGCTTTGATGACCTCCGGGTTCAGGTGACCCTCCATTCGAGCGGCGCGCGATCCGTAGCGCTTGGAGTAGCTGAAAACGTGAAAGTACGAAAACGGTAGCTCGGTGAGGAGCTTCTCGGTGCGCTCGAAGCTCTCGTCGGTCTCACCGGGAAATCCGACGATGACATCCGTCCCCAGGCCCACCTCGGGAACCTCGCTCGCCACGCTCTCTAGGAAATCTCGATACTCCTCGAACACCGTAGTGACGGTTCATCCCCTTTAAAACGGCGTCATCTCCGCTTTGGATGGGTACATGAAAGTAGTGGCAGAGTTTTTCGGACGTTGCCATGTGCGCTACCAACCCGGGCTCGATGGTCGTGGGCTCAATCGAGGTAATGCGAATCCGCTCGAGACCTTCGATCTCCTCGAGCCTTCGTATCAGATCCAAAAAAGTCCGACCCTCTTGCTCGTAACGGCCGATATTGACTCCGGTGAGCACGATTTCCTGATGGCCACAATCAACGAGCTCGCGCGCCTCCCGGCGAACGTCTTCGAGCTTGCGGCTCCTTTCCCTTCCCCGGGTGAAGGGAATGATGCAGAAGGTGCAAAAAAAATCGCACCCGTCCTGAATCTTCAGGTTGGCCCGGGTCGTGTGGTACTCGCCCGTGCCGTCGACCTCGAAATCCGACTTGTCGATGAGATTCGAGTGAAGCACGACGGGCTCCGGCAGTTTCCGCGGGCGGTCAATAAGGTCGGGAACTTCATTTTGTACTCGGTCCCCACGATCATGTCCACACCGGGAATCTCGCGTAGCGCTTCCAAACCGATCTGGGCATAACATCCGAGCACGACCACGAAGGCCTCCGGGGATCGCCGGAGCGCTTGGCGGATGACGTTACGGCATCGGGCCTCACCGGGCTCAGTGACCGAGCAAGTGTTGACCACCACCAGATCGGCAGGTTGGCCCCACTCGACGACGGAATAGCCTTTCTTCCTCAGGGCCGCCGTGAGTACGGCGGTCTCGGTCTGGTTGAGACGACAACCCAGGGTGTAAAAAGATGCTTGTAGCAAATGACTGAACGGCTGCAAGATGGCTTGAAACAGTCAGTATAGCTCCAGGGTCTGAGTGTGAAAAGTTTCCGTCACAGGATTACACGCTCCCGGAAATATGGAAGCCGTGAGATACTTCTACGCCTACCACGGAAGAAAGATGAACAAACCTAGGAGGGCGAAATGTTCGAAGATATCAAAAAGGGACTCTTGGCAGGTTTCGGCTCCATTTTCCTGACAAAGGACAAAGTCGAGGAGGCCACTAAGAAGCTGGTCGAACAGGCCAAACTGAGTCGCGAAGATGCTCAGAAGCTGACGGACGAGCTCGTCGAGGTCGGAGAAAAACGTTGGTCGGAAATGGAGAACGCCGTCACCGAAGTGACTCGAAAAGGTCTGGACAGCCTGGACGTATGCCGGCAGTCGGAGCTCGATGAAGTAAAGAAGAAAATCGAAAGCACTCGAAAAGCGATTGGCCGAAATTGAAGGCAAGAAGTAGAAAAGAGACACAAGCCAAGTGGACATCCGGACGCTCGCCACGGTCGGCCGTTTCAAGGACATCGTCTTCACCCTGTTGAAATATGGGTTCGACGATTTGGTGGAACGGCTCGAGCTCCCCGGCATCGGGCTCGTCAAAAAGATCCAAAAGCCCGAACGCAACTTGGGAACCTACGAGCGCATCCGTTTCGCCATGGAAGACCTGGGCCCTACCTTCGTCAAGCTGGGCCAGATGATGAGTCTTCGGCCCGATTCTTCTTCCCGCCGGCCTCATTCGCGAGCTCACAAAGCTTCAAGACGATGTCAGTGCGCTGGACTTTTCCGAGATCCAGGAAGTGGTGGAGACGGAACTACGCGGTCCCGTGGGCAAGGTCTTCTCGAAGCTCGAGACCCGAGCGGTCGCCGCGGCATCGCTTTCTCAAGTCCATCGGGGCGTGCTCAAGGAGGACGGCCGTGTCGTATCGGTCAAAGTCCGCCGTCCCGGAATTCGCCGAACCATAGAAAAGGACCTCGATATTCTCGAAGCCGTTGCCGTTCGGGTCCATGAACGGTCGGACGACTCCGTCCCTATGATCTTCCGAATCTCGTCCACGAGACCCGCCGGATTTTCTTGAGGGAGATCGACTTCACCCGCGAGGCGGCAAATATCAAGATCGCTCGGGCCTACCGGCGAGACGAAAAGATGTTCTACATCCCCGAGGTCTACGAAGATCACTGTACCGAACGAATGTCTGGTCATGGAGTTCATCGATGGCAAAAAGCTCCGCGACCTCGACAGGGAGACCCTGGAAGATCCGCGCGCGCTGGCGGTTCAGGGATTGAAGTCGGCCATCAAACAGATTCTGGAGGACGGTTTCTTCCATGCCGATCCTCATCCGGGAAATCTTCTGCTGTCGGAAGACAAGGGCTGTGTCTTGTGGACTGGGGGATGGTCGGGCGTCTGACCGAGGGCGACCGATACGAGCTCGTCCTGTTCATCACGTCGGTGATCGAACGGGACTCCGGCCGAATGACCGACGCGCTCATCTCCATGGCCGCGGCGGAAAGTGACGTCGATCGACGGGCGCTGGAACGCGGGCTGCTCGAGATCCTCGGATTACTATGGAAGTCTTCCCATCAAGGACCTGAACATAGGCTCCCTGCTTCTCGATATAAGCACATTGATCCGCGAGCACCGGCTCCGGTTACCTTCCGACCTCATCATCATGATCCGGGCTCTGGTCACCGCCGAGGGCACGGCCCGTCTGATTTATCCAGATCTGAATGTTGTGGCGGAAGCCGAAAGCTACGTAAAGGGATTCGCGGCGAGACAATTCCGGCCGGCCATCGTCTTGAGGAGGCTACGCTCGTCTTTTTCTCAACTTCTCGCCATGCAACGGCAGATCCCCCGGCGAATCGCCCGCATCGCCAACAAAATCGAACGGGGAGATCTCGCCATCCGCTTCGAGCACGAGAACCTGAGCGGTCTGATCCGAACGCTCGAGAACGCCTCGAGTCGACTTACGCTGGGGATCATCCTCGCCGCTCTCATCATCGGCTCCTCGATGTTGATCACAACAACCGTCGGACCCAGCATGTTCGGTGTTCCGGCCATGGGTGTCGTGGGCTACTTGTTCTCCGCCATCATCGGGCTCTGGCTGGCGTTCAATATTATTAGGTCACGTAGGTTCTAAGAAAGAACTCGAGAACTCGAGAACTCTGAATGGAACAGGAGGACGGCTCCGCCGTCATCTTCCGGACTTTGTTCACTGGTAACTGGTCACTGATTACTGGTTACAGGAGCAATCAGCATTCCAGCCCGAGAAAGAAGGATGTTATGCCGACCTATACCTGCATCGCTGCGGCAGGTTTGCTGGATTCTAAACAGAAGAGCGCCATCGCCCGCGTCGTAACGCTCGCCCACGCCGAGATCACAGGAGCCCCCACGCATTTCGCGCAAGTGTTCTTTCAGGAAGTTTCCCGGACAACCACTTTGTCGGCGGCATAAAGCTGGCGCACACTCATCTCTTCATCTCCGGTTGCATTCGCGACGGCCGCAGTGCCGTAGACCGCAAGGCGCTGATCCGTCGCCTGATAGCGGATATCGCATCCGCGGCAGGATTCGAGCCGTTTGCGATCTGGATTTACTTGCAGGAGCTACCCGCTGCAGCGATGGTCGAATACGGCCACATCCTACCCGAAGCCGGGGAAGAACCGGCCTGGATCGAAGCCTTGCCTGCCGAAGAACGCCGGAGGATGCAGGAAATAGAGGGAAGATTTGCCGGTTGACCGGAGACGAGTAATCCCTACAGCAATAACGTGTGCCACCTGTATCATCGAAGCGGTTTGAGATCCTCGAAGAGCCTCGTCGCGGCCACCGCCTGGACTCGGGATGAGAGTGGGAACGTCTCGGAGCCGGCGTGGATGACGTCTAATCGAGTCAGCTCGAGATCTTCCATTGCCGTGCGCATCGAACGCGTGATGCGAGGCGCCACCGTGTGTTTGAACTCGAATCCAAAGCGGCGAGAACCACTATCGATGAGAAGATCGAGCTCTGCTCCGGTGTGCGTTGCCCAGAAGTAGCAGTCCCGCGAGCGAGCGCCGCACTGGTGAACCACGGCTTCCAGAAGAAAACCCTCCCAGGAAGCACCCAGCTTCGGGTGTCGATCGAGATCGTCACGTGTGGTCACGCCGAGAAAGCTATGGAGGATGCCACTGTCTCGGAGATAGATCTTGGGCGCTTTGACTTGGCGTTTGCGCAGGTTCGCCGTCCAGGGCTTGAGGACTCGTACCATAAAGACGGATTGCAGCGCGTCGAGATAGCGCCTCGTCGTGTGGTGAGAGACCGCGAACGATCTTGCGAACTCAGACCCATTCCAGACCTGGCCGTGATAGTGAGCCAACATCGACCAGAAACGGTCGAGCGTGTGAGCCGGGATCGCAAGACCTAACTGTGGAACATCTCGCTCCAAAAAGGTACGGATAAAATCTTCGCGCCAGTCCACGCTATCTCGGAGGGTACGCGGCAAATAGGAGCGCGGGAACGACCCACGCAGCCAGAGTCGTTCGAGCTTCGCTATGCCAACCTCTTCGAGAGTCAGACCCGACAGCTCATGATAGGTAATCCGTCCAGCGAGAGATTCAGAGCTCTGTCGCAAAAGCTCGGGTGACGCACTTCCCAAGACAAGAAAACGGGCCGGCTTCCGAGGTCGATCACTGAGCGCTCGCAGCGTCGGAAATAAATCCGGCCGTCGTTGAATCTCATCTAGGACGATGAGTCCGCGGAGGCGTCCCAGTGCGAGCTCGGGATCGGCGAGCCTGGCGACATCACTCGTACGTTCGAGGTCGAAGAGCGTGGCGCTACCGCGGTGTGCCTTCATGATCTCCCGCGCCAGCGTGGTTTTTCCAACCTGGCGCGCCCCCAAAATGGCTACGACAGGACTCCGTGCGAGAAGACGCTGGACCGTCGTTTTCTGCCTCGTACGCTCGATCATGTTTCAAATTTTACCACGAATATTGGACGCTAAGATTCCAATTTTCATTGTTTATTAATTGAAATAGAGGACCTGAGGAACCGCTTCATATCGTCGAACCCGTTGAGCAGCTCAGGACAGACGACCACAGGACGGACTGTCGCCTGTGGGGGCCGTCGGGCATCGCGGACAAAGGTTGGTACCGGGCATGCCCAGTGGACAGGGGATTTTAAGTCCTCGGGGCATGAAACCAGCGGGGTCAAAAAGGACAGTCTCGAGCGGACTTAACCCTGAAGCGACAATAAATAAGCGAATCAGCTTTGGAAAACGCAACAAAAGCCATGATATTGGCCGTTATTCTTGGGAAGGGGGTCTGTGATTCACTCAACGATGAAGCAGGTCTAATGTGTCTTTACGCAATGGCTTTGTTGGCTCGTGTTCGCTTCAGGGCAAACCCTAATCCGAGTTCACGAAATCTACGCAAATGACTGGAAAAACAGGGACAGGTCCGTTTTTGGTGGACCGTTGTCTTTGCCAAAAAGGGACCTGTCCCCGTTTTTCCTGCAATTTACCCTGAATTTATTGTCGGATTAGGGTTAACCCTCATCGAAAAGCACGAGATGAAGCTCCCTCGGGCCGTGGACGCCCACCGTCAAAACGAGCTCGATGTCGGCGGTTCGGCTTGGGCCGGTGATGAAGGTGACGGCGCTCGGTAGCTTTCCGTGGTCGCGTTCGATGCGCTCGAACAGCGCTCCGAGCTCATAAACGATGTCGCTCGCCCGAAGCACGGCAATGTGAATGGGAGGAAGAAGCGAGACGGCACGGCCCTGGCCCGGAGCCGCTAGAACCACCAACGAGCCGGTTTCCGCCACACCGTAGTCGGCGGACGTCACGCCGGCATCGGCCGAAAACTCCACCTCGCGAAGACGTTCTCGGTCATCGTCCTGGCGGAGATCGCAGGTCACGACCGTCATTCCACGCTCGCGCAAATCCCCGTCGAGGGTGATCTCTTCCACGAGATTCGTCGCCGACCGAACCACCCGCTCCGCCTTACTTTCGACCAGAACCTCACGAATTTTGTCCCGAGCTTCTTCCCTAGTTCGTACGCGATGCACAACGCCACCCACCGTCTCGACTTCGCGACACAAGCGCTCGGAAAGACTCTCGACGTTGGTGTCCGATTGTTTATGCGGCGGCAGTGGTTCGGTGGCTCGAGCGGTCGGCTCTCCTGCTAGGCTCGAGCGCACGATCTCGAGGAATCGGCCTTCATCCATTGTGACGGCCTCGCTTTCCTGCCCAACGTTGCCGAAACGTTTTATCCGCCGGGGCTGGAAAGTCGCGGGACCGAGTCCAGGGTGTCAGCAGAGGCGCTTTTCGTATCCGACCCTCGCGGACGAACGCTCGTGACAACCAATAGCTCAGCCGGCCGACGAGACGAAAGCGACTCGGCGAAGAGGCCATCGCCGTGAAGAGTCGTACTAATATTCTCTCGAAACCCTTCGAGGGTAGTTTCTTCTGAACGACCTGTTTCCGCTGCTCGAGCAGGAGATGAGGGATGTCGATGCGGACCGGGCAGACGTCCCGGCAGGCACCACAAAGGGATGACGCAAAGGGTAGCTCCGAGGCCCGGTCATGCCCCACCAGAGTCGGCGTAATGATTGCACCGATAGGGCCCGAGTACGTAAATCCGTAAGCATGGCCTCCGGCGTGACGGTACACCGGACAGATATTCAAGCAAGCACCGCAGCGAACGCAGTAAAGAGCCTCTCGTAGTTTCGGATCGGAAAGGAGCCGCGACCGGCCGTTATCGAGAATCACGAGATGGAACGCCTCGGGGCCATCCTCTTCGAATTCGCGCCGGGGGCCTGTCACGATCGAAACGTAACTCGACGCTTTCTGTCCCGTCGCGCTTCTGGCGAGAATCCTCAGAAAAACCGACAAAGCCTCGAGGTCGGGAATGACCTTTTCTATTCCCATAAGAGCGATGTGAATCCGAGGTAGGGACGAAGAGAGCCGAATATTGCCCTCGTTTTCCACCACCACGATGCTACCCGTCTGCGCCACGGCGAAGTTGGCTCCGGTAATACCGAGGTCGGCGCGACGAAACTTGTCGCGTAAATGGCGACGGGCTTCACGCGTCAAGTCCTCGTGTTTATCGAGAAAAGGTGACCCGAGCTTTTCCACGAACAACCGTGAAACATCGTCCTTGGTCTTGTGGATGGCCGGCGCAATGATATGAGAGGGCGTTTCGCCGGCAAGTTGGATGATGTACTCCCCCAGATCGGTCTCGACCGGCTCGACACCTGCCTCCTCGAGGGCTTTATTCAACCCGATCTCTTCGGTGGTCATCGATTTACTCTTGACCGCCAGGTGCACGTCGTAGCGTTTGGCCAAGTCGACCACGATTTGCCGTGCTTCCGCCGCGTCGCGAGCCCAATGGACGTGGCCACCTAATCCTCGAATCGAATCTGCGAGCTCACTCAGGTAGCGGTCCAGCCCCCCGAGCGTCTGCTCTTTGATCCGATCGCGCCCGATTCCGAAGGGCCTCGCCTTCCGGAAAGCCATCAAAAGAAGCAGAGCGAAGCGTGGTGAAGCGCGAAGTCGCGTTCTCGAGAGCTTTCTGAAGGTTGTCGTCACGCAAAGCTCGTTCGACGCCTTGTCGAAATGGGTCCGTTTTGACTTCCATCAAAGTGTCTCCGGCCAAGATCTCGGCAACGTGGAGAGCCTTCACCGCGCTACTGCGCCGCGTCAAGCCTCCTCCTAAATGCATGAGACATCCGCAATCGGTGGCGGTGAGAATATCGGCACCCGTCGATTCCACGGATTTGATCTTGTCCTCGAGCATCGCTTCGGAAAGCCCCGACATTTTGACGGAAAAGGCTCCGCCGAAACCACAGCAGACCTCGGCGTTGGGCAGATCCACCAGTTCCACTCCCGGCACCTGCCGGAGAAGCTTCAATGGCGCCTCATCAACGCCCAGTTCCCGGAGCAGATGGCAAGAAGGATGATAGGTCACCTTTCCCTGAAACGAGCTGCGAGACTCGAAGGCCCGGCGGTCGAGATACTCGGTCAACTCGAAGGTGCGATGGGCGAGGTCGAGAGCTTTATCGCGCCACACGGGGTCATCTTCGAAGAGATCGGCGTAATAAACGCGCACCATGCTCGTGCACGAGCCCGAGGGAGAAACGACCGTTTCGAAGGGCGAAAAGATTTCGATGAAACGACGGGCCAGCTCGCGCGCTTCCTCGCGATAGCCCATATTGAAGGCGGGTTGACCGCAACAAGTTTGCTCGGTAGGAAACTCTACGTGACAACCGGCCTGCTCGAGGAGACGAACGGAGGCTTCACCGACCTGGGGGAAAAACTGATCGACCAGGCAAGTTACGAAAAGAGCGGTTCGTTTCGACTGTTCTTCCATTGGATTCGACGGTCGTGATCCACAGGATCAACCGGGTGGCCAGCGCATGCCCCGTCCACCCAGCAAGTGAAGATGGATGTGATAAACCGATTGGCCCGCCCCGGCATTGCAATTCCACACCAGGCGATAGCCCTCTTGCGCAATGCCCTCCTGCTCGGCGAGCAAGCGGGCCGCAAGAACGAGCCGACCCACCAATCCCGCGTCTTCCTCGGTTAGATCGTTCAAGGTCGCGATGTGCTTCCGGGGAACGATCAAAATGTGGGTCGGCGCCTGAGGATTGATATCGCGAAAGGCAACTATCTCTTCGTTTTCGAAGACGGAATTGCTTGCGCGCTTCTTCTCCGCAACGTCACAGAAGATACAATGCATCTTGGCGAGGAATCTTACGCGCACTGGACCCGTGGGGTCAATGATCGAAAGAAGGCAGAATGCAGAATACAGAATACAGAAGGATCAATTTGTCCCCCTCTCCTAACCTCTCCCCCTTGGGGAGAGGAACCCTCTAACTGAATCCTGAAGCCGACGGCGAATTATTCGGATGCAAAAAGGGAGCCGTCCTCCGGTTCCCTTCCCGCCTTCGCCTACCGCCATTTAATATCTATGGCTTCGGCGGGTCCGCCGTAGCCTTGGCGAAAGCGGGCTGTATTCTGTCTTCAGTATTCTGTATTCTCTCCAGAGTACTCAACCAGCAGTCAGAAGGGAGATTACAATGAGTGAAGAGCTCATCAGTCGGGGACATTCCAAACTCACCTTGTCGGGTGCCAAAGTGATGCTCGAAGCCGCAGAAGCCAAGGCGAGGGAAATGGGACTGGCCATGGACATCGCCATTTGTGACGAGGGAGGGAATCTCCTCGCTTTCCACCGGATGGACGGCGCCAAGATCACGAGCATCGAAGTGGCCATCGGAAAGGCGTTCACCGCCGCCGCCACCCGGGTCTCCACGGCCAAATACGGCGAGGTTGCCGGACCCGGGAAACCCGCTTTCGGTATTCATGCCAGCAATCCCGGCAAATTCATGATTTTCGGAGGAGGACTACCTTTCGGGATGGACGGAGAGCATCTCGGCGGTATCGGTTGCAGCTCGGGCTCGGTTGACGAAGACACCGAAGTCGTGGTCCAAGCGGGAATCGATGCGCTCGAGGCCGCCATGGCAGGTAACCAGAAACCAGTAAACAGGAACCAGGGCCGCAGAGGCTTTGAACTGACAGTAATTGTGCTTGACGGCTCGGCCGCGATAACATCCAGGTACAGGAGTCAATTTCATGAAACGAGCTCATCCGATTCTGACCTGCTCGCGGCGTCATCGCGATGGCCACCCTCGCCGGTGAGGGACAAGAGCAAAGGTGGCGTCATATGAAACAGAGGCCCGACGAAATCGAAACCCTCCTCATCGCGCCCTGTTGCTGGCGCCAACCCATCTCGGATCATCAGTCGGAGATCGTGAGCGAGATGAAGGTCGAGATCCGCCAGATGCTTGACGAGGGCAAGGACCGACAAGAAGATACTCGACCACTATGTGGGACAGTACGGCGCCCGGATTCTATCCATCCCTCCTCAGCAAGGATTCAATCGGATGTCCTTTCTGATGCCGGTATTTTTCACCATCTTGGGATTCGTCGTGGTGGGGGTCGTCTTGAAGAAGATGGCAGCCGGCAAACCGTCCGCGGCCGCCGCCTGCCGGTTCGAGCATCGCGGCACCGCGTGAGTGATGAAATGTCGCGCCGCATCCAGAAAGAACTGGATGAAATGGACTTACGAAGGGGGCACCGGCGACGCAATCGCATCTTTTCGTGTTTTCTCGCCTGACTCCTGCTGATAGCATTAGGAAGACAACTTTTCGATTTTTCAACGTTTTCAACTGAGAAGTGCAAATGGAGCAAGCGACTTCGCTCGTTCTGATCGCGCTGCTGTCTTCCTTATGCCTCTCGTCGCGGGGCGACTTAGTGTGCCGGCCGTGGTCATCGAGATCGTGTTCGGCATCTTGGTCGGTCCCTCCATTCTCAACCTCATTCATGGCTCGGAGCTTCTCGATCTACTCGCCGATCTCGGACTCTTTCTTCTCATGTTCCTCTCCGGCTTCGAGATCGATTTCGACAAGCTGGAGCGGCAACGATTGAGCTCAATCGGAACCGGCCTCGTGGTCTTCGCCTTGACACTCGGTGCGTCCCTGTTTTTCACCCAAATGCTCGGATACGGCCTGTTCATGACCCTCGTGCTCTCCACGACCTCCGTCGGGCTCGTGGTACCCACCTTGCGGGCACCCGTCACTACATCGACGCCCCTCGGCCAGGCCGTACTCATTTCGCCATACTCGCCGACTTCCTGACGTTGATGGCGGTGGCTTTGCTTGCCCTCATCCGCCGCACGGGGTCAGTCCGATTTGCTCAAGTTCCCGGCACTGTTTCTCGCCATCATCATCGTCCTTCGTTGTCTTCGACTGGCGGTGTGGTGGCACCCCAAGCGATTCGCGCGGCTTTTCAGCTCCGACGATCCCGAAGAGCTGGGCATTCGTGTCAGCCTTGCCTTCATGTTGGCTTTCGTCGGACTGTCGCTGGCACTCGACATCGAGCCCATCCTGGGCGCCTTTCTGGCAGGCGTCGCATTCGCCTCGTTTTCGGAACCGCGGCGCCTTCGAGCACCGGTTGAGCGGATTCTCCTACGGATTTTTGATCCCTATCTTCTTCATCAACGTAGGTATTCGTTTCGAGCTGGGTTCTCTGCTCGACTTTGAATCTCTCCTGCGCGCGTTGTTCATTCTAAGCGCGGCTTTTCTCGTCAAGATCGTTCCCTCCATGGCCCTGGCCCTCGAGGGATTCGAGTTGCGGGAAACGATAGCCGCCGGTGTTTTACTTTCGGCCCGCTTGAGCTTGATCATCGCAGTGGCTACAGTCGGTGTCGAGCTCGGGGTCCTGAGCGACCAGGATCGGGCTCTCGCTATCCTCATTGCGGTCGTGACGACGACGCTCACACCGAGTCTTTTCCGCGCCATCGCCCCACCGCCGAACCCTCCAACCGGTCAATAGACAGACAAGGCCTACCATTCTTTACCAGTCTGCAGGCAACTCGGGGTCATTTGACATGTTTGGGCGACTAACGTATTTACACGTGAAACGTCAGGAGGTCATACGATGCGGAGACGATGTGCTCAATTCTTTCTCACCTTATTTATCTTTTACGGCACATCCGTGGGCGCCGGCATGTCCCAGTCGGAAGCCGCATTGATTTTACCCGGTACCACAACCATGCCGAGATGACCGAGATCCTGGAAAACCTCGCTGAAACCCACGAGAACCTGACCAAGCTCTACTCCATCGGGAAGAGCTTCCAGGGCAAGGACCTCTGGTGCATGGAGATCACGAATCGGGCGAAGGGGCCGGCGGAGCACAAACCCGGCATATACATCGACGGGAACACACACGCCGGGGAGGTGAGTGGCGCGGAGACATGTCTCTATACCATCCATTATCTCCTTTCGAGATACGGGCAAGATCCACAGGTTACCAACCTCGTGGACAACCGTGTTTTCTATATCGTTCCCAAGATCAATCCGGATGGCTCCGACTCCTATCTCCGCAAAGCCGGGCGACGCCATCGATCCCGAATCTGACAGAAGGTCGACGACGATGAAGACGGGGATTTGGATGAAGATGGGCCGGAGGACTTGAACGGCGACGGGCTCATAACCGTCATGCGAATCCGGGATACGGAAGGCCCGTACAAAACGTCTCCCGACGATCCGCGCCTCTTGGTGAAGCGAGAGATCGATGAAGAAGGCGAATGGCGAATCGTCGGGCCCGAAGGTATCGACAACGACGAGGACGGCGAGATCAACGAAGACCCTCCGGGAAGGCGCAACACGGTCAGCAACCGCAACTACCCCGCCTTCTGGGCGCCGACCTGGGTCCAATCCGGAGCGGGGAAATACCCGCTTTCCGAGCCGGAAGCCAAAGCCCAAGTGGATTTCCTGTTCAGCAAGCCGAACATCGCCAGTGCCCAGTCGTATCACACACACAGCGGCGTCATCCTCTGGGGCTATTGCAGCCGGACGGAAGAGCACATACCGAAGGCCGATATCGCGAACTTCAAAGCGGTCGGCAAACTCGGAACGGATATCACAGGCTATCCCCTTCTCCATGTGTACCGAGATTTCACAACCGATCCCAATGCGCCACGACACGGTGATTTCATCGACTGGGTCTACGACCACTTCGGTGCATTCGGCCTATGCACGGAAATTTGGAAGGCGCCGGGCGAGACGGGGCGATCCGCTTTCGAGGAGTTCGACCCCATGATAGCTCTGGAGTGGAGCGACAAGGAAATCAACGGCGAAGGATTCGTCAATTGGACGAAATACGATCACCCGGAGTTCGGCGAAGTCGAGATCGGCGGATGGAACTACAACTATCTCATCCAAAATCCTCCCGCCAAGCTGATGGAAGACGAGTGGAAGAAAAACTGCCTCTTCGAGCTCAAACGAGCCGAGTTGGTTCCCGCTCTCAGCATCAGAGACGTAAAAACGGAAGACTTAGGGGATAAGCTCTTCCGCATCACGGCCAAGGTCGCCAACATGGGCTACCTTCCGACCAACGTGACCGAAAAGGCACTGGAGAACGATCTCGCCAAGCCGGTCGAGGCCAAGCTCGAGCTCAAGGGAGCGGAGCTTCTCTGCGGCAAGGACTCAACAGAGCTGGGCCATATCAAAGGCAACTATCCCGCACTGTCGGATCGGGCAAGTCAGTTTCGAGCCACGGAAGCCGAGAACGGGAAAACCGTCGAGTGGCTGGTTCGCGTGAAGGAAAAAAACGCCTCCGCTACCGTGACGTTTCAGTCGCAAAAAGCGGGAACGGTCTCGAAAGAGCTATCCCTGAAAATCGATTGAAACGATTACGTCGAGAATATCAACGGCGCGGACCGGGCATTGTGAACTGGGCGCCAGACTCACGCGAAATCACACAAAAAAACGACCCATCATATCGACATATGAACACGTCTAGTTTTGTGTAGTCGTTTGACGGTTCTTTGGTTATATTGAGTGTGCTACCTTTTGGTACAAGACCAAGCCGCGGACTCGAATAAGATGTTTCGATAAGAGATCGATGAATGATACCCGTTCTAGAAGTTTCCGAGCTTTCCAAGCAATTCCACGAACGAAGAGCGGTAATAAATCTCTCCTTCACCATTGGGGCGGGAGAAATCTATGGACTGCTTGGACCCAACGGGGCAGGGAAAACAACGACGATTGGCCTGGTGGCGGACATTGTCCCGCCTTCGAGCGGAAGCGTACGGATCCTGGGTCACCCGACATCTTCAGAGTCGGAGCGCGTCCGTCAAGATGTGGGTTTGGTACCGCAGAGTTTGAGCCTTTACCCGTCGCTGACGGCGGAGGAAAATCTCCGTTTCTTCGGACTTGTCTATGGCATGGAAGGTAAGGAGCTCGACGGCCGCGTCGAGTCTCTTTTGGAGCTCACCGGCCTCGTTCAACGACGAGCCGATCCGGTCTCGGTATTCTCTGGCGGAATGAAGCGCCGGCTCAATCTGGCTTGTGGTTTAGTTCATCGACCCAAGCTACTGTTGCTGGATGAGCCTACGGTAGGAGTGGATCCTCAATCCCGCGAGCGCATTTTTAAAGCCGTGGAGGAACTGGCGTCTGAGGGGATGGCGGTTGTCTACACCACCCACTATATGGAAGAAGCCGAAAGACTCTGCCGTCGCGTCGCCATCTTGGATGAAGGCCGGCTCGTGGCCGAGGGTTCGGTCACCGACCTCGCAAACCAATTGGAAATGGGAAGCTCGATCGTGGTGAGGTTCAAGCAGGCCCCGTCAGAGGTCCTCATCAAAAAACTACGCGAGCGTGGTGCGCGACCCGCCAACCGAGACCAATTCCTTTGGACCGGAGAGTCGGCCGAGGAGCTCGTACCAAGAGTCTTTCGATTGGCGGCAGACGAGGCGAACGCCATCGCGGACCTGGTCGTTCATCGTCCCAACCTCGGAGAAGTGTTTTTTCATCTGACGGGTAAAGACCTGAGGGATTGAAGGATTCTCGAGTAGGCCTGGACATATCTCCGTTCGTAGACTCAACGTTCCTCTATGCTTTCTTACGCACATTTTTTGGTTTCGTGCCGAAACATCGTGGACAAAAACGCTCGTTGCCGGATAATGGCATATCTGATTCGCTGGAGCTCACGCTTTTGATTTCGAGATTAAGAAATTTAGCCACCTTGATGAGCAAAGATTGCCGGCTGCTCGCTAAGAGACCGGGTCGCTCTGCTGTTCCTATTGCTGGCACCCGTCGTGGTCATCTCGGTGGCGGGCCTATCGCTCGCTACGTTCTACGGAGGTTGGGAACGCGACGAGGTCGAGTACTTCTTGCCGGTCGCGGATCTCGACCATAGCGAGATTCTCAGAACGACTCGTCTCGTCTCTCGGCGAGGCACCGGGACTCCAGTTGCTTGGGGTCGATGAACCAGAAGCGAGACGCCTGGTGGAGGACACAAACCGTGCCGGCGCCGCTCTCGTGATCCCCGAAGGCTTTGGCATGGAGTTTCAGAAAGGGAACGCCGTCCGCCTACTCCTATGGATCGATCCGGTCAAACATATCGAAGTCTTAAAAATAAAGGGCGAAGTAGAGCGAGTAAGAGGCGCGCTCGTCGCAGCCCAAATAGCGGGTCGAATCGCTGTCGTGGAGGTTTTGACCCATGCGGGCGATGTGGATTTCGAGGCGGTCATGGCGGATGCCACGGAGCTGGCCGGTCGGCTTGTCGAGCGGTCCGTGGGATTGGACGAGGTCAGTCTGACCAGCTCACGAACCCACTTCAACACCTTCGACCAGAACGTACCGGGATTCGGTGTCACGTTCCTCCTGTTGGGAATGCTCTTAGGCGTTGGGATCGGTCTCGCCGATGAGAGAGATTGGGGAATGCTTTACCGGCTTTCGGCAAGCCCCGTTTCCGCCGCCAGTCTGATCACAGGAAAGGTACTTTCGAGATTTGCAGTCGGGATGGTTCAGATGGCGATCCTGTTCGCCTTCGGTCGTCTCGTTTTTGCCGTCTCTCTTGGGCCTTCTTGGCCGGCACTCGGTCTAGTCATCGCTGGTATCAGCTTTGCTGCAGCATCATTGGGTCTACTGGTGGCAGCACTTTCTCCGAGTCGGGACGCCGTGCTTCCCCTCGGAACCATTGCCGTCATGGGGATGGCTGCCATCGGCGGATGCTGGTGGCCCATCACCCTCGAGCCCCAATGGCTCCAAAACGCAGCCCATCTGTTCCCTACTACTTGGGCCATGGAAGCCTTCAATGATCTAATGCTGAGGGAACGGTCTCTGGCAGACGTCTTGCCGGCCGTGGGCGCGATGGTGGTTTTCGGAGCTTTCTACTTTGTGCTCGGCCTGAGAATCTTCTTGCGACGTGAGGTAAGCGCAATATGATGACCGTTGCCGTGTTGTTCGCACAGCTCTCCGCTGGAGCGATAGTCGCCCACGCCAAGGAGGTCGATCTCAAGGTGCAAGATGTCACGGCCCGCGCCCACATGGAGATCACATCGGGAGAGACCTCGAAGAAACGCGTCTTCGACCTGATGCTCCGCCGGGAAGGCGTCAACTACCGAGCCTTGATAACGCTCGTCGAGCCGCCGGCGACGGCCGGCACTCGGTTCTTGATTGCCGCCGAGCGCGGAAAACGTAACCGACAGTGGGCTTATTTCCCCGATCTCGATCTGGTGCGATCCATTGCCGGCCGAGACCAAGAAGACGCCTTTCTGGGTTCGGACATTACTTATGCCGATCTTGCCGGCGGCGCGCATCTCGATGACCTGGTGCACCGACTTCTGGGCGAGGAAGATGTTGACGGCTCATCTTGCTATTGATGGAGGGAGTGCCGCGTCACAAGACAAGCTACGGCAAACTTCAAGGGTGGGTGAGAAAGGACAATTACGTCACGGTTCGAGCGCGCTTTTTCGACCATGACAAGAAACCGCTGAAGGAAGCACATCTTGGAGACATCCGCGAGGTCGAAGGGATTCCCTTTGCACATCGAATCGCGGTGCATAGTCTGATGACAGATAGCCAAACCGTACTCACGTTGAAAGACGTACGGATCAACCAAGGTCTCTCACTCGAGCTTTTTACGGAATCCGCATTGAAAGGTCAATAGTCTCGTGAAAATCGCTTCCGTAGGCCACGCGTTTCCCGACCACTACTATGATCAGGAAGAGCTGATCTCCGCTTTCAAGAAACACTGGGCGGGCCGGCACCACAACCTCAATCGACTGGAAGATCTCCATCGCCATGTCCTCGTGGGGGGGCGACATCTGGCACAACCTCTCGAAGCCTACGACAAGCTCCAGTCCTTCACGGATTCGAACCGCGTCTTACATTGACGTGGCAAAGGAGCTCGGAGCCAAGGCTCTCGAGGACGGAATCAGGAAAGCCGGTATCGAGCCGCACGAGGTGGACCACCTCTTTTTTGTCTCTTCCACCGGCATTGCCACACCCTCGATCGATGCCCTTCTCGTGAATCGCCTGAGCCTACGAACCGACGTCAAACGCACGCCGATTTTCGGACTGGGATGCCTGGCAGGCGCCGCCGGTATCGCTCGCGCAGCGGACTATTTACGCAGCTTCCCAGACCAGGTGGCTATATTGGTTTCGGTCGAGCTTTGCAGTTTGACGCTACAAAGGCAGGACCTTTCCATTCGCAATATCATCGCGAGCGGACTCTTCGGCGACGGCGCGGCCGCAGCTGTTCTGGTAGGAGAGAATCGATTTGCCGATGGTCCGAAGATTCTGACCAGCCGATCGTTCTTCTATCCCGATACCGAGGACGTCATGGGTTGGAACATTACGAAAGAGGGATTTAGCGTCGTGCTCTCCGCGGATGTCCCAAAGGTAGCCCGGGAGCATATCGGAGCGAATGTCGATCAGTTCCTTGGTGAGAATGGGCTCAGGAAAGACGACATCACGAGCTTCGTCTGCCATCCCGGGAGGACCGAAAGTACTCCAAGCGTTCCAGGATGCACTGCAACTACCCGATAAGGCCTTGGCGACGGCATGGGATAGCCTACGGAGGGTGGGCAATCTCTCCAGCGCCTCGGTGCTGATGGTTCTGCGCGACCGTATGAATGGCTCACGACCTCCGGCGGGAAGCTATAGTCTCATGATAGCGATGGGACCTGGTTTTTGCTCCGAGCTCGTTCTACTCCAATGGTAACGGTCAAGGTTTATCTCGTCTTATTAGCCCTGCTGGCGCTCGAGCGTCTAGTCGAGCTCCTTCTCAGCCGTCGAAATGCAGCTTGGGTGAAGAGCCAAGGCGGGGCAGAGTTCGGCCGCCGACACTTCGGTTGGATGAAAGCGCTTCACACGACCTTTTTGATTTCTTGCGCGGCCGAAGTGGTCTTTCTCGGTAGGCCGTTTCGTCCCGCGCTCGGTCTGCCCATGCTCGCTCTGCTGCTCCTCGCTCAAGCACTCCGGTATTGGAGCGTGTTCACTCTTGGCCGCTATTGGAATGTGCGGGTTTTCGTTGTGCCCGGCGCACCCTTGGTGACCGCGGGTCCTTATCGATATCTACGACACCCGAACTATGCGGCCGTCATTTTGGAAGGTTTTGCCATACCTCTCATTCACTCCGCCTGGATCACAGCCACGGCTTTTACTCTTCTGAACGGCTTTTTGCTCGCGGCGCGTATCCGCTGTGAAGAAAAAGCTCTAGAAGCAGCACTCGCCTATCTCACGCAATTTGCAGCCACGCCGCGCCTGTTTCCCGCACATCGAGGTTTCACACAACGATGAACGAAACGCAAATCTTCGACGGCGTCCAGGAAGTGCTGCGCAAGCATCTTCAGATCGAATCTCCGGTGGGACTCGAGACGGACCTTTTCCGAGACCTCGAGCTGGATTCTTTGAAGCAACTCACATTCGTCGTCGAGCTCGAGAATCATTTCAAGGTCTGCTTCGACGAAGGCGACGAGGAGGGTCTGCACACCATCGGAGATGTCGTGGCACTCATCACCCGTCGCGTGACCCGCGACCCAGGTGATAGGGATACCACCCCGATGACTGAGCAGACACTCCAAACACTCTTCGAGCGCGCCAGGACTCCCCGGCTTGGCGTCCATTCATCAACCGATCAGAACGAGCGGCGTTTTTTTCCTATGAAGACCTCTTCGAACGGGCGGTCCGGGTTGCAGGTGGGTTAGAACAGCTCGGGATACGTCCTGGCGACCGGGTTGCCATCGTTTTGCCCACTTCGGTTGATTTCTTTGACGCCTTTGTCGGAGCAACACTCGCCGGGGCGGTGCCCGTTCCGCTCTATCCGCCGGTTCGTCTCGGCCGTCTGGATGAGTATCACAAACGGACCTCCAACATGCTGAAACAAAGTGGAGCGAGTCTGTTACTCACCGACAGGCGCATCCGTCGTCTCCTGGGAAGAACACTACAGAACACTTCCTTGAAACTGGGCACCTCGACGATGGAGCGCGTCCCTCGTGTATTGGGAAAGAAGACCGTCGCCGCCCTCGATGATTTGGCTTTGATCCAGTTTTCTTCCGGCACCCATGAATCGCCGAAACCGGTTTGCTTGACCCATCGACAGATCATCGCCAACATCGATGCCATCCGCGGTGCCATACTGGAGGCCTACCCCGAAAGTGACGCCTTGACCCACGTCGCCGCGTCCTGGCTTCCGCTTTACCATGACATGGGTTTGGTAGGGTCCGTTTTGACCGCTCTCGCTCATCCGAGCGACCTCGTCCTCATGCCCCCCGAGGTTTTCGTTTCGCGTCCCTCCATTTGGCTCCGAGCCATCTCGAAGTTCAAAGCCACCGTGACCGCAGCGCCCAATTTCGCCTACAGCTTGTGCGCTGAACGGGTGAAGGACGAAGATATCGCCGGGGTCGATCTTCCTCTTTACGAGTTGCTTTCAACGGCGCGGAGCCCGTGACACCTTCTGCGCTCGTCCGCTTCGTGGATCGCTTTCGAGACTATGGCTTGAGAGACGAAGCACTGACTCCGGTATACGGTTTGGCAGAAGCGGCGCTGGCCGTGACCTTTTCCGACATATCAGAGCCGTTCCACTGTAGGAGCTTCGAGCGCCATCGTCTCGCCGAGGAAAATCAAGCCGTTTCTGCAACCGACGGTCTTCAGCTCGTGAGCGTCGGGAAACCCTTGCCGGGCTACAGCATCCGAATCCTCGATGACAAACGCCATCCACTCCCAAAGGGTCGAGTCGGGAGCGTTTGGGTCCGTGGCCCATCGGTCATGGAGGGATACTATGGACAAGCAGAGCGGACCGCGGAAGTGTCGGACGGTACGTGGCTCGACACAGGCGACTCCGGGTTCATTCACGATGGGGAGCTTTTTCTTTACGGTCGGCGCAAGGATTTGATTGTGATACGAGGTCGAAACTACGCGCCCGACGATATCGAACAATCGCTGGAAGGGATTCCGGGCGTGCGACGGGGATGCTGGGCGGCGGCGGGAGTGGTTCCCACTGAAGACAGATGACGGAGACGGCGAAACACTTGTCGTCTTCGTGGAACGAGATCGGACAAGAAATTCAGCCGGAGATCCCGAGCTCGCGCACGCGGTGAGCGGTCGGATCATGGAGAGCTCCGGACTCAAGCCCGGTAAGGTACTCATCGAGGAACCGGGAACCCTGCCCCGCACATCGAGTGGGAAAATACGCCGCGGAGAAACGCTGAGGCGTTTCTTGGCGGGTAAACTCGAACCGCCGAAATCCGTCAACCTATTCCTCATGGCCCATGAAATGGTCCGGTCGAAGCTCGCTTCGTTCGACGAGTAAATGGACGGCCAACCTAGTTTCCTCTCCGAGCTCAAACATGACGTATGACCTTGCAGTTTTGGGTGGTGGTCCCGCCGGAATGGCGACATCTATCTTCGCCGCCCAAAGGGGTCTTTCCGTCGTTGTGATCGAGAAGCGTCAGCCGCCTCTCGATAAAGCTTGCGGAGAGGGCGTCATGCCTCACGGAGCTCGCATGCTCCGGGAAATGGGGGTGAGCCTCGAGAGCGGCGACTACCTCCCTTTCCACGGGATTCGTTACATCGACGGTGACATCGTCGCCGAAGGCCGATTTGCGACTGGACCGGGTTGGGGAATCCGGAGGACGAAACTCGTCCGCCGGATGGTCGAACGCGCGGAAGAGCTTGGTGTATCACTTCTATACGGAACGCAAGCTCACAGGTGGAGCGTTGAGGCAAACGGCCAGGTTTCCGTTAACACGACCAACGGTCTTTTAAAATCGCGTTTCTTGGTGGGCGCTGATGGACTTCACAGCAGGGTGCGGCGGCAAACTGAATTGGAGGGAAGACCCGGTGGCCTCAAGCGCTACGGAGCTCGTCGACACTATGCGGTCGAACCCTGGTCGACTTTCGTGGAGGTTTATTGGGCCGAAGGCGTCGAGGCCTACGTCACGCCGGTAGGACTAAAAGAAGTGGGCGTTGCATTACTTTGGAGCAAGGAGCGTGCCGGATTCGAACAGCACCTGGGCCATTTCCCCCGTCTCGAGAGCCACCTATCAGGCGCGTGCTCTTCGAGTCGCACCCGAGGTGCCGGCCCTTTCCGTCAATCCGCCAGACGCCGGCATCGTGGACCTGTCGCTCTCGTGGGAGACGCTGCAGGCTATTTAGATGCGCTGACGGGAGAGGGACTTTCGCTGTCATTTCTCTCGGCAAGCGCTCTGGTCGAAGCCATACATGATGGACGTGGTCTCGGGGATTACGAGAAAGACTATAGGAGGTTGAGCCGCAACTATTATTGGATGACGCATCTTTTATTGGTGGTGGCCAAACGACCACGTCTACGCTCCCACGTCATCGAGTGCTTGGCGCAGGACCCAGGTCTTTTTGATTCTTTTCTAGCGATCGCGACCGGTGAGAAGTCTATCGCCACCGAAGGGGCGCGAAGCTCTTTCAGGCTCTTGCTTGCCATGATGAAGCGTATCCGACACTAGGACGACCTCAACCAACGTGACCGAAAAGGCATTGGAGAACGATCTCGCCAAACCGGTCGAGGCCAAGCTCGAGCTCGAGGGAGCGGAGCTTCTCCGCGGCAAGGACACGACGGAGCTGGGTCTCGGGGAAGGTCTGGATTCAATTCCGTGACCGGCGCGGGTGTGTCTTTGATGATGGCGGACAAGGTTGACACCGCGGAGTCGCCTTGAAAGGGTCGCCGGCCCGTGACCATCTCGTAGAGCATGATGCCGATGGAGAAGATATCCGAACGGTGATCCACCGTCTTACCTTCCGCCTGCTCCGGCGACATATAAGCCACCGTGCCAAGAATACGCCCTTCCTCCGTCTTGTGCTTGGTGGGCACGTCACTCTCAGGAGCTTCAGCAATGAACTCCTGTTTGAGCTTAGCGAGGCCGAAGTCGAGGATCTTGAGCCTTCCTTCATCGCTCACCATGAGATTGTCGGGCTTCAAGTCGCGGTGAATGACCCCTTGCCCATGAGCAGCACTCACCGCATCAGCGAGAGGAATCGCAACCTCCAAATACTTGTTGAGCGACAGGCCTTTCTTGGGAATGAGCTCGGAGAGCGTCTTCCCTTTGACCCGTTCCATGGTGATGAAGTGGGCGCCTCCTGCTCCTCAACCGAGTGACGGGTAACGATGTTGGGATGGTTGAGCGCGGTGACCACCTGGGCTTAAAACGCTTGAACCGGTGCCGACGTTCCTCGGACGCCATCTCAGACGGCAGCACCTTGAGCGCCACCTCGCGGCTGAGCTTCTTTCCTCGGCAACGTACACCTCACCCATGCAGCCGCTTCCGAGCTTTTCGAGAACCCTGTAATGGGACAGAGTCTGGCCGATCACGGAATACTCCTTTCGCCGACCAGGCGATGAAAGGACTGTATATTCAACTAGAAGACAAGGCTAAGCCTCAGCCAATGCGCAAGACGGCACTTCGATTACGGTGGGCAAATTTGATTCAAATGGAGCACGTGATTCAGTAGCACTTCTTGGACGCGCGAACCAAATCCAGATGTCCTCAACCCGCACTTTGAACACCGCATCGAAATCATCAAGACGAATGCTTCTGCGGAAAAAAACAGGAGTCTAGTGCGCTACCGCCAAGTACACGGTAGGAATGTTGAGCCCAAAGGACGATTGGCTCTCGGCGTCGACCCCAACGTGCGCATCCTCTTCTGAATAGCAATGATACGAAACCGACGCCGTCACGATGGTGGGTAGACCGGCTACAATGGGTATCCCGGGTTTGGACAATATCCGAAAATCGTCCTCGTCGAGCACGCCCGATCCGCTACGAGATGAACAGCCGGCACTGACTTCTCGGTCGAGAATTGTTACAGTTTCGCTATATTGGGGCGTGCCGCTTGCCGGAACGGGTTGGCCTATCTCCACGCTTACCGTTTCGAGGATCCCGGACTCTCGAGTGCCGAGGCACTTTCCTTTCGCAGACAGAGAGTAGGTGCCGTCGAGCAAAAACCAGGCACCGGCCTCTGCAATGCCCGATACGGTGCTCTGCCAGACGAAGTCGTAGAACAGGGTCAAGTTGGCGATGCCCCAGCCAGAACCCGAGCCGGCGCTCAAAGTCGCCTGGACCTTGTTGTTCCACACTCCCTTGTTCGCCTGCCCTAAATTGACGGAACCGTTACCAGCCGCTGTGACGACGCCGTTAATCGATGTGGCCGTCTTTATCGGCGCGAGCAGGGTGGGATTACCGACGTGCTTCGAAAAATTCTTCTTGAGGAACTCGTGCATCTTTCGCCGCGATGTCTCTCGGCGTTTCGCGAGACGGGCGGCGTGGCGCTCGATGGATTCGAGCTGACGCTGACGGAATCTCTCGGCGTCGTCGTCATCCGTCTGATGGAGTTTTTCTAGAACCTTTGTATCGAGTCCGGCTTGTTGCAGTGCTCGATCCCAAAACCGATCGATGGTACGGGAGGAACGACGCCTGCGCCTCTGATAGTCCTGGAACTCGTTTATTTCTAGCTTGGCGCGAAAATCGCATAGTTTTTTTCGTTGTCGTTGAAGTGCTTCGAGTGTTTTCTTGATTTTCGACTCGCTCATGATTCCCAGCTCCCCTCGTTTGATATTAGGACGGTTCAATGAGCCCCGGGGGCGACGAGCGTGATTATAGCAGAAGGAAACCTGATTTTTTGTCTCCTCCGCAGGATCTACGATAAACGGCTTATGATCAGAGACCGTCTTTCGGGGGCGAGATGCGAATACTCACGGGTTGACCATAGATCAATTTCCCCGGCCCTCTCGGTGTTCGTTCACTGGACGTGCTCACATGCATCGGCGGGCGCGTGGGATGATCAGCCACATCGAGATGAGTCAGCCAACCTACGGGGACGGCGACACGGTCACCGTACGGTCATGGCGCATCGCGAACACAACTCGCGAGCCGACGATTTCGTTCGAGCTAGAAGTCTGGTGGCACACACCGGTGACGGATCCCGAGCGGGTCTTGAGTAGCGGCACCGGCTAGAGCCGTTCTTTTCCAAATAAGCTCGGCGCCGAGCTATGTCGTAGCTTTGCGCTTCGGTCGATAGCCCGCCGCCGACTCGTGGCGGGATCTTTTCCGCGACCGTTTCTTCTTCTCCTGACCCGGAAGAGCGTGGACGTAGTTTCCCCCGAAGCGCTCGTTCGCGTCCTGACGACGCCGTAGGATAGCCTCACGCGGCGGTTTGGCGGGAATCAGCGCGTCACAACCACTTCCGATCAAATCACGGCGACCCGCTTTCATGAGTGCTTCACGCACCTCCATGTAGTTCTCCGGCTTGAAGAACTGCATCAGAGCCCGCTGCAGCTTCCGATCACGCAAGTGCTTGGCAACGTGAACCGGCTTTTTGGTGAAGGGATCGATGCCGGTGTAGTACATCGCCGTAGCGACGTCGAACGGCGCGGGAATGAAATCCTGGACCTGATCCGGCTCGTAGCCGTTTCGCTTCAGAAAAACGGCAAGATCGATCATCGCGTTCAGATCGCTTCCCGGGTGGCTGGCGATGAAGTAGGGCACGAGGTATTGCTTCTTGCCCGCCTTCTTCGATTCCTCTCGAACGCTTCGGCGAACTGCTCGAAATCGTCGGTGCACGGCTTGCGCATCCGGGCGAGAACATTCGCGTCGGTGTGCTCCGGCGCGACTTTCAAGTGACCGCCCACGTGGTGTTGCGTGAGATCACGCATGTAGCGCGGCGAGCGTCGCGCCAGGTCCATGCGGATCCCGCTCGCCACGAGAACTTTCTTGACGCCTTCCGTCTCGCGCGCCTCCTTCATGAGCTCGTACCAGCGGCTCGTGATCCGTCCCGAGCAGCTTGCAGATCGTCGGATGCACGCACGACTGCCGGCGGCAGATCGCTTCGACCTCGGGCCGCGTGCACCGCATCTGGTACATGTTGGCGGTCGGTCCGCCGATATCACTGACGGTTCCCTTGAAACTCGGATCGTCGGCCATCGCCTGCACTTCGGTCAGAACCGATTCCTTGCTGCGGGACTGGATGATGCGACCCTGATGGGTCGTGATCGAGCAGAAGGTGCATCCGCCGAAGCAGCCGCGCATGATCGTGATCGAGTCCTTGATCATCTCGAATGCCGGGATCGGACTCCTTGTAGCTCGGGTGCGGCCGGCGGGTGTAAGGCAGCCCGTAGATCACATCCATCGCCGCGTTCGGAGATCGGAAGCGCCGGGGGGTTGCAGACGACCATCTGCCGATCGTGACGCTGCATCAGCCGACGCGCGTTGTAAGGGTTGGTCTCGCTGTGAATGACGCGCGTCGCTTCGGCAAAGGCCGGCTTGTCGGCGCGGATCTTTCATAACTCGGCAGCTCGAGCGCATCCTCCGGAGGTTTCTCCGAAGCGCCCAGCGCGTAGGCCACGCCGCGCATGTCGCGCAGGTCGCGGACCGTCTCGCCCGCATCCAAACGCCGGGCAATCTCCACGATGCCTTCCTCGCCCATGCCGTAGACGAGCAGGTCCGCCTTGCAGTCCAGCAGGATGGAGCGCCGCACTTTGTCGCTCCAGTAGTCGTAGTGCGCCAGGCGCCGAAGCGAAGCCTCCACGCCACCCGCGATCACCGGTACCCCTTTATAGGCCTCGCGCGCACGCTGGCAGTAGGCGAGAGTCGCGCGATCAGGACGCAGGCCGATCCGCCCGCCCGGTGAATAGGCGTCGTCGTTGCGCACTTTCCGGTTGGCGGTGTAGTGGTTGATCATCGAGTCCATGTTGCCGGCGCTGATGGCGAAAAAAAGCCGGGGCCGGCCGAACCGCTTCCACGCCTCACAGGACTGCCAGTCCGGTTGGGACAGGATGCCGACTCGAAATCCGGCCGCCTCCAGCACTCGCCCCAGAATCGCCATGGCAAAGCTCGGATGGTCGACATAGGCATCGCCGGTGACGAACACGACGTCCACCTGGTCCCAGCCCCGCTGTTGCGTCTCCTTCGCGGACATCGGCAGCGGACGAGTGGAAGAGTCTGGGCGTTGTGGCGGCGTGAGCTGCACCAGAGGAGATTCCCTCGAGACAGGTGGGCCTTGGGTCGGCGAGCTTGCCATGCCCCATTCTATACCCGCGGGCTATCGTTACGGGCCGCACCGATTTTCACCCACACAACGACCTTCGCGCGGGCGAGGAGCGAGCAATCCCTGAGACACTCCTCGCGCCTTGCCAGCCACACGCCCCCCCTCCTCGAAGACTCGTTCGGGACTACCGGAACGCGAGTTGCAGGGGCGCCTCTCCGCCCGAAAAAGGGAACTTATTTTTGGGTGGACCCTAGCTCAGGCGCCCTTCCAGCCACTGGACCAAGGCTTTTTCGGGAGACGGGACCTCCTCGACAGAGGTATAGAAGTAATCCCTCCAATTCTCCTCCGGCAGCCCGGTGAACAGCATCAAATTGAGGGGGTAGTTCTCACAGTCGGCCGATCGTCGAAAATCATCTCTGAAAAGGAAGGTCTTTTTACCGAGGGCGATAGCCGCTCCCAACTCGACCATGACGCCCTCGTCGGGAGGAGCGCCGTTGACGATCGCAAAGATGCCGTCACATGCACGTACGCCTTGGAGATCTCTTTGGCCGATCTTGTAAGCCCACCCGTTCTCGGCGGCAAATTTGACCTGCTGGTTCTTTGCAAAAGGCTCGTGAACCTCGGCGCCCATTTGACTCAGAATCTCGACAAAAACCGGAAGCAGCGTCGTCCTTTGTTGAAAAGAAAAACCGTAGGGACTGGCAAGATAGATCCTCTTCATGCCCTCCTCCTAACGACGCCAGCGTACCATCAGTTCGACGGTGCCGGACGCCAAAAATTCCGACTCAACCAAGGATACGGACGGCGGTACTTTTTGAGAGTCGGCCGGCGCCGTTGCCGACTTGTACCTGCCTTCTCCTCCCGAAGGACGAAAAGGAGCCACCGCGGCCAGTTCCTGGTCTAGTCAGCCCGCTTCAAGTGACATCCGCCGTTGGTGTTGAGAATTTCCCGACATGGTCCTTGGATGGTGGACGATTGGCTTTTGAATCCGATCAAAACGGCAACTGGGACATATGGGTGACGCAGCTCGGGGGTGTAGAGCCCGTGAACCGAACGGCAGATCATGCGGGACTGGACCGCTATCCTAGCTGGTCACCCGATGGGCGTGAAATTGCTTTTTTATCTCAAAGGAATGACATCTGGATTTTGTGCATCATGTCCGCCGTCGGCGGAAGCCCTCGCAAAGTTGTCTCACTGCCGCCCGTTGACGATTCTTCCCCTACGGGAGCGCCTCGCTGTAAGCTCGGACCGCGCCGGAAACCAGGACATTTGGATTGTAGGAGCGGAGGGAGGTGAGCCCCGGCAGATCACGTTTCACCCCGCACAAGATGTGCTTGCCGTCTGGTCGCCGGACGGCAGGTGGCTCGTCTTCCAATCGTCGAGAACGGGCGCGTCTCTCTTCTGGCGGATACCCGGCGGCGGGTGGCGAGCCCGAGCGCCTCAGCGAAGGACCCGGTTCTGAGGCTGAGGCCCAGTGGTCGCCTGATGGCAAAGCCCTCTACTACGCCGGCAAGGCAGAGCGTGCCGGCAACCTGTGGGCTTTGTCTCTGAAAGACAGGCGGGAGTATCCGGTGACGGATTTCACGGGCCGTCGCGGATCCTTGGGATGGGCGTTGGCCACCGATGGTCGGTATCTTTATTTCACGTGGTCTGAGGACCTGGGCGATCTCTGGGTAATGGACGTGGTCCGCGAGTGACGACTCCTTTTGCCGACTTCTGCATGCTCACGTTCAAGGAATGCTGATGGAAGAGCATCACGCACCCACGAAGAGCTTGCGGTACCATGAGCCGCATCAATCTCGGCATGTTCGATCCGATGGCGCCGCCCATGCACCGGAGCCGGGTTCACTTTCGCGGCATGCTCATAGGCATGGAGCGTCATACGGCCGCCGTCACCGATGCCACGGACAAGAATCTTGCAGCCAGTGCGATCATAGCACGTGCCTCATTGAAATGATGCGAGCACCTATTGGGTTTGAGGTTCATATTCGAGTTCTTTTTCATGAGAGCTCGTGCTTTAAAAAATGTGCATGGAGAGTGCTTCTGGTCGGAGCCATAGATAAAGGCCACCTCGAACCTCCCGTTCAGGAGAACCTAGTCACTTCCTGTTTCGCTTTCACTACATAGTTGACAGCGCCGTCATGGCGCTGCGCGCCATGCCTGGCGCACAAAAAAAAGGAGGCCGGCGAAACCGGCCTCCCATATTTGAAATAAGGAACTCTACGGCATGGGGCACACGAGCGTCGAGTCGGCGTCAACAGCCCCCATGAACAGCCAATCATTGACCAGTGTAGGATCTGACCAGCCCTTCTTGGACTTGCACTTCTTGGACTTGACCTTCTTTGACTTGCCGTCACCTAGGTTCTTGCCACAGTCTTCCGGACCGTTCATGTCTTCATCCGAGCAGGAGATGTGGAACTTCGATTCGCCTATCTTGCTCGTCATCCCGGCATCGAAGATCTCCCAGTAGATATCGTTGGGTGCTCCGGCAGGTACGGCCACCGTGACCATGTCGCCCCGTGCGATGCCCGAAATCATCTGGGGGATGCCGGTGCCCACGGAACCCGCCCAGGCCTTGATATCCACGGTCACGTCACCGTCCCAGATCATCGTCAGCTCGCTGATCGGTTTGGTGCACGTGAAGGGTGGCGGCGGCGGCACCGTTACGAGGACGGTGTTGCTGACATCCTCAGCGCACATCTTCATGCCTGGGCAGGAACACAACCATTTCTCAACGTCGTAATCCGCGTAGCACGCCTGGTCTGGGCAGCAGGGGCACGTCCACCCCAGGTCACCCTCGAAGATACACTCCTCCGTACCACCGATGTCGGCAAACCCGGCCGTGACCGTGGCCGTGTTTTCGGTATCTTTGTCCAACGTCGCCGTCGCGTAGAACGTGTGCGAAGTTCCCCCACCAGCGAGGGAATAGTCTTCAACAATGGCGCCTAGCTGGTCGTCCATGATCGTGACGAAGAGTGTCTTCTCCGTCGGGTTCGTGACGTTGTATTGGTATTCAACCAGGCCGGGTGCCGTCGGAAGCTCGCATTGTGTTCGGAAGTCGGGCCCCAAGGTGGAATCACCCAGTACGGTGACAACGCCGTTCTCGTCCGTGAAACCGGTCACCTTCAAAGAGCCAAACTCGTCCCCAAGTGCGATCGTCTGTGAGCAAGAAGTGTGGATCTTGAGCTCCTGTAAAACCCCGCCGGCGGAGATCTCGAACTTCGAGTCTGCGTGGAGTCTGTCGCGCCCGGTGGCTGTGAGACGAACTTCATTGCCGATTTTAACGGTCATATCGTCCGGCGTAACGGAAATCTTATCAGCATCTTTGCCAACGTAGGCGATCTTGACGAGATTGGCCATGGCAGGATCTCCCGAGCACGTGGCCTTGTCGCCCTGAGGATTGCCGAGTGGCCCGGCACAACCCTTACCAGTGTATTCAAAGACGACCTCGACCAACTTGCCGGTGCACGGAGTTCCCGCGGGCGAGTTAGGGCCGACGCACATCGTTTGGTTCGGATCCGGAGGTGGCGGGATCGTCGCTAAGCCGCCCTTCTCCGACTCGAACTCGATCACCTTGACGCTTCCGAACTGGTCGCCCGCGCTCAAGGGCTTGGAGCAGGACGTGTGGATTTTGAGGGCTTGGCCACCGATGTTGAATTTTGTGTTCGCCTTGAGCTTCGACTTCCCTGGAACTGGAAGAATCTCGAATCGGTCTCCGACTACGAGTCCAGTGGACGGATAGGCCATGTACTTGTCAGCGTCTTTTGCAGCGATCACGACATCCGCAGGAAACATCGTGACATCACCTTCGCACTTCGCTTTGCCACTTTGCGGATTCGTCGTTGCCGTGCAGGTGTCGCCCGTGAACTCCAATAGAATCCGTGTGACCTTGCCCTCGCATGGAGAGCTACCCAGAGTTGTTGGAGGAATGCAGCACGTCTTATTGATTTCAATGTCGCATTCGGGCGTCGCCGGCTGCGTTTCGGCAAACGCCACTGCGTTGCTGTCGGTGGTGTTCGCCGACGGCAGTGCTAAGAAAAAGAACAGGCTCAATATCGGGACAAGGCTTTTCCATGTCCAACTCTCGCGGTTTCCAAAGAACATCTTTTCCCCCTTTTATCAAGCGGCTATAACAACGCGAAAACAACCAGGTCCGGCCGATACGATTTCTATCCTCGCCAAAACGCGAGACAACCACAGAATTAACGCGCATAATGTTGGCTTGGTCCTTCTATCCACCTCCGTGATAGAAGAATTCGTTTAGTGGGGAATTATAATTTGAACGATTATTAGCCTGAAGTCAAGCAAAAACGAGTAAAACTCTGAAGGTTATTCAGAATGGTCGCCGTGATTCCGTATTGAGTAATACTCCAGCCCTAGTCCGGACAATTTGCTTGTGGGAAAAAGGGAACAGTTTCCCTTTTTGACGCGCGTTGCCTCCGAGCCCACCTGCCATTTTCACGCGAGTATCATGGTTTTTTTAGGGCGTCACCAGAGTTGATCTCACGAAGTTTTTGTCGTTTCAGGGTTAATTGCATCAGTAGCCGGGGCAGATGTTTGAAACATAGGTCAAATACTACGTTGACATGAGCGCGTGACTGCTGCAGGTATGGGGAAAATGACCCGCAACCATTGCGGGTCAAGAGTGGGGTGCGGACCACAGGACGGTACTGTCAAAGTAACGCCGTGCATGGCAGACTGGGCTGATGAGAAGAACACGCCGAGCTACCGCGGATATTGATTTCCGTCCGAAATCATCAGCCACGCTGTCTGGTTGTACTACCGTTTCTGTCTGAGCTTTCGAGATGTCGAGGATCTACCTGTGCATCGTCAAAACTTGTCCACCCATGAAATCAAGGACTTACGCTACGCTTGAGTTCAAGGCGGAAGACCGGCAAACTTCGCCGCTATGCTCCAAATTCTCATCTTCATCATCTCTCTCGGCGCCCGTGCGATCCGTACCATGTGTCGCCGCCGTGCTGACCTCGTGTCTGGAAAACCTCGCTCTGAGACAGCAAGTGACGGCGCTGAAGAAGGAGCGCCGACGACCACCGCTCGGGGATATCGATCGAGCCTTCTGGGCGGCGCTCCGCCAATCATGGCCCTTGTGGGCCAGTCGTCTTGTCATCGTCAAGGCCGATACGGTCGCTCGATGGCATCGAGATCGATTCCGCCGGTATTGGGCCAAAATTTCCCAGCGACGCCGTCCGGGGCGGCCTCGCGTCGACACCGAGATTCGTCAGCTGATCCGGACGATGGCCCAAGATGGCTGGGGCGCCCCGCGTATCCACGCCGAGCTCATGAAGCTCGGTTTTGGCGTTTCGGAAATCACGGTATCGCGCTACCTGCCCCGCCGCCCGGCCGAGCCGGACGAAGTGAAGCGATGGGTGGCCTTCCTACGCAATCACAAGCACGACATCGCTGCGATGGATCTGTTCACGGTACCGACGGCGTCACTCCGGCTCCTCTACGGTTTCTTTGTCATCAAGCATGGCCGTCGCCACATCGTGCATTTCAACGCTACATTCAATCCGACGGCATCATGGGTGATGCAGCAATTGCGCGAGGCTTTCCCCTACGATACTGCACCTAGGTATCTCATCTTCGACCGTGACGCCATCTTCAGCCCGGCCGTCGTCGAGTGCGTCAGGTCGTTCGGCATCGAACCCATTCGTATCTCCTACCGCAACTTGAGGTCTTCGCTCGCTGGGTGACGACACGTTCGCCGAGCCGTCCTCCCCGTAGCGCCCCCCATCCCGAGATCGACCCACTTTTTACACCATACGGCCTCCCCTTCCGAACGCCTTCTCGAAGCAGTCTTCCCCCAAACCGCCTTGACTTCTTCGTGGTGTGTCTTGAATAGCATAGACATTGTCGCTTCAACGGGTGTTGACAGGAAAATAGCCTCGAGCCGCTTCCGGGTGCATGCTGTTGTCTCGTTTGAAATTAGGACTACGGGTGGAGATGTAAACCAGCGTTTACGGCAAACCGTCAACCGTTTACTGGGACACCATCACCCGCACCACACTCGAAGCCGCGTCGGTGTGAGGAAGCCGCGCTTGGATGGTGTGTTCTCCCGGTTCGAGAGGCCACCTCACGGTATAAGGGTAGTCGGTGAGCTCGAACGGAACACCGTCCACATACCACAAGATTTGCTCGGAGGGAGGATCGACGACGGCTCTCAAGGCCAGCGTCGACATGCCTGCCGGCGTTTCCGGATTCTCATGAGTCGAAGGCCATCCTTCGGAGATGCGATGCGAATGCTCACGGGCTGACCATAGATCAATTTCCCCGGCCCTCTCGGTGTTCGTCACCGGACGCACTCACCTGCATCGGAGGACGCGGGAGTCCGGCTCTTGCCGACCAGGCGGCATAAAGCGGCGGCAGTTGAACGAACGTCCGCACTTCACTGAACTGCGGCGGGTTCGAGACGAGGCCACCCGACCATCCCGAGTGTCCACGGCCAAACGGATGTGGGCGTCACAATGGGCCACCGGTTCCTCCCCCGCCCTCAAATACTCCAGAGACACCCGATCGCAAGCGTCGGTGGCCAGTTTTCCGGTAAGGGCGCACAAGCGTACGGTCGAGTCCCTCGCGGAGGTGGGAAAGCCGAGATCTTCGAGACCGTCTTGCTGGTCGCGATGAAGATAATTAATGATGCGATGGGTCAGCTTCGCCGCGGCCCGGTAGCCGCTCACCCGGCTCATGGGATGGTAGTCGGGGTGTCCCACCCAAACACCCACGAGGTAGCGAGAAGAAAAAGCCACCGTCCAGGCGTCGCGGTAGTTCGACGAGGTTCCCGTTTTGACCGCCACGGGAAAGGGATACTCGTTCCAGCCCATGCGCGGAAAACTCGGAAGACGGGCCATGGGGTCGGACAAAAACAGGCTGATCTGTCGCGCCGTGTCTTCGCTGAAAATCCGGTTCGGTCGCTCGACCTTTTGTCCGCGGTACCAGACGAGGTCTCCCAGCCTTCCATCCGAGGACAAGACGGTGTAGGCCCGTACGAGCTGCTCCAAGGTCACCGGCAATCCACCCACAATGAGGCCGAGGCCGTAATGTCTTGCCGGAACGAATGCGGCGTGAAGACCGAGCTGCTCGAAGAGGCCATAGGCTTCGTCGCTACCGACTCGGCCGAGGAGACCGACCGCGGGAACGTGTCGTGAGTTGGCCAATGCCGTTCGTGGAAGCAAAGGACCTAAATACAGCTTGTCGGCATTCGTAGCGTCGGAAGCCCCGCGAGGAAGATCGGCCAAGAGCGTGGCGGGCGTGATGATCCCGCGTTCAGAGCCAGGCCGTAAAGGAACGGCTTCAGGGTGCTTCCCGAGGAGCGCGGCACTTCGGTATAGTCGATGGCCCCGGCGTGATACGTCATCGAAGTAGTCCGTCGAACCGACCCAGGCCAGCACTTCGTTGGTCCTGCGGTCCACGACCACCGCCGCGACATTGCCTACCCCTTGACGCTCCCACTGTCGAAGGGTCGCCTCCGCCATCCAGGTGACTTCTTGTTGAACTCGGGATCGAGCGTGGCTCGAACACCGGGCTCGAAGAACGCTCCTTTCGAAATCGAGGATCTCGTAGCGCTTCGTCGAGAGAAGACCGCATGGAGGGCCGCTTCCGGTCGCTCCGCTCGAATGGGAATGCTCAGGTGCGCGATCTCTCGAGTCGCCTAGGAGTACTCCGTGCCCTTGAGAACCTCCGCTTCATGAAGCGCTCGCAAAATCCTTTGGCCACGCGCCACCGCGGCTCTCCGTCCGGCAGGTCGGAAAGGATTCATGCGTGCCGGCGCCTGAGGGATGGCGGCGAGAAGCGCAATCTCCGCCCAGCTCAGAT
>CAVROO010000021.1:0-271746 GCA_963722765.1 uncultured Acidobacteriota bacterium
GGAGAGGATGCCAGGTGGCGCCGTCATCCAAAGTGAGATAGATCGAGTTTTCCGTCCCGAGATATAGCATTCCCTCCCGGACCGGATCTTCATGGATCCAGTGCGCGTAGCTGAAAACACTCTTGGAATATCGCCGCTGATGGATGTCCAGGTCTCTCCATAGTCGGTCGTTTTGTAGACATAGGGATCGCGGTTGTTGACCTGGTGGAAGTCGAAGGTGCCGTAGCAGGTGCCGGCCTCGAACTTGGAAGGCTCCACGTTGCTCACCGTCCCAAAGGGCGGCAGATCGGGGATGTTCTCCGTGACGTTGGTCCAGTGCTCGCCACTATTGCGCGTCACATGGACGAGTCCGTCGTTGCTACCCGCCCAAAGGACACCCGGCGTGATCGGCGACTCGGCCAGCGCAAAGACGGTACCGAAGAAATCGAGTTGATGGTTATCTACGGTGAGTCCCCCCGAGTCCTGCTGCTTGCTCTTGTCGTTCAGGGTCAGATCGGGGCTGATCAGCGTCCAGCTTTGCCCGCCGTCCCTGGTTTGATGTACGAATTGGCTGCCTACGTAGACCTTTCTGTGATCGTGGGGCGAAATGGCAATGGGAAACGTCCAGTGGAACCGGTACTTCACCGGAGCCGCCTTGGAGCCCGTCGTCGTCTCGGGCCAAACGTCGACGCTTCGGATCTGGCTCGTGTCGAGATCGAACCGGTCGAGATGGCCGTCGTAACCGCCGCGACCAAATGATGTCGGTATCGACGGGATCGGGGATGGTGAACCCGGACTCGTTTCCACCGACATCGTGCCACATGGAAGAGGGAATGCCGACGGTCCAGTTCGAGAGGTAGTTGCTGGGGCCGCGATGAGACGATCCGTCCTGTCGATTGCCGTAAACGTTATAGGGCACTTCGTTGTCCACCGCGACGTGATACATCTGTGCAATGGGCAAATCGGCGAGACGCCAGTTGATCCCGCGATGACGCGAGATGCTGACGCCTCCGTCGTGCGCCACCGCCATGCGGTCGGCATCGAGAGGATCGATCCACATGTCGTGGTGGTCCCACCCGGGCTGGGGAATTTGAACCTTCCCCGTTTTTCCGCCGTCGAGGGAGATCATCTGTCGTACGCCTTGAGTGTAAAACTCGTCGGGATTGTCCGGCGCCAAGGTGATCCTCGAATAGTAGTGGGGCCGCTCGTTGAACATGTGATCACGGCTGACGAGATTCCAGTTTTCTCCCCGTCCTCCGATCGCCAGATCACACCGTCGTCCGTCTCGATCATGGCGTAGACAATCTTGGAGTTGCTCGGCGAAATGCCGAGCGCCACCTTCCCGATGGAGGCTCCGGCAAACCATGACCGGTGAGACGCGTCCATGTCGCGCCGCCGTCCTGGACATGTGAACGCCGCCGCCCGGCCCTCCGCTATTTCTTCCCCAGGTTTGGATGATGAGCGGCCAAGTTCCGGCAAAGAGAATCTGCGGGTCATTCGGATCCATCACCAAATCGGAAACGCCCGTGTTCTCATCGACGAAGAGCACCTTGTCCCAAGTCCGCCCTCCATCGGTGGTGCGAAAAACACCGCGTTCCGGTTGCGGGCCGTAACAATGGCCCATGGAGGCGACCAGACGGTGTCGGGATCGCGGGGATGGATGACGATCCTCGGTATCCGGCCCGTCTCGGTAAGGCCCATGTGCTTCCACGTTTCGCCTCCGTCCGTCGATTTATAAACGCCGTTTCCGATAGAGATGTTGCTTCGTATCCACGATTCGCCCGTTCCCGCCCAAACGATGTCGGGATTGGAAGGAGCTACCGCGAGCGCTCCGATGGATTGGACCGGATAGTCATCGAAGATCGGCTCCCACAAACCGCCGCCATCGGTCGACTTCCAGATACCTCCGGAAGCTGCACCGGCGTAGTAAATCTTCGCATCCCCCGGCACACCGGCTACTGCAGCGACACGGTTGCCTGGAGGACCGATGTGACGGAACTCGAGCCGGCTGTATAAATCAGGAGAGATCTCCTGAGCGAAGCTATGGTGTGAAGCCGACGAAAGGAAGGCCAAGATCAACGCGCAAGTCTTCCAGTATTGCTCCCCAAAACCTCGTGACATAAGAGACCTCCTCGGATTGCAACGAGATACGCGGCGTTAGATGGGGAGATTTTATCTCTGGATGGTGAGGTGGGTCGAACGCTTGCGCTACTCTTCTTTCTTGCCAAACCGTGGGACAGACGGACGTAAAACCGGAACACGATTCGGCCTAAAAAATCGCCGAGGACTTCGCGGGATCGCACTTTTTATCTTATTTATTACTCCCGCCGGTTCCATCGGCAAGCCGTAGGCACGATTCCATTGGTCCGTGTAGAGTCGGATTTCCTTTTCTCTCCATCGTTTGCGGCTCCAGGGTAGGTAGGGCCTGCAAAGCCGTTTGATTCGCCGGAAGTGGGGTCTCCCTCCCTCCCGAGTCAGCAATCCGATTCGAACCCGGCGAAGGAGCAGATCTTCGAGGTGGCGTATTCGCTCGTGACGGGCGGCATGAGCAATCTCCGCCCACAGCGTTTCCGTCCCGGGTATGGTGGAAAGATCTTCGGGCGCTGCCTCACTAACCAACGGGTCGGCCGCACAACCGTACCGACCGTTGAGACGTTTCCACGCTTCCTCAGAAAGACCGTGATTGTTCTCCGGTGGGTCGATCCCGGGATTGAAAACCACCGCGTTCCGATCGGGCGGGGTATGGGGCGGCAGGAACGGCTCTGCCATCTTCAGCGTGTCGAAAGCAAGATGCCGGAACGTCGTCAGCTTACCGCCGGTCACCGTCACCAGCCCGTGATCCGCCCAGACGACATGCTCGCGGGATTCCTCCGAGGGAGCCAACTTCCCCTCGCTCAAAATGGGTCGAATGCCGGAAAACGTCGACAAACAATCCTCCGGTGAGACCTGGAGCAACGGGAACATCTCTTGGAGTCCACCCAGAAGGTACGAAAACTCTTGCTCACTGATTCTCGGTTCCAAGGACAAAGCCTCATCGTGATCGAGATCGGTCGTACCGACGATGACCGCCCCCTCCCAAGGAACCGCAAAAATCGGACGATGATCATGCGGATGGAAGAAGCTGAAACCGTCTTTGAGAGGTATAGCTTCCGCAGGGAATACGAGGTGGCTTCCACGCAGAGGGCGTAAATGTTTAGCGGGATCGGGTGACGGGTGAAGCGCCTCCGCCCAGCACCCCGTTGCGTTGATCACGGTGGGGGTCGTCAGCGTTTTGGTCTCGTGAGTCTCCGTATCCTCTATCTCGACTCCGCTGACATCTCCGCCGTCATTGCGGACGACATTCTTTGCGACGGTGTAATTGAGAGCGAGAGCACCTTCGACCAAAGATTCGTGGATCAACGAAGAACCAGCCGCGAATCATCCACCTGGGCATCGACAAAGTAGAATCCGCCTTGCAAAGCCTCCTGCCGGACGAAGGGAACGCGGCGGGTAAACTCTACGGCATCGAAAAACCGATGGTAGCTTTCATGGGCCAACCAAGTCATAGATCGACAGACCGTACTTTGAGGGTCCCCTTCCCAGGCTTTTGGTCTTCATAGACCGGCATGTGAAAGCCTAGCGGCTTGACCAGACCCGGCGATTCTTTTAGAAGTCGTTCTCGCTCTTCCACCGACAGCTTGGTGAGCAACAGGCGCCCTTCCCTGAGGTAGCGCAACCCGCCATGGACCATCTTGGAAGAACGACTCGAGGTGCCCCATGCGAAGTCGTTTTGTTCGATGAGGATCGTTTTGAGACCCATTCGGGTCGCTTCTCGAAGGATGCCGGCGCCGGTAATTCCGCCGCCGATAACGACGAGGTCCCAACGATCGGCATCTCGTGGAGATTCATGTCAGCTCCCCGTGCTGTCCTTTCGAGGAAAGAGCTTGCCGGGGTTCAATCGTTCATCGGGGTCCGAACCGGAGAAGGCACGCTTCATCAGCTCGACTCCTATCACTCCCTTTTCCGCCGCCAGATACTCGATGTGATCCACCCCCACTCCATGCTGATGGGAAATCGTCCCGCCTGCCTCCACGATGGCACGACTCGCTGCACCCTTGAGAGCCCTCCATCGCTCTAAATTCTCTTCCGGGGACTCCGCCAAAAGAAACACGACCGTCGTATAGATACTCGAACCGGTGGGGTAGATACTCGACAGGTGGCTGAACACATGGACGCGTTCATTCCACTCGGCAAGCCCTTTTCGAAGTGTCCCCTCGATGGCCTCTAACGTTCGAGTCACTTTGTCCCAGGTCACCGCAGTCTCGAGCGTGTCCACCGCATAGCCACATTCCCACAATGTGTTTCGAAGATAGGCAGAGCGAAACCGCTCTTCTTCCAGGCGCGTCCGATGGCTTTGCCGACAGCGACGCCCTTGTGCCGGCGGAAGAGGGAAAAAGACTCGTGACGAGCTCCTCGGATTTGGCGCCTCGACCCAGTGAATCCAATGAGGCACAGGCAGGTGCTCGACTCCGGCAACCCTCGCAATCTCAGATAGCGCCCAAGCAACGCCACATCCTGCGCTCGCTCGGCCATGGCCAAATGGGTTCGAGTCTCTTCAGAGTTGCTAAGCCGAACCATAGAAAACGCAATCCGTGAGGTCGCCAAGGTCGTGAACCGCCTCGCAAGCCGCGGTCCAATCCGGAAAAAAGAATCCGTAAAACTCCTCCGTCTCGGGCAGCCGCGCGATCTCAACGATGACCTTGGTAAGGAGTCCGACCCGGCCTTCCGAGCCGAGTATCAGGTGACGAAGATCAGGTCCCGCAGCCGACGCAGGAAACGGCGGAAGCTCAATCGTACCCCTCGGCGTGACGACCTCCCCTCCACGGAACAGCCGCTCGATTCGACCGTAATGAGAAGACTGCTGGCCCGAAGAACGTGTTACAACCCAGCCTCCGAGTGTCGAGTACTCAAAGGACTGGGGAAAGTGACCGAGCGTGAATCCCCGTCTCCCGAGCTCGTCTTCCAGCGACGGGCCACGTACCCCCGCTTCGAAGGTGGCCAAACGACACTCCGGTTGCAGTCGGAGGAGACGATTCAATCGTGCCAGCGAAACGCTGAGAACCGGTCTTTCCGTTTCGGGGACTTCGAGATGACCGACGACACTTGTTCCGCCACCGAATGGAATGATCTCGGCTTGGTGCTCGTTTGCGTACCGGAGGAGGTCATCCAACTGCTCGACCGAAGTCGGCAGCGCAACGCCATCCGGGAACCGTTTCAGCGTTCCGGAACGCAGCCGTATCCAATCGGGCAGGCTCTGGCCGTGGGCATGGTCGAGACGATGTTTTGAATCGAACGTAATGAGAGGATGGGACGCGAGGTGAGACTTGGGAACTTGCTGCAGGAGCTTCTCCAAAGAGCAATCTCGAGGCGCCCGTCCCTCACCGATCCGTTCTCGCAACAGCTCGTGAGCGGCCCGAGGTAGATCCATCCGAACGCCGTCGTCACCCCAGCCGTTCCAGCGTTGCATGCAACAGCCTCCTCAGTAGGAGCTCGAAAAAGCCCTCTATAAGCAGATTAACAAATTCGGGACGATGCGGTCGATGAGAAAAGGTCTGAGATTACTTTCAGAGTAGCACGATGCCGTGATGGCTGCTCAAGTGAGCTACGTCGAGAGCGGAACTCCCAGAGCTGCGATTGAAATAGAAATAGATTATGCAACGCTGTTCGATCCAACCCACCGGATCAGAATCCAAAATTTTGAATAAATATCCGGAATATTGAATCCTAAGGCAGAAAATACGGTTTGCAACTCATAAGCACTATCGTTGGCATCATATAAATAGGCTAAACGAAGCATAAAAACCTAGCAATTCAACTCATTTATTTCACAACTCGTTGGCTTGCAATTTGCAAATTGGCTTGAGCGTTGCGTAAACCCAAAGGAGGGAAGCCAAATGAAACGTATTCTTTTTTTATCGCTGGCCATACTCGTTGGGCTGGCACCTTTCGCTAGCGCGCAGACATCAACGGGAAACATTTACGGTGCGGTAACGGATGCGTCGGGAGCCGTTTTGCCAGGGGCTACCATCACCGTCTCGGGTGAAACGGGCGTCACATCTACGGTCTCCGACGGGACCGGCAAGTTCCGTTTCCTGAACATGGACCACGGGACTTACACGATCACCGTGGAGCTGGCGGGTTTCGCCACACAAGCCCGCGAAATCATTCTGTCATCTAGCACCAGCGTGGACTTGAGCTTCGCGCTCGAGATCTCGGGTGTCGAAGAGACCATCACGGTCACCGCGGAAACGCCGGTGGTCGATATCCGCAAACTGGGGACGGAAACGACCGTCGATAGCTCTGAGCTGGAGGGTATTCCCACTTCTCGGGATCCCTGGGCTCTCATGCGGACGGTACCCGGGGTTCAAGTCAACAAACTGAATGTGGCCGGCTCCGAGAGCGGCCAGCAATCAAATTACTTCGGCAAGGGCGCTCAGTGGAAGAACAATACGTGGAGTATGGACGGCATCGTCATCACCGACATGTCCACCACCGGTGCGTCTCCCGGGTACTACACCTACGACACATTCGACGAGGTGAGTGTGACGACGGGGGGTTCCGACATCACAGCCGCCACGGGCGGTGTCCACATGGGCTTCGTGACCAAGCGTGGCACGAACACGCCACAAGGCTCTTTCGCTTTCAACTGGACCGACGATTCGCTGCAGTCCTCGAACTTACCCGACGAGCTCGTAGGGGATCCGCGACTGAAGGGAAGCGACAAGGCAAACCACACGGACAACATCACCGACTGGAGCATCGACTTCGGTGCACCCATCATCAAAGACAAGCTCTGGGCCTATGGTAGTTTCGGAAACAACGAGATCAAGATCAAGACCCTTACGCAGACCTCCGACATAACGAAGCTCCAGAACATCGTCGCCAAGGTCAACTGGCAGATCACTCAGAGCGACAATTTCTCCTACTTCTTTTTCATCAACTCCAAGGTCAAAAACGGGCGCTCGCCGGGCGGGAGCTTGGCACATGAAGATGAGCATCTCTATGACCAAGGTGGCGTTTATACAACTCCAATGAAAGGCCTGAACAAGGGAGAGTGGAACCGGGTTTGGAGTTCCAACTTCACCACGTCCATCAAGGGCGCCTACTACGACACGGGCTTCACCTTGGCGCCGCGGGTCAACGCGAATGAGGTCTACGACTACCGCAACGGCATCGCCTATGGAGCACCCAGGGACAGCAAGTACCTACGCCCCCAGACCACCATCCAAGGCGATGCCAACTACTTCCTGGCTCAGGGCAACGGGTCCCACGAAATCAAGTTTGGACTCACCTGGAAGAGAAACAAGGCGGAATCTCGCGGTACCTGGCTCGGTGACGGGATGCGTTTGTATCTGAACTCCGACTTCAATGACGAGGTCCGATTCTATCGAGACTCTCTTTCCTCCAACCAAGCCACCTATTTTAGCGGCTACATCGGAGACACCTTCAGCCTCAATCGCCTGACCGTCAACTTCGGTCTGCGCTGGGATCGGCAAGAAGGTATCAACCTACCCGCCGAGATCCCCGGCAACTCCATGATTCCCGAGCTCCTCCCCGGGCTGAGCTTCGGCGGTGGTGGAACAGGGATCCTCTGGAACAACATTTCTCCTCGATTTGGAGTGACCTATTCTTTGGACGAGGACTACAAGACGATCCTGCGTGCATCGTTTTCCCGCTATCACGGACAGCTTCAGGTCGGTACGACGGGTCAGGACAATCCCCTCGGCGGTAACGGCTACCTCCAGTACGCGTGGGACGACGTAAATGGGGACGGACAGGTTCAACTCCCCGAGGTTGATTTCAGCAATCTGCTGGAGTTCGGCGGCGGCATCGATCCCGCCAACCCGGGCGCCATTGGGTCAACGCCCAACCAAATCGATCCGGATTTCGGCGCGGACATGGACTACGAAGCCCTTTTCGGACTCGACCGCGAGCTCATTCCGGATCTGGCCGTAGGCGCCGCGTTCACCTGGAGACGAACGAGCGACCTAGCGTGGTATCCGTTCATCGGTGTGACCACGGCCGATTATGAGCTGGGTGAATCGCAAACAACCGATGGATACACGTCGCAGGGGTATATCCTCAAAGACGGCGTCATGGACCGTCCGGAGGTGACGGGCGGAGACATTCTCGTCAACAAGCCGGACTACAATCGGACCTACAAGGGTATCGAGCTCACCATGAACAAGCGCTTGTCCAACAAGTGGATGACCCGCGTGGCCTATTCGTGGGGTGATTGGAGAGAAAACTACAACGGTCCCGACAGCATCCAGAATCCCTACCATGCCCGCGACGGCTTCGTAAACATAGACGGCGGCAAGGTCATCCGCCGCTCCAGCGGGTCGGGGAACGGCTATTTCACCACCGCCAGTTGGCAGCTCAACATCAGCGGCCTCTACCAGTTGCCCGCGGGTTTCGACGTCTCAGGAAACATCTACACGCGTCAAGGTTACCCGCAGCCCCTCTACCACCGCATCTACCAGGGGTCGCTCGATGGAACGGACGATGTTCTCGCGGTGAACGCGGTGGATGACGTTCGTCTCGACACCATCTTCAACGTGGACTTACGGGTTGCGAAGAACTTCGTCTTCGGCCGCAGAAGCGCTACGCTGGCCTTCGAGCTGTTCAACGCTTTGAACGGCAACACGAATCTCAATCGGTACATCAACCTGAGCTCGAGCGCCAACGGCCGTCTCGAGGAGATCATGGCTCCTCGCATCGGTCGTCTCGTGTTCCGGCTCAAATTCTAGATTCCTTTCATTACGGATAAGAATTTCAGCAGCCCCGGGGACCTACCCCGGGGCTTTTTTTATGTACGTTCGCTTTTTGCTATATCCCAACCAGGTAACGTAATATCCATCCAAATGAAGCTTATTTTCGCCGCTCTACTTCTGGCCATCCCTTCCGGTCTCGTCGCCGAATCCGTCCCCTGTGCCACGGGCGTGGAGGTCATTATCAGTACGACGAGCCCCGTGCAAGGCAAGCTCACGACGGTCGAGCTCCGAAGCGCGACGCCTTTAGCCGACATCAAGGGAGGCTGGAGCGGACAAACACTGCACTTTTGGACCTCTGACATAGAATCCCACGTCTATCGTGCCCTGTTGGGAGTGGATCTCGTTAAAAAACCGGGTTCGTATCCCCTGGCGATTTCAATGACAAACAGGGACGGCGAGCCCATCGTCTGCAGCATTCCACTTTCGGTTCTGGAAGGCGACTTCGTCGTGGAAAAGCTTCGAGTGGACCGCCAATACGTCGAGCTCAGTCAAGAGGATCTCGAACGTGCGCGCCGCGAGGGGCGGCGTCTCCGCAAGATCTGGGACACCGTGACACCGGAGCGACTCTGGCAAGGAGACTTTCGCTACCCCATTCCCGGCGCCAAAGGCTCGCGGAATTTTGGGAAGCGTCGCGTCTTCAATGATGAGCCTCGTTCCCCCCATTCCGGCGAAGACTTTTCTTCACCCACGGGAACACCCATTCGGTCACCGCAGCGAGGAAGAGTCGTTCTGGCGGAAGAGCAGTTTTTCTCAGGAAACGCCGTGGTGGTCGATCACGGACTCGGCCTTTATACCTTCCACGGCCACATGAGCGCCATCGCCGTTGAAGTCGGGCAAATGGTCGAAGTAGGACAGATTCTAGGGAAAGTGGGTGCCACGGGTCGAGTCACCGGCCCCCACCTTCACTGGACCGTGCGCCTCGGCCGCGCCCGCGTGAATCCTCGCGATCTCTTCGAGCTTACCCAAAGCGCTCCCGTACAAGAAGACCCCCATTAGATCCAGATATACAAAAGATAGCCCAGGCACATCAAGATTCCAGTCAACGTGGTCAGAGCGATGGCCTGTCCCATGGCCGGAGTATAACCATCGGGCTCCTCGTAACGGCTCGTCAACCGCACGACGTTCACGGCGAGGGGAAGCGTGATCAGAACGATGAGGGTCCATGTCGGCAGCACATCAAAGGCGACCCCGGTCAGAACAGAAAGATAGGCCAGCGCAGAGAAAATCCCAAGCAGCACCACGGCCTTCGCCTGTCCCACCCTGGCGGCCACGGTCAACTTGTCCGATGCCAGGTCCGAAGGCACGTCGAAGATGTTGCTGACGTGGCCCACGTTCATGGTCAACAGGCCAAGAGGCAGACCTGCGATAAAAGGCTCCCAGCCGAGGGTTCCTGTCAAAACGGTTGTAACACCGAGCACGAGCATGGGACCGAAGGCCAAGAACAAGGCCGTCTCGCCGTAACCACGGAAGTTGAGCTTCAAGGGTGGCGCGGTATAAAAAATCACGATCAGACCGCCCATAAGCGCTAGTGCGGCGACCGGCATTCCGACGCGGATCAAAAAAAGGATTCCGATCCCCAACGCACAAACGGCGCAACCGATACCGGCCGCCAGCACTTGACCCGCGGTCACTTGACCGGAGACCAACGGGCTGTCGTGGAACTGGTCTTCTTTGTGCCCCAAAACTCCGGTTTTAAAGTCATAGTAATCATCCAGAAAATCAGCCGCTGAATGCGCCAGTACCACACCCAGTGTCGCCGCAGCGAACCACCATCCGTTGAAACTTCCGTGAGCGTATGCAATCGCTCCGCCCAAACAGGCGGGAATGACACTCACAATGAGAAAGGGCGCCCGCGCTGCCTTGAACCAAACCAGGAGCCATTCTTTGATGCTCAAGCCTTCATCCTCCTAACGGCCACAGGTAGCCGAGTGTCATCAGCGATCCGCCCAGAATCAAAACGGCAATGGAACGAACCACACCCCACAAGTAGTCCGGGAGTCGGCACGTCGGCTGGGACACCATCTTCAATACTCGGAACGTCAAGGGAAGACTCACCAGCGCGAAAAGTGTCGAAGAAGGGAGCCATCTCGAGGCCACACCCGCAATGAGGCTCACGTAAGCAAGGGCCGTCAGAACATGTACGGTGCGCCGGCCGAGTCGGACAGCGACCTCACCGTCCGCTCCCCTCCTCGGGGACTCGTTCGGGACTAGCGGAATGTAATTTAAGGCGTCGCCCTCCGTCACCTCGAAGCGCGCCCCCTTCAAGTGAGCCACCACCGTCACCCAAAAGGCCACCGGGAGCGAAGCCGCGAAGGCCTCGAGCGGCAACCTTCCGCTCAGGACGAACACGATACCCATGACCGTCAGCGGGCCAAAGGCGATGAAAATCACCGGTTCCTTGAAACCCCGCAGCATGAGCGGTGTGAAGAAGATCGCGATGAGCCCACCGGCCGCAGCCAGAAGCAGCACCACGGGACCGCTCTTTGTAGCGAAATAGATCCCCAAGGCCAGATCGACCGCCAAACACCCAAATCCCGCGACGAGTATGCCAGTCTTACCAAGATACGTGTCCGCAAAAAGAGGTTTCCACCCGGCGAAAATCTTGGTGTGGGCGTCACGAGGATCGGTGTGGAGGTGGGTGAAGTAGTAGTAGAGGTAGTCCCCTCCGGTCTGGGCCAAAAATACCGCCAGCAACAACAGAAGAAAGTCCGGCCAATGAAACGCACCCAAATAATGGGCGACTGCCCCCGCCAGCACCGAGGGTACAATCGATGCCGAAAAAAGGAGCACTTTGATGGCCCGGATCGCCGCTCCTCGACCTGTGTCTCTGGCGGTTTCTCGCTTCGATTCAGAATTCATGATCACACCCACTACGAGGGCTCAACATGCCGTAATGTCTCCGGAACGTGGGCCGCCATCTTTCTAAACTAAAAATGTCAGAATAGTCCGAATCCTGCGGGAGAACAATACGAACTGGATTGACTACGGGGAGACCGAGTGCAGCGCTCCAAAATCGCAACTCGGCAAGTCCTGGGACCGAGCTGAAATCGAAAGTGTTAGCCTTGTAGGAAAGAGGGTCCGTGATTTACTCATACACGAAGCAGTTATAGTACTTCTTTACGTAATGGCTTTGTTGGCTCGTGTTCGCTTCAAGGTGTACCCTGACGCGGCAGAGCCGCAACCAAAAGGGTTATCGCGGCTTGCCGCGAGCCGTCAGCAATCAGCCGTCAGCTCACGGAAGATCAAATTTACCGGTTAGCTGCGGGTTTTCCTCCGTTTCGAGCTCAGCAGTTCCCGTACTTTTGTTTTGAGGTCCTGAGGGGTAAAAGGCTTCGATAGGTAAGCTCTACCCGATGAGTGCGGCCCGCGCAAAGCAACCATCCCTTCCTCCGAATAGCCCGACACGAACAGCACCGGGAGGTCGGGACGGCGGCCGACAAGGATGTCCGCCAACTTTGGGCCGCCCATAACCGGCATGACCACATCTGTGATCAACAAGTCGACCTCGCTCCATGAATGCTCGATTTGGGCCAAGGCATCGCCACCGTCAACGGCAGACAAGACTCGATACCCCTGGGTACGAAGTATCTCCTCGGCAAGGTGACGAACCGCGTCTTCGTCTTCCGCCAGAAGAATCGTACCTCGTGCCTCGAGGTCCGGCACCTCATCCGGTGTGGAGACCAGGTTGATCGACTCTTCCTCTTCGGTGTGTGGAAGGTAGATGCGAAAGGTCGTGCCGGTACCGGGTGAGCTGGTCACCTGAATTCCGCCACCGCTTTGTTTCACGATTCCGTAGACCGTGGCAAGCCCCAGCCCCGTACCTTGCCCTCGGCCCTTGGTTGTGAAAAAGGGCTCGAATATGTTCTCGACCTCTCGTTCATCCATTCCTACGCCGGTATCCTGAACAACCAGTTCACAATACCGTCCAGCTTCGAGCCCCATCATGCTCGCAGTCGGCTCGTCGAGATCCGTCTGCTCCAGTCCGTAGTGCGAGAGTCCCCCCTTCCGGCATCGCCTCACGGGCATTGGCCGCCAAATTGATGATGACTTGCTGGAATTGCCCGTGATCGGCCTTGACTCGGCATGGCTGCGCTCCCCTTTCGAAGACGAGGGCGATGTCCTCACCGATGAGACGTTGCACCATGTCCCGCGTGTCCTGAAGGACCTCGCACAGATCGTGAATCCGTATATCCAGAACTTGCCGCCGGCCGAAGGCAAGCAGTTGGCTGGTCAAGTCCCTGGCACGTTTCGAAGCTATTACTATCTCGCGGGCGTACCGTTGCTCGAGCTCGTCCTTCAGAGTGGAGCTCAAGAGATCGGCGTATCCGTAAACGACGGTAAGGAGGTTGTTGAAATCATGTGCAATCCCTCCCGCCAGACGACCGACGGCCTCCATCTTCTGCGACTGCCGGAGCTGTTCTTCGGCTCGCTTTCGGCCGTTCATCTCGTTCTCGAGCTCATGGTTAATCCGTTCGATGGCCGATGCGCGGTGCCGGGAGGTCTGTGCAAGCTGAACGGCAAAGGCCAGGAGCATCGCCACAACGTTTCCCACCAGCAACGTGACCACCGGTAGAGGTGAACGCGACGTTTGGAGTGTGGCCGCGGTAGGCCATGCAGCCAAACTCCAAGACAAGCCAAACTGGCCAAGCTCCGCCTGCTGTTTCCAGCGCTCCTCCACCAACGGCAGATTTTCATGGGCACGACGATAGACGAGCTCGTTTCCGCTGTAGATTTCCAGCGAATGCCCGGGGGTGGCATTCCGAAGAATTCGGTCGAACATCTCGTCGTAGACAAAAACTTCTACGTGGTATCCAAAGGCAAGTTCCTGCCGGCGGCGGCTGAATAGGACAAAACCACGCTCGCCTTCCAGATCGAGATTATCGATACCGAAAAAGGGATCCGCGGTTTCCGCCGAGTCCACCCAAACCAATACCAGACTTCCGTACTTCTCATCGGGAAAGACGAATTCCAACTCTTTGGCGGAGCTCAAATAGGCAACTGCTTTCAAACCGGCGAAATCACTGAACAGAGATTGGGCTTCCCTTCGCCAGCGTCCGTCTCTTTCGGGTGCCCGTGACAAGAGCTCGATGAACCGGCTCACGGCGAGAACGTGAGCGTTCATAGAAAGTCGGAGTTGTTCCCTCAATCCTTCCGTGGCAACGGCGATAGTGCGTTGGATTTGCACCCGCTGGTGCGTACGGACCACTTGGCCCATCACCAGGGTTAAAACGATGACGGCCAACCCCGCCGTCACGGGTAGCTTGAACGCAGATCGTTCCCCCCGTGTTGACGCCCGCCATCCGACGAGAACAACACCGGCTCCAACCAAAAGAAAAGCCGACGCCGTTGGGAAAGCCATGGCGGCGGCGCGGTCGGCCGCCGGGCCGTGCATCCGCTCCCAAAAAGTGAAAAAGAGCGCCACTACCGCGAGCGCCGCGGTACTGCATCCGGCCAGGAGAGCCACCAAGGCTCGATGAGGAGGACGAACGAAGTGAAGGTGCAACAACGCGACGCCGATCAGCAAGAAGCAAAGCCCTGCTGTGGGCGCCATCCTCGACCAACCGATCTCCGAGAAAGGCAGTGCCCATCCGGTGAGGTAGTACGCCAGCGTGCCAACACCCAAGGTCACTGCGACAGCGGCAAACGCCGCAGCCGGCTTCGATCGGCTCAATCCCGACGCTATCAGGGCGAGACCCAGCACAATGAAACCCCAGGCCACGATATCCGGCACGTTGGGCAACGAAACGAAGGTATCGAACGAACCCACTAAGCCGAGTGCAGCCGTGATCCATCCAAGACCGACGGCAAACCTGTCGGGGAAGGTGTTGGAAGTCGGTTCCCGGCGCGTCATGCAACTCCCGATGAAATGAAGTTCGTAGTCTATCAGTGACAAGGTCATCGGTCCATTACCGGACTCTAGACAAGAGACTGTCCGATTTTGGGATCACCTACTCCGTAGCCGGTCATTCCAATCGGACAACGAGCGCAGCCACTACCCCTAACTCACTCAGGTCCGAACATTTAACGGGAAACGCCAAATGGCACTCGGATTGCACTCGAAGACTGATTCACTATGCTGTCCAAAATTTCCGAGCCGGCACCGACTGTGCGAACCCTGAGAGTTCTCTTGGCCGACGACCAGCCCGACGTCTTGACCGCTTTGTCCCTCTTATTGAAGTCAGAGGGCTGGTCCACGAAGTCGGTATCGACACCGGCTGAGATTCTCGAAGCCATCGAGAACGATTCGTTCGATGCGGTTTTGATGGACCTGAATTACTCGCGAGCCACCACCTCGGGAGAAGAGGGACTGGAGCTCTTGCGACGCATTGAAAGCGTGGATGAGCCACCCCCCGTGATCGTCATGACCGCCTGGGGTAGCATCGATCTCGCGGTGGAAGCCATGCGCCGCGGTGCCCGCGATTTCATCATCAAGCCTTGGGACAACCAAAAGCTCCTCGAGACTTTGCGGCGGCATGCCCGCTTGGAACCGGAGCATCTCGAGGCCGTTCGGAACGATCGATATTCTTCCGACGAGTTCGAGGTGGCCTCTCAAGTCCAGCAAAAGTTGCTTCCTGAGCAAGGAAGGGTTTTAGACAGACTCGAAATCTCGGGGCATTGTCTCCCGGCCGGTGCGGTTGGCGGAGACAGCTTCGACTTCATCGAGCTCGGTCCAGGATCGACTGGCTTTCGTCCTGGCCGACGTATCCGGAAAAGGTCTCCCGGCCGCCTTGATGATGGCCAACCTGCAAGCCATCCTGAGAACCGGGGCTCAACTGGCGTCACAGGATTTGCCGACCTTCCTATCCCTGGCGAACCGTCAGTTCTACGAATCCACACAACCCCATCACTACGCGACCCTGTTTTTCGCCGACTACGACGACACGAGACGCCGGCTCCGATATGTCAGCTGTGGTCATCCGGCGGGAATTCTGCTTCGCCGGGACGGATCGATCGAGCACCTGTCGAGCACTGCTACCGCTTTCGGACTTTTCGATGAGCTCCACACCGAAGTCGGTGAGACCACCATCGTCGACGGAAGCACCCTCGTCGATCTACTCGGACGGGATCATAGAAGCGGAGCGAGAGGGAGGCTCTGAGCTCGGAGAAGAGCGGCTCATCGAGATGCTTCGAGACCTCGTGGCCCGCCGGGGCGTTGCCTTGACCGATCTTCCCAGAGCGCTCATGGACGAGATTCTCGAAACCAACTCGTACCGTCAAACCGACGACATGACGGTCATCGTCGCCAGGGGTCACTGACGCCGAACCCCGAGCTCCCCTCCCGTTTTTGACTCCGGCTCCACTGGAACATATTCTTCCGGTCCAGGTCTGCTTCAAAAGTTAAAAGGAGGTTCGGCTATGCGACCGAGACTGCATTTCATCACCCTGATAATGTTCCTGTTCACCACCGCCACGGCCGTCGGCACTGCGGATAAAAAAGAGGCCGACAACTCCATTACTCCACCACCCGCCGAGTGGACGCCCGCCAAGAAAACGGCGGTCGAGTGGGTCGATGAGCACCAGGACATGCTCATCCACATATCGGACGAGATGTGGAAGTACGCGGAGCCCGGTATGCTCGAATATAAATCGGCCAAGCTGCTCGAGGGCACCCTTGAGGAATTCGGCTTTGCCGTGGAGCGAGGAGTCGCCGGCATGCCGACTGCCTTTACCGCGCGATACGGGACCGGCAAACCCGTGATCGGCATCCTCGCCGAATACGACGCTTTGGGCGGCCTTTCTCAAAAGGCGATTCCGGAGCGCGAGGCCATCATTAAAGGCGGGCCCGGACACGGCTGTGGGCACAATATCTTCGGCGCGGGGAGCGTCGGAGCCGCCATCGCCGTAGCCCAGGCCATCAAGGATGGTAAAGCCAAGGGGACGGTCATTCTCTACGGAACGCCAAATGAAGAGGGCGTCGTGGGCAAGGCCTTCATGGCCCGCGACGGGCTCTTTGATGAGATGGATGCTTGTTTGCACTGGCATCCCGGGGGGAAAAACCGAGTCGGAACCGGTGAAGGCGGTAACGATTTAACGTCCTTCATGGTCGCCTTCTACGGTCGGACCGCCCATTCCGGCGGCGCTCCGTGGAAAGGCCACTCCGCCCTCGATGCCGTCGAGCTCATGGGGGTCATGACCAACTATTTCCGTGAGCACCTTCACCCCTCCTATCGCATTCACTATGTGATCTTGGAAGGCGGACGAGCGCCGAACGTGGTGCCCGACTACGCCAAAGCCTGGTTTTATCTGCGCGGTGGCACCCGGGAAATGGTTGACATGATGTACGACCGGATGCAGAAAATCGCCGAGGCTGCGGCTATGGCCACCAACACCGAAAAGAAGATCCGGCTCTACACCTCGATCAACCACACCCAGAACAATACGGAAGGCGCCAAAGTCATGCACGCGAACCTCCAGCTCATTGGGGCACCGGTGTTCACCGAGGAAGAACAGGCCTTCGCCCGCAAGCTGCAAAAGGCGCTCGAGGCGGAAGAGAAGGGATTGTCCAGCGAGATCGAGCCCCTCGAGCCGCCGACCAAACGCGACCTCGACAAATTCATCGGCTCCGGTTCGTCCGACGTGGCGGAAGCCTCTCTCGATCGCCCCCACGGTAGGATTGAACGTGGCCACCTCGGCGCTGGAGTTGCCCGGCCACCACTGGACCACCGTCGCTTGTTCAGGCTCCAGTATCGGGCACAAAGGCCTGGTTGTTGCAACGAAGGTGCTGGCTTCCACCGCACTCGACATCATGCTCCAGCCCGACACCCTAGCAGCTATGAAAGCCGAGTTCGACGAGATGATGGATGGCAAGAAATATGTCTCTTCGATTCCAGCCGACGTCGAGCCGGCCATTTTGCCCGATCCGTACGAGAACCCGGATTGGGAGCCCGGCGACCTGGACTACCCGGCGTGGTTTTCCTTCTCCTGGAATAAAGAAGAGGAAAAACCCAAGAAGTAAGTTTCGTTTGTCCCGGGTCGCGGGGTAGGTCGCCCGCGGCCCGGACGACGACCGATTTTGGAAAGGAAGCTCGATCGATGACCCAACGGATCGCCGGTCTTGTCTCTTTGTTGTTGTTGTTTACAGGCTCCTCCCGGGGATACGCGCAACCCGCGGACGGTTTCAGGTTCGGGATCTCATTCAGCGAGGAGCAAAGTCGAGACGCTCTCGACGGTCGCTTGCTGTTATTGGTATCGAGCGACGGCAGCAGCGAGCCACGTTTTCAGATCAGTACCGGTCCCGAAACCGGGCTCGTCTTCGGGATCGACGTCGAAGGACTACAACGGATGCTGGGCCGCCTGTCCCGACCCCATCGATTTTCGCCGCTATCAGCTCGTCAATATTTATGAGGACGACAACACCTATTTCCTCGAGAGTCGCTGGAAAAAAACACCTATCCCGGAAACACGCGACTGGCTGGGCGCGGTCCATTGCACCATGGAGGAGGCCAATCACCGCGAGCTCGCTCTCGGCACCAAAGCGCGGTCGGGTCAACAGTGGGATATCTGGCAAGTCGTCTACGGTCCTGTCGGCGAGGATGGCTATGTCCGGCCGATCTGGGACAAGAAGACCGGCGCCATCGACCACGCTGTGGCGGAGTACTGGCGCGAGAACTACGACCTCCGCTACATCGTCGAACGCGATTGGAAGGCCCTCGGGCCGAAGCTCGCGGGAAAGATCCACATCTACGCAGGCGATATGGACAGCGCTTACCTGAACAACGCGGTGTATCTGATGGAGGAGTTTTTAGAGGGTACGACCGAGCCCTACTACGAAGGAGAAGTCGACTACGGCGACCGTTTCGAGCATTGCTGGAACGGCGACCACACCCGACCCAATGCAATCTCCCGGCTGAGATATCACCAGATGTTTGCACCCAGGATACCGGAGCGGATCCTCGAGAGCGCTCCGTCGGGAGCGGACGTGACGAGCTGGCGCTATTGAATCTGGATCACGGTTCGACGGAGCGCTGATTCTCCCCCGGAGCTCGTTTCAGCACTGACCTCGAGAAGATACTCTCCCGGCGGGAACTTCGACAGAGGGATACGCTGCCGGTGACGCCAACCGTCAGTTTCATCCGCCCGAGACTCGAATACTAGCTCGCCCAGAGACCTCGCTAGTTGTCGCAGTTGGTCGATGACGGCTCGTGCGCGAAGCTCCCTTTCTTGTGCAAAAGGACCCAACCTCAAACGGGCTTCCACAGAATCCGGTTCCGCGCAGAGGACAAAATGAAACTGCTCCGCGGCCTTGTTCAAGAATGCGGCATTGTCCTCAATCCATGCTCCCGTTTCGTACACCGTTCCAAGGGCCAGGCGCAGCTCCCCATTCTCAGGAAACTCGAGAATTGCCGATTCGAGGACGGCTCGCGCCTCCGCCGTCTGAAGTAACTTCCCGTTCGGACGTTTCCGCCCTCCCCATCCAATGTCTGGCTGCATCGACATGGAATCTGAAGTCTCCGGCACCCGTTAAGATAGCTTCTGTGTGGAGCAAAACCGCCGCCCGGATCTGCGGCTCGGACAACCACCGCCCGCCGTAGTCTTGGGCCGCCCGAGCGATGTCCTCCCTAGGGGCCCGAGACAAGATTCTAACCGCGCCTCGGGACTGGCCTTGCATGCATCGATGCACCAAATCGGCGTAATCTTCGGCGACGAGCTCGGTCGCAGGTGCCGGTTGAGCAAAGGTCGAGACGGCCAGAAAAAGAGGGATCAGGCGAAAAAAAATGAACTTGTGCACTCGTCCATTGCTCAGGTGAAATCGGCCGAAACGAAACGGCTCGAGCGGCGCAGAAGGCGTTTCGCCGTTTGCGAGCTCCGCCACGACCTTGCCTGTTCCGGGTGATTGGGTGAAACCGAGCATCGCATGACCGGCCGCCACCAAGAGGCCTCCGATCCCGGGCACCCAATCGACGATGGGCAGCCCGTCGGGTAAACAGGGCCTCAAACCGCACCAGGGTTCTTCGTTCTTCATTTCGAAGGAGGTCTTGAGAACTTCTCGCGCCCCGCGAATGACGGCGCGGTAGCGGGTTTCGTCAAGGCTCAGGTCGTGGCCAGCCAGCTCGAGAGTTCCGCCGAATCGGATTTTGTCGCCGAGAGGCGTGACGATGACGCGGGTCTCCGGCATCAAAAGAGGCACGCTGGGCGCATTGGGGAAGGTATCGATGGTGCAGCTGTATCCCTTGGCCGGCTGGAGGGGAATCGAGACTCCGAGTTTCTTGGCGATAAGCGGTGTCCACGAGCCGGCCGCCAACACCACCAGGTCGGCTTCAATTTCCTCCTCCGGTGATTGAACCACGACTCCCCGCACTCGGCCGTTTTCGAGCCGGACATCCGACACCGCGCGGTTGGACAACACGTCCGCCTTACCTTTCTCGAGAGACGCCGCGAGAGCCTGGACGTAGCCGTAGCTAAAACTGTGAGCCTCCCCTTCGATGAAGAGTCCCGCTCGAGCTCGCTCAGAAAGAGCCGGCTCGAACCCGAGCACCCCGTCTCGATCGAGAAGACGGGCGGCAAAACCAGCGGATTCCATCGAGTCTCGGTCCTTCTTGGCGCTGTCGCCGGCGTCCTCGCCGAGATAGACGTGTAGCAATCCCTTCCGCTCGTAGAAAAAATCGAGGATTTCGTGTAACTGCTCGAAGAGATCGAGACTCAACCGACTGAGCCCGAGCAAAGCTCGATAGCCGGACTCCGCAGCGCCACGATTACAGTATTGCCGGAAACGCCAAGCCCAGCGGAGGAGCTCCGGGTCGAGGCGTGGTCTTACATAAAATGGACTGTCCTTCCGGAGCATCCATCGCAAGGCTTGGGAGATAACGCCGGGCCCGGCAATGGGGTGGGAATGACTTGCCGTTACGAGGCAAGCATTGCCGTAGGAACACCCGCGACCGATGTCGCCACTATCGACGACGGTGACGTGCCATCCGGACCGCTCGAGATAGTAAGCGGAGGCCACCCCAATGGCACCACCCCCAATGACCACGGCTTTCTGTGTCATTGCCCCACTCCGCGTCTTTGCGTCTCTGCGCCTTTGCGTTGATTCTTTGTCCGGTGGTTTTAGCCCGCACGAGCGCCGTTCGGTACCGGTTTTTCCGGCACTGCCAAAACCGGGACGATGCCGTCCGCAAATCCGATGTCGAAGAGCATCCCCTCCGAAGTTTCTCCCATCATTTCTCTCGGCTCGAGATTTACGACAAATAAAGCCTGCCGCCCCTCGAGCTCTTTGGGCTCGTCTCGCTCCTGCTTCATCCCGGCAAGAATGCTCCGGCGATGATCTCCAAAGTCAACGATCAGCTTGACCAGCTTTTTCGACTTCGGAATGTCCTCGACGGTGACGATCGTCCCGACCCGAACGTCGATCCGGTCGAGCACATCGTGCGATATCGCCGGCTTGACGGGAGCGGGCTCGATCGTTTTCATGAGACCGGCTCCAGGACGAGCTTTTTCTCGGTGACCGATTCGATCTTCTCCCGATCATAGAACATGGGAAAGTATTTGCCCTTGGCCCAAAGATCGAACAAATCTCGGTAGTGGGGGCTCGCCGGATCACCCGATTGACCGGGCGCGCTGGTCCCCACCGAGTTATCCCAGTTTTCGGTGTCGGCAATGATTCGAAACGACGCGCCCGACGTTTGATTGTCTCCCCGCCCGGTGTTGTTGAGTGTGGAGCCGTACCCGCCCCGTGGGAGCCGGCCCCACGTCGAGCTTGGCGCGCACCTCGGGGTTCACGGCGGCGCTCAGCGGATGGCGAATGATGGCATGTTTGAACTTCTCCTGCCCGTACTTCCAGCCGCTCATGTCCGGCCCGAGTCGTTCTTTCAAATCGGTGACGGCCTCGTTCAAGCTACGAACGAGGAGCCTGTCGCGACCCGCAATCGGATTCTCACCAAAGCGACCGTCCGGAGCCAGGAGCCAATCGATCATGCGCTTCAAGTTGATCCGGCCGAGGAGCTGTCTCGCTTGCTCATCAGGAACAAACAGCTCCCAAACGTTGGTGCGAAGACGCCGTTCCCAACTCACATAGATCGCGGCATCGACCGAGTCTTTGTCGAGCACATAATCCCAACCGAGGAGCCGATCCCGTGCCGGTTGGATTTCGGCACTCACCGGCAGATCACGAAGGAGCGGCACGAGGGTGCGAGCCGGAATCGAGAGCTCGTCGTGCTGGAACCGCATCATATCCATGAGGGTGAAACGACGAGCGGACGCCATGACCTCATCCACCCGAGCACCCCGTATCTCGTCACCCCAGGTATAGTGGAGCGCCTCGGGGTATGGAAAGCCGTCCGGCACCATGTAATTGTTGGCCGTTGCGAAGAAGCCCTTTTCGGGATTGACGACATGCGGCAGCGCCTTGATGGGAAGATACCCGTCCCATTCGTAGCGACCGTCCCCCGGAACCGGCACGAGTCCGCTCCAGTTGGGACGGATGGGAGAAACACCCACCGCTTGATAGCCGATGTTTTTCTTGACGTCGGCCCAGATCATGTTCTCGGCCGGGATCCGGCTGTAGCTACAAGCATCGCGGAACTCTTCCCAGGTCTCGGCTTGATCCATGCGTAGGCTGGCAAGATAGGGCGAGGAACCGATGTCCATCCAAGCCGCCCGGAGCGCATAGGCTTTGTGGTGCTCGCGGTCCTCGTAAAGGACCGGACCGTGCCGCGTGTATTTGAGCTCGACGGTGACCGGCGACTCGTCCTTCACCTGAATCGTGTCTTCGATGACCTTCATGTCTTCCCAGGCACCGAGGTACCGGTACTGCGAGGGATTTGCCGGATTGGTGTCGTAGACGTAGAGGTCTTCGTTGTCTTGGCCAAAAACCGTCAGGCCCCACGACCCGACTTCGTTGTGGCCGATGGAGATTCCCGGCAGAGCGGGCTCCCCTCCCCCGATGACGTTCCACCCCGGACCGTGCAGATGCACCCAATAGCGAAGCGAAGGCGCCTGTTGCACCCGGTGGGGATCGTTGACCATGTAAGGAAAACCGCTCATGGTTCGGCTTCCGCTGACCACCCAGTTGTTGCTGCCGATAGAGACTTGCTCCTGAACCAGATCGAGCTCGTTCGGAAGCAAGCGTCGCGTTTCGGCGGAACGACGCTTCATCGGCACGATACTCGGCTCGAATATCCGCCGGAACGAACTCGATGGATCGACGGAAGGCGTTATATCGCTGCAGGATCTCGCTTTTCAAAAGCGTGCCGTCAATCGCCGGGTCGAGCTCGAGAACCGGTTCGCCGGGGCGAAGCCAGGCGAGCTCCCGGACCTTTTCCGCTCCCAGCCGGGCTACCGCCTGCCCGTAGCGAAGCTCGAGCGTGACGTTCGAGAGCAGTCCCTGGTGCCGAGAAATGACCACCTCCGGCGTCCACTTCCCCGGCTTGATCCCCAGCAGCTCGAACTCCAGAGGAAGCCGATCGGGATGTTGCTCCGTCTCCGCGATATAGGCGTTGATCCCTCGTACGAAAGCGCCCACGATGGCTTCACCGCGCGGATGATAGTGTTGGAGCTCGCTTTTTAAATCTCCCCGGAAAAGATGAAGTCGGGTTCCAATGTCCCGCTCGAGCTCCTTCCGTCCCCAAATTTCGGCCGTGGTTCCCGTGGCCTGCCGTCTCCAAAGCTCGAGCTGGAACAGCCGATCCCGAGCGGCGTTATAGCCCTGGGCGAAAAAGAGGTCGGATTCGTTGTTTGCATAGATGTGGGCGATACCCCAGGCGATCGATGAGAACCTCGACGGACTCTTCCAGGCCTTGGACGCGACGGACCTCATCTTCGGCACGGACCGTGGGAGCGGTTCCGAGCAGAACTAGGATGACCAGCAAACCGAGAGCACAACCGTGTTTTTTCATGATACCTTCCTCAGCACAATGGGACCTTGCTTCAACTCCGGATGCTACCAGATGGGGTCAGGCGTGAAAAGTCGCAAAGAATATGGAGGGTAGTGGGTCATGAAACGTGCCGCTCTTCTCGCTCTCACGGTTCTGGCGGCCGTCGGGTCGATCGTGCCGGCGCTCGGTCAGACGGGACCTCCCGCCACCGATATCTATATGGTGGACATCCAGATGGACGGTGCCCGACTTCAGCATTCAGGGACAACCGGTCAATTTGACCGACCGCAACGGCTATGACAATCAGCCTTTTTTCTCACCGGACGGGCGGAGCTTCTTCTATACCTCCTACCGGGAGACGGTCAGACCGACATTTATCGTTACGACATCGCGAATCGGACGACTCATCGTTTGACGAGCACATCCGAGAGCGAGTACTCACCGACCGTGATGCCGGGCGGGAAGAGCTTTTCCGTCATCCGAGTGGAAGCCGACGGCACGCAACGACTCTGGAAGTTTCCTATCGATGGCGGAGAGCCGAGTCTGGTGTTGAAAGAAATCAAGCCCGTGGGCTACCAAGCGTGGGCTGATGCAAAAACGGTATTGATTTTTGTGCTGGGCGAGCCCCCGACACTGCAGAAAGCCGATACGGTAACGGGAAAAGCCGAGGTCATCATCGAAAACGTGGGACGCTCGCTTCACAAGGTACCCGGACGGGAGGCGGTGAGCTTCGTGCACAAAGTCGCCGAGAACGATTGGCAGATCAAGAGCCTCGAAACGGGAACCGGGAAAATCCGCACGATCACCCAAACTTTGCCTGAACGAGAAGACTACGCATGGACGCCGAAGGGAACGCTGGTCATGGGGCGGGACGGAAAACTCTATCTCTTTCGACCCGGAACGGGACAAGGACTGGAAAGAAGTCGCCGATTTTGCCTCCGCCGGGATTCGAGGGATCACGCGGCTATCGGTCAGCCCCGACGGCAAACGCCTCGTTTTCGTGAGCGAGAGATAGTCGTGGTCGAACCTACTCGGTCGGAGTGATGTTCTTTTCGGGAGGAGTCGGGCAGGGCTTCTTTCCTCCCCTTCCAAGATGCGAAGAGGACCGCCAAAATCCCGAGTATGGCTTCGTCGATGAAGGGAATGGGGTCGGGAATGAACAAATCCACGAGAAATAAAATCGCCAGGAGGAAAAAGAGATAAGGGAACTTCAAGCGTGAGGCAAAATCCTGGATGATGTTGGCCCGTTCTTTTCGTCCCATCGTTACCATGAGTAAGATCATACCCGAGGCGGATTCCTTTTTGAAATCGCATTAGAATCCAACCGACGTCCACGAGGAGGAGAAGCGAAGTGCTCGAGTTCAAAAAACTCCTTGAGCGCAATTGGAACCCACGTCTGGCCTGGGACCTGTTCATGGTCCTCGTGGCCACGGTCAATTTGCTCCTCATTCTCTTCGAGTTCACCTACCTCACGCTCCGGCCCTACTATCAACGACATCTTCCCTTTGTGGCGGGTGTCTACGATCCGGTTCTCGGTATCTCCCCCCATCCCCTCACCGAAGAGCTTCTCGATCAAACCGCCCAACTGCGAGCCGAGCTGGCAGGAAGCCCGAGTGCGGTGGAAATTCGATCCCGACTCGAGCCCATCCGGACTCTTACCTATCGCATCGATTCGAGAAAATCCTTTCGACCGCTCACGGCAAGAGGTCACGCTGGAAGTGCTCAAAGACCTCGTGTGGACCGAAACCTCTCGCAGCTTTGCGACCGATTCGCGAGATCCATGGAGCGAAGCCGTCGATATCTTCTGGACCGAGGATCAGACCCTTCTCCTCTCCCGGCTCGATGTCTTCGATGGCCGTGTCCGGCCCCTGATGGAGAACAACTACTACCGCGCGGTTGGGCCGACCGGAAAACTCCAGGATCTCTTTTGGCTCATCGACTTGCCTTTCCTGCTGTTTTTCTGGCTCGAGTTCGGAGCTCGTTGGGTCATCGCGCTCCGCGAACGTCGCTATCCGAATTGGTACTTTTTTCCCATCTACAACTGGTACGACCTCATCGGACTCGTGCCCTATTCGCAGTTCCGAGTCTTCCGCCTGCTGAGAGCCGTCTCCATCTACCTTCGCCTCCGCCGACACGAGCTCAGCCGGGTCGGTCAAGACTCCATCAGCCGCGCCGTGGCCCGCGTTTCGAGCATCATCGTGGAGGAGATTTCCGATGCCGTGGCGGTACGCATCCTGAACGAGACGCAGAAAGAGATCCGAGCCGGAACGGCGAAGAAGATCTTCGACGAAACGATCGAGAGGAAACGGGAAGAGCTCGAAGACATGGCGATCGCACAGATCCGCGAGATCGTGAACAACGAGGCCACCAAAAATCGAATCCTCGCCATCGTACGCCTCAACTTGAACGCCGCGGTGGAAAGCTCGACCGCCCTTCGGTCGATTCCACTGCCGAACGCCCTGGTCCGGCGCATCGTGCGAACGACCGGCAACGTGGTCCTCGACGCGATGCTCCAAGGGTTGAGCGTCACGCTGCAGTCCGAAGAAGGTGAAAACGCCGCCCGGGAGCTGGCGCGAGACGTACTCGACCAGCTACTCACGGGATCTCTCCGCGGCGAGGTCAACCGGATGAGCGAAGAAGTCGGCCTCGAGGTGATCGAAAAGGTGAAGCAGGCCGTGTCGGTCAAGAAGTGGGCGAAGAAGGATTGAGCTAGGGCGCGGCGCTCACCTATACAATCCGTGCTCCAACAGATCGAGAATCGCTTCGAGCCGTGACTCGAACAACTCCTCGGGCGGGTCCCCGGGAAACATGCGCTCGAGGGAAGGACGAACCATGTGAGCAAAAAAGATGAGCGAGTCCAGAAGCGTTAAAACCATAAGGGGATCTGCCGGACGAAAACGCCCTTCGTCGACAAGGGTCTCGAGCTTTTCGTAGAACTCGGACGGATAAAGGGAGTGGTCGTAAATGTTGGCAAGAGCCTTGTCTTCTTCGAGAGCGGCCCATTGCACCAATCGGACATAGCGAGGATTTTCGACCAACCAACGATCCATCAACCTGAGCGTGCGACGAAGCATCTCCCGGGGATCATCGGCCTGCACCGCGAGACCCATCGTGCTCACGAATGGATCCGTCAATTCTCTCAGTGCGGTCTTAAACAATCTTTCCTTGTCAACGAAAAGAGCTCTTGTGACAGCGAGACTCGTATCCGCCCGCTCGGCGATGGTCTCTAAGCTAGACTCCCCCGACGCCTTTTTCACAAAACTCGTCGAGCGCTGCTTCGAGTAGTTTCTTCCTATCCGTTTCCAATGGTCTCGCTCCTTTCTCAACACTTTTCTACCTTGCCCGCGGGCCCGAGAGAAATTTGAAGCTTCAGCGGCGATTTTTTGCCTGCTCGAGATGCCGTGGGAGGCAAAAACCGCCTGTGGGGAAACTTAGAGGAAGGCAACGTGGTGCCGAGGGCCGGAATCGAACCAGCGACACAAGGATTTTCAGTCCTCTGCTCTACCGACTGAGCTACCTCGGCACCGTGACGAAACCGCTATTTTATAGACCGGTCGGAAAAAGTCAAGGAAGGCCCCGGCCCAGATTGGACTAGCGGCCTTTTCCTCTATCGGCGGATTTGACCTCCCGCGGCCCCGGCTTTTCTTTGTCGGCCTCGGGTTGCGGGGGCTCCTCGTCAATCAGCCCCAGCTCCTTGCGCACGCTCTCTTCGATCTTGGCAGTAAGGTCGGGATTCTGGAGAAGGAATTGGCGCACGTTCTCCCGGCCCTGGCCGATACGCTCACCCTGGTAGGAGTACCAGGCGCCGCTCTTGTCTACGATGCCTTTCGTGACGCCGAGATCGAGCAAGTCTCCCTCTTTGGAAATACCCTTACCGTACAGGATGTCGAACTCGGCCTGCCGGAAGGGGGCCGCAACCTTGTTCTTCACTACCTTGACTCGAGTCCTATTGCCGACGATCTGGTCCCCGTCTTTGAGCGCGGAGATACGGCGTATGTCCAGTCGAACCGAGGCGTAGAATTTGAGCGCCCGCCCGCCGGTGGTCGTTTCGGGGTTGCCGAACATGACTCCGATCTTCTCGCGGATCTGGTTGATGAAAATCAAACAGGTTTTGGACTTCGAGACGATCGCGGTCAGCTTGCGCATGGCCTGGGACATGAGACGTGCTTGGAGTCCCATCTGCGCATCACCCATCTCGCCGTCGAGCTCGGCGCGAGGAACGAGCGCGGCGACCGAGTCGATCACGACGACGTCCACGGCTCCGCTACGAATCAGCATCTCTGTTATCTCGAGAGCCTGTTCTCCACTGTCCGGCTGACTGACGAGAAGGTTGTCGGTATCCACGCCGAGCGCCTTTGCGTAGACGGCATCGAGAGCATGCTCGGCATCGACGAACGCCGCCATCCCTCCCACCTTCTGTGCTTCCGCGATGGCATGAAGTGCGAGCGTCGTCTTGCCGGATGACTCGGGGCCGAATATCTCGATGACCCGGCAGCGGGGCAAACCGCCGACTCCGAGCGCTTCGTCCAGGGAAATCGAGCTGGTTGAGATGGCCGCAACCTCCACCCTGTCGCGGGATCCCAGGCGCATGATCGAGCCCTTACCAAACTGTTTTTCAATCTGGCCGAGAGCGATCTCAATGGCCTTCGCTTTTCCGTCTTTGTCTTCCGCCATGAGTCTCCTTCCGGGAAATATGGCCGGAGCCACAACTCCCAAATGTATGAATTTCGAGTCAGGAATGCCTTGTGGCTTCCTCTATCAGCCCGTACTCGTCATTAAGCTCGGGCCTCAAGGAAGTCAAGACGAAATTTGACCCGTTAAACCTCCCTGGAGAGCTGAAAATACCATATCTGGAGTGCGGTTTTCAATGATGCCCACGATGTTGGGGTCTCCAAGGATCTATTTTAGCCCAGAAATCAAGAATCGTCCGCATCGAACTCCTTACAACGGAATGAGATGTTGCGGGGCTACCCCCGGCGGGCATCCCTTCGCAAAAAATAAAAGCCTGACCGCAAGTTTTGTCCTCGTTGTGCTAGGCTCTCGGGCATGCCGACGCCCGTGGGACATGTGATTGGGGGACTGGTCGTTTATTTAGCCGCGCGGGATCGGCCCATCAAAGAGGATCTGCCGTTCGTGGCCGCTTGCGCCGGCGTCTCTCTCCTTCCGGATCTGGACTTTGCAATCGGGCCATTGGCGGGAAAGAGCTACCACCACTACTTTACGCATAGCCTCGGGTCCGCAGCGCTCTTCGGCTTGGCGGCCTATCTCGTTTCCCGGGCCTTCCGAAGAAACAAACCGCTGCGGGACGCGACCGTTCTGATGGCGGTCTATCTATCACACATCCTCTTGGATATGGTGGGAAGAGACACTACGCCGCCCTTCGGCGTTCAGCTCTTTTGGCCCTTCTCCGAAGCCTTTTACATCTCGCCGGTTTCACTTTTCGACGAAGTCTTGAGAGGAACGATCGGCAAGCTTTTCGGCCTCCATAACTGGCTGGCGGTGGCCAGAGAGACGCTGATCCTCGGACCGATCGCCGTGCTTTTATGGTGGAGGCGCCCGCTCGTCAGACCATCTCCACAGCCATAGCAACGGCATTTCCACCGCCCAGGCACAAAGAGGCCACCCCACGCTTGCCCCCACGATCCTTGAGAGCGTACAGGAGTGTTGTGAGAATTCGGGCACCACTGGCGCCAATGGGGTGACCCAGGGCAACGGCCCCACCGTTCACATTGAGCTTGCTCTGGTCGATACCGAGCTCACGACTGACCGCGCAGGCTTGTACGGAAAAGGCCTCGTTGAGCTCGAAGAGGTCCACCTCGTTCATGCTCCAGCCGGTCTTTTGCATCAGCTTTTCGACCGCCGATACCGGGGCCATCATGACCCATTCGGGCTCGAGACCGGAGACGGCTTGCGCCACGATGCGGGCCATGGGACTCACTCCGAGCTCCTTGGCTTTTTCCGCAGACATGACGACTACCGCGGCGGCCCCGTCGTTGACTCCGGGAGCGTTACCGGCCGTAACCGTTCCGTCCTTTTTGAAAACCGGCTTGAGCTTGCCGAGGCCTTCGGTCGTCGTGTCCCCGCGCACCGGCTCATCGGTATCCATAACGATGGGATCGGCCTTGCGTTGCGGGATCTCGATGGGCAGAATTTCGTCCTTGAACTTGCCTTCCTCAATCGCTTTTGCCGCCTTGCGGTGGCTTTCCGCAGCGTAGGCATCCATCTCATCCCGACCCACGTTATATTTCTCGGAAACCATCTCACCGGTGATACCCATGTGGAAATCGTTGTAAACATCCCAGAGACCGTCGAAAACCACCGAGTCAAGAAGCTGACCGTGACCCAGTCGCAGGCCGTCACGGACCTTAGGCGCCAGGTAAGGGCAGTTCGTCATCGATTCCATCCCACCGGCCACGATGATCTCGGCATCGCCGGCCAAAATCGCCTGGCGTGCGAACATGACCGCTTTTAGGCCCGAGCCACAGACCTTGTTGATCGTCACCGCACCGACAGCCGGCGGGAGTCCCGCTCCCAGCGCCGCCTGCCGTGCTGGATTCTGGCCGAGTCCGGCCGACACAACGTTTCCCATGATGACTTCGTCAACCTGCTCTGGTTGGATACCGGCTCGGGAAACGGCCTCTTTGACGACCATGGCGCCAAGTTGGGTGGCCTTGAAACCTTTCAAAGCTCCGAGAAACTTACCGGTAGGAGTTCTTACCGCGCTCACAATCACAACTTCCTGCATTTTCTATCACCTCCGCCGGGCCGCCCGCGCCGCCAAATAGCGCGAAGCGGTGCGAATTACCAGGGCGCGTAGCCCCGGGTCCCGGATCGTTGTTGCCGCTTCCAGGATCTGAGTTGAAGTTTCCGCGATCTGCTCGCCATCCGATTCAAATACCCCTTCGATATCGGGGCGCAACATGGTTTCATCACCCCATAGCGGTTCGCCGTCTTTGACGAAACGAATACGAAGGACTCGATCGGGACCCACCGTTTTTTTGAGCCGCGGGAGAATGTCGCGCTGGAGCCTCATGATCATGCGACCCCAGGCGGCATCATTGACCCGCACGTTTAGAATGCGCTCGCCGAGCGAAATCGGCTCCGAACGACGTGCCAGCTCCGTACCCACCATGGCCGGCCATTTCAACCTGATGAACTCGAGGGAAAAGATGCGATCGCGCCGTCCGGGCGGAATATTCTTGCCGAGGATCTCCGCAACTGACGATGCTTTGCGCTTCACGGCTCCCATTATGCCATGGAAACCTCGAGTTCTTGAGCTCTCACCTGAGGTTCTCGCTTCTGCGAAACGCGTATGTTGTTGACTGCTTGATAGGTAGGCTGACAAAAATCTTTCTAGGTAGTAACATATTGGGCTCACCTAGTTGCCCGACACGACAGGTGGGCTCTAAACCTGTTTTTTGGATGGAATGGGTCATCGAAGATAACGGAGAGATTCAATAAAAACCCGAGTGATGGTTGCTGGGATCATCTTAGCGGCGGGAGAGTCCCGCCGTATGGGGTCTCCAAAGCCGCTGCTGCCCTTTGAGGGCAAAACGTTCCTCGAGCGCTTGCTCGAGGAATTTCTCGCTTCGTCGGCGGAGCCGATCGTGGTTGTACTCGGCCACGGAGCGGACCGGATACTCGAACAAATGGAGTGGAGAGAAGCCCGGCCGGTGGTGAATCGCAACTATGGAGAAGGAATGCTCTCCTCGATTCGCACCGGGCTCGGAAGCTCTTTCCGAGTCTTACTGTCGACGGAGTTCTCGTGTGTCCCGTCGATCATCCGCGGGTAAGTCGCGATCTCATCGATCAATTGATTCGGCGCTTCGCAAAGTCGAGACCGCCAATCGCGCTTCCGGTTCATCAGGGTCGTCGAGGCCATCCGGTCCTCTTTTCACGGGAAGTCTTCGATGAAATCAAAACCGCTCCCGACACGGTCGGAGCGCGGCACGTCGTCTGGAATCACGCAGAGGAAGTACTGGAAGTCGAAACCACCGATCCCGGTGTAACATGTGACGTAGACACACCCGAAGAGTACAGCAAGCTCGTCGATCGGTAATAACGAGGAGGAGGAGTTCCGTGGCTCGTACGCTCGCCGACCTGACCCAGAAATTTTCCCGCGATCTGTCCGCTCTCGAAGCAAATGCAGCAGGGAGATGGAGACTCTCGAAGGGCAACGGGACGCGCTCTCTGGAGATCCCCTTCGCGCGCAAAGTTCTGCGAACCTACAACAGCGGTCTCGAGAAGGCCAAGGCCGCGCAGTTGAAGTCGATTCAAAACGCCAACGAGATTCGCGACAATGGAGTGAGTGCCGCCGAGGAAAAAAGGCGCGCCGCCGCTTTTCAAGCCGAGCAGAAGTACCGCCGGAGTAGGGACAAGGCTTTTAGAACGAGACAGTCGGCGCTTCGGAAAGCCAAGAAGAAATGGAAAGCCGAGCTCGAGAAGCTTCGGCGACGTCCTCTCACCGAACAACGGACGCTCCGGAAAGCCGCCGACAAGGTTTACGAGGATGCCATCGAATCCGCCCGCGATACCTACCAAGAGTCGATCGAAGAAGCTCGGGTCGCTCATCAGTCCAAGCTTCAAGACATTCTGGTAGAAGAACGGCTGGCCTTCGACAAAGCCAGTCACACCGCAGAGCGCATGATTCTCGAGTGCCGTGGTGGCCTACGAAAGAGCCGTCGCTCACGAGGAGACCAAGATGCGAATCGATCTCGGCGAGGATCCGGCAGCTCAAGAGATTCAAGCGAACTTCGATCGCCGCTTGTCGGAGACCCGCCGGGGCTGTGAGCGAAAGCGTGAGGAGCTTTTCAAGAAATTCACCAAAGATCGGAAAAAACTCCCCCGTTAGTCGGCAAGCCGTGAACACGACACCGCTCGTTCTGGCCTCGTCATCGCCGCGCCGTGTCTCTTACCTGCGGTTACTGGGATTCCCTTTTCGCAAAGACATCCCCAACGTGGACGAACGGCTCCGCAAGGGGGAGTCGGCGCGCGTCTACGTGCGCCGGCTGGCTGTCGAGAAGGCGTTCGACGTCGCGAAACGGCGACCGAAAGCCTGGGTCGTGGCCGCCGACACGGCAGTCGTGGTGGACAATCGAATCCTCGGCAAGCCTCGAGACGAACGCGAAGCGCGGCGAATGCTACGCACGCTCTCGGGTCGTTGGCATCAGGTCGTGAGCGGAATCGCTCTCGTCTGCCGCGCTCAGAACCATCAGCGGTCCGCCATCTCCGTTACACGGGTTCGTTTCCGCTCTTTGACTGCAAAAGATATTCGCTGGTACGTGGCCACCGGAGAATCCGCCGACAAAGCGGGCGCGTATGCCATGCAAGGCAAGGGCGGCTTCTTCGTAGAGCGCATCTCCGGCTCCCCCACCAACGTCGTCGGTTTCCCCCTCGAACAGCTCCACACCCTCCTCCTCCAGGCAGGACTGCTATAACGGGGTCAGACTTTGATATCTTGATTCCTTTCACGCGGCCGACAGCGGCGCGACGATGACCCGCGGCATTTGGGTTAACAAAGATGACAGTAGAAGTTTCACCAATCAAAGGACTTACACCGTCGGGCTCTCCGACGCCAGTAATTCCGAGCGAGTCGTCGAATCAAATTCCGCCGGGGTCAGACTTTGATATCTTGAATTCCACTGGACTGTGAGTCGAACAAATTGAAGACGACGTCTAGCGTTCACATCGCGTTCTGTTCGCTCTTGGAGCTTCTTGGCGCAAAGGGAGAGCGTGGACACGTCGCGAGCAAAGTAGCGACTCAATTCCGATAGTGAAACACCCGGAAGACCCTGTACGACCACTGCCGCCGCGGCTCGCGCTTCTGATCGATCCCTATGCCGACCAGGCGCCCGCAATTCTTCCTCGCTCATCCGAAATGCTGCGCAAACGCTCGCAATGATGACCTTCAAGTCTGGCTTTTCAATGATTGAGTTGGGCTCATTTTCCGTCAAAACCCGTTTTATAAAATCATCGTCACCCAAGATACGGTTGTCGGCATCCGAGCCTCGATCAAACTCGGTCAGAGCCAAACCTTCATCTATAGGCCGTGTAATGAAACGAGACAGACTCGCACGAGCTCCAGCCAAATCTTGTCCGAACATGGAAAGCACCGAGTCCGTCGTCAGCCATGGGAGGTTCTCCAGCCCCATATAGGCACGGTGACTGCTTCGAGCGAAATCCTCGGGAGCTTTGACAATTCCCGCTCTTACAGGATTTAAATGGATATAGCGAATGAGCTCTGCCAGATATTCATCAGAGTCCACAAGAATCGACCTGAAACGACCGTGGAACACATGCCCGTAACGTGCATGGCGCTTATTAAAGGAAAGTGCGTAGACCGAATTGCTGCTGTGAAATATCCTCGACAGTGTTTGTTCACCTGCTCGAACCGCTAAGTGAACATGGTTGTCCAAACCACAAAAGCAGTGAATTTGATGATCGAACCGACTGACGCCTTCTGCCACTAGGCTCTTGAAATTCGTCCAATCTTCGTCATCCTTGAATAGCACCTGATCGGCGTTAGCTCGCAAAATGACGTGATAAAAAGCACCTGGCACATGAATACGCGGTGGTCTAGCCATATAATCCCCCTTTCTTATGACTCTTCCCACCATGTGCAAGACGAAATAAAGTCGGTGAATCCTCCCAAAATCCGAGAGTTCATGGTCCGATTTATGCACAAACTTTTAGAGCCAAGAATTCAAGAAATCAAAAGTTGACCCCAACCCGAGTTCCACCTATCTAGTTGAAATACAATGAGATATCTCCAGGTGTGTGCAATCAAGAAATCAAGAAATCAAAGGTTGACCCCCGTTTAGTAATGTCACGCGGGGGCCGCGGGGGGTGAAGCGGAGGATGCTGATGGAGCCGTTCGTGACTTCGAGGCGGCGAAATAGGGGTAAATCCATGGCAAGGTAGTGGACGAGAAGAAGGCGTAGGGGATCGCCGTGGGAGACGAGGACGAAGTTGCCCTGGTCGTGGATCGAGCGTAGATGCTCGGCGAATCCGACCACGCGCTCCTGAACCTTTGCAGCCGGCTCGATGGCGTCGCAGATGTAGGTGGGGTCCTCGATATACTTCTCCAGGTCGGGATCGCCGCGGAGCTCAGTGACGAGCTTACCTTGCCAATGTCCAAGCCAAACCTCATCGATGGCCTCTTCGATCCGCACCGGAAGGCCGTGCACCCGCGCAACGGCGTCAGCGGTCTCGGAGGTTCGTTTCTGTGGACTCGAGAAAACGGCCTGGATGTTATGCTCGCGAAGTGCATCAGCGGCCCGTTCCGCTTGGGTACGACCTCTCTCATTGAGAGCAATGGGATGGCGTCCGAGCAGCCGGCCTTCCTCGTTCCAATCGGTGAGCCCGTGCCGTACGAGAATCAGGCTTAATCTCTTCTTGGTCACGGCGAGGATTGTAGCTTCCGGTTGTAGCCCAAATCAACGCGAGGCAACTGTGGAAGCCGGCTCGATATGGATGGTGATCGAGGCGGGACCGATTCGCTCCACCATCGCTGTCTCGATCTGCTCGGTGATGTCGTGGGCTTCACGAAGATCGTTTTCGGATACCACGAGGGTCATCTCCACGAAATTGTGCCCCCCGAGCTTCCGACTGCGGATATCGTGAACGGCAACCACCGCAGGCACACCGAGGGCGACGCTCCGCACAACACCTTCATCGACCGCAGCCGCGTCGAGGAGCACGGGAACGGTTTTCTTGAGCACCTGGTATCCGCTGTAGGCAATTAATCCGGAAATGATGAGAGCAAGCAACCCATCGATAAAAACATAGCCGCGTAAAACCAGTGGGAGCCCGGCGAGAACCGAAATCGTCACCATCACGTCGCTTTGCGTGTGGACGGCGTCGGCGTAAAGGAACTCGCTCGAATACCGTCGCGCCATAGCTTTCTCGTAGAACACCACGAAAACGTTGACCACCAGCGTCGTCCCCATGACGACGAAAGTGAGCGCGGATATGTCGAATTCCGGCGTCTCACCTCCTATCAGCCGCATCGACGCCTGCTTGACGATCTCGTAACAGGTAATGAGCATGAAGCCCACAATCGAAAAGGCTCCCAAAGTTTCGATCTTCCCGTGACCGTAAGGATGATCGGCGTCGGGCTCCTTGGCAGCCATGCGAAGAAGCACAATACCGAAAATATTGTTGATGGCATCGATGGACGAGTGGACGCCGTCGGAAACGATGGCCAGTGATTGAGCCATCAAACCGACGGCCAGCTTGGCGAGACAAACGACTAGATTCAAGATCAATATGACGACGAGAACCCGGCGAACACCCGCTCGGTCGTAGTCTCTTCGCACCTTGTCGATTCCTAACGTTTGTCGTCCAGCGAGCGCCCTGGAACCGGCGTTTCCGGGTGATCCCAGCGAACTGTCGGGTGTAAGGGGCGCCCTGGAACCGGCGTTTCCGGGTGATCCCAGCGAACTGTCGGGTGTAAGGGGCGCCCTGGAACCGGCGTTTCCGGGTGATCCCAGCGAACTGTCGGGTGTAAGGGGCGCCCTGGAACCAACATTTCCGGGTGATCCCAGCGAACTGTCGGGTGTATGGGGCGCCAATCCGGAAACCGTTCGCTCGATGGATCGGGCGTCAGCGGTGTGAGGTTTCTACCGTTGATGTCCACGAGGTACAAGTCCCATTGCTCGGGTCGTCTCTCGATGGTGGAGGCGAACACCAGAGTTAGGCCATCCGGAGAAAAAGACGGATCGTAGTTGTGGGCGTTTCGTCGGCTCTCGAGCTTCCAGTCGGTCTCCCGCGTCATATCCCGCAACCGAATATCCGCCTTGTCACTGTCTTGGGTGCTGACGAACGCGAGAAAACGTCCATTGGGTGAAAAGTCGGGCCGGCAACTTCCCCAACCTTCAGTCAGGACATCGGTTCGACCGCTCGCTAAATCGAGCAGTGCAACCTGCCAGCGCACAATCCCGCGGTTCATATACGCGAGGTGGGTCCCATCGGGCGAGTAGTCCGGCCCGAGCTTTCGAGACAAGGACTGAGTGAGCCGTTCGACCTCGCCTGTGGCGACTTCCACTCGGTAAAGCTCCGACCGGCCGTCGCGCTCGCCCTCGAATGCAATCCATTTCCCGTCGGGGCTCCAGCTCGGCGCGCCCTCGTAGGACGGATGCTCGGTTAAACGCCGCACCTCGGAGCCGTCGGAGCGCATCACATAGATGTCTCCACTTCCCGTCCTTTCCGAGACAAAGGCGATGAAATCCCCCGCCGGGGACCATGCCGGGTGCATGTCGTTCGAAGCGTGTCGAGTCAGGGGACGAAGATCTTCACCATCGGCTTCAATGAGGAAGAGATCCCAATTACCGTTGCGGTCCGATTGGAAAACGAGGGTTCCTTCGGAAAGGCTCGTCGCAGCAACCGCAGAAGATTCCCACGGAACAAGAAGGCACAGGACAAGCAGGCCTATCGCATCGAACAGCGTGGAACAAAACTTCAACGCTCAGCCTTTACGGTCGATCTCTCACTTCGGCGCTCAAAACGTTCAACCGGAAGGTCTCGATGTTCTTCATGCTCTTGCGGAAAAAGCCCGTGTAGTCGAGCCCCGATGCGTCCTGTTCCAAAACCACGTAGGAGTCCTTTCCTGATTCGATTTGAACGGAAAAAGACCGAGAGACGGCATCGATCCACCGCGGTATGGATCGGCTGCCCTCATTGATCTGATAGAGCATGCGAACCAGAAGTTGTCCCCCACGTTGTGTCTCGGGAAGCGCCAAGGTGAGGACCACGCGGCCATCTTCAGCTTCCCTCACTTCACAGGAATAATCCTCAGCCGTTCTCACCACCTGGGAGTCTGTCGGAGAAAAAGTAAAGGAATTGTAGTAGGTATTGGCGTCGAAGGTATCCGGCTTCGAATCGAGTAGGGCGACCGCATCGTCTTCGCCGATGAAGATCCGTAGCCGAATGCTCAAGTCGGTCGGACTGTCGGGAGGAGACTCGAAGGCATACCAAAAAGCGCGCCCCCGAATATCCAGAGAAACCGTGGACCCAGAAGTCCCCACGATGGGTAAATCGGCCTCGGACTTGGTCTCTGCCGGTTTCGATGCACTCGTTGGAGAAGTTTTCTCGGTCGTGTCTTCCGGCTCGCCGCCTTCGTACTCGATACGTTGAATGTCCTTCTTGGGAATGGTCAATTTGCCATAGGCGGTCTCGAGCGTGACCCGCCGTACATTGGCGTCCACGACGGTTCCATGAAGCGTATCGCCATTCTTGAAGTGGATGATTTCGGCAGCGGCCCCGGCACAAATGAGTAATAAACCCGCGGCGGCGAACCAAGCGGTAGACCATGCGCCAAACCGATTTCTGCTCACAATACTCCTCCTGCAATCCGGGCCCCCTGGCGCGCTACGGACTCCGGAAAGCAAAATCCTCCCCGAGGGAGATGACTGATCGATATTCCCCAACCTCGGGCATTATATCTCGTTCGGGCACCTGACGGGAGGGAGGATGGAGCCGATGCTTGGGAGATTCTCAGAAGCGTTCGACTTCGACTCTTTCCTCTTCAACAATGGGCTCGGCGGAAAGTATCACCGTACCGTTGATGGGTAAGAGTGCCTCGTAGTATCGCTCTTTTACCTCGAGCGCCACCTCGTAGTACCCAGCGTCGTTGATGGACACCAGTCTCCCCTTGGCGCCCTTGACGCCCAAAGCTTCGTTGTAGACCCGTACCTGGGTTTGAAGGTCCATTACCCGCTCCTAAAGTGAATTGATAAACGTTTCAAGTATTTTAGCCCTGTTCCCGCAGGAACGCGAACGCTTCCAAAAGGCCTGCTTACCCGAGCTCCCCGAGCGCGCGACGGGCGATTCCGAGGCCTTCGTCACACTCTTGCCCGGATAGGGTCAATGACGGCCGGAAGCGAATAGAGCGCGTGCCGCACCCTAGAATCAACATCCCCTGCTCGTGGGCTTTTTTCCTAAACGTGTCGCGAGTTTCTTTGTCGGGTAGATCGAAAGCACACATGAGACCTCGACCACGGACATTCGATACCAACTTGGGAAACTCCTCTTGCAGCGTCTCGAGGCCCGAAAGCAGTTGCGAGCCCACCTCGCAAGCGTGGTCCACCAATCGGTCTTCCTCGATGATCTCCAGGTACCGTGTGGCGCGCACCATGTCCACTAGATTACCTCCCCAAGTGGAGTTGATCCGCGATGATTTTTTGAACACATTGTCCTCGACCTCATCGATACGACGTGAGGCGAGAAAGCCACAGACCTGAGCCCGTTTCCCGAAGCAAATCATGTCCGGTTGCACGTCCATGTGCTCGTGAGCCCACATAGCGCCGGTAAGCCCAAGACCCGTCTGCACTTCATCGACGATGAACATGAACTCGTTCTCGTCCGCCAAGGTGCGAAGCTCCCGAAAGAACTCTTTACGGAAGTGATTGTCTCCACCTTCGCCTTGGATCGGCTCGATGATGAGAGCGGCGATGTCGTTCTCGTTGTCTGCCAGAGCCTGTTTGATTTGCTCCACCGCCCGGGCTTCCGCCTCGATGACCTCTTCGAGTCAACGTCCCTCCAAGGGAAAGGTGATTTTGGGATTCGTCACCCGCGGCCAATCGAACTTGGGGAAATACATCGTTTTGCGAGGATCCGCCGTATTGGTAAGCGAGAGGGTGTATCCGCTCCTGCCGTGGAAAGCCTGCTCGAAGTGGATCACCCGTTGGCCCCGTACCTCCGAAGAACCTCGAGAAAGGTTCTTTCTTACCTTCCAGTCAAAGGCAGCTTTAAGAGCGTTTTCCACCGCCAGAGCCCCACCCGAAATCATGAATAGGTGCGGCGTGTACTCGGGAATGGCGATCTGCGAGAAGGTTTCGACGAACTCCGCCATTTCCACGGTATAAACATCCGAGTTCGAGGGGTTCTGAATGGCAACATCGGCTATTTTTTCTTTGAAGGCCGTCTCGACGACGCGAGGATGGTTGATTCCGACCGGATAAGTCACGAAAAACGAGAAAAAGTCGAGGAACTTACGTCCGTCTCGCTGGTCATAGATGTAGGCCCCTTGGCTCCGCTTCATGTCGAAGACCAAATCCATCCCATCGGCCAACATATGCTTTGCTAGAGTGGAATGTACGTCGCCGGGTCTCACCGTTGTCATGGTCTGTTCCTTCCTGACGATCGCCGAGATGAATCTCGGTCAAAAGCCACGTTTTCCTTCTATGGTGATCGAATCAAGCGCTGGCGGGACTTTTTAAGCGCCACAAAGATAGACGTTCAATAGAGCCTGTTGTGGCCGCTTGGTCATCTCTCGGCCGATCGTATTATTTTATCATCGGCAAAATCCGACTTAAACCACGATATGGTGTAGAGTTGAACCATGAGCTAGGAATAGGTTTCTTGACGCCCTTTTCACCGGCCCGTTATAATCAAGGTCTTCAAATCTTGTCTCTAATTTCAATCGGGGGCTGAGGATGGATACCGAGGCATTCGGAGAGCTCGACGACGTCAACGCGCTGCGCGAAGCGGAACTGTTTCGCAATATGCCCGACTCTCTCATTCGCACCATTTTGCTCCAAGCTCAAACCTTGCAAATGTCCGCGGGCTCCTGGGTGGTGCGCCAAGGAGAGCCGGGGAACAGCGTTTTCGTGGTGAAGAGCGGTGTCGTTGAGATTTCGAGCCCCTCCGAGGAGGGAGAGCGGCGCTCACTTGCGTACCTCGGACGGGGTGAGTGTCTCGGCGAGCTCGCCATACTGACCGACTCAAATCGTACTGCCGATGCCCGAGTTCCCCAAAAGGCCGAGCTCATCGTCATCGAAAAAAAGCTATTCTTCGAGCTGATGCATGACCATCCCGGTTTCGCCTCACAGCTTTGCGTCATCCTCGCCCACCGTCTCATCAAACTCCTGCAAAACCTTCCCACCCACGACAGCAAAGAGCTTCAGGGTAGTTTACGGTTCTTCGATCTCGCCACGGTCATCCAAACGCTCATAACCTCGTCTCAATCGGGGGTCATGAAGCTTGTCGATTCCGGCGAGACCGCCGGCCTGCTCGTATTCCAAAACGGCAATATCGCCCGGGCATCCTACGGACATCGCAACGGAGACGAAGCAGTACATCAGCTTTTCCAAGTGTCGCTCACCTCCGATTTTCATTTCACCACCCGCGAAAGTACACCGGACGAAGAAAGTCCGGACCCAACGATTACGGCCCCGGCAATGGCCCTGGTTCTGGATTCGGTGCGTTTGCAGGACGAGCTTGCGACGCTCGCCGGCCGTATTCCCCCACCTCCCACGCTGCTCGAGCGTACGGACAACGACCTTCGATGGACCGAGGACGCCGGCCGAAAGGTAGCGGAACAAGTCTGGGAACGCCTCAAAGTACCCACCACGGTAGGAGAGCTTCTCGATGCTACATCGGGCTGTCACTATCATGCTACGGCGGTTCTCATCCAATTAATCGAGACGGAGCAGATCATGCCCGTTTTGGCTTAGGGCCCAACCAAGAATAACTCCCCATTTTGGGCTGCCAATCCATCCCGCCTGGCTGCGTTGCTCGAAGCTCAAATATCCTGATATTCTTCACTCCTCGCGCCTTGCCAGCCGGGCGCCTCGGCACCCGAAAAAGGGAACCTATTTTTGGCTGGACCCTTAGGCCGGCTCGTTCGAGGCAATATTGAAAATATCAAAAGCAATCCTCGCCGCGGTCGCTCTCATCGGCTGGATATCGTCACAGGCGGTGACCGGATATTCCCAACCCCCGAGCGAGACCCAGCGGGACACTCCCCCGCTGCCGAAAAACCTCATTGCGGAGCTGCGCATCTTCGAGTCGCACAGCGCTAATCCAGATCGAGAAAGACTCTCGGAGCTCGATTTCTTGATCAAGACGGATGGACGCGGTGTCACAACGAATCAGTGGCTTGCCACGATGGTGAAACAGGTTCCAAACTCTTCGGTCGCTGCCTTGGCTTACGACATATCGCGGGTGAACAACGATGGGCGATGGGCATTCCGTTGGACCAATGGGAGACATTCACTCGATGTGGAGATTCGTATCGTTTCCCGCACGCCCCCGAATCGCTTCCAAGCTGAAATTCACTCCGTACTGCGGCGCGACGAGGATCCCCTGAGCGAGTACCGTCGGGACGTGGGGCTTCAACTCAATCGGACCACGATCTGGAGCGCGGAGGTCGAGCCGACCAACTACATGTCGCTTTTCAGGCAGCACCGGAACCTCGAAAATCGAGGTCTCCTCTACGAGGAGATCCGTTCACGATCGGTTCATCTTCTCGTGGCGATAAGCCTGCGCGTACTGCGAGACGATGAGATACTTCAGCTCACGCCGCTCCCGCTCTCGCTTCCGCCCGAAACGGAAGCACCCGAAATAGACAATCCTTTTGATTTCCCCGTAACCGGCACGATCGTCGTGGGCTTCGAGCTGAGTCCGGGAGGAACGCCGGTGAATCCCGAGATTACCTGGTCTACCCTTCCCGAGGTCAATGCCTCCATCTTGAGGGAAACGAAGAACTGGCGTTTTCCTTCTTCGGCCCCCGACACCCATCAAAGGAAATGGGGCCGAATCGATCTCAAACTGGAGCTCCCGCCGCGGCAAGGGCCAGGCCCTGACCCAGGTCAAGAATAAAAACACCGTAAGGTCTTTTGAAACAAAGATTTGCATCTTTGACAGCTTCCCGGGGATCGTGCTAGTTTCCGTATAACATGGAACAGACACTCAGCCAAGACCAGTTGGTCCTTGTCACTCTGCTCGTCAAGCTGGGGGTCATGACTGCCATCGCCAGCATCTTGGGCCGATTTACCGCATTTAAAAGGCTTTTGTACAAAGAGGAGCTATCGCTAAAGGAAAAATGGACTTTCGTCCTCTTCGCAGGGATGCTCATTTCCTTTGGCGTAATGATTCGGCTCCTGTTGCGTTACAACGCCGCCGACCTTTCCTTGGAGGGGACCCTTCTCGTAGGTTTGCTCACCGGCCCGTTGACGGGTGCCGCCGTCGGCCTGATGGTCGGCGCCCCCGCCGCGAACCAGGGAGAGCTCTTCGCCCTTCCCCTCGGCGCCCTGTACGGCGTCGCAGGGGGCATCGTGAGAGAGTTGTGCCGCAAGGAGGACATTTGGAGCTTTTCTCCTTTCGTCTTTCTCAATCTTTACCGGATCGGCAAGACGGCGATACGCGATCGTATCTTTGATTGGCAAATCGTCATCTTTGCGGTGACGGTGGGAATGGAATCGCTCCGAATCTTCATCGGATCGGAGGTGGGAGACGACCTGGTCTTTTACCTCTCCTCGAATAACGCCTGGGTGATGCTGGCCATCTACATCTGTACTTTGTCCTGTCTTGGCATTCCGCTCAAGATATGGAACAGTATCCGCCTCGAACAAAAGCTGGCCGACCAGGAAGTGATGGTTGTTCGAGCTCGGCTGAGCGCATTGTCCAGCCAAATCAATCCGCACTTTCTCTTCAACACTCTGAACTCCATCTCATCCGCCATCCGCACCAATCCCGAGATGGCCCGCCAGTTGGTGCGGAAGCTCTCCAATATCTTGAGGAAGCTTCTTCGAGAGCCGGAGCGCTTCATCCCCATCAAAGAGGAGCTGGAATTCATCGATTCCTATCTGGATATCGAGTCGGTTCGGTTCGGGCGCGGTATGCTGGAGGTCCAAAAAGACCTCGAACCAGAGGCACTCGAGGCTTACATCCCTTCGATGATCGTGCAGCCCCTGGTCGAAAACGCCATCAAGCATGGAATCTCGAGGCGGCTCGAGGGCGGCCGGATCATCATCCGAGCCCGCAGACGTAACGGGATCTCCATCATAGAAATCGAAGACAACGGAGGCGGACTCCCCTTGAGCACCGAGCACGGCGACGGTCTCGGTATCGGCCTGACCAACGTGAACGAACGCCTCAAGGTGATCTACGGCGACAAATCACAACTCCATCTTTCGAGCCTGGCCGGCCGCGGGACCCTGGCGCGTATCGAGATCCCCGAGATCGATTTGTCCAAATTGAAAGCGAGCTGAGCATGCCGATTCGGGCCCTCATCGTCGATGATGAGCAACTGGCAAGAGACGAGCTCTGTTTCATGTTGGAGTCGTTTCCCGAAATCGAAGTGGTCGGTCAAGCGACCAACGGATACGAGGCGATATCATCCGTTGAGAAGCTTCAACCGGAGGTGCTTTTCCTCGACATCCAGATGCCCGGTATGGACGGTTTCCAGGTGGTACGACAGCTCATGAATCGAGGCAAGCTCTTGCCACGCGTCATTTTCGTCACGGCATTCGACCAATACGCCATCCGCGCCTTCGAGGTCAATGCCATCGACTATCTGCTCAAGCCGGTGGAGAAAAACCGTCTCGCCGAAGCCATCGCCCGATCCCGCCGACAGATCGCCGAAAGCAAGCCGCTCATGGATCAAATCGAACGCATCTTGGGTGCGCTAGAACGAGGCAGTCCGCTCAAACCCATTGCGGTGAAAGTGGGTGAGCACTACATGCTGGTGGACTCGAAGGATATCGTCTACGCTACCGTCGAAGACGGCGTCGTCTCCATTGCCACCGACAAGTGGACCGGCACTTCCAACCTCCGAACGCTGGACGAGCTCATGACGAGTCTCGACCCGGCTGCTTTTTGGCGCGTGCATCGTTCCTTTATCGTCAACCTGCAGCGCATCAAAGAAGTCATACCGTGGTTCAACCGCACCATCCAACTCAAGATGTCGGATCGGGATGAGACCGAGATCCCAGTCTCGCGTTCGCACACGCGGAGACTCAAGGACTATTTGAAACTATAGAGTTGCCAGAACTCAAGGACTCGAGAATCAATTCAAGCAATTGAATTTCCATTATGTTCGGATTCGGGGCAGCTCGTCTCACATGCGGACAGGACCTCTTCGGCCGGCAACCTCAAAACTTTGCGTTTTGAGTAAGTTGCGGATTGCCCGGCCCGTGGCATGAGGATTGCTTTTCTTCAAGCAGGAGGGCAGGTGGAACTATGAACAAAGAGAGAATTCGTGAAGTCTTGAAAACGGCGCCCACTCCGGAATATATGCAGTCGAAACTGGAGGAGGGATGGCGGCCCGTGGCCATCGAGTGGGAACGGGAAACGTCTCATGCGCCGGGAAGAGCCCTCAGGCACGAGGTTCCCTACGGACTCCGGGTATCCGAAGATTGCCACCTACTCGAAGACGACTCGAAAGAAAAGGACGTAATGAAGCTCATGCTGGCTCTCATCGCAGGAGACCACCCCCTCTCGAAGATCGCGGAGGAGCTCAACGCTCGAGGCTTTTTCATGCGCAACGGCAAACCCTGGAGCCAGGTCACGGTCTTCAACATGCTCCCGCGACTCATAGAGATGGCCCCTGAAATCCTTTCGGCCGACGAATGGAGCACCAACAGAGACCGGATACTCGAAGCCGTGTAGATCAGGAACCGGTCTACCCCCCCGCCTCTGAAGAAAAAAACGCGCCGGGCGCAAAGACGGCTCTGCACCTTTGCGTTGAGTCTTTCTTGATATCTATGTAGGCCAGGCTGTCCCCTCCGCCAAGCCTACGGCGAGACCTCGTTGAAGCCGATGGCAACAAATGAAATCGCCATCGGCGAAAGCGGGTGCCTGGCAAACACCACTCTACTTGTCTTCGTTGAGGCGACGGATACGGTTTGTGAAGGATCGAGCAACTTTCTCCGTATCGAGCCCAAGACAACGAGCGTACTGGGAAACGAAGCTTTTGAGGTATACGGGCGCCGGAAGTCTTTCGAGACGCTCCTCCTCGATGTAACTCAGCATGGTAACGCCGATTTTCGTTTCTTCCGCGATAGTGCGTAAATCCAATCCTGCCGACTCACGGGCCCGCCGTATGAAGTCGCCGCTGGCCTCTTCTTTCAGTCCGAGCTGGAGCTTGGAACGTCGTTTGGCGGACTTTGCCCCCCTTACACCCAAATGCTCGCTAGGATCACCCGCAAGCGCGGATTCCAGGGCGCCCTTGACCAGGCGTGGGAAGCTTTGAAGCTTGGTCGGCTCCTTTTCTTCTTTCTTTTTGACCGGTTCGGTTTCCTCGGGCTTCAACCCCATGACCGGAGCTTCGGCCGAGGTTGTATCCATGAGCGTCTCGTCATAGAGACGCCTGCTGTCTTCCGCAATCAAGGTGTTGTATGCCTCGTTGATGCGGCGAAGGGTATGACGACGTTCTTCCACGGTCAAGATACAGCTCGAGACCATGGACTCGCCGCTATAAATATCGCGGGCCGTCTCGTATGCCGTCTGGATATCTTCTGAGCTGGCCGAATAGTCAACCTCGAGAATCTGGTAGTAATCCTGTTCAGTCAGTCGTGTCAGCATCGCTTCAATTTTGAAAGAGAGACAGTAGTCGGGTCGCAGCTCCATCAATCGACCGAGCCGTCTCGGAATCGGGATTGGTCAACATAAAGGGCATCTTCTTACGGTTCGCCTTCCAGACACCGTCGTCGTAAGTGACAGCGCCCAAACAGTCGATATCGACGCCCAAATGCTTTCGGCAAACGCTTGCCATGGAATTGCCCAATTGTCGGTCCTCGGGGAAACGGACCTGATTGACGAGAAGTCGAGGGCGAAACTTTTGGGCCTGTTCTTTGAGAAGCTGGCCGGCCTCTTCATCGTCCCGAACCACGGCCTCGAGTAAGTCATAGGGAGTTCGGATGCCCTTCTGGTTCTTCTGGTCCATGGCTTGCTCGATGACGCCGCGGGCGGTGCCGGCGCCCTTCAAGCCGGCCCAGAGATGACGGTAGAAGCTCATTTTGAGGAAACGATAGGCGCCCTCGATGGAGCTCGGCTCAGGCACCGCGACGAGTAGTCCCACCTCCGAAAGAAGGAAAAAATCGACGATGTTAAAAGAGATACCGGCGCCGATATCCAGCAAAACAAAGTCGGCTTCGAGCTTTCGAATACGGTTCAAGAGCCTGGTTTTTTGAAAATACTTGAGGTTGGCCGCTGTGAGAAAGTCATGGGCGCCGCTGATGAGACCCAGATTGGGAATACCCGTGTCGATAATGACCTCGTTCATATTGTCCACGCGATGGTGGATGAAATCGGCCAGAGTGACGTTGGGTGTCGAAATCCCGACGGCATTGTGAAGGTTGGCCCCACCGAGATCGGCGTCAATGACAACGACTCGAAAACCCCGCCGGGCAAGGCTAATCCCGAGACTACTTGTAATGAGACTCTTACCTATCCCGCCTTTTCCTCCGCCGACCGCCACGATACGTCGCTTGGCGACCTCGGGGACCTTTGTTGAGTCGGTCTTCGGGATCGGCCGCGGTCTTACGGCCGTCTCAACCGTGCTCGGCGCGCTGGCACAGCTAGCCGGGCTCGCTACGACGGAGACCTCTCCGACCGAGCTCGGCATACTGACAAACGGTGACGATCCCGGTACGCCGTTGCCCGGGGGTGGCACGCGTCCTTTGGCCTCAGAGCCCACAATGGATCCTTTTGTTGAAAGATTGTGGAAACCGCTCATATTGAACGGCGACTGGTTACATAAGTCAAAGAATTATAAGACGTAATATAGGCGTAATTCACATGTTATCAGGATTTGCGGGAACCTGTCAAGGTTAGAGATGACTGATTTCAGTCGATGTGGAAATGTGGAAAATCGGCTACCCAAGTTTGTGGAAAGCCTCGCCACAAAGAGTCACGCCACTATCCACTTTAAAAACAAGATATTCATAGCCGACCGAAGCGAGTCGGAAGAACTAATTACGAGTCAACGACTTAAGCTGAGGAAAAACGAGGCCCGAGCCGACCTCATCCCCATTCTCGATTACTGGGTTCTTGAGTTCTTGGATTCTCGGCCCGGCTACTGAGTCGGCTGCCCCCCGCCTCCGCCACTCATCATCAGCAAGGAGGGCACGGGAACGCCGTTCAAAGCAGCGGGCTTGAAGGTGGCTCGCACCATGGCCATGAGCATGGAAGGCATGTTACCTGACGAGCCAGGAGACACCTGAGCGGCAACCACTCTCCCGTTGTGATCAATCAACAAAGCCAGGCCGCCCGCTTCGGCCCCACGGCGGGACTGTATCGACCTCGGAGGCCGCACACGATGTCTCACCACTCGAGGCGGGATATATTCGGCCGATTGCAGCCTGACCGCCTTGAGAGCTACAGCAAACGGCGCCACATCGTGGAGTAGGTAGTCGTGATCGTACTCGAAGGCGGAGTCGAACTCCACGGTCGAGCGTGAAGGCTCGGAACTGAGAGCGTACAGATAGCCGAGCTGAAGGTGTGCTTCGGCGTCCCCCGGCAATGACTCGGCCAGCCCTGGTAAAGGTTAAGAGCGTCCTCCGTATCCTCGTTGAATAAGTGAGCACGCGCTAAAAGCCTCAGGGCTCTCATGTTCTCTGGATCGACCTGGAGTGAATCACCGAGAAGATTAATGGCTTCCGGGAACTTACCGTCTCCCAGAAGAGCTTCGCCGATGAGCAGCCTTGCCTGGTTTCGCTCTTCGTCAGAAGCCGGCATAAAGGTTTGGAGCCAATTGATGGCTTGCTGGTATTTATACTCCGATATGTACTCCCTGGCCCGGCGGATAGGATCTTCAACCTCGACGAGATCCAGAGGTGCTTCCCGTAGCCTAGGTCTAAGCATGAAGTGGCGCGCCGGTTGTATCTTCGCACTCGAAAGACTGGAGACGAAATCGGGGTAAACGTTACCCAATCTCTCGAGCGACGCGTCGTATTCATCGACGAGGCGAATGTAGTTGCCCCGATACACGATGCCGTCCGGCTCGTTATCCACCTCAAGGGTTCCAACGTATACGGGACGATCGGCGGGAACAACGAAAGACGGGAGCTTTGACGGCTCATCACTTCGAGGGTTGACAACAAAACGCTGGCGAACCGGACGATATTTCGTAGGGTCCGCAATACGGCCCGGGGGACGGTAAGTTGCCTCCAAAGCGAAGATAGAATAGGAACCCGGTGGCAGCAAAACTTCGAAGTATCCGAGACCTTCACCAACTGAGATCGAAAATTCTTTGCCGTTGTCCGTCCGGACGAGCTCGATTTTCCGGTTTCTGAAATCGGTTCCGTCGAATCGGCCCTCCAATCGGCCGAAGGCAACCGAATAACCCTCGTTGCTCAATCGGTTCCACTTCATACCAGGCTCGAGACTATCCGCGAGCGTAGGGGAAGCCAATAAGCCCGAGAGGAGAACCACAGGCAAGATCTTAGAGATATCGGATTTAACCATACTTTACTCCGCAAAAACCAGGTCGCGTTCGAGCGCCCGCCAAACTCCCTGGAATCATTGGTACCACTAATACTACTGCGGGTGCAACTATTCTTGGTCGTGAGTGGTCCCAATAGTGTGAAGAAGTGTTAGATATATAACGGTTTGCGCAAGGGCACGCAACTCGTGGAATTAATAAATTGCGTTACCTGCGCCGGATGCTTCGGAGCTGTTGCATGGTTGCAGAGGCTTTCTGTGCCTCCGGGTCGTTGGGATCCGGGAAACATCCCGGAAGCGGTCGTGAGCTCCTGCTCGGCAAGAGAGTATTGCTCGGCGTCGAAGTATCTCTGGCCCAGACGGGCGTGAGCCACTGCAAGCTCCCGCTGTATATCCACGTCGCCCTGCCGAAACATCTGGGCCAGTTCGTATTGGTCCAGGGCCTCGTCGAGGCGATCCGTATCGACCAAGAAGCGGCCGTACGCTAAATAATAATCCGGTGCCTTTTCGGGAATCGTGGCCGCAGCCTCCGCGGCGGCCTTGAAGGCGAGCTCGGCCTCCTCGAGATTCTGGACCTTTTGGAGGAAACGAGCATAGTGCATCTGTGCTTCCGGCAACATGGGATCGATGGTCACCGCATTCTGATAGGATGCAAGCGCCAGTTCATAAGGATCCTCCGTCGGATCGACGTTTTTCCTCCTCCTGGGTCGCCGTGCCGGCACCCGTCGAACGTAAAGGTCCCCGATACCGATGGAGGCCAAGGCGTACCTGGGATTCAAGGTGAGCGCCCGTTGGAAAGCATCGCGGCTCTTCTCTTCTTCCGGACTGAGCGGAGAAGAGCCCGCAGCCTCTTGGCCGGCCATGCTCAAATAGCAAAGGCCCAGATAGTAGAATCCCTGGGCCGAGGTCGGCTCTTCGGCCGTGTACTGCTCGAGACGTTGAATGGCATCCTGGACCCGACCTTCTTCGTAGGAGCTTTTCGCGTCCCTCAACTCCACCGGTTCCTGATCGGACGAATCACTCGAGCCCAGAAGCTTGTCCTGCAACTCGGAAATTCGGTCGCACCCTGAAACGAATCCAAAACAAAGGAACACCCACAAGATACAAAACCTACGCATGAGCCATCTCCCTTTTCAGTTCCTCTGTTATTTTCCACACTCGACGATGCTACATCGACGGCTGGGCCGAGGCGGCCATCTGCGCCCTCTGGAGCCTCGCAATCGCCCGATTCGCCCAATCGGACACATTAGAATCGGAATCCCTCAACAGAGGCTCCAAGTAAGGGATGGCGGCCGGATTCTCCAATCTCCATCAAAACCTGAACCATCTCTCTCCTAACCGTGGCGACGGGATCGGAAAGGTAAGTCACCAAGTCCGACATGTACGGGCTTCCCAACTCGATGAGATAACTCCGGGTTTGATCTCGCAAATCGTGGTTGGAAAGACTGAGCGCCAAACGATCGATGAACTCGGGCCGTCCCAGCAAAGCGATAGAAAAGCAATAGGCGAGCTGGACCTCAGCTTCCGGCTCGCGTAGAAAATCTTTGGTCAAACCCGGCAAGAGACTCGGGTCGTTCATTCGGCCCAATCCCTCGACGGCATATCTTCTTCGCACCGCTTTGATGTTTGTCAAGTTCTGATAAAAAATGCCTCTGGCCTCAGTGGCTCCCATGAGACCCAGAGCCTCGAGAGCACGATCTCCCTCCGGTTTACCTTGTTCAGCATCCCAGATACTCATCAAAGCTCTGGCCGCAGGCTGATAACGCATCCGGCCCAAAGCCTGCATGACACGACGTCGTGTATCCTTGGAAGAATCAGCAAGTGCTCGGATCAGAGCCTGACCGGCGACATCGCCACCGATACGGCCGAGCGCTACGACGACTTCGTTACGCACGTCCTGGTTCATATCGGGAAGGGCACGAGCTAGCAACTCAACGGACTCCTCGACCTCGAGAATTCCGAGCATGTACACCGCGCGCTGTCTAATCGAGGGTTCCTCATCTCGAAGACGCGCCTCAACAGCTCGAATGACCTTGACCTCCGGTGGAGTGACCGGATCCGGCGTATTGGGTCGAGTTCCTCCTTTGAAAATCCCTATGATGGGACCGTACTTTTCCGCTGAAACGTAAAGCTCGATGATGCCGTCCATAGAGCTGCTTCGGATGTCCTTCTCCTCGTCCATAAGTCCAGAAAGCAAACCATCCACCGTCGCGATATCCCGGAAGCTCCTGAGCGCTTCGACGATCGCCTTTCGTACTTTGACTTCCGGATCCCTAATGGCATCGACGAGCGGTTGAATCGCTTCCGGTCGCTGGGAAGCGCCGAGCGCCTTGGCTGCTTTGACTCTGGTTTTAACATTCGGACTCTGCAAATTTGCCAGCTCGTCCTGGAATGTTTGAGCACCGGCCACCGGGCCAGTCACCATGAGCACAGCAACAACCAAAAGAAGGGATGAATACAAACGCCCCATGATCACCTCTTCAACTGAGATTTGTTTTGTCTGTCGGAATTAATACACAACCGGTAGTATGTTATCAGAAAGTACACCCCTGGATCTAGTATCCAGAGGTTCTGAGGTTCTGACGTCGGTATGAAGGGATTCCAAGCCCGAGCCCGCTCGTCCGCCGTCTTGTCCGCCGTAGCCTTCCGCCGCCGCCAAGGCTTTGGCGGACAAGTGGCGAAGGCGGGAACCTCTGCCCGAATCCGTCGATTGCCGAGCAGGCCCCTCTTATGGATTTTCGCGATCCTGTGCCGCTACCCGAGTCATATAGGCTTGTGGGTCGTTGAGCAACTCTACGGCATCCGGTAGGGCATGGAGCGCAGCCCGCACCTGCGGATCTTCTCCGATGACGACCCGCTGGCGGACTTCGGCGCCCCAAATAGAAGTATAGATCTCCGCCTTGATGAGAAGAGCCAGCCGATCGCGATGTTCGAGGAGCTCTTTTTTATCGAAAGAAATTTCTTCCCTTTCGAGAAAACCGAAGAAGTGCTCGAGGACGTCGTCATCGACCTCGAAGTGCTCGTCAATCAGCCGAACCTCTTCCGACCTCGCCGACGAAAGCTCCGGTTTGACTCCAGCTCCTTCCACATCTTGAGTCCGGCCGCTTTTGGAGGCAAATAGCGCGGAGTAATTGAAAAAGACGTTTCGACTACTCAGGGAAAGAATCGCCTTGGGCAGACGGGGATAGCGCACGGTGATATCGGGAGCGATACCTCCACCGCCGTAAACCTCGCGGCCCGCGCTCGTATGTTTTAGCTCATCCCGCGGCGCCTCAACGTTCTCACGACGCGCAGCATAATAATAATCGTCAATTGAGCCGGAATAGTCCCGCTGGATGCTGCGACCGCTGGGCGTATAATACTTTGCGGTCGTCAGAGCAAGGCCGTTTCCTTCACTGATTCGATAGATGGACTGCACCAGGCCTTTGCCGAATGTGCTCTCGCCAACAATGAGTCCTCGGTCGTGGTCTTGGATCGCACCGGCGACGATCTCCGAAGCCGACGCGCTGCCTCGATTGACGAGCACGACAATCGGGAGACGCTCGTGAGACGCCGCTCTGGAAGCGAAGTAATCTTGATCCGAGCCGTGCGTGCGGCCACGGGTCGAGACGATCTTGGAGCCTTTCTTAAGGAATGTGTTCGATACTTCCACCGCCTGATCGAGCAGTCCACCCGGATTGTCGCGCAAATCCAGGACGAGTCTCTTGGCTCCCGCGTCTTGGAGCTTTTGCAGGTTTTCCTCGAGCTCGGCATCCGTGGTCTCGGTAAAATCCGAGATGCGCAGGTAGCCCGCACCATCCTCTAAAACAAATGCATAAGGGACGCTGCGAAGCTTGATTTCGTCCCGCACGATCGTGAAATCCAAGGGACGGTCGTATCCAACACGCGTAATGGATATGGTGACCTCACTACCCTTTGCTCCGCGCAAGCGCTTGACACAATCATCGAGCTCCATGCCTCGAGTCTCTTCGCCTTCTATTTTGGAAATGATGTCACCCGAGCGGATGCCGAGACGATATGCCGGAGTACCTTCGAAGGGAGACACCACAGTGAGATCGCCCTCGATCATCTGCACCGTGATTCCGAGTCCGTAATAGCTGCCTTTCTGTCTTTCTTGAAGCTGAGTGTACTCACGACGGGCGAGAAAGTTCGAATGAGGATCCAAAGTCCTGAGCATACCCCGTATCGACGCGTGGACGAGCCGACGAGGCTCTACTTCAGTGACATACTCCTTTTCCACGATTCGCAGCACATTCGTGTACCGTCTTAGAAACTGGGAATATTCGTCAGCGGTCGCCTGAGCACGGCGTCCGAAGAGACCACCTAGAAGCGCGCCTGCAATAACGAGACACAAGGCAACTGCAACACCACGTTTTCTCATAGATTTCGGTCCTCTTGAACCTGCCGGTTCGTACTGTTGGGGAATATGCATCCCCACAAGTCAATCGTAGCAAACGGTTTCCGCCAAGTAAAGGGAATGTGGGGATTTGCACGCTTTGTGTTTACCCTGGCCTCATCTATAATGTTGCTCCTTGAAGGCAGGAGGCTTTAAATGTTTGGCCCCATAGGGATGCCTGAGCTCGTCATTATTTTTGTCATTGCTCTGATCATTTTCGGTCCGCGTAAGCTCCCAGAACTGGGCAAATCACTGGGGCGGAGTCTGGCCGAGTTCAAACGTGCCAGCAATGATCTCCGCAACACACTGGAGCAGGAAGTCCGGATGGAGGAAACCCGGGACGACACCAAAACGGAGCGAGACCACCAGCCCGCCGACAAAACCGGAGACTCGAACGAGACCGAGTCGAAGTCTTCGCCCGAGCCGACCAAGGGCGGAGACCAGTAGAGTGCTCGTGTCCCACGCCTCGCAGTCCCCGTTCGAACGGATGCACGATTGATGGCCGAGCGCCGACCCTCCCCCGACAAGATGACCTTCCTCGATCACCTCGACGAGCTTCGCCGTCGCATCGTCATATCGGTGCTCGCCCTCGTCGTGGCTTTTGCAGCCTGCTTCACCTTCGCCCAACGAATTTTCGACTTCCTCATGACCCCTCTACGAAACGCTCTTCCAGAGGGCGGCGAGCTCATCGCCACTGCGGTCCCAGAAATCTTCATGCTCTACTTGAAAATGGCTTTTTTCGCGGCCATTTTCGTGGCGTCGCCCGTGCTCCTGACGCAAGTTTGGCTTTTCATCTCACCTGGTCTTTATATGCACGAAAAACGATTCGCAGTGCCCTTCATTTTCTTTGGCACCGGTTTTTTCTTGGGTGGGGCGGCCTTCGGTCACTACATCGTCTTTCCCTATGCCGCGCGTTTTCTGACAAATTTCGGCGGTGAAAGTATCGAAATTCTCCTTACCGTTTCCGCGGTTTTCACCTTTTACAGCAAATTCATTCTCGGCATGGGAGCCGTTTTCGAGATTCCGACCGTCGTTTTCTTGTTATCACGCCTCGGGCTGATCACGCCTCGCTTCTTGTGGTCGAAATTCAAGTACGCCATCCTTATCATTTTCATCATTGCGGCGATCATCACGCCCACTCCTGATGTGGTGACCCAGAGCCTACTTGCCTTCCCGATGATCGGCCTCTATCTGCTGTCCATCGGCATTGCCGCCGTGTTCGGCAAAAAGCGGGAGATTCCTTCAGAGGCCACCGAAGACCACATAAGCCGCGTGGAGTGAGTCTTTTGACCTGCTTTTTCCCCGCGAAAACACCCGAAACCCATTGACTCTTTGGCGATAAGTGTATATATTCTGGCAGGTTGAGTTTTGTCATCGGGCTTTTGGGCCCAATGTCGTCCAAATAGCTGGGGGGCCCAGCGCCAGCCACTACCGCTATGGGAGCGACCTGAAGGAGGGTGTCTTAAAATGAACTCTAGGATGTGCGCCCTAATAACGATACTGATCCTCTTCCTCGGTGCTGTGACGCCGGCATTCGCCCAGGAGGCCGGCGAGCAAGAGGAAGGCTACTACGAGACGGTAAGAGCGACTCAGACCCGTTGGGGTGACACAGGCTATTTCGATGTTTACTCCGCCTACACGTTGCTCAAGGGAAAGTTCGCGGTCACCGGATTCCGCGACAATATCGATCGCGATCCCTTCAACGAGGACATTTCGAACCTCGGCGGTGCCTTTGCATACGGCGCTACCGACAAGTTGGAGATATTCGCCCGCGTCGATTTCCAGCGGCGCATATTGGCACAAGAGATCGAAGGTTCCCTCGTTGCCATCAACCCACCCCCTTATTTCAATGACGATCCTCGTGTTTTTCAGCGGTGGTCCGCAGGATTCGGCGACATTTGGTTTGGGTTGAAGTACAACATCTTGTCGGAGTACCCCGAAGAGGAAAAGGACCAGTCTGCCATCGGGCTCGGTGTCCGCGGATTCATCAAAGCCCCCACCGCAAGCGAGGACGAAGGCCTGGGTACCGGAGGCGTATCGGGAGGTGGCCATCTCGTCTTGTCCAAGAATCTCGGCGAAATAATCGGATCTTCGTATTACGTCGGTTTCCGCGGCAACGGCAAGGGCAGCGATATCGATTTTAAAATCGGCAACGCCTTCGAATGGGGCCTCGGGTTGAGCTTCCCGAGGAACGGTAACCTCCGCGGTACCGTGGAGCTGACCGGCTCAGCTTATACCGGAGCGGACTACAAGCAGACGAACCCCGTGGACATCCTGGCGGGTGTCATCTACCAAATGGAAAACGGCGTCTTCTTCACCGCGGGCCTGCGTTCAAATGTCAATCAAGCTCAGGACGGGGTCACGGCATCGGGTTTCAATGCGGCCATCGGTTTCCACCCCGGTACTCGCGGAGTGTATGTTGCACCACCGCCAATTCCGCCGCCGGTCAACCGTCCACCCACCGTCACGGTTCGGGCGAACCCGCCGGAGGTTGAAGAAGGAGCCGAGTCCACAGTCACCGCCGATGCCAGCGATCCGGACGGAGATCCGTTAACTTACGCATGGCGGGCTCCCGATGGCCGAATCACCGGAAGCGGCCCGAGAGTGACTTGGACGGCCCCAACAGGTGTCGAGGGGAGCTACCCGGTAACGGTGACGGTCGATGACGGTAAGGGCGAGACCGCTTCAGACACGACGAATATCCGCGTCCACCGCAAAGTCGTGAAGGCCATCGAGTTCGAAGACGTCCACTTCTTGTTCGATCGCTACGATTTGACCGCCGAAGCGCGCACCATCCTCGACCAAGTCGTTGCGACCCTTCGCGACAACCCCGACCTCAAGATCGAGCTCGAAGGCCACTGCTGCAGCATCGGCACCGAGGAATACAACCTTTCGTTGGGCGCTCGGCGCTCGGATGCCGTGAAGGACTACCTCGTTCGGGCCGGGGTCCGAGAGTCCCGATTGACCACAATCAGCTATGGCGAATCTCGACCGGCTCACGACAACTCTCGTGAGGTCACGCGGCGCCTCAATCGACGCGCCCACCTGCGAATCTTGATTACCTCTCCGTAAACAGTACGTAAGAGGCCGGGCTCTACGCAAAGAGCCCGGCCTTTTTTATTTGAAGTTCTACCTGAAGGGCACGAACCGCACCGAGACGAGGTTTTCGACCGAGTAACTCCCTCCCCTCCGGGTGTGGACCTCCAGTTCCTGATTCAGGGTCCCCACCGGAATCACCAATCGCCCTCCGTCCTTGAGCTGTTCCAGCAAAGCTTCCGGAACGTCCTTCGGTGCCGCAGCAACGAGTATCCCGTCGAAAGGAGCTTGTTCCGGCCAGCCGAAACGCCCATCGCCGCTCCGTAGCTGAACATTGGTGTATCCCATCTCGTCCAAACGAGCGCGAGCCCGTTCCGCCAGCGAGGAGATGATTTCTATCGAAAAGACCTCGGCCGCCAATTCGGCCAGAATTGCGGTTTGGTAACCTGAGCCCGTACCTATCTCGAGTATCCGGTCTTTGCCACTCAAACCAAGCGCTTCAGTCATGAGAGCCACGATATAGGGCTGTGATATGGTCTGTTCCTCTCCGATCGGCAGCGGATGATCACCGTATGCCGAGCTCCACTGGCGCTTTTCCAGAAATAGGTGCCGCTCCACATTCTGCATCGCCTCGAGCACATGCTCGTTCATGACTCCCCGTCGCTTGATCTGCTCCTCCACCATCGCCTGCCGGTCGCGGTCGAGCGGCTGAACGGCGGGGTTACGACGCCGGTTTGTCTTCCTGAATAGGTTGAGTCCGTTTTCCAAAAAGGAGGGCATCATCATTAACTCGAAAACGAAGTCTCTTTCCATGGGAGTCTATCACAGGGCGCCGGAGCGGCGATCAAAAGTTGCGGCCCGGCGCAGTCTGGAGAACTCAAGAACCCAGAACTCAGCATTTTTTTGATAATGAGGGAGGGAGCGGGCAATTTTTATCGTCTCATTCCAATCGAGTCTTTCTTCGCACAAGACCACTCCAACCGGCGGTTGAATCGCCAACTTTCTTTCAAATGAGAAGGAGCTATGACATGAAGATTGGTCTCATTGTTCTCATCGTATGTTTCTTGTCGGCGCTCGTTATTGCGCACGACTTGGCAACCACAGCTCGCAAAGAAAGAGCACGACGCATCGCGGTTACAATGACTCGGCAAGGCAAAGCGACCCCCACCTACACGAACAGCGAGCTGGCCCCCTACCATCGAGAGCTCTCCGAGACGCTTTCCCTCCCTACCCGGAGAAAATCTCCGAGGATTCCTCCCCGAGACATGGTCAAGGAGGAGGCTTATTGGCGAAAGGAATATCAGAGACATCAAAAGGAGCTGGCTCGCCTCGATGCTCGAATCCGACGCTTGGAATGGCGGCTTGCCGACCGCCGCGCCCGGATACGCCCCGGAGAGCGCCTGCAGGACGAGCCCGCCATCCGGGCACTCGAGGAGACCCTCGAGGCCATGCACAAAGAGAGACGAGAGCTCATAGACCGTTTCCAGGAAAGGGGCCGGAAAGCCGGGGCGTTGCCTGGGTGGCTCCGGTAAGAATACAGAATTCAGAATACAGAATTCAGAAGACAGAAGGGGACCTGAGGACGGCTTCCGCTTTCGACGAGGCTAGTCGTCGCCGTCATCCGGATTCACCTGCCGTCGCCTTTCAGATTTAGTGTGTTTGTTCGTTGCCTCTTGCAGCCCGGTGGATCTAGGATGGGGTTCATGGTCAAAGACAGCGTCATTCAACTTCATCGTCATGGGGGATCCTTACCCCGTCCTGATGGGTCGGGGTCTACTCGCGGACTCAGGCCGCCGGCTCGCCGAGCTTTGGGGAACCAAGAGGAAAGTCGCCGTCGTCACTCAGCGAAGAATCGACCGCCTCTATGGCGAGCAGCTCCGCCAGAGCTTCAACGAAGTGGGCCTGAACGTCTTTTTCATCTCCATGCGCGAGGGAGAGCGCTATAAAAATCTCGACACCGTTAGCGACCTCTACGAAAGACTTACGCGACACAGTTTGGGTCGCGAGGACGGGATCGTAGCATTCGGCGGAGGCGTTGTGGGAGACACGGCCGGATTCGTGGCCGCAACCTACCAGCGAGGAGTGGACCTCATCCAGATCCCGACCACCCTCGTCGCTCAGATCGACAGCGCTCTGGGCGCGAAAGTCGGGGTCAATCTGCCTTCGGGAAAAAACCTGGTCGGTGCCTTCCACCGGCCGGCCGCCGTTTGGATCGATCCGACACTACTCGCGACGCTACCTTCTCGAGAGCTTCGTTCCGGGCTCTATGAGCTACTCAAATATGGATTCATTCACTCAAAGGAGATATTCCGCAACATGGAGCGCTCCCCGGGCACCTTTCTCCCACTCGAACCCTCGCTCGACCGAGCCATTGCACTCTCGGCTCGCGTGAAACTCCACGTGGTCCGAAAGGACGAGAGGGAGTCGGGGCTCAGGCGGATCCTCAATTTCGGTCACACCGTAGGTCACGGACTGGAGGCGGCAGCAGGCTATCGGGGACTGACCCACGGACAAGCCGTAGGATGGGGGATGATTTCGGCTTCCCGCTTGGCGCACCGCCGCCGCCTTATCCGCAGGCAAACCTACCAAAGGATGGAAGCAACGATCTCCGGCCTCGGTCGTCTTCCGGGACTCGGACACCTCAGCCTCCATAAGGTTTTGGAGGCCATCGGTCGGGATAAAAAGATCGGAGCTCGGGGCTTGCGCTTCGTCCTTCCGGTCGGAGTGGGCAGGGTCGAAGTCATCGAGGGCTTGCCACGAGAGGAAATCGAGTGGGCCGTCCGAATCCTTGGGTGTTGGGAGCAACTAGGACTAGGGGGGGCAACAATCAGAGCCGTCGTCCTTCTTCCTTCTGAGTTCAGGGTTCTGAGTTCTCGAGTTCTTTTTCAACGCAGAAGAAACAGCAACAAGGCTTTCTGCACATGTAGGCGGTTTTCCGCTTGGTCGAAAACTACGCTCTGCGGGCTATCGAGGACGTCGGAGGAAACTTCCTCTTCACGATGGGCAGGTAAACAGTGCATGAAAACGGCATCGGGCTTGGCTTTGCCCAGTAGCGTGCCGCTCACCTGGAAGGACTGGAATACCGACTTTCGGCTATCCGTTTCAGCTTCCCTGCCCAAAGGCGTCCAGCGATCGGTGTAAACGGCATCCGCGCCATCCACCGCTGCGTTTGGGTCCTGGCCAACGGAAATCTGCGTTCCGGATTGCGTTGCTTCCCGCTGAGCGCTCTTGACGATGATCGCCTTGGGCTCGAATCCTTGCGGTGTCGCAATGGCGATATCCATACCGATCTTGTTGGCCCCATACAACAAGGAGTGGCACATGTGATTACCGTCACCCACGAAGGCGATCTTGCGACCTTTCAAATCCGGTTTCTTCTCCGCCAAAGTGAAGTAATCCGCCAAAGCCTGACAGGGATGGAGCAGGTCGGAAAGCCCGTTAACGATCGGCACCGTGGCGCCCCGGGCCATCTCAATGACATCGGCATGAGCCCGCATACGGACGACGATGCAGTCCACGTATCGAGACAGAGCCTTCGCGGTATCCGAGAGACTTTCGTTCGGCCGCCGGCGAACGTCGCCTTCTCCGACGAAAACGCTATGTCCGCCAAGCTCGTGTGATGCGATGTCAAAGGAAACGCGGCCTCGGGCGGACGGCATCTCGAAATAGAGACCGACCTTTTTGTTACGGAGAGCTTCTCTATACTTCTCCGGCGACCGCTTCACATCGGCGGTCAATCCCAGAATCTCTCCCACCTGGGCTCCGGTCAGATCTCGGATGGAGATGAGGTGCTGGGCGTTCATTCACCCCTCAGAGGTCTCGAAGACCCCCATGATGAGCACTCGGGTTTTCGCCATTGCAGCCTCCGTAATTCACGCAAATCAACTTCCCCGGGCTCACACCACGAAGAATGGTTTTATATGGTTGTTCCCGGCGAGATATTAGGCGGGTGAATGAACGTTGTCAAGCAGGCTCCCGCCACCAGCGCCACCAGGCGCTTCTTAAAGCCCCCGCAACAACGAGAGCAAGCCCGGTTCGAGACAAAACTCGAGGCGGGCGATTCGGCCGGACGTTGCAATCCCGTCAACGACCGCGAGAATCCGAGACGTCTCTTCGGGAAGGTAGTAGGGAACGATGGATCTCGAGAGGAGCTCACTCGCCACGGTCGAAAGGCTATGTTCATGGCTCGTGATCAACCGATGGGAGCTCGATTTACCCAAAATGAACACGCCCCCCAGAGGGTAGGACGCCGAGGACACGACGTTTCCTTCTCCCGGCCACGGAGTCCCATAGGCGACGAAATCCCCATCCACCTGCCGAATCGCAACTCGCTCGTCGCTCAAGAGCTCCACGCCCTCCTTGGCCAACATCGTGGCGAGGGTCGTCTTGCCGTCTCCGGAATGACCGGCGAAAACCATCGCTTTACCGTCCAGAACCGCTCCACAGGCATGTACCAAAATGACATCCCTTCGGGCGAGAACGGGAACGAAAAGAAGCTGTTCGAGTGGATAGGCAATCACGACCTCTTGCCGGTCGGGCAAATCGAATTCTCTGCTGAGCCACTCCGCGGTCTCCTCACTGAAGCTCAATTCATACCGGCGGAGATCCGGATCCGACACCGCTTGGGCCATGATACGGCCGGAAGGTGGGTGATAGGTCTCAAAGGCCACTGCGTCGGCGACGCGGTAGCTGCTCCAGATGGAGCACTCATAGATCGGGAGGCCCGACATTCGCCCGAGGGAGCCGACCGAATCCACCAGGATCTCGAGATCGCATTCAGGTGCGCGGGACCTAAAGGAAGAAAACGGGGAGGGAAGCCTCGACGGAAGGCTATTAGGCCGCGAACGAACCGCAAACTCGAGTCCCGCAATCGAGTATCGAGACAATGGCTTCAACCCGCGAAGTGATGTACGGAGATCATCGTAACTCTAGCTTCCGAACGTGAAGCACTGCCCACTGTTTTCGCAAGGATTGAGAGGCCCAAAGGCTGATACCATCTTGCACCCCGCCGCAAGAGATTCCTCGGGGGTCAAAGGCACTCGCTTGAGCTCCGGCTTCGCGTAGGGCTTCCTACCACTTTGGCTATCGCTTGTTTCTTTCATCGGATTCCTCCGGCCGAAGAGACAACGGGTAGCTCAATCAGACCCTCGTCGCTCTTTTCCGTTCCCTCACCGACCGCGTTCGTATACGGATCCACCCGACCGTTGTAGTAGCCGAGCCGCCGGGCCCGGCGATGTCCGACCTCACAGCAGTACTCCACTCGCGCCTCCATGTCTCCTTTTTCCATCTGCGACCAAGCTGGGCACTTTCCACAAAGGGAGATCAGATTACATTCATTACATGAGTGATCGGGAGGCCTCTTTCGACCGTAAATAGGAGGGAAGCATTCTTCCCAGATCTCCTGGAAACTTCTTTCCCGAAGGCTGAAATTGGGCTCGCGTACGAGTAGACACAGGCTCATCATGCCGTACGGGTCAACGTGAAAGGACCGACTGCCCGCTCCGCAGGAAAAAACACGGTCGCTGGCATAGTCCTTTCTCTGCTCGAAGTAATCCCGAAACTGCTGCAGTTTCGATGGAACAGCAAAGTCCAACTCGACGACTTCCTCGGGTGAGAGACGTACTTCGCACGGCGCCATCGAGCCGTTGAAATGAGGATTGATCATGGAGTCCCACTTGAACGGGAGCCCGCGCTCTTCGGCGAAGCGAAACATCTCCATGAATTCGTGCTTGTTGGCCCTCATTAGGACCGTCTTGAGCCTCAGTGGAAGCCCGCGATCGAGGAGAAGGTCGACGCCGCGATAGCATTGGTCCCTCGATCCGGGGATGCCGGTAACCTTCTCGTACACTTCTTTCGTGTAGCCGTACAGGCTGACCTCGATATTGTAGGGGGGCCTTCGAGCGAGACGGTCGGCGACCTTTTCGGTGACGGTCGTTCCGTTCGTGAAGAGAATCATCTTCAAGCCCAAACCGACGGCATGTTCGTAAATCTCGAAAAAATCTCGCCGCAGAAAGATCTCGCCGCCGGTAAACAGCAACCAAAGCGTACCCGCCTCGGCAATTTGATTGAGGATCCCGATGACCTCGCCGGTGTCGAGAACGCCGGGAGGCCAATCTCCGTCTCGATAACAATGGACGCACTTCAGGTTGCATCTGAGATCCAGTTCCATAGAGCCGCTCATCGGAATCCGATTCGCCAACCACTTGCTGATGATCTCGCGGCGAAATGTTTCGATGGGCAAGTCTGGAATCTGCGGGCATGCCATAGACAGTTCAATCCCCCTTAGTTAGAACAGAAAGAGTCAAGCAACGTCCGTGCCATACTCGAAGCATCTCCCAGGCGAACGAGACCCGATAAACTTTTATTTTGCAATAATTTAAAAAGGCCTAGCCTGGAGCTCAAATGCTCGGTAGGGAAATCCCTACAGTAAGTGACTATTTTGAGACCCGTTCTGCAGGCCAAAGCCCCACACGTTGACTACTGACTTATTGACGCCAGGCACAGCCTGGCCTACAGCGCATCGCCAGGCGCAGCCTGGCCTACAGTCCTCCTTGCTTCTGGGCAAGGACACCTCGCGCCTGCTCCACGAGGGCTTTGATTTTCTTCGCCTTCGGATCGTCTTCGGCAAGCAGTACGTAGGCTTCGTACTCACGGAGCGAATCCTCGATGCGGTCGAGCTTTTCGTAGGTCATCGCCAGGTGAAGTCGGGCCACCGCACTGCTGGAATCCAACCGGACCGCTTTCTCGAGAGGCCCCACCGCATCGATGTAACGATCGGCCAAGAGCATGGCCGTTCCGAGACCGGTCTGCGCTTCGGCACTAGCCCCGTTCATCTCGATGACCTGCTCGAAAACATCCGCCGCCGCATCCATCTGCTTCGCCTGATTGAGGGTATCGCCGAGCTCGAGCCAGGCGCGTTCGTTGGTCGGCGCCATTTCCACGGCCATTCGATTCTGCTCGATGGCACGGTCCATATCGCCTTGCTCTCGATAGATCCGGGCCAGATCGAGAACCGGATGTACCTCGCGACGGTTTTGTCGCGCGAGTTGAGATTGAATCTCCGCCGCATCGTCCAGACTCCCCGATTGGATCAGCAGAGCAATCAACTCTTCGGCAGCGAGTCGGTTGGATGGCTGAAGCTCCACAGCCTTCCGGAGGTTATGTTCCGCCTCTACCAGATCGCCCAAGCGGATCAGGCAGAGACCGGAGTAAAGATAGGCACTGGCGTTTTCCGGAGAGATTCTCGCCAAATCGCCAAAGTGGCGGAGAGCCGTCTCGAAATCGCCGGCCCGAAAAGCCTCCATTCCAAAACGAGTCGCGTCCGCCGCTTCTTTGTACCCCGTCGTTCCCGTCTGAGCCATTGAGAAAGACTCGGGCGACGTCATCGAATCGGCGTCGGTCCCGAAGGATGAAGGCGAAGAGGGCTCGGCCTCGGGTCGGATGGCCATCCACCTGAAGGCGACCACAGAGATTCCGAGCACTATCAATCCGACAACCGCAAGACCGTATTTCCCCAGGCGGAAACCGGGAACCGACTCCGGTCCCACGGGCGTCAGAGGGGTACCGCAACGAACACAATCATCGAATCGCTCCCGGTTTTTCGCTCCACATGAACGGCATTTCTTCATGGACACCTCGATGACAGATCTAGTGTGATGACAAGGCTTGAAGCGAACGGGACCGGCAGTGCCGGCGGATATTAATTAGAAGATATATACCAAACCGCTTCTACATATCGCGGCTTCTTACTAACCCTAATCCGACAATAAACTCAGGGTAAATTGCAGGAAAAACGGGGACAGGTCCCTTTTTGGAAAAGCGAAACGGACACATAAAACAGACCTGTCCCTGTTTTTCCAGTAATTTGCGTAGATTTCGTGAGCTCGGATTAGGGTTCGCCCTGAAGCGAACACGAGCCAACAAAGTCATTGCGTAAAGACACATTAGAACGGCTTCATTTATGAGTGAATCACAGACCCCCTTCCCAACAATCGCGGCCAATATCATGGCTTTTGTTGCGTTTTCCAAAGCTGATTCGCTTATTTGTTGTCGCTTCAGGGCTAACTCGCTCCAACGCCTCCGGTTCGTTCCTGAAGACCACCCAGGATATTGCGCGGACAAACGTTGGAAGAAAAGGTCTTTCGTATGTAGTTCCCCGAGGCGCCCTGAGTCGAACCCTCGAGGTTCTCCTCTGTCGAACGGGCCGCGACGGTGATCCGAACCCCGCTGATGATATTCTGATGCTGAATCGTGGCAGCGGTTGGAGAAGGATGGGGATGGGGGGGATCATTCTGCTCTATCTGTGGTTGCGTTCCCACCAGATAGGCCACTTGAAAGTCGTCCACCATCCCTACCGGTATAGAGTTTTGAAAGTCAACTTGCCGCCGGAGAATCAGGTCCTGGCCATTGAGCATTGTATCGTAGCGCACCACAGAGACCGGAGTGACGAAACCGATGTTGAAATCGATGTACCGTGAAAAATGCGCCGGAACGGTGGTCCCACCGTAGGACGGACCGAAGGTGAGGTCCATCTGAAAGCCGCTCGGGCTAGTGCTCGGGCTCTGTGTGGCACTCTGCACAAAGGTCATCAGCCACTGACTGTTGTTGGGCTCATTGTTGTAGATCAGAACCATGTCTCCCATTTGAAGCACGGTCTGGGATTGCATGATCGAGCCGGTGAGCGCAAAGCCATCGAAATTCTCTACGATCTCGGGATCTTGACGGATCACTCCGGGCGTTTGAACGGCTCCAACGATCTCCAACACGTCGGGGGCGGCCCCTTGGTCCCCTACCGTGCCGTCCAGAATTCTCGGCGTGAAGGAGGGAAACTCGGGGGGCAAAGCCGCGCCGGCCTGAAGCACGTCCCGCGATACCATATCGAGCGCAGACCGGGCGCTCTGCTGTAGGTCGGCGATCTGGGGCTCTCGCTCAAAGGACTTCTGCCCCTGCGTCAGCAGTCCGAATACTGCGCCCATGACGATGACGGTGATAGCCATCGATACGAGAACTTCGATGAGAGTGAATCCTCTCGAGTCCCCGTCCTTGATTTTGTTCATCATCTTTCGCATGGCGATTTCTCCATTGGTTCGGTTATCCCAAACCACTCATTGACTCTTCCTTGGATCGGTCGGGCAATGAATTTGGATCCGACCGTCGGTTATTAGCGGCGCCCGCAACAAATCCGTATTCGCGCAGCTTGGCGAGTAGCGTCTTACCACTCACCTGTAGTTTCTCCGCGGCGCGGCTGCGATCCCCATCCACTTCCTCCATGACTCGTCGTATCTTCTCTTTCTCCGCCGAGGTTGCCGCCCTTCGGCTCACCTGGGCCAAGCTTCCGGACAGATCGAGCTCGGAAGGAGGGGAAGATTCGGGGGCCGGGCCAAAGCCCAGGAGATCCGCCGTCAACGTGGCGTCGTCGCACAATATGACCGCCCGCTCCAAACAGTTGGCCAACTCACGTACATTGCCCGGCCAACCATAAGATGTAAGCCGCTCCATGCTTTCGTCGGGGATGACCAAGGTAGGTTTTCCGAGCTCCCGGCAAAACCGTTCCACGTAGTGACGAGCAAGCAGAGGAATATCACCACGACGGCTCCGAAGCGGAGGAATGTGAATCGGGAAAACGGAAAGTCGATAGTATAGGTCGTCACGAAACAGCTTGTCTTCAACAGCTCTCTTGAGGTCGCGATTCGTCGCCGCCACGATGCGCACGTCCACCGAGACGGTCGCCGTCCCCCCCACTCGCTCGAAAGTGTGTTCCTGAAGGACCCTCAGCAGCTTGGCCTGAAGAGACAGTGTCAGCTCTCCGATCTCATCGAGAAGGACGGTTCCGTGGTCGGCAAGCTCGAACTTTCCCATCTTTCGATTGACCGCGCCCGTGAAGGCTCCCTTCTCGTGCCCGAAGAGCTCGTTCTCCAGAAGGGACTCGGGTATGGCGGCGCAGTTGATCGCAAGAAACGGTCCCTTTCTTCTCGGACTCAGATGATGAAGAGCGCGGGCAAAAAGCTCTTTGCCCGTACCGCTTTCACCCGTGAGCAAGACCGTTGCATCGGCGGAAGCGGCGCGCTGTAACGCCCGACTGACTTCTTCGAGTGACGGGTCCTCGCCGATGATCTGGGGAAAACCGTATCGCGATGCGTACTCTTCTTTCAGCACGAGGTTTTCCATCAACAGTCGGCGCTGATCGATGGCGCGCTCGGTCAGCAACAGCAAATGATCCGTATCGACCGGCTTGGACAGAAAATCGAAAGCCCCATCCTTCATTGCGGAAACCGCGTCTTCGATGGTTCCAAAGGCCGTCATCACGATGACCGGCAAGGTCGAATCGGAATCTCGGGCCCCCTTCAGCACATCCATCCCACTGCCCTTCGGCAAGCGAAGATCGGTGAGCACGACAGAGACACGAAGCGACGAGAGCGTGTCAAGCGCTTCACGGGCGTCCGAGGCCTCTTCCACGCTATAGCCTTTGGCCTCGAGCGTTCGACGAAGCATCCGGCGGAGCGACGCTCGGTCCTCCACGACCAGGACATCGGCGGAAGACGGCGCCCTCCGACCATCGAGCACGACTCGACACTTCGAGGTCTAGAGACGCTCAATTTGCCTTCCCCCCGAGAATATTCCGCGTGCCTCGACTCCAACGGGACGACGGAACTAGCGAACCCATCCCGGAGGAACTCCGGCACGACGGGCTTCATCTTGAATCGCTTGGAGCTCCGCCCTCGCCTGCGCGAGCTGTTGCTCCAGTTGCTGACGGCGGGCGAGATTTTGCTGGCCTATCGGATTGACGTCTTGACGAATACCATCGCCCCAGGACATGTCGGGGCTATTCGAGATCCTCCTCGAGCTTTTCGATCTTCTGATTGACACCTTCGACGCGTTTTTGCCAGTACTCGCGAGTCTTGGTCTCATCGACTTCCGGCTTTTCCTCGTCCGTTTCACCCTCCCCGGCAGCCTCTCTCTCGCCTTCCGCGCCGGTAGCAGGCAGCGACTCCGGAAGTCTGCCGTGAGTTTGCAGATCCCTGTCGGTGATAACCCGCGAGGATTCCTCTTCGTTTTTAGCTCGGCGGTTCTTTTCCTTCTTGGCGACCTCCACCAGCGACTGCCCCGAGCTCACCCCGGCCGAAAAGCCCGAGAACAGAGCAATGAGTAGAGCCCACCGCAAGGAAGTCAGAGTGTGGACCAATGTGTCTTTCACCTCACTCTCCTCCTTCGGCGCGTTTGATGATGATTTCTTACCCGCCTTCGCCTTCCCGATTTATCTATAGCTCAGCGGCCCGCTCCTGTTACAAGGGCGGACTGTACTTACATGCCAGGCACAGCCTGGCCTACGGCGTTTCCCCTCTCGTCTCGGCCCTTTCTTGTTCGTCCAGGAGCTTCATGGCCTCCCTGGCTTGTTTCAGAGCTTCACGGATTTTTGGGGCCCGCGGGTCATCCGGAGAGTGTTTCAAGAACGCTTCGTACTCATCGAAGGAATCCTCGATGTAGTCGGTCTTCTCATACGCCTGAGCAAGGGCCAGGTGGTAAAGGCCGTTTTCCGGATCCAGTCGAACGGCCGCCTCCAGCGGATCGAGTGCCTGCTCGTGCTTTCCGGATAACGCTTCGGAAACACCAAGAGCGTGCTGAGCGGCCGCCGACTCGGGATCGATCTCGACCGCTCGACGGAACATGGCTCCGGCCTGGGACAAATCACCGGACTCCTTCAAACAAGCGCCCAGTTCGAGCACGGCGTTGAAATTATCCGGCGACTCCGCCACGAGTAGCTCTGCTTCGGCCGCCGCTTGCTCGATACCGCCCTGGCGGCGCATCAACCGCACCAGTTCGAGCCGGGCGTTCTCGTCGCTCGGGGCCGTTTCCAGGTACCGCCGAACCACTTCCTCGGCCGCAGCGAAATCATCCTGCTGCATCAGCATACCGACCATATAAGTACCGAATCCTGGGTTTCCCGGCGCCAGCTCAAAGGCCTTGCCCATAGCGTCGATGGCGGCATCCCGTTCTTCCAGTCGGTAGTACGACAACCCCAAATACATGTGTCCGAATGGGTTATCGGGTGCCGCGGAAACGAACTCATCGAAAAGTCTCACCGCTTTTTCGTAGTATCCCTCGTGGTAGGCCCGCATCCCGGCTCGAGCGACAGATTGGGCCCGTTGAGCGTTGAACGGTCGGGGGGACGGTGCCGTCGCATCGGGCGCGGCCGGTGTCACGGACGCTCGCGGCATAACCGGCGGCTGCCTCTCGCTCTCGGGCTGTTGAAACCGCTGCCACAACAGCAGGAAACCCGCGGTGAACAGTATCAAAACCACGAACGAGAACAGGGTTGAGATCTTGGACGTCGAGCCGGTGGTTTCGGCGATTTCATCTAAAGAGGCGGAGCACCGAACACAAAACTCGAAAGCGTCCTTGTTCTTGGCCCCGCAGTAGGGACAGCGCTTCATCTGCTTTCTCCCTAGGTCAAGAGATTCTTAAGTTTTTCACGACTTTTGATAATTCCGCTATCCTCTTATCGTACCTTGTTTTCTGGGGGTAACTCAACCCTTTTGGCAATGAATGTCCGTGAAATCAGAAAAGCCGCCGGGGGCCGACTCAGCCGGCCCCCGGCAGCGGAATCCACATCCGGTTACGACTAGAAGGGCGACATCCGGAAACCGCGGACGAAGAGTTGTATCGTCCCTCCCGACACCGTGGACCCATCGCCCGATTCCCAGCTCCCACCTTGGTTACCTAGAACCAAGGTGCTTCCATCCGCCGTCACCCCGCCGCTTTGACTGACATAAAGCATCGCGTCGCTGACGTACATACCGGTCACTTTGCCGTCGCCCAAGCTCGTGCTCTCCTGATCCCCGCTCTGATTCGTATCGAGATCGAACGCCGCCATCCCGCTCTCAACACCCAGGGCAAACAAAGTGCTGTTGTAGTTGACGGTGCAGGTACTCGCGTTGAGAGACTGAGCGGACGAAGCAAAGAACACAATATCTCCTCCCACAGCCGGAGAAGCAAAAACACGCTCCCCATCCGGTAATGCGTAGGACCAGACGGGAATTCCCTGGGCGGAGTCGCTCTCGTCCAAAAGAGCAACGAATTGAAATGTGCTGTCCACCCGTTGATCCCCTCCGGTTCCCGTCAAAAGGTACACGTCCGTGTTGTGCCGGTAGAGCTCAATCATCGTTGTGATCGGCTGATCGTTTCCTAGGTCGTAGAACTCGGTGCCTGCGTTCGTTGTAAAAGTCCAGCTCGCAGGATCGGTTTCCTTGCAATCGAGCTTGTGGACCTTCCCTTGCAAGTCACCGATATAGACCCGAGTCGTGAAGTCCTCGGAAGGATCAAAGGGCTCATCCCAATCCTCGAGAAATCCGTTGTAGGCCCTCGGCGTTGCCACCAGGCCGTTGTAATCGACGGGTGCGTTTTGGTCGTTTGGAATCTGAAAGCGTCGGTAAACGCTACCGTCTTCCATCTTCAGGACATAAAGGAACTGTCCCTCGTTGTTTCCCGAATCGCGACATCCGTATCCGGCGCCGGCAAAAGCGACCCATTGATCCTCCGCGGCCGTCTTGACGTTGCCGATCACCGGTATCGACCAGGTCTCTCCCAGTCCGTCGTAGGTTCCACCATAGGCATCCCTATCGTTTATACCCTGGCGGTTACCGACATTGAAGATCAGCTTGGGAAGCGTGTCAAAATTGGGATCCAAACGATCGTTGATGTTGGCCGGATTCTGGTCCCAGTCGGGCATCTCGGAAACATCGAGGGCGGTCAAAAACTTCCCCCCCTTTCCCCGCCCGAAAGTGATGGCCGTGTGCCAGTCGTCATCCCAAATGGGGTTTCGAAGGTAAACATCCTCCACGTTCACCGACGCGGACAGGAGGAATTTGTGGTTTTGGATCCCGTTGTTTTCTTGGACGATGAGTCTTACCAAGTCCTTCAAGGTACTCCGGCTGTTCGCGACCTCGCCGGTTTGCCAGTCGCCCACGACGTCGGCCGGGATGTAGGCAAAGACCTCGGCTCCGTTGTCACCTCGAAAGGCGTGAACCATTCCTCCATTGGTGGGCAGATAGATCATGGTTTGGCGGTTGATGTGCTCCCAGTAGAATCCGTAGGGGAAGTTACCCGTCCCAAATTCAAAATCGCCAAACTGCGGAGGCTCGGCATCCGGAGAACGAGGAGGATTCTGAACCACCGCCGGCCCCACATTCGCAGGGTCGAGAAGCTTCCAGGTATTGGTGATCCCGTCCGACTCGGTGGTCAACAAATTCAGAGGATACCCCGGTTGCCCGACTTCCGAGGGTGGACGGTACACGGTGCTCGTGAGAGGATGCACGGAGAGCCTCCAACCGCGGATGACTTGTATGGCCATTTTCGCCGCATCCGCCTTCGTCAAGGCCCCCACACCATCGACTTCCCTCAAATAGCCCACATCCACTCCCAGGAGGTCCGCAAGCTGATCGTTCGTGAGACCGTGATTAGCCAGAGGATCGTCCCCCGTCCTGAATTGAATCGGCTCCGTCGTTGGATTGTCGTTGGCACGGTTAAAGAGAATGGTGCGATTGTCCGGATGACGGTCTCGAAGCAACTCCCCCGCATCCCAGAACATTTTAACGTCCGGAGCGCGATCGTCGAACTCCTTGATGAGCGTGTCCGGCACGTAGCCACCCACAACCCTGTAAGCGTTATAGGCCTTCAGGTGTCCCTTGAAGCCCGGCATCTCCACCGAGGTGTCGAGCATCACGTTGTCCGAGAGCTGATGTCGCACTTTCCGTACGAAATTGACTTCCAGCATGTCCGGACTGACCATGTCCGCCACGATGTCGTTCGCGGTCACGTCACGGATGTTCGTGGTCACGGGATCTTCAATCTGGGGAGGTCCGTCGATTTCCGGGATCAGCTCCGGTATCGAACCCACGACCGGCACCCCGAGCTTGACCTCGGTATCGGGTATACCGATCTTGGCAAAGGCGTCTTTGAGGGCATCGATCAGCTCTTGCTCGTTGTTGGCAAAAAGAGCCGATTGGGCATCGGGATTGCCGTAAGAAGCACCCGAGGATTCCCAAGCAAGGTGATTGGCTCGCGTCCTTCCAGTGGCGCCGAGGCCCATCCCGATGACAAAGGTGCCGCCCAACGATCCATCGGCACGGGCAGCTGCGTTGGGATTGAGCCGCTCGTAAGCGATTTTGCCTTTGAGACCGGCGTTGAAGGCGCGCACATCATCGTCGTTCCACGTCTGGTTGCCAAAGTTCCAATTGGTATCGTTACCGCGCAACCTCGCCCAGGTGTTCCAGTTCTCCCACTCTCGAGAACCGCACTCACACGTGTCGTCGCCGTCCGTCACGATGATGATGAAGTTCCTCTGGTTCTCGAGCAGCCCCGAAACATAGTTGTTGGTCACGATCTCGCTACTGATCTGATCGAGGGAGATCCCGTTGGGTGTCCAACCCGATGCAGGAGCTCCATTGATTTCATTCAAAACCTGAGCTCGGTTGTCGTTACCGCCACAGGCGGGAGGATTGATCAGGTTGTTCAAATCCAAACCGACGCAGCGGTTCGCGAACTGGTTATTGCAGGCGGAGTTGGTGTCGCGATTGTTGTAGTCGAAGTGAACGAATCCCCAGTTGACCAGCGGGTCCCCTTGCGCGTCGACGAGCTCGCTCATGATCAATCGATTGAGCACGTCTTTCGCCGCCTGAATCCTGGTCTTGCCTCCGCCGAAATCGTTGCCCATGGAGCCCGACGTATCGAGAACCACCCATACGTTGTGCCGGACGGTTTGATTGAGGACGTCCAAAGGATCGATACCCCGTTCGACGACGCACGGACCCTGGGTGTTTCCGGCATCGGACCAGGTCAAGGCCACTGCGGCCACCAAGAGCGTGAGCGCCACTCGTTTGACTAGTGTTTTTATCGACATGGTAGTTACCCCCAATAATTATCGAACTCTGCTAATGCAGCTGCTGAACGATTCCCCATCCGCCGCCGCCGCCGCCGCCGCCGGGATCACCGGCGAACGATCCACCGGGTTGCGAGCCGCTGATCGAGGTTTTATATCGGCTGCTGGCGACACCGGACGTAGCGGACAGGCTGACGGTCATTTCGAGCCGCCGGAGCGATCCCGGCCGGCTCAGTCCCGCTCCATACTCAGCATTGGGGGCTGTGCCTTCTGCGGTCAAAATGGCGCGATCGTGCAAACCATTGGAGAATCCGTAATCCTCGTTAGCAAGCACCGGCCTTCGAACCCAGAGAGTTATCGCTCCCTCGATGTCGAAGGTGCCGTCATTGTCGATGTCGTTACTGGTATCGCCGCCAACAGGCTGACGAAAGTCTGCCTGAAGGATCCGGCCGTTCGGATCTCGGAGCACGCGACCGATATAGGTGCGTGTTCCACTCTGATCCTGGAAATACTGGTAGTCACGGCACCCGGCCACCGCGGGATCGCCGCAAGCCAGCCCGTCTGCGGGCGGCGTCATCATCTGGCCAGGCCCACGCGGTGGTGGCAGGGCATTGCGGAGATCGCCGTCCCTCAGTGCGTAGGCGCCGAGAACGTTCTTGCCGTACTCGAGCGCCGCATCGGCATTGAAAAATGCCATCTCACCCCAGCGGTAGTTCGCACTAATATCGGTCTCGGTAGTTGTCGTCAGCATGAGCGCCATACCGAGGACCGAAAGGACGAAAAGCACCAGAACGGAGATGACAAAGGCCGAGCCCGCCTCTCGATTTCCGTGTAAGCTCTCAGGTTTCATCGAAATCTCTCCTTGGTTCCTAACGAACTATCCGATATTGGCGGTGCGGAACGTCACCAGGGTGGCGTCCCCTGCCCCTTGATAGGCCGCGGACTGGTTCCGACAGCGCACCGTGATCCGGAGCATCGCCAAGGGCATGTTCCCGTCTCCTCCCGGTGGCACGATCTGATCCACGCGCCAGCGAGCAACAAAGGTGGCGGCGGCCGGCGAGTTCGGAACCAGGGGCTGTCCGTTCTCGTCGTAGTACTGGAAGTAGTTTTGTGCTCCCACCGTCGTGTCGTTGTCGATATCGCCTCCCACCTGGAGCATTCCATTGACCGACCCGATGTTGATGGCCGCCGGATTGGTGTAGAAAGGCGCCGCTTTTAAAAGCTCCAGCTGTTCCTTCGCAAGGGCCGCTGTGGCCGTCATACGACCCGACAGCGCGTTGGCATTGGTGGCAAGCGCCATCATTTGCGCCAGCGAGAGAAGGCCGACGGTCAGAATCAATATGGCGACCATCACCTCGATGAGAGTAAAACCTCCCTCGACAACTAAGTTCGATTTATGTTTCCTCATGATTCTTCTTCTCCTTACGAATCACGGGGTAGACACCACTACCCGACCGCTATTGCTTATGGTGATGGTGCGAGTCAGGCCGGTGTCGGGTTGACGGATTCTAACCACCCAATCCATCCCGTTCTGAGCAACCACCTGACTACCCACGTTACCCGCATTGACTCCAGCCACCGAGCCATCCAAACGAAAGAGCAACGAAGTGAATCCCTGTCCGTCGATAAACTCCGTCCCGGCCGGCAGGTTCATCACCAGTCCATGCGGGGATGGAATATTCATAGCAGGAGGATTGACGTTGGCCGGCGGAATCGGCGCCGTGCCGTAGTTGCTCGGAGGGTTGGGATCGTAGGTCCCCGGATTTGCGGGGTAGATACTGCCGTCATATCCCCCGTTCATCGGGTCCTCATCCAAAGTCGTGTACTGGAACTCATTGTTATTGGGGTAGTCGAAGTTCAGAATGATCCCGCGGCGGGAGTTTCTCCTCACGGCCTGCGTCCGCGAGGCCTGCATCTGAGTCGCAACATTCTGCGCCGCTGCGGTGATACTGTAATTCCTCAGGTAGGCAAGCCCATTGGGCAGGGCGATGGCCAACGTGATCCCGATGATTGCTATCACCACGAGCAACTCGATCAACGAAAATCCAGAGGGCCCCTTGGTTCGAGCCATGACACCTTTCCTCCTTCCGAACAAACCGGTTGATATCGGTAGTGTGTTTGAGATCTCGTTCATACCCCCGCCGTACTGCAAACCCTGATCCGATCCGTGCTATCGGACCAACAATCAATCAAAGCATTTAAATACAAGTAGTTAACTGGACGCTGTAAAAAGAACAGCACAGGGGGACAGTGGCGTTTTGTTACCTTTAGTAACAGTTGGGAAGACTTATACCCACTCGGTCATATCCGTTGCCGAGTCGTGGCGGAGAGGTAACCGGAGCGTAAAAACGGCCCCCGGACTCGTCGAGCTCACGGAGACTTCACCGTTGTGGGCCACGGCGATCTTTTGAACCAGAGCCAACCCGAGACCCGTGCCGCTCACCTTGGTTGTGAAAAAGGGCGTGAAGAGTTGGGTCGCGATTTCCTGAGGAATCCCGGGACCGTTGTCGGAGACGGTCAAGACGGCGTATTCGCCGGATTCGACCGTTCGAACCACCACTCGACCGGGAACGGTTTCCGCCGCTGCTTCGATGGCGTTAAGAAGGAGATTTTGAATGGCCTGCCTGACGAAGCACTTCGTCCACCTCGGCTCGACACGAGCTGCCTGTTACTTCGAGACGGACCTCTGCCTCGTTCGCACGAGGCGTGAGCTCTTCGGCAATCTCACCGGCCAGAAACGCCAGGTTGACAGGAGCCAGCCGGATCGGCTGGGGACGAGCAAATTGCAGAAACTCCGTGACGACCTGGCTCAAGGATTGGGTTTCTTCCAAAACCGCCTCGACGAGCTCCGATGTTTCCTCTTCGGAAGTCGAGCTGCCTAGAAGCTTGGCGTTTCCCATAATGGTGGCCAGACCGTTTCGAAACTCGTGCGCAATGCCCGCCGTCATCTCGCCGAGTCGGGCCAAGTTCTCCTTGAGCGTAAGTCTTTCCCGCAACTGGATCACTTCGGTCAAATCCGCGTGCAGACAAAGGGCACCACGAACCCGTTTCGCGGAGGAAAACAAGGGGATGACACTCACACCGAGGTGGATGGTGTCTCCTTCGGGAAATCGGTACTCCACCTGGCGGCGGAGACTGGGCTCTCCATGCCGGATGGCTTTTTCGACCCAGCCGGCCATTTCCTCCGAGCCCGGTAGCACGTCCGGGTAGGGCCTCTGCAGCACCAAAGAAGCTTCCGTTCGAAAAATTGTTTCCGCCGCCGGATTCATGAGAACCAGATAGCCCTTTTCATCGAGGCTCACGAGACCGGTCGTCATGCTGCGAATGATATCGGTAGCGAGGGCCTCCGTCTCGTCGGCGCGCGCCTTTTCCCGGGCATGCATTTCCGCGAGCTGTTGCTCTTTGTCCTTGAGCTGCGCCACAACCCCTTGAAAAGTGGACAACAGAAACTGGTCCTCGTCGAGAGCCTCCGCCGGGGAATCGAGTCGTCCTGCCGCGGTTCGGGCTTCCGACACCAGACGACGGTGCGGCGCCAGGAGACGATTGAGAAAGAAGATGAGCGTAAGAAGTACGAGAGCGAAAGCCGAGACCTGATAAAACAAGGTGGATCTCAAATTGAGGTTCGCAGCTGCAAGGTTGGGTGTCGGGACCTCCATGCGAAGGACCGATTCGACACCGCCTTCGGTACTCGGCACGACTCGATAACCGAAGACGCTTGCCAGAAGAGGATCGTAAGGAGGTGTGATCTCTGTAGCCGCCCAACCGCGCTCCACCAAAAGACGCTTACCCTGTCGGTCGAGCCGATCGAAACCGACCGAAGGGCCCAAAACGCAGCTTTCCGAGCCCACTATCAAACGTCCGTCCCAATCCAGAAGACAGAGGGAACGAAGGTCCCACTGGCGGGCCAGTTCCTCGAAGCGCTTCGGGAGAAAATTCAATGGATTCCCGGATCCTGCGCCGCGCGAATCTGTCGTGAGAGACTCCGAGACTGGGATCGGATCGAGCTTTCGAGCGATTCGACCAGAAGACTCCGGGATGCAAAAGAAAGATGGAGACTCTGGCTGTTGACGATGACGAGCACCAGAATCAAAAGACCGAGGAAAATTCGAATCCGATTCTCACCGGACAACCAATGGAGCATTGAATCTCCAGAACTCAAGAACTCAGTCAAAACACCTAGTCAAGAAGAACTGAAACGTGCCCTCGAGGAGTCCGAACCGTTCTATTTGATAGCGTCTATATTTGGATCTCGAGAAGGTAGGCCGGCAAGGGAAGACCGCCTCGAGACCTCCACCTTCTCGCTCATCGGATTCAACACATAGGGCGCGCCACTCGGGTCGGCCGGAACAGCGTTCACGAGACCGGCCTCGATCAGTTGTTCCCATTGGGTGGGGAATGAACCCGTCTTCTCGCGATAGGTCTCGGCAATCGGTTGCAGAAGGTCGATCTGGTCAAGAGCATCGAGTTGCTGCAGGTGGATCATTGCATTGGCACGCATCTGATCGTTTTCCGCCGTGTCATAAAGGACCGTCCAGAGTTGGCGCGCCGTCTCCCGTTGACCAGCCGCGAGTCGAGAGACCGGCCGGCGATCGCCGCCATCCAATAAGGTGCACCGGGAAGCTCGCTTCCCTCGAGAAAGACCTCGGCGGCTTTTTCATAGTCCTCGAGATACCAGTAATAGACGAATCCCTTATCCAGATAAAAGCGCCAGCGCCCGGGATTGTTTCGAATGCCTTTATCCATGAGCTCGACCCCCTTGAGGGGAATGCCCGCTCCCTTTGGAAATGCTTCTGAAAGAAAAATCGCCCCGTAGCTGTACGCGATGTGAAGCTTTGGATCCAAATCGGTGGTGATTTGGAGCAAGGGTTCCAGCAGATCGAACCGTTTTTCTGGCTCGTAGACGCGCTTTCCACCGTAGTACTGTACCGCCCGCAACCAGTAGAGATCGGCAGCTAGATTGTCGTACCCCAGCAGGACGTTGCGAAGAAGCTCGCCGTCTTCAATATAGAGGATCTCCTCCGTGGCCCGATAAACTCCAAAGCTCTCGTCGATTCGGAGCTGTAACCAGTACACGAGCAAAAAGAGCGGGGCCAGAACGACGAGCACCAACGCCGCCAGGCGAACTTGCCGCTCAACCGGGTCACCGGCTCGGCTCGTCCGGAGCTATGGATTGCGATTTACCTCTTTCAACGTCCAAACCTATTTGATGTTGCGGGAGCGGAAAACCAAACCCGCAATAATGAGCAGAATAGTGATGTACGCGATGCCGTACAAGCTCGCATGTCCTAGGAGCGACCACGGCACCGGATCTCCGGCGACAACCCGCGCCTTCACGTCGAAGTTTCGCAGATTGGGAAGAGGTAATAGAGTACCGTCGTGAATTGCGGCAATAGGCCCGATTCCACGACCTGATCGAAGTTCTTGAGATCGGTGGAAAAGTGCCCGGCGACGTAGACGAACCCGGTGAGCACCCCGCTCAAGACCGACGTGCTGAAAGTGCTGAACAATAACGCCACGGCCGTCACGATGGCGAGCTGGAAGTAAATGAGGTAGATGGCTTTCAAGAGCTCGGGCTCGAAGCTGCGCGTCATATAGAAGAGCACCGCGTATAGACCCGCCGACATGATGGCGACGTTTACCGCCAGGGTAATACAGAGCCCAAAGTATTTGCCCAGAATAAACTGGCCGCGGGTGATGGGCTTCGGCAACAAGGCGTGGAGTGTTCTTTTGTCGATCTCTTTTCCGACGAGCCCGATTCCTATGAAGATGGCGATGACGGTTCCGAAGATGGCAATCGCGGCAATCCCCAGATCCTTGATGATCTTGACTTCTTGATAGATGGAGATGTGACTCAGAAGGTATGAGCTGCCGATAAGGATCAAGGCGAAAAGCACTAGATTGTACAGAACCTTGTCCCTGACCGTCTCCTTATAGGTGTTGAGAGCAATGGTCGTGACTTTGCTCATACCGCGTCACTCCCTTCGTTGACTTGGCTAACGAAATACTGCTCCAAGGTTTGTTTGACCCGATTCAGCGACAAAAGTCGCAGGCCCTGCCCACGGATGACCTCCAAGGCCTTATCGACGTCTTTGGGATCGGTAAACTCGAGTCGCGTGTGGCCGCCTTCGACCTCCACCTTCTTGGCGATCGGCTGGAGCTTGTCTCGAGCCACCTCATCGAGACGGTCCACGGTGACTTCGATAGCGTCCACCGAGACGTCCAATATGTCGCGGAGTCTACCCTCGCGCACGAGCTTCCCCACGTTGAGAATAGCCACGCGGTCACACAGCGCCTCGACGTCGGGAAGAATGTGCGAGGCGAAAACAACGGTCACGCCTTCGCTTCGGAGCTCGCGAATCAGATGGGTCATGTCGCGTCGTCCCATCGGATCGAGCCCCGACATGGGCTCATCCAGAAAGACCAGGCGGGGACGATTCAGCAAGGCCTGCGCGATCCCGAGCCTTTGAGTCATTCCTTTGGAGTACTTACGCAGCTGCAGGTCGGCCGCTTCCACGAGATCGACTTGCTCGAGGAGCTGCTTGATCCGAGCCGCCCGTTCTTCAGCCTCGATGTCGAAAAGCCGGCCGAAGTAATCCAGAAGCTCGCGGCCGCTGAGGTAGTCGTAAAAATTGGGATTTTCCGGGAGGTAGCCGATTTGTGCTTTCACCTCGACGTCCCCCACCGGCTTTCCCAGCAAACGTGCCGTGCCTTTTGTCGGAAAGATGAGCCCCATCAGCAGCTTCAGCGTGGTGCTCTTCCCCGCTCCGTTCGGGCCGATGAGCCCGAAAGTCTCCCCTTCCTCCACAGAAAGGGTGAGATCCGAGAGCGCTCGACGCTTCTTCTTGACGAGCGCGCCGACCTCGTAGTCTTTGTTGAGACCTTCGACTTCCACCACGGGCATTCGTAGCTTCTCCCTATGTTCGAGCGCTTGGAGTGTCGGGACACGAAACTGACATTGCGGTTCATCGTTGCATGTTGCGATCCCGGCATGTCGGAATCCGCGGTCATTCGAAGTCAAGTCCGGATATTCACATTCAAATCGCAGGTCCACCGACGACCGGCCTATCGACCGCCCGAGTTGCAACCATTTGATTTGAGTAGGATTCGTGATTTTTTAAATGATACCAAGGATTGCGTCCACAATCAAAAGCTCGAACGGGCGTCCTCCAAGAATCCGTCCGGGAAAAACATCGTGGGGTGACGCGTCTTCTCGCGTCACCCCCCGTGCGATGCTTCGTCCGCTCAGCGTGAGCGACGAGCTCGCGCTACGGCGAGCCGTTAATTGAGTCATGCCGAGCGGTGTGGTTCCGACCGGCACCGGGCAAGCAATCTGGGCACCCGAGGTGTCCGCGAACAGAGCGCCTGAAGAAATGCCGGAGTAGGAACGAACGCCGGTCACGCCCGCTTGGCGGGTGCCGAGTCATAGCAGAAGTCGAGAACACTGGCCGGGTCCGCGGTCGGCGGAACGGCAGGCGGGAACACCATTAGGCGTCCAGTTACGGGTGTAACCGTTCTTGTCATACGGCGTCGCACGAGCAATGTCGCCACCGAGGAACTGCGGGGCGGTCGTGGGATAGTTCGGGATTCCGATGGCGCCACCATTGTCCCTGGTGAGGTTCAGCAAAGGAGCGTAACCAGCCGCTGTTGCTGGCCCCATAAGTGGCCTCCGCGGAAAGAACCGACCGGGTGTCTCCGGAGCCGGCAGCCTCGTTGGCCGAAATGCGGGCCCGGAGCAAGTTCGGAATCGCGATGGCCGCGATAATACCGATGATCGCAACCACGATCAGCAACTCAATCAGTGTAAAACCTTTCTGCTTTCTCATCTCTTGTTTCTCCTTTCTTCCTTCTCCTCGAAACTCTGAAATTCCTTCTCGTCCGGCCGGTTCGTGCGCTAACGCGTCATTCGCTCTCGGCCGAGTCGGTGGAAGTTAGAACTGCGTCACACCCCCGCTCTTTAGCAACCCGCGTGCCAGTGTTAGTTACCAAGCCTCACCGTATCGACTTAGCCGCAAACGTTTGATTCATAGGTAGTTACAAAAAACAGAAAAATAGACCGGACTGTTGCCTCTCCATTCACATCTTCCGGCTTCCATTTTTTGTCAAGTCAGAAGTCCAAATTTTGTCCTTATCCCCGTTTTCCGGGTGTCGCTGAAGCCCTTGAGCCTCGCTCGTTCCGCCGATCCGGCTCCGGGCACCCCGATTACCTCGAACGTTCACGACTCAAATCGACAAAAAACTCCCATTTGGGAATCCCGGACCGATTTAGTGCATGAGCCTCTCACCAACAGCCGGCCGTTTCCGCTCAGCCTGAGGTAAAGTTCCTACACGGGATTCGGGAGCTCGGACACATAGTGACCATTTTTGTCGTACTCGCGGTTTCGAGAGCGGCTCTTTCCATCGGTTGAGCTTTTTTCCCGTGCCGCAACGACATGGTGCTGGCGCTCCCATAGGCGACCCGTATATCATTAACCCTGAAGCGACAATAAATGAGTGAAATCAGATTTGGCAGACGCAAAAAAAGCCACGATAGTCGCCGTGATACTTGGGAAGAGAGTCGGTGATTCACTCATATATGAAGCAGCTATAATGTGTCTTTACGAAATGCTTTGTTGGCTCGTGTTCGCTTCAGGGCGAACCCTAATCCGAGCTCACGAAATCTACGCAAATTACTGGAAAAACAGGGACAGGTCCGTTTTTGGTGGACCGTTCGCTTTGCCAAAAAGGGACCTGTCCCCGTTTTTCCTGCAATTTACCCTGAGTTTATTGTCGGATTAGGGTTAAGTTGTGGACACAGAAAGTCTCCATTCGTGCCAAGTCGGGCGGGATTCCGGTGGTGTCCCAGAATCGTTGAGTCGTTTAAAAAAAACAACAGCATCAATCCCTTGAATTTATCCATATTAGAAGAAGTTCCGTGGTTCGGCCCCGCCTTTGCGCTCGGCTTCGGGCTCATCGTCGGCAGCTTCATTAACGTTCTCATTCATCGTCTTCCCCTGCGGCGTTCGATCGTATCGCCTCGTTCGGCCTGCCCAAAGTGCGGTGAGCTCATCCGCGCCTACGACAACATCCCTGTTTTCAGCTATTTGCTGCTACGAGGTCGCTGCCGTAACTGCGGGACCTCTATCTCCACACGCTATCCGTTTGTGGAGGCCGTAGTAGGAGCCGCATCACTCGTCGCATTCTTGAGACACAGCTTCGGGCTCGAGTACGCGTCGGAGTTCATATTCGCCACCGCTATGGTGGCACTCGTCTTCATCGACTACGACCATCAGATCCTTCCCGATGTCATTACGCTTCCGGGAACCGCTGCAGGACTGCTCCTGGCAGCCCCTCGTGCAAGCATCACCCTGACCGAATCGGTGGCGGGAGCGGCTCTCGGAGCGGGGCTGTTGTTTCTGGTCGCCGAGGTCTACTTCAGACTACGCAAGATCGAGGGGATGGGAATGGGCGACGTGAAGATGATGGCGATGATCGGAGCGTTCCTGGGATGGAAAGGAGTCTTTGTTACTCTTTTCCTGGGCTCCCTTTTGGGAACGCTGGTGGGGCTCATCGTGATGGCGGCGCGGGGTCAAGGCCTCCAAACCAAGCTCCCCTTCGGAACCTTTCTAGGAATCGCCGCGATCGCCACGTTGTTCGCCGGCCCACCGATTATTGCTTGGTACTCGGGATTCTTCTAAACACTGAGCAAAAACTCAACGCAAAGTCGCGGAGACGCAAAGCGGATTTAGGAGTCAATCAAATGGCTTTTAATCCCACTTGGCGTCTTAGCGCCCTGGCGTCTTTGCGTTTTTTCTTCCGCCTTACCTTTATTCCGCCGCTTCAAATTCAGCCTTTGCGCGCATGAAAACCACGACCGCGGCCGCGAGCAAAACCAAGTCCTGTCCAATCGTCGTGAGGCTGATGCCTCTTCCCTCTCCGGACAGAGTCAAGCAACCGCAATCGATGTCTACTCCGCGATAGACGTTCACGGTGAGAGCCACGATGAAAACGACGAGCAAACCGCCCAGCAGGAACGATGCTTCGGCTCGCCAGAGACCTATAATGAGTGCCAGCCCGGTAAAAAGCTCCAACCAGGGAAGGCTCATGGCCAGCAGATTCGATAGGGGAAGTGGCAGGATTTGATAGTTGTAGACCACCTTGGCAAACTCAGCAGGGTGGAGAATCTTGTCGAGGCTCGCAAAGACGAAAACGCCCCCCAAGAGCAGGCGACAACTGAGCTCGACCCAGCGGTTATCGGTCCATTTCCACATAACACCCTCGACACGAATCACTCCAGCTCTTCAGGCATTTCAACTGGAAGCCCCGCTTCGGTCCACTCCGGCCAGCCGCCCTCGTAGACCAGCACCCGCCGGTAGCCGTTCTCAATTAACAGTTTCGCGATCTCCGCGCTCTCTTCGCACCCGTAGCCGCTACAGTAGCAAACAAGCTCCTCGTCCTTCGACGGCAACCGGTCCTTGACTCGAGCGAAGCCGACATCGAAATCTTCGAAGGGAAGAGAAACGGCGCCTTTGATGTGGCCCTCGTAGGTGTAAAAATCCTGTTGCCGGGCGTCGATGAAAACGGCGCCCCGCTTCCATCTCTCCTCGGCACCCTCGAGCCCGATGAAACGTGCCTCTTCCATACCGCTCGCCGCTTGAAGGGGGCTTTGATACAACCCGATGCCGTCGCGGGAAACGACGGAGTTATACAAAGCTCCGACAACGACAGAGACCGCCACCAACGCTATAGCTCTCAACAAAATCGTCCGCCAGAAAAACATGTTCATCTCAGATCATATTTTTGAATCAAATATCGAAAAGAACGAAGGCTCATATGAAGAAGCTTGGCCGCACGGGTCTGGACACCACCGCCGTGCTCCAAGGCCGCACGGAGTAAGCGTTTTTCCACTTCCTCGACTTGATCATGGAAATGAATCCCCTCCTCCGGGAACTCGTTGGTCAGATGCATCAAGTCCAAGCTGCGCGAAGCGCAGTCTTTCGGTTCGTTCAAGGTATCGGGAAGACGTTCCGGCTGAATCGTCGGGGTGGGCTCGAGAGCAACCGCCCGCTCGATGACGTTCTCCAGTTCCCGGACGTTGCCCGGCCAATCATGGGCCACGAGCAGTTCCATGGCTTCATCGGAAATGCCGCTGGATGGACTTACCGATCCGCACGTTGGCATGCGCGAGGAAGTGCTCCGCCAAAGTGGGATGTCTTCTCGCCTTTCACGAAGGAGAGGGAGATGAATGGGAATGACATTCAAGCGGTAATAAAGGTCTTCCCGGAACGTCCCCTCCTCCACCATGGTCTCGAGATTCTTGTTCGTCGCGGCGAGGATGCGATACGTCCACGGCGATCTCTTCGGTCGAACCGATACGGCGGATAGTCTTTTCCTGAAGGACCCGAAGGAATTTCACCTGCATCGAGGGGCTCATCTCCGCAATCTCATCCAGGAAGACGGTTCCCTTGTGGGCGACCTCGAAAAGCCCCTTGTGGTTGATATGGGCTCCGGTGAAAGAACCCCTCAAGTGTCCGAAGAGCTCGCTCTCGAGGAGCGTCTCGGGAACCGCCCCACAGTTGATGGAAACGAAGGGTTCGGAATCCCTCAAACTGTGGACATGAATGGCTCGGGCCACCAACTCTTTGCCCGTTCCGCTATCGCCGGTAATGAGAACCGTGCTCTGGGTCCTCGCAATCGCTCTGATGTGTTCGAAGAGCTCGAGCATCTTGCGAGAGTCACCCACCATGGAGTCCATGCCGTGCTTGTGCTTGAGCTCTCGTTTGAGGTGATCGACCTCCTCTTTGAGGCGCCGCTTTTCCAGAGCATGATTGAGAGTGTTCTTGAGCTCCTCGATCTTGAAAGGCTTGGTAAGGTAGTCGTAGGCTCCGAGCCGGAGCGCCTCCACCGCGGTCTCCGTGGAAGCATATGCGGTGATCATGATGACGGGAATCTGAGGATGGATTTCTTTGACCTGCCGAAGCACCTCGACCCCAGTCATATCCGGCATGCGAATGTCGGAAATGACCAGATCGACGGCGCTTTTTTCCAGGAAGCTCCACCGCCTTGTGACCCGACTCCGCCGTGGTGACCCGATACCCTTCTTTGCCGAGAGCTATCTCGAGCAGTTGACGCATGGAGGCTTCGTCGTCCACCACCAAAATGTGACTCAACCGATCGTCCTCCGATCCAGGGGAAAGTGCACGGAAATTTCGGTTCCTCGCGGTGAAAGGCTGTCTACCCGGATCGAGCCATTATAGTCCTGGACCATTCGGTAAACGATGGCCAGACCGAGACCGCTGCCTTGCTGAAAGTCGCCCTTGAATGGCGTGAAAATCTCGTGGATCTCCCCATCTCCGATCCCCACCCCCTCGTCGCGAAATGCCAGAATGACCTCGCCACCGTCGAGCGTTCGTGAGCTCGACTTCCAGACGGCCTCCTCCCGGCATAGCTTTGATGGCGTTGCGGGCCAGATTCCAGGCGATCTGCTTCATCTGGTTCGGGTCGGCGAAAAGCTTCACCGGCACGGGTCGGCATCTTGAGCACGATCTCATGATCCGCTTCTACTTCGGCACTATTGCGAAGAAGCGTGGCGGTCTCCTCCACGACTTCGCGAAGATCGATATCGTCCGGTTTGAACCTTGGCGGCCGGGCATAGATCAGAAAATCGTTCAAGATTCCGGAAAGCCGCTCCGATTCTCGAATGATGATGTTCATGAGTCTGGAATCACCACCCTCCAAACCCAAACTCTCCTTGAGCACTTGAACCGATCCGCTTATGGACGCCAAGGGATTGCGGATCTCGTGAGCCATGCCCGCCGCCATCTCGCCCATGGTGGCGAGGTTCTCTTTCATCCTCACCTCGCGCTCCAATCGTTTAATTTCCGTAAGATCTTGAAAAGTAAAGAGAAAACCGCTCAGCTCTTCTCCCTTAACGAGAAGGTATGAAACGCTCATGCCCAAGAATATTTGCTCACCGCGCCGGTTCAGGTAGATGCCTTCCATGCGACGGTACCTTTGCTCCGCCAACATTTCTTGAAGGTACTCGATATAGTCGTCGCCTTCTCCCAGGATCTTGTCTACCCTTTCCCCCACCACATCCTCGCTGCTGACACCGAGGATGTTTACCGCCGATTTGTTGAGGAAGTTTATCTTCCCCTCGAGATCGGTGGTCATCAAGCCCGACGCGATGGAATCGATGACGGTTTGGTTGAATGCCTGGAGATCGGCCAGATGATCCGAGGCCTCAACCAGTTCCCGACCCGTTTTCCTCAAACCCTCCGAGAGATAGCTAGTGAGAGAAGCTACTGTAAAGAACCCGAAAACGTTGAAGAAGATACTGTAGTAGTACACTTCCACGGCTTGACTTGGAATCGAGTTCGGAGGATAGCTGGGCAAAATGCCGAAGGAAACGGTGAGTATCACGGTCGCGTAAAAGACAGATGCCGTCGCGGCCGCAATCAGTCCGCCGGCTCGGAAGAGGATGATGCTGGCGCTAATAATAGAGATGAAATAAAGAAGAGAGAAGTTGTTCTCGAGACCTCCGGTGAAGTACACCGTGCCGGTGATGATGACAAGGTCTCCGAAAATCTGAACATAGGCCACAAGACGCCGGAAAGAGGCTGCGAAAGGCCACGCCAAAGCGTAAGCGAGCGTCAGAAGATAGGTCAGGGCAATGAGGTAGAAAAGAGGACGTGCCTGAGATTCCGGTTGGGGCACCACCTCGACGGTGACGGCCGAGCCCAAGAGCGTCGTCACCACGATGACCCGCAGGACCATGAGCCAAATCAGACGATTGTCCAACTGACTCGAATCGGTTTGCTCGGCCGTACGCCGCAACGTTCGTTCCAATTTGGAAACGGGCGGGAGTTCCACCCGCCCGTTGAAACGTCCTCGGGGACCTTCCCCTTGTTGAATTAGGACAACTGGTTGATGAGCTCGAAGATCGGAAGGTACATCGAGATGACGATCCCGCCGACCACCGTTCCCAGAAAGAGGATGAGGACGGGCTCCATCAAGGTCATCAGATTGGCAACGGCAGTGTCGACTTCCTCTTCGTAAAAGTCGGCGATTTTCCCCAGCATGGCATCCAAGGCGCCCGTTTGTTCACCGACCGAGATCATCTGCACAACCATGGACGGGAAAACATCGGTCTCCTTCAAGGGCTCGGCGAGGGACTGTCCGCCCTCGACGCTCTTACGAGTCTTCATGATAGCGTCTTCGACGATGGCATTTCCAGATGTCCTTGCAGTGATTTCGAGGCCGTCCAAAATGGGCACGCCGCTCGAAATGAGGGTTGCCAGGGTACGGCAAAAACGAGCCACCGCGATTTTGCGCAGGATCATCCCCAAAATCGGCAGCTTCAGCGTGATGCCATCGATCATCCTCCGCCCGTTATAGGTGGCGTAGTAACGCCGAAAAGCAACGGCGAGGACGATGCCACCGACGACGAGGAACGGAAGTAGTCGAACCAGCCAGTTGGAAGCGGCGATTACGATTCGAGTCGGCAAAGGCAGCTGCGCACCCAATCCGGCAAACAGAGCCGCAAAGGTCGGAACGACTTTCCAGAGGATGACAGTCACCACGAGGCCGGCGATGGAGATGACGGCAACGGGATAAACCATAGCCGACTTAACCTGGGCTTTCAACTTGACGTTTTTCTCGATATAGGTCGCGAGGCGCTTGAGAATCGTATCGAGGATACCTCCGGCCTCACCGGCGGCAATCATATTCGTATAGAGGTCGTCGAAGACCTTGGGGTGTTTTTTCATGGCGTCCGCAAGCGAAGCACCACCTTCCACATCCTGCCTCACGGCAAGGAGTGTCTTTTGAAAAGCCTGATTCTCATTTTGTGTACCCAAGATCTCGAGACACTGTACCAAAGGCAAGCCGGCATCGATCATGACCGAGAACTGGCGGGTGAAAACAGCTATATCTTTGCTACTGACGCCACCCCCGAGAGTCGGCAGCGTAAATTCTTTGCCCTTTTCCTTGATGCTGGTAACCAGGATTTGCTCTCGGCGGAGCATGGCAATGGCAGCATCCTTGGTCGCCGCTACTCTCTCGCCGCTGGTCGTCGACCCTGTGCGGTTTTTGCCTTTCCACGTATATGCCGGCATCGAGTGCCTCCTTTAATTACGCCCGAGTTGACTCGAGCGATACGGCCCGAAGGGTCGAGCTCGCTCGTTGGGTCAACATTCCACAAAAGCCTCGGAGTTGGAACCTTGGAAGAATGGAAGGATGGAATGGGTCCGCTGTTCGCCCATTCTTCCAATATTCCATTCTTCCTCCATCCGCGACGCGAAGCGGATCCCGATTTTCTCCTACCTCGTAGCGCGCGTTGCCCGGCTCGGCGGACCCGTGGGCCGGCCACCCGCAAGCCCCGTACCCCGGTTGATCATGTCCTGAAGCTCCTCGGTGTTCGAGGACATGGAAAGTGCCAACTGAAGGGTGATCTGGCGCTGAAAGTACAGTGTCGCCAAACTTTGGTTGAATGTCTGCATGCCGTGCTTTTCCTGCCCGGTTTGCATGGTCGAGTAAATCTGGTGGATCTTGTCCTCACGAACGAGGTTCCGAATGGCCGGAGTGGGCACCAAGATCTCCATGGAGAGCACTCGGCCCGTCCCGCTAGCTTTGGGAAGCAAAGCTTGACACATGATTCCCTCGAGCACGAAAGACAGCTGAGCACGGATCTGCGACTGTTGGTGGGAAGGGAACACGTCGACGATACGGTTGATGGTCTGTGCCGCCGAGTTGGTATGCAATGTAGCAAACGTCAAGTGGCCCGTTTCCGCGATACGAAGCGCCGATTCGATGGTCTCCAAGTCCCGCATCTCACCAATGAGCACGACGTCGGGATCTTCACGGAGCACGGATCGAAGAGCATTGGGAAAACTGTGCGTGTCGGCGTGGAGCTCGCGCTGATTGACCAAACAGGCTTTGTGATTGTGCAAGTATTCGATCGGGTCTTCGATAGTAATGATGTGCTCGTGCCGCTCGTCGTTGATCTTGTCGAGCATGGCAGCCAGCGTCGTCGATTTGCCGCTACCGGTGGGTCCGGTGACGAGCACGAGTCCCCTCGGCTTCTCACAAATTTGGGCGATCACGGGAGGAAGCCCTAGGTCCTTGAAACCCTTGATTTCGTAAGGAATTGTTCTGTATGCAGCAGCTGTGGCACCCCGCTGCATGAAAACGTTGGCACGGAAACGGGCTAAATTTTTGATTCCAAAAGAAAAATCGAGCTCGAGACTCTCCTCGAACCGATGCTTCTGGTTGTCGGTCAGCACGCTATAGGCAAGTTGTTTGGTTTCCACCGCCGAGAGCGGAGGCATGTCCAAAGGCCGGAGTTTTCCGTCTACTCTTACTTGAGGAGGTGAGTTGTTGGTGACATGGAGATCGGAGCCTCCCATTTCTAGCATAGTCTTCAAAAGCTGATGCAGGCTAACCGCCATAGTTGCTCCTAACTTGTCATCCAGACCGCTCCGGGTATTCTACAACGCAAGACGAACCCGGTGGAACGAAACGTGCGTAAGAGAACCTACAGTACCGTCTCTCGAACCACCTCCTCGATCGTGGTCATACCGTCCTTGATCTTCTGGAGTCCGCTCTGGCGAAGCGTGACCATACCGTCTTCCATGGCCTTACGCCTGAGCTCGATGGCGGAGTAGCCGTCGAGAACGCCTTGGCGGAGCTCCTCGCCACATTCCATGACTTCATACAATCCGACACGGCCCTTGTATCCCGTGTTGTTACAATTGCTGCAGCCCTTGCCTTTGTAGGCACTGATGTTCTTGGCATCCTCGGGGGTGAAACCTATATCAATGTAAGCTTTAGCGGGGACATCTTGCGGTGCCCGACACTCTTTACAGATTCGCCGCACGAGACGTTGCGCGCAAATCAAATGGACCGATGTCGCCACTAAAAAGGGCTCGATTCCCATATTCATGAGCCGGTTGATGGTCGATGGAGCGTCATTGGTATGGAGCGTCGAGAGCACCATGTGACCGGTCAATGCCGCCTTCACGGCGATTTCCGCGGTCTCGAAGTCCCGGATCTCGCCGACCAAGATGATGTTGGGATCCTGCCGGAGAAAGGACCGAAGGGCGGCCGCAAAGTTGAGGCCGATGGCTTCCTTCATCTGCACCTGGTTGATGCCCACCAGGTTGAACTCCACCGGGTCCTCGGCCGTCATGATGTTGGTCTCCGGTGTGTTCAGTCGGCTGATGGCGGAATAGAGCGTGTTGGTCTTACCGCTACCCGTGGGCCCCGTCACCAAGACCATACCCCACGGCTTCAAAATAGCCGTCTCGAAGCGTTTCAGCGAAACCTGCTCGAACCCGAGCTTGGTCATATCCAGCATCAGGTTCTCTTTGTCCAGAAGCCGCAAAACGACCTTCTCGCCGAAGAGCGTCGGGAGAGTGGAAACGCGAAAATCGAGCTCCCGTGTCTTTCCTTGGCTATTCATGCGGATCTTGATTCGGCCATCCTGGGGAAGACGTTTTTCGGCGATATCCAGTTTGGCCATGATCTTAAGGCGGGAAGTTATCGCTTCCCGGAGCCGCATGGGCGGATTCATCACCACGTAGAGCACACCGTCGATGCGGAACCGGACTCGAAACTCCCTCTCGTAGGGCTCGATATGGATATCACTTGCCCCGCGCTTGAGCGCGTCGGTGAGAATGAGGTTACAGAGCTTGATGACCGGAGCCTCCTCGCTGGAAGCTTCGAGCGCATCGAGATCGATATCCTCCGCCTCTTCCAGGACCTCAACATCGTCCGACTCGGCCTCGACCAGCTTGTCGAGCTCCTCCTTGATCTGGAGGGAATGCATCGAGCCGTAATATTTCTCGATGGAGTCCATGATGGCGCTTTCCGACGCCACGACGGGTTCCACATTGTAGCCGGTCATGAACTTGATGTCGTCCATGGCGAATACGTTCGTGGGATCGACCATGGCAATGGTGAGGTTTGCGCCCGCCCGTGACAGCGGAATGATCTGGTACTTCTGGGACGTCTCCGCCGGAACGAGCCTGATCACCGATGGATCGATTTCGAATCGACCCAGGTTGATCGAAGGTACCCCGTACTGTTTGGAAAGTAGGGCCGTGATCTCTTCGTCTTTGATGAATCCCAATTTGACTAGGTTGTAACCTAATTTCCCACCGTGTTGCTTCTGGTAGGTCAACGCCTCTTGGAGCTGCTGTGGCGAAATGAGATTCTCTTTCACCAGCAGCTCGCCGAGCTTGATCGGCATCGAATCACCCCGCTCGTAATCGATCTAGCTGGAGCCTAAACCGTTCTGTTCACTGAGGATTACTGGATTATCAACTTTAACTCTCAGAGCAAGAATTGTCAAGGCCGAGAAGCCCCTGGACAAAGCTAAACGAGCTTTCGGCCCGGATCGGATTTGAAAAATCGAGTTCAGATGCTCTCATTGGATGGCCGCATTCATCGTATGAAACTCACGCCGACCCAAAGTGCCCCCAATCGTTGGCGCGTGCTCGTGATCGCGGCAGCTTCCAAATTGAGTCCTTTAATCGTCCACCCAACGCCGGCCGCGAAACCGGGGCGGCTCAAACCGCCCTCCGAAATTTCCGTCCGAAGGCCGCCTCGCAACGCAAAGGTTTTCTCTCTCCAAGTCTTTTCCACACCCCAAGCCAACTCGCGCCAACCATTCAAAAAACCGGGATCGTTGTGACCGCTCACATCGACATCCAAAGACACGAGAAAGCTTCCTGTTGGAAAAAAAGCCGCCCCGGCGCGCACATGTCGCTCGAGAGAAATGGGCTCACCCACGTCGGTATGAAACGTCGGCCGATTGAGATTGCGCGCATTCAGACCGAGTCGCACCCATTCGGTCGGCTGGTAAACGATCCCTAGATCGATACCGGGCTCGCTCTCGCTTCGGCCGGTGGACTGCAGGGCCCGATCGACCAAGCTCGCGACATTTTGCTCGCTTTTTGGGATATTCGATCTCGGGATCTCTTCCGAATAGGCCGTGCCTCGAATGTAGCGTGCGCTAACGCCGATGATCAGATCATCTGGTGGCAAAGATTGGACGAATGTAGCAGCGACATCCCAGGTTTGAAGACCCTGGGATCGAAGGGTGTCCCCATCGAGTACTGTCTGCGTGTGCGTAAAGCGTGTGACGGCGACACCCAAAACGGTGAAGCCCGTGGCAAATCCCCACGCTCGGTCCCCAAGGAGCTGAGAATCCTTTCCGGCCTCTCCCGACCGAAGACGGTTTACCGTATCTCCCCAGTCCTGATCCGCCTCTCCCGCAAAGAAACCCAAGCGTACCCAAGGCCCCCGGGCCACGCCGGCAGGATTCCAATAGTAAGCAGTTGCATCATCCGCAACGGCCGTATAGGCTCCCGCCAACCCCGTTGCTCGGGCACCCAGAATGGTAAACGCCGTGTCTGCAACGAGGGGATAGCATAAGAATAGCGTCGCCAAAAAGGCGATGGCCCGTTGCATGGCCGAACTATAACAGCCCTCCAAACCATCGTCAATAAAAGGTTTGACAGACCGAGGGACCGAATATATGATCACGACCGCCTCTAGCGCCGTCAAAAACTGAGAATTCTGTTCACACTTTTGAGGCGCTAGAGGTGCGGCCTCCAGGGCCGCCGGCCGGGAGGAATTTTGCGGAGGGACGCCCGTTGGTGGCAGCCCCGCAACATCTCATTCCGTTGCGGGGAGTCCGAATGCGGACGATTGCGTCACGCCGAAGCGAAGAGCGAAGGCGTAGGCGCGAGGGAGTCCGTCCGTTCGCCCGAGCGAAGAGCGAGGGCTGGGAGTGAGGCGAAGAGCCGAACGACCACTAAACAAAGATTGTTATTTTGATGCGGACACTTGCGGTAATTCCCGCCCGCTACCGTTCCAGTCGATTTCCCGGCAAAATTCTCGCTGAAATCGCCGGTTAACCCATGATCGAGCATGTCTACACGCGTACTCAGAGCGCGAAGTCCGTGGAAGAAGTCATCGTGGCCACCGACGATCCCAGAATCGTCAACGCTGTCCTGGGTTTCGGCGGGCAGTGTCTAATGACCTCCCCGCTTCACAAAAGCGGAACGGATCGGGTCGCCGAGGTCGCGTCCGAGCTCGATGCAGACCTCATCGTGAATGTACAAGGAGATGAGCCCCTCATCGATCCCCAGGCCATCGACCAAGCCGTGGAGGCCTGCAAGGAGAATAAGGGCGAGGCGATCGCGAGTCTACGCCGAGCCATTACATCCGGGCGGGAGCTTTGGGATCCCAACGTGGTCAAAGTCGTCACCGACACCCGGGCACTGGCTCTATATTTCTCACGGTGGCCCATTCCCTTCGTGGCGACTAAGGACATGAGTCTGCAAAAGCTCTCCCGGTCGTTTTTGGAGACTCCAGCGCCGGGCGACGCTCGGCTCTACAAGCACATCGGTCTCTACGTTTATCCGAAACCGATACTTCTCGAGCTCGCCCGAACCGAGCCGACGGAGCTCGAGCAACGGGAGAAACTCGAACAGCTTCGGGCTCTCGAGCACGGAATACCGATTCGCGTCGAGTTAACGGAGTACGACAACATCGCCGTAGACACGCCCGAGGATCTGGAGCGCGTCCGGGAGATGTTCGCTAAAGGAAGAAAAGAACTCTAGAACTCAAGGACTCGAGAACTCAGAATGAAACAGGAGGACGGCTCCCATTCGAGGTCGGGACGGGTCGCCGTCGTCTTCCGGACTTACTGACAGCGTTTTCGTGACTGTGCTATAAACCAACCAGGGAGAACGAGAATATGGAGGCAACCGATACTAAATATCTTTTCGTCACGGGTGGCGTCGTTTCCTCACTCGGTAAAGGACTCGCTTCCGCCTCGATCGGCCGACTCATGGAGGCCCACGGGTATCGCGTTTCCTTCATCAAGCTGGACCCTTATATCAACGTCGATCCGGGCACGATGAGCCCGTATCAGCACGGCGAGGTTTTCGTCACCGATGACGGCGCCGAAACGGATCTAGACCTCGGGCATTACGAACGGTTCACTCGCGTGCGTCTCACCCGAGCCTCCAACGCGACGACCGGCCAAATATACGAGACCGTGATCACGAAGGAACGTCGGGGAGAATATCTGGGGGGAACCGTCCAAGTCATCCCGCACATTACGAACGAGATCAAGAGCCGACTCGAACCGGTATCCAAAGATGCCGACATCGTCATCGCCGAGATCGGCGGCACGGTCGGCGACATCGAGAGTCTGCCTTTTTTGGAAGCGGTTCGTCAGTTCCGACAGGACGTGGGTCGAAGGGGGGCTCTGTTTATTCATTTGACCCTGGTGCCCTATATAAATGTCACCGGCGAACAGAAGACCAAACCGACTCAACATAGCGTTCGTGAGCTTCGGGCCATCGGTATCCAACCTGACATCCTTATGTGCCGCACCGACCGCCGCCTTTCCCGCGATCTCAAATCGAAAATAGCGCTTTTTTGCGACGTCGACGAAGACGCGGTCATTGCCGCCAAGGACGTAGAGTCCATCTACGAAGTGCCCCTTCACCTCGCCAAGGAAGGACTGGACCTGAGCATCTTGAAGATCTTGAACCTCCCTGCAAAACAAAAGAACCTCAGCGAATGGGAAGACTTGGTCGAACGAATCAAACATCCTCGCGGCGAAGTCACCATCGGCATGGTCGGCAAATACGTGCGACTCGAAGATTCCTACAAAAGCCTCAACGAAGCGCTGGCCCACGGTGGCTTTGCTCACGACATTAAGGTTCACTTGAAGTGGATCGAGGCGGAAGACCTGTCGCCGGACAACCTCGCCGAGCTCGAATCGGTGGATGCCATTCTCGTGCCCGGGGGGTTCGGCCCACGCGGCACAGAAGGTATGGCGCTCGCCGCGGGCTATGCCCGTCGCAACTTGGTCCCATATTTTGGTATCTGCTACGGATTCCAATGGGCCGTGGTGGAGTATGCCCGCAACGTCTGTGGCTTGAAAGAGGCCAGCTCCTCGGAGTGTGATCCAGACTCTCCTCACCGGCTCATCGTCAAACTACGAGAGCTCGCCGGGATAGACGAGCTGGGAGGAACGATGCGTCTCGGTGCCTACCCATGCGCTCTCGAGCCCGGTTCGCTGGCTCAGCGGTCCTATCGCGTGCTCGAGAATCTCCGAACGGCACCGGCACCGTTACGAGTTCAACCACCAATACGACGAGATTTTGACCAAGCACGGCATGAAAATCTCGGGCCGAACACCCGACAACAAGTTCGTGGAGATTGTCGAGATTCCCGACCATCCATGGTTCCTGGCCGTTCAATTTCATCCCGAGTTCAAATCACGCCCACTGGCGCCCCATCCGTTGTTCCGGGATTTTATCGGTGCCGCTTGGAAGTCGAAAATGGCCAGGGAAGAGTCCCGGGAATCCGCCGAAACGCAAGAGGAGGAAGCAGCAAGTAGCCAGTCCGCATATAAAAAGTAGATACAATGGAGAAACACTCTTTAACCAGACAGGTGCGGAATCGGACCGGTCACTATCGGCGGCGGTCACCCTTTCGTTCTCATCGCCGGTCCCTGTGTGATAGAAAACGATCGGCATCCCTTCTTCATGGCTCGCGAGATCCAGTCTATAGCCGGCGAGCTTGAAGTCCCTTTCATTTTCAAAACTTCGTTCGACAAGGCAAATCGCACCTCTCTCAGCTCCTATCGAGGTCCTGGTCTCGAGGAAGGCCTCGCGATTCTTCGCGAGATTCGCTCCGAGGTCGCCGTCCCGGTGACCACAGACGTTCATGCGACGGAACAGGTGGAAGCGGTGGCGGCCACAGTGGATTTGCTGCAAATTCCGGCGTTCCTCTGTCGCCAAACCGACCTCGTCACGAAATCCGCTGAGAGCGGAAAGCCCATCAACATCAAAAAAGGTCAGTTTCTAGCCCCGTGGGATATCGTCCACGCGGTCGAAAAGGCTTACTCCGCTGGGACCGAACAAGTGGTCGTCACCGAGCGCGGTACGTCTTTCGGCTACAATAACCTTGTGGTTGATTTCCGTGGATTCCCATCGATACGTGAAAAGGGAATCCCTTTGATTTTCGACGTGACCCACAGCCTCCAACTGCCCGGCGGCGCCGGCACGACCTCGAGCGGCCAGTCACGTTTCATCCCCGAAATGGCATCCGCGGGCATTGCGGCCGGCGTTGACGGAATCTTTATGGAGGTTCACGACAATCCTGCCGAAGCTCTTTCCGACGGGCCGAACAGTCTCGATTTGTCGCAACTCGACTCCCTCTTGCGCAGACTCAAAGCTATCGAACGCGCCCTCCGGGAGTCACCATGAGTCTCGATCTCGCACGCAAAGTGCTGACCATCGAGGCCCGTGCCATCGAAAAGCTCGTCGAGCGTATCGATGCGCAGTTCCAACGAGCCGTAGACCTGGTCGCAGGTTGTCAAGGACGGGTGGTCATCACGGGAATCGGCAAGTCGGGAATCATTTGCCGGAAAATCGCCGCTACGTTGAACAGTACCGGTACACCATCGCTCTACCTCCACCCCGCTGAAGCTCTTCATGGAGACCTGGGCATGTTGGTTCAGGGCGATGTCGTTGTCGCGGTCTCCAACAGCGGCGAGACAGAGGAGATTTTGCAGCTGCTCCAGCCCGTCAAGAGATTGAGCATCTCACTCATTTCCTTTCTCGGCAGAGTCCATTCGACGCTTGGGCAAGCGTCGGACGTCGTACTGGACGTTTCCGTGGACGAAGAGGCCTGCCCAATGGGGCTCGCCCCCACCGCCAGCACCACCGCTTCCCTGGCGCTCGGGGATGCGCTGGCCATGGCGGTTGTCGAACTCAAAGGATTCAGCTCCGACGATTTCGCGGAACTTCACCCGCGCGGGCAGTTGGGAATCAAGCTGATGCGGGTGGAGAACTTGATGCACACGGGCGATGAGATCCCCGTTGTCCGCGAGGACACTCTCATGGCCGAGGTTATCTACGAAATGTCCCGCAAAGGTCTCGGCGTAACCGGCGTCGTGGATGAGAAAGGATCTATCTCAGGAATCATCTCCGACGGTGATCTGCGAAGGCAACTTGGGAAAGACGAGAGCCTCTTGAGTAAAACCGCTCGGCAATGTATGACGCCCGATCCGCGCACCATCGACCGCCGGGAGCTTGCAGCCCGCGCACTGGCGATCATGGAGGAATGTAAGATAACGTCGATTTTGGTACCCGACGAACAAAAAGGCATCGCGGGTATCGTTCACCTCCATGATCTTTGGAGGCTGGGAAGCTACTTCTAGCCAAGGGCTCCGAAAACCGCCTTGTATCGGAGCCCTTGGGGAGAGAAGACAGGAGGCAGGAGGCAGAATTCAGAAGGGAACCGGAAGGACGGCTTCCGCTTTCGACTAGGTTGGTCACCGTCGTCATCAAGATTTACTATTACTCGGTACTACCGTCCGCGGATTTTTCCTCAGCTTCCAGAGTTCAGAAAACGGTAGGGAAATGGATACTGCTTTTAAAGAGAAGGCGCAACGCATCGAGATGCTCCTGCTGGATGTGGATGGGGTGCTGACCGATGGCACATTCGAGCGCCACGGCGACGAGGAGGTCAAGCGGTTCCATTCTCGAGACGGTATCGGCCTCGCCTTGGCACGGCGAGTCGGCCTAAAATTGGGCATCATTTCGGGGCGCCATTCCTTGGCGGTCAGCGAGCGTGCGCGAGAGCTCGGAATGGAATTCGTACGGCTTGGAGTCAATGACAAACTTCCGGCTCTACGAGAAGCACTGGAACAAGAGAGTTTAACAGTCGAACAGGTAGCCTATATGGGCGACGACCTTCCCGATCTTCCAGTCCTCATAAGGGTGGGGCTCTCTGCAGCGGTCGCTGATGCGCATCGGGAGGTTCGGTCGCGTGTTCACTACGTCACTCGCGCCCGCGGCGGCTTCGGAGCCGTTCGCGAGCTCATCGATGAAATCCTCTCCGCGAAGGGGCTCCTCGCGGAGCTCGTCCAAAGCTATTCGAGGTTGTCGTGACTACTCTTCGCAATTTGTTCTACGTACTCGTAGGGGCCGTTCTGGCCATATTCATCTATTTCAATTTCGACCAGCGAGTGGTCATCTACCTGACTCGCGGATGGCATACGCGGGAGATTCCCCTGGCACTGGCACTTTTTGGAGCCATGCTCATCGGTTTCCTCGTGGCAGCTATCCTTGCCGTGGCGGATCAGCTGCGCCTCCGGTCTCGCCTCCGACAGATGCGTCGATCGGTCGAGCGGTTGGAGTCTGAGCTCAGCGGGCTCCGCAAGCTCCCACTCGAAGAATCCTTACCGGCGCCGCGGCTGCGGGAGGCGCCGGATTCCACAATAGAGTTGGAGTCCTAAACGCTCGCTCGGAGGTTGAATATTCCTATTGTTTCCGAAATCTCGAGAAATCCACTATGAGCTCGGACGAGCAAGTACTTCTCATAACACTCCTCGCGTTCGTCGGCGGCGTGGCGCTGGGTCGAGTCTGGGAAAAAATCGCATCGCGCAGCCGCCCCGAATCGAAGAAAAGGTTTGGCGAGTCTATCCACTATATCTTGGGGCTCGACTATCTGGCGTCACGCCAGCTCGATCGCGCGGTTGCTGAGCTTACCCGTGCCGCCCGCGCCGATACGGAGGCTATCGAGATCTACCTCATACTCGGAAACCTCCTGAGAGAAAAGGGCCAACTCGAGCGCGCAATACAAATCCATCAGAGTATTCTTCATCGTCCCGGTCTCCAGCAGCGTGAAAGAGCCCACGCTCTGCTTTGTTTAGGAATCGATTTCAAAAGAGCTGGTTTTCGAAACCGAGCTCTGGCAACATTCGAGGAGATCACCCGTGTCGATCCGGGCAATCTTTACGCTGATCTCAATCTGTTGAAGATCCATGAGGAGGAGAAAGACTGGGAAAAGGCGTTGAGTCTTCTCCAAGAGCTCGAACCTTCGACAGACGGGACTGACTCCACTTTAACGGCCTTCCTGCATGACCAGATCGGACTATCCGCCGTGTCTGCCTCGGACGAAAATCTAGCGGTCCGCAGTTTCGAGACCGCCATTCGCTTCGACCGGAAACTGCCGCCGCCGTATCTCCACCTCGGTGATCTAATGGCAACGTCAAGGACGACACGATGAGGCCATCGCGCAATGGGAAGCCCTGGCGAAACAATCGCCGGAACATGCCTACCTGGTCTTCGACCGGCTCGAGCAGGTCTACGAGCAAAAGGGCGAGCTCGAAAAATGGACCGCTTTTACGCAAGGTCATGAATCGGGATCCCAAAGATTGGAGAGCTCACGACGCTCTCGCAAGAAAAAGGATGCGTGAGGGAAAAACGGCGAAGCCTACGAGCTCTTACTCGCGGCTGCGGAAAACAATCCAAACGCCTTAGGAGCCCATTTGGAAGCTTGGGAGCTCCTTTTGGCAAACGGCGCTCCCACAGAAGTCATGAATCAATATCTTGACCGCGTGCGCAAGTCTGTATTCTTCCTCGATCCCACGTATGCACGAAATGCCACTATCGAGCCAACGGCATCCTTTGGCGCTGCCCTCACTGCCAGGAATGGAACACCTTTGTAGAAGAGCGACTCGTGGCTCCCGAGTACGAATCGAGCCCCAAGTCGTAGGTCAGGAGAGAGAATTCAGAAGACAGAAGTCAGAAGACAGAATCGAGAATCTGACGACGACTTCCGCTTTCGACGAAGCTCGTCGCCGTCATCTTCAGGATTTACTCAGCGGCATTGTGTCTCTGCGCTACACTTGTTTAGGGCCTAATCCCGCTTCGCGTCTTTGCGACCTCGCGCCTTTGCGTTGTCTCTTTTGGACTTCGCCAGTTCTTGGAGCTTCCCCACAGTTCGTCCACTTGCCGGTTCGTTTCCTCTGACTTCCCGACGTATCCACAACGAAATCCGCGTACTCCCTTTTCTCATCCACCGGCATTTGCGCATCAATCCGCCGTACCGCCTCGTCTCTCCGATAACCGTCTCGCTTCATGAGACGCTCGATTTGAAGAGCACGCGGGCAGTAGACAACAACAAGGAAATCATATTTCCGGTAAGTGCCTACCTCGATCATGAGCGCCGCGTCAACAATCGCCATGGGCTCGCCGCGCTCACCCGCTTCGAGGAGACGTTCTCCTTGCCTTTCGAGGACGTGCGGGTGAACTATTCGGTTGAGCCGCTCCCTCGCTTCAGAATTCTCGAAGACCAGCGCTCCAAGGTGCGCTCGATCGACGGCCCCATCCACCGTCAGCATCTCGAGCACCGAAAGAACTCTCGATCTCGAGGGTGAGCTCGGTGCCCGGCGCCATGAGCTCGTGCACGATGGCGTCGGCGTCAAGGGTATAGGCCCCAAGCTCAGCCAGTCGCCGGCGAACAACGCTCTTCCCGCAAGCAATACCGCCGGTGAGACCCACCTTTAGCATCTTTAGCCCATCCTAGGAATGCATCTGGAGTATATCCGACCTCGGCGAAACCGACACCTCGGAGGTGGGCGGAATTTGAGGCAGTGGAACACTCGAGAAAAAACGCAAAGACGCTAAGGCGCCAAGACGCAGAGCGGATCATTGAATCCGCATTCCGTTGGACCGGATTTTGGAGGCCTGAGCGTCCTAGAGACTCTACCGGACGAAGGGTGGAATCGAGCGCCGGCTGGGAGAATCACTGGACGTAACCCAGCTCGCGAAGCTGCTCTCGAATCCGATCTTCCACCGGGCTCGAGCCGGCCCGAGGCGAACGGCGCCCCGTTTCGTAGCTCTGGGTCCATTGGACAGGTCGTTCTCCTGTCAACGCGTCTTCGAGCACACGCCCTTTAAAGTCTCTCGCGACCGGAAGGTCGGCCAAATGGAGCACCGTCGGTGCGATGTCGTAGACCGAAACCTCCGAGAGCTCGATACCTTTGCGAAAACGAGGTCCCCATCCAATAAATATGCCATCGGGATCGGAGTGTTGGTGGTCATAGCCCTCTTCGGTGCGCTCGAATCCGTGGTCGGAAACAACAATCACGTGAGCGCCCGGGCGTGCCTCATCGAGAAGGCGACCGAGCAGCTCATCCTCGTAGGCATAGACGGGTTCGAGAAGACGGCTATAAAATCGTTCGTCGCGCTCTCCGGACGGAAGGAAACGCCACATATAGTGAGACGCCGCGTCGATTTTACAGGAAAGAAGAGCCATGAAATTTGTTTCTTCTTTCGTTTCCAGCAGGTGGAAAGCCGCTTGTTCCCCTTTATAGTCGTGTCCGTAAATGAAAGAAGCAGATTTCCATTGCGCGGGCGTCAACGGTGAGGTGGGGCTCGAGCTCGGATCGTCTCCGATGGACCTCAGCCTACCTTCCTCGAGGCTGCGGCGCAACCAAGGCCATTCGTCGGTCTGCTTTTCCTGAAGCTCCAGTGCCAGGTTGTGTGGGTAGGTTGAGTCTTCGAATCTACCATCCACGCTCCGACTATACCGCTCCGAAACGATATGCCCCCGCACCTTCTCCGCCGGCCAGGTTGCCCACCAATTGATAACGGTAACCCGGTACCCGGCCTGGGAGAGGATGGTCCACAGAGCCTCGACCCTCCGTGTTGTAGAATTTGCCAGCATGCGGTCGCCCGTTTCACTATCCTTCGTATCCCAACCAACGATGCCATGCTCCATCGGAGTCTTTCCGGTTGCAATCGAAGTCCAAACGATCACAGAAAGGCTCGGCTTGAGCGTCTTCAAAGGTGCCCGCACACCGTTATCGATGATGGTCTTTAAGTTAGGGAGAGCTCCCCTTTCCAACATGGGATCGATGAAACTCCAACTCGCGCCGTCTAGACCGAGGAGAATAATTTGACTCGACGGCGAGGGAGGCAGGGGTTCCGGAGGCCGACAATCGAGCAGCGAGCCCGATGCTACGACAAAGATGACGAGCCAAACGGCAATCTGTCGAATGTCATGCCGCGAAGGTTCATCGTTGATTTTTTGCTGGACCATATTCGATTTCCGGGCTGAAGTCACTATTTTACTATGGAAGCGATGGATTGGGAATTTTCAGTGGACTGAGCCCTCAGCCCGAGCGCAGCGCTAACGTAGAGAGTCGCGCCCCTCCTCGAGGACTCGTCAGGATCACCGGAATGCGATTTACGGAGGCGCAAGCGAGAGCCGACGCGCGAGGAGCGAGGAAGCACTGATGGAAGCCTCCTTGCTTACTCCTGACCAGCGTGGTATCTACATTTGGAATCCGATCCAAGGACCCAAACCTAATCGTGACCGGCGCGAACACACCCCGTAGTAACCGATTGGAACGGCTCTTCTCTCCGGCCAACCGCCCGCGGAGGCGTACGTTTGCGTTTTCGTTGACGGCACTACTCGTTACAATCTGCGCCGTCCACTTCGTGTTCACAGCCCGGCCTTTCTTTCCCGTGGACGACGCCTATATCACGCTTCACAACGCCAGGGTTCTCAACACCGGAGCAGATGATAACTACTCCGGCGTACCACCCGTTGTCGGCGCAACGAGTCCCCTGCACCTGCTTCTCGTCACCCTTCTGCTGTCAGCCTTCGAGCCCGAACGAGCTTTGCTCGCCGCTTCCTGGATCGGAGTAACTCTGTACGTTTTCGGGCTCATGCGGCTCGTGTGGGCCCATAGCGGCTCCATCCCTCACGCGACGCTCGTCGTCGCGACCGGGCTCATGGCCGGACTCACGCTCCACCAGCTCTTCAACGGAATGGAGACCGGACTTGCGATGGCGGGTCTCGTCTGGGCACTCGTTCTGGTCAGCGAAAACCGCGATAGTGTCTGGTGGCTGCGTCCCTGCGTCTATGGATGTTACCGTTCCTACGTCCTGAGCTGATCGTCGTGACAATGGTCCTGCTGGCTACTGAGATTCGCGTCAAGGCCGCTCGCATTCTCGCACACGAGCCCTTCTGGTCGGTGCATAGCCCTCCTACCGGCCATGCCGTTGATCGTGTGGTTCTGGATTTCGTCGGGAGCACCTTATCCAACGACCATTGAAGCCAAAAAGCTGTTCTTCTCGGAGGGGTGTCTTCCGGCGGGCCTCAAAAGAACATGGGTATTTGGCAGTCTCGCTCACTTTGCCTCAACGCTGGGGGCCCTGTCGGCAGGACTGCTGTACCTTCCTCGTCACCGCTTGGGTTGGGTCGGAGTTGCTTTCTTTGCGGTGTTTACCGCCGCCTATTACATTAACTTTCCGGGCGCCCTGGGTCATTACGAACAGCGCTATCTTTACATCGTTGTTCCTTTTCTTCTGTACGGGATCGTGGCGAGTCTCAGGGATTCCTCCCGGTTCTGGAGCACTTCGGCGCTTTTACTCCTCTTACTGGCGACGGGTGAGTCCGCTTGGCGACTGCCGCGGGCCTGGGAGACCGCCACGCAAAACCGACGTTTCACCGAAGTCGAGCTCGAGGGCGTGGCCGAGTGGTGCACGACGAATCTACCCGAGGACGCCACCTTGCTGATCCACGACGCCGGCTACATTTCGCATGCCACAAATTTCAATCTTGTTGACTTCGTTGGGCTCAAAACTCCTTTGAGCGTCGGCTATCATCGGCGACTTACGTGGCCTACTTGCGGGCAGCAGCGAACTCTGGCGGTCCATGAAATCGCCAGGGACCACCAGCCCAACTATCTGGTCATGCTCGGGGCTTGGGATCGAATCTACGGGATCACCCGAGGCCTGAAGGGACGCGGTTGGCGACTGACCTCTCTGCGAGGTGGTGGCGATAGCGACGGCCCGGCATACAATGTGTATCGCCTCGAACCACCGGAACACTAAATTCATGGAGTTAGACGCTGGTGTACTCGCCGACTCGTCCGCCGTAGCCTTGGCGAAGGCGGAAGCCATAGTTTTCTACTGACCGAGAGGCGAAGGCGGGCAGCCCGATTTAATACTTCAAGAAAAGACGGAACGCGGTATGTTAAACAACCGATTCGCCTATTTGATACTGGCCGTTATCAGCGTCGTATTCTACTTGAATACGCTCACCTATGATTTCGTTTGGGACGACCGTTTTCTAATCCTGGAAAACCCGTATATCCAAGACTCGCGGCTCCTCAGTGAAGGCTTGGTATCGGATTTTTGGGCCAACTATCAGGACCCCCGACGCTTTAGGAACTACTACCGGCCCATCGTGACATTGTCGTATTTCGTGGATTACGCTCTGTGGGGCGAAGACCCAGCCGGTTATCATGCCACAAACATCTTTCTTCACATGGCCAATGTTCTCCTGGTTTTTGGAATTGGGTGTATTTTGCTCCGATCCCGGGAGGCCGCTTTTGTTGCGGCGGCCGTGTTCGCCGTGCATCCCGTTCACACCGAGTCCGTCACCTGGATTTCGGGCCGGACCGATCTGCTTGCATCGGTCTTCGTTCTCGCTTCGGTTCGTCAATATCTGAAGGCTGGCAAACAAAATGCGCTCGCAAGTCTCATGACCGCGGTACCTTTTTCGCTCTCGCCCTACTATCGAAAGAAGTCGCCATCGTGCTTCCCGCCGCACTCTTGCTCCACACCTCGTTGTTCGGTCCTTTCGACGAACAAAGGCTCGCCAACTTGCGTAAAATCGATTTCGCGCACGTCGCTATCGCGACGGCCTATCTTTTCGCCAGAGTTTATTTGCTCGAAATGCCTCTTCTGATGGAAGCCAAACGGCCTCTGTGGCTTCTACTTTTAAATATGCCTCGAATCGTGGCCCGATACATGCTGAAGCTCATTGTCCCCTTCGAGCTCCACCCGCACGATCCTATGGTCTGGGTTTTGCCCGAGGGGTGGCCGCAAATTCTGTCCGCAGCGGCGTTGGTCTTCACGCTCGCCCTCGGGGTTGGTTGGCTGGGGAGACGAAATCCCAATGGATATTTCGGCAGCGTTTGGCTTCTACTTTTCCTCTTTCCGGTTCTCAACGCCGGAACGTTTACCGACGTTCTCGTGGCTGAGCGATTTCTCTACCTTCCCTCCGTTGGATTTTGTTGGGTTGTGGGCGTCTCCTATGAGCTCGCCGTCGAGAGGAAGGCTGCGGCGCGGTGGATAAGAGCCGGAGCCGCGGTCCTCATTGTTCTCGCCGGTCTCCGTACGTTGAGGCAGAATCCCGTTTGGCAAAACAACATCGTTTTGTTCGAGACCATGTCGCAAAGCTCACCTCATTTTCCTTTACCTCATTTACTTGCCGGAGAAGCGCTTCAAAACGCGGGAGACCCCGAAGCGGCCCTCGAACGCTATCAGCTCGCACTTCGACTAGAGCCGGACAACTGCCGAACCTTGCACGCCATAGCTTTGGCCGAGCTCGAGCTTGGATTTCAGCAACGCTCGAGCACCATTTTAGACGCGGGCTTCGATTTCGTTCAGCGAGCCATTGCGCTGTGTCCCACGGAGGGCTTTTTATACCATACCCTTGGAGAGTACTATTTGAGGCAACAAAACGTGGACCAAGCCGTTGAAGCATTTCGCCGTGCCATCGAGATCAATCCCAACAAAATGAACTACTACTACAATATCGGCGCCGTTTTACGCGCTTCAGGAAAATACGAAGAAGCCCGTCCCTATTTGGAGAAGTTCGTAAGGATTGCCCCTCGAGGCAAATATAGAGACGACGCCATTAAGTGGCTCAGCGAGAAGTAGATAAAAGACGACGGCGACGCGTCCCGATGTAGGAGGAGAGCCGTCCACCTTATTTCATTCTGAGTTCTTGGGTTCTCGAGTTCTGAATCTTCGTCAAGACGCTACCGCCTCGGCTTTCGCCTCCATACTCTCCAGAAAACGAGTATTGTAACGGCCGGCGATGAAATCGGAGTGTCTCAATATCTTTCTATGCAGCGGTATGGTCGTCTTTACACCTTCGACCACCGTCAGGTCGAGGGCGCGCCTCATCCGGTGTATCGCTTCGTCCCGATCTCGACCATGCACGACCAGTTTCGCGATGAGTGAATCGTAGTGCGGCAATACCTGGCAATCTGCATGAGCCGCCGTATCGACCCGAACTCCCGGTCCACCCGGCAGGTGGAACGCGTGAATTTTTCCCGGGGAGGGGATGAAAGTTTCCGGGTCCTCGGCGTTGATTCTGCATTCGATGCTCGCCCCGTTGAAGGACACGTCTCGCTGGCCGAAGCTGATGGCTTCCCCGGCGGCAATTAAAATTTGCTCCTTCACGAGGTCCGTTCCCGTCACCATCTCCGTAACCGGGTGCTCCACTTGGATACGCGTATTCATTTCCATGAAGTAGAAGCTCTCGTCCTCATCGAGCAGGAACTCCATGGTCCCGGCACTGACGTAGTTAACCGCCTGAGATCCTTCGACAGCGATTTTTCCCATTTTGCGCCGCAATCGATCGCTGACAGCGGGAGATGGAGACTCCTCGACGAGTTTTTGATGACGCCGCTGTATCGAGCACTCCCGTTCGCCGAGGTGGATCACGTTGCCCTGATTGTCACCAAGCAGTTGGAACTCGATGTGCCGTGGCCGTTCCAAGTACTTCTCCAGATAGAGATCGGGTACGCTGAAGGCCGTTTCCGCTTCCTGCTGAGCGGTTCGGAAGGCTCTTGCCAGGTCGCTCGGACTCTCGACGATCCTCATACCCCTGCCCGCCGCCGCCGGCGGACGCCTTCAACATGACGGGATAACCAATCTCGTCGGCCAGAGCCGTAGCACTTTCGACGTTTTCGAGCACGCCGCTCGATCCCGGCAAAACAGGAACGCCCGCTTTTTTCATCGTACGACGAGCGAGTGATTTGTCACCCATCATTCTTATGGCCCGCGGGTTCGGTCCGATGAACTTGATGTGACAGGCTTCGCATACCTCGGCAAGATAGGCGCTCTCGGCCAGAAACCCATATCCGGGATGGATGGCGTCGGAGCCCGTGATCTCGGCCGCTGAAATGATGCTCGGGATATTCAAGTAGCTGTCTACGCTGCGGGGAGGACCAATACACACGTCCTCGTCCGCAAAGCGAACGTGGAGCGAGTCGGAATCGGCCTCGGAGTAAACGGCCACGGTCCGAATCCCAAGCTCCCGGCACGCAGAGATGATACGAAGTGCAATCTCGCCCCGATTCGCAATGAGGATTTTCTTGAACATCAGTTGCTTGTCCGGATGGAGAAGAGCTTGTCTCCATATTGAACGGGTTGAGCGTTTTCCACGAAAATCTCGACGACTTCCCCGGCACACTCCGCCTCGATTTCGTTCATGAGCTTCATGGCTTCGATGATACAGAGCACTTGCCCCGGTTTGATGCGATCGCCCTCATTGACGAAAGGCGGCGCTCCCGGTTCGGGTGCTCGATAGAAAGTGCCGACCATGGGAGAGCGAACGTAGGTCAGACCGGGATCTTCCTGCTCGGCCACCTCGACGGTCGGCAACCGGCGATTCCGGAAGCGGGAACGGCAGTCACAGGGAGAGCTGCAGGCGGGATGGTTGTTCGGGGCGGGCGCAGCGACCGGGCACCACGGTTCCCTTCTTGATCTTGAGTCTGACTCCCTCTTCTTCCATCTCGAACTCGGCAATATCGCGCTCGGAGATGAGCTCTAGAAGTTCTTTGAGTTCATTCAGATTTAACGGCACTTTTTACCTTCCCTTGAAACTGCGTTCGTGAAAAAAGTGAAAATAACACACACGAGCGCCCGGCTCAATCGTAGTCCGGAAAAATAGGGGAACTTGAAGATCCGAAGATGCGGAATCAGGCGAATTCTTTCTCCAGCTTTAGAGCGGCACGTTTCAGATAAAACCGCGCTCGCCCATACGGGGTGTCTTGTCGAACGGCTGCAAGAAGCACGTAGTCCGGAGTAATCGTAGCCACCAATATGGTGAGACCCTCGGTCATGACGATCAACTCACGAAGCTCACCGGCTCCGCCGTCCTCCGCGGCTTGTCGAGTCGTCCTGAGAATAGAGGTGCATTCCGTAGCCAGCATCTCGAAGTTGAATCCATCTTCGAGGGCCATTCTCTCGATGGGAATACCGTCCATTCCCATCACAACAATACCAACGCCCCCTTCGAGACGTTTGGCGACGTCCTGTAGCACCTCGGAAAAAACCATGAGTTTGAATCCTCAGGACCGCTTGATGGCGGCAAGCCAATCTTCCAGAACCCGCAGAGTCTCGCGGACACCGTGAGCCCGAGCGGTGGAAGCAGCCTCCGCCGGGACGGACGTTTCTCGGGAAACCTCGGCTTTGGCTTGAGTCAACATCTGGAGCTCCTCGAACCGCTGACGAATCTTCTGATCGTCAGGTTCATTTGCCATGAGCTCACGATAAACTTCTAGAGCCTGCTCGAGATGCCCCTGTGAGGCGTAAAGCTCCGCGAGTGTGGCCGTCGTGACACCCGCCGAGGCCTCCTCGGCAGGGTTCTCGACCACCGCTGCCGGCTCCGGGCTAGATTCCGGAAATTGCGGCATCGGCGTGTCGGAAACCGGTTCAAACGACTGCGCGACCTCCCGAGCGATTTGCCCGGGCTCCATCAATGGCGGAGCGAACTCTTCCCCTTCGAGCTCATACAACGGCTCGGGGTCTCGAAGGAAGAACAGGTTCGGCAGTAGTTTCCGGCGAAGACTCGTGGGTTCTCGGTTTGGGTACGCGAGCGGAATCTTTAATCTCACGGACCTGCCGTTGTACGACGCCCGTCGGGAAACTCTGCTCGAACTCTTCTTGCATCGCCCGAGCTTCATCAGAGACCGCAGGTGTCGTGCGAATCTCCTCGGCCTGTCTTCTGGCTGCAGTCGAGGGCTCCCGCTCTGGCCGCAGCGGGGACTCGGACCCCTCGAGCTCGAAAATCGGTTCTGCAGCCGGAAGGTCGCTGGGCGGACCAGGAGCAGACACAGGCTTTCCGCTCAGCGCCTCCTGCTTGTCTTCAAGGTCATAAACAACCTCGCCCGGCGAAGGAGTGTGAGCTGACGGCGGTGGAACATCCGGCGGGGTCTCAGGCTCAATAACTTCGCTACCCTCGAGCTCGTAGACAACCTCACCAGGCTCACCAGGCTCACCAGGCTTACCAGGCGCTTCCACCGGGGACTGGACGGGTTGAATGGGTGTCGCCGGAACCGCCGGCTCTCGGTCTCGGCCCTCAAACTCATAAACAACTTCTGTCGGTTCTGTCGGCACGCTTGGCGCTTTGGGCGCCGGTTGAGCGGGAGGAATTGCAGGAGGCTCCGACGCCCCGGAAACGGTAGTCTCGGTGCCCTCGAACTCGAAAACAGCCTCTTGGGACCCAGGCCCGGGTGCCACAGGAGGTGGTTGAGGTGGCACTGGCGATGGATAGGGCTCGGTCTCTACGAACGTCGGCTCATTTTCTCCTTCCTCGAAGTCAATGGCCGTCGGGTCGTCATAATCCGCCAAGGGCGCAGGCCCAGGCTTCGAAACCGGTCCCTGTGCGATTTGAGCCTCGACCTCGCTGATATGACCCGAAATCTCGGAGTCTTCCGGTGCGAGTGTTTGGGCTATCTGATACTTCGCGAGAGCGTCGGGGAATCGTCCCAAGCTCATGGTAGGTCCGACCGAGGAATTTGTTCGCTAAAATATTGTCGGGAACCTGGCCGAGGACGGTCTCGAACTCTTGACTTGCCTCTTCGAGAGCGCTCGACTCCAGGAGAGCACGACCGAGCGCGACTCGAGCCGAAAAATAGTTAGGGTGGTTCTGGAGTCCCTCCCTACAAGTATTGACAGCGTCTTCGAGACGTCCTGCCTTCCGGTACTCCTCGGCTAGCTGGGCAAAGATTTTCGAGTTCGGATCTTTGGCCAGCCTCCTTTCCAGATCTTCGATACGGGACATCTTGTCCTAAAGCATACACTAACGTGATACGTCTGGCGTTTACTGTACCGGAATGATATCTGTGCAGACATTTATGGAGCCCGTAATGGACTCTGTCGTCCACAATATCACGTTGTAAGTGCCGGCTATATTGTACGCGTGGCTCACCGCTCGGCCCACGTCGTTACGGTTGTCACCGAAATCCCACTCGTAGCGGGCAATCGGCTGTCCGGTTCCGCCCGTCGCCTGAGTCGCCGTGAAGATTGACGATCTCCCCGACCTTGTATGCGCTCTTCTGCGGCTCTACGCTGATTCCACATTCAGCGTCTCCCGGAAAGACGGGTCGATCGGCGGCCCGCAAGAAAATATCCACCTGCCGGAAAATGGCCGCCCGAAAGTCATTTTGGTCCCCCGGCCGTCCAGTGACGGTGACCGTTGTGTCGTTCACTTGATCGGTACGGAAAGGCGCCCAATAACGCACTCGGGCTACCCCGTCCGAGGCGGTCACGGCCGACACAGCCCTTGCCTCATCTCCTCCGTACGTCGGTCTTTGAGCATTGAGGGGCGCCAAGTTACCGAGATCCAGAAACGCGCCGGCCGTCGGGGTCGTGATGTCAAACCTGACGACTTGCCACCAACGCGTTCGCCGTTCTCGTCCCTCCAAGTCGCCTCGATGACCGAGCTAGACCAACCATCCGCCGTGAGTTGGTCCGGAACGGCTTGCATTTTCAAGGATACAGCCAGCTCAGAAGGCCCCGCTAGCGTGGGAGGTTGTGGGTCCTCGACGCCGCACCCCAGGTAGCCCATTAAGGCGGGTACGGCGGCCAGTGCCAACGCCCACTTAATCTTTTTCCACATGACGCCTCCGTCCATCAAAGCTCACTTACGAGCTTGTTTTGCAATCGTTGGCAAAATCTCTGCCTTGTTCCCGACCCTAGAAATCTCCAAAATTGACATTGATGTATCCCGTAACGTGGATTGCCCGTCCCGCGACATCGGTACCATAGAAATCCACTTGCCCAAGCGTCGAGATGACTAAGGCTCCTCCGCCTCCGGCCAGATTGATGAGAGGAGGCTCTAACTTTGCCTGCTGTCGAACAAGCGTTATGTCGGCTTGTACCTCTTGACCAGACGACCCAACGAACAGATTCATGACCCCATCGAAAGGATAGGGAACATCGACCCCCGCAGTATTGCGCCCGTCTGCGCGCGTATAGGTCACCCGGTACCGGTTGAATATCACGTCATTGTACGGCGGCCCAGCCGGTAACGGAGCGGTGAAATTCTTAGGGAGTCCCTGCATGGTGACTCGAGCCCAATCATTCACAGCAACACATGTGGTCGGAAAACCAACGCCACCTTCGGTCGCCTCTTCGTCGCAAACGTCCGAGAAAAGATCGTCACTCAACGATTCGTTCGAGCCGGAGATAGCTTGCATATTTTGAACCGTAACGACGGTATTGGTGGTGTTACTATCTCCCCCGTCGTTTGAACAGGCCCACACCATGGCCATGGCGCAAACGCCCACTACCCCGAGCTTCGCTCGTACCAAGGCTCTCATCCCTAGCCTCCTACCACGATGGGAACTTCTTTCCGAATCCTGGGTGTAATGAAAATGAGGAGCTCCCGATTCTCCTCAGTTTTCGATTGATTCTTGAATAGGTTTCCAAGAATCGGGATCCTGTGGAGAAGCGGCACGTACTGAGTCTGGTTGTCCACCGTATTCTTGAACACGCCGCCGATTACGGTCGTCGAGCCGTCTGCGACCAGGACCTGAGTCGTCGCTTCCTGAGTCAAAATACTCGGGATGCCGTTGACAGTCCGGCTGAAGTCGGCCTCGTCGTTGTTCACATTGATATCCAGAATAATGGTGTTGGCCGAAGTAATCTGAGGCGTAACCCTCAGCTCGAGAACCGCATCTTTGAAAGTCACGGTGACGGTGTTGTTGGCGACCGTCTGCACCGGAAAGGTGATACCTTGCTTGATGACCGCCTCTTGATTGTTCTGGGTGATGATCCGCGGTGCCGAAAGAATTCTCGCTTGCCCTCGACTCTCGGCCGCAGTTAGAGCGGCGTCGATGCCAAAGGCACCGGTGATACTCCCCAAGGAGATCCCAATGGCGCCCGTGGGAGAACCAGCAAAGGGCAAGTTCACCGCATAACCTCGTTGGACATTGTCAGCTCCAATCGTCGGTGGATCCGAGCCTCCTGTCCCGCCTCCCTGGGTAGGCCCGGGAGAACTGAATTCCTCGGCAACTTCCGAACCAATGGATTGACCGTCTACCAAGTAGCTGTTCGGGAAAGAAAGCTCCGTTGTATTGCCGTAGGCGTCGGCCGCCGTTCCCGTAAATCCCCACTGGATTCCGAACTGTCGCGAGAAAGACCGCGTCGTCACGACGACACGAGACTCGATCTCGACGCCTGGAATCGGGGTATCCAGCGTATCAATGAGCGCGTTGACCGATCCGAGCTGCTCGGCGAGATCCGTGATGATGAGGGTGTTCGTACGCTCATCGACCTCGACATCCCCCCGAGGTGAAAGATTCTTTCGGAGCAGGGCCTGCACGTCGGTGACCTTTGCGTAAGAAAGCGGCCGGGTCATGGTATTCAACTCACCCGACAGAGCTTTTTCTTCCGCCAGCCGCCGCCGTTCCGATTCTTCGTCAGCCAGTTCGGAAAGAGGCGCAATGCGTACCACGTTTCCTTCGACGATGAAACCGAGCTTGTGCGTCTTGAGAATGAGCTCGAGGGCCTGGTCCCATGGCACCTCAACCAGCTTCAAGGTGATTCGGCCGCTGACACCGGGCTGAACCACGATGTTCAGACCGCTAATGTCTGAAAAAAGCCGAAAGATATCTTGGATGTCTCCATCCTTGAAGTCGAGACTAATGAGCTCGCCGGTGTACTCCTGCTGCTCGCTCGCAATGGTCTGGGACTCGAAGGACGGCATGATTTGCTGAGGGTCTTGAAGCAAAGCGTCCGCCTCTGGAGGAGGACTCGGTAGCAGCGATACCATGGGCGGCGCCGTCGAAGAATCGACGGGCAACTCGGACAAAGGGCTTTGAGCCACGACGGCGACAGGCTGTAGATAAGCCGCCTCGGTAAGACCCACTTGTTCGAGCTTTTCAGACCCTAATATAGGGTTCGAGTCGTACAGGGCAGAATCACCGTCTCCTTCGTAACCGCCGTTATCGGGCACCAGCGGAATGCTTGGTTCGATAGAAGCGACTTGCACCGGTTCGGGAAAGGCATCGGCAAGTCGTCCGCTCGTCGATGCAAACAAAATTTCGATGGAATCTCCGCGCTCCACCGCGCGGTGAGGCACGTCACCTTCCAAATCGAAAACGAGGCGAGTAATGCGTGGACTCGCCGACCGAAATTGGGCGATTCGAATGCGATTGACACCCAATTCACCGACCTCCACGTTCGCTCGACGGACTCGATTGGTAACATCATTGAAGTCGAAGACGAGCCGGCTAGGATTATCCAGTCTGAAACTCGTATAATTCAGACGACCATCCGCATCCACGGTAACCGTTAGCAAACCGTCGTCCGTCGCGTGGGTAACACTCTGAACGAAGGACGCGGCCGGTAAGGACGAATAGTCCAAGGACGACGGCGACGCGAGATTCTGAGTCTCGAAGAGGGTCTCCGGCGATTGAGATTGGACGCCGGTCTCCCGCCCCTCATCCGGATCAATACCCTCATCACTCTCACTGGTGGAACCGTTGGTTTGGGCCGGCTCCATCAGCTCCGTGGACTCAATCGTCTCCGTCTCGCTGTTCTCGATGGGATCTCCCGATTCTCCCGGCATCAGGGAATCGAGTCCGGGGGATGGGGGTTCGGAGGTGTCGGAATCGGTCCCTTCGAAGAGCACCGTCAAAGCGTGTTGCGATGCAGAAATCTGGTAAGGCACCAGCGAGCCCAATTTGATCTCGACTCGAGACAGACTCTTACCATTGACCCCATCCAATCGCTTCACCAATATGGACTCGACCTCTCGACTGCCGATAACGGTCCTTTCGGCAATTCCCGAGACATCGACTCCCGGCAGGTCAACGACCAAAGTCAGCGGATCGGGGCTATACTGCGTGTAAAGAACCGTTCCACTGGTCTCGAACCATACCCGGGTCCGGCCTGGCTCCACGTGATACCGCACTGCGTTGAACGACACGGACGACTGAAGTGAATCGTCCGTCTGCGTCCACAATGAGGGCGCACCTAGGATGCAGGCCATGGCCAATAGAGCCGAAACCCGGAGAAATGACATCCGCGACTTCATCATTTCCCCTCCTCCACCGGATGAAGCGACTTTTCGATCCTATGGAATTTCTCGATTCGCAGGGGATCGTTGATCTCTTGCAAAAAAACTACCTTTTCATTGTCGATGACTTCGATGGTGCCGTCGTAGAGCCGCTCTCCAATTCGGGCAAAGTAGCTCTTGTTATCCGTTCCCTGGATCATGGCGATGTAGCCCTCGGTTGTCTTCACGATTCCGTGCAGGCTCACCTCTTGGATGAGCATTCCGGAGAGCCCCGGAGGACGCATGTCGGGAGGTAAAATATTGAGACCCGCTGCAAGACTTACAAACGGATCGCGCCTTCCGCGAGCGTCATATCGAAAACCGGATCCCTCGACCAGTTCGATCCCCTCCGGCACCTGCTCGACGGTTTCGGATTCCGGTGTGACTCCCTCTACTTGTCCAGTATTGGGGGCATTAGAGGCATCAGGGGCTTCACCTTCAGTGGCCTGCCCCTCTACAGCCGGCGTGTCGGGTGGCGGTTGACCACCCGGCGGCTGGCTTTTTTGTGCCGGAGGCTGTTGGGCCACCGCCGCTCCTGTGAGGAGTCCGGCAAAGACCGCAAAAACAAAGAGCCTCACCAAGTTTGACGAACGCATGGCTCTTCTCCCGTTAGTCATGACGGCTCGTGCTCACTAATCCCGCCGCTGAGGCCTGCCCTGCGCACCCGGCTGAGCAGCACCCTGGCCCGCCGGTTGCGGCGGCGCTTCGATAAAGACGAACGTGGTCGCCGTGCAAGTAGCCCGAATCGTAGACGACATCGTCGGCTGTCTTGTTGGCGCTGATTTTCAGATCACTCACATTGACGATCCGGGACAGCTTACTCAGACGATCAAAAAAGTAAGCAAGATTGTGGTAGTTCCCATCCAGTTCCAAACTGATGGGCCAAGCGGCATAAAAATCACGCGGTTGGGTGGCTTCGGGCTTGAAACGAAGTACATCGAGGCTCGACTCCGCGGCCATCTGCTGAACTTTCCGAAGCAAATCATCCACTTCCTTACTGCTGGGCAGAATTCTCGAAAGGGCCTGCAAGGTCGCCTCGCGCCTTTCGACCTCCCGCCGGAACTCGGGAAGTCGCGCCGCAGTCACCTTTCCTTTCTCCACCTCGTCCTGAAGGCTTTTCCTCTCTGCTTGCTTTTGCTCGATCTGTTCTTGGTACCGGTGTGGAAAAAGTACCAATAGCCACCGTAGAGAGCAGCAGCCAACACCAGGAAAATGACGATCTGGACGCTCAAGGACATCTTTCCCAAATCCAGTGCCATGGCTCTTATCCTCGCTGTACTCTCAGCGCGATCCGCCCGAAGCCGCCGGCGGCTGCCGCTTCGGCGGCGGAAGCGCCGGGCGATCATAAGCTGCGCCTGGAGCTGAAAGGACGTAAACTCGTCCTTGCCCTGACGGGCGTCGATCAGCTCCACATTCTGGAAAAAATCGCTTTCTTCGAGCTTCTGAATGTAATCCGCAATACTGACGTAGGAAGACGCCATCCCGCGTATCGTGACGTTGTTGGCACCTTGTTGTAAGCTGCTCATCCAAACGAAATCGGGCAGTTTGGCCGACAAATCGTCGAGCATACGTACCGGCCCTTCCCGCTCGCGTTTGAGCTTCTCGATGAGCGCTTCGCTTTTTTCGAGCTCTTGGAGCTTGGCCTGGATACTCGTTGACCCGCTGGATGATCGCCTGCAGACCGTGCCTTTTCCTGCGTCAGCTGCTGGATTTCTTCATCGAGACTGTTGATCGTGTTTCGCGCAGACAGATACTGTAACGCGATGAGCAGCCATGGCCGCCCCCAAAAAAAGGACGGCAAAGAGCAGGCCTTTCTTCTCCGACAGGCGCCGCCGGAGCTCCGGCTTCGAATACATCCCCGTGGGCGGCTCTCTGACACCGAGGAGATTGATGCGAATCATCGGTCGCCTGCCTTTTCTGAGAGCCAATCCCACGGCGATGGAGCAGGCGGGGCCCACTTCTTCGAGGAAATCCCCGTCGAAGTCTTTGGGGCTGTAGTTGACGTTTTGAAAAGGATTGGCGATCTCCACACGGCAGTCGAACCGCTCTCCCATGGAGTCCGCCAGGCCGGGGACCCGGGCGCTACCACCGACAGAACGATCCGGTCGATATGGTCTTCCGATGTCGTAGCCTTGAAGAAGTCGAATGTTTTCTGGACCTCTAACAATACGGACTCACTCACCGAGGAGAGAATCGGGGCGACGGCCTCAGGACTCTGCCCTTCCACGCCTTGCCCCTGTTTCAGGTTCTCGGCCTGCTCGAACGTGACATTGAGGTCCTTTACGACGGCGTCGGTGAACTGGTTTCCTCCGATGGTCGTGATATCACGGGTGAAAATCGAGTCCTCGCCTTTGAGTATATTGATGTTGGCCTGGCTCGCTCCGATATTCACCAGGGCGACCACCCGCCCGGATCGATGCCGTAGTTCATCTCGTAGGAGTTCTGCAGAGCAAAAGCATCGATATCCATGACAACCGGCTTCCGGCCCGCCTGGGTGATGACGCTCATGTAGTCGTTGATCTTGTCCTTTTTGGCGGCCACCAGGAGAATGTTCATATTGCCGCCCGCCCCCTCATCCAAGATTTGATAGTCCAGATTGACTTCCTGGATATCGAAGGGGATGTACTGCTCGGCTTCCCAGTGGATCGACTCGGCCAATTCCTGGGCACTCATGCTCGGAAGCTGGATTTGCTTGACGATGACGGAACTGCCGCTGATGGCGGTAGCCACCTCCTGCGTCTTGATCCGGTATTCCGAGAAGAGTCTCTGGATAGCATCGATGACCGACGTGGAATCCATAATCTGGCCATCGACAATGGCTTCAGAGGGTAGAAATTCGATGCCAACGTTAGTGAGACTGAACATATCTCCCTTGCCAGGCTTCATTTCCACCGCTTTGACAGAGCTCGAGCCGATGTCGAGCCCCACCAGATTCTTCTTTTTGCTGAAGAGACCCACAGTCTAACTCCCTTTCACTTGCCTCTATTCGATGAACACTTACTGGGAGATTGTTAAAGTACTTTGTGAGCGTACTTCATAAAGTGAACGTCTGTCAAGAAAAAAGATACGACCTAGTTTTGCTACTGGGTGATTGAATTATTATGAGGCAATAACCCCCCATCGTCAAGTGGGAATCTCGAGCTATGGGGTTCTCCCCTCACGAGGGGGTCTTCCCTACACTCTAAAGGCCTTTTTTTACCTTGACATTACGTCTAAATGCAGTTAAGTTATCGGTTTGCCGTCGGGAGGCTTATGTCTATCCCGAGCAAGGTGTTACTTCATTTCGGATACCAGAGGAAGATGTCAACCACATTCACTAAGAAACGGGAGCTCGAACGGGATTGGTATTGTCATCGACGCCGACGGCCAAGTGCTCGGCCGGTTGGCGACCCGCATTGCCAATATCCTCACGGGAAAGCACAAGCCGACGTATATGCCTTTTCTCGACACAGGGGACCACGTCATTGTCGTGAACGCTGAGACGAGTCATGCTCACCGGCAAGAAGGAGAAAGACAAGGTTTACTATCGCCACTCCGGTTATCCGGGCGGCATCAAAGAGGCTCGCGCCGAGGAAATACGATCCAAACACCCGGAACGCCTCGTCGAGAGTGCGGTCCGGGGCATGCTCCCCAAGAACCGTCTTGGGAGAGCCCAATTCAAGAAACTCAAGGTCTATGCCGGCCCGGATCACCCCCACCAAGCCCAACATGCCACAGACTCTCGATCCGGCCAAAGACGTTCCTTCCCACCGAACGGCGTCCGCTTCGGGTGGGGAGCAGTAGATTCACCCTGGGATCGTTAAATCAGAGGAGCAAGAAAGCTTTGGCGACTTCGACGAAAATACAGCATTACGGAACAGGTAAAAGAAAGACGTCCGTCGCGCGGGTGTACTTACGCCCGGGAAAGGGCCAGATTCAGCGTCAACAGGCGGCAACTGGAAGAGTACTTCGCCAGTGACACTTTGAAGATGGTGATCAAGCAACCACTTCAACTCACGGAGACGTCGGACAAATTCGACATCTACGCCAACATCGCGGCGGGGGACTCACCGGTCAAGCCTGGGCGATGCGGCTGGGTATCAGCCGGGCACTGTGTGAGTTCAACCAAGAGCTTCGGGGACGATTGAAAAAAGCCGGATTTTTAACCCGCGATGCGCGTATCAAAGAGCGCAAGAAGTACGGTCAACCGGGCGCCCGCAAGCGATTCCAGTATTCGAAGAGATAACTTCGAAAAGCCAGCGAGGAGGACGGTTTTTTGGCTTCCATATCGATGAAGGAGCTGCTCGAAGCCGGGGTTCACTTCGGACACCAAACGAAGCGTTGGAATCCGAAGATGAAGGAGTACATCTTCGGAGAACGCAACGGAATTTACATCGTCGATCTCCAGAAAACTCTCAAGCTGTTCAAGGAGGCGTTGAAGTTCGCCACCGAGCTCGGCGCCGAGGGGAAGACGGTACTGTTCGTCGGCACCAAACGCCAAGCCCAGGAAGTGGTCGCCGAGGAAGCCACGCGCGCCGGCATGTACTTCGTCAACCAGCGCTGGCTGGGCGGAATCCTCACGAATTTCACAACCGATCCAGAAAAGTATCGGCCGACTACAAAGAGCTGAACGCGATGTGACCGACGGAGGCCGTTTCGACGAGCTCTCCAAAAAGGAAGTGTCCCGTCTGGAAAAGGAGCGCAAGCGTCTCGACAAGAACCTGCGGGGCATCCAGACCATGGAACGGCTCCCGACGCGGTTTACATCATCGACTCCAAGCGGGAAGAGATTGCGGTACACGAAGCACGTAAACTGCGGTATTCCGGTCGTCGGCGATCGTCGACACGAACTGCGATCCCGGACCAAGTCGACTATGTCATCCCCGGAAACGACGACGCTCTGAGGGCCATCAAGCTCTTCACATCCCGATTCGCCGATGCCCTCATCGCCGGCCGGGAGATGGAAGGCAAGCGCCGAACCGATGACGGCGGGGAGCCCGAGGAGGCCAAGCCGAGCCGAAGCCGGACAAACGCGAGCCCGCCGGCGGCGAAGCGGGAGAGACCGGAACCGAGCCCAGGCCAGGTTGCCCCTCCCCCCGCCTGAGGACAACAGACTACCGCCGCTCGCAGCTCCGAATCGCCGAGCGCGCCCAAGATTCGGGCGAATGCCGGCGCGCGAGTCGTGAGCCAATGCTCTCGCGAAGCCGATTCGGTGCAGCGGCCAACGGGGCAAACAGTTTAGTAGATTCCGAAGAGGAGAAATAGATAAAGGTGAGCAAGATTTCTGCAGCAACGGTCAAAGAGCTTCGCGAGAAAACCGGCGCCGGCCTCATGGAGTGCAAGGGCGCCTTGGTCGAAACAGACGGCGACGTCGAAAAGGCGAGTAACCATTCTCCGGAAGCGGGGCGTTGCCGCCGCGGAAAAAAAAGCGGGCCGCGCAACCGCGGAAGGGCCTCATCGGCTCCTACATTCATGCCGGCGGCAAAATCGGAGTTCTCATCGAAGTGAGCTGCGAAACGGATTTCGTTGCCAAAACCGACGACTTCAGGAACTGGTCAAGGACCTGGCCATGCAAGTGGCCGCTGCCAGTCCGTCCCGGCCGTTGGGTCAGTCGCGAGGAGGTTCCTCGAGGAGGTCCTCGACAAAGAGAGGGACATCCTCAAGAGCCAGGCCGAACAGTCCGGCAAACCGGCCCAGGTCATCGACAAGATCGTGGAGGGTCGGCTGAGCAAGTTCTTCGCGGAAAGGGTTCTTGCTGGAGCAGCCGTTCATCAAGGATCCCGACATGACGGTCGCAGGAGCACATCACATCCAAGATCGCTGTTCTCAAGGAGAACATCCAGATCCGCCGATTCACCCGATACGAGCGCGGCGAGCCCATCTGTACGTCGGCCATGCCGTCGACCCAGGTCGGCATCGGTCGCCGAAGGGAGGTCACATGCAGACGATGCCGAACGAAAAGCCGGCTTACAAACGTATCCTGGTCAAGCTGTCCGGTGAAGCCCTCATGGGCGAGCAGCCCTTCGGAATCGATACCGAGGTCTTCCAGATGATGGCCGAGGAGACTCCACCAGGTCCAGGCCCTCGGGGTGCAAACCTCGGTGGTCATCGGCGGCGGCAACATCTTCAGGGGTATCGCCGCTTCCGCCCGATGGAATGGACCGTGTGTCGGCGGACCACATGGGCATGCTCGCCACGACGATCAATGCCCTTGCCCTCCAAGACGCTCTGGAAAAGCTCGGCGTTCACACACGGGTTCTGTCCGCCATCGAGATGCGCGAAGTAGCGGAGCCTTTCATTCGCCGCCGCGCCATCCGGCATCTGGAGAAGGGCCGGGTGGTCATCTTCGCCGCCGGCACCGGCAATCCCTACTTTTCAACCGACACGGCCGCCGCCTTGCGTGCCATGGAGATCAAGGCGGAAATCATTCTGAAAGGCACCAAGGTGGCCGGCATCTATTCGGCGGATCCGGAGCGAGAAGCCGATGCAACGTTGTTCGAGGAAATCACCTATTTCGAGGTCATCGAAAAGGGTCTCAAGGTCATGGACACGACCGCCATTTCCCTGTGTATGGACAACAATGTTCCCATCATCGTCTTCGATGTTCGGCAGGCAGGGAACATGAAACGCGTCGTGTGCGGAGATAAAATCGGCACGAAGGTACGTAGTTGAGGAGGAGGATATGGCCCCGATCAAGGAGACCCTTGACGACACGAAGCGCCGCATGGATACGTCGGTGGAGGTGGTCCGGAAAGAAATGGCCGCCGTCCGTACCGGCCGGGCGTCACTGGCCATCTTGGACGGAGTCATCGTCGACTACTACGGCACTCCCACTCCTCTCAATCAAATCGCCAACCTGGCGGTTCCGGAGGGCAACCTGATCACCGTTCAGCCATGGGAACCCTTCCTGCTTCCTCTCATCGAAAAGGCCATCCTGTCGTCGGACCTCGATCTCAATCCGGCGAACGACGGCAAGATTCTGCGAATCCCCATCCCCGCCCTGACCGAGGAGAGGACGGAAGATTTTGGTCAAGCACGTGGGCAAGATTACCGAAGACGGCCGCACCGCCGTCCGGCAAGTTCGGCAGAGACGCCAACGACCAACTCAAAAAGCTGCTCAAACAGAAAGAGATTTCCGAGGACGACGAAGAAGCGCGCTCTCAAATCGGTTCAGGAGCTCACGGACGAGCATATCAAGCAAGCTCGATGAGATGATGAAGAAAAAAGAAGAGGAGCTGATGACGGTCTGATAGAAAGAATCAGAATTCTGAATTCAGAAGACAGAAGGAAAACGGTCCACTTCGTCATCTTCCGGATTTAGATAGCCGGCCTTGACAGACCGAGAGAAAACCCGCCGGTTGGTTCCTCCAGATTAGCGAGTTTTCCTCATGACCAAGCGTCTCTACTACGACGACCCTTACGTCACCGAGTTCGAGGGAGAAATCCTTCGCCGGCTCGAGACGCCGGACGGCCCAGCGGTGGTGTTGAAGGAAACCTATTTCTATCCAGAGTCCGGCGGGCAACCCCATGATCTCGGAACCATCGACGGCATCGAGGTCATCCGTGTGACAGAGGACGGAGAGGATGTGCTCCATGTCCTCGCTCGATTTCCGGATTCGGACAGTTGTGAAATGCCGTATCGACGAAGCTCGGCGTCGCGACCACACACAGCAACACAACGGCCAACACATCCTCTCCGCGACGTTCCTGCGACAAGCCGATGCTCAGACGATTTCGTTTCACCTGGGCGCATCCACATCCACCATCGATTTGGATTGGCCGAGCGTCCCGCCGGAGCTTCTGTCCGCCGTCGAGGACGAAGCCAACCAGGCCGTACGTCAGAGCCTCCCGTACGCAGCTACTTCGTGGAAAGCGGAGACGCAGCCAAACTCGAGCTCCGCAAAGATCCGACCGTGGAGGGCACTTTGCGAGTCGTTGAAATTGAGGGATTCGACCGGCAGGCTTGTTGCGGAACTCATCCCCAAAACACCGCCGAAGTGGGCATAGTCTCCATTCGCAGTGTTGAACGGTTCAAGGGCAATACTCGTGTCGAGTTTGTATGCGGCGACCGCGCATTGCGGGACTACAAGACGGCCATCGAGAGGATCCGATCCCTGACTCAGGTGCTGAGCAGTCGCGAATCCGACTTGGTAGACACCGCATCGCGGCTGGTTGAAGAGAAAAAGGAGCTAACAAAATCGCTCCAAGCCTTTCGCGAGCAAGCTCTCCAGTCGCAGGCCGCCGAATGGATCTCGAACGCCGAGTCTCGAAAGGGCTTCACGCTCGTCGTCCGAGTCGTTCCCGACGTAACTCCGGCGGAATTACGTCGGACGGCCGTCTATGTGACCGCTGAGCGGTCCAGAGTCGCTCTTCTCGGCGCGCTGGCAGATGAAAGAGCGCACTTGGTCTTCGGGCGATCGCCCGATGTCGAAGGGCTCGACATGTCGGCCATCCTCCGCCAAGCGGTTCCGATAGTAGAGGGCCGAGGCGGCGGCTCGGCGGAGATCGCGCAAGGCGGCGGGCCGCTACTGGACGGGCTCGAGAAAGCACTCGAGACGGCCAAGAAGATTGTTAGAGAAAGCTCAGAAATGTAGGCCAGGCTTTGGCCTGCTCTTAGAACTCGAGAACCCAAGAACTCGAGGACTCAGAATGGAACCGGAGGACGGCTCCCGCCGGCGTCTTCCAGATTTAGTGAGCGGATGTTACTGGTTACTGCAGTATAATAACTACTTTATTGGTGTGGGCGGCTAGCTCAGATGGGAGAGCGCGGCGTTCGCAACGCCGAGGTCGCCGGTTCGATCCCGGTGCCGTCCACCAACCTTCGCTCGTTCCAAACTAGGCTTTGTAGGGACGAGCTTCGGTTGGCAAGCCAACCTTTATGAGCGAAGGTTGCCCACCGAAGCCTTGGCGAAGGTGGGCTTCCGCAAGATAACCTTCGCCTAAGCCAGACTAGATCTATGGCTACGGCTGGCAGGCCATCCTTCGCTGAAACCGAATTAACCCTGAAGCGACAATAAATAAGCGAATTAGCTTTGGAAAACGCAACAAAAGCCATGATAGTGGCCGCTATTCTTGGGAAGGGGGTCTGTGATTCACTCATATATGAAGCCGTTCTAATGTGTCTTTACGCAATGGCTTTGTTGGCTCGTGTTCGCTTCAGGGCGAACCCTAATCCGAGCTCACGAAATCTACGCAAATTACTGGAAAAACAGGGACAGGTCCGTTTTTGGTGGACCGTTGTCTTTGCCAAAAAGGGACCTGTCCCCGTTTTTCCTGCATTTACCCTGAGTTTATTGTCGGATTAGGGTTAAAACTTAGGCCAAGGCGCTTGTCCGACGTAGCCCAACGGGCGAAGTCGGGAGCTTCGGTTGGCAAGCCAAACCTAACGAGCGAAGGTTTCCCACCGAAGTCATACAAGTAGACGCGACGACGAAAGCAGGCAACCGATATTAGCCTCACCTAAAGCCGCCCCACTTGCTTTTCCGTAGTAGAATGAGTAATAGATGAAGTATCTCTTGAAGGGTTGGCGCCAAATGACCAGGCAAAAAGTAATTTGCCTCTCGTTTTTACTAGGCTTTCTCCTCGTCGCCACTCCCGGACAAACCGAATCCCTTGACGTGGTCGTCGAGCGCGTTCAGAGGCATCTCGACGAGATCCGAGACTTCGAAGCTCGCTTCACGCAGCGATATCACCGGCAACTGTTGGGCAAGCTCATTGTCGAAAGCGGCGTGGTTCAAATCAAGAAGCCGGGGCGCATGCGGTGGGATTATTTACACCCTGAAGAAAAGCTCTTTGTGACCAACGGTAGCAAAACCTATTTTTACGTTCCGGAGGAAAAGCAGGTCATCGTAAGCAACACCCCGAGCGGAGCTCTGGGTTTGACGCCGGACTCTCCCCTGTCTCTGCTCGCAGGTCAGAGCCGACTCTCCGATGCGTTCGAGGTAACCGAGTCGGATCATCGGCCGGAAGCGGGTGGCTCCATGCTCCGGCTCGTACCGAAACGACGTGAGGAAGATATCGAAAACGTCGAGCTCGAAGTAGAAACCGATACCGGTCGGTTCCGTCGCGTCATCTTGGTCGACAGCCAGGAGAACCGTACCGAATTCCTTTTCGAGGACATCAAAGAAAACCAGGATCTGCCGGAGATGCTATTTTTGTTCACCGTCCCCCCCGGTGTTGACATCGTAATCGCAGAGCCCTCAGCCCGAGCGCCCTTACACCAAAAGAGTCGCTGGGATCACCCAGAAACGCGGGTTCCAGGGCACCAGCGGGAGCGGAGCGAGAACCCGACGAGCGAGGAGCGAGACGGGCGCTGATGAAAGTAACTTCTCGTCCCTAGGAGACGAAACCCATGAGATGGCACTCGTATAAACGAACGTGTCTCTTCCTTCTGGCGCTGGTCGCTCTGACTTGGACGTCCTGCGCCACTCGGAGCAACAGCTACAAAGCCGGCGAGAAAGCTGAACTGGCCGGGCGATTCGATGAAGCCGTCAACTATTACACTCGGGCTCTATCAGAGGATCCGGGAAACGCCGAATATCGACGAAGCCTCGACCGAGCCAAGACCAGGTCATCTGAATTCCACGCGGATCGAGGCACACGGCTAAAGGCAGCCGGAGATCTTCAAATGGCTCGCGAGGAGCTCGAGCTGGCTTTCGCGCTGAATCCCCAAGGAACCCATCTTCTGGAAGCCCTACAGGAGATCGAGGTGGCCATCCAGGAAGGGGTCGAGGCAGCCGCTGAACGTTCGATCGCGGCCATGAAGGACCAAGCCCGAGAAAAGCCCACCGGCCAGCTCCAGGTGGCGAAAGACGCCGAGGAGCCGGCGGGTTTCCTCTTCCGAGGCGCTAATCTGCGGGACGTCTTCATTTCCGTCGGTAAAATGGCTGGGGTGAACATGGTTTTCGACGGCGATTTCGCCGATCGAAACATCTCCATTGAGCTTCATGACGCCGACTTCGAAGACGCCCTTCGGTCCCTTTGCCGAATAACGGGTCATTTTTACAGGGTTGAAGCCGACAATATCGTTGTCATCATTCCAGACAGCGCCGCGAAACGCCGTGAATACCAACAAATTGCGACAAAGACATTCTACCTATCCCACGCCGAGCTCAAGGAAACGATTGACCTCCTACGAATCGTTCTCGGCGCCCGGCGCATCGCTCCGCACACCGCGTCCAATGCTTTGACGATTGTCGACACGCCCGAAAAACTCGCCGCGGCGGAGCGAATCATCGAGACCGTCGATCGAAGCCGGGCCGAAGTGATTATTGAGCTGGAGATCCTCGAAGTGATCCGCAGCCGATTGGACGAGTACGGTATTCAGTTCACCTCGTTCATTCAGGGCGTCAACGGCGTTGGAATGGCCTTGATACCCAAAGCGACCACTCTGGATCAGCCGGTTTACCAAAGCTCCAACACCGCCGTTACCGGCATTCCCGGGGCCTACCTGAAACTGCTCCGCCAAGACAGCGACACAAGAGTCTTGGCCAATCCGAAGCTGCGGGCGGTGGACGGCCAGACCGCTCAAGCCGAGTTCGGAGATCGCGTGCCCGTTCCCATCACAACGTTTACGCCAATCGCAACCGGTGGTGTGCCCCAGCAACCCGTGACCACCTTCGAGTACGAGAACATCGGAGTCAATGTCGAGATCGTGCCCCGCATTCATCACGATGACGAAGTCAGCCTGGCCCTGGCCGTTCGCCTGAGCACGATATCTGGAACCGGTTTCGGCGGGCTTCCAACGTTCGGCAACCGAAGCGTCAACACCGTTCTCCGACTCCGCGACGGCGAGACCAGCCTTCTGGCCGGTCTCATCCGCGACGAGGAAAGAACAAGCCTCAACGGAACCCCAGGATTGGCGAGCATTCCCATCATCCGCCGTTTGTTCTCCGTCAACAAAAAAGAGGTAAAGGAAACGGACATCATCTTGACCTTGACACCGCGCATCATCCAACGCGCCGGGCTCTCCGTGGACGACCTCAAGTCCTTTGTCATCGAAGGGGGCGTTCCGGGTACGGTCACCTACGAAGCTCCGGCCCCCGTACCGCGACAACCGCAGAATGAGAGACAAAGGCCGAATAACAGGAATTAGAGAATTCAGAAGGTAGAAGGCAGAAAGCAGAAGATCCATCAATCCCCCGCTCCTACCCTCTCCCCGGTGGGGAGAGGAAATTGCAGGCTAAATCCCAAGACACAGATTAAATCCTGAAGACGACGGCGGAGCCGTCTTCCGGCTTCCTCCTGTCTTCTGAATTCTGACTTCTGTATTCTATTTTTAACTAGAGAGCTTGAAGATGACTGGGACACGACAGAGAAGAAGCTCATCTCCGTCCTCAATGGGCGTCAAGACTCCGGTGGGGATTTTCTTACCGTTGATGTACGTGCCGTTCATCGTCCCAATCTCCTCGGCCACGTGGAATTGGTCGTCCTTGAGAACCAATCGAGCGTGACGACGGCTCACGTTCCGGTTAGAGTCTTCCTCTGTCAGATCGATCTCGGGTCGGTGCCCGGTTACCGAATCATAACGACCCAGCAAGACCTCGTCCTTGTAAACCGGATAAATCTTGCCCGTGCTCTTTCCGATGAAGTAGGCCTTGGTTTCCCCTCCAGCTGGAATCGTCATGGGCACGTCCGGTTGAGAGGGCCCGTCGGAGGATGGAAGAGAGAACTCTCCGCCCGCCGGCTGCCCCGCAGCCATATACTTTTCCATCTGCTCGGAAAGCTCTCGCATTCGCATGGAGTACTTCCGAAGCATCCGGACGGCGATCTCGGGATTTGAACGGATCATCTCACCAAAGGTCTGGCTATTGATGGTGATGAGATCCGCGTTCTCCATCACCTCCGCATCGGCGGTTCGAGGAAGTCGCTCCAAGATGGACATCTCCCCAAAAAAATCCCCCTTTTCCAAAACGGTGAGAGTCTTTTTGGCGCTGCCGATGTCTTTGCTGATGGCCACCTTGCCGGACTGGATGATATACATCTCATCCCCGTCTTCATGCTCACGGAAGACAAATTGACCTTTGGTGTAGTGGGTGAGAAATTTGGAGAAAGGACTCCCCTTACTTGACATGAGCCTCAGCCTAAGAAAATCTTGCTAATCGTTATCAGAGAACAAGATAGCATCCCGCTGTCTAAACTGTCAACTCTCTTGGGGCTACGCACCTTCTAAATACACAAATCACGTTGTTTCGAGCGTCGCAATTCAAAGGATGATGATCCTCTAACGGCTTGGTCCGTTTGACATCTTCAAACGGCTTAAAGGACTGCTCCGTTTGACCATCTGCCGAAGAGCATGATAGCCTGATTGGAAAGCCTAGAAAAAAATTATGAGCTCAGATCTCCAGTCGGACTACGTTCATAAGCTCAAGACCGTTCTCGACATCACCAAGGCATTCCGGAGCATCATTCACCTAGATGTACTGCTCGATACGATCGTCCGAACGGCAGCGGAAACCGTCGGTAGCGAAGCGGGCTCGATCCTGTTGAACGATGAGGACCAAAGGCTTCGTTTCCGTACCGCCTACGGCACCAAAGCACGAGAAGTAAAACCTCTCGTCGTCAAATCCGGTGAAGGCATCGCGGGATGGACGGCCTCGACAGGAAGACCCGCGGTCGTCAATGATGTACGCGCCGATCCCCGATTCGATCCATCCTTCGACGAGGCCACGGGCTTCGAGACCTACTCCGTGCTTTGCGTTCCCTTGCAGTTCGACGATCGTGTCGTCGGCGTATTGGAGCTCATAAACAAACGGAACCGCGAACCCTTTGACGAGCAAGACCTCAACATCCTGTTCAACCTCGCCGATCAGGCGGCCATATCCATTGAACATACTCGTCTCCAGGACGCCCAAAACAACTACTTTACGCATGTTATCGAGCTCCTCATCGGCGCTATGGATGCCCACGTTCCGTCGAAAGCGGGACATGCCCGGCGGGTCGCCCGGTATTCCAATTTGCTCGGAAGAGGTCTCGGGCTGGCTGAAAAGGAGCTCAAAACCCTTTACTTTGCCGCTCTGCTACACGACATCGGCCTACTTCGCTTGGACGCTCAGGGCGAATGGACGCGGGAAAGAATAGAACTTCACCCCGCCCTCGGTTACGACATGGTGAAAGACATCATCTTCTGGAAGGATTTGGCGCCTATCATTCTGCATCACCACGAGCGCTGGGATGGTCGCGGCTATCCGGACAAGCTGGAAGGAACCGCAACACTCCTCGGGGCACGAATCATCGGGGCCACCGAGGCCTTCGATATCATCACGAGCAAAAACTCCTACAAAACGCCCTTGCCGTACGACATGGCCATTCGCGAAATGGAGGCCAAGGCAGGTACCCAATTCGACCCCAACATTGTGGAGACCATCAAAGCCCAAATCACAGAAGACGACATCCAAGAGAAGAAGCCTTCGAAACCACCCTCCAGGGATTGAAAACGAGCAGTCAGCAGCCATAAGTCAAAGGGAGGACGGACTGCTTCCCTCCTTCGTCGGGACTAGCGGAAGCCCAAGCTAGTGCCCTGTGTCAGTAATTCGTCACATAAATCTCGGCCCCTTTTGCGCGCTGACTGCGTTGCGCCTCCTCGAAATATCACGATAGTTCTTCGTCGGCACGCCTTGCCGGCACACAAAATGACCTCGAGCTTTATGCAACGATCCACTGATACAGGACACTAGGGCGTCGCGGTCGTCCCCCTATTCCATGCTGACTGCTGGCTGCCGGTTTTTTTGAGATAGTGGAGATCTGGCTGCAACGTCAAGAATCAGGCGCTGAGGATTTTTCTTCTCTGTCCTTTTCGGCCGCTCCCACAAGGACGCCTCTCTTGCTGATCTCCCGCAAAAGTGTCTTCAGATAAGCCTCGAATCGATGGGCAATTTGCCTGAAGCCCCCCAAAGTATCGCAGCCGTTTATTTCGGTCGCGAACATTCCGTAGCTCGCCCAATCCCGGTACATTAGAAACCGAAGGGAGCGGTCGTGGAAGAGGGACACCAAATCTCTGACTCGTTTGGCTGATCCCTCGTCCCCATCATCGTTGAATCGATGGACCGCTGTAATGAGCCGGACCAGGTCGTTACGGAGGGTCCGCGATTGATCGAGCTTGGTGGCAAACTCGACGAAAATCGACCGCCCTTCGACATCGGGCTCGAACACCTGAGCGAGCTGGACGATACTCTGTTGAAAACAGTCGCGAAGAATACCGTGTGAGTTCTCAATGGACGTATAAACACTCTCCGTTTGCATGAAGGAAGAGATGTCGGTGAGCTCCGTGTCGATGACTTTCCTCAACTCCAACGGAACGACATAGACGAATCGCTCCATCGTATTGGACAGGGTCGTCTCAGATGTCAATTGGGCGATCTCGCGGCGAATGTGCTCGAGCAAACTGCGCGTCTCGGACGAAACGAGGGTAAAAATGAGAACCGTGGTGCGAAGTTCTTCGGGCGCGTGGCGGCGTGGATCGGCAAATTCCAGATAGTGAAGCAGCCGGAAAAACTCCAAGAAGATCTTGGCTACGAGGCGGCGCAGCTCCCGATCCTCGATGCGATAAATGAGGTCGGAAATCGTTTCATTGCTGATTCGGTCGTACGCGGGTTTAAATTTCTTGTCAATGAGCAAACTCAAGTAATCGTTGCGATGAATCTCACGATAGATCAGCCTTCCCACGCTCTGAAAGGTGCCGTAGGAAATCCGAGAGAGCTTGGTTAAATCGGCAAGGACAATCTGGAGATCCTCGAAGCTCTCCCGGAGAAGGGTCAAGCCCGCCGGAGGAGACTTCTGCCTGAGCAACCGTGCGATGTAGGGATCGACGATGTCATCCTTGCGCAAAAAATTCTCTACATATTTGTCGAATCGTTCCTGGTTGACCTGGTCTTCGCTCGACAAAAAGGTGCAAAGCTGATTCACCCGCTTGATGGCGTTTTCCACCAGCCCGACTTCCTCGTAGAAACTGCGAATCGCGAGGGTGCGACTCGATTTCTCAGAAAGGGGCTGGTTGCTGACCCGGAAATATCGCTCGAAACACTTGAGCCACATTTCCAACTCGAAAAGATACTCGGTCCGACCGACAGTAGACAGACGTACGATCCAATCCGACATCTGTTCGATCAGGAACTCGGATCTCCTAGTCTGTTCGAGCGCTTGCATGATAAGGAATGGTTGGGAACTTCATCTTATCACGGCCATCGAACATCCAAAAGCCCTTGCCTGGAGCTATTTCGGCCTCCTGCTTCCGGCTGCGACACCCGGCCGCTTTACCCTCCCGAGACTCCCTCGACTCCCTCGAGACGAGGCTGTTAATAATCTCGGTTCGGAGTTAAAATATGAGCACATCCAATCAATTAACTCGACGACTCGAGCTTTGCTTGACGATTGGTCCGAATGAACTCACTCTGCATCGTTTGCGTGGACGCCGACCCGGCGGCTCTCGAAAAGCTCACCGCGGTTCTACAGGATTGGTTTGGAGACTCGCACACAATTATCAAATCACCTTCTGGTGAAAAAGCGGTTGCCGAGCTCCAGGATCTCGCCTGCCGCGGCAAAGAACTGGCTCTTGTGATGGCTACGCAGGAGTTGCAGGATCTGGCCGGCGATCGGGTGCTCGCGAGCGCTCACCAAAGCTACCCACGGGCTATGAAGGTCCTCATCACGGAGGACACGAGCTTGGATGTCCTCGGCCGTCCGCATCGAACCGCATGGCTGGACCAGTGCATCAAGAAGCCTTGGGAACCGCAAGCACTCTTTTTGACAGTCCGCAATCTGCTCAATCAGTACGATCTTGCCAACCGACTCCACGAGCACCAAGGCGCGATAGCGCGCAAGAACGCACACTGGGAAGCTCTACATCGTGTCGGTGTGGCACTGGCCGGAAGCTTCGACATCGATTCGATTCTCCGCCAAATGGCCGGCGCGGTGAGCCAGCTCCTCGGTGACGCTTCGTTGGACATCTTCTATTCCGGCTCGCGCATCATCAACGCTCGTTCTCGGTGGCTAGCCTCTTCTCCCTCCTCGAAGACTCGTTCGGGACCAGGCCCTTCCTCCGACCAGCTCTCCTCATCGAGTCGAAATGAGTTGGAAAAGAGGGTTTTGTTCGTTGCCGAGAATGGCAGCACCGGTGAATCGGAGATTGCCGGCCTCGAGCGTTTGTTGGCCCAGCTGCCGGAACGTGACCGACATCTCATTCCCGTCTCTCGGAACGGCGAGCTTCTCGGATTGCTCGTCATCAAGACGGACCGCGCCATCGACTTGGAAGTCCGAGACCTTCTCTCCATACTCACACTTCAAGCGGCAACGGCTCTACAGAATATCCACTTGACCCAGGAACGGATTCACTTCGAACGGCTTTCGGCTTTCGGTCAGATGATCGGGTCGCTAGTCCACGATTTCAGAAGTCCACTCACGGCGGTACGCGGTTATGCGGGCATGCTGGGCGGCGGCGATCTCGAGGCCCACGAGCGGCGCGAATACGCCGAGCTCGCCATTGATGAATGTGACCGACTCAACGCGATGATCAACGAACTGCTCGACTACACTCGCGGAGGACGGTCAAAGCTGCAGCCCGAAAGTATCCGACTCGCCAGCTACATCGAGGAATTGCAGCCGGCTATCCATGCCGAGCTCGAAGAAAATCGAATCCAGGTCGAAATAGAGCTCGCCTACGACGGTCCTCTCCAGCTGGATCCGGAACGGATGAAACGAGCGGTCATGAACGTGGTTTCCAACGCCGGCCAGGCCATGGACGGTAGCGGCAAATTCAAAATTCGCTCAGAACGGCGAGACGGGCGAGTCGTTGTCGAGTTCATCGACACCGGAAGCGGAATTCCCGACGAGATCCGACACAGAATCTTCGACCCCTTTTTCTCCCACGGCAAGGCACAAGGCATCGGCCTAGGCATGGCGATCACGCGCAGGATTGTAGAAGAGCACGGCGGGGAGATTGAAGTGACGAGCGAAGTCAACAAGGGAACGTGCGTGCGCTTCATTATGCCCCTGGCGGCCGTTACGGAAAAAAGCATATCGCCCGTACATTCCGCTGGCTAAAGCCAAAGTCGTCAGCAGCCAGCAGTCGGCACGTTAAGGCCCGGACTAACGCCTTCTCGGAAGTGCCTCCAAAAGCTTCTGATGTAATCCTCCAAATGAACCGTTGGACATCGCTAGGACGACATCGCCCGTTTCGGATCGAGAGGACAGCAACTCAACAATCTCATCCACGGAGGGGACAAACCAAGCCTCGCGGCCGTCTGCTCTCAAATCCTCAATGAGGCGCTCCTCGGAAAGCTCCTCCTCGCTAGGGAGTCGGGCGCTCGAGAAGACGGAGGCCAGAATGACGCGATCCGCAGCGGCGAGGGCCTTTGGCATCTCGCCTTGGAAGACATTGCTTCGAGCCGTGAAGGAGCGAGGCTCGAAGACGGCCCACAATCTCCGCCCCGGCCATCGGAGACGAGAGGCCCGGATGGTCTCCCGAATCGCGGTAGGATGGTGAGCAAAATCATCGACCACCGTCACGCCCCCTACCTCTCCCCGCACTTCCATCCTGCGTTTGACACCCCTGAAGGAGGCGAGCCCTTCTCCGATAGTCTCCCCGCTCAGCCCGAGCCACGAGGCCGCAGCCACCACGGAGAGCACGTTTCTGAGCGCCGCCTGGCCCCATAGAGGGGCTTCGAAAACCTCAAAGGGCCTTCCGCTCCGCAGCACTTCGAAGCGCGTCCCAGAGGCGCTGGACGACAACGTTTGAGACTGCCAATCAGCGGATTGGGAGACGGAAAAGCTCTCCACACGGCAAAGGGCTTTCTCTGCGATTTCAAGAGCCTTCGGGCTTTCTGCGCCCACAACGAGAAGACCTTTTCGTGGAATGAGATTGACCAGCCTTTCGAAAGCCGTCGTGACGGCGGTAAGGTCCGTATAAATGTCAGCGTGATCGAACTCTACGTTTCCCAACAACACAATTTCGGGAAGATAGTGGAGAAATTTCGGTCCCTTATCAAAATAGGCGGTATCGTATTCGTCTCCCTCGATAACGAAAGCCTCGCCGCTTCCAATTCGGTAGCTGGCATCGAAGTTAAGTGGGATCCCTCCGACAAGAAAGGACGGTTCCAGGTCACCGTTTCTCAACACCCACGCGGCGAGTGAAGTGGTCGTTGTCTTGCCGTGGGTACCCGCAACGACAATGGACCGCCGCCCTCGAATAAAAAGCTCTTTGACCACTTCCGCCATCGATGCGTAGGGCAGGCCGCGATCTAAAACTTCTTCGAGCTCCAGATTGCCGCGGGAGATGGCATTGCCCACCACGACCAAATCGACTCGAGGGGGAAGATTCTCCGGGCGGTAAGGTGACCGAACATCGATTCCGAGCTCTGCCAGCATCTCGGACATGGGGGGGTAAACGTTCTGATCGGAGCCCGAGACTTCAAAACTCAACTCTTTGAGCATGCCGGCGAGTGATGCCATACCCGTGCCACAGATCCCAAGGAGGTGAACTCGGCGCCCGTCAAGGGTCGGTATCAAACGACGGCTCCTTCCAGAAGGGTCAGTCCCGTCTCGTCGAGCCGCGCCCGAATTCCAAGGGGAAGCACGCGATCGGCCGACCGGGTATGGCCGGAGGGAAAGTTGTACCAAACGGGAATTCCCAAATCGGAGGTTAGATCGGCGAGTAGCTCCTCAATGGTGTACCCCTGGTTCGGATGTTGTTCGCAATCCGGCATCTCACCAAAGACCATTCCGCGAACACCCTCCAAACAACCGGCCATTCTCAATTGAGTCATCATTCGATCGATCTGGTAGGGCCTCACCCCCGTATCCTCGAGAAAGAGTATGGCGCCGTCGAAACTCGGCAGATGTGGAGTCCCCACGAGCGCCGCCACGAGCGATAGGCACCCACCTAGAAGAGTCCCCTCTGATGCCCCTTGGTGAAGCATGTGCATTTGTGGAACGGAAAGGTGTCCCATGGCTTCCCCGCCACCGAGCACCTTCATGAGATGGGCCGCATCGTAAGCGCCGTCGCCCCTCGCTATTTTTTGGGCGACCATGGGCCCGTGGAAACACACCAGCTTCGAGTGTCGGCCGAGGAAACAAAGCAGAGCGGTGATGTCACTCGACCCGAGAAAGATCTTCGGTCGATTCGCAAACCGAGCCGGGTCCAACCCATCGAGCAGATCGAGGCTACCGTATCCGCCCCGAGCACAGAACAAGGCGTCCACTTCGGGGTCTTCCCAAAGCTCTACCAAATCCTGGATACGTTCCTTCGCGGAACCAGCCGTATAGCGTTCGCGTGAATACAGGTTCTTGCCGAGCCGTGTTCGAAATCCGAGTTGCGAGAGCTCAACCACTCCCCGATCCAGAAATTCCCGGCGCACGGGGCTCGCGGGGGCGATGACTCCCACCAGCGAGGATGCCTCGAGTCGAGGGGGCTTGAGCATTCTATCGGAGTGTGGCGGCATGGATTCGCGGCGTTTTTCGTCAGGAAGAAGGCTTCGAGAGGTCCTGCAATTTTTGTTTCACCAGAGCACTGACCGACTTGGCATCTACGTTTTTGCCTGTGGCTTGGAGACGACCGAGAGACTCCTTCATGACCTTTCCCATGTCTTTCGGACCTTCAGCACCCAAATCCAGGACGACATCGGAGACCACCACGGCCATCTCTTCGGATGAGATCGGTTCGGGAAGGTAGGCCTCGATGATCTCGGTCTCCCGACGTTCCTTGTCGGCTAGTTCGGGCCGGCCACCCGCTTCGTATTGCTCGATGGCCTCGTTTCTTTGCTTGAGCAAGGTTTTGAGAACCTGCTGAGTTTCCGGTTCGGTTAGAGGAGCCTTCTTGTCGATTTCACGATTCTGCAAGGCCGCTTTGATCATACGTAGAACACTGGTGCGCTCAGCATCTCTCTGCTTCATGGATTGGATCAAATCCTTCTGGATCTGCTCACCTAGATTCATGACCTACAAGTTATCACAAATAAAAGGGACAGGTCCCTTTTTTCGACAGTGAACGAAAGCGAAAAAAAGGACCAGTCCCTTTATTTCCTTTTTACTAGAAAACCTGGTTAGCGAGATAGGCCGCTATTAGGATGAGCAACAAGGCAACTCCTAAAAGAGGGAGCTTGGAGACGGGAGCTCGAAAATGTTCGTTTGTCGAGCTCGAGGGCTCTATATCATTTGCAGGGGAAGAAACAACCTCGAGGGGTTTGTTCGCCGTTTCGGTCTCCGGTGAGCACGTTTCAACCAATCTCGATTTGACGCCCGCAAATTCGATCTCGTCCCCCGGCCTCAACGACTTCTGGAGAACGGGACGCCCGTTGACTCGAGTCTTGTTGACGCTTCTCAAATCGACGAGGGTAATCACGTCACCGTATCGAACGAGCTTCGCATGGAAGCTGCTAACAAAGGCGTGGGGGATACAGATTCCGTTTTCCGGGTCGCGACCTATGGTGGTCTCCCGCTCGAGCAAAGCGTGCTCCACTTCTTCTCCATCCGGCAACTGAACCACCAAAGAAATTTCTTTCTGAGTTCTGGGTTCTGACGTTCTGACGTTCTGATCTGCGTCACGGCAGCTCCGCGATTGTTGGCTCGGAAGCAACGGCGGATAGGGCCCGAAGCCGTTTCTTGGCAAGGAGAATCGCCGAAGCGGCGCCAATCAGGATAAGGAGGAGGCCTACTAAAAGAAGGATCAGAAGAGTGCCGCCCCTGGCCTGATGGGGCAGAGAAAACGTTAGGACCGCCACCCCAACACGACTGCCCCCGAAGGAGATAGGCATTGCCATATTGAGATCTCCGGCTTCATTCTCACCCACGACGAAGCCACCGATCTCACCGACCGGCTGGTCGATGCCCTCCAGGATGTCGAGCAGAGCGCCGGCCCGCTCCGGCGGAGCGAGAATACGGTCCTTCAAGTCCAATATGAGGGCGTCCTGGACACCAGGGTCCCCTACAACCATCGCAACGGACAGCTCCTCGATACGCCGCGCAGCCAGCTGCGCGGAGCTCGAAGCTGCCAGCAAACGAAGCAAGGACCGACCGCGGGCCAGAGACTCTTCATGGAGGGTGTTGCGCGTCGCGACCGCCAAGGGAAACGCCACGAGCACGTAGGCAATCAAAGCAAACACGAGTGAAACAAGCAGCGGTTGAGTCAAAGCCGCTTCCCTCGCTGCTTTGAGGTCCCAAGACGTCGGAAGATCCGGAGGAGCTTCGAACGTCCCGTTCCGCTTCATCGGTGTTCCTGAGCGGGTGGCATCACCCGATTCTAAGCCAATCACCGTTTGTGGTGGATTCGGGAACCCTAGTGCGTTCCCCGTCGGGGTCGTCGAACAGGACCGTATCATCCGGCGGCGCCGCATGGGATATTTTCGCGCCGCCCACAGCGCCTCGGCTCAGTTGGACGGTCTCCGAGACGGAACCGTCTTCGAACAATATCGTTTCCTCCGCGATGTCAGACTGCGGGGTGTCTACTTCGAATGTCATTCGAAGTCCTCCGAGGCGAAGCGTATCGTCTTTTTGGAGAAAGCACTCCGCGACGCTTTGTTCGTTCACCCAGCACCCGTTACGGCTACCCAGGTCGATAAGTTTTACTCCCTCCGCGGTCGGCTCGATTCGGCCGTGTCTGCGTGAGAGTTTCTGATCCGCGAAGAACAAATCACAGCTCGGGTCGCGTCCAATCACGACAGCCTTGTCCGTAATTTCATGGCGAGTGACGCGCTTGCCATGCTGGATGATGAGACGCATTCCCACTCGAGGTTTGTCCTCCTTAACTATGGAAGCTCAAAGCTGCCTCGGTTGTGATGAAAGTAATTAAATCCTGATGCGGCGGCGAAAAGCCTCGTATGAAGCGGAAGCCGCCCTCCGTATCCATTCTTGAGTCCTGAATTCTTGAGTTCTTGAGTTCTCTCTTTTACTACCGCGCAATCTCCCTCAGTCGTCTCGCGGCGAGAGGCGCGACCCTGGGACCATCGTTGGACTCGAGCGTCGCCTCTTCGAACTTCATCGCCTGATTGAACATGCGCGTCGCCTCCTCGAACTCCTCGAGCTTCATATAGGCGATTCCCTGGTGGTAGTAAACCGTACCTTGGGAAATACCCCGCGTCAGTTCGCCGAAGTTGATGTTCGGCAGGTGCTCCTTGAGCGCTCGTTCATAATTTCCGAGCTGCATATGGCAGAGTGCCAGATTCAGCCTGGCCAGCGGCTCGTTCGAGGGCTCGACCACCATACGATGTTTGAGGTCCACCATGGCTTTGTTGTAAAGAAAATCCTCTTGATTCTGAGGTATCTCGAGAGGGGTTCTGCCGACTTCGACACGAACGTCACGAACGGTTCCCTGGTTTTGCAATTCGAGAACCATCTGCTCTCCGGGTTGTTTCAAACGTACTTTCTCGATGAGCTCGATGGCGGTTCCGATGGGCGCTCCCGTCGGCTCCGAGCACCACGTCGCCCAGAGCAACGCCACCGGCGGCCGCCGGACCGTCGAGCGAAACTTGCAGGACAATGGGGCCATCCGCCAAATGGGTGTCAACGCTCGTGAGACCGATCCAACTTCCGAATATGGGAGTGGGATTCGACAGACGTGTGATGAACGACCCCATGGCCTCCCGATCGAGGTAGTTCAATTCGTACGTATCCGGATCCGTCGACCCGACCGCGAGGAGATTGAGTACAACGTCTTTGATGAGCCGTTGTTCGGGGAACGTAGCCCACCAGAACAGCCTCGACTTCGAGCGCTTGACCAATCCGGTCCGAGAGATCGCTCACTTCCTCGGACGAAAGTCGTCCGGCCTCCGGCACCATCTCGCTCGAAACGAGTGATTTCAGACCATTAGGCCCGACCAACGAGCCGATTTGGCCGGCATCCGGAAAAATCAGGTTCATAACCTGAAGATTCGCGAGCTCGCCGGTCAGTTTCTCGCGAATGTCGTTTAGGTCACGCTGCGGAACTTCCTCGTCTCCAATCAAGCCGAGAAAGGCCAGCGACGATCGGATGGGACAGTCGAGGGACAAAACCTCGTTCTTCTCGAGAACGAGGTCTTCGAGGTACTTGCCGGTCGTCGAATGCTTGACCTCGAGATGGTGGGGGCCGGTACAGACCCGAGGGAGGTCGAGCGGCGTATTGCCCTTGTACTCACCGTCCAGGAAGACCCGAGCACCGGCAGGTGTGCTCTCGATTTGGAGCTGGGCAATGGAGTCCTCGAGTTTGTAGATGAGAGCCGTGTAATCTTTAGGCTCTTCAGCGTTGAACTCGTAACGGACCGGCTCGTAGCAGTCCTTCTTCAACTCGATGATATGCTGCCCCAGAGGAAGGGCGTTCAGGTCCAAAGGAGCGGAAAGCTGATCCGAATCGAATTCCGGAGGCATGAAGCTCCTGAGATCCGGAGGCAGAGTTCCACCGGTCTTCTCTAAGTACTCACCGTCAACCCAAACCTCTACGCCAACGGGCTGGGTAATGATGGGGAGCTTGGCGCTGTTGCGGATCAAGGTGACATCGAGCGTCGTTACTTCCCCCGGAAGGACGCGGACTTCTTCGTACACGATGGGATCGTAGCCCTCCATCGTGATCTCGACCCTCTGAATGCCGGTATGGACCTCCACCGGGAACAGGTTCGTAATCCCGATGAAATCGGTTCCTACCATCACACGCGCCCCCGCGGGTTCGGAGCTGACCGCGACCTTTCCCACGAGTGATTGTTTCAAGTCCTCATAGAAGTCGACAATCTTGGGAGACAGGGCTTCCGCATCGAGAGCGTAGCGGGGATTGGCGAAGATGAGCTGTCGAAAGTCGTCTGAAGCTCCCTGCATCTGCCCGGCGTTGAAATAGGCACGCGCTCGGTGCTCCAGCACTTTTTGCTCGAGCTCGGCCGTGTCTTCCGAGACGCGGCCTTCCGAACGACGATAATCCTCGATGGCGTCTTTGATCCCAGATAGAAACTCGATCGACTGGGTTTGTCGTTGCGGATCATCAAAAAGCTGCAAGGCTTCGCTGAACTGCTGCGACAACTGCAACAACAGCTCTTGCTCCTCGAGCGAGATCTCATCCTGCTGGGCAAAACCCCCGAGGGTCGCCACCATGAGACCGAGACCAACGAGCCTAGCGAAAACGGAAGATTGTCTTGGCATCTTCATCGTAAACATAAATGTCCCCGGAACTGTCCACGTCCAAGGCAACGGGCTTTTTGAGAGCCCCACCTCCGAAATTGTTGTCAGACAAAAGAGCTAGAAAAGTGTAAGAAGGATCGAACACAGCCACTTGAGCCCGGTCGGAGTCCAACACATAGAAGTACCCGGCCGGATCGACCGCGATGTCCACGGGCTTCTTCAGCTCGAATCCCTCGCCTCGCTTGTCGATACGAGCGATCCGGCGTCCCGCGGGAGAAAACACTGAAATCGTTTGATTCCGTTTCTCCAGCATGATGATGTTGCCGCTACGATCCAAGTCGAGCGCCAGAATCTCGCGCGGAGTCGTTTCCGGAAAGGGACCCTTGAGGCCACCACTCGCGTCGAATCGCAAAACGTTTTTCGCATTATCGTCGTAAACGTAGATATCCCCCAGTCGGTCGCGCACCGCCATTCGTACCTTGTCGAGAGGTTTCGGTCCTTTCTCTTCGGGAACGGAAAGCATGAAGGGTTTTCCGTCAATCAACAGACCTTTCTCATTAGCCACTATCACGGTGCCACGCGGATCCACGGAGAGCCCGTACGGATTGGCGGCGGCTTTGGTGCCCGCCAGCTTGCCGTCCGACTCGAAGGTCAGCACCCTTTTCCTTCCCCGCTCCAAAACATGGATACCCCTCGACGAAACCCGGATCGCTTTGACGTCTTTGAACTTGTCGGAGACCGCCGGTTTGAAGGAAGAATCCGCCCGATAAGAAACAGGTTTCCCGAGCAGCGGATACCCGTAGAAACGAAACAAGTGGGTCAGCCAATCGACGGCTTCGTCGGCTTCAGCGGTTTCCGGATAGCGGGTCCGAACCCGCTGAATCTCGAGCATCCCCTGCATGGGATCACCCAATCGGACCAAACACCGCCCCAGGTCGAGTTGCGCCCCGGCGGCCCAGGTAGAATCGGGGTACTCGGAAATCACCTGGAAATAGGCATCCACCGCTTCTTGCCAAGCCCCTCGCCGTTCGAGAGCGGTACCGGTGCTGAAGTATGCGGCGGGGACCCAGGGGCTCTCGGGATAGAGTCGTATAACCCTTTGAAAATTGGCGGCGGCATCATCGAGAGCCTGCGCTTCGAAGCTCGACCGCATGGTCACCCGTCCAATGTAGTAGTAGGCTCCGGGAGCGGCATCTTTGGTGGCGTAGTTTTGAAGGACCTGGTCGAAATACTCGCGGGCTTTCTCGTAATCCTCCGCAATCTCCAGATAATATTCTCCAATCTTGAGCAGAGCGTCGTCCGAATATTCCGAGTCCCCCATGGAAGCGACAATCTCGAAATCGCTCAAGGCCTGCTTGTATCGGCCCTGTTCGTAGAATTGAAGCCCGCTTTCGAATTGCTTGAACGCCGTATCGGATGTTTGGGCCGGAGCGAGACCGGAAACCAACATGACGGCGACAAAGGATGAAGCTGTGATCGCTTTTACCATGGGCGAGAACCTCAACGTTTCTGACCGGTCACGTACGTATGCCGTCCTTGTCGGACGACCTGGTTTTGCTCGTTTTTTACGCCGTCGGGCCATTCGAACACGACGGTGTGGCTACCCTCCGCGATGTTCTGGTTCATGATGGGAGGTGCCCCGGCCGGCATTCCATTAATGAAAACCTCACAATTACCGGGCACGGCGCGAATCGAGACCTTTCCCAAGCCGGGAGCTTCGAGTGTCGATGTGCCCCCCTCCCGAATGTCCACCGTGAAGACTTGGTTCAAAAAGACCTCCGGAGCGTAGAGTCGGACCTGGTGCCGCCCGAGCCTGAGACGGACCGACGGTTCGGTGGAGCTCCCCGCCAGTGTACCTCCTCCGCTCGACATAATGGACAAAGGATAAGGACTGTGAACAACTAGTGTACCCGGTTGTCGAACTTGTTCCAGAGAGACCTCTCCCGAGGGAAGCTCCTCCCCGGCCACGACCACCAGTGTCCGGCTCTCGTAACCGTCCAGAGTGACGACGATCTCGTGGTTCTCGCGGGGCGAGAGCTCGAGCGTCACGGGAGTGGTGCCTGGAAGCTCGCGCCCGTCGAGTGAAACACTGGCGCCCGCTGGCTCGGAGCTCACTTCAAACGGGATCGGGATCGGCTCGAGTGAGAGCGTCACCGGTGATGGAGCCGCTTCACCGAGCGTGATCTCGGTCCGGGCCGGGTGGTATCCCTCTTGCCGGAGCTCGATCGAGATCGAGTCTCCCTCCAGCCCCTCGAGAGGTACCTCGACCGCCGCGTCGGGACGAGTTGTGACCCCGTGTTCGACACCGTTCAGGAAAATCGAAGCGCCGGACGGCTCGGAAGATATCCGAACCAAGTGAGAGACTTCGCTAGGGCCTAGAAGGCCGGGCACCACGAACCAGCCGAGAACGGCGAGAACGACGACCGAGGCGAGAATAATGAGGGTTTTGGTAAATGAGCTCGCGGGCTCTTTGCCGTCGGCCGCTACTGTCTTGGTTCTTAGCTTCAGTTCGCCCGCAGTCGGGTCGGGCTTTGCCGCGGCGGGCACCGGTTCGTCCGCAACCGTTGGCAACTGAGCCATTCCGTAGAGTTGCTGAAACTCCATGGAGATCTCGGCCAGTTGCTTGGTTTGCTCCTCAGGCGTGTCCTGCCCTTGTTCCGTGGTCTTGAGGCTCCGGCGCGCTTGGCGAAGCAAGCGCCGAGGAAGCTCGAGCTCCGGCCGTTCCCGATTCAGTTTCTCGGCCAGCGGGAGAACCTCTTCCCAATCGCCGTTACGCCCGAGCCGCTCGAGCTCATCCAAGCTCTGCTGCAGATCGGCGGACAATCGGGGAAAACTCTTTTGAAAAACCGTCAGCAGCTTTTGTAACTCGGCAGCCATTTCGTCGGCGGTCTTGAATCTTTTGTCCGGGTCCTTGGCCAGAGCCCGAGATAGGATCTCCTGGACTTCTTGAGGTAGGTCCGGGTCCTTCTCGAGCAGCGCCGGCGGCTCGTCGTTTACGATCTTGTAGAGAATCGACGTCGCCGAGTCCCCTTGGAAGGGGCGCTCTCCCGCCAGCATCTCATAGAGGATGCAACCGGCAGAGAAGATGTCCGAACGCCCGTCGATAGCCTCCCCGCGAATCTGCTCGGGGGACATATAGTGCAGCGTTCCTACCATGACCCCGCTACGCGTGATCTGGTCACCACCCTCGATTCGGGCGATGCCGAAATCCATGATCTTGACCCGCCCGTCGTCCAGACACTGGATGTTGGCCGGCTTGATATCTCGATGCACGACTTTGCGTTGGTGCGCGTAATCGAGTCCGTGGCAAAGCTGAATGATGGCGTCGAGAGCTTCGGAGAGAGGTATACGGCGATCCGAATTGATGACGCTCGCCAAGGTCACACCCCCGAGGTACTCCATCACGATGTAGGGGGTTTCCTTGCTTCCGAAATTGCCCAACTCGAAGATGGTGACGATATTGGGGTGCTGAAGTCTGGCGGAGGCCTGAGCTTCCCGTTCGAAGCAATCGCGGGACTCCTTATCGGTCATGGCATCGGTTGCCAGAAAGGTCTTGATGGCAATCCTCCGCTTCAACGCGGGATCGTAGCCCTCGTACACGGAGCCCATTCCCCCACGCCCGATTCGTCTTCTTACTTGGTATTTACCAAGCCAGACTTCTTCCGGTGTTTCCAATACCGCGCAACCGGTCCTTTCCCCCGCTTTTCATGGTTTCAAATTCCTGACGCGGCATAGCCGCAACAAAAGGTGTCGCGGCTCGCCGCGAGCTATCAGCCATCAGCAATCAGCGGTCAGCTTCCGGAAAATTGTTTACTTTTTGCATTCAATTTCACTCATCAGGAACTAAACCGCCCTGCCTCGAGCCCATCGGCAGAAGTCCCCCCCACACGGTTCGACGGCGAGCACCTTGGGTTGGATTCTGCAGAAACCCCGTCTACGACGAGCTCAATCATCGTGAAGAGACAGTAAAATGGCAGTTGTGTTGTCCTCTCCTCCCGAACGATTGGCCGCTTCGACCAACCCAGACAAAGCGCGACGCTTGTCACTCCCATCCGCCAGGATGATCTTTAAAATCTCATCGTCTTCCAACATGGAGGTGAGTCCATCCGAGCACAGGAGCAGGAGATCCATGTCCAGGAGCTCGAGGACCTGCATCTCCACTTCGAGCTCCTCCTTGCCACCGAGTGCTCGTGTGACGACGTTTCGTAAAGGATGAGTACGCGCCTGCTCGATATCAATCACACCCGATAAGACCTGTTCGTTGACCCACGAATGATCATCCGTAATTCGTCGGATCCGGCCCTCCCGAATCAGATAGAGCCGACTGTCACCGACGTGAGCAATCTCCGCCTCGCCATGACTGACGAGCGCCGCCACCACGGTGGTGGCCATACCCTCGTACTCGGCGCTTTCTCGAGTCTTTTCCAAGACCCTTCGATTGGCGAAACGGATGGAGGTCTTCAGGCGGTTTCCGTTGAGAGAGAGGCTCTCATCGAGACCAAAGGGCCAGGTAGCGTCCTGGCTCTCGCTGGTCAGCCGGATGAACTCTTCAATCGTTTCGACGGCAACTTCGGAAGCGACCTCGCCGGCGGCATGCCCACCCATGCCGTCGGCCACCACGTAGAGGCCATGCTCGTCATCGGCACAATAGTTGTCCTCGTTGGACTTCCGCTTGAGCCCGACGTCCGAAACGACCCCGGACTCGACTCGCATGTATTCGTTCAACCTCCTTTCACCTACTTCTTGCCGCGTCGTGCAGCGGCGGAAGTTTGAGAGTGTAGCGATTTCAGTTCCGTATCCGTCGGAAGCTCCTTCAGACCTCTTTCGTAAACTCGTTGGGCCCGGGTAAACAACCCGGACCGACCGTAGAGAGCCCCAAGCCCCAGATAAGATTCCCGCACCTCGGGTGCCTTCGAGATGACTTGCTCGTAAAGCTCCGCCGCCTGCCGCGATTTGGAACGATCGAGAGACAGAACCCGAGCCGCAGACAGGGTGTAGGCAACGTTCTCCGGGTCGAGACGCATCGCTTCATAGAAGTAGTTGAGTGCCTTCTCATACTCTCGAGATTGCTCGAGAAGCTCTCCGTCCCTGTAACGTTGCGCCGCTTTTTTCTCCGGCGGCACCGCCTCGTCCTGTAAATTCTTGTCGTACTCGCGCCGCTGATCCTCGTCCCGTAGATGATTGAAAGCCTCGTTGATGAGCTGAAAACGGCGATCGGCTTCGTCGCGCTCGGCCGGGTCCGGGAATCGATCGGGGTGAACCTCTCGAGCCAATCGTAAATAAGCTGAGCGGATGTCACTTGTAGACGCCGTTCTCGGAATACCTAGAATCTTATAATAGTCTTCACTCATGGCCTATCGTTACTTCTTGGGGGTCGTCATTTTCTTTGCTTGACGCCGGATGAGCTCCGGCACGCCGCGGTCTCGGGTCAATCGCTTGAGGTCCATCGCCGACAATCGAGCAATGTGCTTCATCGACACCTCGATGGGTGTCAAGGGGTTTTTCACCAGCTCGTGGGCGACACTGTATTTCTTGGTCCACTCTCGCTTTCCGCCGATGATGCGAAGCACTTCCGGTGAGATGTTCCTCATCTGCGTGTAGGCTTCGACGTCTCCCTCCGTGGTCTTGGGACTGGTGAGCACCGCGGAGTATACGACTCGATTTCGGTCCCGGACGAGCATCATTCGCGCTTGACGATTTCCAGTCAGGGCTTTCTTCATCCTTTCGGCGGGAGTCATATTCGGAATATCCCTCAGAAGATTTTCCTGCTCTTTCTTTTCTTCTTCATCGAGCTCGGCGTCATCCCGCGCGTCGCCATATCGCTCCTGGACTTGCTCCTCGGTCTGCGGAGGGGGTTCCTCATCTTCGGGCGGTCCCTGGTTGAGATCCACCAACGCCACTTCTGCCGGCATGGGAACGGGAGGCGCCTCGTGTTCCGCGCCGACCTTGAAATCGTGCTTCAGCTCGCTCAGCCTGCGTTTCTGGTCGGCGTTCAAACTCTGGTTACCATCCAGTGCGTCGAGGAGCGCTGTATGTCGAAGGAGCCTCATCTGATTGATGACAATGAACTCGAGCAAGTCCGACGACAGTCGCGGAATCATTTCGACGATGGTCTGATCCTCCGTCGTCGGATTCTGAACGATTGCTTGTAGTAATTCGGTAGATTCGACCCTAACGCCAAAGAAATAGAGAACTTTGGGATCGGTCGTACGCTCCTTCAAAACTCCGGTCAAATCGTCCGGAGATATTGCGAGAAGGCTGGTTTCCGCCTTTTCGCGGATCTCTTCGTCCCGATCACGAGTCAGCAGCAGCAACAGATCAACTTGGTCCAAGGGCTTGAGAGGCAGCATTCCGGTCGCCGCCGTCAACCGTACGTCCTTCGATACCCCTCCCTTGCGAAACTGATCAATAAGAGGTGAGCTCATGAGATTCCACTAGGTCGTTTTGGCATCTTTACTATACTCGTTGATGACTTTGGAGCCCTTGCTACTCACGGGCATCGTCCGATACGGGCACTAGATCCGGGTCTTCAACCGGCGCGAGAAACTCGCCGATGTTCTCGGGCGTAATGATGATGTCTTTCCGAACCTGACCCGGTCTTCCCAGAGACACGCCTGTACCATCGTTCAACCATATCGACACGCCGCCCGCATTTCCCAGCGAGAATCGAATCTCTTCGGAGGCCCCGATTTCCTTGTCGAAGCCCCGTAGCATGAGCCCCTCCGCCGCTAGTTCATCATCGGCAAAAACTTCCAGCCAGCAGGGCTCGTTCACTTTGATACGCAAACGCAGAGCAAGGCCTGCCGTGCTCGCTTCCTCGATTTCCGCCCGCACGACCGGTTCGCCCACCGGCCGGTTCCTTGGTACGGGCTCGGCCCGCTCGTTCTCCTCGACAACTGGCGGAGAAGGCGCTGCAGGCGTTTCGAGTGAGCCGACCGACTCTCCGACCGGCCAAACCGCCACAGCAACGCCACCGAGACCGACGACCGCAACCAAAAGGGCCACCCACTTTGCGGTTTTCGAGCTCGAGCCGGATTCTCCACCCTGGTTTTCCTGCAGCAATTGGGGCGCCGCTGGATGGAGAGCGGACTCATATTTATAGGTCGAGAGGACCCGGTCCGCATCGAGCCCTAAATAGGACGCGTAGGCTCTCAGACAGGCCCTCCGGTAAAACTCTCCCGGAATGATCTCCAAACGACCCGTCTCGATCGCTTCCAAGAAACGGATTCCGATCTTGGTCTCGTCAGCGATCTCTTCCAGACTGATACCGCGGAGATCACGCTCTCGTCGAAGCTCTTCACTCACCGAGGACATGCACAAATCCTAATGAACTGAAAGCCGTATCCTCAAACCTGTCACGTGTTTTCGGTCTCAACCGAGTTAAAGTAATTTTGTCAGACACCGTTTCCCCTGTCAATGAGCCCCCGGCTTTCATTCGGCCAGGATGCGTCGAGCTCCGACGATAATCACCTTTGGCAAATCAGGTGAAGATACTAGCTGCGTGATTTTTCGCCTCGGGAGCGAAGCCAAAAGCCGGAGCGCCACATGCACCGGGGTTCGCGGGTTTTTGACCAGCCCCATCTTAATGGAGTGGCGTGAGGCCCATCGGTCGCTTTCCGCAATCACTCGCAACGTATCCGATGAGAGACCAGGGCTCTCCGCCAGTCGGAGAACCTCGAATTCACGCAGCTTGGGGTTCGAAAGAAGCGCTTTGATCACCCTAGGGTGGGCCTCATCGAGAAGCCCCTTTATGACCATAGGAGGGGCGGCGCGCGCCAAAGTTACTCTTTCCCCCAATTCCAATTTGGGTAATCGATCCGCCAATGACTTTTCCGCTGCCACCCGAACCGGCATCGAGATACGGAAGTTCGATGTCGTTCGCATGAGCTCTTTCCAAAACAGCATCTGAACGAGTCTCAACGCGAGAGTTCTCGGAGCCTTCGGATGATTCACGACCGCCGCTCGGATCACGTAACGACTGCCCCAGCGCTCGCTTCGCGCAACGGCCTCGATAGCACCCGATGCCAAGTCGCGCTTTCTCAACGCCGCCAGCAAGTGTGCTTCCTCGGTGTCGGGGTGCTCCAGAAAAGCGGCGACGTCCACGGCGTCGGCGTCAGGCCCCATTTTTTGAAGAAGCTCATGGACACTCATTATTTTAAATGCAAGAACGTGCTAGAACTCGAGAACTCAAGAACCCAAGAACTCCAGAAGTCAAGGACTCGAGAACCACCCATCAGGCGTTTCCGATCCGTGATGAAATATGAATCAAGGACTTTCTTCGTGGGTCAGAAGAGTTGGGGATTGCGCGCTCGAGTCCTCTGACGAGGAACCGCTCCGGCCTTTCCCCTTCCCGTCGTCGGTCGGGAGGCCGAGTCCACCAGGAAAAAGCTCCACCGAATCGGCGGACGGACGGCGGTGGCGCCACAGAATCTCGTTGAGCCCGAGATAAATATTCGCGACTCCGAGGCCGGACACGGCGCCGCGGAACGCAGGTTCCAACATCAAAACGCTCAACGTCGGGTATGCCTGTAGAAAGTAGTTGCGGTCCCAGATGGACGTCCACGGAACCAGAATCAACAAAATGCCTACTTCGAGACAGACCAACACGTACAGAACGAACCACTGGCGATCTTCCATTGTCGGCCTAAAAAGCAGACTCACTCAGAAGCTTCACGAACGAAATCACTTCTGCGTGGCTTGAATTCCCTGCACCCGGTCTTTAACATCGCGAAATCGGGCATTGACCCGAAAAATCTCCATATAAAGCTCGCGCGCTCGGTCGGGATCACCCGCCGCTTCGTGCGCTTGAGCCAGGTCATAGCGAAGTCCGTGATACTCTTCCTCGTTGCGTCCCGGCGCGGCGAGTCCTTTGTCGAACCATTTGATGGCAATATCGGGCATCCCCTTTTCCATGAAGCAAAGGCCAAGCATACTGCAACACTCGAGAAGTCGGGCTTTGTCCTTTGCCGCCAGTTGGAACTCAGCAACCGCCTCGTCGAGGAGCCCCATTTCTTTGTAAGCGATGCCCAGATTGTAGCGCGTATCGTAGTCTTCCGTTCCGAGTTGCTTCTCCACACCCTTTTTAAACTCGCGAAAAATCTCATCGAGGCCAGGATCGCTGAGAGTGCCCGCCGGTTCCTCGGCGACTTCCTCTTGAACGGCGCTTTGTGTCCCGAACATTTCGTCCGTCAAAGCTGAAGCGAGATCGACGTACCCCTCATGGGAATCACTTTCCGGTGAGGAAAGAGCCGGCTGCAGCGGTATATCCTCCGCGGGAGGCTCCACGTCCGCCAGGGGCTCGTCATCAAATGGTGTCTCGGGCGGAGGAGCAACGAGCGGGGCTTCGGAGGGCAACTCACTTGGCACGCCAGCCGGGGACACCTCAGCCTGGAGCTGAGATGCTGAGAAACCCAACTCTTCAATCTTGGCCAGAATCTGCTGATCGCCGGGGCTTCGTTTCAACAGATCGCGAAGCGTGTCTCGCGCATCCTCGTAGAGCCCGAGCGCAATATACTCGTCTACCTCCTGAAGCTCGACTGCCAATTCCGAATCGGCCGCCACCGGCGACGCCGGAACAGATTCAGCCGGAGGAGGCGCGGGTGGGGGTTGTGGAATTTCAATGGCCGGCGGAGGCTCGGGGTCCGGCATGGCGAGTTTCGGAACCTCGACCTCACCCAACTCAACGGGATTGACGGGGGAGGCCACGGCCGCCAAGGGCTCCGGCTCATCGAACGTGAGCTCCGGAACCTCATCCGCAAGATCAACATGGGCTGCCGGGGGCTCCGGCTCTGGGATAGAGAATCTCCGGGACCTCATCAAAATGGGCAGGCTGAGCGGCCTGGGCAGCCAAGGGCTCCGGCTCATCGATGGTGAGCTCTGGAACCTCGACTTCTTCAACATCAACTGGCGAGGCCACCTCAGGCTGGGCAAGATCGGCTTGCGGAATTTCAAGCGCCGGCGGCTCGGAAGTGATGTCGGAGATCTCCACCGAGAGCTCCTCCGCATCGCTATCGATGCCAATTTCCTCCGAGTCATCGTCCAACTCGACCGTGAAGGCGTCGAGATCGGACTCATCGAGGTCGGCCGCCGGGGATTCGATGTGTAGCTCGTCGGGAACGTCCGCGGAATCAGGAACGGGAAGCTCGAGCTCGAGCTCGTCTTCCTCTCCGTCCGTGCCCCCGAGATCGGACATCAAATCATCGGTGGCGTCACCGAGACTCAACTCACCCTCGAAGGCTCCAAGCTCATCGCCCGTGACACTTTCGACCCCTTCGATATCGTCATCAATAACGACTGGAACCTCTTCTTCGACGGAGATATCTGGTATGGCCTCTCCAGCTTGTGCCGGTTCGTCCAACAAGGAGCCCACTGTCTCCTCGGCAGATACCCCCGGACTTTCCCCGTCGAGATCGACCTCAATAGAGAATTCGGACGACTGGTCGAGAACCCACTCCGCTTCCGCTTCTGTCCCGGCCAGTTCATCGGCTTCGGAAATCATCGGCGTCGAGATCGGTTCGGGTGACGTACGTTCGTCGACCATAACAGGAATCTGCTGGACATCTTGTCCAGGTGGTTCAGGCTGTTGTGGCGCATCGAGTCCCGGCATCTCGGTCTCGACCATAAAGTCGGACTCTAAACCGGCCGTTTCCAGATCGTCCTCGGGCGACAAGGTCAACTCAATCTCTTCCGCCGCCTGCACTGCGGAAGGCTCGATGGTGTCGGCCACGGCCGGATTCAGCTCCTTGGCCTGCTGCATGAGACGGCCCGCGTCCTCGCTCTGACCGAGTCGCTCGTAAACTCGCGCCAACTCCAAGGCCTGCTCCGCCGCTTCCCGATTCATTCCTTGGTCTGTGTAAACTTCGACGAGCTTCTCTCTCGTCGCGGTGTGGAAGTAAAAGCTCGTCAGCGTGTCCCTGAGCTGATCGATGGCCTTGTCCACCAAACCGTAACGGACAAAGACCTCTGCCTCGGTCAGTTTCTCCCGGATGTGCTCCTCGTCTTCCTGGCTGAGAACGGGGACCTCTTCGGGTTGCTCCGTTGCCTGGGGCATATCCGGCGCCAGGTCAATCTCTTCTTCGAGGGTCAGCTCCGGTTCCATGGACTCGCCGATCTCTGCTCCCAGCTCGTCGGTCACATCAAGAGTCTCGAGACCGGGAAGATCTACGTCTATGTCGGCAGTGGGTTCTGGTACTGGTGCTGGTGGCGGCGCCGGCGCTGCTGGGGGCGCGGCCTCAGCCGGTGGGGACAAACGCGACTTCAGAAATTTTAGGCGATCTTTGTGCTGGGAATTTTCGGGCTCCAGCTCGATGAGTTGTTCCGCCACGCGGGCGGCTTTTTCGAAATCCCCATGGTGCGAGTATGCCTCGCACAATTGGTCGTATGCGGAGATACGAGCTTGCTCTTGTTTGAGGATGGTATGAATCTCGGCCAGTTTGACCAAGGTTTTGATGTGGTGCGGGTCTTTGCTTAAAACTTTCTGGAGAAGAGCCGCAGCTTTGTCTCCCTCTCCCTGATCTACCTGCTGATCTGCAACTGGGGTCAGAATGGAGAGAGCTTGATCAAACTGCCCCTGACCGATAGCCAGGTCGGCTCTGCGGCCCGCGTGTTCGGGATTGTCCGGCTCGAGCTCCGCCAGGCGGCCGTAAACGGACTCCGCCTCATCGAGATTGCCCCCACCTTGATAGGCTTCACCGAGTCGGGAAAGCAGTTCCACGTTATCCGGATGTTTCCCGCGAATCTCGCTGAGTATCTGAACGGCTTTCGAGTAGTCCCCCTGCAATCCCGAGGCTTGGGCAAGTTTGCATCGCAAGGAGAGATTTGAGCCATCAATGTGGAGTCCCTTCTCCATCATTTGGATGGCTTCGACGACCATACCGCTGTTGATGAATTCGTCCGCGATCCCTACGTACTCGGCAATCGCCTCTTCTTTCTGGCCTTGACGATCGAGAAACTCGGCGAACTTGTACCGAATTTTCAGATCCGAGGGGTCGATCTCCGTAAGCTTCTTGAAGACATCGGCGGCTCGACGTTTTTGCCCCGACTTCGTGTAGAGCTCCACCAGCGCCTGGTACTGGGATTTCGCCTCCATCATGAGGCCCTGAGCGACTTGCAGGTCGGCCAGGTGAGACATGGCCACCTCGTTCTGCGGCTCGAGCCGAAGAATCATTTTGTACGTGGCGATGGCTCTGACGTTGAAACCGTCGTTCTTGTAGTATTCCGCGATTTGAGTGTATTTCTTGATGGCTTCCGCGTTGCGATTGATACGCGCATACAGATCACCGGCCTGGCGGATCATGTGCCAATCCTTCGGATTGGCGGAAATCCATTTTTCGTACTCGGCGACCGCTTTGTCGAACTTGCTGGAACGGATATAGCCTTCGGCCGCTCGAACGATCCGTTCTTTGTTCAGTTTGGCCGCCATGCCGTCAGTTCCGTATCATCACTACAGGTGCCGGTTACGCACGCCTCTTTTCCCGAAGCCGCGCCGCTTTGCCCTTGCGTTCCCGCATGAAGTAGAGCTTTGCTCGGCGAACATGGTGCGAGCGCACCACTTCGATCTTCTCGACCGTTGGAGCTTGGAGGGGAAAGATACGCTCCACACCGTGGCCAAAGGAAGTTTTCCGGACCGTCATGGTCGCCGATAGGCCGTGCCCGTGCTTGAACGCAATGATCATCCCTTCGAAAATCTGAACGCGCTCCTTATCTCCCTCTTTGACTTTCACGTGTACCCGCACAGTATCCCCCGCCCTCATCGCGGGAAGATCTTGACGCAGCTCACGCTGTTCCAATTTCTTCAACGTATTCATTTTTGTACCTTCCAACAAAATTTAGCTTAAAGTTTTTATTCCTCTTGACTCAAATCTCTATCGAGACCCTTCATGATCTCGATCTCCTCTTCATCCATCTCCGACCTCGATAGGAGGTCCGGCCGCCGCGCCATAGTGGCTTCGACCGCTTGCAATTTCCGCCAACGTCGAATGGCGGCGTGGTTCCCGGAAAGGAGCACCTCGGGAACCCTGAAGCTCCGAAACTCCGCCGGCCGCGTGTAATGCGGATAGTCGAGAAGTCCCCGGTTGAAGGAATCCTCGAGTGCCGAAGCGGGGTCCGAAATGGCTCCAGGAATGAGCCGGACCATCGCGTCGACGAGGACCATAGCGGGAATCTCGCCTCCCGAAAGTACATAGTCGCCTATTGAGACCTCCCTCGCCGCCGTGGCGGTCAAAAAGCGCTCGTCTACGCCCTCATACCGACCGGCAACGAGCACCACCTGTTCCTTTTTCGAGACGCGCTCGACCTCCGCTTGATTCAACAACTTTCCTCGCGGCGATAGTAGAACAACTTCGCGACGATCCTCAGATATCTCTTCACAAACGACGGCCTCGACGGCCTCGACGAGCGGCTCGACCTTCATGACCATTCCTGGTCCGCCGCCGTAGGGCGCGTCATCCGTCGAGCGATGTCGATCCCGCGCCCAATCTCTCAGATCGTGCACGTGAACCTCCACCAGTTCCGCTTCCGACGCCCTTCGGACAATACCGAATCCGAACACGTCACGAAACATGTCGGGGAAGATGGTGATGATATCAACGCGCATTGAGACCAACGAGTCCTTCAGGGGCCTCGATCTCGATCTTCCCTTCTTCGGTTTCGATACGCCGACATATTTCCTTGCACAACGGGACCAGTCTTTCCACGCCCGACGGATCTCGAACCACAAGGACGTCCGTGCCGCCGGTTTCAAGAACGTCTTCGACGACTCCTAAAAAGCCCTCTCGACGATCCGTCACCCGGCACCCCACAAGCTGGTAGTGGTAGAAACCGTCTTGAGGTAAAGGCACCAACTCCGACTCGGGAATTCGAATCTCAGTCCCGGTCAGTTCCTTTGCCTCACCGATATCCGAAACACCACGAAACTTGATAACCGGTCTGCCCCCCTGCTCTCGGACGCCCTCGATATGAAGGGCAACAACCGTTCCGTCTTTTCCTTCGACAAAGACCCGCGAGAGCTCGAGAAACCGCTCCGGAAAATCGGACAGGGGATTGACAAACACTTCGCCACGTCGTCCATGAAACCGACCCACGTTACCAATAGTGACCAGGTCCGCCCAAGACGGCGTCGTCCCCATATCTACTCGATTATCTCGAGATGAAATCGTTTCCGAAGTTTCATTCCGGCGGCCGAAAGAATGGTACGGATAGCACGGGCAGTTCGGCCCTGCTTACCAATCACCTTGCCCAAGTCTTCCTGTGCGACCCTGAGTTCGAGAATGGTGGTCTGTTCGCCGCCTACCTCCGATACCGAAACCTCTTCTGGATTATCGACCAGCGCTTTCGCTATGAGCACTAACAGTTCTTTCATCCCGATCCCTCCCCTCCAGCTGGGTACAAGGGTGGCGGATAAGCTCAGCCTATGATTGCGCTTTCTTCAAAAGACTGCGGACGGTGTCGGATGCCTGGGCACCTTTCGATAACCAATATTCGACTCGGTCCCGCTTCATCTCTATCGCAGGCTCGGCTCGTCTGGGCTCATAAGTGCCGAGACTTTCCACTATGTCCCCACCACGGCCCCTCGCTGAATCGGATACCACGATGCGGTAATACGGTCGCTTTTTGCTTCCCTTCCGCGCTAAACGAATCGTTAGCATAAGTTGCCTTTTCACCTCCTACCTGAAATTTGATTTATCTCAAACGACTCAACAACCTCTCCATCTTTTTGCCGCCCTTGCCCTTCCCGCGAGCCAGGGTCTTCATCATCTTTCTTGCCTCGGTAAAACGACGGAGCAATCGATTGACGTCCGACACGTTGCAGCCGCTGCCCTTGGCGATTCTTCTCCGGCGAGATCCGTTGAGTACCGATGGGATCCGCCGCTCATGAGGCGTCATCGAGTTGAGAATGGCCTCGAATCGTTTTAGCTCCCCCTCGTCCACTTCCGCCGGCATCTGAGCGGCACCGGGCAGAAAGCTGAGCACCTCGCTCAGGGAGCCCATACGTTTGATCTGCTTGAGTTGGTCTCTGAAATCCTCCAGCGTAAGCTCTTCCCGCCGGAGCTTGCGAGCCAGTTCTTCCGCGTTTTGCTGATCGACCGCTTGCCCGGCTTTTTCGATGAGGCTGAGCACATCCCCCATGCCTAGAATGCGGGACGCCATACGATCGGGGCGGAAGGGCTCGAAGCCATCTAATTTCTCGCCCGTTCCAACGAATTTGATGGGCTTCCCCGTCGTGGACACGATGGAGAGGGCGGCACCACCTCGCGCATCACCATCGAGCTTTGTCAGCACGTGCCCCGTGATCGGCACAACCTCCGCGAAAGCCTGCGCGCTTTTTACCGCGTCTTGCCCGGTCATGGAATCCGCAACGAAGAAAATCTCTTTCGGTTCGGTGGCCCCGACGACACGGCGCAGCTCTTCCATCAACTCCGGATCAACGTGAAGTCGCCCGGCCGTATCCACAAGGAGCACGTCGAACCCGGAATCCCGCGCGTCCTTCAGCGCTTTTCGAGCGCGTTCTACGGGGTCCATGGTATCGGGCTCGATGCACGGTACCTCGGCTTGGCGGGCCAGGACCTGCAACTGTTCGATCGCAGCGGGCCTTCTGACATCGACCGACACAACTGCGGGATGTCGTCGCTCTCCGGTCAGCCAACGAGCCAACTTGACCGTCGAGGTCGTTTTACCGGAACCGGATAGGCCCGCCATGACAACCGTCGCGGGCCAGCGGTTGCCCAAATCAATGGGCGAATCGTTGCCACCGAGCAGGGCGATCATCTCCTCGTGCATGATCTTGATAACTTGCTGCGATGCCGTCAACGACTGGAGGACTTCGTGACCGACGGACTTTGCCCTCACATTGGCACAAAAGCCTTTTGCGACGCTGAAATGCACATCCGCCTCCAAAAGAGCCATGCGAAGCTCTTTGAGAGCGGAGTTGACGTGCGCCTCGGTTAGCCGCGGCTCTCTTCGGAGCCTCTGAAAGACGCTTTGCAGCTTTGAAGAAATTTGCTCAAACATGCACTGACTGAACCCGGTACAAGCACGGATCTCCCCTTAAAATGGTGCAATAATTAATGTTAGAAGACCCTTCGTTCAATGTCAAGGGAATTGATGGACTCGCTCCTTTGCCGGCCTTCATTGATGATCGCGCGTAACTTTCTCTGACGATGGGAGTTCGAGCACTACGCTTCAGCCAGTCGGCACCTGTGTCGCGATGAGCACCGCCACCACTTGTCCGGCAGGCACAAATAAGGTGTATGTCTGTCCATCGAGAGTTTCTGTATCCTCTGCTGGACCGTCGTTTCGAATGGTTCCGCAAATCCGGCTCGATCCAAAGACCAGCCTTTGAACGATACGGACCTTTCATTTTGTGCATCAAAATACTCTCGATATCGCAAACAAGACCGAGAACTTTTCGTTTGTTTCGCGCACTCTTTTGGACAAGGTACGACAAAAGGCCCATAAAAAGCGAAGGGCGACATCGGTATTATTTTCTAAATGAGCTCGGAGGTCTTCATTCCGAATCTCGAGCAATTGGCAGTCCTCGTGAGCCACGGCTTTGGCCGAACGAGGCTCCTCCTCGAAAAAGGACATCTCCCCTAGAAAATCTCCCGGCTTCAAAATAGTGAGGGCTTCTTCTCCCAGGTTGTCGAAAACCTTGCTGATGCGTACCGCTCCCCGATAAATAACGTAGAATCGGTCGCCCGGCGAACCGTCCTCGAAAATGACGGCATCCTTGTTGTATTCCTTCACGACTCCCAAGATCAAGATTTCTGCGAGTTGATTGACGTCAAGTTGGCGAAAAAGCGCGACCTGCCCCAGGAACTCGGTATTCACTCTTTCGTCGCCCATTGTCTACTGCCTACTGGCTGCGCGGATTTTACTCCGCTCAGTCTGAGTATTCGTAAATCCTGATGACGACGGCAACTAGCCTCGTCGAATGCGGATGCCGTCCTCAGGTTTCCTTCTGTCTCCTGTATTCTGTCTCCTGACTTCTTTCGCCAAGGGCGTTGCATACATATTTCATAGAGCGAGCTCTTGGCCGTTTTTTAGACCTTCTCAAGAAGATGCCCCAGCTTCTGCTTCTTGGTCCGAAGGTAACGATAGGAGCTTTCCGTCGCAGCGATCTCGATAGGCACACGCTCCACGATGCGAAGACCATAGGCTTCTAGAGCAATGAACTTCCTCGGATTGTTGGTCAACAACCGCAAATCGCAGACGCCTATCTCCGAAAGAATTTGGGCACCGATTCCGTATTCCCGTTGGTCCGCCTTGAATCCCAAGTGCTTATTGGCGTCTGACCGTATCCATGCCCTCGTCTTGCAGATTGTACGCCTTGAGCTTATTGACCAGCCCGATGCCGCGCCCTTCTTGGTGCAGGTACAAGAGCACGCCTTTGCCTTCTTTCCCGATCTGGCTCAAGGCCGCATCGAGCTGTGGGCCACAATCGCATCTTTCCGAATGAAAAACTTCACCGGTAATACATTGGGAATGGACCCGTACCAACACCGTATCACCCGGCTGAATTTCTCCCATAACCATTGCAAGATGAGTAGCCGGTTCCTGAATCGTCTCGAAAGCCATCAGCCTGAAGGTTCCGTATTGGGTTGGAAGCTTCGCTTCTGCGACTTTGTTGACGAGTCGTTCGTTGCGAAGCCGGTAGCGGATCAGATCCGCCACCGTGATCATTTTGAGCCCGTGGTCGGTGACGAAGCTCTTCAGATCGGGAATCCGGGCCATAGTGCCGTCATCTTTCATGACCTCACAGATGACCCCGGCCGGACAAAGCCCGGCGATCCGAGCCAAGTCAACGGCCGCTTCGGTCTGGCCCGCCCTTTGGAGAACCCCACCCGGACTGGCACGTAAAGGAAACATGTGGCCCGGTCGAAGCAGATCCGCCGGTTGAGTCTTGGGATCGATAGCGGCCAGCACCGTTTGGCATCGGTCACCGGCGGAAATCCCGGTACTGACACCGTGCTTGGCTTCGATGGAGACACAAAAGGCGGTTCCGTAGGCCGAGGTGTTGTTCGTCACCATGAGAGGGATCTGCAACTCGTCCAGCCGCTCATCGGTCATAGGCATACAAATGAGGCCACGACCGTAGGTCGCCATGAAGTTAATGATCTCGGGAGTCACTTTCTCCGCGGCGATGGTCAGATCACCTTCATTTTCCCGGTCCTCATCGTCGCAAACGATGACCATTTTGCCTTCGCGAATGTCTTCAATCGCATCTTCTATGCTGGAGAAAGGACTCTCCTTGGATTGCGTTTCCATGGTTATTTAATCCTAGATTATGTCTTTGGAAGGATGGAATGGTGGAAGAATGGAAAAAGCACCCTTCCTCTTTTCCTCTTTTCCTCTTTTCCACTATTCCAATATTCCAACCTTCCAATATTCCTGCTTTTACTCGCGCTTGTCTCGTTCCCAGTAAATCTCTGCCAATCTCACGAGATGCTTGGCCAGTATATCGTATTCCAGATTGACTTCATCACCCGGCACCAACTCTCCAAGGGTAGTCACGGCGAGGGTATGTGGAATGAGCATGACCTCGAACCAACCCCGGTCGCATCGAGCGATGGTAAGACTGACTCCGTCGACGGCGATGGAGCCTTTCTCGACAATATAAGAATCCGACTCACTCGGGACTTCGATGCGTAAAATACGGTCTCCGCCCTGCGGCTCGAAGGTGACAACCTTCCCGGGCCCGTTGACGTGCCCCTGAACGAAATGCCCGCCGAGTCGGTCGTCTACCCGAAGGGGTAGCTCCAGGTTGATGGTGCCTCCTAATTGAAGATGTCCCAAATTAGTTCGCCGAGCGGTTTCATTGGATACATCCATCCGGAATTGGTTCCCTTCTAAATGAGTAACGGTAAGACAAACACCCGAAACAGCGATACTTGCTCCAATCTCGAGATCACCGTACAAAGTGGGCGCCTCCACCGTCATGACAATCAAACCATCTTTTTCGCTTCGCTCGACGATACGACCTTTTTCAACAACAATCCCTGTGAACATTTATTTCTCCGAAACGACGGCCTTGCCGTCCTCCTTTTTCATTCTCGAATTCTCGGGTTCTCGAGTTCTCGGGTTCTTGAGTTCTCGAGTTCTATACCTAGTCTCTAGAGATCCCCCTCCACGACAATCTCCTCACCAACTCGGAACGAACGGACCCGTTTCAACGATCGCGCGTCCATCATCGAGCCTGGCCCGAGACCTCCTACAACGGAAAGTGCGTCACGTCCTCCAATGAGACGCGGTGCGACGTAAAAAACGATGCGGTCCGCCAAGCCTTGCTCTAAGAAACCGGCGTGGATCTCGCCTCCTCCTTCCACGAGGACGCGCGTCACGCCGCACCGTGCGAGATACTCGAGGCAATTGCGCAGATCCAAACGTTTCCCTTCGAGAGGCACCCGCACGACCTCGACGCCCTTTGTTCGCAGCTTGTTTTCATGAATCCGAGGAGCGCCCGGCCCGGTAAAAACAACGACAGGCCCCTGCTTCACAGTGGAGACCAATTGCGACCGCAAAGGCAATCGCAAGTGTGTGTCTACGACCGCGCGGATACAGCCGTGCTTCGTCGAACGTGTGGTAAGAAGTGGGTTATCAGCCAACGCCGTTCCGATGCCCACCAAGACCACATCGTGCTCTCGACGAAGCAGGCGCGCATGTTCACGCGCCTCCGCCGATGTAATCCACTTGGAATCTCGCTTTCTCGTTGCGATTCGGCCGTCGAGACTAATGGCTCCCTTGAGCGTCACAAAGGGCAGACCGTAACGCACGAATTTCGTAAAGGAATCGTTGAGACGCGCCGCCTCTTCTTTCAACAACCCCACTTCTACAGCCAAACCGTGCCGGCGCAACATCCTGATGCCACCGCCGTTGACACGTGGGTCCGGATCCCTCATAGCGGCCACCACCCGAGAGACACCAGCCTGAAGGATCGCTTGGGCGCAGGGAGGTGTACGGCCGGTGTGACAGCACGGCTCTAGGTTCGTATAAATCGTAGCTCCGCGAGCCCTCGCCCCAGCTTGATGAAGAGCGACAATTTCGGCGTGTGGCTCACCAGCACGACGATGGAAACCCTGTCCGACCAACCGGCCGTTGCGCACGACGACGGCCCCTACCAGAGGATTAGGACTCGTACTACCTCTTCCCAGAGAGGCAAGCGCCATGACCCTCGCCATGAAACGATGATCATTCACCCGAGTTCCCCGCCAGTGCTTTCACGAACTCCTTCGGCGAAAAAGCCAGCAAGTCCTCGAGGCCTTCGCCGACGCCTGTATAGCGGACGGGAATGCCCAGGTCCCTGGCCACCGCGATGACGATTCCTCCCTTGGCCGTTCCATCCAGCTTGGTCAGGACTATACCTTCCACTCCAAGGATTTCGCTGAACTCTCTAGCCTGCACCAAACCGTTTCCGCCTACGGTCGCGTCCATGACCAACAAAGTCTCGTGGGGAGCCGACTCGACAACGCGTCCCGCTATTCGCTTGACCTTGGCCAACTCGTCCATCAAGGGTCGTTTCGTATGCAAGCGACCCGCGGTATCGATGATCACCTCGTCGGCGCCTCGAGACAGTGCGACCTGGAGACCATCATGGACAACGGAAGCGGCGTCTGCACCTTCCTTTCCTTTGACGAGCTCGGCCCCAACTCGGTCGGCCCAAGTCGCGAGTTGCTCGATGGCAGCAGCGCGAAAGGTGTCCGCAGCGACAACGAGCGGTTTTCGCCCAGCGACGATCGCTCGGTGAGCCATTTTAGCAACCGTAGTCGTTTTTCCGGTTCCATTCACTCCCACGATGAGAAGCACTTTCGGAGGTTTCGGCGGTTCACGCGCCGGGATCGAAGGTTTATTGAGAATGTTCAGGAGCTCGCCCGCGAGCTTTTCGCGAACATCACCTCCTCGTTGTGACCGAACGGCCTCGAGAATCTCGCCCGTCGCCGTCACCCCAACGTCTGCGGCCAGAAGGATTTCTTCCAACTGCTCCCAATCTGGCTCCGGCCCGGACGTAGCCAGCCCGAGCCCTTCCGACAACCGATCTCGGGTACGAAGAAGCCCTTCCCTCAGCCGTTCGTAGACACTCAAACTCTATCCCCCATCGTCAATTCAAACGTACTATTCTGCGCCTATCCCCGCGCACAATCAAGTGCACTTAGTTTAGCAAACGGAACGGGAACCTCCGGGCAAGGACAGGGTGCAAGTAACAGGAAAGTAAGCCGGATGATGGCGGGGTGAGCACAGAATACGGAATACAGAAGTCAGAAGGATTCTATTAATACCCCTCACCTATCCTCTCCCCATCGGGGAGAGGTAACTGAATCCGGAAGACGACGGCGACTCGTCGCAACGTTAGGAAAGGAGCCGTCCTCCTATTTCCTTCCGAATTCTGTCTTCGGCCTTCTGTATTCTTTCTTCCTGCCTACCCCGTAGGTTTCAGCGCGTCCAGTCGCTGCAGGCTCAACTGTCCCAGGGAGGAAAAGCGGCCGACTTCTACGACGCGGCGATAGTACTCGAGAGCCTTTTCGGTGTCCCCTTGTTGATTCGTAAAATCGGGCCAACTCGTAGAGACTATCCTGATCGTCGGGGGTGAGCTCGAGAAGCCGTCTCAAAGCTTTCAATAGCGCTTTCGTTCTCGCCAAGCGCCAAGTAGGTCTTACCTAATCCTCGATGTCCCAGCGCGAAACCCGGATTTTTTTCCACGGAGCGACGAAAATGCATGAGAGCAAGCTCCACATTTTGCTCCCTAAGGTAAAGCTCACCTAGATTGTAGAGAGGTTTCTCGGGGGTCGGAAAGGAAGGGTCGCCGACCACGAGAGCAAACTCCTGAAACGCCTTTTCCCTATCACCCGTCTCGGAGTAGAGCACGCCGAGGTTGTTATGTACGTCCGTCAGGTCGGGATTGAGCTTGAGGGCATGCTCGAAGTTTTTGATTGCGTTTTTGTGGTCTCCAATCGAAAGAAAAGCCAATCCCATATAGTTGAAGATAAAGGGATTGTCCTTGTCAAGCTTCGCAGCCCGTTGATATTCGGCAATGGCCTCCTCGTACTTGCGCTCTTGGTGCAGGTACTTCGCCCGATTCAGGACCTTCAAGGCCTCCTCGATCTCTTCCGGGTTCTGGGGCATAGCCCCGGCGAGGGTTCCCGCAAGGATCAATCCCAGCAAAACTTGCCACGAACGATGGTTCATGAAACGGCCTCCTCAGTAATGCATTTCATAAATTCGGTCATTTATCAAGAAAAAGACTTAACACAAAGTCGCATAGACGCGGAGACGCAAAGTGAAGTTAGCTTCAAGACGGTCCAAAGCACTCAGCTTCCCGAGCCGACGACGCGTCTCGCAACCCGCCTGACCGGCGCCGGTGCCTGGGCTTTCGGCGGTTTTGGTGGAGACGGCTTGGCATCCGGCGGACTCTGCGGCGGAAGATTGGGTCGGATTCGCCCCTCTTCGTAAGCAGCGATCAGGGCCTCTACGATATCCTCATCGAATTTTTTGCCGACGAAGCTGCGCATCCTCTCGAAAACGTAGGTGATCTCCATCGCCTTTTGATAGGGACGTGTGGTGGTCATGGCGTCAAAGGTGTCGGCAACGGAAACGATTTTAGCCGTCAGAGGAATGCCCTCTCCCTGGAGCCCGTCGGGATAGCCGCTCCCGTCCAGATTCTCATGGTGATGTTTCATGGCAGGTATCATCTCCTTGAGCATACCTACCGGCTTCAGAATAGCGGCCCCCTTGACCGGGTGGCTCTTCATAATTTCGAACTCTTCTTCGGTCAGCGGACCCGCTTTGCCCAGAATCTTGTCTTCGATACCGATCTTTCCGATGTCGTGCATGAGAGCACCGATGCGGATGATCTCGCATTGTTGTTCTGGAAGCCCCATAATGCGGGCGATCGCCTCCGAGTATTGCGAAACCCGGTCGGAATGTCCACGGGTATATGGATCTTTGGCATCAATGGCCTGCGCCAGTGTTCGGATCGTTTGCTCGAAGAGCTGTTTGAGTCTGCCGATGTAACCACGGATCTCCGCCTGCATCAGGTTGAAGGTTTCCGCAAGCTCACCCATCTCGTTTCGGCTTTGAACATCGATATTTTGAGAAAAGTCCCCGGCGGCGAGACGTCGAGCACCTTCAGCCAAATGGGCGATGGGCCGGCTCAGGCGTCCCGCAAAAGCCACGGCAATCGACAAACCCACGAGGGCGAAGACCACAGCCACCGAGTAGCTCGTACGCTCCATCTCCCGGACCGAGGAATAGACGGCTTCCTCTTCGGCTTGTACAACAGCACCCCAATCCAAAGTGTTCAAGAACGGAGTCCGCGACCCCCGGTCACCGACGGACGTGTAGGTTCCAACCATTGGGCGGGTTCGCCCCTCCAAAGTCTCCTCGAAATTTACCGAACCGCTGGCCTGCCCACGTGCTTCCCGAAAGGCTTGAACCATGATCGTTCGAGAAAAATCCGACCGGTTGAAAAGGATCTCTCGATCGGAGTGGGCAATGAGAAAGCCCTGCCCGTCGACGATGTAGACGTCCCGACCACCGAGCTTTCGTGATTCAACCATCTGCTGAACGGGCTCGAGACTCACCATGGCTGCGATGACTCCGACGACGGTTTTGACATCGTCACCGGCCGAGGCCAGGATCGGCGCGGAAACGACGACCACCGTATAGAAAAGCGGCTCGCCGACCACGTAAGGAGGTGACATCCAGGAGTCGTTTTGCAGCGCTTCGATATAGGATTGTCTGAAATACTCTTGAATGACCGGTTCTTGCAGCGAGATACCCGCACTCAAATATCGCCCCTGCGCGTCGTAAACAGCGATGTTCAGAATGTGGCTCTCGTCCTCGATGTAATCAATGAGGTTTTGACTCCTCAGTGCCGAAGCCACCCGTGACCGCACGACCCGAGGGCCGCCGCCGATGGTGAAGGTCCTAGCAATGGCCTTGACCTGGCTGTGCATGGCCTGGAGGTAAATTCTTGCTTGTTGGGCGATCGACCGGGTTTGATCGAGTTGCAGGAGTTTTTCAGAAGTAGCGAGGGCATCCCGATTCGTATTGATCAGCCGGGTGCTCGTGAGAAGCAGGGGAATGAGTACAGCAAGTAGCGTTAAAAGGATGAGGGAGTATAGGATTTTTCCCCGTCTTCGAATGCCGCTTTTTTTTCCGCGCGGCCTCTTCTTGACTCCAGCCCTCATGCTTCTCCTGAATGTGGTCTCTTTTAGCTGCCTTTAGTGGCCGTCGGCTTCTCCGACAAAACCTCGTAACACTGGACGCTTTTCTCCTTGCCCTTGAGTGCGAATACTCCTAGATCCCTCGTTTCGATATGTTCATGGACGAGCTCCCAGGTCCTTTCACCCACCACGATCTGACCCGGCTCGGCGACCGCAGACTCGATCCGGGAGGCGATGTTGACGGGATCTCCGAGTACCGTGATTTCCTTCCTTTTTTGAGAACCGATGGGTCCCGCCACAACCCGGCCGCTGTTGAGCCCCATTCTCATCTGGATGCAGGCGCCGGTACTGTTCTCTTTGTTGAGGTCCTCGAGACGATCCCTCATCTCGAGCGCGACTTTCACGGCACGAACGGCATGGTCTTCCTGCCAGTACGGCGCCCCGAAAACCCCCATGATGCAATCGCCAATGAACTTGTCCACCGCCCCGTCGTACTCCTGAATCACGTCGGTCATGCGAGAAAAGTATTCGTTCAAAATTTCGGCCACCGCCCTCGGATCTCCAAGTCTCTCCGCCAATGGGGTGAAACCCACGATATCGGCAAAAAGAACCGTCGCCTCGAGCTCTTGAACCTCCATTTCGCCTTCCGACATGATCCGGGTTACGAAAGAGGGAGAGAAATACTTTTCCAGTCGCTCCCTGGATTCTTTTTCTTTGCGGACCTTCCTGTTCAGGTTCGCCTGCTCGATGGCAATGGCAGAGTAATTGGCCAGCGCCGAGAGTAGATCCAAATCGGACTCGGTGAAGGTGTTTGCCTGGATCGGGCTGTCCACGTGGATGATGCCGATGACCTGATCTCCCTTCCACAAAGGTACGCACATGGCGGAACGGATCCCATGGAAACGGATGCTCTCGCCGGTCGCGAAACGCGGGTCGACCTGAGCGTCGGACGTGAGGATGGAGACCCGGTCCCCTACCACTCGGTCGGCAATAGTCTTGCTGATCGTGATCTTACCTTCCTCGCCGCCGTGACGGTTCTTCACCACTCTCGGTTTCAGATCCCCGCTCTCATCCAGAAGCATCAAGAAGCCCCGGTCGGCCGGGATGTGCACGAAAACGGCGTCCATCACCAACTCAGAAACTTCTTCAGGTTGATCCGGTTGGGCGGTTATGAGGGCTTTGGCCAATTCGGACAAGCTCCGTAAAATATGGTTCGTTTTTTCGATCTCGGCGGCTTCCGCGGGGGCAACGTCGACGGAAACCCGTTCCGCTTCAGATGTCGGAACTTCGAGTTTTTCCGCCTCCAAGTACTTTTGCAGATCCCCAACGCTCCGGATGACAGTCCCCGCCTCTTCCTCGAGCATGGGCTTTTCTTCATCCAGAACCACTTTCTCTTCGAGCTTTCGCTGAAAGCGAAGGTAGAACTTGCCGAGCGAAATCTCGTCGCCTTCGTTGAGAAAGGCTTCGAGCACCAAGACACCGTTGACGTGGGTTCCGTTCTTACTTTTTAGGTCCACCACGCGACACGTGTCGCCATCCACCATGACCTTTGCGTGATGGCGGGAGACACCAAAATCTTTGACGACGATGTCGCAATCCGGTGAACGACCCAGGAGACACTCTTGCGACGATAACGGAATGACGTGTTCCGTACCCTCTTCTTGATAAACCAATTCGTACATCGAGGTGAGCCCGTTGCGGATGTTCAACGATTCATTTCAGTTAAGTCTCTTATTATATCAGGTTTGGAGGCCTAAGTCCCAAGGGCGTGTGTAAAGGACACAGAATTCAGAATTCAAAATTCAGAGGGATCTATCAATTTCACTCATCAGGGACTGATGACGACGGCGAACAGCCTCATTGAAGTGGAAGCCGTCCTCAAGCTCCTTTCTGTCTTCTGTATTCTGACTTCTGTCTTCTTAGGAAGCCCCAAGTCTGAACCTTCTGAGAACGGTGTATTCGGCACCCTCCGGCTTGAGAATGCTCTGATAAAGAATCACCTCTTCCACCTTTGACGATCCAAATGAGTGCCTGCCATGCTCACGGGTGAGGAGCTCGTAGTCTGGGCTGGGTCGAGCCGTTCGGAATCGGGCCAAGGTGAGATGGGGAGAGAAACGCCGTTTCTCCCCTTCGAAACCGTGTTTGCGTGATGCGGCCTCGAGTTGTTTTTGAAGCTCCAATAGGATGCTCGGAGGCTCGGATACACCCGCCCAAAAGATCCTGGGTTTTCTGGAGGAGGGGAAAAAGCCGACCCCGTCAAAATTCATCCGAAACGGTGAGGAGCCGCCCGCGATGTCCGTCAACGATTCCGAGAGCTTTGCGAGCGTTTCCTCCGTCGCCTCACCCAAAAAGCGAAGCGTAAGGTGAAGGTTCCTTGGCCGGACCCACCGTGCCCCGGGAAGCCGTGATCTCCATTCGTTCACCCGATTTTCAATTTCTGTTAAAACATCCTTGGAAATGTCAACGGCAATGAATGCTCGCATTTAGCAGATCCCCAAATAATGCATCCCGTCTTGTCCGCCGTAGCTTTGGCGAAGACGGAAGCTCCGCTCAGAACCACACTCGTGCGGAGCGGAGTCGGACCAGTAATTATATCGGTCAGATCAACCGAGCAGCTTTAGCCTCAGCAGATTCAAGGCGGCTTGCGCGGTCCACTGCTTCACCCGACTTCGTCCTCCGGGGAACTGAAACCTCCTCACGTCCTCGCCCCGTTCATCGCAGATCGCAATGAAGACCAACCCAACGGGCTTTTCGGGACTTCCACCACTCGGGCCCGCAATACCCGTAACCGCCAGGGCCAGGTCCGTTTCCGCCCGCTCGCGCGCTCCTCGGGCCATGGCCCGGGCCACCGATTCGCTCACCGCCCCGTCCCTCTTGAGGAGCTCATCTGGAACTCCCAAGAGAGCCATTTTGCTCCTGTTGCTATAAGTGACGAAACCGCGATCCAAATAAGTCGAGCTTCCCGGTACTTCGGTCAATCGATGGGTAATGAGCCCTCCCGTACAGGACTCGGCCACCGAAAGGGTCTTTGTTGCACTCGTCATTAAATGGCCCACTACCTGTTCCAGAGTTTCTCCCAAGTCGCTGAACAGATACTGACCGAGGGCATCGCGCATCGGGGAAACGAGTTTTTCGAGCTGGGCGTCCGCCTGGTCGGCGTCCCGTCCAGAGGCCGTGAGACGGATCTCGATTTGTCCCCCTGATGCCAGTATGCCGGTGCGAGGATTGTCGAGGTCACGATAAATAGGTCCAATCCTCTCTTCGACGGCGGACTCCGGAAGTCCGACCACCAGAAGCCGCCTGGTTCGATAAACATCGCCCGTGGAGGTCAACCGGGGTAAGACGTACTTTTCCAGGATCGAAATCATCTCTGCCGGTGGTCCGGGAAGCAAGATGACATCGGTCGGCCCACTGTCCGGAGGCGCCCCAACAACTTGCGTACTGGTAGTCCCGAACGAGTCTTCGAGGAGGGGCGCCCCTACAACTTGCGTACTGGTAGTCCCGAACGAGTCTTCGAGGAGGGGCGCCCCCACAACTTGCGTACTGGTAGTCCCGAACGAGTCTTCGAGGAGGGGCCGCCACCGTATCCAAAGGCCGGGAGCCGTACCCGCCGGGTTGGGCAGCACCTCCGCACCGGCCGGGATCATAGCCTGGCGCCGATTGACGTCCGGCATCTCGTAGCCACGCCGAGAAAAACGACCACGGATCGCGGCGAGAACGGACTCGTCGAGAACAAGCTCGAGGCCCATCGCCTCGGCGAAGCTCTCGCGCGTCACGTCGTCCGAAGTCGGACCCAAGCCTCCCGTCACAATCACGAGATCCGAGCGGCCGAGCGCCTGGTTTGCCACCTCTATAAGGAGTTCCCAATCATCTCCCACAGTGGTCCGGAATACGACGGGCACACCCATGGAAGCGAGTTTTTCGACCAGAACTTCGGAGTTTTTGTCAATCCGGCCCGGAGTGAGAAGCTCGCTCCCCACCGTCAAAATCTCTGCTTTCATGATCGGACCCAATTAAAGAACTCGAGAACTCAGAACTCAGAACTCAGACGTTGTGCTCGGCGCTTCCGCGCCTCGGATCATTGATAAAGAACAGGCCACAAAACTCCGATCAACCGGAGGACGATGTTGGTGTAAAGCCCAGCAATGACATCGTCGGCCATGATCCCCAAACCACCCGGCAGTCTCTCCGACTGGCGGCACGGAAACGGTTTGACAATGTCGAAGATTCGAAAGATAAGGAATCCCATCACCAATCCGACCAAGCTCAACGGCAGAAGGAAGACCGACAGAAGCATCCCCACAAGCTCATCGAGGACAACCAACGAAGGATCTTCATGGGTGTCTTTCTCCACGATGTCCGCGGCCACGATTCCCACAATCGTCAATGCCACGATGACGAGCCCTTGAGTCCAAACGGGAACGGTTGCCCGAAGCAAACGATCGACAAGCACACCGACAGCCGACCCGACCGTTCCCGGAGCAAACGGAAAATACCCGGCGTAGGCGCACGATGCAATGAAATACGCTACTTTATGTTTCACAACTAAATCCGGAAGACGACGGCGGAGCCGTCCTCCTATTCCCTTCTGTCTTCTGTATTCTGTATTCTGTCTTCTGTCTCGCGCGGCAGCGCCGGGCCGACCCGCAACGACTTGAATTGGCTCAAACGTACCGTCCCCGAGGGAGCCCCCGGTATCTTACGCACATTCTTACGTGGTGTATAGGCGACCTCGACCGCTGTTGAACCACGCGCCTTGCTGAACCAGGCCGCCACGGATGCCGCTTGTTCAATCTGCTCACGACCGGGCGAATCGCCGCCGGAGGTCTTGAGAACAACGTGCGCACCGGCGATATCCGCCGCATGAAACCATAGGTCCTCGGGTCGCGCAATCTCGAACGTGAGCTCTTCATTCCCGCGGGCAGAACGCCCGGCAAAAATGATGGCACCGTCGATGCCGTCGAATCGATGAGGGCCGAGCTTCCCGGTCGGACGACCACGTTCCGGCCCCCTTCCACCGCCGGAAACCGGAGATCCCCGCGTCCGCGAGCTCGCGGGCGAGAACCGCTAAATCTTGCGCTTCCTGCGTATTTTCGAGAGCTATTTCGAGCATCTCCAAATGCAGAACCTCTCGCTCGTTCGTCTCCAAACGTTGGCCGATATTTTTCAAGCTCTTTTCAATCTTCCGAGACCTCCCAAAGTACTTGTTTGCGTTGCCGACGAGGTCCATTCTGGGATCCAGGGGTACCTCGACTCGACCTCCGTGAGGATCATCGGGATCGGGCACTTCCACCGAATCGTTCAAGCGAAGGGCATCGTTGAGCCCCGCCAAAAGAAGCTCGCCCCGGCGACGCAGTTTGCCGGGCTCATCCAGATTCTCCCTTTCGCGAATCAAATGTTGCGTAAGACTTCGCTGCTTCTTCAGTTTTTTACGAAGCAACGCGAGAAGTTTCTCGCATCGGCCCTGAGCGGATAAAAAAGCGCTGGACTCCTTGATGAAGGTCTCGGCAGCTCGGTTGAAGCTCGGGAAATGCTCGACTCGCTCGGTCCATGTCGAAAGCGGAATGGGAGACACACGAAACCGAGCTTTCTTGTCTCGAAGTCCCCCCATAGGAAAATGGACCACAGGGTGCGCGTTCTCACCAAGTCTCACCCTCACCACCTCGAAAGCCTCGGCCCACGAAAGGCTGCCATCTTCATGCAGCGAGCAAACCTCGTCGGAGAGTAGAGGCGTGAGACCACTAGCCATCATCACGGCGTCGCGATCCTTTTTTTCCTCGTGCCGGGCCGCATCGAACCTCTTCTCGAAATCTTCTCGGCTCTCGACCAAAGGAGCCACCCCCCGTGGCGGTGACAAGGGCTCGAATACCTCCCCCACCCTGCGGCGGGGCCTCCCCGGGGCCAGCAGATCGAGTATCTCCCCCGATTCATCATCCACGAGAAAAGCCGCCGCCCGCGTGCCTATCCATTCCGCGATCAGTTGAAAAGATTGGCGCACGCCGCTCGGCCTCGATCTTCGCCATTCCAAGCGAACCACCCGGTCGAGCGGTATCGGTTGCATCGAAACCAACTCTGCGCCGGTCAGCAGCTTGGTGAAACGCGGGGGGGCCTTGGTACGTTCTTGATCGGAAGGCGGCTCTCCACGATAAAAGCCGGGCGCAACGGCAGACAGGCTGAAGACGAGAGCAGTCGGGGGACGAGACCCTAATGGAATGGTGAAACCGGCCTTTCCCCAGCGCGAGACTCCCCGCGCGCGGCACCCGGTGACCGGTGGGCCCACTTCGCGCACGAGCGCCGAAAGGAATAATCGATCCATGAATAAAAAGTGAGGTTCCGAATTGCTAAGTTCGGATCACCTTGGTCGAGGCGAGTCGATCGTGCCAGCCCCTCCGTTCCGGATCACTCCACAACCCCAGGAAACCCGCACCAAGAGGAAGAATGGACAAAAGGAGCCCTAATCCTCTCCCGAAAGCCCTCTTGAATCCAAGCGCGCCTCCCTCTGCCCGCACGACACGCGAGCCGGTAAGGAGTTTCCCCATGGTTTGGCCGGACAGACTCCAGAAAAACAGATAGTAGCCGGCAATCATAAAGAAGCCGACCATTCCAAGCGCCGCTAGGGCCGGAGTTGGAAGCAATCTCAGAGGATATCCCCCTACGCGAGTGGTCAAGTAGGCGAGCGCCAACAACATGAACGCAAGGATACCGAGGTCAATCAACCCCGACAGGATTCTTTCGCCCGGCGAAGTAGGCTCGAGGTTAAACGATCCTGCGCTCACCGGCTCTGCGGAGGGCTCTTCTGAAAGCTCTATCTCCGGCTCTTCCGAGTCGAAATCGGAAAGCGGCGCATCCAACTCGGGTGCGGTGGCTGTCATCGCGGAGGCCGATCCCAACGGGATCGCGACGTCTCCCACGTCCACGACACCGGTGGGTCTCCTTTCTCGTTTCACGCCGGTAGTCCTCCGTGTCTTGGCAAGTTTTTCCTCGACCCGGGCTTTGATCTCGGCGCGGCGCTCTCGAACCGGATCCTCAGTCTTTGCGGCAGGCGAATCCGCCGATTCGGGAAAAATCGACAGTTGCCGCCCGTCTTCATCCCTTTTTTCGAGCTGACGTTGCCGCTTCTCCTTCCGACGTTGAACCGTTTCACGAATCTGTTGGCGCCAAGCGGGCTCATCTCCTGAGAACTTGCGCTCGATCTTTGAACCGCAGTTGGAGCACACGCCCACGGCCGGATCCAGATTGGCTTGGCAGCTCGGACAAACCACCCTACTCACCTTTCTGTGACTCGGTTCCTGCGGACTCGCTATTGATGGAGTCGCGCAATAGTCGGTCCTCGATTCTCAGCATGAGGCCTCGTGCCGTTTCGAACACACCAGATTTTCGGTCAACACGTGCCAAGACCACCAACGCCTCCCGGTATCGACCTTTTGCAAACAAACGAGCGCCGTTGTAGTAGAGCAGTTCATCGGGAGACGGAATGGGAAGAACATCTTGCTCATCGAGCGCCTCGGCGCCGCCCGGCCGTGAAGTGACGAAGGGGTCATCGCTCACGAGAATATCCCAGTTGAGGTGGAGATAGGTACCCCCCAAAACCAGTAGGCATAATGCGCAAAACAGGAAAGCGGCCATCTTCAAAGGTGATCCCGCGGCTTTGCTTCTCCTTCCCCGAACGATTTTGTTACGCTTCGTTTTTCGCCGAAGGGGAACGGAAGATTCCCCGTTCGGGTCCGTCGTCAGGGAACGGGATTGGGCGTCGCCACGAAGATCCATGGCCTCGAGCTTCTCCCACAAGCTTCGGCCTTCTGTATGTCGAGGATCGGCAGCCAATACCCGCGCTAGTATTCGTCGGGCTCGCCGCCGGTCGCCATCAGGGAGCTCGCCGGCGGCATCCAAAACCATTACATCGAGTTTGCGTTGGCGTTCCGCCAGGGCACGCTTGGCCGTATCTATAGCGTCGCAGGCGTTGGGATTGCCGCGGTCGAGGAACAAGATCCTCGTCCAAACATGAATGGCCTGCTGATAACGTCCGGCTCGAAGAAGCTTTTCCCCCTGCCTCAGTAGCTCCTCGATCTTGGAGCTCGGCTGGCCGGAGGCGGGAGTCTCCTCGGTGGCCACGTCGATTGATGAAGTGTCCCGCGGTGTTTGGGATTCACGATCCATAATAACTCGTACTGATGGTACAACCTTCTCGCCACCGGTTACAAGGGCCAAATGACGGCAAAGCCGTACTTTCGCGAGCCTCTTGCCCCTGCCGAAGCCCGAAAGGCTTCTCTAAATCCTGATGTCGACGGCCTCGCCGTCCTCCGGTCCCATTCTTGAGTTCTCGAGTCCTAGAGTTCTTGAGTTCTCAAACCCCTTGCTCAAGCCTCACTTTTCGGCGGTGTGATACCGAACGCCTTCATCTTTCGATAAAGGTGGGATCTTTCGAGTTTCAAGGCTTCTGCGGTCTTCGTCACGTTGCCACCGCTTTCACGAAGCTTCCTGAGAATGTACTGGCGCTCGTATGCTTCCCGGGCCTCGGCCAACGACGAATAGTCTTCGATCCAATCCGTTCGGTCGCCGCCGTCCCGGCGCAGGGGGACAGGGAGATCGGACACCTCGATGCGATCGGACGGCACCATGATGACGAGTCGTTCGATGACGTTTTTGAGCTCACGGACATTTCCCGGCCAAGAATTAGAAACCAGGATCTCCTGCGCTTCGATCGAGATTTCCTTGGGCCTCTTTCCATACTCCGCCGAAAATTCGGTAACGAAATGATGCGCGAGCAATGGAATATCACCCTTTCGTTCTCGAAGAGGCGGCATCTGAAACGGAATGACGTTCAACCTAAAAAAGAGATCCTCTCTGAAACGGCCTTGACGAATCTCCACTTCCAATTCTTTGTTGGTTGCAGCGATGACTCGGCAGTCGATCTCGATGGAGTCGGTTCCTCCCACAGGCTCGAATTTTTGCTCCTGCAAGACCCGCAGAACTTTGGCCTGAGTCTTGAGGCTCATGTCACCCACTTCATCCAGGAAGAGTGTTCCCCCGTCTCCCACCTCGAACTTTCCCTTCTTGTTGGTGAGCGCTCCGGTGAAGGCCCCCTTCACGTGGCCGAACAACTCGCTCTCGATGAGCTCCTCAGGAATGGCTGCGCAATTGACCTCCACAAAGGCGGCGTGCTTGCGGAGCGATTGACTGTGGATCGAGCGAGCTACCAACTCCTTTCCGGTACCGTTCTCGCCGAAGATAAGCACTCGTCCATTGGTCGGAGCGGCGAGTGCGATTTCCTGCCGGAGCTCGTGCATGGGACGACTCTCGCCAATCAGAACCTGCTTGGACTCGACCCTCTCCCGGAGGTACCGGTTTTCCAGTTCCAGGCGACGGTGCCTGAGGGCGTTTTTCACGACGATCACCGTCTTGTCGAGAGACAAGGGCTTTTCAACGAAATCGTACGCGCCTTGTTTGATGGCTTTGACCGCCGTCTCGATGGTGCCGTGCCCGGAGATCACCACCACCACCGAGTCCAGGTTTTTCTTGCGCATCTCGGCAAGGGCGGCGACACCATCCATTCGCGGAAGCCAGACGTCCAGAATCACCAGGTCAAAACCGTCGCTCTCCAAAAGCTTTAGCGCTTCCTCGGCCGTCTCGCAGGTTTCGACCGAGTAGTCCTCGTCTTCCAAGACCCCTCGGAGGGAGGAGCGTACTCCGCTTTCGTCATCGACAACTAGGATTCGTTCTTTCGCCATCTTTCAATTCACAAATCAAAACAAAGACTCAACGCAAAGTCGCAGAGACGCGGAGTCGCAAAGTGGAAATATCACCAAGATCATCTGATCATCCTCTTTTCGTGAAACTCAAATCTTCGTTGCAGATGCTAGGTCGTTGTCTTCCTTCGGAGAATCTCTACAGCACGCCCGGGTATCCAGAATCCGATACTCCCTAAGCTTTCTCCCATTCCCCGCTTAGCGCCTTTGCGCCCTGGCGTCTTTGCGTTTTTTCTTTAGTTCCTCGGTCGAAAGTGGTCTTTCATCCGAGTACCGGCACCGATCTTTCGACGACGGGCAGCTCGATGATGAAACGGGCGCCGTGCGGCACGACGTCTTCTACCCGAACCCGACCGCGGTGCTCTGCCACGATTCGATTCACGATAGCCAAGCCGAGACCGCTGCCACGACGCTTGGTCGAATAATAAGGCATGAACAACTTGTCACGTTCTCCAGGAGGGATGCCGGGACCGTCGTCGGCGATTTCGACACTAACCATTTGCCGTTCCTGCTCATAGGAGGTAGCCACGAGTACATGTCCCTTACCTCTCGTGGCCTCGATTGCGTTGTCAACGATATTGATGAACACCCGTCGTATGAGCTCGGAATCCAGCCGCACATCGGGAAGATGCGATGCGAATCGCTTCTCTAGGGTGAGCTCCCCGAATAGACCCTCGTACAGCTCGAGCGCCGTCTGGAGGAGCGGATTCAATTGTTGCGGCATGGGTGAGATAGCGGGCATACGAGCAAACTGAGAGAACTCGTCAACCAGATTCTTGAGGGAATCGACTTCCTCGATGATAGTACCTGAGCACTCCTCGATGACACGTGGGAGCTCGGTCGATTGGGCACGAAAGTGCTTGCGGATCCTCTGCGCCGAGAGTTGAATCGGCGTCAAAGGATTCTTGATCTCGTGCGCGAGGCGCCGCGCCACTTCGCGCCAAGCCGCCACCTTTTGGGCCCGCAGGAGCTGAGTCAAATCATCGAGAACCATGAGCAGTCCGGCCGGTTCGCCCGTATCTCCCGTCAGCCACGTCAGATAAACAGACAAGTGCAGCTCACGACTGCCAACGATGACGTTGACCTCTTCCTCGATCGCCTGTTGTCCGTCTACCTCCATCGATTCGACGAGCGTTTTGAGCTCGTCGAAGTTTTCCTCGCGGAACACATCTCGATAGTGTCGTCCTGCGACCGATTCATCGAGCTCGAGCATGCGACGGGCCGCCGGGTTCAATGTGGTCAATATCCTGTCCGAGTTCAAGGATACGATCCCGGTGGTAATGTTCTCGAGAACGGTTTCCGTATAGAGACGACGGCGCTCGAGCTCACGGTTTTTTGCCTGAAGATTCTCTTGCGATCGCTCGATTCGGCTCTGGCTCGCCTTGAGCTCAGCGGTCATCTTGTTGAAGGATTCCATCAACATGCCCAACTCATCGACCGCCGCTCCCGAGACCGGGTGATCCAGGTCTCCGGCAATAACTCGTTCCGTGGCTTCTGCGAGCTGACGTACGGGAACGGTTATACGCTTGGCAAGATAGAGCCCTATCCAAGTCGAAGAAAAGAGGATCAGCAAGGAGATCATGACGAAAAAAGAAAGATATAAATCTTGGATGGGTTCTTTTTGCGCCTCCGCCTGCCGATAGACGTTGACCTGGTCATTGACGAGACTGATGGCGGAAGCGAGCGATGTGGGTATGAAGTGGGAAACGACCACTGCACCTTCGATCTCTTGCGTTCCCATTCGAAGGATGGGAGACACATAACGTACCAGATCGCCCTCGCCCAGTGAGTCCTGGTAAAAAGTCTCCTCACCGGAAATACCGATTTCCGCCAGTCGGCTCGAGGTGTCCGGATTGTAGTCTTGTAAAGGGAGACCGGGCCGTCTCATCTCCAGTAACTCCCCTTCCAACGAAAAGACATTGATCATGTCCAACCGATATAGGGTGAGCTGTGTTTCCATGGTCTGGAAGAGATTATGGAGTCGCCCCTGGGCCAACAAGCGGTTCCTGGTCACCTCGCTCGACAGTCTTCTCGCGTAGAACCTAGCGCTCTCCTGTTTTTCCTGATAATAGTGCTCGACCACGTCCTGCGAGCCCAGGAGCACCGATTCCACGGGGTGGGAGAACCAGCGTTCGACCGCAGTAGATATGAGACGGCTTCCAACGACGACAATCAAAGCCGAAGGCAGGACGGCGAAGCCGACGAAGATGACGACCAACTTGGTCTTGAATTTGGCGCCGAGAACGGCCCGGCGTCTTTCCATGAAGAGCTTGATGAGATTTCGAGCCAATACAAAGACCAGCACAAGGAGCATCGTCAGGTTCACGAGCGTGAATCCGTAGAGGAAGATGCGAGCAAGGAAATCGGGCGTGAAGGACTCGGACTTGCCGATGAGGTAATTACTGACAACGGGTATGAGGGTCAGTAAGACGACAGCCGCAGCGACAAGACGGACATTGTCCTTGAACTCTCGCTTCCTGCTGGATCCCGTAGACTCGCTCATAGCCTCGCTTTCCTATAATCTGGATGGCGACGGCGAGTCATCGCCTGTCCGTCGTAGCCTTGGCGAAGGCGGAAGCCGTCCTCCAATTCCTTCTGAGTTCTCGGTTCTGAATTCTGTATTCTCTCTTATGGTAAATATGTAAAATACTGTTTCTCCCACCCGGAGCCCACGTCCCATGGAATGAAGAGAAACAAATTACGGTCTTGCACAATGCCTTTGACCCTCAAATAATACTCGCCGTTTGGTTCCAGCAATGAAGTGTCGAAAAGCTCCATCGATTCCATCGTCACCATGAAACGCCTCATAGCTTCGACATTCGAGACAACATCGGTGGCGTCGATTTCGCCGTCGATCTCCCTCGACAATTTGTATCGTTCAGTTAGATTGTCGTAAGTAACGGTGGTGTGGATGTGCCGGGTCGTCACTTTTTGGTTGAGCCATACGGTCCGAACCCTCTTGAGTTGAACCGTATAGCGAAATGTAACGGGAAGACCACTGGCAACAGCCCGCTCGACCTCTTCGCTGAAAGCTTCCGTCATACGAAAGCTCACGATGATCTTGTCTTGCCGGATGACGGGAAGCAGTTCCCTGATCTCGGCTCCCCAGGCCGGGAGTCCGACCGCAAGGAAGATGACTAACCAATTAAGGCGTTGACCAAGCTTCGCGCCCATTTTTGGCCATCGTACTGCAGGTGGAAAAAGAGCACAACTTCTGACGATCTCGCGCCATCCTATTTGTCTTTGCTATCCAGCAGTCCCCGGATAGTCTCGACGAACTCGTGGGCATCCTTGAAATCCCGATAAACGGAAGCGAAACGGACATATGCCACTTGATCGAGACCTTGAGCTCCGACATGACGAACTCCCCGACCTCGCTGGCATCGACTTCCTTGTTTGCGCTCTCGTGAAGAGATTGTTCCACCGCATCCACGATATTTTCGAGCTGGTTTACCGAAACGGGCCGCTTTTCACACGCTTTTAGTAGCCCACCGAGGACTTTTTGGCGATCGAACCGCTCGCGACGCCCCTCTTTTTTAACGACCATATAAGGGATTTGATCGATACGCTCATAGCTCGTAAAGCGTCTTTCACACTCGAGACACTGGCGGCGGCGGCGTATGACATCGCCCTCTTTGCTCTCGCGTGAGTCTACGACTTTGTCACCCAGGTGATCACAGTAGGGACACTTCACCTCCCCAACCTCCCCGACCTCATCGCTCTTCTCCCGAGCGCCCAATCGTTTGGACGTCACTCAGACTCAAGCCTTCCCGAATGAAAAAAATCATGCCGAGAACTGCGACGGGAACGAAGGCGATGGCATGGTTGACCAAAGCAGCCGCTTTGGCCCGAGGCTCATCCACACCAAACAATAGAGTCAATGCCAGCGAGCACATCACGTGGTAACCACCGACGGCCCCCGGTGTGGGTACGGCAACTCCCACCGTTAGGAAGCCGATGACCAAGAACGTAGCACCGAAGGGGAACCGTATGTCGAAAGCACTCGCGCCAATCCAAAAAGCCAGCGAAATATTGAGCCACAAGAACGATGGACAGTACCGCAGCGCGAGGCAAGATTTCCGCCGTCCGCAAGCACGCTGAGCCCCTCGCCGAAGGCTTTCAAGAAACGTATCGCAATCTCCTCGAGTTTATCCGGAAGCCAAGCAGCAAGGGATCGTGCCTTATCCACCGCCCGTTCGCGGTACCGAACGAAAGCGAACATGATGGCAAGTCCCACCGCGGCACCCAGAAACACCGTGAATCCCCCCACCTGGAGCGCCCGAATAGCCCTTGACTCTTGGCCCCCTCGGGCGGCGATCCCAGCAGGAGCCAAGTTCCAACCAAAAAGACCACCGTCATGAGATCGAGCACCCGTTCCAGGAAAATGGTTGCGAAGGTGCTCGAAGCCGAGAATCCTTCCCGCCGAGCCAGCAAGTAAGGCCGTACCAACTCCCCCAGCCGGCCTGTGGGAGCGAGGAAATTCACCATGAAGCCAATGACCGTTGTCACGAAGCAAGCGACGAGACTGGGTTTGCCGATGGGTGCCAACAAGACCCTCCACCGTATGGCTCTCAGCACATAGGAGGCCATGATCACCGAGCCGGCCAAAACGATGAGCCTGAGATTGGCCGAAGCAATGGCGTCCATCAGGGCGGAAAAATCGGTACCCCTGAAAAAAAACGCCATGAGGAGCACCGCCGTTACACCTATGGCAAGGGCCTGGATTTTCTTGGATTTCAAGGTCTTCAACATGTGCGTTTATGAGCTTCGGGTCGGCTTCGATCGTCTTCCCGGTGTTCGGGGGGATTACCCCGAGCCGGAGCGTTCTCGGACAAACTCACACTTCAGAAACTCCTAGAAGACTCCTGCTCCGGGGTACCGAGCAGTCCATCCAGGTGAGGGAAAACAAGGCTCAGCCTTTATAACGGCGCATGAATTTACTAGAATAGTCACCGGAAGTCAAACGTGGTCAATATTTAGCCCTGAAGCGACAATATTGAGCGAAATCAACTTGGGCAAACGCAACAAAAGCAACGATAGTCGCCGTGATTCTTGGAAAGAGGGTCCGTGATTCACTCATACACGAAGCAGTTATAATGTATCTTTACGAAATGGCTTGGTTGGCTCGTTTTCGCTTCAGGGCGAACCCTAATCCGAGCTCACGAAATCTACGCAAAATACTGGAAAAAAAGGGACAGGTCCGTTTTTGGTGGACCGTTCGCTTTGCCAAAAAGGGACCTGTCCCCTTTTTTCCTACAATTTGCACTGAGTTTATATCGGATTAGGGTTAGAAGCACTACCCCAATGCGCTCATCTAGACCGTTCCTCGTCGGCTCGCCGGAGCAATCGATCCGAGACCACTGCTGTGACCCGATCGAGGGGTTGTTCCGTTATTCGAATGAACCTTCAAGAGGAAATCCTCGTTCTTAGCGATTGAAGGATAAGGCGGGAGAAGCTGGTTGGAGACGGATCAGGATCTCGCAAGTCGTTGCTTGAGCGGAGACGAAGGGGCCTGGGAGACCCTGGTTCGACGCTATAACCGTCGAGTCTGGAACGTGGCGTACCACTTCACTGGACGCGCTGAGGTTGCTGATGAGCTTACGCAAGAAATATTCTTACACGTATTGGGGGCACTCAAGAGCTTCGACCCTAGCGGGCATCTCTCCGCGTGGCTCCTTCGCGTGGCGCGGAACTACGCCATCGATAATTACCGGCGTAAGAGACGCGAGCTCGCCGCCACGGCGGGTCTCGACGATCCGGAGGCCTTGGTCCAAAGAACCAGTGCACCCAGAAAGTCCTCGAGTCCCGAGGCTGCTCTCGAGCAAAAAGACCTTGCCGCTTGGATCCGTTCCGGGCTCGACAAGCTTCCCAAAGAGCTTTCGCAAGCCGTCGTCCTTCGAGACCTGCGAGAGTTGAGTTACGAGGAAATGGTAAACGTGCTGGATGTTCCACTGGGCACCGTCAAATCCCGAATCAACCGGGGAAGACTGGAGCTCGCGCGGCAGCTCAAGCGAAGGCGCACCGAATGGAGTAGCCGGCTCGTGGATGTGGATGAGGCAAAGCCATGAAATGCCTGCGAGCCGAAGAGCTCTTTAGCGACTACGTGGAAGCGACGCTCGCAATTCCCTTACGTTTGGATCTCGAAGACCACCTCGAGTCTTGTCGCGAGTGCGCCTCGCTTCTCGAAAGCTTTCGGGAAGTCATAAACGTCATGGGAACTCTACCGGCCGCGCAGCCATCTGCCGAGCTTGGTGGAGCGGATACTAACCTCGACTCGACCGAAACTACCCGCTCGGCGGCAACAGGCTATCCCCTTTCCGGGACTACCTCTACCGAACCGGGCGAACTGGGCCGTCTGGGCGGCCGCCGCGGCTTTTGTGGCTTTCATGTTCATTCGACCGCCGGCCTTTGTCTCTAGTCTCGGACAGCGCGCGAACCGTCTCGGCCGCCAAGCTTACAGCTTCGGCGTCCGGGTTTATCAAGGCTCGGACCGCCTCATCGATGAGCTCAACGTCCTTCGTATGACGGTCGGTGTAGCTTTCGAGGATCGTCTCGACCGCATCAACGAACGACTCAAGGATCTCGATGAAGCCAGGCGCAAGACCGACGAATCGCAAGGGAGCAGTAACCATCTCGCACCTCGCCTCGAGCTGACGCAAAAAAACAACGAACCGAACCGTGCCGATATAAGGAGTCTCTTATGAAGCGCTCACCTGCAGCCGCTTTTTGGCTGTCTTTACTCCCCGGACTGGGGCATATCTATTTGGGGCTGGTATCCAAAGGGGCCGTATTCGCTCTGCTGACCGTGGGTCTCATCGATATCCTGGATTCGGGCGCCGAAGCTTTCGGAATCTTGGTTCCGGTCTACTGGGTATTCGTTATGCTTGACGCGCACCGGAGCGCACACGCCATCAACCGAGGTGAGGTAACCGGCGATACATTCACCGGAGCCGGCGCCAAATGGTGGGGGGGGTCCCTGATCGTGCTCGGAGTCTTGTTCCTACTTTATAACTTCGACCTATTCGATTTTGACTGGCTCTGGCAGTTCTGGCCCGTCGCGTTGATCGTGCTCGGAATCAAGCTCATTCGCTTTCCGGCCGCGGCTCCCGCGACGACCCCAGACGATCGCGCCGGAACCGCCGCCCGTCCCGGACACCCCAGAAGAGGACAGTGTGACGGCCGCAAAGGCTGAACCGATCGAATCCGCTTCGGCCGAAGACCCATCAGGCGAATCCTTGGAACACGGAGAAACCCATGACCGAACCGAGGCCGGCTAAAAGAAGCGGTTGCGCCCTCACCCTAGGCGTCCTTCTCGTTGTCGCGGGCTCGCTGCTACTCGCCTCCAACCTTTTCGGGTTCTCCCTCGCCTGGCTTTGGAGTCGAGGGATCCTCTGGTTTGGCTTGTATTGGCCGCTGCTTCTCATCGTGTGGGGCGCCTACAAGGTGTATCAGCGCATCGTACATCCCGAGACGGCACGAGTCGGAGCGGGGGAAATCTTCCTATTGATTTTTATCGTCCTCGCCGGATTGACCGTACATGTGACCAAGCGGCTCTTCGACGGAGTCAACCTCTCGATCGATGACATCATCGAGGGAATCGACTCCGAGGTTTCCTTTGGACCGGCCTTTACCTATACAGAAGATCACCGCTTCGACATCTCACCCGAGAGCGGGCTTCTCGTGGAGAACGGCCGCGGTGCGATCACGGTACATGGATGGGAAGAAGGCGATATCAAACTCTCGGTGACAAAGCGCATTTATCGCCACTCGGAAGAGCACGCCTCCGAGCTAGCGGCGGAAATCCGCGCACGGTTCGCCACGCCGGAAGGTGAACCCGCCCGGCTCGCCATCGATTTGCCGTCGGAAGCCGCAAATGTCGAGACCGATCTCGAGCTTTGGATACCGAGTCAAACGTCCTTGACCTTGTCCAACGACCGAGGACCCTTGAGTGTATCGGGGATTCGTGCCCCCGTGAGCCTCGCGACGTCCAATGACTCGATCGAAGTGAAAAACATCACCGGGAGGGTGAACATCGCCGGTCGTCGAGGACCGGTTCGTATCGAGGGAGTCGAGGGTGATGTAGAAGCACGGAACCGCTACGGCACGTTGAATGTCAAGGATATTACGGGCCATCTGGTGGGTGAAACGAGCAACGGTTCCATCTATGTGGAGGGCGTCACGGGGACGACGCGCCTCATGAACCGACACTCCAAAATAAAGGTGGCGCGAATCGGTGGAGATCTCACCATCGAAGCATCCCACACCGAGGTCTCTGCCGAGGCACTCGGGGCAACGGCCTATATCGAAACGAGCTATCGACCTATTTTCGTCAAAGACGTCGAGGGTCGATTGGCGATCGAAGCTCGGAGCTCGGAGATCGAGGTCCGAAACATAAAAGGCAACCTCGACATCGACAACATCCATCGACCGGTGACCGCGGTTGGGATCGGCGGCGGAGCAGACGTTAAGGCCCGCCGCGGCTCGGTACGTCTCGAGGACGTTCAAGGTCCGATTCGGATAGAAAGCTCCTATAACCCGGTGAACGTCCGCCGCTTCTTCTCGAGTCTGAGCGTAGACTCCGAGCACGCGCCCATCACGGTGTTAACGGATCGTCTCGAGGGCGAGATCCGACTTGTCACGACCTACAGCAAAGTCGGGCTGGAACTTCCTCCTGATAGCTCCTTTCGGCTCGAAGCCAAGGTCAAAGGCGGCGATATCGAATCCGACTTTCGGCAAACCGACTGGAGGGAAACGCGAAAGGACGAGGAGCTCGAGCTTCACGGTGTGGCAGGGGGCGGCGCTTCGCCCGTGATCGTCGAGACCAGCTATGGCGACATCGAGATCACCAAACCTAAACAGGCGGAAGCACAATGACCTTCAAAAGAACCGATCTGATTCAGGGCATCGCGGTTTTGATGCTCGGAGGTTGCATATTGGACCATTCCGAGGAGAGCGCGACGGAGCGCTTCCGTTTCGATGTGGGCGAGACATCGCGAATCGAAGCTCGTGTCGACGAGGGCTCGCTCGAGGTGATCGGGTCCGCGGTCAAGGAAGTCAAAATCGACGTCATCAAACGAGCGCGCGGCTCGAGCCCGGAGGCGGCCAATGCAATGCTCGATCGGATTTCGGTAGACGCCCGCCAAAATGAATCGACCGTCCGGGTCGAGGCCAGAAAGCGTACAGCCTGGGAGAAGGATGACTTCTCGGTGCGATGGGGAAGTCTCCGATCCGATGTGGAGATGCGGGTTCCTCGGTCGAGCGAGCTCGAGCTCGTCACCCATGACGGAAGAATCGTCATCGAGCGGATTGAAGGTCGCATCGAAGCCGAGACCGAAGACGGCGGCATACGTCTGCGGGAGATCGTTGGTGCGGTCCGTGCACGCTCGTCCGACGGCTCCATTGTCGGACGTGATCTCGAAGGCGACATCGATGTATCCACCGACGATGGCCGAATCGAGCTCGAAGGTCGTTTTCGAACGGTCAACGCTGTGACCTCCGACGGCTCCATCAAGGTGCGCTGCGACTCAGGCTCGCCGTCGCCGACCGACGACTGGCTCATCCGAAGCTCAGACGGCTCGATTACCTTGACCTTGCCGCGGGATTTTTCGGCGGAGATCGAAGCATCGACGAGCGACGGGCGAATCGTCAACGAGCTCCCTTTGACCCAAGTCGAAAAGAGCAAAACGTGGATAAAAGGCAAGCTTGGTGATGGGGGGCCTCTCATCCTCGTCAAAACCACCGATGGGCGGATCACGCTACGGTCGCGATAAAAAAACAGAACTCAAGAACCCAGAACTCGAGAACTCGGAATGGAACAGGAGGACGGCTTCCAGCCGTCGTCTTCCAGATCGAGACCTGGGGTGAAAATCCCACACTCTTCGCGAGCCGAATCTAAATCCTTTTAAGGGTTGACGGATTTCCGTACGTTACCTAAAATACGCCACCTCTCGTGGGTGTGAGCGACGGCGTGGACGACGCCACCTCGCACCTCGTAAAATAGTTGAACGTGATGATGGACTCCGTGAGCAACGTGCCCCTTTCTCTCCCAATGAGAGTATTTTTATTGAAGGACGGTGCACGGGTGGTTCAAGAAGGGATTTTTTGGTGATGCAATCGGCCGTACTGGAAACTCATTTACCCGACATTCCACTTCACCGAAGAGGAAAAGTTCGAGACGTTTATGAAGTGGACAATGACTTACTGATCGTGGCGACAGATCGCGTTTCCGCTTTCGATGTGGTCATGCCCACGGGAATACCGGACAAAGGCAAAGTTCTGACCCAACTTTCCGTGTTCTGGTTCCAGGCCACCCAAGAAATTGTTGCGAACCACCTGCGAACCGTGAACGTCAACGAATACCCTGAATCGCTGCAGCCGCACCGCGAGCTTCTCGAGCTACGTTCCATGCTCGTGCGTCGCACGCAACCCATTCCCTTCGAGTGCGTGGTCCGGGGGTACCTTTACGGATCCGGATGGAAAGAGTACCAGCAGAAAGGAAGCGTCTGTGATATTCCCCTGCCGCCGGGACTTTCACAAGCGGACAAACTGCCGGAGCCAATCTTCACCCCGGCGACAAAGGCGGAGTCGGGCCACGATATCAACGTGAGTATGGAGGTCGTTGCGAACGAGATGGGCTCGGAATTGGCAAACCGATTGAAGGACATCTCGCTACAACTCTACAGCTACGGACGCACCGAAGCAGAGACGAAGGGAATCATCATCGCCGACACCAAGTTCGAGTTCGGACAAGTGGGCGACGAGCTCATTCTCATCGATGAGATTCTGACGCCGGACTCCTCACGTTTTTGGCCCAGCGACACCTATCAGCCGGGGCGTAGCCAACCGAGCTTCGACAAGCAATTCGTCCGTGACTACCTCGAAGAGCTGGACTGGGACAAAACGCCTCCGGGACCCGAGCTTCCCGGCGACGTCGTATCCGGTACGCGGGAGCGATACCTGCAGGCATACCAAAACCTAACTAAAAAAGCTCTAGTCTGACTATTCTCAAGATAGGCGTGCCAATCGTGGAGGTCGAGTCCTGAAACAGAAGTTAGATACTCTCATTGATGAGATGGTGAGCAAGGGAATCCGGTTCCCTGAAGCACGGCGGGAGTTCGAGAAACGCTTCTTGGCACAAGTGCTCGAGCGCGAGAACGGCAACCTTACCCGCGCGGCGAAGGTGCTTCGTATCCACAGAAACACACTAAGCAAGAAGATCCAGGAATACCGACTTCAAAGGAGTTGAGAAAAAAAAATGAAAGTTCGGCCGTTACATGACCGAATTCTCGTAAAGAGAATCGAAGCTCAGGAAGTCAAAAAGGGCAGCATCATTATCCCCGACACAGCTAAAGAAAAGCCTCAAGAGGGAGAAGTCGTCGCCGCAGGCAACGGCAAAGTATTGGACGACGGCACGAAGCTGACTCTCGAAGTCAAGGAAGGGGATCGGGTACTTTTCGGCAAGTACGCCGGAAACGAGATCAAAATCGAAGATCAGGAGTACCTTATTCTCCGCGAGGACGACGTCCTCGCCATTGTTTCGTAGCAAAATTAAAGCGCGGCGTAGCCCCCCCTCATGGGGAGGCGCCGCCGCGCGCGGTCAGATTCTAAACTAGACGGGCCCTAACGCTGGCGGTCGTCGCCCGAGCCAGATCTTCCTCCACCACCGCCGTAGGGCCGTCTTCCACGACCTCCGCCGCCGTCGGGACGGCGGTCTCGATCGCCTCTGGGACGGTCGCCTCCACCCCGGGGAGGACTTGCAGGCTTGTAGTCTTCCGGCGGCTCGCCCGCCTGTTCGCGGAGAACCGCGCGTCGAGACAGCTTGACCTTGCCGGTTGGGTCGATATTGATCACCTTCACCAGGATCTGGTCCCCTTCGGACAACTCGCTGCGTACGTCCTTGACGCGATAGTCGGCGACCTCGGATATATGAAGCAATCCATCGGTACCCGGGATGATCTCCACGAAGGCGCCGAAATCAACGATTCGTTGCACCTTGCCGAGATAGGTTTTCCCCATTTCGGCCACAGCAGTCAACTCTTCGATGATCTGCATGGCCTTACGTGCCGACTCCTCGTCGGAAGAAGCTATGGAAACCGACCCGTCGTCCGACACGTCGATCTTCACCTGGGTTCTCTCCACGATGCTGCGGATCATCTTGCCACCGGGGCCGATGACATCGCGAATCTTGTCCGTCGATATCTGCATCGTAAAGATTCGGGGCGCATATTCCGAGATCTTCTCGCGCGGGCCGTCTAATGTCTCGGCCATCTTGTCCAGGATGAACAGGCGGGCTTGCTTGGCCTGCTCCAAAGCTTCCGCCATGAGGGACGAAGTCAATCCCGAGATTTTGATGTCCATTTGAAGAGCGGTGATGCCTTCCTTCGTTCCCGCCACCTTGAAATCCATATCCCCGTAATGGTCCTCGGCTCCGGCGATGTCCGTCAGTATGGCGTAAGAGTCGCCTTCCTTGACGAGACCCATGGCGATGCCGGCCACGGGCGCCCGCAAAGGAACGCCGGCGTCCATGAGCGCCAAGCAGCCGCCGGTCACTGAAGCCATCGAGGACGAACCGTTCGATTCCATGATGTCGGAAACGACTCGTATCGTGTAAGGAAACTCTTCCTCGGAAGGAATGACTGGAAGGAGAGCTCGTTCGGCTAGAGCACCGTGCCCTATCTCGCGACGGCCGGGACCACGATAAAACTTCACTTCACCGACCGAAAAGGGCGGGAAGTTATAGTGAAGCATGAATCGTCTTTCCTGAGAGCCTTCCACCCAATCGAGTCTCTGGGCGTCATCGGACGTTCCGAGCGTCGCCGAGACCAAAGCCTGTGTCTCGCCACGGGTGAAAAGCGCCGACCCATGCGTACGAGGGAGAACTCCGGCCTCGTAGCTGAGAGACCGCACCTCATCGAAACGTCGCCCGTCCAGCCGTTGCCTGCTCTCTAAAACTTCGGTCCGCAGAATTTTTTCTTCGAGATCGTGCAGGATGCCCGAAAGGTCAGCGAAAGCCTCGGCTTCCGCGTATTCTTCCTTGAGCTTGGTCTTCAGTTCCTTGACCTCTTTGGCACTTGCGAGCTTGCCGGGAACCCGCAACGCGTCTCGCAATGGTGCTCTGACTTTGTCCTCGATTTCACGGGTGAAATCGGCGTCAAGCGATCGCGGCTTCGCCTCTACTTTGACAGGTTGAATCTCCTGATAAAGCTCCTCCTGGATCGCAACGATCTTTTTGATCGCATCGTGGGCGAACTCCAGTGCTTCCACCATCTTCGACTCGCTCACCACTTTGGCTCCCGCTTCAACCATCACGAGGGCGTCCCGCGAGCCCGCGACAATCAAGTTCAGGTCGCTCGAATTCAGCTGCTCGAACGTAGGATTGACGGTGAGCTCCCCTTCTATCATTCCCACTCGAACCGCAGCAATGGGAGTCGTGAAAGGTATCTCCGAACAGTAAAGGGCCGTCGATGCCCCGGTAATGGCAAGCGTGTCGGCATCGTTTTCCCTGTCGGTTGACAGCACCATGGCCATGACCTGGGTCTCCCGGTACCACCCGTCCGGAAACAAAGGCCGGATCGGCCGGTCGATGAGTTGACTGGTCAGGATCTCCTTTTCGTTGGGACGTCCTTCGCGTTTGAAAAAACCGCCCGGAATCTTACCCGCAGCGGAGAAACTTTCACGATAATCAACGGTGAGGGGCAGAAAATCGATCCCCTCCCTGATATCAGGCGAGCCACATGCGGCGACAAGCACCACCGTATCTCCCAATCGGACGAAAGCCGACCCGTCCGCCTGTTTCGCAATTCTTCCCATTTCGATGGAAAGGGTTTTGTTACCCAACTCCACCTCTTTACGACGTATCATCACAACCTCCAACAAACCGTGGCGGACACAGCCCTTCGGCTGGCCATAGCGAACGCCCATTGTACGGACGCCGCGCTCACCACTAGATACAAGTTAACGACCTACAGATAAGTGCGCGGCTGAATAGCACGGAGTAAAAAACGCAGCTTTTTTCAATATTGGTAATTGGCAATATTTTGGAAAGGGGTTTGTCTCCTTCAGAGACGGGTCCCATTCTGGAAAGGCTGGCAAGGGTGAATGGATCTCGAGGGAGCACGTTCCACGCGAAGGAACACTCCCTCCGCCCTCATTTGCGAATTCCAAGTCGCTGGATGACCCCTCGGTACCGCATGACGTCTTTCTTCTTTAGATAGTCGAGCAGGCGCCGACGCTGTCCTACCAGCTGTAACAACCCGCGGCGCGAGTGGTGGTCCTTTCGGTGGACCTTGAAATGCTCCGTGAGATAGCCGATACGCTCGCTGAGGATGGCAATCTGAACTTCCGGAGAGCCGGTATCCGAAGAATGAAGTCTATACTCTCCAATAATGTTGGTTTTTTTATCTTTGGTGAGACTCAAAAGAGGTTTCCTCCCTACTTTCACCTACAAAGCCGAAAGCGGATCATACCACAGGGTCTCGATCGTGTAAAGTCGAAGACGATGTCATCGAGGACGACGAAGATGAGGATGGAAGCTTTTTCGGCGAGTCATCATCAACAAACGGGAAAACGACCACCGGTCGAAACGCAGGGCTTTCGTCAACCGTGGTCCCAACGGCAAGGAAGACGTCATCCGGACCGAGTATCCGAACCGTCTGTCCCTTTCTTAGTTCCGGTATCACCCCCACGAGCTCCGTTCTCGAGACGGTTCTTCCGTGGCCTATCAGCCGGGCCCCCTCAGACCCCAGTCGTATCGCCTCGAAGTCACAAAGCGCCTCCGAAGGGCCCAGAACCACCGCACCCAGTCGCCCTTCCCTCCGCGAGGTCTCGAGCTCCCCAAGCGTGTGAGCGTCTTTCAGGCGTAGCGAGCCGATCCGCGTCCTCCTGAGCTCTTCGAGGTGGGCGCCAAATCCAAGGCGGTCACCCAGATCGTGAGCTAGGGAACGAATGTAGGTACCGCTGCCCGCATCGACGGTGAGTGTGGCTCGATCACGATCAACACCCAGGAGATCGATTCGGCGAATCAGCACCTTCACTGGTTTCGGCTCGACGGGAACGCCTGCGCGCGCCAGACGATACATTCTCTGACCGTTCACCTTCTTCGCGGCAAAAGGAGGCGGAACCTGCTCTTGTTCCCCCACGAAACTACTCAAAACGTCCGCCAGTTTTTCGGGATCGAGACAAACATCGGAGTGTTTCTTTCCCCGCGGACGCCCCGTCGAGTCGTAGGTGTCGGTGGCAAAACCGAAGCGCACCACCGCATGGTACGTCTTGAAAGCACCGGTAATGAACCGCGCCAACCGTGTTGCTCTCCCGAGACAGATCGGCAAAAGCCCAGTGGCGAAAGGATCGAGGGTACCGGTGTGGCCCGCTCGCCGCTGACCGGTCAGCAGGCGAACGGCTTGTACCACGTCATGGGATGTAGGTCCCTTGTCCTTGTCGATGAGAAGAACTCCGGTCACTGGGGTTTCCTAAAATCGGGAACTTCAACGCAAGGACGCAGAGGCGCAGAGACGCAGAGTGGACCTAATTCCACGCCCCAAATTGTCCGCTATTCTGCTTCCGTTCAGCGGCAAAAGCCTAGTAAAACTCATTTCCTTACACTTTGCGCCCCCGCCTTGGCCGAAGCGCTTCGGCGGGTCCGCCGTAGCCTTGGCGGAGGCGGATTGGCTCCACCGGCTATTCATCCTCTGGACGCTCTTCGTCATCCTCAGGCGACGAATAGGGTTTCGATGCTTCGATCAACTCGTCCAGTTGAATGCCAAACTCCACGGATGGATCGAAAATGAACCGAACCTCGGGAGAAACACGCAAACCGAGCCGCTGGCTCAGCAAGTGCCGAACATAACCGGAAGCTCTCCCGAGCGCTTCAAGAGTTTCCTTCTGCTCGTCCGCGTCCGCGAGCACACTCACGTAAACTTTGGCCACCCGAAGATCCCGAGACACCTGCACGCGCGTGCAGGTAGCCAGACCGATACGCGGGTCCTCGAGATCGCGTTGAAGTATGGAAGCGATCTCGATGCGTATTTGTTCGGCGACTCGCTCCGGCCGAACCCGCCCCCCGGTTCTCATCAGGCTTTAAAACTCAGTTGGGTCCTTGGAATAATGGAACAATGGAATAGTGGAAGAATGGGGCCCAACGTTCCATCATTCCAACCTTCCAATATTCCATCATTCCAATATTCCATCACTAACTCGCTAGTCTATTAGTTCGATCGTCACGTCAACAATCTCTGAAGATTGGCGTTCCTCCACATCGCGAGCCATCGACTCGAGCAATGCTTCAAGGCCTCTTCTCTCCGAGCTCACGCTCACTGCCGATAGCATGGAGCGCTGCCACAACTCCTGAAAACCTGTTTCCGCCACAGCAACATTGAACCGCCGGCGCAACCGATCCTTGACGGCTTTCACCACCATCCGTTTTTCCTTGAGAGAACGGGATTGAGGGTGGTGCATCTCAATCGAAAGGAGCCCTATGACCGGGGTCCCCGCTTCCATGCCTTTTGCCTTCCCGCGAGCCATTTTTTTTCAATTACGCCGCAACGAACCAACCTTGCTGCGGCGACTTGTCGATGATTGAACCGCTGAATGTGCGCGGCGGAATTTTCCGCAAACGGCTACGCCTAGGGGACGGTGGCCGCCTCAACTTTCTCGACCGCGAAGACCTCGAGTTGGTCGCCCGGCTTAATATCGTTGTAATTGGAGAGCCCTATGCCGCATTCGAACCCTTGCCGGACTTCCGACGCATCGTCCTTGAATCGCCTGAGACTGTCGATTTTGCCCTCGTAGATGACGACGTTATCGCGTAGAAGTCTTACATCGGCACCTCGAAGAATCTTGCCGTCCGTGATGTAGCAACCGGCAATCGATCCAATCTTGGGCACTTTGAAGGTATCGCGCACCTCCGCCCGGCCGAGGAGTGTTTCCTTGAATGTAGGCTCGAGCAGTCCCACCATGGCTTTTTTGATTTCGTCGGTCACGTTGTAGATGACGGTGTGGAGCCGAATATCGATGTCCTCCTTATGGGCCAATTCCTCGGCGCTCTTCTGAGGACGCACGTTGAAACCGATGATGACGGCATTAGACGCCGAGGCCAGCAAAACATCGGTATCTGTAATGGCTCCGGCACCCGCGCTGATGATCTTGATCTTGACCTTGTCCGAAGACAGCTTTTTCAGAGTGTCTTTCAAAACCTCCACCGAACCCTGCACGTCGGCTCTTAGGACAATGGGCAGATCGACGACCTTGCCCTCTGCTACTTGCTGATGAAGTTGATCCAATGTGAGCCGGGCACTTCGGGCAAGCTGCTCTTCTCTTAGCTTTTGCTGCCGGAACTCGCCGATCTGTCGCGCCTTGAAGCTATCCGCGATGATTTGGAACACATCGCCTGCTTCGGGGAGTGAGGGCAGCCCGAGAATTTCTACCGGAGTGGAGGGCCCTACCTTCTTTATCTTGCGGCCCCGATCATCGAACATGGCTCGGATCTTTCCGTAGACAGCACCCGCTATGAAAGAATCCCCCACCTCGGCGGTTCCGTTCTGAACGAGAACATGAGCCACCGGTCCCTTTCCTCTGTCGATTTTGGCTTCTAAAACGGTTCCCATGGCGGCGCGCTTCGGATTCGCCTTGAGATCCTGAAGATCCGATACCAAGAGAGTCATCTCGAGAAGAAGGTCTAGGCCGGTGCGTTTCTTAGCGGAGACCTCGCAAAACACCGTGTCACCACCCCAATCTTCGGGCATGAGGCCGATGTCAGCGAGCTGCTTCTTGACCCGCTCGGGATTCGCTTCGGGCTTATCGATCTTGTTGATGGCAACCATGAGGTGAACCTTGGCCGCTTTCGCATGATCGATGGCTTCTTTGGTTTGCGGCATGACACCGTCATCAGCGGCGACAACGAGTACCACGAGGTCCGTCACACGAGCGCCACGGGCACGCATCATGGTGAAAGCCTCGTGGCCCGGCGTGTCCAAGAACACGACGTTGCGGTCGTTGACCTTTACCTTGTAGGCGCCAATGTGCTGGGTAATACCACCCGCCTCCTTCTCGACCACCCGCGTCTCTCGTATGGCGTCGAGAAGACTCGTCTTACCGTGATCGACATGGCCCATAACCGTCACGACCGGTCCGCGCGACTCGAGGTCCTCGGGTTTTTCTTCGACATCCTCCTCCCGAATGACGTCTTCCTCGAACGAGAGGAACTCAGCCTCGCAGCCGAACATCTTCGCAATCTCAAGGGCCAGATCGGTATCGAGCGTCTGGTTGATGGTCGCCAGCACACCCCGACCCATCAGAGATTTGATGACGTCCTTGTGCTTGACTTCCATCTTCTCCGCGAGCTCTTTGACCGTGACTCCCTCGGTCAGAGTGATTTTGCGGAAAACCGTCGGCAAGACCGGTTTGGGCTTCTCGGCCGGCCTCGGCCTGGGAATTCTGGCGCCCTTATCCGGGCCCTTGCCTTTGCGTTTTCCCTTGGGCCTCGGCCTGGAATCAGGCCTATGCCGCGGCACCGTTTTGATCGGAGCAGCCGGCCGCGGAGGAGGCGGAACGGGCTTCGCCGCCGCCGGTCGAGGCACAGGAGCGGGCTTTGTCTTGATATACGTCGAAGTCGGTCCTGGAACGAAACCGGGACGGGCCGGAACGGGTTTGGGTCGTTCTCCCTTGGACGTCTTTGCCGCGGGAAGCTCTTGCTTGTCCGGCCGAGCCGGTGGAGGAGCTTCAACCGGAGGGGCGGCGGCCGCTTCAGTGGGCGCCGCGGGGGGCTCCGGTCTCACTGCGGCGACTTCGGGTTTGTCTTCAGCCGCAGTCCCCGAATCAGCGACAGTAGCAATAGCGGGCTCAGGCGTCTCTGGAACCGGTGCAGCAGTCTCTGCCGTTTCATCTTCGCCCACCGAAGCAGTCTCGACGAGCTCCGGCGGCTCGACTTCAGCCGCAACCTCCACCTGTCCCTTTAGATTAATCAACGGCATATCGACGGGACCGTAGAGGTCATCCTTTGAAGGCTTTGAAGGCTTTGAAGGTATTGCAGGCTCAGCGGACTCAACAGCATCAACAGGCGCGGGCTCGACCGTCGCGGAGACCTCCTCGGCCTCTTGAGCGACGGCAGCCTCCTGAGCAGCGGCTTCTGCCGCGGCAGCAGCTTCCGCCGCTGCGGCAGCTTCGGCTGCTGCAGCCTCGGCAACGGCGGCGATCTTTGCCGCCTCTACCCTTTCTTTTTCTCTCTCGACCTCGGCAACGCGACGAGCCTCCGCGCGTTCTTCCTCCTCGAACTCAGCGAGGATGGCGAGTCGGGCTTTTTCGGCGCGACGTTTCGCAGCCGAACGCGGCGCGACCACTGGACTCGGCTGGTGGCCGTCGTCACCTTTGGCTTTTGCGGCTCCTCGACCTTCGAGACGAATCAGCCGCTTGAGTTTGATGGCCACATCCTCTTCAACCGTGCTGGAGGCGGACTTGACCCGAATATGCACTTTGTCTTTGAGCAGCTTGATGGTCTCTGGACTGGTCATGCCGAGGTCCCGGGCGAGCTCATATACTCTGACTTTATCCATCAGCCCTCACCTCCAGACCCATCCTGCTCCTCCAGTCCCCTCCGGGGCTCGTTCTCATCGTTCTCGGCCATCGACTCCGACAAAGGTTCAGCGGCTTGCACTTTAACCGCAAGCCCTTCCTCCATCCCTTCTTCCGCCGCAACGGGGTCTCCTGAAGTCATGACGCCGACCTCGACGTTTTCACCGTCTGACTCGTCCGGGACAACATCATCCGCAGCGTTACTCGAATCCGCGTAGTCAAGAGGCTCTCCGGCCAAATAGGCGCCGGCCATGGCAACTACCCTCTCTGCCGTTTTCACTCCGACACCGGGGATCTCCATGACATTTTCCGGGGTCGAGGATGCCACTTGCTCTACTGAAGTGAATCCATGATTCACGAGCTTTTGCACAGTCTTGTCACCGAGTCCAATGAGAACCTGTACATCCGTTTGGCTCATGGCCATGGAATCCATCTGGTCCTCGACTTCCCGCTTTTTCTCCTCCTCGCTCTTGATATCGATGCGCCAACCAATCAAACGCGCAGCGAGGCGGACGTTCTGCCCTCGTTTTCCAATGGCGAGAGACAATTGCTTGTCCTCGACGATGACCTCCATGACTTTTTCTTTCTCATCGACAATGGAGACCCGGCTGACCTTGGCAGGATTCAACGCGTTGATGGCGAAATTTTTGGGGTCCTCATTCCATTCAACGATGTCAATCTTCTCACCGCGAAGCTCGCGAATGATACTCTGCACGCGCGAACCCTTGATGCCTACGCAGGCACCCACCGGATCAACATCCTTATCCTTGGAGAAAACGGCGACTTTGGCCCGGTCCCCCGGTTCGCGTACCGCGTTCTTGACGACGACCGTTCCTTCGTAAATCTCGGGGACTTCCATCTCGAACAGCCGGGCAAGAAGGGCCGGATCCGTACGCGAGGCGACGACCTGTGGGCCCCGCGATGTACGGGAAACGCGCACGATAACGACGCGGATACGCTCGCCGGGATTGAAGACTTCCGCTCGAGATTGCTCACGACGAGGAAGGACTCCCTCGGTTCGCCCCAAATCGACGACCAAATCGCCGTTTTCAGCCCTTTTCACGATACCGTTGACGAGTTGTCCTACACGATCGCCATATTCGCTGAAGATGTTGTCGCGCTCGGCCTCCCGAACCTTCTGAAAAATAACTTGTTTCGCCGCTTGTGCCGCGATGCGCCCCAGTACATCAGTAGGCTTGTGTATCTCGATCTCCTGGCCGACTTCAGCCTCGGGCTCGATACGGCTGGCGTCTTGAAGGGCGATCTCGGTCTCGGGATCGGTCACCTTTTCCGCCACTCGACGAAGACTGAAGACTTCGATTTCACCCGTCTCACGATTGAGTCGAGCTTGAAGGTCCTCTTCGGTACGGTAGTACTTCTTCGTTGCCGTGAGAATGGCATCCTCCACCGCGTCGACGATCACATCCGGATCGATACTCTTCTCCCGGCTAATCTGTTCGATGGTCTGGTAGAGTTTGCTACTCATGAACGCTTTCTCGCTTTAGACGTTGACCGTCTCCTCTTTTGCTTGCCGGATTTTTCTGACCGAGGCGGGAAAATTTCCACCTCGAGCCGACCGCTCTCAACCGAGACGAGGGGGACCCGACAGCTCTCACCGCGTTCATCGATTAGAATGAAGTCGTCTTCCACACCAACGAGTCTCCCTTTGAACACGGCTCGGTTCCCGATAGGTTCGCGGGTCTTGACACGAACCAGCTTACCTACAAACCTCTCGTAATCCTGCTTGTTCCATAGGGGACAATCCAGCCCGGGAGTACTCACCTCGAGCATGTAGCTAGACTCAATGGGGTCTTCTACATCCAACAGGACGCCGAGTCGTTCACTCACCTGCTCACACTCCTCGAGACCCACTCCTGATTCACGGTCGATGAAAACTCGGAAAAACCACGAAGGCCCCTCGGGCTTGAACTCAATCCAGGCAACCTCCACGCCGACCGGTTCGGCGGCACGACGGGCCAGTTGTTCGAGCCGGGGCCGCAATGGGTCTGACGCAAGCATGATGTTTTGGAGTGCCGGAGCGTTGCCGAAACCCGCGTTTTGCAGGCTTCAAGTGGCTTTTCGACTGTCCTTTCTCACCTCAATCTGTTCGGGGAGTGCCCGAATGGACACCCGGGCGCTCGAACCAATAAAAAAAGTGGGCCCATTGCCCACTCCGTAGTCTCGTTTGACTGACGTTAAATATAGACTAGCGGCGAAAGAAGGTCAAGCTCCCTTTTGATTTGGTCGAAGTTGTTGGGTTTCGTTTTTTTTCGCCTGAGACACGACGCGCCCCACGAGATCGTAAGGATGGGCCTCCGTCACCTCCACCGTGACAAATGAACCCGCCTCCGACCACCCATCGTTGATGAGAACCGCACTGTCGATTTCCGGAGCCTGGCCCTCGGAGCGCCCCCGAAGCAGAAGGTCGGTCTCCGGGGAGGAGCCCTCCACTAGAACGCGTAATCGTTCTCCTATCCGTCCTTGGTTCCTACGAAGCGAGATTTCAGCCTGCTGGCTCATGAGGCCATCCCGGCGGCTCTCCTTTTCCTCGGCCGGTACGGTCTCGTCAAGAGCGTGCGCCACCGTTCCCTCCTCGTGGGAATAGAGGAAGACGCCCAAGTGGTCGAGCTCGGTTTGGCGACAAAAATCCAAGAGTAGGCGGTAATCTTCCTCCGACTCGCCCGGAAAGCCGATGATGAAAGAGCTTCGTATCGAGACTCCCGGCACCATCTCGCGAATGTGCTCGATGAGTCGCCGATTACTGTCACCCGTTCCCGGCCGTTTCATGGCCTTGAGAACCGTCGGACTGGCGTGCTGAAGCGGCATATCCACATAACGGCATACGGTCGGTTCTTCGGCCATAGCCGTGAGCACGGGGTCAGAAATCGTCGTCGGGTAGGCGTATAGAAAGCGTACCCACTCGAGCCCATCGACCTTGCCCAGCTGACGCAGGAGATCCGCGAGGCCGTTGCGCATCCCGAGCTCGAATCCCATAGCGGGTCGTGTCTTGAGCAATAAGGACGATTTCCTTCACGCCCCGCCCCGCCAACGATTCCGCTTCCATGAGAATCGAGTCCGGAGTTCGGCTTCGATACCGGCCGCGAATCTTTGGAATGATGCAAAATGTGCAGGGATAGTCACACCCCTCGGAGATCTTGAGATAGGCCGAGTGGCTCGGTGTGCTCAGGACACGTGGAGAGTCGTGGTTGTAAAGATAAGCCACGGACCCATCAGCCACCAGGGTCTCGATGCGTCGTTCATCATTCTCCGTATCGGGCACGATCGACTCCACGCGGTCTAGACCCGTGACAACATCAATCTCAGGAATCTCACGGGCCAAATCACCGGAATAGCGTTGGGCAAGGCATCCGGTCACAACGAGCCGCCGGCAACGACCCGTCTCCTTGTATCGGGCCATTTCCAAAATCGTGTCCACGCTCTCTTGCTTGGCCGCATCGATGAAGCCACAGGTATTGACCACGAGAACCTCGGCCTCAGACGGATCTGCAGTGAGCTCGTAGCCGGCCTCCGTCATGTGCCCCAGCATGACTTCGGTGTCCAAAAGGTTCTTGGGACACCCAAGGCTGACGAAACCTACTTTCTTCTTCATTAGCACCAAAATAACGCGGGAAGTAACGTAATTAAAGGGGACTGGTCCGTTTTTTCGCACTTACCACTATCGAAAAAAGGGACCTGTCCCCTTTTTTGCGTGTTCCTATTAGCATGCGGTTTTAATGAATACAGGGACAGGTCCCTTTTTTTCATTCCACTGCTTACAGGAAAAAAACGAGCATGCGGTCTAAAAATACAGGGACAGGTCCCTTTTTTTCATTCCACTGCTTACAGGAAAAAAACGGACCAGTCCCTTTACGGGGATAACCGGTACAACATCCGCGGGAACGGAATAGCCTCTCTCAGATGGTCCAGCTTGCAAATCCAAGCAACCACTCTTTCGATACCCATCCCAAAACCCGAGTGTGGAACACTACCGTAACGGCGAAGATCCAAGTACCAAGAGAAGGCATCTTCGGGCAGATCGTGCTCCGCGATCCTCCTCTTGAGCAACTCGAGGTCGTGGATGCGCTGCCCTCCACCGATGATCTCCCCGTAACCTTCCGGGGCGAGCACGTCCACACAAAGGGCCAGCTCCGGTCGTTCGGGATCCGGTTCCATGTAAAATGCTTTGATCGCGGAAGGGTAGTGTGTCACGATGATGGGACGATCGTGAGCCTCCCCTAGTACGGTCTCGTCCTGAGCACCGAGATCGCCGCCCCACTCGATCTCGTTTCCCTTCTTTTTGAGAAACTCGATTGCTTCATCGTAAGTCATACGGACGAAGGGCTTCGCCACCGCCTCGAGCTTCGAAACGTCCCGTTCCAGGACATCGAGCTCCCGGCGCCGGTTCTCGAGGACGGATTCGACAACGTATTGAACCAGATCCTCGGCAAGCGAAACACAAGCCTCGAGGTCGGCAAAGGCAACCTCCGGCTCGATCATCCAAAACTCGATGAGATGCCGTCGGGTCTTGGATTTTTCCGCCCGGAAGGTAGGGCCGAAGCAATAGGTACGACCCACAGCCGCCGCGATGGCCTCGTTGTATAGCTGCCCGCTCTGCGTGAGGTAGGCACTTTCATCGAAGTAGTGGGTCTCGAAAAGGGTCGTCGTTCCCTCCACGGCATTGGGGGTGAAGATCGGAGTGTCTCCGAGCACAAAATCTCGTTCGTCAAAGAAACGCCGGCTGGATGAGACAACCTCGTGTCGGATGCGCAAAATCGCCTGCTGTCGTTGGGTGCGCAACCAAAGGTGACGGTGATCCAAAAGGAAAGCCGTCCCGTGCTCTTTGCGGGCGATGGGGTAATCCTCAGGATTCTGGATGACCTCGAGATCCCTGGAGATCGAGCTCGAAACCTCCCGGCGCCCTCTCGTCTCCGCGAACCAGTCCCTTTACCCTTATAGAGCTTTCCTGCGTGAGGCTCTTGGCATTGACCCAGACCTTTTCTTCGACTTCCGCCTTCGAAACGACGATCTGGATGAAACCCGATCCGTCACGAAAGTTCAAAAATTGAAGCTTGCCACCGGATCGGCGTCCAACCAGCCAACCACGAAGCTCGACTTCCCGGCCGTCGAAGCGTGCAATGTCCTGAATGTAAGTGGTCTCAATCTCGCTCATGTTTTCTCTTCTCCTTCAGGAGATCTCAGCCAAGTACACGGAAAGAACTTTCCTCAATCCGTTCCAGCGATGATTCCTCACCATATTCGATCGGACCAACTCGAGCGTCGGGGAAACGTAGGGTTCGTATATGTCGTTTCCCCGAGCCGAGATCTGATATCCAAAAGTACCCAAAGCCTTTAGATTTCTTTGAAGCGCCATTAGGTCCAGTTCGGAATCGAAGTCGTCGGGAACTTCGACTCCCTCTTACGCCGCGACGGAACTCCTCAATCATCTCGCCGACGAACTCCTCGTCGTGCTCCACGTAAGAGTCGCGAACGAGCGAGACCAGAATCGTAAGTCATCGGTCCCATTCGTGCATCTTGAAAATCGATGACCGCCAACTCCCCATCGAGCACCATGAGATTGCGGGAGTGATAGTCCCGATGACAGAGAACCCTAGGGCGATTCGACAACTCGCGGGCGATGGCGCGAAACTCCGTTTCGAGCGCTTCCCGGTCCTCAGACGTGAGAACCGCGCCGCGAAATCCGGCGAGAAAATGTCGTTCGAAGAACTCCAGTTCCTCAAAGAGCTTCTTCTCATCAAACGCCAACTGGAAGGGCATGTATCAATCGTCCCGAAGCTCTTCACCTCTTCCTTGTAGAAGGTTCAATATTGCAAGCGCTTCCCGATAGAGGCTTTTCTTTTCTTGTCGGATTCCCGTCGCAACCCGTTGTTGGAGAAGCTCGTCTCCCAGGTCCTCGAGAAGCAAGATTCCTTCCGGGCCCGAAACATCCCGGATCTCGGGGATGCGTAGTGGAACGTTCAGGAGAAGCTCCGCCACATTTAGAAAGGAAAAACATTCCGGATCGAAAGTACCGGGCATAACAGCAAGAATCAGGCTCTCCCCATCCATAAAAAGACGAAAGTACCTTCGAGTCGAGGCATCCCCGACCAGCGGTACGATTTTTCGTATCCGCTCACCGTTCTGGGTGCGTCGATCCAGGTAGCGACGGATACGCGGATCGAGCCCGTCGAACGGTTCAGCGCTTGATTCTTGCAACGACATGGTCCTTATCGAGCTCGCTGGTCCTAAATTCGCCCGTTTTTCCAATCTCTTTCACGACGACCTTGTTCTCGATATGCCGCCCTGCTGGAATGGAGACTCCCTCCGCCAAGATCGAGTGACGGACAACCGCACCCTCCCCCAACGAGACCCGGTCCCAGAGAACCGACCGGTGGACCGTCGCCCCGTGACCCAGGCAACACTGGGAACCCAACACGGATTCTCCGATGAACCGAACGTCCGACCCTGTCGTGGTGTCGGAACCTGCCAAGACGACGGTGTCGTTATTTTGTGCCGTCGGAACGCGTTCGACTTTCCAAAGGTCCCGGAGAATTCCATGACGCGCTGTTTGTAGACAAGCCTTCAGATAGCGGCGCGGCGTGCCGATGTCGAACCAATGGACTTCCTTTGCGAATCCAAATGCGGCGCGTTCTTTGAGAAGCTGTGGTATGAGCTCCACTTCCAGTCGGCTGAAACGGTCTGCGGGAATACGGCTGAGCACCGAAGGCTCGAGTACCCAAACTCCTGCGAACATGTACGGTTCAGGCACCTCTTCACCCATAGTGCTCAAACGTGCGTGAGCGTCCAGGCCGAAAGACGTGTAGCTGCTTCCCGTCGGCTTGGGGCGAAGGAGAAGCGTCGCTTCACTGCCCCGCTCCCGGTGCCAGGCCACCATCTCGGCCAAATCCACATCAACAAAGGTATCCCCATTGATGAGAACGAAGGTGCCATCCTTCAGAAACGACGATGCCAGCTTGAGGCCGCCGCCCGTTCCTAAAATCTCATCTTCTTTCGAAAAATGAATGCGAAATTCTTTGGCACGGTCCAATGCCTGGACAATCGTATCCGGCCGATGGTGAAGATTGACGACGATTTCTCGAATGCCGGCCCGCCCGAGGATCTCCAAGGTGTACTCGATGAGCGGTCTTCCAAGAAAGGTGAGAGCCGGTTTGGCCCAGTAGACGGTCAAAGGCCGGAGCCTCTTGCCCAAACCGGCGGCCAAGACCATGGCTTTCATTTATTAGTTCTCGCTCGCCTCTTCGGCTCGCTCGCCGCCCGCGCTCTTCGCGCGGGCTCTCGTTGCGCGACTCGCTGCGCTCGCGCTGCACTCGGGCTGAGGGCTCATATTTAAATACGCTAATTGTTGGTTCGTTCGTCCTCAAAAACCATGTTCTCTGGGGCTTCCGGGGACTCGTCTCGATAAAGCTGCCACAGGCGTGGATATGTCACCGAGAGGGCTTCGTCCATCGAGAACTTCAACATCTGTACTCCCGCGACGATATGAGCCGAAGCGCCCTCGAGCTCCAGATAAAAGCCCATGGGCGTCTCATCGAGACAAACGAGAAGCTCTCCTATGGCGTAGACCGCACGAAATTTCTCGTAGCAAAAGGTCTCCGACATTCCCAAGGCCTGAAGTATCTCCCGGACCGTCTCCCCATCCTCCATAGCCGTTTCGTATTCCTTCCTCTTCTTGATCCGGCCGCTGCCATGCATCGGACCCTTGAAAGTGAGCCAAGCTTTCCCGCGCGCCTGCCGCAGTCGAAGTGCCTCGCCTCTGCTTTCCAGGGACCGCTCCGTAAAATCGAACAAAGTGTTCCGTTCGAAGTAACGCTTCTCTCGCGGTTTGGCTCCCACTCGCGCCAAACGCTCCTCACCATCTTCCCAGGATACCAATCGGATTTTAACTTCCGTCTCTGTCACACAGCTCAAGAAAAATCCTCCCGGCCGATTGAGTCAACCCCATCCGCGATGAACGGACTCGAGAGTTACGAGAAGAGCCACCAAGGGCCCAGGCTACCCGGACTGTGGAGATTAGGCCGGACGGGCCTCGCTTGCAACCGCTTCGTCGGTTACGAGCTTCACCGAGACCAGCTTGGAGATCCCCGGCTCTTCCATAGTGACGCCGTACATCTGATCCGCGATCTCCATGGTCTTGCGGTTATGGGTGATGATGATGAACTGCGTACTTTTTCGAAGGTCACCAAGCATGGAGATGAACCGACCCACGTTGGCGTCATCCAGAGGAGCATCGACCTCATCCAACAAGCAAAAGGGCGATGGTTTGTATCGAAAAACGGCAAACATGAGGGCAATAGCAGTTAAAGCCTTTTCCCCACCCGAAAGAAGCAGCACGTTCTGAAGCCTCTTTCCCGGTGGCTGGGCGTTGATGTCGATACCGCTCTCCAGGATGTCCTCTTCATCGGTGAGACTCAACCCGGCCCGACCGCCACCAAAGAGTTGTTTAAAAGTGACGTCGAAGTGGCGGTTAATCTCATGGAAAGCTTCTTGAAAACGCCGCCGAGAGGTCGTGTCGATGCGCCGGATCGCGGTCTCCGTCGAAGAAATAGAGTCCAGCAAGTCTTGTCGTTGAGTCGTCAGGAACTCGTAGCGCGTCTCGAGCTCGCGGAACTCTTCGTCCGCCATAGGATTGACCGGGCCGATCGAGTCCAGCTTTCGCCGAAGGTCCTCGAGCTCGGCGGCGAGATTCTCGTCTTCCCGGGCCAGATCCGTAGGGCTCGTAACCGCGGCCGCCTCCTCGATGGATATGCTGTGGGCGTTTACAAAACTCGTACGCAGGTGGTTCATCTCCGATTCTTCACGAGCGAGAGCCACCTCCTCCGAAGAGCGGGACTCCCGAACAGCTCCGAGCTCCCGGCGCCGGTGCTTGAGTGCCCCCTCGGTCGCTTCTCCACGCAACCGCAGCCTGCTCACCCGCCCGTCCAGAACGGAGTGTTGCTCGCGAGCACCGTCGCGCTTTCGAAGCAGATCACTCGTCTCGGCCTCCGCGGAGGCCATTTCACGCTTCAGACGCTCGTCTTTGTCCGCCAACTCTTGCTTCTCGCGACGGGCCGTGGCCATCCGGCGCTCGAGCTCTTGGACACCTTCGCGCAACCGCTCCACGTCGAACCTGACGGCCTGAGCCCTCTCTCGGAGAGCCGCCACCTGTGACGCTTCGTCGGCAGCTTTGCTTTGGAGGTTCTCGACCAGAGCTCGACGATTACCGAGGGAATACCGAAGCTCATCGAGCTTCGACTCAATCAAGGTTTTGGCCTCCTCCTCCGCGATCAGACTCTGCTCCATCTCGATACGCTTATCGCTCAAGGAGCTCCGTTCGGACTCGGATCGGAATTGTTCGCTCCCGAGTACCTCGCCCTTTCGCAAGGCACGGCTGAGCTCTTCTTCCAATTGCCGACTTTGGTGCTCGAGACCGACCATCTCTTTGTCGAGATCGTGTTGTTGCTCCAAAACAGCGGCCAGTCGAAGCCGGCGGGTTTCGAGCTCGGACTCCGTCTGCTTTCGGCGCTCCGCCAGGGACTCGAGCTCTTCTGTCGTCCGGGATGAGGTCTCTTGGAGCTCACGGATTTCACGGCGCGTAGAAAGCAGTCCCTCGCTGGGTCCGCCCGGCCCAACCCGGAGAACGCCCGGAGGCTCGATGACTTCACCGGCAAGGGTTACATAGGATGTTTGTGGAGCGCTCCGAAAAGCCTGAAGTGCCGTTTCAACGGTGTCCACGACAATGGCGTCGGGCAACACCCGTCCGAGGAGCTCTCCCTTTCCATTGGTCCACCGAACTACATCGCCCAGGAGACCGACGATTCCGCCGATTCCCTTCTCTCGGAGCTTCTCCAGGCTCTCATGCGTCGTTGAAACGGAACCACCGGTCACGAGAGATTCGACGAGGAAATCGCAACGCCCCACGTTTTGCTCTTCGAGGTGAGCTTGGGCAGCAAGAGCGTCTTGCTCGGTCTCGACCACGATTGCCTGGAGCCAGTCTCCCAGGAATCTTTCCGTCGCACGCTCGAATCGTGAGTCCACTTCAATCGAGTCGGCAACGGACCCGGCGAGAGGAATATCGAGCGAATCACCTGCGGTCAGAAGATGTCGCGCTCCCGCTCCGAAGTGAGCGCGCGCAGCGACGAGCTCCTCGAGAGAAGCCAAACGACCCGTGAGCTCGGAGAGCTCCTCCCGTCGCCGAGCCTGCCGACTCTCGATTTGCCCAAGCTCCGTGGAGAACCCTTCCAACCCGATCTCGAGAGTTTCACGTTCGGCGGCGAGGCGATCGGCCTCGGCCTTTCGCCGGGAAAGCTCGCCGGCGAGCTCTCCCTTTCTTTCGTCGAGCCTCTCGCGTTCTGTTTCGAGCTCTCGGGATTCCTCTTTGAGCTTCAAGATCTCCGTCGCCACCTTCTCCGACTGGGCCATCACACCTTCGAGGAAGTTCCTAAGGGCAGCGATCTTGCTGATGCGATGAACGAGCTCTCCCCGTCCCTCTTCGATCTCCTTTTCCGCTTCAGCCAGCTCGAGACTCGCTCGAGACATTTCTTGTTGACTACGAGAGGCCGTCTCCTCCGAACGGGACAGCTCCTCCGTGACGGTCTTTTCATCCTCGACACGTAACTCGAGCTGTTCCACCGAGGGCCCGTGGCGACCGGTCAGCTCTGTCAGGTCGGCAACGAGCTGGCCTCGGCGAACCTCGAGATCGGCGGTCTGCTGGCGATTCGTTGCGATTTGGGTATCCAACCGCTCAATGTCGATCTCGATTTGATGAAGCCGGTCACGAAACGCGGATAGCTCGCTTTCGCGCTCCGCTTGCTCCAACCTCAACCGCTCGAGATGGGTCTCTGTCACCGATAGACTGGTGGACCGTCGAATCTCTTCGTCTCCAACGTTCTGGAGTTTCTTTCGCAGTCGTTCGAGCAGAACCTCGAGCTCGCGGCTTTTTTTAACGGCGGCGATCTTCTCCAGATGGCTCATCGAGTCCCTAAGGCGCCGGTAGCGCCGTGCTTTACCGGCTTGGCGCTTGAGGGAGTTCATCTGCCTCTCGAGCTCATAGACGATGTCGTTGACCCGTAGTAGGTTCTGCTGCGCCGCCTGTAGCTTTAACTCGGCTGAGCGGCGTCGGGATTTGTACTTGGTGATACCAGCCGCTTCTTCGATGACGCCGCGGCGGTCGGAAGGCTTGCTCGAAAGAATCAGACCGATCTTGCCTTGCTCGATGATGGAATAGGCTTTGTTCCCCACCCCGGTGTCCATGAATACTTCGTGGATATCTCGGAGCCTGCAGGGACTGCCGTCCATCAAGTACTCGCTCTCGCCCGAGCGGTATAGCCGGCGGGTCACGACGACCTGGCGCCGACCCACCGTCGGGTCGCCGTTGACGTCGGATAGGCGTAGATTGACCTCGGCTACGGAGACCGGCGGCCGGCTGTCGCTTCCGGTAAAGATGAAATCCTCCATCTTCCGGCCGCGTAGACTCTTCGCGCTTTGCTCACCGAGAACCCAACCGATGGCGTCCGAGATGTTGCTCTTTCCGCATCCGTTCGGCCCCACGATAGCCGTGACTCCTTGGTGGAAAGAAAGCTCGGCTTTGTCGCCAAAGCTCTTGAATCCAAAGATGTTGACTCTTTCCAGCTTCACTTCAATACCACCCGCCCCGCCGGGGTCGCCGTCACGAACGGTGTACCAAGCGACCCCACAATCTCTCTTGGGATGCCGGAGTCTAGCACAACACTATCCGAGACCGCAACGACAAACCGCTATATATAGTGGAGTCATAGAGTTACCCTACAATATCTTACGGTTTCTGGTCTTTCCGGCCTTTCCGGCCACATCCTTGGCCTTCCAGGCCACACTGTGCTAACGTTGATAGCTCGTTCTGCGGCGAAGCAAATAGCTATTATTTTAACGCGCTGCTCCACATGTTACGCATCCTCGACCGCTATATAATCCGCGAGATCGGCCCCAGCCTCTTACTTGGGCTGGGAGTCTTCACGTTCGTCCTGCTTCTGAACGAGATTCTACGCTACGCGCAAATCCTCATTTCACAGGCGGCGAGTCTCAACCACGTCTTGGGAATCTTGGCCAACCTCCTTCCCAGCGTTCTGTGTGTGACCATTCCGATGGGTGTCCTCCTCGGCATCTTGATCGCACTCGGACGAATGGCTGCCGACAGCGAGATTACGGCTTTGCGCGCGAGCGGCGTCAGTCTTTATCGCATGCTCCGTCCCGTCCTCGTCTCCGCCGCCTTCGGGTGGGCGGCGAGCTCGTACTTGATTATCAACGTGCTTCCGGACTCCAACCAAGCGGTTCGGAAGCTCTTCTTTCAAGTTCTGACATCCAAAGTCCAAACCGACATCCGCCCTCGGGTTTTCTACGACAACCTTTTCCCCAACTTGATGTTCCTGGTGCTCGACATTCCCACCGGGTCCGATACCTGGCAAAACGTCTTTCTCGCCGATCTTTCGAATCCCGGCTCACCCCAAATAACTCTGGCCCGTCAAGGTCAGTTGATCATCGACTCCGAAAAACGCACCGTGAATTTCTATTTACGTTCCGGCGAATCGCACAAGGTCACCTACGACCGGCCGGGAGACTACGACAGGCAGATGTTCGGCGAGACCGTTCTGCCCGTACAAGGAGGATCATTTTTCCCGGCTGAAGATGTGAACGTCCCGAGGGGTCCGCGGGAGATGGGCTTCGAGCAACTTTATCAAGCACATCAAAGCACGAACCTGCCCGTCTATTTGGTGGAGATCCACAAGAAGTTTTCCATTCCCTTCGCGTGTTTCGTATTCGGTATCCTCGGTCTGGCTTTCGGCGTCCAGAATCGTCGTGAAGGGCGCTCGTGGGGATTCGTTCTGAGCATCGGTCTCATCTTCATCTACTACGTGCTCATCAAGCTGGGGGAAGAGATGGCCATCCAAGGGAGACTTCCCCCCGTTCTCGCCATGTGGGGCGTCAATGCCGTCCTGGGCATCGCCGGGTTGGTACTGCTCATCCGCAACGCACGTGAAACTCACGCATTTCCAGTCTCGCTGAGCAGCCTGGCTCAAAGCGTGCTCGGACGACTCCAGAAACTCAAGGTCCGGCTGGTCGGCGGGGGTGGCTCCGTAAAGCCCTCATCACGGCCCGTCCTGGTCGTCCGCATCCCACGAATCGTCATTCGTTTTCCGAACACGCTGGACCGATATATCACCCGCGAGTTCCTTCGCTATTTCGCACTCATACTCGCCGCCCTGGTCACGGTTTTTGTTCTGGGTATCCTTCTCGAAATCCTCGACACCCGTGTTCGAGAACCGCGTCAAGGGGAAACTCGTCTTCCACTACATTGGATCGAATCTTCCGCAGATCTTCTTCCATATGCTCCCGCTGTCCATGCTCATGGCAACTCTGGTGAATTTTGCCATCTTGACGAAAAACGCCGAGATCACCGCGATCAAAGCCGGAGGGATCAGCCTCTATCGAATCTCACTGGCACCCATTCTCATGGGCCTGCTGGTCAGTTTGGCCTGCTATGCCCTGCAAGACTACGTCATCCCATATTCCAACCGACGTGCCGAGGAACTGGAAGACGAGATTCGAAAACGGCCGGTTCAGACTCGGAATTTGATCGACCGCCGGTGGATGCTTGGCCAAGAAGATCAGATTTATAATTACACGTACTACGATTCGGCAAAACGGACCTTCAACGGACTTGCCGTTTACCGCTTCGAGCCCACGGCCTTTTCAGTCTCCCAGCGCCTATACGCTAAGCAGGCGACTTGGGATCCCAACGTCGGCGCGTGGATTTTTTACGGCGGGTGGGAAAGAAATTTCATCGCCGACGGCGGAATCGAGCCTTTCGACGCTCTCATCTTCCGGAGCATGGAGCCTCCGGACTATTTCGTCAAAGAAGAACAACAAGCCGATCAAATGACCTACCTCGAGCTCTCCAACTACATCGATGACTTACGGCAGGCCGGCTTCGACGTCATTCGCCACGAGGTTTCGCTGAACAGCAAAATTTCGCTGCCCTTTGCCGCTGTGATCACCGTGCTCATCGGTATCCCCTTCTCGTTCACACCGGGAAAGAAGGGAGCCCTCTACGGCATCGGTTTAGCGATTGCCATTGGGTTGACCTATTACGTGACAGCGCGCGTATTCACGTACATGGGCAACTCGGCCATGCTGCCACCACTCCTATCGGCTTGGGCGCCCAATGTGCTTTTTGGGGTGGCTGCTTTATATGGGTTGTTTAATGTGAAGACGTAGGTACAAGAAAAAGGGACAGGTACAAGAAAAAGGAGGACGAAAGGGCGTCCATTTTTGCCAGTGGGATCAAAAGCCAAAAATAGACCAGTCCCTATTCTGAGTTTTTAGAGTCCCGCGGCTTTCTTCAATGCTTCGGCCTTGTCGGTTTTCTCCCAGGTGAACCCTTCCTCGTTGCGACCGAAGTGCCCGTAGGCGGCGGTATTTTTGAAGATAGGACGTCGAAGATCGAGTGTCTTGATGATTTCCGCCGGAGTGAGCTTGAAGTGCGATCGAATGAGCTCGCGAATCGTATCCTCGTCAACTCGGCCGGTGCCCAGGGTGTCCACCATGATGGACACGGGCTCCGCCACGCCGATCGCGTAAGCGAGCTGTACCTCGACTCGCCCCGCCAAGCCCGCCGCCACGACATTCTTCGCGATGTGCCGGGCCATATAGGACGCCGAACGATCCACTTTCGTCGGGTCCTTTCCGGAAAAAGCACCGCCCCCGTGACTGCCTACGCCGCCGTAGGTATCCACGATAATCTTCCGCCCCGTCAAGCCGCAGTCGCCCAAGGGACCACCCACGACGAAACGGCCGGTGGGATTGATGTAATACTTGGTGTTCTCGTCGAGAAGCCCTGCCGGGATAACCGGCTTGATGACGTGTTCTTTGATCTCTTCTCTAACGGTTTCGATCTTGACCAGATTCGAATGCTGTGCGGAAATGACGACGGCTTCCACGCGAACGGGCTTATATCCATCGTACTCGATGGTCACCTGGCTTTTACCGTCCGGTCGGAGAAAGTCGAGGACCTCTTTCTTGCGTACTTCCGTTAGCCGGCGTACCAACTTGTGAGCCAACGTAATGGGCGTCGGCATGAGCTCTTCGGTCTCGTCGCATGCAAAACCGAACATCAAGCCCTGATCGCCGGCGCCACCGGTGTCGACACCCATAGCGATGTCGCCCGATTGCTCATTGATAGTGGATATGATCCCGCAGGTTTCGTAGTCGAAGCCGTACTTTGCTCGGGTGTATCCCACGTCGCGAATCGTCTCCCGCACGATGTTGGGTAAGTCGGCGTAGGATTTCGTCGTGATCTCGCCGGCAATGATGGCGAGACCGGTCGTCACGAGTGTTTCGCAAGCCACACGCGACATCGGGTCGTCCCTGATGAGGGCATCGAGAATCGCGTCGGATATCTGATCGGCAATTTTATCCGGATGGCCTTCCGTGACCGACTCCGAGGTGAAAAGGTGCCTGCCGTCATTGCTCATCTATTTCCTCCATAGTCGTAGATACAGGATGATAAAACCAAAGCTGCCATTTCTAACACAGCCAACTCGGGAGATCAACGGAAAATCTCCCACTTGATTCGAGGCTCGATTTCGGATTCAATTTAGTCGTTTGTGGACAAGCAGATCCATCGAAAAGTCTCGAAGACACCTCGTCACAAGGGGCATCTCCGTTCGTCCGGGCCTCGGCCTTTGCCAGAGTCTTTTGCGCTCCCGAAAGGCTGGGAGCTTCGCAGCTTGTTGGCGGCCGCAGCCTGGTACCTATTGGCCGCACTCGTACTCTGCTATCCGATCTCGCTCCACCCCGGAAGTCTAGGCCCTTTCTGCGAATCAACCCGAGCGGAGTACTACGCGAAAGAAAACGCCTGGGTGGTCTCCTGGGTGGGCCAGCAGGCTATTCGCGACCCATTGCATCTGTTCGACGCCCCTATACTCCACCCTCTTTCTCACGCTCTGGCTTACACCGATCACCACATCGTACCGGCCGTGGTGGCACTCCCAATTCTCACCATCACCGATGACCTGGTACTGACCTACAATCTCACGTGGTTCATTTGTTTGATGGCCACGGCTCTGGGTGTCTACCTGCTCACGGTCCTATGGACCGGCCATCGCGGAGCCGCCGTTCTTGCCGGTCTGTTTTTCTCCTTTGCGCCCTATCGCGTCGGCCATGGAGCCTTTCTACAAATCCAGCTCCTGGCGTTTCTTCCGCTTGGCCTGGCTTGCCTTCACCAATATTTGAAAACAGGAGACCGGCGTTGGGCTTGGGGATTGGCCGGCTCTTTCGTACTGCAAAGCTGGTGCGGCTTGCATCTCGCCGTCATGACGACCCTTGCGTTGCCGGCCGCACTCTTGGTTTGGGCACCCGGCTCCGCGAGGCGTCGCGTCTTATCGGCCGCCGGTGTCCTCATCGCCTCCGCCCTCCTGGCAGCACCGCTCGCGTTTCCGCAGCTGTGGATCGGCGACCTCGATACTCTGCTGTGGTTTAATGAATCGCCGGCATTCGAATCGCTCCTCCCTTTGGACTACGTCACTCCCTCGGGTTGGTTCACCCGTTTTGCGAGCCTCTTTCCCGACGTCGATTATTCTTCGCATCTCCGACGCCCTTTCCCGGAGCCACGGTGCTGGGACTCGCCATGCTGGGAGCCATCCTTCTGTTGCTGAAGAAGGGTGGTTTTCCACGATCGAGAGCAGTCGGCGCATTTGGCATGATCTTGTTCCTCGTCGGGTTCGTTCTGTCGCTCGGGCCTCGGGCCGGACTCGGTTCGATCGACGGAATCCTCAACCATCTCGCATGGCGGAGCCGATTCAGTCTGCTTCCTCTCTTGAGTCTAAGCCTCTTCGCGAGCATTGGCGCGGCCTGGCTACTCGAGCGTTTGGATCGGCCCCACCATCGAAGGTGGATCGCCGTCGGAATCGGCGCCGTTTTCGTCCTCGAGTCTGGAGCATTGCCTGCCGATCTCGCTACCTTCCGCGATGAATCCTCCGAGTTTTATACCTGGATGAAAGAAGAAGGGGGAGACGGTGCCATCGTGGAGCTGCCGTCCATCGATGACGGAACGTATCTTTTTTCGGCTAGGCACCATGGCTTTCGTCGCATGTTGGCCCCGGTTCAGTCGAAGTATGTTGACGGTTTCCACCTTCCACTCGAAGATTTCCCTGATAGCGCTTCGGTGGCACGATTGCAGGATCTCGGCGTGCGATACGTCATCCTTCACCTCGGGTCTTTTGACGGGCAGCGCTTGCTCGCGCTGCTCAACGATCTTTCACGCAACCCGAAACGGTTACTTCCCATCCGGGATTTCGGACCGGTCGTGGTGTATGAGGTGGTGCAAAAGAAGAACTCGAGAACCCAAGAAATCGAGAACTCAGAATGAAACGGGAGGCGGCTTCCGCGCGGACAAAACGCCGCGCCACTAGGAATGAGTGGCGTCCCAGCTGAAGACGGGGAAGCGGAGTACTTCCTCGAAGGCCATCGACCGGTAGAGGGAGCAAGCCCTTTCATTCGCTCCGCTCACCATGAGGGACACCGTCTTATAGCCTTGACCGGAGAGCGCCGCTAATGCTCGATGAAGAAAGGCTCTCCCAAGCCCCTGACCCTGTATATCCGGACTCACCGCAACTTGCGCAAGGTGTGCGTGCCGTGACGAAATCTCCGTCGAAACCACGAGTCCAACCAGGTCGCCGCTACGATCCCGCGCAACGAAAGAAGCCGCCGGAATCGATTGTCCGCAGCCCTGTTGATGGAGAATGTTATCCAGCATCGTTCGGCAACCATCCCGTGTCCGGTAGAGCTCGTTCATTTCGGCGTCCACGCTTTCCGAGTGGGCTTTCTGCATCAAGACGGAGGCCTCGGTCAAGGCGAGTGTGCTCCAATGCTCGAAATCGAGGGATGGACGGCCCCGGTCTTCCATGGGAGTCAAAGCCAAAGGATTCAACGAACGACGCAAAAAAGCCCTCGAGTAGGACTTGTAGCCTCGGGAAACAAACGTTTCGGCCAGCCATGGTGTGTCGAAGTTGATGAACTGGCTCTCGATACGCGAGATGGCCGGGTCCAACTCGAGCGGAGTTCAGAAGCGTTCCCATGAGATCCGTGACGACGGTGAGCGAGCTCGTCGCCGGGACCAGCATCACACTCCCGAGCACCGCGCGCCGGCACTCCACCATGTAGTAGCTGTACCCCACGATACGTCGGCCCATCCGCGCCGCCTTGCCGTTCAAGCTCTTGCGATCCACGGCGCGACGGATCGCTGTCACCACGGATGAAACATCCCAGTAGAGATTCTCACTCCACAGTCGGATCTCTCTGTCCCACAGGGGCTCGAGGTCCCTTGGTTGGACACTAGTGAGGTCAATGATCTCGGCGGCCGAATCAGTCTCGATGAGCGGGTGCTACACACGAACAGGCTCCCCAAATGAGGTCGTCAAAAGAAAACGAAGCTATTTTACCAGAAGCCTGCGGTCCCCGTGTCAAGAGGACGGCATCGTTTCATGGACCGCCTCGCAAACGATAAGGAGTGCCTTTTGCAGTGGAGTATTCCTTCGTGTTCACTCAACTCAAGGCAGAGGCACCGTCAGCGTCCGCCGGCCGGTCAGGCGCGGTTCGAGACCGGCTTTTTATTCCACGCGTTTTGGCGGAGCTTCGTTTGCGACGGCATTTTGGGCAGTGTCCGAAAATCTGGTGCCGATGGGAATCGACCGTGAATCCATTGGCCTCGGCGATCTGCTCTTGGATCTTTTCGACCGCCTCGCTCGTGAACTCGACAATAGTGCCGCATAGAGTGCAGACCATATGGTCGTGATGCTCGTTTTTGTTCAAGGATCTCGAAACGGGTCAACCCGTCCTGCAGCTCGATGGCCTTGGCAATCTCCGCTTCACAAAGAAGCTTGAGCGTCCGGTAGATGGTTGTCCGGCCGATCTCGGGGTGGGTTCGTTGGATAATCCTGTAGAGATCATCCACAGAAAGGTGCCCCTGGCGTCTCGAGGAAACGCTCGAGTATGATCTCACGTTGTCGGGAACGCTTTAGACCTGTGATTCAGTAAGATACTGCTCGAAAGTCTCGAGCTCCTCTCGGTAGATTTCTGTTTGGTGTGGCATTATCCTGAACTCAACCTTCCGGTTCCCGGAACACGTAGATTTCCTCGGCCACCGCTTCTTCGATGGCCACCTGGGTTTGATCGCACTCGAGAACAAAAGCCGGCTTTCGTTGGTGGAGCTTGACCTTGACGCCCGGTGACACGCCGAAGGAGGTCAGCTTTTGGAGCCGGGAATAGTTCTTTGTGTTGATATAGGCGACCCGAGCCGTCTCTCCCGTATGCATCCGGTCGACACTCACGACAACCGGCTCGATGCTCTTCCGTGCTTCTACACAGCACGGTCCTTCCGGAATCGGCCGCCCGTGGGGACACTGCGCCGGGTGTCCGAGTAGGGTGCAAATGCTCTCCGTGATACCGGGAGCCACCAGATGTTCGAACTCGCACGCATTGGCCTCCACCTCGGTCATGGGCATAGCTAAAATATCGTGCACCAATCGTTCTGCCAGTCGGTGGCGCCGAATGATACCCCTGGCCTTTTCCCGGCCGGATTCGGTAAATCGAAGCGAACCGTCTTCGTCCAGATTCACTAGGCCGCGGCCGGCAAGCTCGGCAACCGCCTCGTCCTGGTTTTCCGTCCTGACATCCCGCAAAACGTCTTCTCTTCGGATCTCACCTTTTTCGACGCCCGTCCACAGGGCTTCCAGCACTTCTTCCAGTTCTCGCTCTTCCTTGGAATCTCGTCTCACAGTTCCAATCCCGTCCACCGCAGAAACAAATTGACGATGCCGCCGACCAATACCGCATAGGGAATAATAAATCCCATCATCAAGGCCGCTTTCTTGTAATTGTGCTCCTTGATAATGACGAAAAAGTTTGCCACGCAGGGAACGAAAAGGGTCATGGTCACCAAAGACACCATGATCTGGGTGTTGTCCAGCATTCCCTGTCGCGCCATTTCAAACAGACCGGCGGCACCGTAATCACGGCGCAAAAATCCCATGACGAAGGCTTCCGCCGCCTTGGCGGGAAGGTCCAGCCAACCTGCCATGAGTGGTTCCGCGACCCGAACGATGAAAGGGAGAATGGCCAGTCGGTCGAGAAGGAATAAAAAGGCCGTTCCGAGAATGAACAGCGGCACCGCCTCTCGCAAAAACCAGACGACGCGACTCCAGGTCTTGCGCAACAGGTTCCCGAAAACGGGAAGCCGCATAGGTGGAAGCTCCACAACGAAATCGGAACGCTTTCCCGGCATGATCTTGTCCGCAGCCCAACCCACGACAAGCATCTGTAACAAGAGCACAGCTAACAAAAACAAAACGGCACGAAAGGACACCCAGGCCAACATACCCAGAATGACTCCCAGCTGAGCGGCGCAAGGAACCGCCAAAGCCAGGAGTAGGGTTGCAAGCAATCTCTCCTTTCGGGTCGACAGGATACGTGTCGTAAGCGTGGCCATGGTGACGCAACCGAGGCCGAGCACCATGGGCAAGACCGCCTTACCGTTCAATCCCATGAACCGGAACATACGGTCAGCCAATACCGAAAGTCGTGGTAGATAGCCACTGTCTTCAAGAGCACCAAAAGCGAAGAAAAACGTCCCCACGACCGGAAGTACGATGGCCACCGAATAGGTGAGCCCCATGGAGATAATTCCGTAAGGCCCGACGAGAAAGTCTCGAATCAAGGCGAACGGGATGAAACGATCCACCGCCCAAGTCACAGCGGGCACGAGATAGCCGCCAAAAACGACGTTTTCCAGGAAATCGACGGCCGTGCCCGGCGCCTAGGCTCCCGACGAAGTAGTACATGACCAGGAGCACACCCAAAAGAATGGGAATACCCGTCATCGGTTCTCGACACCAGCGTCCGACGCGATCCGTCCATGGGCTGGTCTCACCCTTTCGAATCCGTCTCATCCGTGAAGCAGCGGAATCGATCCACCGGCTGCGCGCCTCGTTAAAGGCCGAGGCCGCGGGGCGACGATGCTTTTTCTCGTAAGCTCCCAGTGCCTCATCGACCGCATGGAGTTTTTCCGGCCCCACCAACTTGCCAAGAGGCTCCTTGAGCCCCCGATCGCTCGAGATCATCCATTCGGCAAAGAGACTCCAAGGAGTATTGCCGTTGTACTCGGCGTTTTGACGCAACTCGGAAACGATACCGTCCACTTCGAGAGGATTTCGCGGCACCATCGGTCCGCCGAGAGCCCGCAAAAGACCGCGCAGTCCATGACCTTCCGTCGCAACGGTCTCCACCACGGGGATTCCAAAGGTCTCGGAAAGAGCATCCCGATCCACCTCCACGCCCCTCTTTCGAGCCTCGTCCACCATATTGAGATCGAGAACCGTGGGTAGTTCCAGTTCCACGAGTTGGGTAAGGAGCAAGAGAGTGCGCCGCAAATTTTTGGCGTCGGCAACGAGGAGAACCAGGTCCGGGCGTTCGCCCAGCAGAATGTCCCGCGTCACCCGCTCATCTTCGGACTGTGGAACGAGACTGTTCACACCGGGTGTGTCAACGACCTCGTAGTCGCACCCATCGATCTGGGCTTTACCTCGGGTCACCACCACCGTGGTACCGGGGTAATTCGAGACTTGCGCGTATTGCCCAGTCAACCGGTTGAATATGACGCTCTTACCCACGTTGGGATTTCCAACCAGCGCCAAGGTTTTTCGGGATACGGCCGGGATCTCATCGGAACGAAGAGTCGGCGGTGTCGAAGCAGCAGTCGCGGTCATTTCTACCTGAAAATGAAACCCAATTTCAACTCAACAGAGAGTGTACTCGACCTGTAATCTGGAGTCAAACGCTAAAGAAGCGGAAATAGAACTCGAGAACTCAAGAACTCGAGAACTCTGAATGGAACAGGAAGACGGCTTACGCCGTCGGCTTCCGGATTTAGTAGTTATCGGAGCCAGCCGGGGGGAACGCCGGCGCGGCGGGCCTCTTCGCGCAAGTCGTCGAGAGATTTTTTTGCCTCATTCAGATCGGTCTCTGCCTCCTCCGTCATTCGACGCAGCTGCGCCAAGGATTTGATAAGGGGGCGACCATTCTCGTCAACGTAGTACTCGCCAGGGACCAAATGCAGGTCCTTGAGTGCATCGTAGCGTTCTTGAGCAGCATTCAATCGAGCGCGGGCTTCACTGAATCGACTCCGCCAGAGCGCTTCTTCCCTCTGGCGATCCGATGCCGTACTGGGATTCGGGCGTGCGGAGTCCGGAGTGAGAGCAAGGGTGTCCTCGCTTCCCTCTTCCGTTTCATCGGTGCCCGCGGTTGACTCAGTGCCCTCGGTCTCTTCGCCTTCGACCGAGATTTCGTCCTCAGCGATGACCCGGACTCCCACGCCTTTTTCCTTGTTGACTTCGCGGCGTTTTTTTTCTTTCTTGGCAACCTCTCCCAGGGATTGTCCGCCAAGCCACATGGGAGAAACGAGTATGGCAACGAGAAGAGGCAAAGTCCTCAACATGAGGTCCTCCAAGCAAACAGATCTTCTTCAGAATAACGAACGAGGGACCTCTCGTCCAACGACAATGAGACGATTAAAGATGAGCCCGCCCCTCCGTGCGAAGAGCGCGGGCGACGAGCGAGCCGAGGAGGCGAGCGAGAACTGAATGATGATGTGACTGCTACCGTTGCCGTGGGCGGCGATTGCGGGGCCGCCTTCGTTGTCCGCGCTTCGGGTCGTGCCCTTTTCGGGTCTCGTGCTCTTCTTTCGGTCTTCCCATCTCCTGCTCCGGCTCATCCATCGATTCCGGCGGACCAAAGTCGTGGCGGAGAAGATAGGCCAATAGTCTTCGTCGGTCGGGGTGCTCTGCCAGTACATCGGCCACCTCGCCCATCTCGGCCAGTTCCTCGACGCTGAGCAGGCTCGCTTCTTTGTCCAGCCGCATGAAGATACGCTCGATCTTTTTGTCGCGGATCTCTTCATCCGTGGGTACAGTCCGTTCCCCGACATCCAAGTGATAGCGGTTCACCAGACGGTTGAAGCTGACGAGATCGGAGGCCGAGACCAGAGATATGACGTGGCCGCTCTTGCCAATCCTTCCCGTTCGCCCGGCGCGATGGATGTACAGCTCCGGAGAATCCGGTGTGGAATAGATAAAGACGTGCGACAAGTCCTCGATGTCGATGCCTCTTGCCGCAACGTCCGTCGCCACCAGGTGTCGAGTCGTTCCGTCCCGGAAACGGGCCATCACCTGTTCGCGTTTCCGCTGTACGAGGTCACTGGAGATCATGGCCACCGGCAGGCCCTGTCGGGCCAAAAACGCCGCAACCATTCGAACTTCACCACGCGTGTTGCAGAAAATCATGGAGGAGGTGGGTTGGTCGTGCTCGATGACCTTGTAAAGAACGTGCTCTTTCTGCATTTGCGGCGCGATGATATAGGTGTGCTCGACCTCTTTGATGTAAGCAAAATCCTCGGACAGCAAGACCCACTTCGGATCGGAGAGATAGCTGTAGATCATGCCCCGAATTCCAAGGGGGATCGTGGCGGAAAAAAGCAACGTCTGTCGATCTTCGGGGACGAACCGCATGATCTCGGTCATCTCCTGGGCGAAGCCCATATCCAACATTTTGTCCGCTTCGTCGAGGACGAGCGTGCCAACCGAGTCGAGGCGCAAAGTTTTCCTTTTGAGGTGATCCAACACCCGCCCCGGGGTCCCGACGACAACGTGGGCACCGGCCTCAATGGCTTCGATCTGCCCGGCCAGGGACTCGCCACCGTAAATCGCCGCGACGCGAACTCCGGCGTGCTTGCCGATCCTCTGCAATTCTTCGTTCACCTGATTCGTGAGCTCTCGGGTCGGAGTCAAGGCAACGGCTTGAACGACGCCTTCCCTTACGTCCACCTTCTCGATAATAGGCACTCCAAACGCAGCGGTTTTGCCTGTGCCGGTCCGCGACATGACCACGAGGTCGTGTCCCGCCTGAGCCATCGGAATGGTTTCCCATTGAACTGCGGTTGCGGAAGAATAGCCCATCTCAGCCAGCGCATCGAGCGTAGGCTGCGAGATGCCCAAAGATTCGAAACTGTTTGTTTGTGATTCCACGTATTATTCTCTCACCCTCATCAAGATGGATAGTACCGCAGCACGAGGATCTCTGACAAATTAGAGAGTCGTAGTTAAAGAACTCGAGAACTCGAGAACTCGAGAACTCGGAATGAAACAGGGTTGAGGCTTCAAGGCAAGAGGATGACCTATCGGCTTGAGTCTAATCGCACTCTGCGTCTTTGCGTCTCCGCGACTTTGCGTTGAGTCTTCTTCCTAATATTATTGTTTACTCTTGTCACGGGCGAGTGACCGGTAATACTCTTCCACGAGCTCGCGGTACTCCGTCGGAACTTGATCGGATCCCGCAAGAAAGAGCTTGTCCTTCCCAATCCCTTCGAGCTCCCTGCGAAGCCAATACTCGAACTGCTTGAGCTCCTCGAGAAGCGAAGCTTGGAGCTTCTCGAATCCCAACGGGTCGAGGTAGATCTGTTGGGAATCGAAGGCCTTCATCCGTTCGATAATGCCCTTGAGATCGGGAACTTGCAGATCTTGACGTTGTAGCTCCCGCCTGAGCTCTTGCGCTTCGTTCGTTCTCTCGCGAAACTCCCGGCGCCACTGCCGGATATCTTCGGTGGAGAAAGTGCCGGGTTGAAAGCTCCGGCCGTCCTGCGAGCCGGCTCCCGAAGTACCCTGGCCAAATCGTCCCTGATCTTGACCAGGCTCTCCACGCCTGTGCCCCCTTGACCCTGCTGGCCCTGTTGACCTTGCTGACCTTGTTGACCCTTCTCTGAGGATTCGCTACTCGACGACTCGCCCTGTTGCTTCCCCTCTCCGGACTCACCAGATTGAGCCGACTCCTGCTCGCCTTCCTGACCGCCCTGCTGCAACCGTCTTGCTTGGTCCTGGCGTTCGCGGACTCGGTCCCCGATGGACTCAAGGTCACGCACCAGGTCGCGTGTCTTGTCGAGGGCATCCGCAACTTGCGACTCTTCCGATCTGGCCGGCGGCACCTTTCGCTTGTCGAATTCTATCGACCAAATTTTCCATATCGGCGCCTATTTGCTCTTCGAATTTTTCGGCGTATTCCGGCGAGCGGCCCTGAATGACTCCCTTGGAGTAACGGATTTTTTCCTTGAGCTTACTGTCACGTATGGAGTTGGACGCTTCCTGAAGCTTACGGGAAGCTTCTTTCTGCTCACCACGAGACTCTCGGGCGACACGATCCATCTGCGACTCGAGGTCGGCTACCTCCGACGCCATCTCGTCTTTGCGCTCCAACAAACGCTGAAGTCTCTCTGCCCTCCCTGCTCCTCCGAGTTGGTCGAGCTTTTGAACCTCTGATTGAACCTTGTCCTGTTGACTGGCGAGACGCTCGGCGCGATTCATCGCGTCCTCAATGTCGCGCTCGAGACGAACGGAGCGGTTCTTCTCGAGAAGCCGACGGGCATCCTTGAGCTCGTCGAGCGCTGCAATACCTTCGGAAAGGGTCCCCTGCTTGCCGCCACTCGCGCCGCGGCGCATCGCGTCCGCCGCTTCACGAAGCCGGCGGGCGGTCTCCTGGAGATCCGGCAGAGACTGTTCCCTCGCCAATCGCTCGAGCTTGCGGGCCAACTCCTCGGTTTCTTCGGCCAGCTGCCTCTGGCCGGCGCTCCCGCCGCCCCCTTGATTCGGAAAGTTGGACGTCCGCCGTTTCGACCTTTCGTTCTCCTGCTGCTGTCGGCGAGCCAGTTCTTGCAGGCGCTGCAGAGCTTCATCGATCTGATTGTCCGAAGACTGCTGCTGGCCGCGCTCGACCGTTTCATATTGATTTCGCAATTTGTCCAGTTCGAGCTCGAAAAGATCCGCCAGATCTTCGGCGTTCGATTGCTCGCCGCCACCACCACCGCCGCCGCCACCGAATGCAACTTGGACCTCGTTGAAGGTGGATTCGGCTCGCTGCAGATGTTGAAGGGCTCGTTGTTCGGGAGGTAGGGCGTCATCGGGATTTTTCTCGACCAGCTTCTCCTCAGCGGGCACCATCTCCTGCGCAGCTTGTCGAAGCGACTCTGAAATCTTCCCGAAATCCGAGTCCATTTGAGCGATACCCCGATTCGTCATACGCCGGAGCAGGTTTTCCACCTGCTCGCGGAGCCGTCCCTGCATCAACGCCACGGTCGTCAGATTCTCGGCGTACTCCCTCGGCGAGTATTCCCGCTTGTCTCTTATGAGCTTGAAGGTAGCGGCTACGATTTGTCGCTGGCGCAGGGACAAAGCCCGAGCATCGTTGCCGCCGCCGCCACCGCCGCCGCTCATGCCTTGTTGGCTTTGCCGGTATTCCTTGTCGAAGGGCCGGACTTCTATGAAATAGATATCGGTCGTTGAGACCTGCGCTCCCGTGACGCCCTCGGTATCCGTTGCGCGAGCAAAGTAGGAAATAAAATCCCCTGGTTCGAGCTCGTAGTCCTCCAAGAAAAATGTGTGCCCCACGGACACCTCTTTTTTCAGGGGACCGCCTTTGCGGTAAAGGGACTCGACCTTTTCCTCACCGCCGTTGACCGAGAAGACGAGGTCAAGCTTGCCGACCCCATAATCGTCTTCCACTTGAACCTCGGTAAAAACCTCCTCGACGGAGGTTACTTTCGCGTCACGGCCCGGTTTGGTCATGGTAATCGTTGGCGGCTGATCGGTGAGGACTTCAATCACATAGTCCGGAGAGGCCGCATGAAGGGTGGTGTCGAAGGCTTCCAGCTCGATCTTGTAAAAGCCGTCACCCTTCACCTCGATGACGCCGGTGAGGATCGAGCTCTCCCCGAGGTCGAGGGGGATGGGATCGAACCCCTCGACGCGGATACGGCCTCCCGCCACTTGAACGGTGGGCGTAACCGTCAATATCACTCGTGTCCCTTGAAGCGCCGCGATGTCCCCTCCGTCCTCGACGACTCTCGGAGCCAGCCCCGTATAGGCGGGGAAACGATACTCCAAATCGATCCGTTCCACGAAGGGCAGGTCAACGACCTCGAGACGGAATATGTCCGAGCGCACGCCACTCGATTCGACGAAATAGTGCGACTCGTCCTGAAGATCGAAGAGCATGAAACTATGAGCACTCGATTCTTCGTCGAAAGCCATGGGCCAACGCTGCCACTCTTCGCTCCCAACCGCCTGGACGGCGATTTCCACACGATCCGAGTCGAAGCCTCCCAGAGTCGCGCTGATCGTCTGGTCGGCCCCTCGCGCTACGGATGTATCGCCCGGTTCGACGTTAATGGTATAAGGACTCGCAGCTTTTGCGCTTCCCCAAGGATTGATTAGGAGCGAACCACCGTGCCGCAAAAACGCCGGACCGAGCATGATCGCCGACATGCCGATCGCCGCAAATACGGCGGCGGCGCCGGAAGTTTTCTGGATTCGCCGGTGCTCGATCTGACGGCCCGTGTCCGTGGACTCGCACTGCTCGACAGCCGATGTTACCAGCTTACGGATCAGGTCCGGTGAGATGTCCGGCTTGATCGAATCTCCACCCTCCCGGCCGGCTTCGACCGCGCTCAACACCGCCTGTTGAAGCTCGGGGTTGTGCTCTTCGATGTAGAGCGCCACTTGTTGATCACTCACTCTACGAAACAAAGGGAGCAAAACGAGAAAGCGAATGGCGAGCGCCGCCATCGCAATATAGGCAAAGACCCGAAAGGCAACGACCGAACCTTCGCTGTAGCGGAAATAGTCCATTCCAAACGCGGAGGCGGCAAAGGCCAAGAAGCCAAAAGCAAGCACGATCGCGGCTCCTCGAAGAGCCACCCGGACGCGCCATCGATTTCGCACCTGGCGAATGATCGCGATCAGTTCGTCGTAACCGGACCTCTCGGGTCGGATTAGCATCACGTCACCTCAACACAAAACATGGATAGATGGTGGATGAATGGAATGTTGGAAGGTTGGGATCTTCTTCTTCCCAGTATTCCAGTATTCCAGTATTCCAGTATTCCAGTATTCCAAAATTTCATGGCGCTATTCCAACATCTCGTTGCGCTCTTCTTTACACCTGGTGCAATGATGGAAGGCTGGAACGGTGGAAGGATGGAACCGATCTTTTTCTTTCCAATCTTCCATTATTCCAATACTCCATCATTCCAACATTTTCTCGCATTGTTATCGCGCCAAGCGAGACAGTCTGTTAGACAGGAACGTTTCCACGGCCAGCAGGACGAACGCTACAACCAACAGATACCACCAGACACCCTGTTGCCCCTCCTGGTCTTCCGGCGTCCAAGCGGCCGTGGCCGCCATCGTCGGAACGTCGTCTCGATACCGAACCGCCGCCTCGAGCTCCTCCGGGTCGAGCGATGACAAATCCGACTCGGAAAGGTCGAGGTTGACGGCAAGACTCGCCGGCTCGCCACGATCAGAGCCCGGAAGACGAAGCTCGTAATAACCTTGCTCTTCCAGCTTAATCAGATGCCGCTCATCGTCACGCGACAGCAAGGAACGGTCCCCGGACGGAGCGAAAGCCACCAGCTCGCTCTCCTCCGTCTCGAGATCCTCCGGGAACGACACGCTCGATCCTACGACTTCCAGAAAACGGGACAGGTCCAGGACCTCGCCCACCGTGTGCCAGTGTTCGGCCTCCGCGTAGCCCGCAGCGTATTTAACGAGTTGGTGAACGAAAGGCAAATAGACCGGCTGGATAGCAAGATCGTTCCAAAAGGTGTCGAGCGTAGAAGTCCAGACGAGCACGCGGCCTTCCCCAAACCTTTTCTCCACCAGAGCCGCGGCACCATCATCGAACCTCGCCAACACACGCCCTTCTCCTCGGAGGTCGAGGGGTCGATAGCGAAAGAACTTGGCGGTCGAGAAATCGCCGCTGTGGGGCGCACCGAAAAGCTCGAACACTTCGTGGCTGTAGTCGAGGTAAGACAGCGTTCCTCCCCAATCGGTGGACCGGTCAACAGCCCGATCCCAAGTGCCCGGTAAAAGCTCGGCGAATGAAACAGGGACGTCGCCTCGCGTGAGCTTAGAACCAAGGACGACAAGGAGTCCACCGCCTCTCTCCACAAACTCTCTCAATCGCTGAATCGAGCTTTCGTTTGTAGGCCGGGCATCGTTCAAAATGACGACCGAACGATCCGAGAGTGTGTCGGAGGGAAAACGGTTCGAGCGAACGACGTCAACATCAAAGGAAGGCTGGTCGCCTATCGCGAGTGCCTCCCGGAGGTAGAGGCTTTGGCGTCCTCCTTGCGATCCATTCACGACCAACACCGACAACGACTGTCCCGGCCAAAGCGCGAAGTAGAAACTATTATCCTTCGGCAAAGGATCATCGCCGATGGAGATCCGACCTCGCGAGATTCCCTCCGGCAATGTAAAGGGCTCGAACGAGACCGTGACCGAGGAATTGGGAGCAAGGTCCACACGCTTCTCCTGGATCCGACGTCCTCCCAGCTCTAGCTCCACGGGAGTGTCGTCAAAGCGACCTTGCCCCTTGTTCGTCAGTCGCGCGGAGGCGACGACCCTTTCCCGATCGGACCGGTATTCTCTATCCAGAACAACTGATGTCACGGAAACATTCGAGGTTTCTTCTTCCGAAAGATCGACGGTCATAAGAGCCGTTGCCTCCGGCAGCTGAATCTCCTCCTGACCTTCCCAGCCTACTTTCTGAAAGTCGCTAATGAGAACGACTTCACGACGGGGAAGGCTCGACTCTTCGAGTATCTTCTTGGCCAATTCGAGTGCAGGACCATATCGGGTCGTTCCCGATCCCAAACGCACTTCGCTCAAGATCGCCCTCAGCTCGGCCTTGTCCGACGTGGGTTGGTTCACCGCCTCGGCTCGATCGGAAAACAAAACCAGGGTCGCCCGTTCCTCGGGCCCGATACTATCGACGGCGCCGCGCGCGGCGACCAAGGCTCTGCCCCAACGATCGGAGTAATCCATGCTATAGGAGCGATCGAGAAGAATCACGATCTCGCGGGCGCCGGTAACCGCTGACGCCGCGGCTCCTTCCCGCTCGAAAAAGGGGCGGGTGAAAGCAAGCGCCAGTAGAATGATTGCCAAACACCTCAAGAGAAAAAGCAACCACTGGCGAATTCTCTGACGACGCACCGAACGGTAGGGTATCTTTTGAAGAAACATCAACGAGGGAAATGCCACCACCTCTCGCTTTTCTCGATGAGTGAGATGGATGAGGATCGGCACGGCAAGCCCCAACAATCCCAGGAAAAAAGCCGGTGTGAGGAAACTGAACGGCATCATCGCACCCGTGTTATACGCTGCCGTGTAGACAAATAGCTGAACAGCGCGAAATCGAGAGGAATCGAAGTATCGAGCATGGCATAGTCGATGCGGTTGTCACCGAGAACCCGGCCGAGCCTTTCGATATGTTTGGCCACCAGTTCACGATATTGCTCGCGCAAGTAGTCGGGGACCACCGGCAAGGACTCCTCCGTCTCCAAATCCTGATAGTTGGCGGACTCGTCAAAAGGAAAGCGGATTTCGGCCGGGTCGAGCACGTGAAAGACGATGAGATCGTTTCCCTTATACCGGAGAGCCTTGATGGCGTCCAAAACTGCGCTGGGCTCATCATAAAGATCGGAGACGAGAGCAATGATGCCCCGCCGGCGTAAGGCATCCGCAGCTTTGAACAAAGGTCTGTAGAGATCGCTTACGCCCCCGGGTTGTACCCGATCGATCGTGGCAAGTGAGACCTCGAGATGCTTCGCCCGCGGGGGCACGAAATCAACGATATCGTTGTCGAACGTAACCAATCCCACCCGATCTCTTTGTTTGAATGAAAAATAGGTCAAACAGGCTCCGAGGTATCGAGCGTAATCCAGTTTGGTCACACCGCCGCTCGAGAAATTCATGGAGCGTGAAATATCCAGGATGAGCGTAAAATCCGTATTGGTATCGGCCTCGAACTCCTTCAAGAAGAAGCGATCCGTACGCGCAAACAGGCGCCAGTCGATTCGACGGATGTCGTCCCCCGGCATATAGGGCCGATGCTCGGCGAAGTCCACGGAACGCCCTAGATAGGGAGAGCGGTGGAGCCCGCTAATGAAACCTTCTACAACCGTCCGAGCGAGAAGCTCTAGATTGGAAATCTTGCCGAGGACGTTCGGGTCCACGAAGCGAGCCGCCGGTGAAGCCTCCGCCTGTATCCTCCCACCCCGATAAGTCATTGATTTTTTCCTGAGTTCTTGAGTTCTGGGTTCTCGAGCTCTTTCTTCACATCATCGACTTCGGTACCGGCACCGCATCCAAGAGCTGCTCGATGAGCTTATCCGTGGTAATACGCTCCGATTCCGCATGGAAATTAGTCAGAATCCGATGCCGGAACACGGGCGGAGCGAGCGCCCGAATATCCTCGAAGCTCACGTGGTAACGCCCGTTCATGAGAGCCCGTGCCTTGGCACCCAAAATCAAATACTGAGAAGCACGTACGCTGGCGCCGTAGTCCAACCACTTGTTGATGAAGTCGGGCGCTTCTTCTTCGCCCGGGCGCGAGGCTCGGGCCAGATGGACCGCGTAGCGCATCACCGGTTCCGACACGGGGACCCGGCGAACAAGCTTCTGAAACTCCGTGATGTCCTTACCGGACACGACATGCTCATAGGAAATGTCTTGAACCGCCGTCGTTGCACGCACGACCTCGAGCTCCTGCTCCTCCGATAGATAATGAATGATGATGTTGAACATGAACCGGTCGAGCTGCGCTTCGGGAAGCGGGTAGGTACCTTCCAGCTCGATCGGATTCTGGGTGGCGAAGACGAAGAAGGGCTCCTCCAGTTCGTAGGTTCGACCTTGAATCGTCACTCGGTGCTCCTGCATCGCCTCGAGCAGCGCCGACTGCGTTTTGGGCGGCGTTCGGTTGATCTCGTCCGCTAGGACAATATTGTTAAAAATCGGACCGGGCATGAATACCAGCTCTCGCTTGCCCGTGGACGGATCCTCTTGAATGATGTCGGTCCCCGTGATGTCGGAGGGCATCAGGTCCGGCGTGAACTGGATGCGGGCGAACTTCAAGTCCAGCACTTGTGCCACCGTATAAACGATGAGTGTTTTCGCCAGACCGGGTACACCGGTGATGATGCTGTTGCCGCCGACGAACAAAGAGAGCAAAACCTGCTCGATCACATCGTCCTGGCCGAAGATGGTTTTTCTGAGCTCGGCCAGCATCTGATCCTGAGCCTGCTTCATCCGATCGGCGAGGGCGATGTCGTCTGCTGACTCGATTGTTAGTTTTTCTTCCGTGTTATCCAACATACTTCCTTCCCATTTCGCGGCGTAACCGGCCAAAACGGCCGCCGCGGGCGGTCAGCCGTCGGCAATCAGCCGTCAGCCAGTGGAGGCCGCGACATTCCCATGAAACAGACATGAGCGCGGCGCCACAGTCACTATTACCTCAATGCGTCAGACCGTAGATGACGTAGTTCACGCCCAGTTTGTAAGCCTCATTCGAAAGCTCTATGGGTATCCATCCTGTATCCGACCACTCCCAGTAGTCCCCGATGTCCATGTTGTAGTTGGCCAAGACCATCAACCTCTTGCTCGGGTCGTTGTCCTCGTAGACTCCATAAAACTCGCCCATCAACCGGTAATCCCCCGGATGAGGAAAATCCAGCGACTCGATATGAAAAAAGGAATCGAAAATCGGGTCGGAAACATCGAGCCGCACGAGCTGCCCTTCGGGCAATACCTTGTACATCATCTTCACGAAGTTATCCCAGTCGTGCATGATGAAATCGTCGATAACCAGAAATCCGCCCTTGAGAAGATAGGTTCGGAGACTCTCGGCTTCTGCGTCGCTGAACATGGTGTATCCAGGCTCGCAGAGATAGGCCCAAGGATATTGGAAGAGCTCCGGGTCACCGATGTCGATGATGTTCCCTCCCCCGGTATTGACCTCGAGGTAGGTCAACTCGCTGAGCATTTTCGTGAAGTGGCGTTCGCCCCTAGGGTAGTCGTGGTTCCACTTCAAATCGAGACCCCACTGGTAGCGCCCGGGACCCCAGTACCAAGGCTCGAACTTGAGGCGCACAAACGTAAAGCGTCCGTTGTACTCGAAGTTATAGTAAGGAACATCCGGAGAATCGTTGCGGCTCGCTGCAAGCGGCAGCACCGCAACGGCCAGAAGACTCATCACGAGAACCGACCGTCTCACGGCTCCACCTCGCTTTCACCGGGCTGAAGCTTCAGCAGCAATTCGAGTGCTTCGTCAAAGCTGGGGGCGATCTCGAGAGCCCGCAGGACCTCCCGTCGGGCACCTGCCGAATCTCCGGACTCGAAGTAGGCGAGAGCCAATTCGTAGAGTACTTGGGCCCGGTCCACCACTTCGGCTGCGACCAGTGCTCGACGCTCTCGTATAACCCCGCTGTGGTGCTCGAGCCCTCGGTACAAATCCGCCAGCCGACGATGCAGATCGATCTCGAAGGGATAGACATAAAGAGCGCGCTCCAGCATCTCAGCCGCTTTGCTTTCGTCTCCGAGCTTCTCCTCGAGCTCGGCCAACTGCAGGTAAGCCTCGTAGTGGTTCCCGTTGATAGCAACGAACCTCGTAAGCTCTTTACGTGCATCGGTCAAGCTTGCCCGTCTTTTGATGAATTTGGGCGAGGTGCCAATAGGGACTATCCGGCCCGGCATAGTCGGGAAACAGCTTCTTGGCTCGCTCGAGGTACTTCGATGCCTCATCGAGGTTCTCCTCATGAAGGAGCTTCATCCCCATGGCGAGCTGCGCCAAAAAGTCGTCCGGCGCCTCTTGGGCACGCTCGACGACACTCTCAGGCGTTGACACCTGGACCTCGTCGCCTTCGGTGGGCATGGGTAACGAGGCGGCCGCCTCCCCGAACCGCTCTTTGAGATCCTCGGCCAACTTCTCGTCGAAGCACTCGGGATCGCAACCGAGGACGTTCACGAAGATCGATTCCGTATCCGTCCCCTGTCTGTAGCCGGCGAGAATGTCCAGAAGGGCGTCGAGACCGTATTCTTTTTCGATGAGCTCGCAGATCAATGAGGCCTGGTAATACGAGATACCGATCTGCTGAGGGTAGGTCGGTCGGATGAATCCGTTGTTCAACTCTCGGATGGGCAAGAGCTTCTCCTGCTTGTAGGCCATCAGGAAACCGATGTTGACATCGTCGCCCCAACCCGGCCGCGCCCTCCGCTCCTCGTAGACCGAGATTCCTTCCGAGAACCAACGGGGGACTTTGTTGTCCGTCATTCCAAGCGTGATCGTGTGGGCCAGCTCGTGCCAAAGCGTGGAGCCCCAATTGAACTCGCCCTTTTCCCGAGCCGAGGGGGAATCCATGGCAAGGACCGGTCCAAAACAGACTCCGAGCGCCCCGAGTCCGGCCAATCCGATGGTGCGCACCGAAAAATCGGCATGGGACGGATAGACTTCCACGCGAATAGGCGTCCCCGGGTGATAACGATAACGGTTCGCTAGCTCGTCGTAGGCCTCTTCCAGCAGGTCCGTCGCGTAAAGCGCCAGCAACTCCGATTCTTTTTTGTCGATGAAAGTCACGAAACGCGGACTCTTCGTCTCTCGATAGCTCGGGAACGTGTCGAGAAGATCGAGCGTGTTCTTGATCCAAACGTTATAGGGGTCGCCCGCAAAGGAGACATCCAAGTTCTTTCGTCCATCCTCGATGTCGCCGAGACGCAACTGGTTGAGACCCAGGAGTCCGTAGGCCCACCAGGATTTCTCATCGAGCTCCAAGGCTTGTTTTGCGAACTTCGCGGCCTCCCCATAGAGACGATTTCGTACGCAGGCATCACTGAGGTGATTGTAGAAATCGGCGTAGCGCGGATTGCGTCCAAGGGCCCGAGCCCGAGCCTCTTCGAAACCCTGAAGATCGCCGCTCAAGAAACGCGCCGTGGCGAGAAGAGACAAGGCTTCGAGCGAAGCGGGATTCACGGCGAGAGCCGACTCAGCCTCCTCACTGGCCTCTCGATAGTTTTCGAGATCGAGTTGGAGGAGTCCCAAGAAAACCCTGGCCGGTACAAGATTGGGATTGATCTCGAGGGCCTTCTGAGTCAGTTCGAGCGCTTGGGGTGAGCCGTCGAAATGCAGGACCCGAGCCAACCCAAGCAAAGCCCGCGGATGATTGGGATTGAGGCTCAAGACCTCTTGGAAGCTCGCTCGAGCGTCGGGGGACTGATATTTCTCGAGAAAGAGCTCACCTACTTTGATACGAGGCTTCAATGTTTTTTGGATCGGCGGCAATGGCCTCGTCGTAGGCCTTGAGGGCATCTTTGAAAAGCTGTGGGTCGTCCACCCCCAGGTATCGGCATGCTTCTCCCACGGCCGCCAACTCGTTCGAAGAAAGACTCGGGCTCGTGTTGTAGTAATCGATGAAACGGTCGAACCCCGCCATGGATGCATCGCGGTCACCTTGGTCGTAGGCGAGGATAGCCAAATCGAGCTCCGCCGTGAGTCGATCGGATGACTCGGCGTTCATTGCGCGCTTGAACATCTCCTGCGCCTCGGAGACCCGACCCGTCTCGTAGAGGATTTTCCCGAGGAGACTCGACAGCTCCAACGGGAAGGCTCGAGCTCTGTCCGCCGCCTCCTCGTATCGACCGGTCTCACGAAGGGCTTGACACAGACCACGATTGACTCTCGAGTCCGCGCCTTTCGTAGCAATGTGACTCTCGAAATCCCGGATGGCATCATCGTAACGCCCTTCAGCGAGTGCTTTCTCGCCACTCACCACATCCTGCGCCGCTGCGGCGCCATCCTGCGCCGACGCCGCACCCGCAGGTATGAACAGGGCTGCGGCCGTCAATAAGACGGCAAAAGGGGCCGCCGCCGAACCACTCTTCGGGACCCGGCCCATCATGATCGCGTCAACTCCTTGGGTTTTGGTTCGAGCTCTTGAAGCGCTCGTTTTTTGAGGGCCAGATCGAGGAGAAGTTTTTCGAGCTCCTCGAAGTAAAGCTCGGGAGCCATGGTGTTTTTCTGCTGTTTCAAAACCTCGATGCGATCTTCGAGAGATTGAACTTGCCGGTGCAAAGCCCCAAGCTCGGGATCTTCGACTGCGTCAGCGGAATCGACCTCTCTCTTGCTCGCCCCGGCCCGACCTCCCAAGATCGTTCTCGCCGCAACCCTTCCGTCCGCCGACTCGGCTCGTTGCTCGTCGGCCGGGTGGAATCCTTTCCCGTCGCCGTCGTCGTCGAGCACGGCATGCTCGGTTTTGAGGCGATTGCCCTCGTCGTAGAAACGCTCGACGTTTCGGCAGGCAAAATCGAAAGCTTCTAGGACAGAGACTCTTCCGTCCTTGTTGACGTCGGCTCCTCCGTCGGCATAGGCCTCGACGAAATACCCTCCGAACACGGATTCGTTTCGTTCCAAACCCGACTTGGTGGCCGTGACAACCACCCTGTCTTTCCTCGACAAGACCTCGAGGAACCCGCCGCTGGCGCTCGACGTATTGACAAAAACCACGTTCTCGGTGCCGAGGCCATCGAGCAACCTGGCAAAGTCATGGGCGGTCATATCCGGTCCCGGCAAATTAATTCGGGACTCACCGGAGTTATAGCTCCCGTGACCGATGAGCAAGATGAAAACGAGATCGCCCGGCCGGACACGCTCACCGAGCTCCGCCAATGCCCGAACGATGTTTTCCTTGGTCGACTTCCGCTGTATTCGTTCCGGATCGAGCTCCGGTTTTTCTCCGAGATACCAGATATCGGAATCAGAGAGACCGTATTGTTCGGATGCGGCGTCAACCATGGAAACGGCCCACTGGTGAAACCTCTCTCGGTACCGAGGCTCGCCCCCAAGGCCGGTGACGATGACCAGATAATTATGTCCGGCCGCTTCCGACATGCTGCTCAATACGAGCAGGGCGAAAGCGAACATGGAAACGTTCCGCCGGCCCCTCACGCGAGTCCTCTCAATCTGCGGTATCCCCATTCCACACCGACCAGACCCACCAGGAGAAAAAACACCATGGGCATGTCCCAAAGGTCTTTGCGTTCCCGCACCGTGGTTCCACCTTCGGTATAGGTCATGTCCTCGGCGAGGCGATTCACGGTCTCCGGGGTGTAGTGACGGCCACCGGTTTCTTCCGCAATCCGTTTAAGAAGCGGCGTCTGCATCTCGGCGTTGAAGAACTCATCCGCCAGGTCGCCTGCTTCGACGAAGGACCGGGCACTCCCGAGCTCATCCCCCTCTCTCTCGGCGGTGACCCGGATCTCGAAGATCCCCTGCTCCTCGGGCACGAAGCTCGCCCGGTACTCACCGTCCTTGTCCACCGTCCACTCCATGGGAAGCTCTGTCCTCTCCCCGGAAGGGCTGTCCACTTCCGCCATGACCCGGGCGTTATTCACTTTGAGATAGCGGTCGTCATCGACCTCGGCCCTGAGCACCACCGGCTCACCCAGCGAAAAGCGATCTTTCGGTGTCGTGACCGAGATGCGATCGGGAACGTAGCTGACCAGCCAGCGCAAGAGCTTTCGCCAGAGTATCTCGTGGGTCATGTCTTCGAGGGGGATATCCGCGTGCATTTGCCACACCCAAGAGTCGTGAACGGTGAGAGCCAGCGCTTTACCGCGCCCGTAACGCTGAAAGGCAAGTACGACCTGCTCTCGATCTACTTCATCGTTTCGTCCGACCAATAGAGTCGTAGCACCAGGCTTCACGTTGTCCACCTGATTCAAAATCGACAAAGGCGGCAGCGTCGCCCACCGCTCGGCGCTGGCCTCGATGTCGGCTTCGAATTGGGTTACAGGATGGGTTCGGCCGACGGGTGTCAGTTCAACATGGATCCGGTCGAAGAAAGGATCTTCGCCGCCGGTGTCGACTGCGCTCTTATCGGAGACGACGACCGGGAGCACATCGGCAACCGGCGTACCCGCGTATCCGCCCAACGAGTAAGAGAGCCGACCTCCCAACATCAGGAGTCCTCCTCCCCTTTGACTCACGAAGTCGGCGATCATCCGAAGTTGGTCGTGGGTGAAGTAGCTTGCCTCAACGCTCCCCAAAATGAGCCCGCGATATTGAAAAAGCTCTTCACGGGTTCGTGGAAAACCGCTCGCCAGCTCCTCCGCATCATCGACCTCCAACCTGAGAAACTTGTTCTCAGCGGTCCGTTGCAGACAAACGACCTGGATATTCTCGTCATCAACGAGGGCGCGCCGTATGAACTTGAACTCGAAACGGGGCTCGCCTTCGAAATAGAGGATTTTCTCGCGCCTCTCTTCGACGTAAATGAGGATTTCCCGCTCGTTGTTCTGCGTCACCATTTCCCCCGGTTGAGGAGCGATCCGGAAACGAAACACGCGCGGTCCTTCCTCCTCGACCGTGAAGTGAACACGGATGGGTCCGGCTTCCCCTTCCTCGGAAAGGTCGATATCGCGGGAATTGATGATCCGGCCGGAGTCCTCGATATCGAGTCGCACTCGGCTGCCACTGTAGCCTTTTTGGGTGACGACGATATCCACGACGAGGGACGAGCCTTTGAGGACGGTTCTCGGTGCCTCGACACGGGTGAGCTCGATATCGCGGGTGAACCGCTCTCGCCCCAGCCCTACCGTATAAACCGGAACCTGTCGCGCTCTCAAGGCCAGTAAGGTTTCGCTCAAGCCGCCGTGGGAGTTGTCCGCACCGTCGCTCATCATGACGAGGCCGGCGAGAGGAACTGTGGCCAACTCGTCGGCTCCCCGCTCGAGCACCCGACCCAAGTGAGTGTGCTCCCCCGAAAAGGTCATCTCGGAAACATCACCGATGCGATTCGCCGTAGAAGAAAAGCGAAAGAAACGGAGCTTGAATTTCTTGGTTAGAGCTTCGAGCAGGGAGCTCCCTTCGGGCCCGAATTGCTCGTTTATGAAATTTGCCCGTGCTACGCCGTCCCCATCCGCGATTTTCATGCTCTGGGAATCGTCCAAGAGGATCCCCACGAAGCTTCTCTGAGGAACAACGGTGGAGAGCACCAGAACAGGACGAAAAAGACAGAACAAGATGATAGCCAAGATCGCAGCGCGAAGCCCGGTGAGCACCCAACGGTCGCGCTTCATGCTCTTGCCGCGAACAGCGCGGTACTGGAGAACCGTCGGTATCGCCACGATGACGATGGCTAGTCCCAGAAGGAAAAGGGGCCAAGTCGCACCAAGAGCGAACTGGCCCTTTTCGAACACATAGGGTCGATATTTAAAGAGGAATTGAAAAAGGCTTTCCATCAGCTTCGATCAAGCAAGGAGATGTTGGAATATTGGAAGACTGGAAGAATGGAAGATTGGGCCCAATTTTCCACCATTCCACCATTCCATTGTTCCGACATTTCCCCGCATCTTGTTTAGTGGCTCATTCCGTAAATGATGAAATTCACGCCCATCTGGTAGGCATAGGTCGAAAACTTCAGTGGGTAGTATGGGTTTTCGGCCCACTCCCAGGCATCGCCGAGGTCCGTGTTCCAATTGATCACCACCATGAGGCGCCCCTTGTCATCGAAGACGCCCCGTACCATCGGCGTGTATCCGTCTTTCTCCCACGTGGGTCCCCCGGACATGCCTTGTCCCACGTTGGGGACTTGCACGATTTCCTTGACGTTGTAAAAGCAGGTGAAGATGGGATGGTCGAGTGGCATTCCCACGATGTCATGTCCAGGTAGGATACGTTCGATCTCCATTTCAAAATTTTCCCACTCCACACTACCCCAAAAGTCATCAATGACCAGAAAACCACCCGCCGTCAAGTAGCGGCGCAATCCCATCACTTCCGGCTCCGTCAGCGCCATGTACCCCACCTCGACCGCATAGATGAACGGATAGCGTCCGAGGTTCGGGTCGGTGAGCCGAATCGGATTCTCCAGTTCATAGGCATCCAAGATGGTCAGCCGCCGAAGTCCGATGAGAAACTGCCGGTCCGCCTTCGGAAAATCCACGCTCCAACTCCGGAAATTGCGAAAGCCGTACCCCGTGTAAGCGGCCCGAGTGAAATAGAACTCTCGCGGGCCTCCCGATTGCCGAAGCGTAGGGGTGTCAATATCTTCTTCTAATGAAAATCGTGACCAAATTTGTGGAATCTTGATGTTCTCGCCACTCTGGCTCATCGATGCGGCTGTGAGATGCGGCTCACCGTGAAGGCCCTCCGGTGGGCTCGGCTGGTGAGGCGCGTAGTTACTCGAGAGCTCGGCTGTCAATCTCTGCAGGCCCGGCAGGCCCAGCAGGAGTAATAAAACGCCCCATGCGTCGATGCGAAACACTCTCGCTCTATTACGCCGCACAGGCATATTCCTATCCTTTTCAGTTGCCAAGCCCTGAATCCCGGATTCGTTGGAATCAAAATTTGATCTGCACTTCCGAAGGAATCCGCAAGTGCACGGCCGCCAGCCCACCCAAATTTCCAATTAATTCGGCCCGTCTCTAATCAATTATAGTCACAGGCTCAGTGTGTAATCCAGGGGTTTTAATGTATAGAAAGGACTCGAGAACCCAGAACTCAGAACTCAAGAAGGAATAGGGAGGCCGGCTGACGCCGGCATCATCAAAGAAAGGAATTGTTAACACGAAAGGTGACGCCGGCGGGAGGCGGCAACCGCTTTCATTCTCGAGTTCTTGAGTTCTCGAGTTCTCGAGTTCTTGAGTGCCAGCTTGTTAGCAAGGCTTCTTTATGCGATCCAGCGGTGATCTACGACGAAGGAGAATTCCGGTTGGAGCTTTCGGATGAGAACTTCGGAAGCCAAAGAACGAGCGCATCCGCGGGCAATCCAATCTTCAGCCGTCTCGACTTCGTCTTTCGCCTTTTCATCCGCCAGCGCAAGGGCTGTATCCGTGAGCTTCAAAGTTCCTTTGACCGGCGGGCTCTCGGACCCGTGAACCGTTGCCTCGTAGATCTCGAATTTTTCGCCCTCGGGCTTGCCGACATGGGTAATGTCGGCCTCGTAAGTATCGCTGCCAACCTCGAACGTGGTTTTCATCTCATCTCCAAAGAACTCAGGATTCAAGAATATCAAAAATATCAGGCCATACCCCGTCCTCACCAATTTGTTATTGCAATTGACACATGAGCTTCGGAAGCTACGACCATCGCGATCGCGAAGACGACGGCGACCTGTCCCGACCGAGGAGGGGAGCCGTCCTCAAATCCCATTCCGAGTTCTGACTTCTCTCGCCAAGGGCGAGGCACAGGAACTACCGGAGTCTAGCCCTTGGCTAGATATCAACGTTTCTCTTCGGTCTCAGCTTCGGAATACGGTCCCGTGTAACCTTTTCGTGCTCGAAGCTTCACTCCCTTGCGATCGATCTTGACTTTGATCTTACGGTAGCGACCCTCTTGTTTCGTATTGGTGGAAACGTATCCCAAAACGTACTGACTGAAAAGCTCCTCGATGATCCGGTCGTAAAACTCGTCAATCGATTTCAGCGACCTCGCCATCTCGTAGGATCCTCCGGTGAGATCGGACAATTGTCGGAGAAATCGCCCCTGCGCATGGGAGCGACTGACGTTTCGTGTGCGGTTTTCAGAAAAATGGATGGTGTGAATGGTGACATCTGAAGCTTTCACCATATCGACGCACTCGCCGGGTCCGAGCACGCTTCGAGAGTCTTCACCGTCGCTGAAAATGACCAACGTTTTCTTGCCGCTGTATCCGTAGACCCGCTCCAGAAAAGTGGCGACAGCGTCGTAAAGAGCGGTCCACCCTTCTGCCTCCACTTCCTCGATTCGGTCGAAGATGCGTCGCTGGTCATCCGACGAGTACTCGGAGAGGCGGATGTTCTCATCGAAGTCAATGATGAATAGGTGCTCCGTTTTGGGGATGTTGCTGAGAAATTTGAGTGCCGCCTGGTGGACCAGCGTCATCTCATTTTCCATACTTCCGCTGGCGTCCAGGATGAGTCCGATGACCTGGGAGCCCGACAGCTCTTCTTTGAGCTCAGGCGCCAGTTCCGACCAAGAGTCATCGAGACCGGCCGCAAAAAGTACAATCTCCTGTTGGACTCCGTCCTCGAATACCGAGAAGTCCTTCCTGGCCAGGTCTTTGATGAAGTTACCCTCCTTGTCTGTCACGGCCACCGGAACCGACACCATGTTCAACCTGGCTCTCGAACCGGTAGGTCTGCGGGGAGGAATCCTTTTGTTCTTGCGCCTGTAGAAGTACGCCGGCCAAGGCAAGTATCGCGATACGTGTCATGAGTTGTAGTTCTTTGAACCTATCATGAGTCTATCGGAGAGGCAACAGCCGTCTAAACAATCCCCTCCAAAACCCTTGCTACCAGCTCGAAGCGGTTGAAAGGCGGCATGAGATACACACCCTCCACGATATCTCTCGCTTGGACCAGCGCTTCGCGAGCTATGTCTACCCCCACTTGCTCCGCCGCCTCCTTGCCGGGAGCAATCCGTAACCGCTCCCGAACTTCGCCGGGAATGCTCATTCCAGGCACCTCGTTGTGGAGGAACTCCGCGTTCCGAAAGCTAGTGAGAGGCAAGATCCCGACGAGAACAGGGATACGAAATCCCCGCACCGCGTCGAGAAATCGTTCCAACATTCGTCCGTCGTAAACCGGTTGAGCCAAACAAAACTCTGCGCCTGACTTCACCTTGCTTTCGAACTTCACCATCTCGGCCTCGAAGTCCGAGGCCCCTGGATTGACTCCGACACCTATATGAATGGGCAGAGCAGGTCCAATCGCGTTCCCGGCTAGATCCAGTCCCCGATTGAGTCGATGGAGGATTTGAACCAAGCCCACGGAATCAACGTCGAAGACCGCAGTGGCATGAGGGTAGTCGCCCAGTTTGGGAGGGTCTCCGGTCACCGCCAAGATGTTGCGCAGCCCGAGGACGTGTGCTCCCAACAGATTCCGACTGAATACCAATGAGGTTGCGGTCCCGGCATTGATAGTGAAGGATGGTCTCGATCCCGACTTCACGCTCGAGGAGCAGTGCGAACCCGAGGGCACTCATTCGGGCGCTGGCTCGAGGTCCGTCGGCGACGTTTATGAAATCCACCTCGTTTTCTTTGAGCCACTGGGCCTTTTCCACGAGCCCCCAAGGATTGGCTCCTTTTGGGGGGTCCACCTCCACCGAAACGACGAACTTCCTCCCTAGGCTCTTAGCGAGGTTAGATTTTTGTACCAGGGGGACCGGTTCTGCTTCCGGTCTCGGCTCTCGAAGCTTCGTGACTTCCTTCACCGAACGAGTTGACTGGAGCGCTCGGGCCACACCCACAATGGCGTCGATATGGCCGGGAGTCGTTCCGCAACATCCTCCAATGATTGAAACACCCGTTTCGAGAAATCGTTTGGCGTAATGTGCCATATACTCGGGCGAACATAGATAGATGACCCGGTCGCCTACGTACTCGGGCAAACCCGCGTTTGGCTGTACCGAGAGCGGGAGGTCCGTTGCTCGGGAAAGCCGCCCCAGAATCTCGAGCATCATTTGCGGTCCGAGACTGCAGTTGGCGCCGATGACGTTGACCCCCATATCGGCGAGCTCTTGAGCAACTTTCTCCGGACTGGAGCCCATCGGTGTGTTGCCATCGTCGCCGAAAGTCATTTGGGCGATGACGGGACGTTCCTCGTCCAATGAGCGCACCGCGCTGTAGGCCTGACGGACCTGCCTCAGGTCGGAAAAGGTCTCCAAAATGAAACAGTCAACCCCACCCGCGATGAGACCTTCGGCTTGCTCTCGGAAAAAGGAAAAGGCATCTTCCTCGGCGATCGTTCCCAAAGGAGCAATGGGTTTGCCCAGGGGACCGATGGCTCCGGCAACCAAAGCCCTTCCTTTGGCTTCCTCTTTGGCCAGCCGTGCCCCCTTCTCGTTGATGGAGAAAACGGCATCTCCGAAACCGTAGGTTTGTAGCTTTACCTGGTTGGCACCGTAGGTGTTGGTCTCGATGATATCTGCACCAACTGCAATGTATTCTCGATGGACGGATTGAACCAACTCGGGGTTGGACAGATTAAGCTCGTCGTAGCAGCGGTTGAGGAGAATTCCTTTGCTGTAAAGCAGCGTCCCCGTCGCTCCGTCGCAAACGAGGGGCTGGTCCTGCAAACGAGCGAGTAGCTCTTGTTTTTTCATACCCGCTCTTGGATTGGCGCGTCGGCGTCGAGGCCGAGTACGCTGGTCTCCAAGGAGAGCGCATGCTTTTCGATACTCTCGGCGAGAATGCGGCGAGCCCGGCCGTAGTAATCACCGGGGACCTTGATGAACGCGTATTTTTGTCCCAAGCGTCCATCGGCCCGGAGCGCCAACGTGATATCCGGGGTGGACTTCCAGCCTAACCAGCGAATGGAATGGTACGGCACAAATCCCCTCTCCGCCCAGATACCGTCGGCGTAGAAACCCGTTTGCATCCGAAAGATTAGGGGGAAAACTGCGGTGTAAAAAACGGCCATCAACGCCTGCGCGACGACGACCAACGGCGGACGATGGAGCACAAAGGCGCTGAGCCCGGTTAAAAAAACCATGAAAAAGCCGATTCCGAGACAAAGATTGTAGTACCAGGGACGCCGAGGTGCCCAAGACAGCACGACGCTTCGCGCGATCTTTTTGTACTGACCCCACCGAAGCAAGGTAACGACTATCCAAGCACCGAAAAGAGCGGCCAGCCCCGCAAAGGTCACACCTAATGCTTGATCCAACATATCCTTATTCTACTTCGTGAATAGCCCTACACGAATATTAGACACAAAAAATCCCTAAAAAGGTCCAAAACAGGGAGGTTGACTCACTACGACAAGTAAATCTTGATGACGACGGCAAACAGCCTCGACGGACACGGCCCGCCGTCCTCCCATTCCATTCTGAGTTCTGAGTTCTGAGTTCTCGAATTCTTCTTTTTCAGAGCTCCTTCGGTCCTTCGCTCCAAGCCTGTTTTTCCAAAGGTAGCGTTTGGTCGCTCTCGGGATTCGAGGTTTGTTTGGACCGGCCCGTCTGCCCGACGATGGGCTGGATGAACATGCGTAACATGTCTCGCTCCCCATGTGCAGCGAGAGCCGGAACCTCGAGGCGCTCCTCACCGGACAAGCGGCGGCCGGAAAACTCATAGAATCCCAACCTCGGTTTTTCCGGGCGGACGACGAACATCGCCGGCCGTGACGGATCCCGCCTTGCCCATCGAAGATCGGCCTCGAGAGACTGGCGAACCGCAGCGTTGGTCAAGGACTGAAGCATGCCGCATCCCGAGTCTTCACCGCCGGATGAGCCACTCACATAAATGATCTGCTGAGCACCAGCGGCGACGGCATCCACCACTGCGCTCTGGCCGGCCAGCAAACTCGAAGCGAACGGGTGAACTTCGCCCCCGTAGCGGCCTTCCAGCGGGAGCTTCAAGTTCACGCTAGGAGTGACGATGGGCGGACTGACGGACGCGACGAGCGCATCAAAAAACAACACTCCCGATTCGCCGGCGAGGTCCATCGGTTCGGCGGCGACCGCGCTCCTACCCGGGCCCGGCGTGGTCATCCGAGTGAGCCATCGTTCCTTGAGCAGCACAAAGGGAACCTCTTGACCCGAGCTCAGGTCGAGTGCGTAGAACATGAGCTCACAGAAATCATGCTGTCCCAAACTGGCCAGAAGAAGATCCCGGTATCGAAGGCCGATATCCTTCGGGCGCGGCGGACGCGTCTCGACGGAGGCTCCTCGAACCGCCTCCCAGAGGCCTCGCTCCAAGATTTTGATCGAAGGCGCAAGCTCGACGAACCCTTCTCCGAACCATCGTCGCCACCCGCGGATACCCTTTCGGCCGTCCATCAAACCCGGCACGACCCAACGTACAACCAATATGGCGAAAAGGACAGCAATCGGAAAAGCCATGGCGCGAAGGTAGAAAGGATCGAGTTGGGCGGCAAATACAGCGATTTTTCCTTGGACCGCTTGGTAGAAGGCATCGACTGCACCGGGTGCTACGATTCGGACCGCCGCGAGAAGGGGTAGCAAAACCAGAAGAACGATACCCAAAATGGCCGGCGATACGAAGACACCGAAAGCCGCAGCTAAACAGGCGAACCCGGTCACGAAAGGGGCCCGCCAGCGCCACGGCCGCTCTCGGGTCATGCCGTGTATGAGGCCGGAACGTCCGTACAGTTTTTCACCGGCTTGAATGGCGCCAAACGCCGCCACCAGCGCACCCACGCCCTTTCCGATCATGAGGTCGATCCGCACCCCCGATTCTACGAGTGCCTTGAGCGCCCCCGCCAGGTAGGCGACCGAGGTGCCTTCCCCAACCAGCACCAAGGCAGTGCGTCGAGTCGGGCTGTATCCGGGCACGGTGTTTACAGGAGCGGAGGGGCTGGTGCTGGACGCTTGCTCCTGCATTCGAACATGATACATCAGACCCGTGCGAGATCCTGTTAAAATCAGGGACCATGAGCAGTCATAACATTCATCAAGCGCTGAAAGAGGCCGTCATCGAGGCGGTCAAGGACCTATACGGAGTCGAGCTCGGTGAGTTTGCCATGGAAAGTCCCCCACAGCCGAAGCTCGGCGACTTGGCCTTTACCGTCGCTTTCGATTTGGCGAAAAAGGCTCGAATGGCGCCGCGAAAGATCTCCGAGCAGCTCGGTCCGCGGCTCGAGCAGCTCGACGGGGTCGAGCGGGTCGAGGTCGCCGGCCCCGGATATCTGAACGTCTTTTTCGATCGCAGCCGGTACCTCGAGGAGTTTTGTGCCGCGCCCGATCCGAGCGGCAGCGACGAAGGCAAGGTGATCGTCGAGCACACCAACATCAACCCCAACAAAGCGGCGCATATCGGACATCTGCGCAACGCAACCCTTGGAGATACCTTCGTACGGGTGCTCCGCTACGCGGGCGTTCCCGTGGAAGTCCAAAACTACATCGATGACACAGGAGTTCAGGTCGCGGACGTGGTGGTGGGTTTTCGCCACCTGGAAGGGAAGGGATTGGAAGAAGTGGAAGCGTTGGCCCGGACCGAGCGCTTCGACTACTACTGCTGGGAGCTTTACGCGCGCGTCAACGACTTTTACACGGCCGATCCCGATCGCAAGAAGGAGCGAGAAAAAACACTTCACGCTATCGAAGGGGGCGTTGCGCCTGAGGCGACCATCGCGAACACGATCGCCACCCATATCGCCCAGTGCCATCTCACGACCATGGAGCGCATCGGGGTCCGATACGACCTACTCCCCTGGGAAGGCGACATTTTGCGGCTACGATTCTGGGATCACGCCTTCGAGCTCCTCAAGGAAAAAGGCGCGATTCGCTTGACCACCGAAGGCAAGAACGCAGGATGCTGGGTCATGGATCTACCCGAGGAGTCCGATCAAGAGGGGGTAGATGAAAAAGTCATCGTACGCTCCAACGGAATTGTGACTTACGTCGGCAAGGACATCGCATACCAAATGTGGAAATTGGGACTCCTGGACAGCGACTTCGAGTATCGTCGTTTCCGGACCTATCCCGACGGAGCCATCGCCTGGTCGACCAGCTCGGAGAAACCCTCTGAGGAAGAAACCGAAATCCCGCAATTCGGCCGCGGCTCGGCGGTGTATAACGTCATCGATGTAAGGCAATCCTATCTCCAACGTATCGTCCAACAAGGAGTGGCCCTCATCGCCTCCGAGGAAGCTCGGGATCGATCCCACCACTTCTCCTACGAGATGGTGGCCTTGACGCCGGCGACCTGCCGCGAGTTGGGCTTCCCGGTGAGTGAGGCCGAAGCCGGCAAAGCCTACTTGGAAGTCTCTGGACGAAAGGGACTCGGAGTCAAAGCCGATGATTTGATCGACGTCCTCGAGAAGAAGGCTCTTGCCGAAGTGCGCGAGCGGAATCCTGAGGCCACTCCCGAAGAGCAAACGGATCTTGCCAAGGCGATCGCCGTGGGCGCGCTTCGCTACTTCATGATCAAATATACAAAGAACAAGGTGATCGCCTTCGATTTCACCGAGGCACTCAACTTCAAAGGCGACAGCGGTCCCTATCTCCAATACGCGACGGTGCGGGCCAACAAGATCATCCAGAAAATGGGACGTGACAGCCATGATAGCTCCCTCTCGGCTCCGCATGAGGCTTCGGTTCGAGACGCATGGAAGACGCTCGATCCGGAGGAAAGTGATGAAACCTGGGATTTGGCGCGATCCGCGACCCGTCTCGTTGAAGTGGTCGAGCAGGTGAAACGGACCGAGGAACCGGCCCACCTGGCCGGATTCGCGTTTCAACTCGCCCAGAAATTCAACGCCTTTTATCGACGCTACCATATCCTTCGCGAGCCGGACCCGACGAAACAGTCCCTCCGACTGTTTGTCGTCCAACTCTTTCGCCGACAGATGACGGAAGCGCTCGGGCTCATGGGGATTCCGGTGCCGGAGAAGATGTGAGGTCGAAGAGAGAATACAGAAGTCAGAAGTCAGAAGACAGAAGGGGACCTGAGGACGTCTTCCACTTCAATGATTCCGCTCGCCGTCGTCATCAGGATTTACTGTCGCTCGGTACTGCCAACGCGGATTATTTCTCGGCTTCCCGGGCGCGGGCTGGGGGGGCAAATCGAGTACCGGAAAAGACCTGAGACTCTATTCCTCGGGCTCGGGCAGGGACTCGGGCTCGGGATTTAATGACAGAGGGATGCTGTTCGATTGGAACCACTTTCGGGCGTGGGCGTTGATTCTGTTCTCGCGGAAACGACGCCATTGTTCGAAGGGGTATTTTTGCAGGACTTCTTCGAAGCGCTGGAAGGCGCCCTTTTCGATGAGCGCCATGTTGAGCTCCTCCCGCAGACCCTCGACGGACAGCATTTCGACGAAGTCCTCCATGATCTGGAAGCGCTCGTTATTGCTCAAAGGTGGGATGAGGACGAATCGGTCGCCCTGCTGATCGAGCTCCTCCGCCTCCCCGAACTCCTCGGAGATCATAGTCACTTCGCCGGTGGAACGATCGAAGAAGTGTTTGATGTTGTCCAACTGGGACTCGAGGGCTTGTATAACAACCTCGAGACGTTCACTCATATCAAGGCCCCTTATCGAAAACTACGAAATCTAGAAACGAAACAAATAAATCCAGCGAGATTCTATAACTTGTGAGCCACGCACGCCAAGCAGTATTGGATTAGTCTAGCGGCGAGCCGCGACACCCTTATTGTTGCGACTATGCCGCGTCAGGACCGATCACGCAGGCTTCCAACCCAAACGGGATGCCAAACGCCGCACCCGACCGCCTCGAAGCAATGTCATCAGTAGGGGCATTTTACGAAGCATCTCCTGGCGGCCGCTCTCGATGATTTGGGATGTCTGGTCCAGGCTTTCCCAGCTCACTCCCTTCATTTCGGGAGCGACAACCAGATCGGCGAGATCGAGATAGTGGGCCGTCAGGTGCCGGCTCATAGAGTAAATGGACTGCACCACAACCTGGAGAAAGTTGAAGGGTTTACCGAGATGCTGGATACCCGCCGTCGCGTCGACTCCCATGACCACACGTGATCCCATGTCCCGGGCCACGTCTACCGGCACATTGCACGAGATACCACCGTCCACCAGAACCCGTCCGTCTCTCTCGATGGGAAGGAAGACTCCCGGAATGGCGCAACTGGCGAGAATGGCCGAAACCAGATCCCCTTCGGATAAAATCACTCTTTCCCCGGAGTCGAGATCGGTCGCCACCACCCGAAGCGGGACGGGAAGGTCCTCGAACCGATCGACCTTCAGGAGATCGCGAATCCGGGATTCGAGGCCACCCAGACCGAAAAGACCTCGGCGCGAGAAAGCAAAACTCGTGAGATCACGCCACGAGGTTCGAAGAGCCTCGGCTTCGACAATGTCCAGTGAACGACCGGAAGCAAAAAGGGCCCCGACGAGGGCGCCGCCGCTCGTCCCGGCGACAGCCTCTACCGGCACATCGGCTTCCGCGAGCACACGCAGCACACCCAAGTGGGTGAGGGAGCGTGCCGCTCCGCCACCGAGAGCGATTCCAAGCCCCTTGTCAGCGGTGCTCACCGTATGTTCGAGGAATCTAAAACCGGACGACTAGTCAATAATCCCGACTTGGTCGAGCGGCCAGATGCGAAGAAAGGCTTTGCCGTAAATGTAACGATGGGGAACGAATCCCCAGGTGCGACTATCGTTACTCCCGTGGCGATTGTCTCCAAGAACGAAGTAGTGTCCCGGACGAACGTCCCGGCGGGGGTAGCTACGATCGTCCGCGTTACTCGAATCCACATAGAGCTCTTGAACCGGCTCGTCATTGACGTAGACCCGACCGGCGATGATCTCGATGCGATCTCGCGGAAGTGCGACGACTCTCTTGATGAAGGAAACGTCAGGGTCTTCCGGGTACCAGAAAACAACGACGTCGCCGCGCTCGATCGGTCGAAAGTGATAGAGGAACTTATTGACAAGAATCCTCTCACCATCAATGAGCTCCGGGGACATGCTCATTCCTTGGACCCGGAACGCTTGGACCAGGTACATGATGAGCAGAAAACAAATGACAACGGCAATCGCTAAGTCGTGCAGAAGATTGGCGACGGTCTTGAGAGCCTTCGTTCGTCTCCCGAATTTGCCTTCCGGTGTGGACACGATGGCTTCGGACTCGGCGAGAGCCACTTCCGTGGTTACTACCTCGTCCTCCGTGACTTGCTTGCGTTCTTCGGTAATTGGCTCTGTCATTCTGACGTGTGGCTTCCGTCTCCACTTTACTACGTTTCTACTTTACTACATCAATGTCGTTTGACTACTCTCGTGTCCGCCAGGCGATCGTGAAGCCCGCGTTTGTCCTCGGAGAAGGCAATCAGCAGGAACCCGATGCCGAAGGTAAAGCTGTTGATGAAATATCCCACCAACCTTATGACGGCCGGTCCGATTTTCAGGGGCGACTCGCCGTCCATCGTCTCGATCACGAGACCAAACAGAATTTTGCCCGGAGTGGCGCCCCGACGCGTCCAGAAGAAGATTGGATAGAGAATCGACACGAGAAACATCACCGCCCCCCCCAAGGACGGCAATAGAAAGATCAAGGGGTTGGGCTCGGCACCTGACTCGACGCTCTGGAACGTGAGCGGGACCATGATACCGACAGCGATCAACATGGGAAGGCTCAGGATGACCCCATCGACGAGATAAGCCGCCAGCCGGATCCAAAACCCAGCCGGTTTTCCTTTACCCGCAAACGGACGAGGCCCACGAGGCCGCTGCGGGGATGGTCTGTCTTTGGTCGGCCGGGGGGACGGACCACCGGGATTGGGAACGGGCGGCGGCGGTTTTTTCCCCTCGTGACCGGTCGGTGCCCAGGGACGAGGCTCGGTGGGTACGCTATGCCGGGCCGGTTGCGCCAGGAGCGGCTTACCACAAGTACCACAAAACTCCGCCGGCATTTGCACGGAGGTGTTGCAGTTCCCACAAACGACTTGGCGCTCGGAGCGGGCCGGCAAATCTTTGCCGCAGCGACGGCAAAACTTGTCATCCGGGCCCGCATCAAGACCGCACGACGGACACTTCGAGGTTTCGCCCGTCTCGCTCTCAGTCGGTAGCGAGACCGGCTTGGGCACGTCGGGGATAGGAGTGGGCGCAGAATGGGATGCCCCGAACTCTATTTGGAACAGGAGTCGAGCCGAGCCGATCGCGATCAAGTCTCCATCTCTCAGCTCTTGATCGCCGGCCACCTTGTCCCCATTGACCATCGTGCCGTTCGAGCTGTTGTTGTCGCGGATTATGTATTGGTCTCCACGACGTTCCAAGACGGAATGCCGGCGCGAGACCATAGAGTCCGATAGGACCAGGTCATTCGAGGGATCCCGTCCGATTCGAGAGAGCCTTGTCGCCCACTGGAATTTCTTTTTTGGCTCCCGACGTCGGATTGATGATCAGCTTGGCCATGGTTCAACGACCTCGCCTGTATCGGAAACGTCTCAATAGACGAACTTTGACCGGTACGCCGCTTTTAATGGCGGGCTCGAATCTCCAGCTTTTGACCACATCGATGACGGACTGGTCGAAGAGCTCTCCGGCCGACTCCGTAATTTGAATTTCTTGCACTGCTCCCGTTTCGGTAACAATGAAACTGAGTCCGACAACACCCTGAATCTTAGCTTTGAGGGCTGCCGGCGGATAAGGCGGATTCGGGCACTCGACGCATTTCGGATCGACCACGTCCGGCCCTCGCTCGACGAGCGCGCCGACCTCAACTTCGGGAGGCTCCGGCTCGGGAGGCGGTGGGGCCTCGATCGGCTCCAAAGCAGCTTCAATCGTTTCCGAAGCCCCCGCCTTCAAATCAACGGAAGTCTCCCACGGTTGGTACCCTTCCATTTGGACGACAACCGACCTGGAACCCGGCTGAGCGCGGAACCGCTCGACCGGCGTGTCACCCACAGCTTTGCCATCGATGAGAACACTGGCACCACTCGGCGTACTGGTGACGTTGATGAACGCCCGCTTGGGGGCCGCCGCCGGTTGGGACCGACGCGGCTTTCGCAAAGTCACATCGAGAAGGACCTCCGGAGTATGGCCGCTGATGTCGGCTGCCAATTCCAGCGATTCGTAGCCGTCCTTCTCGATACGCACGATGTAAACATCGTGAGCAAGGTCGCGGCGTTCTAGGGGAGTGGCTCCGATCTCCTCTCTGTCTAGCCAAACGGAGGCGCCATCCGGCTCGGAGGACACCTTGAGTATCCCCTCAATCGGCGCCGCCGTTTCTTTGGGCGGTATCTCTGGAACCGGTGGAATTTTGCCATCGACCATGATCACGTAAACGACTGCGACGAACGCCAACGGTATCAGAAGCACCGCCGAAGCAGCCACGAGATATTTGCGGGGAATGGGTCGTTTGTCTTTCTTCGTCCCGGCGGAAGCCAAATCCTTCGGTACGGTTGCTCGATCCGTGGCAACCGAGTCCGCTTCCGCAATTACCGTTTCCGATTGCTCCTCGGGCAGCGGTGCGCTCGATTCAGGCAAGGTCGCCGACAGAACCGTCTCCGCGTCCCCCATGTTCAGGGCCATCGTCTCGGGCTCATTCTCGTTCGGAGGCTCTACAGGAGGCTCCGCCGGAGCGGGCGCGGGCAGTTCCACCACCGGACCTCGGGCGGCCACGGTTTCCTCGGGGATTCCAGTCGGGGTCGGCTCGGTGACCGCCTCCAAATCCGAGCGAAGGAGCACGGTCTCCTGCTCCTCCTCTTTAAACGACGGCCGTTTTTGCAAAGGAGATTGGCCCTCCAAAGCCGGCGAGGCCGAAGGCAGCTCCGAGCTTTTCAAAAGGACCGTCTCGTCTCCTCTTTCGACCTCTTCTTCCACTTTCTCGGGGGAAGGCGGGGCTTCGTCAGATACCTCCTCGACGAGTTGGCTCGCTTCAGAAGCCGACATCACCACCGTCTCACCTTCGAGCGCGCCAAACCAGGAGCCCAAGCAATGCTCGAGCTCGGAAACGAAGTCGGCTGCTTCACCGTACCGTTCCGACGGATTTTTAGACAGAACCTTGGAAAACACCCGGTGCCACTTATCCGGCAACAATCCCAGGACTTCCAGATTCCCCGGTTGTACAGGTTCGGAGTGCACCAGCTTGTAGAGTATCGATGTCACGTTGTTGCCGGGGAAGGGTTGCTGGCCGGACAGCATCTCGAAGGCCACCACACCTAGCGAGAAGATGTCCGTACGACCATCGAGTTGTTCCCCCATGGCTTGCTCGGGGGACATGTAGCTCGGTGTTCCGAGAAGTGACGCCGTCTGAGTTCCCTCGGCGTCCATCAACTTAGCGATCCCAAAGTCCGTGATTTTAACTTTTTCCCCATCGTAGACGATGATATTGGAAGGTTTGATGTCGCGATGGATCACGCCCTTGCTGTGGGCGTAGTCGATAGCATCGGCCATCTGTGAGACAAGAGCCACGACTTGTTCCGGCTTGAGCTTTTCGCCCATCTCTAGTAAATCCGCGACGGTATCTCCATCGACGAATTCCATGGCCAAGAACGGAATCTTGTCTTCTGCTTCTCCGATGTCATACACCGTCACGATATTGGGATGAGAAAGCGCCCCAGAAGCCTTGGCCTCGGTATAAAAACGCCTCAAAAAGGACTGATAGTGGGGACTCGCGGGCGGAACGTCCAATCGAATCGTTTTGATGGCGACCGTGCGGGAAATCAGGGGATCGAGGGCCCGATAGACCGCTCCCATGGCGCCATAGCCGATGGACTCTTCAATGACGTAGCGGCCGACTTTTTTCGGGATCTCGTCCGGGGCGATACTCAAGGAGACTCCTCGAGGTCAACTTTCAAAAAACCCTGGTAGGCTGACCCTATTACAAAATCACCCAAATAAATGGTAGTAACCTAAGCTAACATAACCCTTTATGGGGTGTCAACGTCCTCACGCTCATTTGCCGAATCTGAAATGATAATTAGCCCTGAAGCGACAGTAAATGAGCGAAATCAGCATTGGCAGACGCAACAAGGGCCATGATTAGTCGCCGCTATTCTTGGGAAAAGGGTCTGTGATTCACTCATAACTGAAGCAGTTATAATGTGTCTTTACGGAATGGCTTTTTTGGCTTGTGTTCGCTTCAGGGCGAACCCTAATCCGAGCTCACGAAATCTACGCAAATTACTGGAAAAACAGGGACAGGTCCGTTTTTGGTTGCACGTTTCGCTTTGCCAAAAAGGGACCTGTCCCCGTTTTTCCTGCAATTTACCCTGAGTTTATTGTCGGATTAGGGTTAGACACATATGTAAGTATCGTTACACCTTTTCCCGAGAGAAATCGCTAACCTGGCCTCAAAAGGGAGGATCCATGTTAGGGCGAAACATCGAAACATCACAAGACCATTTTCCCGACCCTGTGCGCGCCATCAAAGCGGTCGGCGATCGGACCCGTCTTCAGATCTTAAGGGTTCTTCTCGAAGGCGAGCACTGTGTGACGGACATCGCCCGTCGGCTCGGATTGGCGCAGCCACGTATTTCTCATCATCTGACTATCCTTCGCAACTCGGGTCTGGTTCTGGACCGCAGAAACGGAAAGCAGATTATATATTCTGTAAATCCTGACTATCGAACCAGTCGCAACGGCAGCAACGGCTCGTCGATTCAGGTGGACTGCCTGCGCGTGGATTTTGGTGAAATCTAGAGATCGGGCTCGACTGAGCGGCCGGCCAGCAACGAACCAAAGCAAACCGGCCAGAACCGTGCCGAAACAAGAATGAGCCGTCAGAGCGAGGTTTCTGTGCGCTTCAGCGGAATTCCCATCGAGGTTTGCCGTTCCCGATTTTTCCATAATCCTACTGCTCGAACGTCACCCGAGCCCCATCTATACGTCGACTGAGGTATGATAGCCCTTTCTTAGAGGGAGCTATCTCGAACGAGCGAGTGGTATGGAATCCAAGGACAGACTCGATTACAGAGAGCTTTTATCCTACAAATCACTCTTTTTGGACTATATCTACGATTTCGAGCGACTTTCCGCCTTTTTTGCAGGCGATCCCGGACGTCCTGACGCTTGGAGAGAAGCCGCGGACCGGCTGGACAACTTCCCCGGCGATCGTAATCTTGCAGCCCGAGCTCTACGCCGTTTGAATCTGGCCTTGGGGGCTGACGCCGAGGCTTTGAGAACGGTGGACGGGCTCGAAAGCGGAGCTCTCGTCGTCATTACCGGACAACAAGTGGGCCTTTTTGGGGGACCGCTTTACACACTCTACAAAGCCCTGACAGCCGTCGAGCTCGCCCGTCGGGCCACTTCCTTGCTCGGCCGACCGGTCGTTCCGCTTTTTTGGATGGATTCGGACGATCACGACTTCGACGAGGTTCGCCATGCTCGAGTGCTCGACCGGGCTTCCGAGCTCGTAACACTCAGCTACGATCCGGCCACGATTCGAAACCGAATCCCGGTGGCCTGGCACAAACTTCAGCCGGCCATCGAGGAGCTCATCGATCGAACCGAAGCTTCGTTGACACCCTCGGAGTTTAAACAGGATATCGTTGATGTCCTTCGCGAGTGCTACGCCCCCGGCCAAACCATGTGTGCCGCCTTCGGACGATTGTTGCTCAGAATGACTCGAGGTACCGGTCTAGCGGTCGTCGATCCGGCGGACGGTGAGCTGAAATCGGTGGCGGTGCCTCTTTTCGAGCGTGAGACCGGCGAACGGTCCGAGAGCAGTCGTATCGTACAGAAAACCACCAGTGAGCTCGTGGCTCTCGGCTACCATGCTCAAGCGGGTGTAACGGAAGATCGACTCAACCTTTTCTACGCTGCACCGGGGCGTTTTCACGTCATGTCAGAGAACTCGGGATTTCGGATCGCCGCTGACGGACGCCTCTTGAGCTTGGAAGAGCTCCAAAAACTCATCCAGGAAGAGCCCGCTCATTTCAGTCCGAACGTACTGCTCCGCCCCCTTTTCCAGGATTCGGTCTTTCCGACGCTGGCCTATGTGGCCGGTCCGAACGAGCTGGCCTATTTCGCTCAGCTCGGCAATGTATATCGACACTTCGGCGTGACCATGCCGTTGATCGCTCCGCGGGCAAGCTTCACCGTCATCGAGAGGCCGCAACAGAAATTCATTCAACGTTATGGGGTCGAGTTACAGGAGCTCGCCGCCAACGATGAATCCTTGCTGAACCGAATTCTAAAGCGAGAGGCCCCACCCCAGCTCGAAGAAGACATGTCTCGGGCAAAGGCCTGTGTTCAAGATCTCACCCAAACGCTGGAACGAGATCTCGCACAGGTCGATCCCACGCTGGTTCCGACCGTACGCTCCACGCGCGGCAAGCTTCTCCACGCCCTCGGGACTTTGGAAACGAAGAGCCTGCGAGCCATCAAACGCAAAGACGAGACCTTGCGTAGTCAGTTCTTTTCTACGCGCACGGCGCTCTTCCCGAATTTCTCGATGCAAGAGCGTCAGCTTTCACCCGTACAATACCTCAACAAATACGGCTGGTACTTCGCGGAGCTGATTCGGAAGAACGTCGACACCGACTCTCAAGGGCACGTACTGTTGTACCCTTAGGCTCGCCAGAACTCGAGAACTCAAGAACTCGAGAACTCAGAATGAAACAGGAGGACGGCTTTCGCCGTCACCGTCCGGATTTAGTCTCCTCGATAACAGAAGTAAAAAAAAGGAGGGCGGTTCGGAGAAGGTCATTGTAGAATGGCCGCCCGTATAGGGAGGATTTCCATGATATGCCATGTGGTATTGATACGATTGAAGCAAGAAGAAACCGAAAAACACCAATGGGTTCTCGACCAAGCGCGCGAAATTCTGACCACCGTCCCCGGTGTAAAAAATCTCAGAGTGGGTGAAGGGATCAAGGCAGACACGACCCACCCCATCGGCCTCGTCATGGATTTCGACGACGAGGTGGCACTACAAGCCTACCAGGTTCACCCCGCCCACCGGCGGTTCGTGGAGGAGATCATCGGTCCCGTTTTGGATGACAAAAAGGTTTACGACTATAAAACTTGAGAGGCACTGGCGGAATACTCAATCCGGAAGCCGACGGCGTATGCCGTCCTCCGTCTTCCCTTCAGAGTTCTGAGTCCTCGGGTTCTGTCTTCCTAAGCATCTCGAGCACGGTGTCGCCGTAGGCGGCCAGCTTGGCCGGGCCGAGTCCCTTGATCTCGAGAAGCTCCTCGCGACTTTCAGGTCGAACGGCAGCGATGGCCGCGAGCGTTTTGTCGTGAAAGACCACGTAAGGAGGTACGCCACGTCGCGCCGCTTCCCGTGACCGCCACCCTTTCAAGCTCTCGAAAAGCCCGACGTCGGTAGGACTCGCAGCTTTGTCTTCACCGTCCCGCGGGAAAGGGCGTTTCGATTTTTTGGGAGGAAGAGGAAGATCCGGCCGTTCCTCCGCTTTCATCACACGCGCCCCCTCTCTCGTCAATGCCAGGACGAAGGCACCCGGCTTGCCTCCCTCCATCGTTCTGCGCTCCACCAATCCCGCGTCGGCCAAAAGATTCAACAAATCCTTGGCTCGGTCGATGGACCAACCTTCGAGCTTTCCGTAGGTCTTGATCTGGTCCAACCTCCAAGCCTTCACCTCCTTGGCCTTGCTGCCCACCAGGACTTGTGCGATCCGAACCGCGCCGAACCGCCCCGACATGCGTGCAACGGCAGACAAGGCGATACGAATGTTAAGAAACTCCTCGTCGTCGGGAGGTCGGGTAGAGCTTTGTCGCCAACCGAGACAAACATCACAAGTTCCGCAACGAGGTGCACCGCCGGTGGCCTGACCGGCGAAATAGTCGTAGATGAATTGGGTGCGGCAGCCTCGATTGTGGGCGTAACGCACCATCGTCGTGAGCCTTTCCCGATCGCGACGGGCTTTTTCGTTGCGGGCCCCGAGGTCGATGGGCGGTTCGCCAACGCCGAGCCGTACGGCTCGCGACTCGGCGGCCTGGCGAAGCAAGCGCGCCGCGGTCACGGCTGCCATGCGCTCAGAGGCATCGGACCCGGCCCGTTGCTCCACTTCTTCGTTGGTGGCGCCTTCTCCGAGTGAGCGCCACACGTGCTGAAAGAGCGTCGCAGAGGGATTGGACCCGGCGTGAAAAAATTCCTGCGTTCGGATATCGGCCGGCGAGAAGAGCAACGCACACCTTGACGGCAGCCCGTCTCGCCCGGCCCGACCCACTTCCTGATAGTAGGCCTCGATGCTCCCGGGTAGGTCGGCGTGCACGACGAAACGGATATCCGGTTTGTCCACCCCCATTCCAAAAGCATTGGTTGCAACGATAACCGGCGTCTGCCCGGACAAAAAACGATCCTGCGCACGCCGCCGCTCGTGGCTTTGTAGACCGGCATGGTAGGCCTCTGCTTCAACACCGAGTATCCTCAAGAACTCCGACCAGTTCTCGACGTTTTTCCGGGTAGCAGCATAGACGATACCCGGCGGCCCGACCTCGTTCAGAACATGCTCCAGTTTCCGTCCTTTTTCCGCCCGCTTGGGGCAGGATTCGACGGTCAACGTGAGATTGGGACGTTCGAAGCCGGTGACCAACTCAACCGGATCATGGAGGCCGAGTTGGCGGCCGATATCGACTCGAACGTCCGGTGTGGCAGTCGCCGTGAAGGCGGCGACGGGAACACCGAGCTGAGTACGGAGCTCCCCTAAACGTAGATAGTCGGGCCGAAAATCATGCCCCCACTGACTGATGCAATGTGCCTCGTCAACGACCAATCTCGCCACATCAATGCGATCCAAGGTGTCAAGAAAGGCCGGATTCCGAAGACGCTCCGGAGCAACATAGATGAGATTCAAGCGGCCCGAAACGAGATCCGCTTGCACCGAGGACCGCTCATCAGGGGGAAGATTAGAATGAAGGGCCGCCGCCGGAACGCCCCGTGCTCGGAGCCCATCGATTTGATCCTTCATCAGGGCAATAAGGGGCGAAACGACCACCGTGGTGCCGTCGAGGAGAGTCGCCGGCAGTTGAAAACATAAGGATTTGCCCGAGCCGGTGGGCATGACCGCAATCACGTCGCGACCGTCGAGAATCGATTTCACGAGCTCACGCTGGCCGGCCCGGAAGGACTCGTGCCCGAAGATCGTTTTCAACACTCGCTCGACGTCGTCCATATCAAATCTGATCCTTGATGTGCTTAAAGGTACCGCACTCGGGAGCGGCTCATCAAAGAAAAAGCTTCCAGCGTAGGTCCGAGCCCGCCTGCCCGCCGTAGCTTCAGCGAAGGCGGGAGCCCCTGCCCGAGCCCGGCAAAAGAGATCTTAGCTCCGGTAAACCGAATTCTTCCCCATCCCGGATTTGCGTCGCTCCACAGAAGTTGCTATTTCCTACCTATGAACGAAAAAGAACAGCCGCAACGGCCGGCTCTGGGTCAGATCGCCACCGAGCGCATTCTTGTCATCGACGGCGCCATGGGAACGATGATCCAGAGCTACCAACTCGACGAGTCCGACTTTCGGGGAGACCGATACCCCGACCACTCCATCGACCTGAAGGGGTGCAACGACCTGCTTTCTCTGACACGGCCGGACGTCATCAAAACGATCCACCGAAACTATCTGGAAGCCGGTGCCGACATTGTCGAAACCAATACGTTCAATGCCAACGCGATTTCGCTCGCCGACTATGGGATGGAATCCGAAGCCTACGCCATCAACGAAGCGGCGGCCCGAATCGCGCGGGAGGTGACGGACGAGCTCACACGGCAGTCACCGGACCGCCCGCGTTTCGTGGCCGGCTCCATGGGCCCCACGAACCGAACCGCGTCGATCTCCCCCGACGTCAATGATCCCGCTGGGCGCAACGTGACCTTCGACCAGCTACGGGCCGCGTATTACGACCAGGCGCGAGGTCTTCTCGACGGCGGCGCCGACCTTCTTATGCCCGAAACGTCGTTCGATACCTTGAACATGAAAGCGGCTCTCGCCGCCATCATGCAGCTTCTCGACGAACGCGGTCAACGGATACCGGTCCTCCCCTCCGTCACCATCGTCGATGCGAGCGGCCGGACGCTTTCCGGCCAGACGCCGGAAGCTTTTTGGATCTCCATCGCCCATGCGCCGCTCTTCGCCGTCGGGATCAACTGCTCGCTCGGCCCCGAAGCCATGCGGCCTTTCGTCGAGGAGCTCGCCACCGTCTCCGATGTTTTTACCGCCTGCGTTCCCAACGCAGGTCTACCCAACGCCTTCGGCGGCTACGACGAGACCCCCGAACAAGTAGCCGAAGTGCTGGGAGACTTCGCACGACGTGGTTGGCTCAATTTCGCCGGTGGTTGTTGTGGAACAGGGCCTGAGCACATTCGGGCCATCGCACAAGCCGTTGAAGGCGTCGCGCCCCATGTTCCCTCTCGCCCAAAGTCCTTTAGTCGATTGAGCGGTCTCGAGCCCTTGACGATCCGGCCCGACTCGAACTTCACATTAATTGGAGAGCGTACCAACGTCGCCGGTTCTCGAAAATTCGCCCGCCTCATCACGTCGGGAAGCTTCGAGGAGGCTCTCGAGGTCGCTCGTCAGCAGGTAGAAGGTGGAGCCAACATCCTGGACGTCAACATGGACGAGGGGCTTCTCGATTCCGAGAAAGCGATGACCACTTTCTTGAACTTGGTCGCGACCGAGCCGGATATCGCGCGGCTTCCAATTATGGTCGACAGCTCCAAATTCTCGGTCATCGAAGCAGGGCTCAGGTGCCTCCAAGGAAAGGGTGTTGTGAACTCCATCAGCCTAAAGGAAGGAATCGAGGCGTTCAAAGCACAGGCACAGTCCATCAGAAGGTTTGGCGCCGCCGTGGTGGTCATGGCTTTCGACGAAATGGGACAAGCCACGACGGCGGAGCGCAAAGTCGAGATCGGTGAACGAGCTTTTCGGATATTGACCGAGGAAATCGGTTTCGACCCATCGGACATCATCATCGATCCCAACGTTCTCACCGTCGCGACAGGCATGGAGGAGCACAACGAGTACGCCTTGGCCTTCATCGAAGCAACCCGTGCGTTGAAGGAGCGTTGTCCCGGCATCAAGGTAAGCGGAGGTATCAGTAATCTTTCTTTTTCTTTCCGCGGAAATCCTCTCGTTCGCGAGGCGATGAACTCGGCTTTCCTTTATCATGCCATCGAAGCCGGTCTCGATATGGGAATCGTCAATGCCGGGCAGCTTGCGGTTTACGACGAGATCCCCGGCGATCTCCGCGACCTCATTGAAGACGTTTTGTTCAACCGCCATCCCGAGGCCACCGAAAAGCTCATCGACTACGCACAGACTCACTCCGGCGAGGGTACGGAACGCGAACGAAACACCGCTTGGCGTGATTCGCCTGTGGAAGAAAGGCTGAGCCACGCTCTCATTCAAGGCATAACAGAGTTCGTCGAAGCCGACGTCGAAGAAGCCCGAAAAATATACGGCCGCCCCTTGGCGGTCATCGAAGGTCCTTTGATGAACGGAATGAACACGGTAGGAGATCTCTTCGGATCGGGAAAGATGTTCCTCCCCCAGGTCGTGAAGAGCGCCCGGGTCATGAAAAAAGCGGTCGCCTACCTCACGCCGTTCATAGAAGAAGAAAAAGAGGAAGGAACCGAACAGGCCAAGATTGTGATGGCAACCGTCAAGGGAGACGTCCACGATATCGGCAAGAACATCGTGGGAGTCGTCCTCGGGTGTAACGGTTACAAGGTCATCGATCTGGGCGTTATGGTTCCAGCCGAGAAAATTCTCGAGACCGCCCGCAAGGTTGAGGCCAACCTCATCGGTCTGAGCGGTCTCATCACGCCCTCATTGGATGAAATGGTGCACGTCGCTTCCGAAATGAAAAGGCTTCGTTTCAAGGTTCCCCTTCTCATCGGCGGGGCCACGACGTCGAGCCGACACACGGCGGTCAAGATCGCGCCGGCTTATGACGGCGGTACCGTGTATGTGGTGGACGCATCGCGGGCCGTAGGCATCGTGAGCAAACTCATGGACACGGACTCGGCGCCGTCGTTTTTGAAGAATCTGTCTCACGAGCAAGGCGACCTTCGCACTACGTACGAAAGAGGTCTTCGGCGAAAGGTTCTTCCTTACTCGACCGTCCGCGAACGACGGATGGCTATCGACTGGCGAGACTCCGATATTGCCAAACCGGAATTTCTCGGGACGCGCACACTCGACACCGTGCCGCTCGCCGAAATCGTCCCCTACATCGACTGGACGCCTTTTTTTCATGCCTGGGAGCTGCGCGGAGTTTATCCTTCCATATTCGACAAACCGGACGTCGGCAAAGAAGCGCGAGACCTCTTCGATAACGCGGAGCGACTGCTTCAAAAAATCGTTGACGAAAAACTAATTCGGGCCCGGGCCGTCTACGGATTTTTTCCCGCGAACAGTGAGGGTGATGAGATCTTGGTCTTCAGCGATACCGGCTCGGAATCGGTGCGGGCTCGTTTTCACACCCTCCGGCAACAGCAAGAAAAGCAGACGACAAACCTTATCTGGCTCTGGCGGATTTCCTTGCCCCAAAGGATTCGGGCATCGGCGACTACCTTGGAGCCTTCGCGGTCACCGCAGGCCACGGGCTCGAGGAGATTGTCGAACGGTTCGAGCGCGATCACGACGACTACCAAGCCATCATGGCCAAGGCTCTGGCCGATCGTCTGGCTGAAGCTCTTGCCGAAATGCTCCATGAACGGGTCCGGCGGGATTGTGGCTTCGGCCGTGATGAACAGCTTTCCCAAAAAGATCTGATAAGGGAACGGTACCGAGGCATTCGTCCCGCCCCCGGATATCCCTCCTGCCCCGACCACAGCGAAAAAGCCACACTATTCGAGTTGCTGCGGGTCGAAGAGGCGACCGGCATCCATCTCACGGAGAACTTTGCCATGGTTCCGCCCGCCGCGGTCAGCGGCCTGTACTTCAATCATCCCGAGGCAACGTATTTCGCCGTGGGGAAAGTCGGAGAGGATCAAGTCACGGACTACGCGAAACGGAAAGGCATTTCAAAAAAAGAAGCAGAGCGCTGGATCAGGCCGAACCTGGGATACTAGATCGGAAAATTGTAACGCAGAGACGCGAAGCCGCAGAGTGGGATTAAGCGCCAAACCTTAACCAAATCCGGAAGACGACGGCGCACGCCGTCCTCGTCTCCCATTCTGGAAGTCTTGAGTTCTGAGTCCTTGAGTTCTTAACAGGCAACCTGCGTGTATCCCCTTCCCCCCATCCTTCATGGCGCCTGAGTAGGATTTTCCACTCACCAAAGACCCTCCAATTCCTCGGTAAGCGTCAGCAAACCATTTGGTTTCATCGATTTGAGAAGGGCCTCAAGAAGCCGGCACCCTGGCATGGCTGTTGCACGAATCTCGCTCTCCCGGAGCTGTTTGCCCGGCAATGGTCCGCCGGGGGGTCCAAGGACAACTTCAGGGTATAAGACGCATTTCCTACAGGAGGACGGCATGTCAACCCTTTTCGACCGGATACTCAACCGGCAGGAGCAGAACGGTATCGCAACATCCGTTTCGGCCGAGGAGCTTCAGAGCTTCATCGCCATGGCTCGTGAAGAAAGCGAACGACTCGCCGCTCTGGTGGACCAGTCGCAGCGCGAGCTTCGCGACACCGGTGAGCTGCATGGAGACGTATCCCAACTGGAAGAACGTCTGTTCGCCGCCAATACCGACCTCAAATCTCTCGTAGAGAGAATGGACTCGGCTCAGGCGATGGTCGGGCTGGTGGAGAATATCAATCAAAGAAGCCAGACGATCCAACGAGCGGTCGAGGAAGCCAATCAAAAACTAAAGGCCGTCGATCAGCTCTCCGCCGAGCTTCACAAGACTCGCGAACAATTTCAACCGCTTATCCAGGCCGGTCTGGCGGCGGACGCCAAGCTCAAGAGTTTCAAGTCCCAGGCCGGCCAACTGCAAAGCTCCCGGGCGCAAGCGGAGCAACTAGGCGAGCAGCTCGATAGCTTCCAAGAGAAGTTCAGCCTGATTGTCGAAGATTACGAACGTGTGCGGGACGCCACAGCTTCAATGCGGAACCAGGCCACGGCAATGGACGAACGGGCTCAATACCTCAAGGAAGAGCTCGACCGCGCCAACGCCATCAAGCAGGAAATTGGAGACATCTCACTGCTCTTTCGTCATCCGAGTCCATTTACAAGAAGACGGCTCACCAGCTCCATCAACTGAACGCCTTGTCCGAGCACGTCTCCAAGAAAGTCCGGTCTTTGAGTGTCGCCAAAGAGCTCGTTGATCGAGCCAACGCACAGTGTACTCAAGTCAACGAGGTTGTTTGGGACACGGAACAGAAAATTAAAAAACTCGACGAGCAGCGAGAAGTCATCGGCCGTGTCGAAGACGACATCGACCGTTTACAGGAGTTGCACGAGCAGGCGCGGGCGAAAGTCAACGCTTCCGAGCAATTCCAAAAAGACTTCATCAGAAGTAGCACCACGTTGAGAACGGAGCTCGAGGCCTCGGTCACCGCTATACGGGAGCATTTGGACAACGCCAAGGTGATGAAAGAAGAGCTCGAAGTCGCCAATCGTCGCGTCGCCGACCTCAACTCCAGCATTGGGCGCTTCGAAGACAGGGTGAAGCTCCTCGGAGACAAGGAGCAGAAGATCGGCGAGGCCGTCAAAAACACCGAAGGTTTACTGTCTCGCCTGGGCGGGCTACGCAAGGAACTGGACTCCCTCCACGGCAAAGTGCAGATTATAGGGACCCTCGAAGAACGTCTCGATGGGCTTTCGGAACTATCCGCAAAGGTCAACGGACAAATCGAGTCTATCGCCGACAACCGATCGTTGGTGGAACAGACCGGCCGGCAACTCGAAGAGTTCACGACGGTCCACAACGAGCTCCAAGCTCAACTCGAGGATCTGCGTCGGAATCGAACCGAAGTCGACCACATTCACCGACTATTTTCCGAGTTTCGCAAGGCCAGCTCCGACACCGAATACGCCGTAAAACAAATGGAACAACGTCTCACCACCGTAGACGAGGCAAACTCCAGGATCATCGGACTGCAGCAGGCCACGGAAAAGCTCGAAGCTCGAGCTACTGAGATGAGCTCGCGGATGGAGTACGTCGAAGGCATCGAATCGAGACTCAACCGTCTGAACGAGCTGAGCTCGAGTATCAATAGCCGCATAACGGAGCAGGTGAACAAGAAGGCGGAGCTCGACTCGATGCGTTTGGCTCAAGAAGGCCTGACCCAGCAACTCAACGACGCCCAGAAGCTTGCCGCTTCTCTCACGGAATCGAGATCCTTGTCGGAAATGCAGGATCGGATGGTGAACCTCGAAGGTCATCTCGACAATTTCCGCGAGAAGCTCGTTCGTTGAGCAAGCTCGAAACCGAGGTGCGTAGATCGAGAAAAACGTAGTGAAGATCTGGCGGTCAAGCTGACCGATTTCACCTCCACGCTAGAGCATCAGGGTGGACGGTTGAGCGTTCTCGACAGCGAGCTCGGCAAAGTCAATGAGACTCGAACTCAGTGGCTCCAGGCAGTCAGCCGAGTCGAAGCGAGACAACGAGACATACACGGCCAGTCCGAGACGACGGAGCTCCAGTTGAAGCAGCTCGCCGAAGTTTCCCGTGAGCTCGAGGGAAAGCGCAGCGCCCTCACGGTTACCGAAGCCAAGCTGGCTCGCTACGAAGAACGCCTGGGCTCCCTCGAAAGGATGCTCGGAAATCTCGACGGCAAAATCGACTATATCAACTCACGTCAAGACTCGGTCGAGCAGGTTCGCCGCCAAGTGTCTTCTGATTTTTCAAACGTGTGAGCGTACCCGCGACGACGCACTGTCGATCATGGATTCCCGAAAAGACATCCTGGACGCAAAGGAAAAGTTGGACCACTTGCTCGGCAGGACGGTTTCGATCGACGAGAAGTTCGCGGCGCTCGACGCCAAACAAAGCTCCATCGACGATGCCGAGTACCGGATCAATGCCCTCAACAACGTCATGGCCGACATTCACGTGAACCTCCAGAGCTTCAAACAGCAGAAAGAAGTCATCGACCACATCGGGGACAAACTCATGCGGCTCGACTTCGCCCTCAAACGGGCCGAAGTGCTCACCAAGGAGCTCCATGAAGAGCGGGAACTGGCCCGACGCATCTACCAAAACATCCGCGCTCTGAGAACCTCACGGCCCAAGGCCGCGGTCGCCCAGCTGCAACCGAGGTCAGCCGCCGGAACCACCAAAGACGTCCTAGAAAAAGGGAAAGAACTCGAGAACTCGAGAACTCGAGAATGGGACATGAGGACGGCTTCGGCTTCCGACAAGTCTAGTCGCCGCCGTCATCAGGATTTACTCTCCGCCGTAACCTCGGCGAAGTCGAATCGCCGTCTTCTTCCGGGTATTAGACTTCTCCATCTGCCTCGCCCATAGAGTAATAGATGCAATCTATCGAGGAGAGACGATGGCTGAAATCTTGATTCTGAATCGAAGCGAGCTCGAGGAGCTTCTCACGCTCGAGACATTGATGCCGGTCATCGAAAAAGCGTTCCTGGCCTTTACCCGGGGCCGAACGATCGCTTACCCGGTGATCCGTGAGAAGGTCAAGCATCACCAAGGTATCTTCGGCATCAAATCCGGCTATTTGATGGACGAGGAAGTCATCGGGCTCAAGGCCGGCGGCTTTTGGCTCGACAATCCCAAGCGAGGGCTCACGACACACCAATCGACAACGGTCATGTTCGATCCGTCATCCGGCATCCCCACCGCGCTCATGGACGGAAACCACATCACCACGATTCGAACCGCCGCAGTGGGGGCCTTGGCGGCTCGTCTGCTCACCCGTGACGATGTGAAGGTGGCCGCCGTTCTCGGATGCGGAACCCAGGGAACGGCCCAGGCGGAGGCCCTGTGTCACGTGCGTCCTATCGAAGAGATTCGAGCCTATGACGTCGAAGCGGGAAACCTGAAACGATTCGCCGAGAAACTGCGTGAGCGAGGGATCACCGTGCGTACCTTCCAAAGTGCCGAGCCCGCCGTTCGCGACGCGGAAGTCGTCATCACGGCCACACCCGGTCACCAACCCGTTCTGTGGACGAACTGGATTGAGCCGGGCGTGCACGTAAGCGCTTTCGGCACGGACACGGTGGGGAAAATCGAAGTGGAAGCGGCGCTATTTACTCGGGCGACAGTGGTGGTCGACGACGTCAAGCAGGCCACGACGATAGGTGAGACTCAGCACGCCGTCTCCCAGGAGCTCATTCGTCCCGAGGATATTCACGCCACGATAGGTGAGATCATCGCAGGGCACAAGCCCGGCCGAACCCGCGACGACGAAATCACTCTCTTCGATGCCACCGGTCTCGCTTTCCAAGATTTAATCGCGGGACATCTGGCCGTGAAGCTCGCCACAGAGCGGGGAATGGGAACCCAAGGTAGCCATAAGCTGAAGAGATGGGCGAATAAGAACTCGAGAACCCAAGAACTCGAGAACATGAAAAAGAGAAGACGAAAACCATGGTCGCGGAGCAATTAATATGACGGCCCTCGAGACTCTGGCACTGACGCTCGGGACCTCTTTCGCCTCGGGAATCAACCTCTACGCCACGGTCGCCGCTCTCGGACTCCTGCATCGGTTCGAAGTCTTTCAGCTTCCAGAACCCTTGCAGGTGATTGCTCATCCCATCGTGTTGGGTGTCGCCATCGCCCTTTACGCCATCGAGTTTACGGCGGACAAGATTCCCTACGTAGACAACGTGTGGGATGTCATCCATACGTTCATCCGTCCCGTCGCCGCCGCCGTGTTGGCTTACGGTGCCCTCGCCGAAATGCCCGACGCTTGGCGTGTCATTGCGGCCCTTCTTGCAGGAAGCGTGGCTCTGACCTCCCATTCGAGCAAGGCCTCGACTCGCGCCGCGGTGAACGCCAGTCCGGAGCCCGTCAGCAACTGGATCCTCAGTTTGCTGGAAGATGGTGTCGCTTTGTTCTTGACCTGGCTCGCGGTCACACACCCCGCCTGGACGGTAACCGTGGTAGCCCTATTTCTGGTCCTTTCGATCTTCATCATCATCAAGTTCTTCGGGTTTCTGCGACGGGTGTTCTCTCGCGGCGCGGAACGACTTCCTGAAGAATCTGTGCCCCTGCGCTAAAATCTCCAAGAAAGTATTTGATTCCTCCCCCGTCTATCGTTAACATTCTTTTTTACTCTCGAACCCCTGAAAATTGGACAGAAATAACATCGGGCAGTCCTGTGTGGTTAGAGCTCGATGATCGGCGTGAGGCTTGACCATGATCGGTAAACACCAGAGAGCGCTCCTTCTTGTCGTCATGATGGCCGCGGGAGCCAACATTTCGTGTAAAATCGACCAACCGACCGTCCCCACGACTCCCCCCGACGAAATGAGTCCGCCGCCAAACATCCCGACAACGTCCGTTCCGGGATCGAGCTCTGCCTTGACGGCGCCCAACATCGTCAGCCCTTCGGCGGGTGCTCAGCTCAATGACACCCGACCCGTGCTCACTATAGAAAATGCCACGACGACCAACGGTTTGACTCCATCCTACGCATTCATGGTTGCCACGGATCAGCAGCTCATCGACATTGTGGACCGTACCGAGTCGGTCCCCCAAGGACTCAACGGACAGACCTCTTGGCAGGTGACCCAGGCTTTGGAGTCCGGTCGCTATTATTGGGGAGCTCAAGCGCGCACGGGGCCGGATTACGGCCCGCCTTCACAAATCGTCAGCTTCACGATCGGTGGTTCAACTCTTCCGCCGGATGTTCCACCCGGAATTCCCCCCGGAGGAGGTGGAGTTCTCATTTCCGACTCTTTGTTGGGTTTCTCCACACAAGGGGAGGTACAGGGCGGGGTCTTCACCCAGCAGGGCTGGCAAGTCACTCGCCAAACGGACTTCATTCGTTACGTCGTTCCTCCCATCGAGAGCGGATGGGTGGAGTGGAACAACCATAACCTTTATCCCTTCAACCAATCTCCCGATCAATACGTCCTATTCGGCATGTGGGATCCGAGCCGAGGCGACTATCGCGCCAATCCCTACCGCGTTCACATCCAAAAGCTCGATTCGAACCATAACCAGCCTTACGTCCGTATGAGGTGGATTGCCAACGGCGAACAGCACGACCGGGGATACAACTTCATGAATTGGGATCTCACGTCGCCTTTATAACTGGCGAATCGAGTGGGGACCGGACGCAAGCGGAAACGAAGCACGGGTCTATCTGGACGGGCAGATCATCATTGTGATCAACTACAAGAACGACTACAGCCCGGAAACACACTGGATCGAGCTTGGCGTCGAAGAGCGGCAAGAGTCCGTGGTAGGAGCGATCTACTCGAACTTCCGCGTAGGCACAAACTGATTTCTTAAAACGGAATTGGGCTTACTTCGTAATGAGGCTGGCCGCCCATATCCGGGCGGCCTTTTTCTAGGTTAGGACGGTCGGGCCTTGCGAACGCCACGGCGACGCGGCGGTGGAGGTGCGTCGCTCGTATCCAACTTCACGATACGGGTGACGAACTTTTTCCGACCATGCTCATCGAAATCGATGGTCGTATAGTGTCGATCGGCCTCAAAAATGACGCCGAGACCATATTGTTTATGGACAACTCTCTGGGACACGGGCATTGGTTTCATAACGATTTCCTGCGGGTTGGGAAAAACATGAATATTAATTGTAAGCGGTGTAGTGTCGAATAGCAAATGCTACTCACGCATAGCGCATGTTGTGTGGTTGTCGAAATCGACTGGCCGGGTAAGCTAGGCCCCACGCAAGGGTTAGGAGGCAGTCCATGAAGACCATCATCGAGCCGTTCCGCATCAAAGCGGTCGAGCCGATCCGAATGACCACGAAGGAGGAGCGACAGGGACATTGTGGAGAAGGCCGGCTACAACTTGTTTCTGGTCCACTCCGATGACGTCCTGATCGATCTGCTCACCGACAGCGGCACCTCCGCCATGAGCGCCGAGCAGTGGGCCGGCGATCATGCGCGGCGACGAATCCTACGCCTGCGGGAGCAGTTTCTATCGTTTCCGAGACGCCGTTCAGGACATTTTCGGCTTCGAGCACGTCATCCCAACCCACCAAGGACGCGCCGCCGAACGAATCCTCTTTTCCATCATGTGCAAGAAAGGGCACATCGTCCCGAACAACACCCACTTCGACACGACCCGCGCCAACATCGAGTACCAAGGTGCGGAGGCCGTCGATCTGCCTATTCCGGAGGCGCTCCAGCCGGCCGAGACACATCCCTTCAAGGGAAACATGGATACACGAGAAGCTCGCGAAGCTCATCGAGAACGAGGGACCGGACGGATCCCCTCGTGATGATCACCGTCACCAACAACTCCGGCGGCGGGCAACCGGTCTCGATGGCGAACATCCGCGAGACTTGGGAGATCTGCTCGAAGCACGAAATACCCTTCTACATCGATGCCTGCCGGTTCGCCGAGAACGCCTACTTCATCAAGCTGCGCGAGGAAGGCTATGGCGACAAGTCGGTCAAAGAGATCGCCCAGGAGATGTTCTCCTATGCCGACGGTTGCACGATGTCGGCCAAAAAGGACGGTTTGGTCAACATCGGCGGCTTCCTCTGCACCAACGACGACCGACTGGCGGAGCAGGAGCGGAACCTTCTCGTCCTCACCGAGGGTTTCCCTACCTACGGCGGTCTCGCCGGCCGGGACCTCGAAGCCATCGCCATCGGGCTGAAGGAGGTCCTCAACGAGGACTACCTTCGAGTATCGAACCGCCTCGGTGCGCTACCTCGGCCAGCACATCTCCGACGAGGGCGTGCCCATCGTGCAGCCGCCCGGCGGCCATGCGATCTACATCGACGCCAAGGCGATGCTGCCGCACATCTCTCCGCTTCAGTATCCCGGCCAGGCACTGGTCATCGAGCTTTACCTCGAAGGCGGGATCCGCGCCGTGGAGATCGGCTCGGTCATGTTCGCCCGCAAGGATCTCGGAGACCGGCGAGGAGCTTCCCGCTGCCATGGAATTGGTGCGGCTGGCGATTCCCGGCGCGTCTACACCCAGAGCCACATCGACTATGTCGTGGAAGTCATTGTGGCGGTTCACAAGCGACGTGACGGGATCCGGGGCATGAAGATCGTCGAACAGGCGCCGTTCTTGCGACACTTCACGGCTCGATTCGAACCCCTATCGTGAGCCCGGAGTCAACCGGTGGAGTGTTCCTCATGGGTGGTTCGTCGGGCGGTCGAGCCCATGGATCTCTGGAAAAGAGAGGAGCACGTCGAAAAGGGTGAAGTCCTCGTTCGAAGTCGCAGCCTGCGGTATCTGCCGCACAGATCTCGCCTTTTACTTCGACGGATTCCCAACCAGGAGCCCGCTCCCGTTGACCCTCGGCCATGAAGTCAGCGGTACGGTGGTCGAGGCCGGTTGGGGTACTGAGGAGTGGCTGGGCAGGCAAGTTGTCGTTCCTTCTCTGATTCCATGCGGGGATTGCGAAGCTTGTCGTGCCGGCCGTTACTCAATCTGCCTGCAACAGCTTTTCCTCGGTAGTGACTTGCACGGTGGATTTGGAACACACCTTCGCGTACCGGCGAGGGGACTGTGCTCCGTCCCTGATCTGGAAGATGAGAATGTGAACCCAAACGGCCTCGACCTGACGGACCTTGCCGCGGTGCCCGACGGCATCTGGGTTGCTACCAAGCGGCGCTCCGATGCGAACTGGCTCCGGGTGACCTCGCGATCTTCGTCGGTGTCGGCGCCGTGGGTGGTTTCGGTGTTCAGGTCGCTCGTGCCCTCGGTGCAATAGTGGTCGCAGTGGACTCGAATCCGGAACGTCTGGAAAAGATCGGTCGTCATGGAGCATCGCTCACTCTGCCGTGTGATGTACTGAGCCTTCGAGAGCTCAAGACCGCGGTGCGCCGCTTCGCCCGGGAACGAGGAATCCCGAGTTGGCGGCAACGGATTTTCGAAACCTCCGGAACACCTGAAGGTCAGGAAACGGCGTTCGGATTGCTTGCGCCCGGCGGCATTCTTACTGTTATCGGCTACACTCCGAAAGATACTGAGCTACGTCTTTCGAATCTCACGGCCTTGGACGCTGGCATCCAGGGCAACTGGGGCTGCATACCTCAACACTACCCTGCCGCTATCGATTTGGTTTTGTCAGGAAAGGTGGCAGGTACGAGGCCGTTCGTTGAACCGGCCGACCTCTCGCAAGCACAATCAACGAGAAGCGTTTGGGCAGCGAGAGCCTGCGCGGCTACGGCAAGGTAGAGTGGGAAGCGTGTTAATTGGTGCCCGGATATGAATGGTGACGCAGATGGTTACGAAGAACTCGCAGCGAACCCGAGCGACTCAAGAACTCGAGATAGAAGCCACATGCCCGGTACTACCAGGAGGATCAATCATGAATCTACCCAAAAGAAGGTCCGGTTCGGGTCGAGCCGATGGAAGAAGGCGCCTACTGGCGTATCGTGCTAGGAGGCTCCAAGGGCAACATCATCGATATGGCGATGATGGAGAGCTTGACCGATGTCTTTCACAAAGCCAAAGAGGCCCGCGAGCTCCGTGCGGTCTGTGTGGAAGGCGAAGGCAAGCACTTTTCCTTCGGTGCCAGCGTACCAGAGCATTTGCCGGAACAAGTGAGCCGAATGCTCCCCGGATTCCATGAGCTCTTCCGAGTCATGGCGGACAGCCAAGTCTTTCTCATGGCCGCGGTGCGAGGACAATGTCTCGGTGGAGGCCTCGAGTTGGTAAGCTTTTGCCATCGTGTCTTTGCGACCAAAGATGCCATGCTCGGTCAACCGGAGATCGTTCTCGGCGTTTTTCCGCCCATGGCGTCGTTTATTCTTCCCGAACGAATTGGAAGGGCGAACGCCGAAGACCTTTGCTTGAGCGGAAGGATACTGCAAGCGGATGAAGCCCATCGGATGGGTCTCGTTGATGAGATCGCGGATGATCCAGGCGATCGAGCTCTGGAATGGGCGAAATCGCATCTTTTGCGGCATTCAGCGGTGAGTGTGCGCCACGGTGTCAAGGCGATGCAGGGCGAATCTTCGCGCGCGGATGGACTCCGAGCTCAACGAGATCGAGCGCATCTATCTCGAGGAGTTGATGAAAACTCACGACGCCGCCGAGGGCTTGCAGGCGTTCCTGGATAAAAGAAAACCTCAGTGGAAGAACGAGTAGACACGGACTATAAAATGCAATCTCTTCTGAATCTCGAAGACAAAGTCGTGCTCGTTGCCGGCGGTGCGCGGCGGAATCGGCGACTGCGGTCGTCGAGCATTTTCGATAGCGCGGGCGCCAAGGTGGTGAGCGTTGATCTCGCGCCGGAAACAGACGAGCGGACAGCGGTGAGAGCTCCGTATCATTGGCCGTGCGACATCTCTCGGTCCGATGAAGTACGAGCCCTTTTCGAATCGTCTGCGAGACGAGCTAGGCGGGCTCGATGTGCTCGTTCATTGCGCCGGTATCACGCGCGACCGGGTACTTTGGAAGATGAGCGATGAAGAATGGTCTGATGTCATGAGAGTGAACCTCGACTCGGCCTTTTATCTCTTGCGGGCGGCGGCTCCGGTGTTTCGAGAAAGAAAAGGCGGCGCGGTAGTGCTCGTTTCGTCCATCACGGCCGAGCGAGGTAAGTTCGGTCAGACCAACTACGCAGCGAGCAAAGCGGGAATGATCGCCCTGGGAAAGACCGCCGCTCTAGAGCTCGGGAAGTTCAATGTGCGCGTCAATGCCGTAGCACCGGCCTGGATCGAGACTCGGATGACTGCAGCCGTTCCTGAATCGGTTCGCCGGCACGAGCTCGAGATTTCACCGCTCGGCCGACTCGGAGAACCGGAGGACGTCGCTCGCGTGGTGCTCTTTTTGGGCTCGGATTTGAGCCGGCATGTAAATGGGCAAGTCATCAGGGTGGATGGCGGCCAAGTGATGACGTGATCGGATTCTCGATCTTAATGCCGGCACGAACTCTTTCGTAACCGAGCTCGGACTCGTGAGAAACAGTCCAGACTGAGGAGGTTTGTCGATGAACCATATTTTGGTGCGGGTCGTCTGTGGCCTGATTTTGGGCGTGTTGGCTAGCCTGTACACCGTCTTCCCCTGCTGGCGGAACCCAAGGCTGAAGTAGCGTCACAGCCGGTGAGCGGTGGATGGAGAAAAGGAGCGCCAAAGCCTCATTGCCCGCTATCATAGACAACGAAGACCTACACGGGTTTCGAAAGTCAAGCCGACGGCGTCAACCACGTGGCGTTCATCACCGATGACCTCGAGCAAACCATCGAGTTCTACACCGAGCTCATCCGTCTGAAACTACTTCGGGTGCGGGCCATGGACGGCGACCCGAGCTCGACTCAGGTTTTTTTCGACATGGGTAGAGGAGAGCTTCTGGCGTTTCTTCGCCTTTCCAACGTGCAGGACGAGGCGCGGATCGGCATCGGTGGCTTTCACCACTTTGCTCTCACCGTTTCTCGAGAGCAATACGAAGGCGCTATAAAACGTCTGGATGAGCGCAGCTACCCCTACACTACAATCTCACACGAAATTCTCGACACCATTACGTTGACCGATCCCAACGGCATCACGGTGGAGCTCTCCGTTTGGAACATCAACCCCAAAGACGTTCAAATGTAGGTAGGCCAGGCTGCGCCTGGCGAACGAGCTGTCAGCAGATAGAAGTGACCATGTCCGAGACCTGAAAGCCAAAGAGATGAAGATACTCATCACCGGAGGCAGCGGGTATCTAGGACGCCGACTGGTTCGGCGAGCCGCGGAAAGCCACGATATCCTCTACACGTTTTTCACCAACGATCGTCTGAAGCAGCCGAACGGGGTGCGCATCGATCTTCGTGACGATAAAGCTTTCCCCAACCTGTAGAATCGTTTCGTCCCGAGGTCATTATTCATACCGCCGGTTCGGATCGATCTCCCGACGCCGACGACCTGATCCCTTCCGCCGCCGAGAACGTCACGTCTGCCGCACGAGCCTGGTCCGCCCGGCTCATCCATCTTTCCACCGACGTCCTATTCGACGGCCGGCAGGCCCCCTATAACGAAACGGCACGACCGGCGCCGCTCCACGACTACGGCCGAGCCAAGGCCACGGCAGAGACCTTCGTTGAAGACAATGAGAACCACGTCATCGTCCGGACTTCTCTTATATACGGGCTCGATGAAATGGACCACGCGACGACCGGACTCGTCCGCGCATTGAGAGCCGACAAAGCGGTCAGTCTTTTTACCGATCAACGCCGAAATCCGGTCTGGGTCGAGACCCTCGCCCAAGCCTGCCTCGAGCTGGCTGAGAACCAATACACCGGCGTGCTCAATATCGCCGGTAGGCAAGTTCTCACTCGCGCCGAGTACGGCGTTCGCATGCTCGATTGGTGGGATGTCGAGGAGCGTTCAACCCTGAGCTTCGGCCCATCCAACGGCAAAAAATGGCCGCGCAACTGCGAGCTCGACATCACGAAAGCCACCGCGGTGTTGAGCACACCCCTTTGGGGCGTCACGAAGTTTTCCACAAAATATCAAAAAATACGGGGTCAGACACACCTTCTACCAAGGCATAAAGCTAACGTAATCATCTATTTGAGAAAAATCTCGCCATAGAAAGAAATCAAGAAACAAAAGTCTGACCCCGGGGTTAGGGATTAGGTTAGGAGCCAGTTTAGGCCCACGACGAGGATGGCGGCGGGGATGGCGAGGCGCATCCACCAGTAGAGGAAAGGCAAGAAAGGTAACTGGCCGGAGGTGGAGAGCTCCTTTAGAACCTCGGCGCGTTTGATGAACCAGGCCGTGGTGATGACGGCCATAAACGAGCCGATGACCTGCATACCGGAGCCGAAGGTGAGATCCCAGGGCACGAAAATCTTCATGTTGATCATCGGCGGAATGGCGAGTACGAAACACACCAGGCACGAAAAAATCACGGCCTTTTTTCTCTCCACACCCCAACGGTTCGAACGATACCTCCCACGAGGACCTCGAGAGCCGCGACATCGGAGAGATAGGCGGCGCCGAAAAGACCCAAGAAAAAAAGCAGACCGAAAACCCAACCGGCCGGCATCATGGCAAAGGTTTTAGGCAAGGTGGAAAAGATGAGTCCCGGCCCCGAAGCCGGCTCCAGCCCGAAGGAAAATACAGCGGGAAAAATGGCGAAGCCGGCCAGCAAGCCCGCCAACGACGCACTGATGCCGGTGAGTATGGCGTTTCCGGGAATGTCTTCCTTCTTATCGAGGTACGAACCGTAGATGACCATGAAGGTTCCGCCGAGGGACATGGAGAAAAACGCCATCCCGAGAGCGGCGGCCATGACCGAGGGCGTAAGAGCGCTGAAACGAAAGCCGCCAATATACCACCGAACACCTTCCCAGGCGTTGTCCAAGGTAATCGAGCGAAAGATCAAGATGATCAGAATGATGAAAAGACTCGGCACGATCCACTTGCTGGTTTTCTCGATTCCCTTTCTCAATCCCTTGATGAGCACGATTCCGCAGGTAAAGATGACGAAAGCGGTCATGGCGAGCTGCAAGGCCAAACGACACCCCGTTGAATCCCTTCCTCGGGCGGCAGGATGATGGACGGATCCAGACCACCGCCAAAGGCGCGCACGACCTCACCCAGCGCGTGGAATCCGACCCATCCGATCGCGGTCGAATAGTAACCCGTCGCCCAGAAGACGATGAAGAACAGGAAGGCTCCAACGAACTTTCCGCCCGGCAGCCGGCCTTTTTCAAAAGCGCCCAAGGTTCCGAGGCTCGTGTGCCGCCCCAGAGTCCACTCCGCCATGAGAGCCGGGATGCCGACAAAGGCCACGACCGCCATGTAGAAGAGAACGAAGGCGGCGCCACCGAAACGTCCCCACCATATAGGGGAAACGCCAGACCGCGCCCAAGCCTACCGCCACGCCGACCATCGTCATGAGCACGCCGAATCGCGACGCGAAGGTCTCCCGCTCGGAATGATTTTCACCCATGGATCTTTCAGACCTCCTTCAGGACGGCTGATGATACATCAGGACACAGAAATAGCCTCATCCGAGTTATACTTCCGCAAATTTCGGGAGGAATCATTCATGAGAGAAGTCGTTATCATTGATGCCGTTCGCACCGCGGTGGGCCGTCACGGAGGGACACTCTCTTCAGTGCGGCCGGATGATCTGCTCGCCATCGTCCTACGCGCCGTCATCGACCGAACGGGACTCGATCCGGCTCTGCTCGAAGAAGTCTACATGGGTTGCGCCAATCAAGCCGGCGAGGACAATCGAAACGTGTCCCGCATGGCAACACTTTTAGCCGGATTTCCTCAGGAGGTCGCCGCGGTGACCTTCAACCGGCTCTGTGCTTCGGGCTTGAACGCCATCAACCAGGCCGCCCGCGCGATCCGTGTCGGTGAAGGCGACATTTTCATCGCCGGCGGCGTGGAGAGCATGAGCCGGGCTCCCTACTCTGTCCCCAAGTCGGCCCGCCCCTGGGGCGGAGGCAACTTCACCGGCTGGGATACCTCGCTCGGCTGGCGATACCCCAATCCCCGCATGGAAACTTTGTTCCCTCTCGACGCCATGGGTGCGACCGCCGAGAACATTTTCGAGCAAAAACCCCACCTGACTCGTGAGAAACAAGACGCTTACGCGCTCGAAAGTCACCGTCGCGCAGTAGACGCCATTAATGCGGGTCGTTTCGCCGAAGAGATCACACCCGTCGAGATCCCACAGCGAAAGGGCGACCCAAAAATTTTCGACACCGACGAGCATCCCCGCTACCGAAAAGAAGACGGTCGCTACATTCTCGACTCCAGCATCGAGCAGCTTGCGAAATTGAAGCCCGCCTTTCGCAAGGGCGGGTCCGTCACCGCCGGTAACTCGAGCGGTTTGAACGACGGCGCCGCGGCCGTCCTCGTCATGAGCGAAGATAAAGCCACCGAGCTCGGTATGAAACCCCTGGCCCGGTGGATGGCGAGCGGCGCCGCCGGCGTCGATCCCCAGACGATGGGTCTCGGTCCTGTACCGGCAACGAAGAAAGCGCTTCAGAGAGCCTCGTTGAGCATCGAGTCAAATCCGTCTCATCGAGCTCAACGAAGCCTTTGCCGTACAGTCCATGGCGGTGATGGAAGACGCGGGCTTTGAGCACGAGATCACCAACGTCAACGGTGGAGCGATCGCGCTAGGCCATCCCCTCGGGTGTTCGGGCGCCCGCATCTTCACGACCTTGCTCCACGAGATGAAACGCCGCAAGGCGGCCGGTGAATCCATGACCTACGGATTGGCCACACTCTGTGTGGGGGTCGGCCAAGGAGAGGCGACCGTCATCGAGATGATTCTGAAGTGGGTCGATGCGACTCTTCAAATGGCTTAGCATCCGGACTGCTCGCTACCATTCTGGTTTTTCTCGCCGCCGGAGCCATTGTGGAGCTCCTCCTCGAGTCCCGCGAGCTAGCCACCTATCCGCCGCCCGGCCGGATGGTGGATATCGGCGGACACCGACTGCACATCCAATGCGATGGCCCGGCGGGAGCTTCACCGACCGTCATCCTGGAAACCGGCGGCAACGCTTTCTCTGCAGCCTGGGGATTGATCCAACCCGAGGTGGCCAAGCTGACCCGCGTTTGCTCCTACGATCGCGCCGGGTTGGGATGGAGCGATTCGGGCCCGTCGCCACGTATCGCCGAAACGGCCGCCCAAGAGCTCCACCGGTTGCTGCAAAACGCTGAGAGAACGGGCCCCTTCGTCCTGGTCGGGCACTCCTACGGCGGGATCGTCATTCGAAAATACTTCGACCTGTTTCCGGACGATGTCGCCGGCCTCGCCTTCGTCGATCCCTCGAATCCCAAGCAACGTTCCGTCCTTTCTAGCGAGGAACGGCGAACGCCTGGACAAAAGCATACGGAACATGCGTTGGCTCGGACGACTCGGTCGATTTGGGTTGAATAGACTGTTTCCCCCACCCCAAAATGAAGCGCTTCCGGAGCTCTACAAAACGATAACCGCCTGGCCCCGGCATCTCAGCGCCTCGGCCGACGAGCTCTTGCACATGGACCGGTCCCTCGAAGATCCCGCCTTCCCGTCACAGGACTTCGGGGAGCGTCCCATCATCGTTCTGAGTGAGAGCGCAACTCGAGACGATCGCGAGCGGTGGCGATTCAAGATCCAACAACACCGTCTCCTGGCCAACCGCTCGGCACGAGGTGTTCACATCATCGTGGACGGCGCCAGCCACATCTCGTTCCTGACCCATCCCGAGCATGCGAGCGTCGTCGTGACCGCCATCGACGAGTTGCTGGCCGTCGTGAGGGGTGCATCGTGAAACGTTGCTTTGTCTTGTCTTCGCCGTGGATCTTCGTTGTGTTGGCCGCTGGCCACGCGGTCACCCAGGCCCAAGAACGTCCCTTTCTCGAAACGAGTTTCTCGAGCCCGGGCGCACGCAGCTTGAGCCTTGGAGGCGCCTTCGTCGCCATGGCGGACGACGCGACGGCGGCATTTGCCAATCCCTCCGGGCTCGTTCAACTGGCGCGGCCGGAAATCTCGATGGAGCTACGAGTCCGCGGCGAGTTCGACGAGGCGGGATTCGAAGGAGAAGCCACGACTCTGTCGGGAGTGGGCTTCCTTTCTTTTGTGTATCCGAGGGGGGATTGGTCCGTCGCGCTTTACCGACATCAGTTCGGCGCAGCGGAATCTCCTTCGGGCTTGGGCAGCTTCGAAGATATCATCGGACCGAACGAACCAGGAGTTGACATCGACGCGACGGCGGAGCTCGAAATCGTAACCACGGCGGTCGCCATAGCCTACAGACCGAGAGAAAGCTTAGTCTGGGACTCGGGATTTCGCGCTTCAGGGGAACACTGGATAGCGAGGTTGTCGAGGAAGTGGAGGCTCGAACCCAGCGAATCCGCGTGGACGACTCCGATTGGGGACTCAACGCCGGTTTTCTCTGGAACATCAACAACCAGTGGAATT